>NZ_VOAY01000001.1:0-1987725 GCF_008369125.1 Pusillimonas sp. ANT_WB101 | reverse complement strand
GGGTGTGGAAGCGCAGTAATGCGCGTAGCTAACCAGTACTAATTGCCCGTGCGGCTTGATCCTATAACCTTGTAGGTTAGCGTTCAAGTACCGTTCAAATAAATCATGAAAAGTCGCCACCGTGTGTAGTCCGGTGACGCACCATCGCGGCTCGTACGCCGCGTTAAAAACACCTTAATTACGTTATGCTGCATGCGTTAAAGGCCCGCCCCAACCGGCGCGCCCCAAGACCCTACAGCCGTCGTGCTTCTTTCCAAGATTGGCCAAGCCCGTGCCCTGCACGTGCCTGGCACCCGGTTACGCTTGACGACCATAGCAAGGTGGTCCCACTCCTTCCCATCCCGAACAGGACAGTGAAACGCCTTTGCGCCGATGATAGTGGACTTTCGTCTGTGAAAGTAGGTCATCGTCAGGCTTTTATTCCCAAAAACCCCCTCCCGTGATCGGGCGGGGGTTTTTGCTATGGAAAACTAAACGGCACCGCAACACCGCAACACAGCAATACCGCAACACCGCAACACAGCAATACCGCTACACCGCAACACAGCAATACCGCAACACAGCAACACAGCAATACCGCAACACAGCAACACAGCAATACCGCTACACCGCAACGCCGCAACACCGCATCACATCCCTACGGCATCACATCCCCACTGCATCACAGCACGCCAGCACCACAGCACAATATCCCCGCAGGTCATCCGTACTTCCTCTATCTATGCCCACTCTGATCCTGTGTAAAGCCCAGCCTCCGTGGCGGCTAGGTATGCGTCACCACGGCACCAGAGGACAGAGCACGACGCCTTGTGTGGGACGCGTTGTCCTGGCAAGCTAGGTAGAGCTAAATGCCTGATCTAAACGGCCTGAGCTTAAAAATTCAGATACTCTGCGCGCCGCTGGATAAACTCAGCGCAACGCGCCAGCATCAGAACGCCTGCCACAATCGCCGCACCGCAACCGTCGTTTGCAAACACTCTCTGCAAACAGAACTCGCGAACACCGCACCATCTGCCTCGCACCGCCTCCGCACCCGAACTCCGAAGCAATGTAACGCCCAGCCTCCGTGGAGGCTCGACACCCGTCATTTCGACATTCCCAGTCTGCTCTTGCGCCGACATCTTCACACTGCTCGGCAGTATCTTTTGTAGTACTTAGTACGTGAACGTTATTCCCCGTAAAACAGCAAGGACGGCGCAAACGGAAATGCTCGGGCTACTCGAAACTAGTCACTCCGAATGTTCCATTGCTAAGTGTTTGATTGATCTCAAGTCGCGCTATTGCGTGCGTGCCATAATCACGGCAGTTTCCCCTTCATGTCGCAGTGCTACTGGCAGATATTCATGATGGCTTTTTCAGGCTCAGCATTTCGGAGCAGGCAATCGACGGTTTTCCGTCTGATTGTGAGCTTGGTGTTGCTCGTATGCCTGGTGGCCAATGGAGGGATTGCGCATGGTTATATGCCGGGTGGACAAACTGGCGATGCTTACATCACTCTTTGCTCGGCAAAAGGGGATCTCAAGCTGGCCGTTCTCGGGCTTGCTGATGAGCAGTTGTCTGAGGATGGTCATGGGTGGCAGTCAAACCATGACATGAACTCTTTGGTCTGCCCGTTCGCTGTGTTGTCGCATGCTGGGGCATTGTTCGATGCGCCTCCAGCTGTAGCGATGCCTGGTTGCTTTGTGTGGCAGTGCCTAGTTTGGCAGCGATCAGAACTTATTCACCCGCTATTTGTCGTGGGTATTCCTATAGGGCCGCGAGCTCCCCCAATTTTCTGACTCTTATTCTTCACACCGCACGGCAGTGGGCGTACTTCCTTTTTTTTGTGAAGCGACGCAGCAATGTTTTCACGCTTGTGCGTGCGCAGTAGTTGGTCAGTTCTAGTTGAGGAGAGTCAGAATGTCGAAACATCTCGTGGTGGTGCGGTTGTTTCTTTATAAAGCTATTGCTGTCCTGGTGCTCAAAGTTTGTGCATCGGCTGCTTTTGTGCGGGCATTGAAAAACAGGTTCTATTTTGTCTTGATGAGGTCAGCCGCAAACCCCGCTGGCGTGAACACGTTTGTGCGGCGGAGGGCTGAGCCATGTTTTTAACTAAGATCGCTCCGGATGGCCTATCAGACAGCCGCTCCCGAGCTATTCATTCAAAATGTATTGCTCGCGGAGAGAATGTTTTTCGTGAGGGCGAGAGGGGTACCGCGTGGCTTATTACGCAAGGGGCTACTCGGCTTGATCATCGAGCAAAGAAAGGTTGTGACGGCTGGACGAGCCTGGCGGTGGCGGGTGATGTTATCGGTGCTGGTGTATTGCTGTCGCGTGATTACGATCATACTGCGACTGCGCTTATCTCGTGTGTGGTGAGGCCCTGGCTTCCTTCTGAAGTTGAAGAAGGCAAAGCGGCTTGGCTTCAGACGCTTGTGAGGGCAGATCATCGAGTTAGCGAGGCCGTGCTGCTAAGGAGCGGTACCGCGCAGCAAAGAGTGCATCGGTTTCTGGTCTTGCTAGGGAACATACCGCTTGAACTGCCCACTTTACAGGACACGGCAGACATCACGGGCCTGACCAAGGAAACCGTATCACGAACCCTTAGTGCTATGGCACAGAGCGGTGTTATCGGGTTGACGGGTAAACAGCGGGCACAATTTGTAGTCAGTATCGCTTGATGGGGTGTCTTGCGATACGGGAAACGAAGATTGGTGTTGCGCTGATGTAATACTGGCTCCGTAGGCGGGCCAGTATTACGGTGCCGACGACGGCGTTTTGTTGACGCGTAATCTGCCTTGCGGACAGCGGTCTTGAGCCATCGCCGTCAATCAGACTTTAACGGCCGCCATGATCGATAGACTGCTGCGCCAAGCGCACATTGTTCAGATCGCCGGAGAAAGTTACCGGCTTAAAGATAGACGCAAAGCCGGCCAGGTGAAGGCAAAAGATTAAGAAAATTGGAGGCCCAGGTGGGTCAGTTTTACTCTGGCCGAAAAGTAGGAAAGTGGGTCAGTTTTCAACCGGCGTTGACATTTATGCTGTGATTTCCATATGCGGCCTGACCTCTGAAGGGCTCAAAGCCTCCAAGTGGCACCAATTTAACTGACGGTGAGAGGTTGAGGTACGGCTGCGGTATGAGCGGTACCTATGCGGTTGTACCGACTGATCAGCGATATTTAACACGCAGCCCAGATAGTTGAGGCAGGACAAACGTGGGCAGCAGTAATTCATTGAAGCGATTGACGAACGACCCACTGCTGCGGGGTATTATGTTGAGGGTTGTCTGTGTGACCAGTCTATTTTTTATATTTGGTTTATTTGCCTTCTGTTAATTGCTTGTCTCGGCATTGAAGTAATGCCGGGCGATTTTACACTTGCCTAATGAAAGAGAAAAAGAGCGAAAGCAATGTCAAGACGGCATTGCGAGTTATTGAGATTATTGAAGTTTTTGCCCGGGAAACCAAACCGCTGGCTTTGTCAGAGTTGGCCAGGCATCTTAATGCGCCTGTTTCCAGTTGTCTTGCCTTGCTGCGCACGCTGGTCAGCTTGGGGTATCTGTATGAAACGTCAAGGCGCCAGGGGTATTATCCGACTGGCCGGTTGCTGGCGATGGCACAACGCATTTCTAGCGCAGATCCGATACTCGAGAAGGTACAGCCGAGTCTGGAGGAGTTACGTCAAACGACATCTGAAACTATTGTGCTTAGCAAGCTAAACAGAACGATGGATGTGGTGTACCTTGATGTGCTGCCTTCTTCCAACCCTATCAGTTATATGGCAGTGCCGGGTGAGAAGAAAGGCATTCATGCTAACTCGATGGGCAAGGCTTTGCTGTCTGCATTGTCTGCCGAGGAGCGGCAACGTGTGTTGGCGTCGCTGTCTTTAACGCGCTACAGTGATCGAACACTGGTCACCGTGGAAGCCATCGAGGAGGACATAAAATTGTCGCTCGCTCGAGGCTGGTTCGCAAATTTGGGCGAGTCTATCCCTGATGTGGGAGCCGTTGCCTGGCCGCTTCGCTTGTCTGACATTGACTACGCGATTGCAATTACTGGGCCGCTATATCGCATTGAAAACCACGTCGAAGAGCATGCCCGCAAGCTGCGGGTAGCATGTCGGTTTATTGAAAACAGTATGTAGCCTGCTGTACAGCTAACAGTTATAACTACTCAGATTTTTGTGCGGGTAATGCGGTGAGTAGCTTCCCGGTTTCGAACATGGGTAGCCCCATTACACCGGTATAGCTGCCTGTGATCGACTCTACGAACATACCTGCTAGGCCCTGGATGCCGTAGGCGCCGGCCTTGCCCATAGGTTCGCCACTGCTGCAATAGTGTCTGATCTCTTCGTCGGTAAGGGGCTTGAATCGAACAGTGGTTATTGATACGTCTTCATACAGATGGCCATTGTGCATGAGCGCGAGGGCGGTATGTACGGCATGTGTGCGGCCAGATAGACGCCCCAGCATGTCACGGGCGTGCTGCTCGGTCGCGGGTTTTCCCAAGATATCATCGTCAAGTATGACGGTAGTGTCGGCGCAGAGAATGGGTCGCTGAGCGTGGGTGGCGTTTGTGTTGTGCTGTTCGGCGAGCCAGGCGGCAGCGTGTAATGCTTTGTCTCGCGCTGTGCGACAGACATAAACAGCTGGGGCTTCACCCGGCAGTCTGGGTTCATCTTCGCCGTCAGGCGCTGGCACGCGCAAGACTTCGTGCGGCACACCCATAAGCGCGAGGATTTCATGGCGACGAGGGCTGGCTGAAGCGAGGTAAATCGGCAGGAAATTCATAAGACAATAGTTTGTTACTGGACAGTGAGATGTACGGCAGTGAGTAGCTGTGCGGCTTTCTGCTGTGTGTTGCGGTGAATGTCGTAGTGTAATGCGTGACGCTTGGTTTAGGAGGGGGTACAGGGTAATGCGTTACGGAACAATAAGGTTCCAAACAGTGGGCTGCCAGGATTGTGCATTGCGATGTGATGTGATGTACGGGTATGGAGTGATGTGTACGGTGTGATGGGTACGGAAAGATGGGTACGGAAAGATGGGTACGGAGTGACCGGTATCGAGTAATAGGTATCGAGTAATAGGTATCGAGTGATAGGTATCGAGTGATAGGGCGGGGCGTTACCGCTCTACGAGGTATGTGGCGATGTGTTACAGAGTGATGGCGGGCAGTGAACGAGGCAATAGGGTAATAATTTTTGCTGTAATGATATAGGGCACAATCAAATACGGGATGATGAGATACTGTTTGGCTAGCTACCCTGAGACGGGATAGGGAAGCGTCGGATACTTCGGCGTGGCATATAAACGCGTGCAGCTGCGCAAGGTTATCAAAACGCGCGGCCGGTTTCCTACCGATGAATTGGCCACCAAGCTGCTCTGGCTGGCTATCAGAAACATCACCGTCAAATGGGGAGTGCAGCTACACATCACTGCACTGCCGTCATGCAGCAGATTGCTATGCTATACGAGGAGCGATTCAATCAGCCCTGTTGCTATCGGAACCCAGAGTCAGTGGGAAATTAGGCAGATCAATGATTTATCTGAACTGCCTTGCCCAAAAAAATACGGATACTCTCAAAAATTCTGACACTCGCAATTTTGGTGTTCAGGCAGCTTAGTTAAAACATACAGGCCTGGCGAGAGACCGATCCAGCTGGACTGGCTTAGTGTGAGGTGTCGCGATCACGTCATACCAAGCCGTCTCATGAGCACGCTTTGAGCGGGCTACTTTACCTTGAGGATTTTCATACCGTTGGTGCCGCCGCTGTTGGAATAGAAGTCGCCCTTGGTCAGGATGATCCAATCACCTTTGTGGAGCAAGCCTCGTTCTTTCAGCTTGTCGATGGCCTGGTCGCTGACTTTGGCAGGGTCTATTTTTGCCGCGTCGAAGGGTACGGTATAAACGCCTCTGAAGAGGGCGGCGCGCCGTTGGGTGGCTGGGTGCCGCGTATAGCAGTAAATAGGCACACCCGATCGGATACGCGACATGATCAAGGGCGTGTGGCCACTTTCGGTCAGGCTGATAATGGCTTTGATGCCGGGAAAGTGGTTGGCCGCGTACATGGCGGACAGGGCAATGGTTTCGTCGCAGCGCGAAAAAGTTTCCCCCAGGCGGTGTTGTGACTGAGTGGTGGTGGGTTCTTGCTCCGCGCCCAGGCACACGCGAGCCATGGCGGTTACCGCTTCTACCGGGTACTGTCCTGAGGCACTCTCGGCCGACAGCATGACGGCGTCGGTATAGTCGAGCACTGCATTGGCAACATCAGAGACTTCAGCGCGAGTGGGTAGCGGGCTGGAAATCATCGACTCCATCATTTGTGTTGCAGTGATGACCAGTTTATTGAGTGTGCGCGCGTGTTGGATGATGCGTTTTTGTATGCCTACCAAACGGGCATCTCCAACCTCGACCCCGAGATCGCCTCGGGCCACCATGACGCCGTCACTGACCTTGATGATGGCATCGAGTGCGTGATCATCTGCCACAGCTTCAGCGCGCTCGATTTTGGCGATAATCCAGGCTTTGCTGCCTGCTTCTTGCACCAGTTTGCGCGCCTCTTGAATGTCACTGCCATAGCGCGGAAAAGAAACGGCAACGTAGTCCACTTCGATCTCAGCGGCGAGCCGAATGTCGTCGCGATCTTTGTCGGTGAGGCTAGGGGCCGAGATGCCGCCGCCACGTCGGTTAATGCCTTTATTGTTGGAGAGTGGGCCGCCAACGGTAACGGTGGTGTGTACAGCGTGTTCTTCAACGCTGTCGACGGTGAGAACTACTCGGCCATCGTCAAGCAAGAGTTCATCGCCAGGATGGCAGTCTTGCACCAGACTGGGGTAATCAATGCCGACGATTTTGTCGGTGCCGGCCTCGCTAGGGTGCTGGTTGGACAGGGTAAAAGGTTGGCCTTCTTTGAGCTCAACCTTTTGTGAGGTGAAGCGTGCAATGCGAATTTTTGGGCCCTGGAGGTCACCCATAATAGCGATGTACTTGCCGTGTTTTTCAGCGATCTCACGTACCAGCTTTGCCCGTTCGCGGTGATCGTCTGCGGAGCCATGCGAGAAATTGAGGCGGGCAACATCCAGCCCGGCAACAATGAGTTGCTCGATTTTTTCAGGGCTGGAACTGGCAGGGCCAAGCGTGGCGACGATTTTTGTGCGGCGGACAATCATTGGGCAGTTTCCGGGAAGAAAAAGCGCGATCAGGCGCGGTGGTAAGGGTGCCCCGTCATAATAGCCCATGCCCGATAGAGCTGTTCGGCAAGCACAATGCGTACCATGGGGTGGGGTAATGTCAGGGAAGAAAGCCGTAATCGGGTTTGGCAGCTTTGCTTGAGTGTGGCGTCAAGCCCATCAGGGCCGCCGATGAAAAAGACGACGTCCTGGCCTGAGCCCCGCCATGTCTGGAGTTCGTGCGACAGTTCGACCGTATCGATATCTTTGCCGTGTTCGTCCAGCGCGATGCGTAGTGCGCCGGAGGGGGTAGCTGCTTCAATACGTCGTGCTTCGGCCTGCATCATTTGAGTGGCTGTTTTGCCGGAGGTGCGGGGTTCGGGCTTGATTTCTTTAAGCTCAAGCATACAATCTTGCGGCAGCCGCTTGGCATAGTCTTTCCAGCCGGTTTCAACCCAGCTGGGCATGCGGGTTCCGACAGCAATAATGATTAGTTTCACTGGGCGTCTTCATCCGAATTGAGATGCTTATGCCGTGCAGCCTTCAGGTGCGGCGGAACAGACTGTGTGCCAGACGGGGCCGTTTTTTTATTGGATACTGTTGCCCGTTGACGACGGCAGAAAGCAGCTAGTTGTTGTCAAAATCATAGGTTTCGGTGATAACCGGCTGGGTCGACTGTGGCAGCAGTTTGACCCGCACAGGTTTGCCGCCCCAAATTTCTTCAAGCTTGTAATAGTTGCGCACCATAGGCTGCATGACGTGCACGACGATGTCGCCAAGATCAACAAGTACCCATTCGCCCGTTTCTTCACCTTCAAAGGCAATAACGGGGATTTTGTGCTTGCGGGCTTGGTCTGCCACGTTTTTGGCTATGGATCGAGTTTGCCGGTTAGACATGCCTGTGGCAATGACAACGCGGTCGAATAGGCCAGTAATATGGGTGGTGTTGAAGATTTGTATGTCATGTGCTTTGACATCTTCAAGGGCGTCAATAACGAGACGTTGCAATTTTTGTATTTCCATGTATGGACTATAACGCGTACGTTAGGCGACAGGAGGCTGGTACAGCCCATTTTGCTGAATATATTGCGCGACTGCAACACTGAGCAGGCGATCGGTGGGCTGGCCTGCGGCCAGGCGCTTGCGAATTTGGGTGGATGAAATAGGCGTGGGTTGGAACGGCAGCGTGATCAACGGACGGTTTTGGCGCGCGAGATGGTCACCAAGCGGCGGTGGTACGGTCAGTGTTGTGCCAGGGCGCAGTGCCACGGCCAGACGTGCGAGATCTGTTATTTCTTGCCAATGGTGCCATGTGCAAAAGTTGGCTAGTTGGTCGGCTCCGAGTATCCAATAGTAATCTGGCCCGGTAGGCAGTTGGCAAAGCGTGTCGAAGGTATAGGTTTTGCCTCCACGATTGATTTCAATCGGGTTGACGCGCAAGTGAGGTTGCTCGCGTACGGCCAGCTCAAGCATTGCCACGCGGTGCTGTGCGCCAGCAGCCAGTGGTTCGCGCTGCCATGGATCGGCGGCTGGTATAAGCTGTACTTCATTGAGTTTGAGTTCTTGCAAGGCGCAGAGGGCCAAGGCCACGTGAGCCAGATGCACTGGATCAAAGCTGCCGCCGAGTAACCCGATTTTCATTTAGTGCCTCTGGTGCGCATGGGTGAACAGCCTAAAACCTTTTGTGTCACAGCGAAGGCGAATGGTTGAAGCGTTGCCAGAACGCCGCCTGGTCTCATAACCAACTGCGCGGCTGCAGATACTGGGCCAGTGCGGCTTCGGGTGTGCCTTCTTTTGGGGACCAGTTATAACGCCAGGTTGCCATGGGCGGCATGGACAGCAGTATGGATTCTGTGCGCCCGCCGGACTGCAGGCCGAACAGGGTGCCCCGGTCGAAGACAAGGTTGAATTCTACGTAGCGGCCGCGGCGGTAGGCTTGGAAGTTACGTTGGTGTTCGGTGTATTCGAGGTTACGTCGCTTTTCGACGATGGGCATGTAGGCCTGTAAAAAGGAGTCACCTACGGACTGCACCATGGCAAAGCTGGAGTGAAAGCCTTCCGCGTTCAGATCGTCAAAGAACAGTCCCCCAATACCGCGGGTCTCGTTGCGGTGCTTTAAAAAGAAGTACTCATCACACCATTTTTTGTATGCCGGGTATTTGTCTTCGCCAAATGGGCTGACGGCGTCGTGGCAAACGCGATGGAAATGGCGTACATCTTCTTCAAAAGGGTAAAAAGGGGTGAGGTCGAGGCCCCCACCGAACCAGAACACTTCGTCATCTTGATCGTTGCCTGGCGCGGCGTGCGCGACGAACAGGCGTACGTTCATGTGGACGGTTGGTATGTAGGGGTTGCGCGGGTGGATTACCAGCGATACGCCCATGGCCTCCCAAGGACGGCCGGCAAGCTCACGACGATGGGCTGATGCAGAAGGGGGCAGCGTTTTGCCTTTGACGTGACTGAACAGAACAGCCGCTCGCTCGAACAGTGGCCCACCCTCGAGATAGCGCGAGATGCCGCCACCACCTTCTTCACGATCCCATTGCTCGCTTTCGAAACGCGTGCCATCTGCATCTTCCAACGCCTGGACTATACGGGCCTGCAGATCGAGAAAGTAGTCATAGGCGGAGGAAATGGGGATGGTCATTGGCAGTTGATCCTTTTTGGGAGGAGTTCAGTTTTATTCGGAAGGCGATGGCAGAGCCCGCCAGCCGATGTCGCTGCGATATTGCTTGCCTTCAAAGCGTACTTGTGAGGCGGCAGCATAGGCGGCAGCCTGAGCCCGCTTGATGGAGTCTGCGAGTACCGTTACACACAGCACTCGGCCCCCGGAGGTTTTGAGGATATCGCCGTCGAGCCGTGTGCCCGCATGAAACACCATAAGCTCGTCGGTGTTTTCAGGAAGGTGCTCTATGACATCATCAAGGCGCGGGGTGGCGGGGTAGTTGGCAGCTGCCATGACCACGCCCATGGCACAGCGGCGGTCCCAGTCGATGTTGGCTTCGTCAAGCTTGCCGGCAATCGCCTGCTCAAAAACCTGAGTGAGATCGCTTTTAATGCGCATCATAATGGGCTGTGTTTCGGGATCACCCATGCGACAGTTGTATTCGAGTACCTTGATGGTGCGGGTGGCGTCAGGGCCGTCGCCTATCATGAGCCCGGCGTAGAGAAAGCCTGAGTATGGCAGCCCATCTTTGGCCATGCCGGCCATGGTGGGGTGTATGACTTCGCGCATGATGCGGTTGTGCAGGGCAGGCGTAATGACGGGGGCCGGCGAGTAGGCGCCCATGCCGCCTGTATTGGGACCCAGGTCGCCATCAAGAAGACGTTTGTGATCTTGGCTGGTGGCCAGGGGCAGTACATGGTTGCCGTCGCACATGACGATGAAGCTGGCTTCTTCGCCCAGCAGGCACTCTTCGATGACTACACGGGCCCCTGCGTCGCCCAGAGAGCCATCACCAAGCATGGCGTCAATGGCTGAGTGTGCCTCGTCGACAGAGGTGGCTACAACGACACCTTTGCCTGCAGCTAACCCGTCAGCCTTTACGACAATGGGTGCACCCTGTGAGGTTATATAGGCTTTGGCCTGTGCAGGATCGGTGAATGTCTGGTAGCGCGCTGTGGGGATAGTGTGACGAACCATGAAAGCCTTGGCGTAATCTTTTGAGCTTTCAAGTTGTGCTTCAGCCTGGGTGGGCCCGAATATTTTGAGACCCGCCGCGCGGAAGGCGTCAACTATGCCACCGGCAAGTGGTGCTTCTGGCCCTACCACGGTGAATGCGACGCTTTCGTCGCGTGCGAATTTAATCAGCGCATCGTTGTCGCTGATAGGCACATTTTGCAAGGGTGAAGCCAGTGCTGTACCACCGTTGCCAGGGGCTACGAAGACCTTGTGCACGCGTGGCGACTTAGCCAGGTGCCAGGCCAGGGCATGTTCGCGGCCCCCGCCGCCGATTACCAATATTTTCATGATTATTTAGTCTGCTTCGTCGAAAACGGCGGTTGTGTAGATTTCTTGAACGTCGTCGAGACCTTCAAGAACGTCGAGGATTTTTTGCATGGCCTCGGCATCTTCACCGGTAAGCTCGGTTTCGTTAAGTGGCTTCATGATGAGGCCATGTACTTCGGGCGCGAGCCCGGCCTGTTCAAAGGCAGTTTTTACGGCGGCGTAGTCAGTAGGTGCCGAGATAACCTCAATTAAGCCGTCTTCGTCGGTAAGGATATCTTCGGCGCCAGCCTCAAGTGCGATCTCCATGACACGGTCTTCAGACGTGCCAGGGGCAAAGAGAAACTGCCCGCAGTGCTGGAACATGAACGCAACAGAGCCATCTTGCCCCAGGTTGCCACCATTTTTGGAGAGTGCATGACGCACCTCGGCGACGGTACGGGTGCGATTGTCGGTGACGCAATCAATGATGATGGCAGCGCCGCCCACACCGTAACCTTCGTAGCGCACTTCTTCGTAGTTGGCTCCATCGGCACCGCCTGCGCCACGCAGAATTGCCCGTTGTATGTTGTCTTTGGGCATGTTGGCCGCAGTGGCTTTGTCCCAGGCCATGCGCAAACTAGGGTTGGAGTCAGGGTCGGGCCCGGCGGCGCGTGCCGCAACGGTTATTTCACGAATGATTTTTGTCCAGAGCTTGCCACGCTTAGCGTCTTGGCGACCTTTTCGGTGCTGGATGTTCGCCCATTTACTGTGTCCGGCCATAATCCTGTCTTGTAATCTAAACAACAGTTAAAGTGTCATTTTAACCCGTGCATGATAATAGGCACGGAATTACACTTGGCCATCCCTGGGAACTCTGTTTTAACCCCTGAAATTGTGGAATCTTTAACTATGGCTGATCCTGTCGTCATCGCAAAAAATGCCTCGCTTGAATGCTGTCTGCTGCCACGCCTTGCCAATAGGCATGGGTGTATTACTGGGGCCACCGGCACCGGTAAAACAGTTACGCTGCAAGTGTTGGCCGAGGCGTTCTCACGCATGGGCACCCCGGTATTCATGGCCGATGTCAAAGGCGACCTGACCGGTATTTCTCAGGCTGCCCAGCCCAACCCCAAACTCGAAGAGCGTCTCAAACGTCTGGATCTGCCCACGCCAGTATGGCGCGGCTGCCCGGTCGTACTTTGGGATGTGTTTGGCGAGCAGGGCCATCCTGTGCGTGCAACTGTGTCCGACATGGGGCCACTATTGCTATCGCGCATGCTGGAGCTTAACGACACGCAAGAGGGGGTGCTTACGCTGGTATTCAGGGTGGCAGATGACGAAGGCCAGCTCCTGCTCGACATGAAAGATTTGCGCGCCATGCTTCAAAATGTGGCTGACCGGGCCGCTGAACTGCGCACTCGCTATGGCAATGTATCGGCCGCGTCTGTCGGCGCCATACAGCGGCGCCTTCTGACGCTGGAGTCACAGGGCGGCGAAAGGTTCTTTGGCGAACCTATGCTCGATATTCATGACCTTATCCGTGTTAATGAAAAAGGGCAGGGTATGGTAAATATTCTGGCGGCTGACAAGCTCATGATGTCGCCACGCTTGTACGCTGTTTTCCTGCTTTGGTTATTGGCCGAACTCTATGAAATTTTGCCTGAAGTCGGTGATCCAGATAAGCCCAAGCTGGTGTTTTTCTTCGACGAGGCCCATCTGCTGTTTAACGATGCGCCAAAGGCCTTGCTCGAGAAAATAGAACAGGTGGTGAGGCTGGTGCGTTCCAAAGGGGTGGGTATATTTTTTGTTACGCAAAACCCTGTAGATATCCCTGATACCGTGCTGGGGCAACTGGGAAACCGTATTCAGCACGCTCTGCGTGCCTTCACGCCACGTGATCAAAAGGCAGTGCGCTCAACCGCGCAAACGATGCGGCCCAATGCAGGGCTTGATATTGAGGCCGCCATTACTGAGTTGGGTGTGGGAGAGGCTCTGGTGTCTCTGCTCGATGAAAAGGGCAGCCCATCGCCAACCGAAAGAGTATGGATGTTGGCACCAGGCAGCCGTATCGGCCCTGCAACTGATGCAGAACGCCAGGCTATAAGAGCGGCGTCGGTGGTGGGGGGCAGGTATGAACAGACTGTGGATCGCGAATCCGCATATGAGCGCCTGCAGCAGCGTGCCACAGACGCGTCACAACAGGCTCAGGCTGAAGCGACGGCTGCAGCTACGACGTCGGCTTCTGGTTCAGGCAAGGGTTCTGCAGGTAATGCTGCACCGCCTACGCAAGAAAATGGCGTGCTTGATGCGGTTAGTGACTTTCTTTTTGGTTCGGTTGGGCCGCGAGGCGGTCGCCGTGATGGCGTTATGCAGTCTGCCGTCAAGAGTGCCGTTCGAAGCACGACGACTAGCCTGTTAAGAGGCGTATTGGGGTCGCTAATTGGTGGAAAAAAGCGGCGTTAAACGGCCTGTGCCAAATTTATCTGCATCACGTTTAAACATTGCCAGGCTAAGGCCAAACCTGCATGATCGGTGGGGCTCATGTTGAATACGCCTTGCCATGCCGGCGCCAGGTGAAAAGCAATAACCCTGAGACGTGGGCTGTCGTGCGTATTATGGTCTGGTGCTCACATAGCCCTGACGGGGTAGCAGGGCCCTTGCCGGCATCGCCGTTTAGGTTATGCGGTGTGCGTCTTTTCGACTTGTCGCAGCCCCGACCAGATAATGGCGCCAATCATTAGCATCCCGCCGGCAATCATGCGCAGTGTCGGGTATTGGCCAAACAGTATGGCTGCAAACAGAATGGCATAAATCGGTTCGAGCGCGATGACAATGCCCGCACTGCGGGCGTTGAGTACAGATAGGCTGGCGACCATAAGGTAATGGGATAACGCCGTGCACATAATGCCCAGCATGGCTAGCCAGAGCCAATCAAGTGTGCCCAGTTGGGCGACAGTTGATACGGCAAAGGGTGCAGTGAGCACTAATACGAACAGGTTTTCCCAGCAAGCCACCTGTTGCGCTGGAATACCAGCTGCTGCGCGACGATTGATCAGGGCAAACAGCGCAAAGGCCAGCCCTGAAAGCAAGGCCCAGGCCAGGCCTATGGTGGCGTCGTCGCGAAAGTTGAACGAGGGGGTGACCAGTACCAGACCGGCGGTGACCAGCAATAGAATGAGCCACTCGTCTTTGCTGATTTTTTCTTTGAAGAACAGGCTTTCGCATAGCGTGATAAATGCCGGGAAGCTGGCGAAACCCAGAGTAGCCACCGCCACGCCCGCGATTTTTACAGCCATGAAAAACGTAACCCAGTGCACAGCCAGCATAAGCGCAGCCAGCGCCATAACCCGCATATCGCGTTGTTTTATGCCGTGCAGTGGCGAGGTACCCTGAAAGCGCATGAAGGCAACGAGCGCCAATACTGCAAAACCGGCTCGCCCCGCGGTAATGACCGAAGGATCACCCTGAATGAGTTTGCCAAAAATGCCAGTTAGGCCGAACAGAATCGCGGCAATATGGATGGACAGAAGCGCACGTTGACGGTTCATGCCGGAATTGGGGGAAAA
This sequence comes from Pusillimonas sp. ANT_WB101, assembly GCF_008369125.1. Classification (NCBI taxonomy): domain Bacteria; kingdom Pseudomonadati; phylum Pseudomonadota; class Betaproteobacteria; order Burkholderiales; family Alcaligenaceae; genus Pusillimonas; species Pusillimonas sp. ANT_WB101. The sequence goes on along the minus strand of NZ_VOAY01000001.1, from coordinate 1,973,081 downwards.
GACTTGTCGCTGTGCTTGGCAGCAGAAGAAAGAGCCCGGCGAAAGGAGTACAGATCGGCCATAAAGATTTAAACTAGGCGCCTTACGGGGTAGTGTGAACTTAAAGGAAGGAGATTCTCTTGGAAACCCAGGTTAAAGCTATACGCATCGAGCATCACGGCGGCCCAGAAGTGCTTAAGCTTGTTTCTGTCGACGTGCCGGGCCCGGCAAAAAATGAGGTTACCATACGCCAGAAAGCGGTGGGACTGAACTTCATTGATATCTATTTTCGCACCGGTCTGTATCAACATGCATTGCCGCATGGGCTGGGGTTTGAGGCATCAGGCGTGGTTGAGGCGGTAGGCGCCGACGTCCGTCATCTAAAGGTGGGTGATCGTGTTGCTTATGGGCAAAGCCCCATCGGCGCCTATGCCGAAGCTCGCAATGTGCCTGCCGATCGTGTGGTCAAGATCCCTAAGGCCGTGGGGTTCGATGAAGCCGCTGCCATGATGCTCAAGGGGCTGACCGTTCAGTATCTGTTCCGCCAGACTTATCGGCTTCAGGGGGGTGAAACAATTCTGTTTCATGCCGCTGCCGGCGGTGTCGGGCTTATTGCCTGCCAGTGGGCCAAGGCTTTGGGCGTCAAACTGATCGGTACCGCTTCCACACCCGAAAAGGCGGAGCTGGCCAAAGCACATGGTGCCTGGCAGGTTATTGACTACTCGCGTGAAAACGTCGTCGAGCGTGTACTTGAGCTTACCGATGGCAAGAAGGTTCCAGTGGTTTACGACGGCGTGGGTAAAGATACCTGGCTTGCTTCGCTAGACTGCCTGCAACCACGAGGGTTGATGGTTAGCTACGGAAATGCTTCAGGCTCGGTTGAAGGCGTCAACCTCGGTCTGCTGGCTGCCAAGGGGTCGTTGTATGTAACCCGGCCCACGCTTGGTACGTACGTGCCCACACAAGAAAAGATGCAGGCGGCCGCTGACGACCTGTTTGATCTGATTAAGAAGAAAAAAATGCACATCAATATTGGCCAGCGCTTTGCACTTGAAGATGCGGGTCAGGCGCAAGATGCATTGGCGGGTCGCAAAACGACCGGTGCCACTATTTTGACGCTCGATTAAGCGTTATGTGCGTTACGCCGGGCTGCCTTGTGTAGGGCGCCCGGCGGGACGGCAGGATCAGTTTTTTTGAGTTTCGTCGTGGTAGCGTGTGACGCGCTCCACTTCCTCTTTAGAGCCCAGCACGACCCCAATGCGTTGGTGCAGTTTGTGGGGCTCGATATCAAGAATGCGACGATTGCCGTCGGTGGCTGCACCACCTGCCTGCTCCACGAGGAAGCTCATGGGGTTGGCCTCATACATCAGTCGCAGCTTGCCTTCTTTGCCGTTGGGGCGCTCATCGCGCGGGTACAGAAAAACACCGCCACGTGTCAGAATGCGGTGTACGTCAGCCACCATGGAGGCGACCCAGCGCATGTTGTAGTTTTTGCCCATAGGGCCGTTTTCGCCGGCCAGACAGTCATCGATGTAGCGTTTGACGGGGGCTTCCCAGTGTCGCATGTTCGACATATTGATGGCAAACTCTGCTGTTTTTTCGGGAATCGTGATGTTCTCGTTGGTAAGCTGCCAGGCACCCATTTCGCGATCGAGCGTAAAGGCCACCACACCGGTGCCGACAGTAAGAACAAGCATGGTCTGAGGGCCATAAATGGCGTAACCCGCAGCAACCTGTTTGACACCAGGCTGCAGAAAATCTTGCTCACTGACTGCTTGGCCCGAGACATGATGTGGTGCCTGCAGCACTGAGAAAATTGTGCCAATGGAAACGTTGACGTCAATATTTGAAGACCCGTCGAGCGGGTCGATAAGCAGCAGGTGTTCGCCTTTTGGATATCGATTGGGTATCAAGTGGATGGTTTCCATTTCTTCGGACGCCATCGCAGCCAGATGCCCACCCCATTCGTTGGCCTCGAGCAGAATTTCGTTTGACATGACGTCAAGTTTTTTCTGCACCTCGCCTTGAACGTTCTCGGTATCAAGACTTCCCAGTACATTGCCCAGCGCGCCTTTTCCAACCGCATGACCGATGGCTTTGCAGGCACGGGCCACCACCTCGATCAGCAGGCGGACTTCAGCCGATACGGCCTGTTCTTTACGTTGTTGTTCAACCAAATACTGGGTGAGGGTTTTACGAGACATGTGTACTCCGTGGATTAAATATTCAAGGCTTTTGTAATGATTTCGTTTACGTTGCGCGACAGGTTGGCGTGCTGGCTGATATGTTCGAGCGTGTTGCGCATCGCGCTTTGTTGTGGCTGGGCATAACGGGCCCAGTTGTCAAAGGCGCGCGCTAATCTGGCCGCGATTTCGGGGTTTAGTTCATTCAGCGCCAAGACCTGTTCGGCCCAGAAGGCGTACCCGCCAGGGCTGTGGATTCCTTGCAGATTGTTGATGCAGAATTGAAAAACCACTGAACGCGCGCGGTTGGGATTGCGCAGCGAGAACGCCGGATGCAGCATCAGCGAGCGTATGGTTTCGACCGTTGCACTGGGAGCACTTGCCTGCAGGGCAAACCATCTGTCGACGACGAGAGGGTCTTGTTGCCACTGCTGATAAAAATGCTCGAGCACGCGAGCCCGGTCTGTTTCACTGCCATAGTGCACCAATGCCGTCAGGCCGCCCATACGCTCAGTCATATTGCCGGCGTTATTGTACTGATCGAGCGCTAGTTGGCTGGCACCGGGGTGGCCACCAGCCAGCAGATAGGACAGTGCCAGGTTCTTTAGCGCACGATGGCCTGAGGAAATGGGGTCGGGGTGATACGGTTTTTCATGGGTGGCCGCAGCGCATTCTTGCCATAGTTTGAGCCAGTGGTCGGTAAGTGCTTTGCCTAGCGTGGCGCGCAGGTGCTGCACCGCACGCACGGCACCCAGTGGGTTTAGCGGTGAGGTTTTTTCGAGCAGTTCTTTGTCGCTGGGGATGGCCAGTATGCGGGTTTTGTACGCATCAGTAATTTGCTCGTCTTGTGCCAGAGCACGCCAGGTGTCCAAAAACACGGGTGCGATGACGGGCGTTTGGTTGCCGGAAAAGGCTTCGGTCAGCGCAAGTAGCTGTCGAGTGGCCAATGCCTGGCTGGCTTCCCAGCGGGCAAATGGGTCTGGGTCATGTTGTGCGAGCAGTGCCAGGTTGGCGTCATTGTATTCAAATTCGACAATGACCGGTGCAGAAAAATTGCGCAACAATGAGGGCACAGGTTTTTTGTCGATATTTGGAAATACCCACGTTTGCTCTTGTTCAACCAGCTCTAGCAATGCGGTTTCGCAGGGTTGGCCTTGAACCTCAAGTTGAAGAGGGCGGCCTTCATTGTCAAGCAAGCCAAGTGCAAAAGGGATGTGCAGGGGTGGCTTGGGTTGTAGTGGGGTCTGCTGCTTTTCTATGCCTGCGGGTTCGCAGCGCTGGCGCAAAGTGAGTGTGCAGGTTTTGGCGCGCGCGTCATGGTGCATGGTGACCTTGACGCGCGGCGTGCCCGCCTGCTGGTACCAGCGGCGAAATACGGTAAGGTCTTTGCCAGGGTGTTGCCGTGTGTAGACGGATTCCATAGCACTGACAAAGTCGTCGCAGGTGACGGCCTGCCCATCATGCCGTCTGAAGTACTCGGTCAAGCCTTTGCGAAAGCCGTCTTCGCCCAGCAGGGTATGCTGCATGCGTATGACTTCGGCGCCTTTCTCGTAAATGGTAGCGGTATAGAAATTGGCGATTTCCTGATAGCTTTCAGGGCGAATGGGGTGAGCCATCGGGCCGGCATCTTCAGGAAACTGCGCAAGACGCAATGTGCTGACGTCATCAATGCGCTTGACGGCGCGTGCCGATATGGCTTCGTCGTGAGGCAGATCAGCAGCAAGCATGTCTGCAGAGAACTCCTGGTCGCGGAAAACCGTCAGGCCTTCTTTCAGCGAAAGCTGAAACCAGTCGCGGCAGGTAACACGGTTCCCTGTCCAGTTATGGAAGTACTCGTGGCCAATGACGGCTTCGATATTTCTATATGCACTGTCGGGGGCGCTGTGGGGGTCGGCCAGTACGTAGGCCGAATTGAAAACGTTTAGCCCTTTGTTTTCCATGGCGCCCATGTTGAAATCGCGTGCGGCGACAATCATGAAACGATCCAAGTCAAGCTCGAGGCCAAAACGATTTTCATCCCAACGCACTGAGCGATCCAGGCAGTCGAGTGCCCACGCAGTTTTGTCGCGAGAACCCTTGTCGCTATAAACCTGCAACAGTGCCTGCCGCCCACTTCGTGTGCTTATGGTTTGCTCGCGACAGTCGAAATCTCCGGCGACCAATGCAAAAAGATAGCTTGGTTTTGGGTGAGGGTCTTCCCAGCGTGCTTCGTGTCGGCCGTCGGGCAGATCTTGCTGGCTGATCAAGTTGCCGTTGGAGAGCAGCAATGGGTAGTGGGCTTTGTCAGCGCGCAGGCATACCGTATAGCGGGCCATGACATCTGGTCGGTCGGGAAACCAGGTAATACGCCGAAACCCTTGCGCTTCACACTGGGTGAATAGATGGTCTCCGGATACATACAAGCCCATCAGCGTGGTGTTTTCAGCGGGACGGCACAGACTGGTAATGACCACTGTGAAGCTGCCCGCATCAGGGTGCAGTGTTAGTGTGTCTTCAGCTAGCTCGTAGTCGTCGGGCGTAAGTGTGTGGCCGTCTATTGTTACCGACTCGAGCACGAGATCTTGCCCGTCGAGAACCAAAGGCGTTTTTTTATCGCCAACTCTCTCGAATACAAGCGTTGCCTGCACGCGGGTTTGGGCCGGCTGCAGATCGAAGCTTAGATTAACTGTGGGGACCCGGTAAGGGTAGGGCTGGTAGTCATGCCGCGAAATGGCGGGTACGGTATCGGTGCGCATGCTGGATAGTGTCCATTACGAAGATATAATTCTATTGTAGTGTTTGCCCGGTATTTACGCCGGGAAGGTTCTCTTACCAGTAGTGCATTTCGTAATGCCTGTGCAACCTTTTTGGCCATAGTATGGTCATACACTGCTAGCATGGCGCCGAGAGCCTGCAGGTGTACACGGGCGCCTTAGACAGCACGGGATTGCGGCAGGAGGTTTTATGTGGATGAAGTTCAATCAGTGCCGACATGCGTTGATGCGGGTTTTTTTGATTTTGGCTGGCGTTGTTCTGGTTTCTGGGTGCGCCTCAACGTTATCAGCGCGCGTAACCAGCTTTCAACAATGGCCTGCCGGCAGCCAAGGGCAAACCTATCGCATTGTGCCGTATGAAAATCAGGTAAATAATCTGGAGTTTCAGACCATTGCTGATATGGTGCGCGCCGCTATTGGCCCTTTAGGGCTTGTAGAAGCTCAGTCAGACAAAGCACGGTTTTCTGTACATATTCGTTATGAAAACCCGGCTTCACAGACCTGGGTACAGCAGTATCCTGATCCGTATTTAAATGATGGCTGGGGTTTTGGGCCTGCGTTTGGCTGGTATGGCGGGGCGCGATACTGGGGCGGTGGCATTTATTACTCGCCGCAGCCAACCAATGTGCCGGTGGTTGTATATAAGAATACGCTTACCGTTACCATTAATGATGATCAAAACCACAATGCTGAGGTATATCGGTCAACGGCTATTAACGTAAGCCGCCACGATAATCTGATGCAGGCTATGCCTTATCTTGCGCAGGCCGTGTTTGATGAGTTTCCTGGCAATAATGGGCAGGTTCGCGAGGTTGAGTACGAACGTAGACGCTAGCGGGTTTTGCATGATTGCGCAAACCCCGCCATGCAAGCTTAGTTTTGAATAAGGAATTGGTCTCTGCTTTTACCCTCAGACTCGGCGGCGGAGATCCAGCGGGGTGCTTTGCCTCGACCTGTCCAGGTGTCGCCGGTTTCAGGGTTGCGGTATTTAGGCGGCACAGTGCGTTTAACGGCCTTGGGTGCCGGGGCGGCTGATTTGCGGGCAGTTTTGCGTGTTGGCGTTTTGCTGAACACAGCAGCGATTTCTTCGGGGGTAATTTCATATTCGCGCATCGACTGCACGATTGATGTAATGATCGGGCCGCGCCGCTTTTCTTGCAAGGCCTGAGCCTGCTTTTGAAGTTTGACTATTTCTTTTTCAATTTTCTGTTTTAGAGCCGTGTAAGTATCGCGAGTCATTATGCTTCCTGTAGTATTGGCAGATATATGGAGCGGCTGGTCGATTGTTTTTTAAGTGACCAGCATGCATTTTAACGTAATTTCGTATTAATCAATTGCCAACACTGGGTACATATTGCATTATTTATTTTCAGTTTATAAAGGTATGTTTTGATGAGCCTGAATGAGCACTTTCGCGTGGCGGCGGTGCAGATGGTGTCTGGCGCCAGTGTTGATGATAATCTTGAGCAGGCGGGGCGGCTTATTGCAGATGCCGCGCAGCAGGGTGCTAAGCTGGTGGCGTTGCCAGAGTATTTTTGCTTTATGGGCCGTCGTGACAAAGATAAACTATCCATCAAAGAAACTGCCGGTCATGGCCCTATACAACAGTTTCTTGCACAACGCGCGCGCGAACATGGCATTTGGCTGGTAGGCGGTACGCTGCCGCTTGAGAGCCCTGATAGCCAGCGTATATATAATTCCTGCCTGGTTTTTGATCCAGAGGGTAATCAGATCGGCCGCTACGACAAAATCCATTTGTTTGGTTTCAAAAAGGGTGAAGAGTCGTACGATGAGTCAGTTTCCATTCGGCCGGGTGAAAATGCAGTGCAAATGGTTTCCCTGCCTTTTGGTCAGGTTGGCTTGTCAATATGTTATGACCTGCGGTTTCCTGAGCTGTTCCGGCAAATGAAAGCTGTGCGGCTTGTTGTGCTGCCCTCTGCCTTTACCTATACGACCGGTGCCGCCCACTGGGAAATATTGTTGCGCGCGCGTGCTATTGAAAACCAATGTTATGTGTTGGCACCGGCGCAAGGCGGCAAACATGAAAACGGCAGACGTACCTGGGGGCACTCCATGTTGGTAGACCCATGGGGGGATGTGGTCGATGTTAAGGCGACGGGGCCCGGCATTGCCATTGGCAATATAGAATTGCAACGTATTGATGAGGTGCGCACGGCGCTGCCTGCCTGGTCTCACCGCACCCTCTGAACATTCTTTATTAAAGAACTTATGAAACTTGTTGATCCTTCCATACACGCCTTGGCCACGGCCAAAACCACACTGCTTGACCCGTGGGGGCTGACCGAATCCGACATGGCACGAGCGCTAGGGGCCATTTTTACGCACAAGGTTGATTATGCCGACCTGTATTTTCAATACACACGCAGTGAGAGCTGGGCGCTTGAAGAGGGTATTGTAAAAACAGGCAGTTTTTCCATTGAACAAGGCGTGGGTGTCAGGGCCATTAGCGGTGAGAAAACGGCTTTTGCCTATTCTGATAGTTTGTCGGTAGAAGCCTTGATGTCCTCGGCCGAAGTGGTGCGCACTATCGCACGCAGAGGTGCGGGTCGACAAAAAGTAACCGGCGCCGATTTGCCTGCGGCACGCAGTCTGTACCCCGCACTTGATCCGGTTGCGACACTTACGGCGCCTGAAAAGGTCGCCTTGCTTGAGCGCATTGAACATATGGCGCGCGCGTCCGACCCGCACATCATTCAGGTAATGGCCAGCCTTGGGGCTGAATATGATGTCATCCTGGTCGCAGGCAGCGACGGGCGTATGGCGGCAGACGTGCGGCCACTGGTGCGGCTGTCACTTACCGTTATCGCCGAACGTAACGGGCGCCGCGAGGTCGGGTCTGCAGGGGGCGGCGGGCGTACAGGGCTGGCTTACTTTACCGACGACATCATGCGCTCGTATGTGCAGCGCGCGGTTCACGAGGCCATGGTCAATCTGGAGGCCCGAGCCGCGCCAGCTGGCGAAATGACTGTAGTGCTAGGCTCAGGCTGGCCAGGCATACTTTTGCATGAGGCTGTTGGCCACGGCCTTGAAGGTGATTTCAACCGTAAAGGCTCCAGCGTGTTCGCAGGCCGTATCGGCGAGCGTGTGGCTTCTAAGGGGGTTACGGTTGTTGATGACGGCACGTTGGCTGACCGCCGCGGCTCTCTGAATATTGATGATGAGGGCAATGTGAGCCAACGTAACGTGCTTATTGAAGATGGAATTTTGCGTGGTTATATGCAAGATTCGATGAATGCACGTCTTATGAAAATGCCCGTAACGGGCAATGGTCGACGTGAGTCCTACGCCCATTTGCCCATGCCCCGTATGACCAATACCTATATGTTGTCTGGTTCTACCCCGCCTGAAGAGGTGCTGGCATCGGTTAAGAAGGGCTTGTATGCCGCCAATTTTGGCGGCGGGCAGGTCGACATTACCAGTGGCAAGTTCGTATTTTCGGCGTCCGAGGCCTATATGATTGAAAACGGCAAGATCACCTACCCGGTAAAAGGGGCCACGTTAATCGGTAACGGACCAGATGCGATGAATCGGGTGAGCTTGATCGGCAATGACATGCAGCTTGATTCGGGTGTAGGTACATGCGGCAAGGAAGGGCAGAGCGTTCCGGTTGGCGTCGGTATGCCCACCGTACGCATGGATGGCTTGACGGTTGGGGGCACTGGCCAATAAGGGTTTATGGCTCTGTAATGAGTACAGGCGGAGGGCATTTAACGCCTCCGGTCCTAAGGGCTGTCTCTGGCAGCCCTTTTTTTGCATGCCCCGTAAGCGCTACTGATTTGGTGATGAGCTATGTTTGACACGAACTGTTCGCTGGCTTATGATTTCAGTAGAAATCAATTTAATTGAATTCTTTCTAACTCTTATAGATATGTCGATGCTAAATAACTCTGTCGAGCAGTATGATTTGCGCATTTTGCGGGCTATCCGTCGCATCACGCGTTCGGTGGCGCTACATTCGCGCCAGCTGGCAGCGTGCAGCAACATTACAGCGCCGCAGCTGGTCTGCCTGCGCACCGTAATTGATGACGGCCCGATGACGGCTACAGCCATCAGTCGCGATATGCACGTAAGTGCAAGTACGGTGGTGGGCATTCTTGATCGTCTGGAAGACAAGGGGCTGATCCGCCGTGAGCGTGGGCGTCAGGATCGACGTATTGTTTATGTAACAGCGACTGATGAAGGTCGACAGTTGGCTGCAAGTACACCTTCGCCGCTTCAAAAAAAACTTGCCGATGCCCTTAACGCGTTGCCAGAGTCGGAGCAAGCGGCCATCACGATGTCGCTCGAACGTATTGTCGACTTAATGGAGTCAGACGGTATTGTGTTAACTGAAGCGCCTGGCGAGCACGCATCACCTATTCTCGATGTGCCGACGACGCCTGGAGCGCTTCCAGAATCAGGATTGGTGGTGTGAGAAATTGCAAAATACGAACTACTTCACAACTCTCTCCCTCTGACCATACGGAGGGTTCTGACGACACAGAGTCTGATCTGTGGCTCAGAGCCCCTACCAAATTCGATGCGGCAGGCATTCACACTCTGATTTCAGAATGTCCCCCGCTCGATCTTAATTCTTTATATACCTATCTGCTTCTCAGCGAGCATTTCAGCGCTACGAGCGTGGTGGCCGGCTCTGCAGATAAGCTGCTCAGCTTTATTTCGGGCTATAGACGGCCAGAGGCTGCCGACACACTCTTTGTCTGGCAGGTGGCGGTACATGAAGACGCACGCGGACGCGGCCTGGGCCAGCGCATGCTGCGTCATTTGCTGGATCGGCCTACGCTTGAAGGCGTGCGTTATATCGAAACAACGGTCGGTCCCGAAAACCAGGCTTCACGCGGCATGTTTGCAAGTCTGGCGCGTCGGCTAAATGCCCCAGTGCATGAGAGCCCACTGTTCGATCGCAGCCTGTTTGGCGAGCACGGACACGACGATGAGCCGCTTTTGCGCATAGGCCCGTTTCGGCCCGCCGCAGACCAGCTGAAGTTAGCCAGTTAATTTGAAATCAAAACGCCCCAGCGGTGCCCGGTTCTGGCGCGCCGTGGTCGGATGAGCGTTTTATGTAACCAGGAGGATTTATTATGGATTTGAAAATTTTTGACCGGATGGAGTCAGAGGTAAGAGGCTACGTTCGGTCGTTCCCGGTCGTTTTCAAAGAGGCCAGAGGGTCGTTGCTAATTGATGAGTCGGGTAAGGAATATATCGATTTCTTTAGTGGCGCGGGTACGCTTAATTATGGCCATAACAACCCGGTATTCAAAGAAAAGCTCATTGATTATTTAAATACCGATGGTGTTGTGCATGGGCTTGATATGGCGACATGCGCCAAGAAAGAGTTTCTGGAAACTGTTGACCGTGTTTTGTTCAAGCCGCGTGGCTGGAATTACACACTGCAGTTTACGGGCCCCACAGGCACTAATGCGGTAGAAGCAGCGCTCAAGATTGCACGCAAAGTAAAGGGTAGACAGAATATTATTTCATTTACCCATGGGTTTCATGGTGTGAGTGGCGGTTCGTTGGCTGTGACGGCAAACGAGAAGTTCCGTAACGCGGCAGGCGTTGCGTTGAGCAACACCTCGTTCATGCCCTTTGATGGCTATCTTGGGCCTGACGCCAATACCATGGCCTATCTGGAGCGTATGCTGGATGATCCCAGCAGCGGCATGGATCACCCTGCGGCCGTAATTGTTGAAACCGTGCAAGGTGAGGGTGGCGTTAATGTTGCCAGCAAGCGCTGGCTTAAAGAGCTACAAGCCCTGTGCCGCAAGCACGACATGCTGCTTATTGTTGATGATATTCAGGTGGGTTGTGGTCGTACCGGCAACTTTTTCAGTTTTGAATCACTCGGTATCGAGCCTGACATTATCACGCTTTCCAAGTCGCTCTCCGGTTATGGATTGCCCATGTCGCTGGTGTTAATGAAGCCCGAGCTTGATATCTGGAAACCGGGCGAGCATAGCGGTACGTTCCGCGGCAATAACTTGGCCTTTGTAACGGCTACGGCGGCACTTGAGCATTACTGGAGCGATGACGCTTTTGCAAAGGAAACTGCCCGCAAAGAGCGTATGGTGCGTGACTGGCTTGAAAACCTGGATCACAGCTACCCGATGGCAGGCCTTAGCGTACGCGGACGCGGCTTGATTCAAGGCCTGGTTACCCCGGTAGGTGATGACCTGGCCAATAAGATTGCGCATAAGGCATTCGAGGAAGGCCTGGTCATTGAAACGTCTGGGGCGCATGACGAAGTGCTCAAGGTTCTTCCTGCACTGACGATTGAAGATGACTTGTTGCGCCGCGGTCTTGAAATTATTGAGAGCTGCGTGGCCCAGGTGCTGGATGAAAATGGCGTAAGTGCCCGTGTACTGAAGTTTGGAGGTAAAGCTGGATGATTGTACGTAATGTGAAAGATGTAATCGGCACCGAACATGAGGTCAAAACCGACAACTGGCTCAGCCGGCGTGTCTTGCTTAAGAAAGATGGTATGGGTTTCTCATTTCATGAGACGGTTATTTTTCCTGGTACAGAAACGCATATTCATTACCAGAACCATCTTGAGGCTGTGTGGTGCGTCGAAGGTGATGGCGAGATTGAAACCATTGCCGACGGCAAGAAATATGCACTGGGCCCGGGTGTTGTGTATGCGCTGGACGAGAATGACGAGCACTGGCTGCGCGGGGGCAAAGAGCCCTTGCGAGTGATATGTGTTTTCAACCCGCCATTAACCGGCGACGAGGTACACGACAAAGAAGGTGTCTACCCGCTGGAGACTGATGCCGCCTAAATCGGGCTCAATTTCGCAAGGAGTGTACATTTACATGTCTACAACTATTAATGACTTATATGCATCGCGCGGCAGCAGGGCTGCCGCCATCATCGCGCGGCAGGATCCCGTTGTTTATGACGGTGGGTCTTATGCAGACGCTTTGACATCCGAGCAGCTAGCGTCTTATGAAAATAATGGCTTTCTGCTGCTCGAAAATATATTTAGTGCGCAGGAGATCCAGGGGCTTCTGGATGAAATTAAGCGCATGAGCGACGATCCTGAAATCAGAGCCATGGAAGAGGCCGTTACCGAGCCCGCCAGTGATGAGGTCAGATCCATTTTCAGGGTGCATCAGCTTAGCGCGATGGTAGATAGGCTTTCGCGTGACCCACGTCTTATTCATGTGGCACGTCAGATTCTGGGTTCAGAGGTTTATATACATCAGTCGCGGGCCAATATGAAGCCTGGTTTTAAGGGTAAAGAGTTCTACTGGCATTCTGACTTTGAGACCTGGCATGTTGAGGATGGCATGCCCCGTATGCGGGCACTAAGCTGCTCTGTTCTGCTTACTGATAATAATGCGTGCAATGGGCCGCTCATGCTTGTACCGGGTTCACAGAAGCAGTTTATTTCTTGTCAGGGTGAGACCCCTGATGAACACTATAAGCAGTCTCTGAAGAAGCAAGAACTTGGTGTGCCTGATCCGCTCAGCTTGCAGTTGCTGGTAGAGCAGGGCGGCATCGAACAGATGACAGCGTCCGCAGGTTCGGTGGTGTTTTTCGATTGCAATACCATGCATGGGTCTAACGGCAATATCTCGCCGTGGCCACGCGCCAATGTTTTCATGGTTTATAACAGCATGGAAAACGCGCTTGAGGATCCCAAGCACGAGCTGAAACCACGCCCCGAACATATTGCTGCACGCAAACGTTTCGAGCAGTTAGAGCCGCTCGATACACCCGCTGTGGAGCCAGCTCACTAAAGCTTATGATGGATGGCCTGGTAGGTTGCCGGGCTGTCTGCCAGGCCGCTGCAGGAGGCGCAGAAATCGCCCCAGTCATGCAATGCTCGATTGCTTGGCTGGGGCTATTTTGTTGATGAGCACTGCAGAGGTAAAACGTGCTCAGAAGTGGATAAATATTTGACCCTGAGTGAGTGCCTTAAGACTGCATTGATGCGCATTTTTGGATGAGCTAAATCGTTAAAAATTACAAAATTCTGGGCCATACAGTATTGTTTTCTTCCACGTGTTTTCGGAGTTTCCCATAGGCCTGATGTCTTTGACCCCAGATAGCCGACTGTTGTTTGGTTATTTGCTACGTGAGTCTCCCGAGCTGAACTTTCTCTTGGCTAAGATGAGGTTAATGAGCTGGGGCCAACTGAGAGAGCAGACTTTAGTGCTGGCGAGGAACAATTCTTTTAGGCGTTTGTTGGTAGCATTTAGATACGATCTTGCTGGTAATAGAATTGTCTAGTTGCGGCAGTTGCATAGCATATAGTCGAATCTGATGAGGGCGTGACCTTTGCGGCATGGTATACAAACTGAGCTAATGCATTAATAATGACCTCTGGGTGGTTCTCGCCTTACTTTTAATGGCCTGGGGTTTCCATCGATAACGTCATGCAAAACAGTTTGCACATTGAGCAATAGCATTCGACCACGCTATGGTTTTTACCCAGGAGATAGAGAGTTTCATGCATGACTATGATGAGATATGCCAGTCACTGGAAAAACAGGGTTGGGCTATTTCTGACACCGTTGTTCCGTTGTCCTGGCACGTTACCTTGCTTACGCAAGCTTGGAGCCAGTGGGAAGCCGGCCAGTTCTACATGGAGGGTGTTGGCCACGGCGCACGCGGTTTGCGACGGTCCGACATTCGTGGCGACACGATCTGCTGGATTTACCCTAACTCGCCTCAAGCCAGCCACCCTTTCTTCAAATGGATGGCGCGGTTTCGTGAAGAGCTGAACCAGCGCTACCAGCTTGGCTTGCGTAGTCAAGAGTTCCACTTTGCGCGCTATGGCAAGGGGCAGGGCTATATAAAGCACATTGATCAGCATCGGGATAGCGATCATCGAAAAATCTCAATCGTGCTGTATTTGAATCTGCAATGGAACCCAATGTATGGTGGCGAGCTTTGTTTGTACGAACCCGATAATCCAAATATAGAAATACGGCGCGTGCCGCCCATGGGGGCCAGGCTAGTTGTTTTTCACAGTGGCTTGATCCCGCACGCTGTCCTGCCGTGCCAGCAAACACGCTGGAGTCTGACAGGTTGGTTGCGCTCAGATGAGCCTGCCGCGTAAGGCTTAAGGTTTTGGGAGAGAATGTGCTCGGTTCCACGCATCAAGAAGAATCTGTTCCATCCAGCGATGGTGCGGGGCTTTCGAAATTATCCAGATATCGCTTAAGAATAGCATTTCGAGACCCGACGGTTGTTGTAGGTATCTTTGCTGCACTGCTGTTTTCCTACTTAATCGTTGCCCCCATAGTCTCTTTGCTTGATGACGCGTTCCGGGTTCAGTTCGCCGATGCGGCACGGATCGGGCAGAGCGTCGGTGCATTGACGCTTTACAACATGGGCCGCGTGTTCAGCTCTATCGTTGCGCTTGATATCCTCTGGCTTCCGTTGGTTCACACGATGAGCGTCGCGCTTGGTGCGATGGCGATCGCGCTCGTCGTGGGCGGTGTTATGGCCTGGTTTATTAGCCGAACGGACATCATGGGTCGCAAGTGGTTCGCCACTGCGCTCATCGTCCCGTACATGCTGCCTTCATGGACGATTGCATTGGCCTGGAGTTCGGTTTTTCTTAACCGCACTGTTGGCGGTCAACCGGGCTGGATGGAGTCTCTCGGCTTTGAGCCTCCAGACTGGCTCGCCTATGGCCAGCTTCCTATTACCATTGTTCTGGCCCTGCACTACACGCCTTTTGTCATACTGCTCTTTGGCAACGCGCTACGTTCTTTTGATGCGCAGATGGAAGACGCGGGGCGGATGCTGGGTGCGGGCCCATCAATGGTTGCTCGCCGCATTATCATCCCATTGATGCGACCGTCTCTTCTGTCGGCCCTTACGCTGATTTTCGCCAAATGTCTGGGTGACTTTGGCGTGGCCTACGTGTTGGGGGCTCCGGTCAAGTATGACGTGCTTGCCACGTCGCTGTTTCGCAGCGTGACGGCGCGACAAGGCGGCGAAGCCGCCGTCCTGGCGGGGGTGATTATTCTGATCGGAACCATCTCTGTTCTCATCGATGCCAGACTGGTACGTGAGGCGCGTCGATTCGTAACCATCGGAACCAAGGGGGGCATGGACCGAACGCGCCGCCTGGGGGCCTGGCGTTTGCCCATGACAACTGTCGCTGCACTGGTATTCCTTATTAGTGTTGTGATCCCCCTGACGGTGTTATTCCTGACCACGGTCATGCGCACGCCGGGCAAGTTCACGCTGGATAACTTCACCTGGGCGTACTGGGTTGGCCACGATCTTCCCACCACGGCGCTGCGTAACGGGATACTGGTCACCGCAGATTTTTGGCATGCGGCATGGAACTCGCTTTGGATGGTAGGTATTGCGGCAATATGTGCGGGTGTGTTGGGCGTTCTGGTAGGGTACGTAGTGGTACGTACGCCCTTGAAATCAATAGGTGCTTATCTGCGCTATGTGACGTTTCTGCCCTATCTGGTTCCCGGGATCGCCTTTGCCGCAGCCTGTTTGTCGATATTTGCCGTACCGCATGGGCCGATTCCAGCCCTTTATGGCACGGCGGCCATTTTGATCCTGGCCTTGATGGCAGACCAAATGCCGTTTGCTTCGCGTGCAGGGATCTCCGCCATGATGCAATTGGGCAAAGATCCGGAAGAAGCTGCGCAGGTCGCGGGTGCCGGCTGGTGGAAACGCCTGCTGAAAATCGTCATTCCCATTCAGAAGGGGCCGCTCGCTGCTGCTATTTTGCTGCCATTTATATCGGGTTTGAAGGGCTTGAGTCTTGTGATTATGTTGGCAACGCCCGGAACTGACCTGCTGACGACATATGCGATACGGCTTGTAGACTTTGGCTACAGCCAGGCTGCCAACGCGGTCGTACTCATGTTGTCGGCGCTTGCCTTTTTTGGCACGTTATTTTTGCAAAAAGCGACGAAGACCAGTCTTGCGTCGGGACTAGGGGGTTGATGGTGCCAAGAATTACGCTACGTGGAATCCAGAAGTACTACAGCGCAAGCAGCGCGCCTGCAGTGAAGGACTTGGACCTTGACATTGATGATGGAGAGTTTCTGTGCATTTTGGGGCCTTCGGGGTGCGGCAAGACCACGACGCTTAGAATGATCGCAGGGCTGGAGCACCCAACGTCCGGTGAGATACAGGTCGGTGACCACGTGGTCGATTCGGTTGAAAAGGGCGTTTACGTGCCGCCCGAGAAACGGAATATGGGTTTTGTTTTCCAGAGCTATGCCTTGTGGCCGCACTTGACGGTACAAGATAACGTCGAGTTTGGCCTTGAGCTTCGCAACGTAGACCGTGCAACCCGAAAAGCCGCTGCAGACGAGGTTTTGAATAAACTCGGTATTGCCAAGTACCGCGATCGCTACCCATCCGACCTGTCTGGCGGTCAGCAACAGCGCGTGGCGCTGGCGCGGATGCTGGTGGTGCAGCCCAGCGTAATCCTTATGGATGAGCCCTTATCCAACCTGGACGCCAAACTAAGGCTTGAAATGCGGGCCGAGCTCAAGAGAATTCATCTGGAAACCAAGGCGACTATTTTGTTTGTAACGCATGATCAATGGGAAGCCATGACTCTGGCGAGTGTGATTGCCGTCATGAACGAAGGGGCGCTTCAGCAACTTGGCTCTCCGGACGATATTTATAATCACCCTCGCAACAGGTTTGTGGCTGAGTTCGTGGGGAACCCACCCATCAATTTTGTGGAGTTTGCTGCGGACGAAACCTCGGCGTTATCGAAGTCAATGCAAACGTACATAGATGGCGTGCGTCCAGGGCACGGCGTGGATGCGGTGGGTATCCGACCCGAAAGTATTCGACTGCTGTCATCGGGTGATGAAACGTCTAATGCCGCCTACGTAGGGCAGGCTACTGTGACCAGTATTATGCCAACAGGGGGTAGCTGGATTGTAGAACTGGTGGCGAACGAGCAAAGGCTATTTGCCACGACCAATACAGTACCCGGTGTTAAGGCCCGGGATAACGTGGTGTTTTGGGTTGAACAAGAGAGCCTGCATCTGTTCGATGGAAATGGGAACAGGTTGCCCGACGTCGATATGCTTCGTGAGCTGCCCGAGGGTAAGTATTATAGAGAGCAAAATGTTGTCAGTAGCGTAGACCATACGGCATGAACGATCTAACAAAGGAGATGGTTGTGAAGCATTTGAACAAAAAGCATGAGAGCAGTGTGGGGCTTGTGACGTCGATCTTTGCGGCAACACTAGCGATCGCCGGATATGGCTTGCCTGCCTATGCCGCGTCAAACAGCGAAGGTACGGCGGCTTCCAATGGTAGTACTGGGCTGGGTATTTCTGACGCGGATTACAGCCTGGATGCACTTATCGAAGCGGCCAAAAAGGAAAGCCCAATCACTGTGGTGGATGCGACCGGCAAGATCAAGGTGATGGCCGAAAAGTTCTCGGAAAAATACGGTATTAAGGCTACCGGAGAAAAAATGTCAGCGTCTAACCAGGAAGAAATACTGGTTAGAGAGGCTCAGGCACGTAACGTGCGGCGTGACGTTTTCAACATGAGCAACTTGCCTGATGTGACGGCACAGTTTTTGCCACAGGGTATCGCCGTAAGCTGGATGCCGCCTGATTTGAAGAGCCAGACGCCGCAGGTATACCAGCACCCTGCCATTACCAGTTTGAACCCTTGGGTATGGGTATACAACCCTGGCGTTTATGGCGACACATGCCCGATAAATAATATGTGGGCACTGACCGATAAAAAATGGAAGGGTAAGATTAGTATCCCAGACCCGCTGCTGCGTAACGAAACCCTGTTTTGGTTTAACCAGATCGCAGACAATGCCGATGACAAAATGAAGGCGGCCTACCAAGAATATTTTGGCAAGCCTCTGGAAACCAAACAGCCTTCAGCAACAGCCGAGTGGGCCAAACGTTTTGCTGAAAATAATATAAAAGTACAAAAAAGCGATACGGATGTTGGGCCGATTGTTGGCGCCAGTACATCTGAACACCCTGTTATTGGGTTTGTGAGTTCGGCGATTTTTACGCATGCCAAGAACGAAAACTTCAAGATGGCCATCTGTAAAGAAATGATGCCCTGGATCGGCCAGCTAACGCCCCGTGTCGCCGTCATTGCATCAGGAACCAAAAGCCCGAATGCAGCAAAACTGTTTGTTCACTATATGATGTCAGCCGAAGGCATGGAGCCACAGATGGAAGACGGCAAGATATCAACAAATAATAATGCCGTAATGCCAGAAAACGAAGCATCCGGCGTGAGTAAGCTGATGGATAAAATGTACGTCAATAATTCAGAAACCACCCCAGATGATTTTAAGAAGCTTCAGTTCTGGCGAGATCTATGGACCGTGGGAAGTCGCTAAGTATTGGTCTGATATTTACAACGAAACAGCTTTTGATTTTTTAGGAATTATCGGATTATGGCGCTGATGCGCCTAATCCGGTATCCATTGATCTAAACGACGGGTGCTAATCAAGCTTGACGTGCTGGATCAGTTTTTTTTCTAAAGCCGTTTGGTGCGACACGATCTGCACCCATGTACGAGACTTCGCTGTGCTGTCCCTGGTAAAGTAAACTGAAAACGTGCACCGTTTATCCAGATCATGTTTGATACTGCCAGGTGCTGCGCTGATTATTGCCGTCTTTGTCAGGCATCTCTCAGCAAACATGAGTTATTCAGGCTCGACGAAATACCGCTGTAAGGCTCGATACAGATTTGTGATGGGCTCTGCCTATCAGGGCGGCGTCGGTACGGGCCGACGCCTGGCCGCGCAGCCTTGTCATTCAGGGTCAATAAAGCCTTTAAGAAACTCTTGGGTGCGTGTTTCGCGCGGCTCGACCAGTATCTGCTCGGGTGGGCCGTCTTCGACGATACGTCCTTTGTCGAAGAAACAGATCCGATCAGAAATCTGTTTGGCAAACTGCATCTCATGGGTGACCAGCAGCATGGTCAGGTCGTGTTCGCCTGCCAGTCGCTGAATCACGCTCAGTACTTCGCCCACCAGTTCGGGGTCCAGCGCTGATGTGGGCTCGTCAAACAGCATGATGTTCGGTCGCATGGCAAGGGCTCGTGCAATCGCAACCCGCTGTTGCTGGCCCCCGGAAAGCTGGCTGGGAAACTTGTCGGCCTGATCGAGCAAGCCGACGAGATCCAGATATTTTTCAGCGCGCTCTGCGGCCTCTTCCTTGGACAGCCCGAGCACGTGCACCGGTGCTTCGGTTACGTTGCGCCGAACGGTCATGTGCGGAAACAGATTGAACTGCTGAAATACCATGCCCATTTCTTTGCGCATGGTGCGCAGATGCTCTTCGCTGGCCGGCACGAGTTCGTCATTCTTGTATTCGTGCCAAAGTGGCTTGCCCGCCACGTAGATGACGCCTTCGTTAATGGTTTCGAGCGTCATCAATATGCGCAATACGGTCGACTTGCCAGAGCCGGAAGGCCCGATAATGGTAACTTTTTCACCTTTTTTTACTTCAAAATCAAGCTCGTCCAGCACGGTGACATCACCAAAGCGCTTGACCACTTTCTCGAACTTGATAATGGGTGCGCCGATTTCGCCGGCATGTGTGCCGGCGATTGCTTCGGTCGCAGTGGGTTCTGTGGTGGTTGTGTTCATTTGAGCGGAATTCCTTGCTTGGGCAGGCGGCGATCTACTTGACGTACGGCGGCGGAAGCCAGCAGTGTCATCAATAGATACAGGCCGCCGACCATGGAGAGCGGGATCAAGTAATTGAAAGTGCGGTCACCAATGATTTTGGCAACATTGAGCATTTCCAGAACCGATACAACGGACAGCACGGGTACGTCTTTCATAATAGAGACGAGGTAGTTACCCATGGCCGGAATAATGCGAGGTATGGCCTGTGGCACGATAATTACGGCAAACTGCCTGAGTGGTGACAGGTCAAGCGCGCGTGCCGCCTCGGTCTGACCATGGGCTACTGATTCAATGCCAGCACGATATACCTCAGAGGTATATGCGCTGTATTGCACCCCGAGTGCAAGCGCACCGGTCAAAAAGGCCGGCAGTACGATGCCGTAGTCGGGCAGTACGTAATAAAGAAAAAACAGCTGCACCAGCAAGGGCGTGTCACGGATAAACTCCGTAATAAATCGGGCTGGCCATGAAATAATACGCAAGCGGGCAGACTTCAAGGCAGCAAGCACTAGCCCGAGCACCGCTGCCACGAAAAAGCCTACGACCGTGGCCTGAATAGTAATGACCAGGCCCTTGAGCAGTATTGGAAGTATCGATGCGGCGAACACCCAGTTATTGGCGGTGTCCCATTCAATGCCAAACAACATATCAAACCCTCCCTGCGCGCCAGCGCCCAACGGAGCGCTCAAGCAGCTTCATGATGGCGGTGAGTACCAGCGCCATACCAAAATACATAAACAGCAGGAGGGTGTAGACGGTGACACTGTCTTGGGTAAAGTTACGGATCTGTTCGGCCCGGAAAGCCATGTCGCCCAAGCTGATCAGCGATACCAAGGCTGTGTCTTTCAGGTTTTGGACGGCCAGGTTGCCAAAGCTGGGCATCATTTCTGGAATAGCCTGTGGCAGTGCAATACGCCACATAACCTGTCGTGGCGTAAAGTCGAGGGCCTTGGCTGCCTCATGCTGGGAAGCTGGTACGGCCTGTATGGCACCACGCACCACCTCAGCGCCATAGGCGCCAATGTTCAGACTGAGTGCCAGTGTGCCCGCCACGACGGGGGGAAAGCGCAAGTCGATACCCACCATCTGGCCAAAGACGGGCAGTGCAAAATAAAGCCAAAACAACTGGACCAGCAGAGACGTCCCTCGAAAGACCTCAATAAAGCCGATAGAGATGCCTTTGATGGCCCAGTTGTGTGAGAGTTTTCCGATGCCGAAGGCAAAGGAGAAGAAAGCGCCAAATATTGTTGAGTAGACGGTAAGCTGTGTCGTAACCCAGGCGCCTTCCAACAGCGGAACGCTGTAAGAAATCCAGTCCATCAGGGGTGTTTCCTGGTTGAAGGCAAAATGCCTGCACGCAACCCTCCGCCTGCTGGTCTTCGGGCCGGCAGGAAGAGGGCGCGTTCAATCGCAGGCATGATAGTCACACGTTATTTGGCTGCGCAGAGCTGCTCGGTTGTCATGCTGAACGACTCTTTCGCATCGGCCTCGCTAAACCCGTAGGTTTCAAGGATTTTTTTCCATTCAGGCGTTTGTTTAAACTTTTTCAGTTCGCCATTGACCGCATCACGAAAGTCTTCTGAACCTTGATTAAACGTGAAGCCGCCCCAGCTGCGGGCAGGCTTGCCGCCAATGACGGGGTCGGTAAAATCGGCGGCCGGTTCTACTTTGTCGCTTTTCTTGGCCAGCTCACTGACGGTGAGGCTGGTCGCCGCATAGGCACTGGCACGACCAGTAGCGACAGTGGAAATGGCATCGGCGTTGCTTGCAATGGTAACCATGCGGTCTTCAGATACACCCAGTTCTTGCAGCATTTCGAGTTGGTCAGCACCGGCCATAATGGCGATTTTTTTGTCGTTTTTAGCGAACGACTCAAACGTGTGGATGTCGTCAGGGTTGCCCTTGGCAACGAGCAGGCCTTCGCCATACGACGTGTCAGGTTCTGAAAAGAGCACCTCTTTACAGCGCTGCGGCAAAATCGCCATCTCGGCGGCCACCATGTCGAAGCGATTTGCGCGCAGGCCAGGGATGAGTGAGCCAAAATTAGTGGTGATCCATTCAACCTTTTTGATTCCTAGCTCGTCCATGATGTGCTGGGCGACTTCAGGCCCGGCACCTTTGGCCTTGCCGCTCATATCCATGTAGCCATACGGAATCTCGTTCGCCACGGCGATACGCACTGTGCCGCGATCCTGAATTTCTTTCAAGGTAACGGCGCTGGCGCTTATGCCGAAGCTGACGGCCATCGTGGTCGCCAGTGCGGTAAGTAGCGTTTTTGTTTTCATGTGAGTGTCCTTTTGAAGTCAGATCGATTGGATTTCTGATCGATTTGTTATGGGGCACTGACCTTGAGCCAGCGAATGGTAATGAAAGAAATCATACCGCACAAAATCATTTCGGCTCAAATTAGTTTGATATTAACTATTGAATAAAGGATACGCTTAGCGAATGCCTAATTTATTTTTCTGTGTTAGTATCAGTCGCATGTGTACCGTAAACCGTTTTTACTTTTATTTTTTTACGTTTCCTAAGCCGCTGGCGCAGGAAGGGTTACGCTGTACACGTTTGAACTAGCTCCCAAATTCCTCAAAAAAGCCGCCAGCTTCGCTAGGCGGCTTTTTTGTTCCGCAGGCAGGCAGGCATAACCCTCCAGGAGTCACACTGTGTCGCATAACACCGATGATTTACGAATTCGAGAAATCAAAGAACTAAGCCCGCCCGCCCACATCATGCGTGAGTTTGCATGCACTACCGCGATTTCTGCGACGGTCTATGATGCACGCAAGGCAGTGCACAAGGTGCTCAAGGGCGATGATGATCGTCTGGTCGTAATAGTAGGGCCGTGTTCCATCCACAACCCGGTCGCTGCGCTGGATTACGCCAAACGTCTTGCGGCAGAGCGGCAGCGTTTCAATGGTGACCTCGAAATTATCATGCGTGTGTATTTTGAAAAGCCACGCACCACGGTAGGCTGGAAGGGGCTGATCAATGACCCCGGGCTGGACGGCAGTTTCAATATTAATCAGGGTTTGCGAACAGCACGCGAGCTGCTTATCAATATAAACAGCCTTGGTTTGCCGGCAGGTTGTGAATTTCTGGACATGATTACACCGCAATACATCGCTGACCTGGTGTCTTGGGGGGCTATTGGCGCGCGTACTACCGAAAGCCAGGTGCACCGAGAACTGGCCTCAGGCCTGTCGTGCCCGGTTGGGTTTAAAAATGGTACAGACGGCAACACTAAAATTGCGCTTGATGCCATTCAGGCAGCGTCCCGGCCGCACCATTTCCTGTCTGTCACCAAAGGTGGTCACTCGGCGATCGTCTCTACCGTAGGTAATGAAGACTGTCATCTTATTTTGCGAGGCGGAAAGGCCCCCAACTATGATGCTGAAAGCGTAGATCTGGCATGCCAGATGCTCGTAAAAACGGGATTGCAGCCGCGCATCATGGTTGATGCCAGCCATGCCAACAGTAATAAAGATTATCGCAATCAACCTCTGGTGCTTGAAGACGTAGCCAAGCAAATGGAGGCAGGTAGCCACTGTCTTTTTGGTGTTATGGTAGAGAGCAACCTCGTGGGCGGGCGTCAAGACCTAGTCGAAGGGCAGCCGCTTACTTATGGTCAAAGCATTACCGATGGCTGCATAGACTGGGATAGCACTGTGCAGGTGCTGGAGCGGCTAGCTCTCGCCGTGCAAAATCGTCGCCAGAAAACGTCGAAATCGGCCAATGTCGTTGCCGGAACCCACGTATAAAGCAACTACTATCCGTCATTGCGGCGTGCTAACTGAAATGCTTGCCGCGACAGACCTCAGCAAGCATCAAGGAATCAGCATGAACGCTCCAATTTCGGTTCAATCAGTGCGCCGTGAAATCCCATCAGGCTTTCTAGACGCACTGGCCTCGCATTTTGGTGACCGGTTTTCTACTGCTCATGCGGTAAGAGAGCATCACGGTCGCGACGAGTCTCCGTATCCGGCCATGCTGCCTGATGGCGTTGTTTTTGCACAGAATACTGAAGACGTCGCGTGGGTGGCGCAACACTGTCATAAGCACAGTGTGCCGCTCATCCCTTATGGCGTAGGCTCGTCGCTTGAAGGGCATTTACTGGCGGTGCAGGGCGGCATTAGTTTGGATCTTTCAGGGATGAATCGTGTAGTGGCGATCCATGCCGAAGACTTTACCGCGACCGTTGAGGCTGGGGTCACGCGCAAGCAGCTAAATGATGAGATCCGCAATACGGGCTTGTTTTTTCCGATAGACCCGGGCGCTGATGCGTCGCTGGGCGGGATGGCGGCCACGCGCGCGTCGGGCACCAACGCAGTGCGTTATGGCACGATGCGTGAAAATGTTATGTCGCTCAAGGTAGTGACGGCAGATGGGCGTATTATCGAAACCGCCAACCGGGCGCGTAAGTCGTCCGCCGGCTATGACCTTACTCGTATTTTTGTAGGCAGCGAAGGTACGCTCGGCATTATCACTGAGGTGACCGTACGGCTATACCCCCAACCCGAAGCAATTTCAGCGGCCATCTGTAATTTTCCGACGCTCGATGCCGCCGTGCGCAGTGTTATCGAGATTATCCAGATGGGTGTACCGGTAGCCAGGGTTGAATTCATGGATGCCTGGGCCGTCAAGGCCACTAACGCCTACAGCAAGCTGACACTGAAAGAGTCGCCGCTGCTACTGTTTGAGTTCCACGGGAGCCCCGCAGGGGTAAAAGAGCAGGCCGGCATTGTGCAAGACATTACACGTGAAAACGGTGGCCTTGATTTCGAGTGGGCTGATCAGCCCGAAGACCGTAGTCGCCTGTGGACTGCTCGGCATAATGCCTATTTTGCCGGCCTTCAGCTGCGGCCCGGCTGCCGGGCCAGTACAACCGATGTTTGCGTACCCATATCGCGCCTGGCCGAATGCGTGAGCGAGACGGCCGCCGAACTCGACCAGGCAAGCTTTCCGTATACCATTGTCGGCCACGTGGGCGATGGCAATTTTCATGTGCTTATGCTGCTTGATCCCGACAACCCGAATGAGTGGGAAGAGTCTGAGGGCATCAATCATCGTCTGGTTCAACGTGCTATTCGCATGGATGGCACTTGCACAGGCGAGCATGGCGTAGGGCTGCATAAAATGGCCTTTATGCTGGAAGAACATGGGCAAGATGCGCTTGATTTAATGTCTAGCCTGAAGCACGCTTTTGACCCCAATAATATTCTTAATCCCGGGAAAATGATTCCACAGCGCTAGTCTGTGGGTCATGTTGGACGGCGGTGAGGGGCTTGTCCCAGGCTCTCCCTCGCCGCCCATATAGTTTGGTATCTACTTCTCTTCTTCATAACACCTGTGCTGCTCAGGCTATCGCTTTGCCGTCACGTAGTTTTCGTAGCGCGTGCGTGCAGTGAGTAGCAGCTTATTCAATTGCACACACAAGACTCGGACTGCGCGGGGGCCCATACCCGTTTAAAATATCTTTATGACTAAAACTGGATCAAAAGGGCGTGTCGTAGTCGGCATGTCGGGCGGGGTTGATTCCTCCGTAACGGCCTGGTTGCTCAAGCAGCAGGGCTACGATGTGCTCGGCCTGTTCATGAAAAACTGGGAGGACGACGATGACTCTGAATACTGCTCTTCCCGGCAAGATTGGCTGGACGCAGCCAGCGTCGCAGACGTTATTGGCGTAGACATTGAAGCCGTTAATTTTGCGGCCGAATATAAAGACCGGGTGTTTGCTGATTTTCTGCGCGAGTATTCGGCTGGTCGTACCCCCAACCCAGACGTGCTCTGCAACGCCGAAATAAAATTTAAGGCCTTTCTTGATCATGCCATGACGCTGGGGGCCGAGTACATTGCTACAGGCCACTATGCTCGGGTGCGGCGAGTTTCGGCTAATGGAGGTGACAGCTTTCAGTTGCTAAAGGCTGTTGATCATACAAAAGACCAAAGCTATTTTTTGCATCGGCTAAATCAAAAACAGTTGGAACGCACGCTGTTCCCTCTTGGTGAAATTGCAAAGACCGAAGTGCGCCGTATTGCTGAATCGTTGCAGTTGCCTAACGCAGCAAAAAAAGACTCTACCGGTATTTGTTTTATTGGTGAGCGGCCATTTCGAGAGTTTTTAAACCGCTATCTGCCCACAAAGCCCGGGCCGATTAAAACACCCGAAGGTGTCATGGTCGGCAAGCATCAGGGGCTGGCGTTTTATACCTTGGGGCAACGCAAGGGGTTGGGTATTGGCGGGGTTAAGGGTCGCCAAAAGGACGATGGCACGTCTGACGCTTGGTTTAGTGCGCGCAAAGATCTTGCAAGCAACACATTGTATGTGGTGCAGGGGCATGACCACCCCTGGTTGTTGAGTACGACACTGCAAGCCCAGGACGTTAGTTGGGTCGCTGGCGAGCCCCCTGAAGCTGGCGCGTATGCGGCTAAAACTCGCTATCGACAGCCCGATGCCAACTGCGTACTGGGTGATCTGACTGCGGATGGTTTCAGCCTTAGCTTTAGTGAAAGCCAGTGGGCCGTGACGCCAGGGCAATCAGCGGTGCTGTACTTGGGGGATGTCTGTCTTGGGGGCGGTATTATCGTCTAAGGCTTTGTTCTCACGAGCTGCATGCAAAAAATTACCGCCATATGAAATGAGTTCATATGGCGGTAATTTTTGTGTGACGGCGACTTTGCGATACTTACCAGCCTGTGGCGGATGTTTAGGCGGCGGGCGGCTTGGTGGTCGTGAAAGACGGGCGTTCTTGCAGCTTTTCGTGAAGCCGGTGCAGATTGGGGTGCAGCGATCGCCAGTTAAGGTCTGGCATGCGCAGATCAAGATAGCTGAGGGCGCAACCGACAGCGATATCAGCCAGGCTGAAGTTAACGCCCATGCAGAATGGCTGGTCGCCCAAGCTGTGATCCATAGAGCTGAGCGCAGCAGTAATTTTGCCACGCTGGCGTTTTACCCAGTTTGGGGCGATGGGCTCGTCAGAGGCGGGAAGGCCTTCGATGACAGGCTTGCGCTCAAGCTCGATGACGATGCCGACGGCAGCGTCGAGTACCCCGTCAGCGATGGCTTCCCAGCATTTTGTGGCGGCGCGATCGCGGCCTTGTTGCGGAATGAGCCTACCAACCGGAGAAAGCGTGTCTAGGTATTCGACAATGACGCGGGAATCAAACAAGCTGCCATTGTCATCCATAAGGAGACAGGGCACTTTACCCAGCGGGTTGTGATCCTGAATATGAGTGTCGGCGGCCCACACGTTTTCGAGGACGAACTCGTAGTCGAGCTTTTTCTCGGCCATCACGACACGCACTTTACGAGTGTAAGGACTTGTGAGCGAACCAATGAGTTTCATGAGGATGGCAGGAAGTTGCAGGCCAGAAAAGTATAGCAGGATACCGTGATGATGCCTGCGCTGGAGCAGGACAAACAGCTAACACCTGTGCAGAGCATCTGAAACTGTCGTTTATATACGTCTGACTAGGCGAAAACGCCTGCAATGGTAGAATCTCAGCTGTTTTTCTCTAACTGTAAAATCATGCAAATCGCCTCAAATCTCAGTCATCTCAATGCTTTGTCGCCGCTAGACGGCCGTTATGCCGCCAGGTGCGACGTGTTGCGTCCGCTTCTTTCTGAAGCCGGTTTCATGGCTCACAGAGTCGAGGTTGAAGTAGCCTGGCTTATCGGTTTGTCTGATGCTGGCCTGCCCGAGCTTGCGCCGTTTTCGGCGGCTGCCAGAGCCAGACTGAAAGCGCTGGTCGACAACTTTTCTGAAGATGATGCAGGGCGCATCAAAGAAATCGAAAAAACCACTAACCACGACGTCAAAGCCGTTGAATATTGGCTTAAAGAGTGTGTGGCAGATAACGAAGAGCTGGCCGGTGCTGCCGAGTTCATCCATTTTGCCTGCACGTCTGAAGATATCAACAACACATCACATGCTCTCATGCTCACGCGTGCTCGGTCACAGTTTATCGTGCCCAAGTTGGTCGAACTGTGCAATCGCTTGAAAGAGCTGGCTCGCCAGTTTGCTGACCAGCCTATGCTGTCGCGCACGCACGGGCAGCCAGCCAGCCCAACCACGTTGGGCAAAGAGTTTGCCAACGTAGCCGCGCGCCTTGATGGTGCCATCGCCGCTGTTGAGGCTGTGCAACCATTGGCGAAAATGAATGGTGCCACGGGCAACTACAACGCCCATATGTCAGCCTACCCCGAAATCGACTGGCCGGTATTCAGCGCCCGCGTTCTGGGAGAGCTGGGCCTTACGCAAAATCAGCACACAACGCAGATTGAGCCGCATGACTGGATCGCCGCGCTGTTTGATGCGGTGACACGAGCCAATACGATTATTCTCGATCTTGATCGCGATATCTGGGGCTATATTTCATTGGGTTATTTCAAGCAAAGGCTTAAAGAAGGCGAGGTCGGCTCTTCCACCATGCCACATAAAGTTAACCCAATAGACTTCGAAAACTCCGAGGGCAATATCGGGCTGGCCAATGCGGTGTTACGCCATCTGTCTGACAAGCTGCCGCTTTCACGCTGGCAGCGTGATCTTACCGACTCAACGGTTTTGCGTAATCTGGGCGTCGCGCTGGGTTATTGCGCTGTCGCCTATGACGCCTGCATGCGTGGGCTGGGTAAGCTCGAGCTTAATGCAGCGGCCATAGATGAAGATATTGACGCATGCTGGGAAGTGCTGGCTGAGCCCGTGCAAACAGTTATGCGCCGTTATGGTTTGCCACAGCCTTATGAGCAGCTCAAGGCGCTTACCCGAGGCAAAGGCATTACTCAGGAGGCCCTAACTGGTTTTATCGGTGGGCTCGACCTGCCACCAGAACCCAAGGCCAGGCTGCTGGCGATGACGCCTCGCAGCTATGTTGGTCTGGCTGCGCAGCTTGCCCGCAAGGTTTAACGCCTTGCAAAATGTGTCGCCAGGCAGGCGATGTGCGCCTGGCGATTTTGATTTGTTGATTGCATCTTGAGGTTAGTTATGAAGAAATCCATTGCTTTGTTCGCGATTGCGACGGTTGTTGGTCTCGGCTGTTCAACTGCCAGTGCTCAGTTCAAAGATGCTGACGCGGCTATCGATTACCGAGAGGCAGCCATGACGTTGATGGGTTCGCATTTCGGACGCATGGGCCCAGTGGCCAAGAAAGAGGCGCCATTTGACGCAGAGGCAATCCGCGCCAACGTTGCTATTTTCAGTACCATTGCCGCCTTGCCATGGGTTGCCTATGGCCCAGGGACGGAAGGGGGCGCAGCAAAGCCCAGCGTCTGGAGTGATGCCAAGGGGTTCAAACAAAAGCAAGATGATTTCAAAGTGGCGGTAACAAAACTGGACGCTGCAGCCGAGAAGGGCGACTTTGATGCGTTCAGGGTGGCGTTCGGCGCCGTGGGCAAAAGCTGCAAAGCCTGTCATGACAGCTATCGCGAGAAAGATTAATCTCAAAAAAAAACGGGTTTCTCAATAAGTGGGCTAGGTTTTCGCGCTAAACTGTTCGTCTTTGCAGCGCGGGGCTGTTAGCTCAGTTGGTAGAGCAGCGGACTCTTAATCCGTAGGTCGGGCGTTCGAGCCGCCCACAGCCCACCAGAATTATCCAGTAAAATCAGTATGTTATAGCCGCCTCTCACGCGGCTATTTCTTTTTCTGGCTGCAGCTTTGACCTAAACGTGACATTGTTTACGTGCGCGGCGAGGTGGCCAAAGCTGGAGGCGAGGGATGGCTGAGCCGGATGAATCTTGCACTTCGGGATTAGCTCATGACCCATCAGACGCAGACAAAAGAAAACCCGCCGCAGCGGGCTGATGCCAACGGTTTAGTTCAGCTATCTTTTTGGGCAATAAGTCAGGCTGAATATGCTCAGATCATCTATAATTCTTACCCAGAAGGACGACCTTCACACTTGACCAGATTCGGGACGACCCTATTTGATAATGGAGGTCGTGATGGCCTGGGTATTTGTGGTGATGGCGGGTGGGCTGGAAATCGTTTGGGCGTATTACATGAAGCAGTCAGCCGGCTTCACTCGTCTTGTGCCTACTGTCGTGACGCTCGTTACGATGATTGCAAGCTTCGCCTTGCTGTCAGTAGCCATGAAAACTCTTCCGTTAGGCACCGCTTACACCGTGTGGACGGGCATTGGTGCAGTGGGCGCGTTTGTCGTGGGCATTGTAGTGCTTCATGAGCCTGCAGGAACTGTTCGTCTAATCGCAGCGTCTCTGATTGTGGCTGGCATCGTTTTAATGAAATTTTCGTCGCCCTAGACTCTGCCCAGCTCCAATAGGTATTCTCGCCTATTCAGGATGAGCGCCCACAAAAAATCTTCGTGAGGGGCTGTTGTCTTTATAGACAGGGGGGGCAGCGGACTACAGCCGTGGTGGTGGTCGAACAGGCTGAAGCAATGTGTTTTGAAGCGGCCCTTTATGTTCACGAACCTTTTCTATTTTGTACTCGCTTTTTAGCCCCGTATCGGCAATGGACTGGACGCGCCTAAGATTAACTATAAGAACATCTCCCTTTCCAAATCGTGCTTCGCCCGTTTCTATTTGTCCGAGAAAGTCTTCGTCTGTTATTTCCGCGAAAAAGGATGTTGTTCCGTCATTAAGTCTCCACTTGTTGCCGTCCTTAAAAACGGCTGACTCAATTTGAAGCAGCGCCCCTTCTGTAAGAGTATTTGATACCTCCTCAGGGCTTCCGTCCAGATCCGTAAAGGCCACTGCATCCGCTTGCGTAATGACCACCTCGGCCTTGCCATCTCGCCCGGACGCAAAGTAGTCGATTCCTGTCTGGGTGAGCGGCTTTATGACCTTGGATAAGGATTGGCGCACAACTCTGGTGGAATATAGCCGTCCAACCGCTATATCAACCTCAAGCGTTTCAGTTTCGCTTGTTTCCTCAATGATGAAAATCGCCTTTTCATCTTTGTACTCTATCCTGGAAGGCTGTCTTCCATTCAGCCACAGAACCAACCCAATCAGTCCACCACCCCCGACCAAGCCAAGGCCTCCGAGTATGCCGAAAAGGTTCGATAAAGCCGTAGCATCAGCGCCTGACAATAACGATACTAATTGTTCTTTGAAAGTAAGTGCAGCGGATAAATCGATCTTGAACGATCCAGACTGAAAATTCCCTTTTACGTTTACCCTTATTTCTGGCTTATCGCCGTTTAGTGCCCGATTGGACTCCTCTAACAACGATGAAAGGGCGAGCAGCGCTGGGGCCAGCTCACGCACATCCATTTCATGCGTCTCAAGGGCTGGCCCATCGTATTTAATTGAAAATTGAATCGATGCGCTCATGTCTGACATTCTATCGTTTTCCTGTTTATTCATACAGAGTCTGATGGACGGTAATATTCTCTCATCAAACTAAATGTTTGTTACTTTGTGCTCACGTTAATCGCGGTACGGCATCCAACTAATGACAGTGAACTGTTCCCTTCTTTTTATCCATGAGGCAGCATTTGCCCGGTGGTTAGTCTTTACGACAGTTGCCTCCGTGCGAGTAAGCCTGGAATGGGTAGACTAGTAGGCTAAACAACATGGCTGAAACGAGTAAACGAATGGTTTTCATGCTTTTGTTTCCTTGTTGTTCCTACCTTTGCCTTAGCCCAACTCAAACAGCGGATGAGCCATTACCGAACCACATCAGGCTACACCTCGCATACTTTGGGGTTACGAAAGATGTATTTAGCCACGCTATCAGTTCACACCGCCGTTGCGCCGTTAGCTGCTCATGATCACCTTCGCTGCTTTACCGTTGGAGACTTTTACTTTAGTGGCAAGAAGGCCGCCTTGGGGCGACGGCACAAACCAGATAACGCTTGCTATAACAAAGTACTGCCCATCCTTGAGGCCTTGGAATGAGAACTCGCCCTGAGCGTCGCACTTGGTGACCCGTTTATGTGTGTGATAGCCGGGAATGTCTGGCGTGAACTGAGCGTTAACACGGTCCATGCCCATGAAGTCGGTTCGCACCACCTCGCCTGCCGCTGGGGCGCGCCCGTAGATCCATCTAAGACGATCTGCCGCATAATCCGTAACAGGGATTAGTTCAACATCGCGGCCCGCGCAGGTAACGACCCCACCGCCTCTTTGCAGCAGAAAGGCTGAGCCGTTGAGGGTGCCGGTTCCTTCTTGTATCTGGTTTTTGGCGAGGCGCTCATCAAACTCTCCCATAACATTGACAATCGAGTTTTTGGTCTGGACTGTACATCCTGAAATCGAGAGGCTTAGCAGAATGGCGGCAAGGTGTTTCATTTTTTTCATCCTTATACATATCTAAATTTTTGTTACTTGGCACCCCCAAGAAGTGAGTGCTCACTACAAGTTCTAGCTATTTTTTTTCTTCACGTCCAGGCCGACCTGTCCTGCTGCGATCAGGATAGCTGCCTCAAGCTGCACGCGATGAAAGTCGCTTAAGGCTCTTACTTTCGACTCGTCAATGGATAGAAGAGGCCAGTCTGCATTGGACTTCACTCTGGGCGTTTTCGTTTCAGGCGTTCTGCCTAGCAACTCATCAATGGAGCGGCCCAGCGCCTCAGCTATGGGTTGGTATTGCTCGGCGGGCAGCCCCCGACTCTTCCAGTTGGTGACGTGCTGAGGAAGCACCCCCAATCGCGCAGCGAAGGCGGACTGATTCATACCTTGTTCTTTAGCCCATCGAAGTGCTCGGTTTATTACAGTCGTGTTCATTGCAGAAGAATATACAATTCGTCCAATTTTTCGTTACACGATTTGTTGATTAAATATTAAACAATTTGTTTATATTTGCCATGCAGAACGCAAAATCCATCGTTCAAATGTTTGGCGGCCTAACCAATGTTGCCCGTTTTCTTGGACTCGAAGAGTCTGGAGCTGTCCAGCGTTTATACGTCACAGTTGATTGATGCATACGTTCAGGCAATCTAGCCTTATTCTGCCTAAGCGGTGTTTTATGAGTGCTTCAAATGGCACAAGAGTCTCGCTTGTTCATTGTTATAAAGTTAAGAAGTGCAGAGCAACAGGCCGTCGATACTCAGGCAATACGTGAATGAGCTCGTTGGCACGCCGGCGTCCCATGCATGCTCCCAATTTTTCGCAGGGACTGAATAATGAAATCATGTTTCAGGCCTTTCTGTAATCAGAATTGAAGCCTATATTGATCGTCCATGGACGAAGACAAAGGGCTCTGGTTGGTGAATTGGATCAGGAAATTGAACATACAACGCTTGCCGGGAAAAGTCGCCATCATTACCGGTACTGCTTGGCTGGTTGATGATGGCGTCTCAATCACACGCACGTGCCCCCCTGATGGCATCTGACGTTCAAGGCCCTGTGTCGCTGCTTCTATTTCATCAACCTAAAGGAAACCACTCATGGACCTGAATCTTAAAGGCAAACTCGCGCTGGTGAGCGGCAGCACGGCTGGCATCGGTCTGGCTATCGCGAGCACGTTGGCGCAGGAGGGTGCCCGTGTGATCATCAATGGCCGCGCTCAGTCATCTGTGGATAAGGTGGTTGCGCAACTTAAAGCGGACACGGGCAGCGATGTACACGGGTTTGCGGGCGATCTGAGTACGGCCGCTGCGGCCGACGAACTTGCGCGACGCCATCCGAACGTGGAGATTCTGGTCAATAACCTGGGCATCTTCGAGCCCAAGCTGTTTGAAGATATTTCTGATGCCGACTGGCAGCGCTTCTTCGACGTCAATGTCTTGAGTGGAGTACGCCTCGCGCGCCTGTTTTTACCCGCGATGCGACGTGCCAATTGG
Organism: Pusillimonas sp. ANT_WB101; assembly: GCF_008369125.1. Lineage (NCBI taxonomy): Bacteria > Pseudomonadati > Pseudomonadota > Betaproteobacteria > Burkholderiales > Alcaligenaceae > Pusillimonas > Pusillimonas sp. ANT_WB101. The sequence goes on along the minus strand of NZ_VOAY01000001.1, from coordinate 1,939,763 downwards.
GGACGCATTATTTTCATTTCGAGCGAAAGCGCGGTGCAGATCCCAGTTGAAATGATCCATTACGGGATGACGAAAACAGCCCAGCTTGCAGTCTCGCGCGGGCTCGCCGAGGCTGTTGCCGGCACCGGGATCACCGTCAATAGCGTGCTGCCGGGCCCGACGAAATCGCGCGGCGTCGGCGAATTTGTGGAGAACCTCGCAAAGGCTGAGGGCAAATCGTTTGAAGCATTCGAAAAGGAGTTCTTCGAGAAGATCCGTCCTACATCGCTCATCAAGCGATTTGGTTCGCCGCAGGAAGTTGCGTCTCTGGTGGCCTATATCGCCAGCCCGCTTTCGTCGGCAACAACAGGGGCTGCATTGCGGGCCGATGGGGGGGTGATAAAGAGTGCCTTTTAGACGCCACGGCTCAATGAGTACGCGCACTTTACGCAAACACGTAAGCCAATTGTGTTTAAGCCTTCTTTACGGAATTTTCCATTGAAGTTCTCAATGCAGGCGTTTTGCGTAGACCGGTCTGGTTGAGGAAAGGCTTGGATCTCTTTAATGTTATCGACCCACACTATTCAAGTAATGACCGAACCGGCCATCGGCCGATCCATTGTGCACAAGGTCTATTGACTGTGCGTCGTTAGCCAGGTCGCGCGAAGCCGTTGGTGATCCAGTCTGTTGCACTTTGGCGCGTTAGCTTGAAACCTGGCGATACGCGAACCCGTGCCTGCTCTTCGCCTAAGTCATCATGGGCGCTCAGTTCCGCATACGGTTCGTATTCATCGGGGACGATGTCTAGTGCGATGCGCCATCGGCCTGAGTGCGAGTCAATGGTCAGGTTTTTGTGCAACAGGGCGTGCAATTGCTGCTCGTGTCGACGCAGCACTTCAGATGCCGTCTTCACCAGCGTGATGAAAGCCGCAGAGTCGAGCGGTTTAGGGTTCTTCTTGTCGCGTCCCATGGTCCAGGGGCCGACTAAAGCCGGTTCATCTTCTCCGTCCATGAACATTTCAACGGCCCACCCGTCATCGTCTTCATTCTTGATGACGCGAGCGGTCCAGCCGTCGTCGCGCCACAGTCTAGCCTCATGGATTCGGGTGGTCGGCTCGAGATCCTCGTCGGAGTCGTCGGGTATGGTCGGGGAAAGTTCATTCACTGCGATGGGCTCTACTGGGTTGGCGTATAAGGATGACCGGCACGGCACGATGCGCGCGGCAGATACTGCGCATGCATGCGCTTAACTAATGGTAGCCCATCTGGTGCTGAAGTATGGAAGCAGTAAGAATCCGTTAGTCTTGTACTGAGCTTATTTATGATTGTTGTTTGGCAGCGTCTGCCCGAAGTGCCTTCTGCAATAGTTGATCTAGGGCGTTGGCAAAGGCACGCCTGTCGGCTTGGTTGAAAGCCGCGGGCCCGCCTGTATCGACGCCTGCGCTACGCAACTCTTCCATCATGTCTCGTATCGACAGCCGTTCGCTTATGTTCTCGGTGGTGTAGCGCTCGCCACGCGGGCTGAGTACCAGTGCCCCTTTTTGCAGAGCCTCGCTTGCCAGCGGAATGTCTGCGGTAATGACCAGATCGCCGGCAAAAGCTCGCTCAACAATATAGTCGTCCGCCACATCGAACCCTCGCGGCACCTGGACGGCCCGTATCAAAGGCGATGGCGGCGTACGCAGCATTTGATTGGCTACTAAGGTGAGTGGTTGCTGCGATCGTAGTGCCGCCCGATACAGGATGTCTTTGATGACGACGGGACAGGCGTCGGCATCGACCCATATATGCACGGACTAGTCCTTCAGCGCCTCGGCCAGCAGCGTGTTTACCAGCTCGTTGACGCTGATGCTATCCGCTTGCGCCTTGGCGTTTAAGGCCGCAATCAATGGCTGGTGCAGTTTGACGGGGAAGGAAACCAGGCCGGCAGCTTGGTCGAGGCGGCGTTGCTCGCGACGATCCACAGCGGGTACGGTGTCGGCAAGACGGTTTAATGGGTTGCCAGCATTGAGCTTGCCCTTGAGTTTCAAGGCTTTCTGCTTCTCGAGATCGGTTTTTTTCATGAGGTGCTCAGTGTTGTGGTCTGTCGGCGGAAAATTCGCCAGGCAGCATAGTAGATGATATCGAAGATGAAATGGTATGCGGTGTTTATATTTAGTGAGTATTGGCTTAATTAAGCGGCGCCGGCAACCTGCAATAAATGAACGTTGAGTGCGATCGTGAAACAGAGAAACTCGTTTGTAATCTCAAAGATGCCCTCATAACCGAGGTTGCTTGCGGAACTGCAATACAAGCAACGCAATTACCGAGAGCACCGCAGCAGCGATAGCGAAGCCGGTGCCGGCCGGGCGCAAGCCCAGCGCGTTAGCTGCGATGCCGACGCCAATGACAGGGATAGAGATCGCAATGTAGAGCACGATAAAGAAGGTCGATGTGACCTCTGCGCGTCGATCAGTAGGACAGGCCGCAGCCACGCTGGCCAGACCCGCGCGAAATGCAAGCCCCTGTCCCAAACCGGACAAAACCGCACCCAAAATGAGGAGTTTCAGCGACTCGACGTTAATTGCTGTACCCACTAGCAACGCACCCGCCGCGAGCACCAGGCAGCCGACGGGCAGGGCCAGCTTCAATGGTACGACCTCCAAAGCCAGTTGGCCCAGTGTGGAGGCCGCGAACACAATGAATACCACGAACCCGATCAGGGCGAGATTGGTCAAGCCGAGTATGCCGCCTAGGAAAGCTGGCGTCACGGCGCTGAAGAGGCCAAGCACGGCGAACCCCGCGAAACCTGCGATGCTGGCCGGAATGAAAACTTTACGGACTTCTCGCGGAACACTTAGCCTTTGTATATGAAGTCGTGGTTGTTTCGCAGTGATAACTGTCTCGTGGGTCTTCAGTAATCCTCCGACAGCAATCACGATCAACACAAGATGGACGATGAAAACCAGATGCATTGGCCATGGCGCATATTGGGCGAGAATGCCGCTGAGCAACGGGCCGAGGCCGAGTCCACCCATATTGACGGCCGTTGCAATCAGTGTTGCGATGCCTCTGCGGTTGTCTGGCGCAAGCTCAATCACCATGACGGTGGCCGTGCCCGTCGCGAGACCGGCTGAAATACCCGAAAGCACGCGCCCCAGCAGCAGCGAAGCCAGGTTCAAGTCGAGCAAAAATATAAACCCACTGGCTGCGGAAAACGCTAGCGCCGCGAACATGATGACGCGCCGTCCGAGCTGGTCAGACCAACTCCCGGCGACGATGAGGGCTGCGATTGTACCGCCAGCGTATACCCCGTAGATGACGGTAATCATCATCTCTGAGAGGGCGAATTGGTGCCGATAGAGCGGATAGAGAGATGTCGGTAATGTGGTGCCGATCATTACCACGAGAAACGCGAAACTCGCCAGCAAGAAGTCTTTATTCCAGAGCTGCTGCGTCGTTTGCGCAGCGGCGGGTGTGGTTTGCGTCATAACCCTGTTACTCCTACTTGCTCGTAAGAATGGGTTGAAAACCAGCCGCGCCTTTAAATTAATGGATTGTTGCGGCAGATCGCCAACACATGGCAATAACTGCGGCTTAAATCAAACGTAGCGGGCCCTGACATACCGATGGTTCGTTCGTGGGCGGGTTGTGAGTGCGGGGTATGCCAATTCAAGAATAATACGTCGATGTGCAAGCGTCTGTATAGCTCACTCTTCAATGAGGCGAACATCGCCGTGAGCAATGGGGCGGTTGTGTCTGTGCAGGTGGAGACGCTATTTCTCGACGCCATTGGAACAGTCAAAATATTTCGGTTGTTACGGGTAAACGAGAGGTTGGCTTCTACGGACTCAAAATAGGCTGATATTTAATTGCTTCGCCGTTATCATGGCACATGGCTGGTGATGCTGTTTTTCAATAATCGTGAAATAGCCGCACTGTAACCCGCAAAAAAGTGGACTCTCGCGACTATCAGTAATAGGTCGACCGTTCTTTATGCTATCCCTCGAAGGAGGATCCGCCATGGCGCGATCTGTAATCGCTGCAACGCTGTCTGTGGTGTTCACCGGGGTAGTTGCCCTGGTTACGGCACCTCCATCCGTCGCCCAGGGCCAGGCGGAAAAGTCCTCGTCCAACATCGCTTCGGGTTCGGCCAATGCCATGTCCGCTCTGACCGATGCACAACTCGGCGATCTGGTTGGGCGCATTGCGCTTTATCCTGACGACTTGCTGGCATTAATCTTGCCAGCATCGACGGTTCCATTAGAAATCGTTCAGGCCCAACGGTTCCTCAAACAAGCCAAGGGGCAGAAGAATCCCCAGCCACCAGACTCTTTGAGTGAGCCGGTGCGGAATCTGCTTAATTATCCCGAGATTATTGATCAGATGAACGCTGATCTGGACTGGACCCAGAGGCTCGGCGAAGCCGTGTATGACGACCAGGAAGCGGTAATGGATGCGGTGCAACGCTTTCGCATGATGGCCTATTCTGCAGGCAATTTGAAAAGCGATAGCAGGCAGAAGGTCGAGGTCAATAACCAGACCATCATCATTGAACCTGCCAAGCCCGATGTCATCTACGTGCCGCGCTACGAGCCGACCACCGTGATTTACGCTTCCACGTCTCCGACCTGGAGCTATTGGCCGACTCCGTATCCGGTCTACTACTACTCATATCCTCCGAGCCATACCTTTGCCAGCGGGTTTTTCTGGGGAGCAGCCACCGCCTGGGCCTTTAATTGGCACACTGGTGGCATCGGCTGGGGCAATAACTGGCACTCTAATACCAATATCAATATTGATCGAAATACCAACATCAACCGAAACACCAATATCAATCGGTATGGTGGTGAATCGGGCACATGGAACCCCAAGCATACTGGCTACGGTAACTCAGCGCGACCTGGCGATGCTGGCTTCAAACCTAATATTGATCGCAACAGCGCGGTTAAGGGCGCCAATCAGGTGGGTGCTGCGGGTCGCTCAGATGCAGGCAAAGGCAATCGGGCTGAAGCAGGAAATCGCTTAGATGCAGGCAAGGGCAACCGGGCCGAAGCAGGAAATCGCTCAGATGCAGGCAAGGGCAATCGGGCCGAAGCAGGAAATCGCTCAGATGCAGGCAAGGGCAACCGGGCCGAAGCAGTAAATCGCTCAGATGCAGGCAAAGGCAATCGGCCCGTTGCGAGTACTGGAAGTAGCAACTTCACGCCGACTACACGGCCAGCGACACGTCCATCGAGCAGTGCCGGGTCGCATTCTTCCTCATCAGATACGACACGTCGCTCGAACACTACAGGTTCGCGGCCGTCCACATCGGGGGCTTCTCGTTCAGCAGGAAACTCGTCTTCGCGCTCCGCATCGCCGCAGGCCAGTTCCTATGGTGGCATGTCCGGTCAGCAGTCACGTGCAGCCAGCCAGCGTGGCAACATGAGTCGTGGCGGTGGCGGACATCGAGGTGAAGGTGGGCATAGGCGCTGATATCCGTGCGATTTAGCTCCCAGACTCTACTTAGGAATCCAATCACATGAAAAAGCCACAACGCTCCCTTCGCCTTGCCAGCCTCACTGCAATGCTTGTCTTGTTCGTACCGCTCACGGCAGTTTTCGCCGCAAGCGCACAGCAGGATTTTGGTACGCCTGATGAAGCGGCCCATGCCTTAATTGAGGCGGCCGGCGCAAATGACAATGACGCGATTGCCGCGATCCTCGGCAAGGACAGTGCGGAGATCGAACAAAAGGGTAACGATCCGGGCATCGCAGCCACTCGAGAGCGGTTTGTCGACGCTGCCAACAAGGTTTTGCTGATTCAGGAGAGCTCGCCCGATAGTGCCTGGTTGATCATTGGCCCGAATGCCTTTGTGTATCCGGTGCCATTGGTTCGCAAAGGCGAGCGCTGGTCGTTCGACAGCGTCGCTGGTGCCGAAGAGCTGACCAATCGCCGAATTGGTCTCAATGAGTTGATGACCATGACCGTGCTTGAAGAGCTGCCGCTTCTGCAACGCGAGTATGAAGAAGTCCCGCGTGATGGGTCGAACGTTCGTGCTTATGCACAGAAATTCCTGAGCACCAGCGGGAAACGCGATGGTTTGTACTGGGATGCGGCCCATAGCGAACCACAAAGCCCACTGGGCCCGATGCTGAAGGACGTAGACACCAAGGCTGCCACCAGCTACTACGGCTACAACTATCGCATGCTGACGAGTCAGGGTGCTGCAGCCCCGGGTGGAGCCTATGACTACATGATTAATGGCAACTTGATCGGTGGGTTTGCAACGCTCGCAGTTCCTGTTCAATATGGCAAGACGGGCGTTATGACTTTTATTGTAAACCGCTATGGTGTGGTCTATCAGAAGGATTTGGGCGAGAAGTCTGTCGAGGTAGCCAAAGCCATCACCAGCTACAACCCAGATTCCAGCTGGAGTCTGGCCAGGGAGGAGATTGCCAAAGATTCGCCCACGCTACCCTAGGCTGGCGGGTTTATTGGGTTCTCGTGATCTGTCATTGAATTATCCCTAGGGTTATTCCCAGGTTCTGGGGATAAGTTTGGGGGAACTTGGCGTCGAGCATGCCTAGCGTCGCAGCGCCGCCTGCAAGTACGGGTCAACGTCAGACTGGCGCAATAGCCATGCCTTGTAATCTGCGGGTACGTCAGCGATGGGCATTCCCTTGTGTTTGCCAAACGTCATGACTTTCGGGATGCGGGCCTGTTCTGAAAGCTGCCATAACGCCTCCCAATCTGCCACCGGACCTGCAAGGTTAATTAGATTGGCCAGTAGCGACCGGCAGTTCTGGGTGTCTGCCAAGGCGGAGTGTGCTGCTCGAAGCAAGTTTCTGGCGTTTGGCCTGTCGATCAAATAAATCATGGCTGACTGGCTATGGCTGTCAGCGTCAGGGTAGTAACGGCGGGCAAGTGCCAGCGTGCAGATGCGTTTCACGTCGGGTTGCCCGGCGACTTTCCAGTCATAATCTATGTTGTGCCCAATGATGTATTGCACGTCGGACGGTAGCTTGAAGTCTGTATGTAATGGGCAGTCGACCAGCTCTTCATCATAAATATGGTGGACAGCAAGGGCGCCCAAGGTAATACGTTGGGAAGGGCGGTAGCGCTGCTCGAACTGTTCGGTAACGTTCAGCGTGGCAGGTGAATCCAATCGCAGCCACGCTGCTTCGATAATTTGTGGCTCGGCCGTGCCGGTGGTTTCAGTGTCAAAAATAACGGCGGTCATATAAAGTCTCTTAAGTTTATGCTTGGGCACGAGGCGCTGGAGTTAATCAGCAGCCTAGGCTCGCATCCCTGGTCAGAAGGAATGTCGTTGTTCATGTCTGCTAGCTTAGCAGTTGACAAAGCATAGCGCGGTGTCGGCGTAGTCTGTCAGTATGGTGTGTTGTTGTTGTTGTTGTTGTTGTTGTTGTTGTTGTTGTTGTTGTTGTTGTTGTTGTTGTTGTGTTTGGAGTATGGCCTCCGCGATGTCGTGACTGGCCTATATGCAAAAAAAGGCGCTTAGGGCATAGTCACGTTCGCGTTGACAAGCTGAGCGCTGAAGCGGGGGGCAAGTGTCTATCGATATCTTGACAAAAAACGTCTGATAATACGTTTAAGCGGCGTAAATAGCGTGATTGTGTAACTCTTTACGATACGTAAGTTATTTTGTATACTAAGGGTTAACACTAGGAGGCTGATATGAACGATTTATTACTATCGGTCTTGCTTACCACGTTCGCGGTTCTTGCCGGTGGAGCTATGTTTCTCGTTGCATTGCTCGCTATTGCCGATTTTGAACTACCAAAGATAATAGGATGGATGCATCGAACCAAGTGCCGATTGTCGTTTGACTGCGCCGATCGTTGTGAAGAAGCCTGTAAGGTCGCATAATCCTTCCCGCTGTGCTCCCGGTTACTCTACAGAGCCATCCCGTGTTGCAGACTGACTACACCAAGCCCCAAGAGCATGAATCTATGGGGCTTTTCTATTTGTTCTACTGCCATATACATGCGCACGTTGTACGCACCGCAACGCTGCCGTATAGCGTACGTTTTCGTGGGCCTAACCATGTTTATTTAAATGATGTTGAATGGAAGATAGCCGGGATAACGTCGATAATCAATACATGTTCCCTGTTAATTAACCACAAAGTTTTACGCGCAGAAACAATAAGCCATGCTACGATTCAGGGCATTTTTACAACTACCTTTTATGTTGGATGCTGCGGTTAGGCAACGGCATGGCCATAATTTATGTTTCTTGTTTTTCCTGACACCTCTACTGTTGCCGATTACGTCAGCTCCACGCTGATTAATACGGTTAAAAGCAAGCCCGACGCGGTCCTGGGGGCTGCAACAGGCGGAACCATGGAGCCGATTTATGCGCGTTTCATAGAAAAAATCCGTCAACTGCAGTTGGATGTATCACGACTCACTACGTTTAATCTGGATGAGTACGTAGGGTTGGGGGTTGAACATTCACAAAGCTATGCTGCGTATATGCGCGAGCATTTGTTCGGGCACTTGGGTTTCAATAAAGCAAGGTTGCACTTGCCAGATGGGTTGGCTGAAAGCCTGGAAGAACATTGTCGTGATTATTCCGCCAGGATGCAGCAGCACGGGGGTATAGACCTGCAATTGCTGGGGGTAGGCAGCAACGGGCATATTGGTTTCAATGAGCCTGGTACGCCTTTCGACAGCCGCTGTCATGTGGTTGAGCTCTCTGAGCGCACACGCATCGACAACAGCCGGTTTTTTTCTGAAGACGAAATGGTGCCTGGGTCTGCCATTACCATGGGTATGAAAGACATTACCGATGCGCGTGAAATTTTATTGGTCGCGACGGGAGAAAACAAGGCGCCAATTTTGGCCAAATATTTTGAGAGTGATGTCACTGAGACCATTCCTTTCACCGTATTAAAACGGCATCCTCGGGCAAGAATAATTCTGGATGAGGCCGCCGCAAGTCTGCTGCCTGCCAGCGTATTTCAGCGCGCTGCTGCGGCTTAATATCTGGCAACAGAGCGGGACATAGCATCGCGTCAGAGACGCTGCCTCGCTTTGGTTTCTTCTGTATTTTGGCAAGTATTTAAGTTTCTGGGATGCTTCACGCAGCGGGCTTTAAGCCATTGCTTACAATAGGGCGATCAGCGGCCGCATTATGGGGTCATTTCGCAGTCCCCTTATATAAGCAGTATGGCGAGCAAGAAAAAAACAACCCCACGCAAGAAACGTTCAACGGCCACGCCATCATTTCGCAAAGCACACACAGGGCAAACTTGGCGATTTTTTCGGATAGTCTGTGTTTCCGCGATCACTTCGTTTAGTGCCGCAACCTGTACGCTGCATCCTCAGTGGCGTGATTACGTAAATGTAGAGTATGTCCTCGCAAAGCTCTCGGTTCCAGGTCGAGAGCAGGTCGCGCCGCGCGTGCTACCCGTGGGGGCACAAGTCCAGACGCATTTTTCACAGTGTCGGCAGTTTTTCCCTAGCGGGCATGCGCCGGTTGTTCCGATGGGTCAGGCGTTGCGAGAGCTCTGTTTTTCATCTTTTGCGATTTTACATAGTGGCAAGACCAAGACTCCGGTGTTTGTTGCTCAGCGCTTGAACCGTCAGATGCTGGCCAGCAGCAAGTTGGTGCAGAGAACCGACCGGTTTTATGCAGAAGCGCGTTTGCCTGCTGCTGAGCGCGCCGCGTTGGCAGATTATCGCGGTTCGGGCTATTCACGTGGGCATATGGCACCAGCCGGGGATATGCACAACCCAGAGGCGATGGCGCAGAGCTTTTCGCTTGCCAATATGGTTCCTCAGAACCAGCAGCATAATGCAGGAGCTTGGAATAGCATTGAACAGGCCACGCGTAAGTATGTTATGCGCGCAGCGGGTGATGTTTATATTTTTACCGGCCCTGTTTACAGCGCAAAGCGTCAGACGATCGGAGACGGTGAGGTGGCCGTGCCTGTTTACCTCTATAAGGTGGTATACGACGCCACCAGCGGTCGCACATGGGTGCACTGGCAGGCCAATAGCCTGGGTGTCAAGGCGGGGCCGCCAATTAGCTACGATGAGTTTGTACGGCGCACAGGGCTTAACTTGCTGGCCCCGTAAGCAGTAAGTGCAGCCTTGACTCGCTGAGCCTCTCGTCGTCATCTCAAATATGACATAGAATCAGAGTAACCATGTGGGAGACTGGCATGAGCGACTTATTGATACTCGTATCGGTAGTGTTTACGTCCCTGGCTATTTTGGCTGGCGGTGCCTTTTTTTTACTCGGGCTCATCCTTCTGGCCACCACTTCGCCGGCAAAATTGCACGCTGCATTTCAGCGGTTTTTATGCCGTATCTCTTTTGACTGCTTTGGTCGAGGCGGGTTTGGCGGATAGCTGGCTTATCTTGCACTGACACAATGTGACGCGCAAGTGCTCACAGTGTGCGAAACCCCGTGCTTAGTGCGTTTGCATGAACTGTCACAACGTTATCCCAAGACTTGTTCACAGTTTGTGGGGATAAGTTTTTTGGGCTGTATACCGTTCACAGTTTGTGGCGGTAAGTTTTTGGTGGTACGTACCGTTCACAGTTTGTGGAGATAAGTGCGCGCGCACTTGTTTAGTCGCTTACATAAACGATGAAACATTATCGGTGGGTGCCAGATTCGATATCCACCATACCAGGGCTGCAATGGCGACAGCTAACAGCAGCGCCTTAAGACGAACCTTCCAGTTATCTTGCGCACTGACCACCTGATGGGTGGGTGCTACGATGACGTCCCCGTGAATCATGGGAGAGATAATGTTTTTGCGCTTGATGAATTGATACCAGACTATGGCAACGATATGAAGCCCCACGATGCCGAGCAAGACCCATTCGTTCAGCTTGTGCAAATAGGTAAGCCTGCTTGACCATTGGCTGTCAATATAGGCCAGCGGGCCAGCGGTAAAAATGTCATCGTTGGCAAATAACCCGCTGACTGCCTGAAACCCGATAAATAACAAAAGTGCAATGACTGACAGCGCACCCAAGGGGTTGTGGCCGGCCACGCTATTGTAACGCCCTCGCAGATAGTCGATGAGCTTCTGTGGCCCCCGTACAAACTGGGTAAACCTTGCATAGTGAGAGCCAACAATACCCCAGGTCAGCCGAAAAATAATTAGCCCCAAAGCCGTCAGGCCAAAGCGCGTGTGCCAGTCCATCCACAGGCCGCCAAGCTTGATGGTGACGTAGGCACCGACCACACACACGACCAGCGCCCAATGAAAAATGCGGGTGGGAAGATCCCAAACCCGTACAGAATTGTAGGGGGAGTTCATGTCAGTTGATGCGTTGATTGGCCTGTTCTTCTTGTACCTCAAGAATAAGCTGTTCAAGATGGGGTGAAGTGTGCAGTGCCAGTATGGATTTTTCGGGTTCGTTTTCGTAGTGCTCTATATGCAGCGTAATGCTTTGGCCTGCGAAGGCTTCAGGGTTAGCCTGGATTTGCACATACTGGTTTAGCAGACGGTTTACTGCCTTTTGGGCTTCGTAGACCCGGATGTCTATGGGTGCGCTGGCATGAAGCGTAAACTGCTCTTCGATTGTGCGTGCCAGATCCCAGCTGAAAAACATGAGTGCGTTGCGACCATGGCATTCAGGATGGAGAAAACCCCAAGTTTTTGTTTCGGATGTAGTCAATGCGTGTGCTCACGGTTTAAGGGAAGCGACGGTATGTTTAATGGTTTTACCATCATACGTGTAAACATCGATTTTATCCGGCTTTTGAGGGCTGGGGGTTTTCAGGGTGAACTGGGTGCGTGTGGCTGAAACCAGAATTTGCCCGGAGCAAGAACCAAATGAGGGTGACAGCGTATAGCCTGCCTGATCAAGTATTACCCATCGGTATGAGATGGGGCACACGTCATTACCGGTATCGATGGAAACAAGTGCTGCACCGGAAGTGGGTAGGTTAAATGCATAACTGATATTTAGCCTGCCGCGGATGGTTGGGTCAACCTCGTAGCCGTTGATGAGCAGACGCGACTCGTACACGTATTCGCTGGTATCTATGCTTACGATGCCATAGGTTGTGTCCAGCTCAAGTAGAGACGGGCTGGCAGGCCAGGTAGCAGGCGCGCTGGCCGTTGCGTTGCTTGCGCAAAGCAATGCAACAATGGACAGGAGTTGACGCAAAAGAACGTGCATATCGAAACCTTTTTCGCGGCAAGCGAGCATTAACACGTTACAGAACTTGCGGAAAGCGCTGCTTTTGTAAATTGTATTACATTTTATGTTTTTTCGACCAGTGGCAAAATTATAAATATTTGCCTGCCACTCTTTTTGCTTGCCTGGAGGCCCCTTTTGAGGGCGGCCTTTGCCTGCCACTCAGTCGGCAGCGTTAGTTGGTCAGCATTAAATACAGCAGTGCCAAGCCGATCAGCACAAAATACGACACCACGCCAGCCATCAGGCTTCTTCCCAGGATTTTCATTTTTTGCGCGAGCGTCAATTGACCCGCGCGTCGTGCGCGTGTGCCCAGCCGCCATGAAAGAGCGACAGCCAGCAGGCTGAGTAGAAAAATCCAGGTTTTCATTATTTAGTTCACGTTTTTCACAAAGTAACGAAGCGTACGTAAGTTGTACGTAAGTTTCAGGCGTTATTTCTTATGCAAAGCCCGAAAGTGCGCGAATAGTGAAATGGGGGCGCGACACAGACTCAAAGGCAAAAGCCGAAATCGGGATGACAGGGTTGGCATAGACCAGCTTATGAGAACCAAGCCGAAAGGCATATATTAACCAGGAGACGTTCAGATGGATAAGACCAAGACAGGAAAGACTCAGAGCGGTGTAGACCGCCGCGCCATGTTGAAGCTGGGTGCTGCAGGTGCTGCAGGCAGTTTACTTCCGGGCGTACCGGGTATGGCATTGGCCGCTGACCAGGAGAAAAAACCAATTGGCAATTTCCCGGGGGGCGTAGAGGGTGATACGGTCTACATAGGCTTGACACTGGATATTACCGGGCCATATTCGGCGCAAGGTGCCGATCAGCAGAAGGGGTATGAGCTGGCGGTTGAACAGTTAAATGCCGGTGCTGAACAGGTAAAGAAAATATCGCCATTAACCAAAAAAGGGGTACTGGGCAAAAAAATTGAGTTTGGTGTGGCAGATGCCGAAACCAAACCCAATACCGCCGTGCAGGCCGCCACGCGTTTCATTCATGACAATAAAGCCATGATGATTTCGGGTAGCACCAGCAGTGCTGTCGCAATTGCTCTGCAAAAAGTGTGCAATCGCGAACGCACAATTTATCTTCCTGCCATCAGCGGATCAAACGAAACAACCGGGGTTGATTGCCAGCGCTATGGTTTCAGGCTGTGTTATTACGCTTACCCGGCATGCAAGGCGATTGCGCCTGTACTTGCAAAGAATCTGGGCAAAGACCGCAAGGCTATTTATCTTGTTCCCGATTACACCTATGGCCATACCACCTATGACTCGATGGTCGAGTTTACCGAGAAGGAAGGCTGGAAAACGGTGGGTGAGCAGGTCCATCCTTTGGGTGCCAAGGATTACAGCTCCTTCCTGATCAATATCGCCAATAGTGACGCTGACACTCTGGTAGTGATCGCGTACGGTGCCGATGCAGCCAATTCCATCAAACAAGCCAAGCAATTTGGCCTGCTTGAAAAGATGAATATTGTGGTTCCGTATATGTCGGCATTTCTGGAAAAAGAGGTGGGTGCTGACGTGATGCAAGGGGTTTATGGCGCAACAGGCTTCTGGTGGACCTTGCAAGACCAATACCCTGTCGCCAAGGATTTTGTGACAGCCTTTGAAGCAAAGTACAAAGCCAAGCCACGTGACTCGGCCTACATCGCTTACCTGACCACTGTTCTGTGGGCCGATGCGGTGGAGCGTGCTGGTTCGTTTTATCCCCCAGATGTCATCAAGGCCTATGAGGCCGGAGTTGTCAGGCAAGGGCCAGTCGGAGATGTGACCTTCCGTGCCGAAGACCACCAGGGCGTCATTAATTTTCCCATCGTGAAAGGGAAAAAGAAGGCGGACATGAAGAACGACGACGATTACTTCGAGATCGTCGAGGTGGTGGATGGACGTAAGGCACTGCCAGCGCTTGGCGTGCTGGGCTGCAAGCTGGGTGATTACACCTAGTATCGCTGCCTTGATTGCCTGACACATCACTGAGACAAAAAAAGGAGGAGACCTGCATGCCGAGCATGTCGTTGTTTTTATCGCAACTGTTCAATGGCCTGGCCATGGGGTTGCTGTTGGCGCTCATCAGTACGGGCCTGACCATCATCTACGGCACGCTTGGCGTGGTCAATTTTGCGCACGGTGCCATGCTGGTGGTCGGTGCTTATGCTGGCTACTCGGCCTACGGATTGACGGAGTCGTTTGTTGCCGCCGTTGTCATAGGGTCGCTGGTTTCGCTGGTCATAGGACTGATCATCGAGCGTGGACTTATGCGTATGTATTACAGCCGGCCGCCTGAAGACCAGATTCTGGTGACGTTTGGAATTGGCATCATTCTGGTCGAAATCGTGCGGTCTATTTACGGCGGTATCAGCCTGTCTATGCCGACGCCTGACTGGGGGCAGGGCATTGCCCATATTGGGTCACTGATATACCCACTTTACCGTCTGCAGGCGCTGGCGATTGCAGCGGGCACGCTGGGTGTGCTTTATTACGTGCTTTACCGCACCAGCCTTGGCCTCATCGTGCGTGCAGGCATTGAAGATGCGCAAATGGTGAGTGTGCTTGGCATTAATGTGAAGCGCACGTTTCTGCTGGTGTTTGGTCTGGGTGCGATGGCTGCTGGGTACGCCGGTGTCATCGACTCACCCATTGTGACGCTGTCGCCTGATATGGGCAGCAGAGTTTTGGTCGATTCGTTTGTTGTTGTGGTTATCGGCGGCGTCGGGTCATTTCCGGGAGCGATTGTGGGCGGCATTATTGCGGGTGAGATTTTGAGTCTGACATCCATATTTAACCCCGCTTACTCTCATGTCATGCTGTTTGTGGCGATGGCCCTGGTTCTGGTGTTCCGCCCACAAGGTCTGATGGGACAGGAGGGACGCGAATGAACACGCATCACTCTTCTGTCGGTCGCAGGCTCCTGCCTGAACTGATCGTGGCGCTGTGTCTGCTGGCGGCCCCATTCGTTTTGCCTCACTTGGGCATGAGCGCCGACCTGCTGACACGCATTCTGATCTGGGGGCTGTTTGGCCTGGGTTTTGACTTGCTGTTCGGCTATACCGGCCTGCTGTCGTTCGGGCAGTCGGCGTTTTATGGCACAGGCGGCTTTGTCGCGGCTTATTTGCTCACGTCAGGTATTGTGCCGCACATGCTGCTGGCCCTGCTCATCGGCGTGTTGGCGGCAGCAGTGGCAGGTGTGGTCATAGGCTATCTCACGCTCAGGCGGACAGGCATTTACTTTGCCATGAGCACTTTGGCATTTGGCGAGATGTTTTATTTTCTCGAAAACTCGGCATTCAAGCAGTACACGGGCGGCGAGAACGGAATTGCGGGGGTTCCTCCTCCTGAAATTGAGCTGGGCTTTACCACCATCCATATCAGTAGTGGATGGCCCATGTACTGGTTTGTGGCGATTTTCTTTTTCATTGGTTATCTCATTGCACGTCGCATAGTGCGCTCTCCCTTTGGCGCCGTGTTGAAGGCTATACGCGGTAACCCTCGCCGTGCGTTGGCGCTGGGGCACAAGATAAGCAGTTACAAGCTGACCGTATTTGTCATCGCAGCGGCCTATAGCGGGCTGGCAGGTGGATTGCTGGGGGTATTTCAGTCTTACATGCCGCCTGATGCCTTTTCGCTCGATACCTCAGCACAATTAGTGATTCAGACGGTCATGGGCGGCGCTGGCACGCTGTTGGGGGCTCTGCTGGGTGCCACGATCTGGCTTTATCTGTACGAAGGTCTGCAGCAAGTGGCCAATATTGGTGCGTACTGGAAGCTGATACTGGGCATTGTGTTTGTTGTGCTTGTGACGGTATTTCGACATGGTGTTGCCGGGGGTATTCTTGATTGGATGCGACGCCGCAACTCGCGGAAACAAATCGTAGACTACGAGGCAGATACACAGGCGATTGCTCAACTTGATATCGTGCCGCCCATCGATGGTAGCCGTCGCGGCATGCCGGTGCTGGAAGCGCGGGGCATTACCAAACAGTATGGCGGTTTGACTGCAGTGAGTGATGTGACGTTTTCGCTTTCCGAAGGTGAAATGCGTGGTGTGATCGGGCCTAACGGCGCAGGCAAGTCTACGTTTTTCGCCATGCTTGCCGGCGATCTCGCTACGACGTCTGGCCAGGTGTTTTTTCGTGGGCAGGAAATTACCGGTATCGGTGTGACGGCTGTGTGTCAGCTCGGCATGAGCAAAAGCTATCAGATCAACCAGTTGTTCGAGGCGCTGTCAGTCAGGCAGAACGTGATGATCGCCGTGCTTGCGCGCCAGCGTGGAAAATTTCGCCTTGACATGTTGCGCGGGCTGCATGACGCACAAGGAATGGATGAGCAGGTCAATGCCGCCATAGAACTCGTTGATCTGAGCAGGCAGGCAGACTCAGTAGTTTCCGAGCTTTCATACGGAGAAAAACGGCGACTGGAGATTGGGCTTGCGCTGTCAACGGGGGCCAATGTGCTGCTGTTTGATGAGCCGCTGGCTGGGCTGGGACCTGAAGAGCGGGTGCACGTTGTGGCCTTGCTTAAATCGATACGTAAAGGACGCAGTATGGTAATTGTCGAGCATGACATGGATGCCATGTTTGAGCTGGCTGAACGCATCACTGTGCTGTACGAAGGACGCAAGCTTGCCGAAGGCACACCGGACGAGATCCGGACCAACCCGGCAGTGCAGTCTGCCTATCTCGGAGGGATGGACGACCATGAGTCTGCTTGAAGTCGAAAAAATCAATAGCTTCTACGGTGACTCACATATTCTGTTTGATGTCTCCATGCGTGTAGAAGAAAACGAGGTGGTGGCATTGCTGGGTCGCAACGGCGCAGGCAAGAGCACGACACTGAAAACCCTGATGGGCATGATTCAACCCAAGAGCGGCGTGATCCGGCATCAGGGTACGCAAGTGCAGAAGCTGCCGCCGTTTCAACTTGCTCGTCGCGGCATCCAGCTCGTGCCAGAGGAACGGCGCGTGTTCGGGCAAATTACTGTTCAGGAGAACCTGCAACTGGCTGCGATGACGGCCAAGCCTGCTCGTACGCTTGAAGAGATTTATGAGACGTTTCCAAGGCTGGCCGAGCGGCGGCGCAACAAGGGCAAACAGCTTTCAGGTGGGGAGCAGCAAATGGTGGCCATTGCACGGGCCATGATTCGCAATGCCAACATTATTATGCTGGATGAGCCTTTTGAAGGGTTGGCACCCCTGATTGTGCAAGATTTGATCGAGGTGTGTCGCAAACTGGCAAAAAGTGGTCATACGATTATTTTGGTAGAACAGAATGTCAGGGCGGCGTTGTCGCTCGCGGACCGCTGTTACATTATTAATAATGGCAATATGGTGTATGAAGGTACACCGGCGCAGCTGCAAGGTGATACGGACACGATTCAGAAATACCTGGGCGTAAAAGTTTAAGCTGATGGCCTCTTCTTTCATGCAGAGGCCATCGGTGTAACTAACTCGAACGCGTTGTTTTCAGGGTTTTACGGGTCGGCTGGGCAAGCAGGAAGTATTATGGGGCATCGCCATTGGGCGACGCATACAGGCACGCACAGTGTTAAGCTTGCGTGCTTTCCATTTGAGGTTGTTTATGCCGCCGACTTCTGGCAAAGATTCTCATCTTTCCAACCACCAACTGCCTGCTGCTGCCAGCGATATGGCTGCAGCTTATAGTCTCGACTACATTGCCAGCAGCAAGCTTCCAACACCATGGGCCGTTTTCCAGATCCATATTTTTGTTGACCCCGCCACGGCTAAAGAGCATTTGCTGCTTACGCTGGGTGATGTCAGCAACGGTGAGTCGGTGCTGACGCGCGTGCATTCTGAATGTTTGACAGGCGATGCGCTGTTTAGCCAGCGTTGCGACTGCGGCGCGCAGTTGCAGACTGCCATGCAGGCCATTGCGCAAGAAGGGCGGGGGGCGTTGCTGTATTTGCGTCAAGAGGGCCGCGGCATTGGTCTGGTGAACAAGATACGCGCATATCAATTGCAGGACCAAGGCGCTGACACGGTTGAGGCTAATGAGCGTCTGGGCTTTCCGGCCGATATGCGACGTTACGACCTGGCGCGCCCCATGCTCGACCATTGCGGTATTACATCGCTGCGTTTAATGACCAACAACCCGCGCAAGGTGGCTGCGATGGAAAAAATCGGCATTAAGGTCGCAGAACGCATCCCGCTGCGCGTCAACCGCAACCCTTATAACGAAAGCTATCTTGATACCAAAGCCTCAAAGCTTGGGCATTGGCTTAAAGACAAACTGTAGTGGCGTATTACCAAGGCTGCCAGGATTGGGCGTTGGTTCAAAGACAAACGGTAGCGGCGCATTACCAAAGCCGCCAAGATAGGTCGTTGGCTCAAAGACAAGCGCCATCGACGAGCAGCTTCGATCGCGCTGCCGGCTGTAGGGTGAAGAGCGCGGGCGTCAATAAAGCCTGACACGCAGGCACTGCACACGTCGCAGGAGGCACGGGCAGATGAATAGCCAGCCCTGCCTGAGAGAGTGCGCATTGGCGCGCCTCACGTGCAGGGCCGTCAGAGCGTCAGGCTGTGGCGATATCTTTTTCAACAGCCAAGGGCAGTGCTACGACCTCGCCTATGGCCATAATGGCCTGCTCAATGGCTTTTGCCCGGCTCTCGGGCCCCAGGTCTGTGCCTTCTGCACGAACGATGCGTATGTCAGTCACCCCAAAAAAGCCGAATATCGTTTTCAGATATGATTCTTGATGCTCCATGGCCTGGCCAGCTTCGCTGTTTGAATATACCCCTCCGCGTGTGAGTGCAACGATAATTGTCTTGTCACCTGCCAGCCCCACCGGTCCACTTTCTGTGTAACGGAAGGTGCGACCTGCCTGCGCCAGCCGGTCTATCCACGCTTTTAACTGGCTGGGGATGGAAAAGTTATAAAGTGGCACACCCACTACGATAACGTCGGCTTCCAGAAACTGACTGACCAGTGTTTCAGAAACCTGGTTTTCTTGTTTCTGTTCTTGGCTGAGGGTTGCGTTGGAGGGCGGCAACCGAAAGCCCAGCGCGTGGCGGGAAAGATGATTGGGCGTTTCGTCGGCAAGGTCCAGGTAGTCAACTTGTGTATCAGGGTGAGTGTTCAGCCACTCAGTCACAATGGTCTGGCTCAGTTTTCGTGAGTTGGAAGTAATTCCGTTAATACTGGAATCGACGTGTAATAGCTTCATAGGTACTCCGTATCGGTTGATGTATGTAAAGGCCAGTGGCGCCGCTGTGTCATAAGGGTGAGACCACGGTGCGTGACGTGTTTTGAGTTCTCATTGAGAAGAACATGGAGCTAGTATGCATTCATGTTGTTTTAATGATAAGTACCAGTAAATGCGATAGATTGTTCTATTCTTGATGGTAATGAAGGCTGAGTGGTTGGCTGTACGCGATTGAAGGGTGATGAGTATGCAAGACCTGAACGACATGATGTATTTCACTGAGATCGTGGAACAGGGCAGTTTTGCGGCGGCGGGGCGAACACTTGGTATTCCCACGTCAAGGCTTTCCCGTCGAATAGCCCGGCTGGAAGGCCAGCTTGGCGTCCGGCTTCTGCAGCGCTCCACGCGCAAGCTATCGCTGACAACGGCCGGTGAGCTCTATCTGCGGCATTGCACGGCCATGCGGGAAGAGGCTGAAGCTGCTGCCGCTGCGGTGGCTTCTATGCAATCCGAGCCGCGTGGTGTTATCCGCGTAAGCTGCCCGGTAACTCTTGCTCAAACCATAGTGGGTGAGCGTATGCCCGGCTTTCTGGCTGCTTATCCTCACGTGCATGTACATTTACAGGTAACCAACCGCGTGGTCGATGTCGTGGACGAAGGCATTGACATTGCATTGCGAGTGCGCCCGTCTCTGGCTCAAAGCGGTAGCCTAATTGTAAAGCGCCTGGGGCTGTCGCAAACCGTGTTGCTCGCCAGCCCGAAGCAGCTCGCGCGACAAGGCAAGCCTGAGCAACCCAGCGACTTGAGTTTGCTTGATTCTGTCGCCATGTCAGCCAATGAAGGCCGCGCGGTGTGGGATCTGGCTGGGCCAAATGGCGCTCAGTATCGAGTCACTCATCGTCCACGTTATGTCGCTGATGACCTGCAGACCCTCAAGTTTGCAGTGTTGAGCGGCACGGGAGTGGGGTTGCTGCCTGATTACCAGTGCCATGAAGAGATCGCCAGTGGCCGCCTGGTGGTGGTGCTGCCAGGTTGGGCGCCTAAGCCTGGCATTGTTCACGCGGTGTTCAGTTCCCGACGGGGCATGATACCGGCGGTACGCGGTTTTCTGGATTTTCTGGAGGAACACTTTATCGAGCAGGTATGACACTTGCCCGTCATTGAAATTCACCAATAAATTTGGAGGTGTGAGATGGCATGGCAAGCACTTTTCGGCGAGCGCGCCACAACCAAGTTCGCGGTAATCGTTGACTCTCACTACGCTGCATCGTCAGTCGTGGCAGATCTTATGGCAGAGCCAGCAGGGCTGCAGGCCTCCCAGGTTCGGCTGGTTAATCCGCATGAAAAAGGGTTCGATAAAAAGCTTGAACCTGAAACGCAGGGTATTGTGCGTACAGCTATGCGTGCTCACTTGATACTCGGACTTTTCGGCGCAGTGATTGGGCTGGGGGCATGGGTTATTGCCTATTTTGCGGGCATTGCTGCATTGGTTTCGTCGCCTTTTTTCTCACTGAGCGCATTTGCTATTCTGGGTGCTGTGGGCGGTTTGTTTCTAGGCGGGCTGATCACTGCCCGGCCAGACCATCAAATCTTGATTCAGCGTGTTAAAACGGCCACGAATGAGGGGAAATGGTCAGTCATCGTGCACCCATTCACACCCGCACAATGCGATAGCGTGGCCCAAGTATTACAAACGTTAGGGGTCGAAGTCGTGCGAACGGTGTGACGGCGCTATTCCATTATGTGGGAAGGTGGGGTATAATTCAGGTTCTGGGGTCGATCCGGCTTCGACGTGGGTCGCGAAGCAGAGCAGGGCATGTCGAGCACCAGTAAGCTCGTAAATCCACTGGAAAACTACAAACGCCAACGACGAGCGTTTCGCTTTAGCCGCTTAAGTGCGGTAAGCCGCTACACTGATTTGTCTTTGGGTCAGGTAAGGTAACACTTACAGTAGCGTCATTTACAAAGAATCGGGTTTGTCTGGGTCACTCGTTCAAACCTTAACTTAATGTGAATCGCCAAGGAAGGGCCGGTCGGTAGGCATGATCCAAGGTTAAAACTTAAAATTATCCGACTAAACATGTAGAACTGCCTGTAGAGGGCTTGCGGACGCGGGTTCAATTCCCGCCGACTCCACCAGAAAACTCCCCATTACACCCGGGGTTAAAAGGGCCAGATGAATATCTGGCCCTTTTTTAATAATGGCTCATTTTGGGCGTTCCGTCTGAAGCAAGACCTACCTCAATAGCGGTGTAGGCCTCACAACTTCCACAGGCTACACCTTGTGACAGCTTTGCCAGGCTCGCAAGCGCTCATCAATCTTCCATTGATTTCGCCGTCGTCACCAACAGCCACACCAGCCACAGATCGGCTCCAGCGTCACATTCACATAGACACGGTATCATCCGCATAGCACTACGTTACGGTTTTTCTGATGTTCTGCTGTTTCGACAAGCAATTTTCTATGCTTGGCTTATAGACGCCTTCCGTATATTCGCGAGGCGCGCACGATCAATAATGGCTTGGCCGTACTATGAAAATACTCTACACGAACTTTCACAAGCGTAATGGTGGCGGACACGTGTCATATATTGTCAACCTGGCGCGGGCTTTGGCCACGAGGCATGAGGTTGTAATTGCTACGCCTGATACCAGTCGGCTTTATGCTGCGGCGGGTGCGCTGCCGGGGGTGCGTCGCATAGGTATGACATACGCACGCCGTATTACCGGCATGCTGCAGGATGTTAAACGTCTGCGAAAATTGCTGAAAAATGAATCGTTTGACGTGGTGCATGTGAATGGCGTGGCTGACCATCGCAATGTGGTGCTTGCTCGCATGACTTTGCAAACAAAGCCTGCCATCGTGTGGACCAAACACAATACCTTTGCTGCCGACAGCGTCGGCAATGTGATCAGAGCCCGATTAGGCACTGATGCCTGTATCGCCGTCTGTGATTTTGTCGCTCGCATATTGCGTGATTCGCCCTACGGAGCCAAGCCCGTTCAGGTGGTCAGATTGGGGGTAGATGTCCATCATTTTGTTCCTGCCGGGGCAGCAGAGAAGGCACAACGACGCACTGAGTTATTCGGTGATTTACCTGCCGATACGCTTGTTCTGGGCAGCACAGGGGGCACAGACTTCGATAAAGGTTGGCTAGTACTGGTTGAAGCCATTTCGCGGCTTGACGGGCCGCTTCGTGCCCGTTTTCGCGTGGTGGTGGCGGGCGATCCGCCGCCTGAGGCGCGGCGTGCTCAGGTTGCTTCACTGGGAATGCAGGATCAGGTGGTATTCCCGGGCTTGGTCAAAGATGTGCGTAACGTGCTCGGCGCCTGTGATGTGGGTTTTGTTGTCTCGTTTCATGAAGCAGGCTCTTATGCCACTTGTGAGTCGCTTGCCTGTGGCCTGCCCACGCTGGTGTCGGATGCAGGTGGGTTGCCTGAGCTGGTAACGACGGGGCAAGATGGCTGGGTGGTGCCGGCGCGCGATGTGAATGCCATGGTCACATGTCTGGCGCAACTGATGAGCGATGAGCCGCGATTTCCTCAAATGGGTCTTGCCGCCCGCGAAAAGGCGATGAGCATGCTATCTACGCAGGTGCTCGTTGCGGCAACTGAACAGGCTTACCAAAACGCTTTGAATAAAAGAGGCCTGCGTTAGCGCAAATGCTGGTGTGAACGCGATTGCGGCCGCCAAGCTCGGTACCTTGCCCTGGACACAGGGTCTTCTGTAAACCATCGTAAACTTTGACGCATAGTACTTGCAATGTCTGCATATACAGGCAATATTTAAGGTTCTTCTACGATGATAAAGGAATAAAAATGGGACTCTTCGGTACTATTCTTGAAAAACTCGGCATTGGCAGCGCAAAAGCGGCACCTGCTCGAGACGTGGCTGCAGCGCCAACAGCAGCACCTGCTGACGCAACATCGGTACCAGCATCAACCCCCACTGCAGGGGCAGCATCCCAGGGCATTCCCGTTGTTGATGTGGTTACCCAACTGGAGCAAAAGGCAGCTGCTAGTTCCCAGAAGCTCAACTGGAAGACATCTATTGTTGATCTGCTCAAGCTACTTGATATGGATAGCAGCCTGACAGCTCGTAAAGAACTGGCCACCGAACTCGGGTGCCCGGCAGAGCTTATGGCCGACTCGGCGCAAATGAATATGTGGCTGCACAAGAAGGTGCTGGCGCGCATCGCTGAAAATGGCGGCAACGTCCCGGCTGACTTGCTTGACTAACTTTACAGGGTTAACAGGACGGCTAGGTTAAGGGGTACAAAATGGAAATTTCAGAGTTTCTAACGCAATCTGGTGCAGTTTCTGCCATGGCGCGAGATCTGGGTGTCACCGAAGACGAGGCCTCCCGCGGTGCGGGTGCTTTGCTTCCTGCGCTTATGGGTGGTTTCCGCAAACAGAGTCAGACGCAAGGTATTGCCGGTCTGGGTGGTTTGCTGGAGCAGTTCGGCGGATCCGCACTGCTTGACAATGTATTGGGTGACCAGTCTACCGATGTTGACCGTGGCAATAACGTATTAGGGCAGGTTTTTGGCTCTCCTGATGTCAGCCGCACGGTTGCACAAGATGCATCCTCAAAAAGCGGGCTGAGCTCCGATTTGCTGAAAAAAATGTTGCCTATTCTGGCCATGTTGGTAACAGGCTTCTTGGCACGACAAAAGAATGGCGAAGCAGCGGTCGACGGTGTACACGCGGGCGGTGGCGGGTTGGGCGGTATGCTTGGCGGGCTTTTGGGTGCTAAGGGGGCGACCGCTGGTGGTTTGGGCGGGTTAGCTTCTCTGCTTGACGCAAATGGCGATGGCAATGTGCTGGATGACATTATGCGGATGGCTGGCAAGACGCCGCGCTAATTGGCTTTTATAACGCCAGAAGGCGTACAAACAAAACGGGGTGCCCCTTACAGGACGCCCCGTTTTGCACTGATTTTTATTGAGTCTATTTTTGACGAACTTATTTATTTTAAATGAGTGCTAACTCTATTTATCTTCTTTACCTGCTTTATCTGCTCTGGGTGACAGGCTGTAGATTTGCCGGGCTCGCAAAATAATCACGTGTCAGCTTGAGCACCACAGGGCTGAGCAGCAGCAGAGAGATTAAATTGGGAATAGCCATCAGGCCATTGAGGGTGTCAGCTAGCAGCCAGGCAAAATCGAGCTGAGCGATTGCACCAAATGGCACGGCAACTACCCAAATCAGGCGATACGGCTTGATAGCACGAGCGCCCAAGAGAAATTCCCAGCATTTTTCCCCGTAATAACTCCAGCCCAAAATTGTTGTAAACGCAAAAATAACCAGGGCAATGGTGAGAATGGCACCGCCATAGCCTGGCAGGGCCGATTCAAACGCCAGAGCAGAGAGCTCGGCGCCACTTTCACCGCTACTCCAAACACCCGAGCACACGATGGCCAGGCCCGTCATGCTGCATACAATAATCGTGTCGATAAAGGTACCGATCATGCCGGAACGGACGGCACTTGTCGTGGTACCCGCAGCCTGAGCGATACCTGCGGTTCCCAGACCAGCTTCGTTTGAGAAAATGCCACGGGCCACGCCATAGCGAATTGCGGCCATGACAGCGGCACCCGTAAACCCGCCTGTGGCGGCGATAGGGGTGAAGGCATGGGTAAATATCAGATCAAACGCACCCGGAATGGCATCGGCGTTGACAATGAGCACGGCCAGGCCTGCGAGCACATAGGCCACGCACATAAAAGGAACCAGTGCAGCCGCCACCGAACCAATACGCTTGATACCCCCCAGAATCACCATCCCCACGAGCACCATTGCCACCGTACCGGTGACCCACATAGGAATGGAGAACGTTGCCTTCAATGCCAGCGCCATGCTGTTGACCTGCACCATGTTGCCGATGCCAAAGCCCGCAAAGCCGCCGAAAATGGCGAAGGCGGTTCCCAGCCATACCCATCGACGGCCCAGGCCGTTCTTTATGGCGTACATGGGGCCGCCAACATGTTCGCTGCGTGTGTCTTTTTCTCTAAAATGAACGGCCAGCACGACTTCGCAGTACTTGGTAGCCATGCCGACCAGCGCAGTACACCACATCCAGAATAGTGCGCCGGGGCCGCCGAGAAAAATAGCCGTGGCCACGCCTGCGATGTTCCCCGTACCCACGGTTGCGGCAAGACATGTCATCAGGGCTTGAAACGGGCTTATTTCTCCAGTGTCTTCAGCGCCTTTTTCACGGCCACGCCACATGAGGGCAAAGCCACTGCCGATGCGCAGCAAAGGCATGAACTTGAGCATGACCATCAGGAAAAAGCCGGTGCCCAAAATAAGCACCAGCATGAGCGGCCCCCACACAAGGCCATTGACCTGGTTGACGATGTTTTCCAGAAATTGCATTTAAAAGCCTTTGTTTAGTCTTTAAATCGCCAGACGGAACGTGCGTCGAGCATGGCTGAACGCCCGAGTGCATAGCGTTATGCAACGTGCGTGCGAAACCAGGAGTTGCTCCCCGATCACTGACTGCTGTTTTATTGGTGTTAGAAAACGCGCGCTCATGCTACCACTGCACCACTACCTTGGCGCAAGGCTATGAAACTGTTTGTTTCATTTTTTTGGTCAGGGAGCGACGCACGGAAACAGCAGCGTAATGTCCCCATCACTAGGAAAAATAAGAGACAGCGGCTGACAGGTGCCATGCATGCACCAATCGTAATCTGCTGTATATACCGATCGCGTCAGCCTCAACGTAGGGGGCAATGCGTCGTGGGGCTGGTATTCAAACCAGCCATCATGCAGAACGGCATCTGGTGGAGGTTCCATACCGGCGCCAGAGCCGTGAATTCTGGCTTTGCCTGCAACAAGGCGGGGCGGCTCATCGGGCTGTGCAGGCGGCAGAACACGGTAGTCTTCTTCCCAGCGAATTTTTTCTATGGAATGCGTCCATGCCAGGGTGAACTCGTGTACAGGTATGAAATAGGGTGCGGCATCGGGTGCCGCCGCCAGCGCCAGGCAAACGCCCAGCGCGGGGGCGAGCGCCATCATGCGGGTTGTCGCCCGGGTTTAGGGGATGAGGTCCGGAGCCTCCACAGATGCCATGCCACCAAGAGGCCGCAGGCGGTGATACCTAGCTCATCCGTTAATGGTAGCGCCGTAACCAGTAGCGCTGCCGTACCTATGGCAATTACACGGGCCAGCCAGTTGAGGGGGCCAAACAAATACCCAGTGACGCCAGCTCCCCACAGGCCGATAGCCAACACCGCCTTGAAGATAATGTAGGCAATATCGAAAAAGCTGTCGCTTTGCAGCAGCAGTGCTGGCGAGTACACGGCCATGAAAGGCAGCACAAAGCCCGCAGCGGCTATCCGCAATGCCTGCACGCTAATCTTTAACCCACTTTCGCGTGCGATGGGAGCAGCTGCAAACGCGGCCAGTGCCACAGGCGGTGTAAGGTCAGCCATGATGCCGAAGTAAAACACAAACATATGCGACACGATGAGTGGCACCCCAAGTTTTAACAAAATGGGAGCTGCCAACGAGCTGGTAATGATGTAGTTGGGGATGGTGGGTATGCCCATGCCCAGTACCAGGCACGTAACCATGGTCAGGAGCAGGGCCAAAAACAGGCTGTGCTCGCCGATAGCGATTATTTGCCCACCAAACTCGGCCGCTACACCTGTAAGGTTGATGATGCCGATAATAACGCCTACCAGTGCACATGCAATGGCTACGGGCAGTGCATGGCGCGCACCTTCAGAAAGCGCTACCAATGATAATTGCAATGCGTCTTTGCCTTTATGCAGCAGCTTCAGAAAAACAACGAGTACTGCAGAGATGACAAAGAAGGTAATGACGCCAAATTCCAGGAAACCCGCACAGGCGAAACCGAGCAGAATCCAGAATAAATAACGTAGTGCACGTTGATTGACCCCGGAGATTAATGCGGCGCCAAAAATAAGAATAACGGTAAGCCCCAGGCCTACTGTGCCGGAAAAAAGTGGGGTATAGCCCGAGAACAGCAGGATAACCAGCCCGATCAACGGAAGCAGCAAATGCCAGCGTTCGCGTACTGCAGTCCAGGGGTTAGGACAGTCTTTTTTGGCCAAGCCCAGCAGGCCTTTGCTGCCGGCCTCCAGGTGCACCGTCCAGAAGGCGGTACAAAAATACAGAATTGCCGGAACAATGGCCGCCTTACAGACCTCGATATAAGGGATGTTGAGGGTTTCGGCCATGATAAAGGCGACGGCCCCCATCACCGGAGGCATAATTTGCCCCCCCATGCTTGAGGTGGCCTCGACGCCGCCAGCAAAGGCGGGGGAGTAACCAAACTTCTTCATCAACGGGATGGTAAATTGCCCGGTAGTGACAACGTTGGCAACGCCAGAACCATTGATGGTGCCCATTAGCCCCGAGCTAATCACTGAGACTTTTGCCGGGCCGCCACGGGTGTGGCCCACGGTTCCCATGGCAAAGTCGTTGAACAGGGAGATCATTCCAGCTTGTTCGAGAAATGCGCCGAACAGGATGAATAAGAAAATATAGGTGGACGACACATAGGCTGGAATACCGTAAATGCCCTCAGTGCCAAAACTCATGGTGCTGATGATCTGGTCGAAACCATATCCGCGATGCGCCAGAGGGCCAGGCAGATACTCGCCAAAAAGGCCGTACAGAAGAAATACGCCGCAGATCATGGGCAGAGCCCAACCCATGATGCGACGGGCGGCTTCAAACACCAGCACCAGAATGACGATGCCGACCACCATGTCGGCATCGGTCATCTGGCCCGCCCGTGCGGTAAGATCAGACTCGAACACCCAATGATACGCACTGAACACGAACCCTATAAGCCCGACTGCCCAGTTCAAATGCCGGTTTTTAATACCCAGAAACCCAGGGCTGAGGGTAAAAACCAGCAGTATGACAAAGCCTACGTGTATGGCACGTACGACTTGGCTGGACAGGGGGCTGAATGCCGCGGTGTATACCTGGAACGCCGAGAACAGAATGGCGATCCAGAATACGGCGCGAGGCAAGGGGGTGGCGTGGTCGTGGCCTGTGCTCATTGGGTGTTACCTTTGGAACCTTAATTACTTGATGAGGCCGACTTCACGGTAGTATTTTTCTGCGCCAGGATGCAAGGGAACAGGCATACCTTTGATGGCATTTTCAAGCTTGATGGCTTTGGCCGCGTTATGGGCGGCATACAGCACGTCAAGATGCTCGTACAGCTGTTTGGTCATCTGATACGCCAGTTCATCGGGCACGTCTGACTGCGTCACCAGAAAGTTGGGGATGGCAGCGGTTGGCATGTCTTCCGTCTGACCCGCGTAGGTGTTAGCCGGAATAACAGTAGCCTGGTACGCCTCGTCGCCAATTTTTTTAACAACATCAGCAGGCACCGGGATAATGACGATGTCTACCGAAGTAGCCAGGTCGCGTATGGACGATACGCCCAGGCCTGCCGACTGCAGGGTGGCGTCAAGCTGTCGGTTTTTCATAAGCTCGACAGACTCGCCAAAAGGCAGGTACTCAACCTTGGCCAGATCGTCGTAACTGATGCCGGCAGCCTTAAATACGGCGCGAGCATTAAGTTCTGTGCCCGATCGCGCTGCGCCAACCGAAATACGTTTGCCTTTCAGGTCGGCCAGTGTACGGATGCCAGACTCTTTGTTCGCTACGATCTGTACGTAGTTATTGTAAGTAGCTGATAGCCCGCGTAGTTTGTCCAGTTTCTGGGTAAAGCCTGCGTCGGTACTGCCTTTCCATGCATCTGAAACGGTATCAGCCAGCGCAAGTGCGAGTTCGCCACGGCCTGCCTGTAGCAGGTTCATGTTTTCGGCAGAGGCTTTGGTAACTTGAGCAGTTGCTTTGACGTCAGGGATGTTTTTTGCATAGACCTGCGACAGTGCTACGCCCAGCGGGTAGTAGACGCCGCTCTGGCCCCCGGTAAGAATATTAATGAACTGCTGCTTGGCCATTGCCGGCCCCGCCGCCAACGTCGCTGCGGTAAGCGCAGCCGTTGCCAGCCATTTGAATGCCCTCATGGTGTCTCCTAGATGTATTCGTACTAATAATTTGAAAAAGAAAGCACTGCCCGCTATAAGGGCAGTGAAAAAAGCAGTTTCCTTGTTGAAATGCTGTGTGCAATGTAACGAATATCGCAAGGCTCTGTAAGTAGGGATTATCCACATGCTTGAGCGCAAGTTAGCCGTATGCGGGTAATTTCAGAGGGTGCGCCCAGTCGTAATGGTGGCCCCCAGTACCCTGTGCCCCGGCTAACATAAACGTGCATGGCCCCCAGGCGGTGCAGGCCCGCTGTAAAGGGTTGCTGTAAAGGGATGAAGTATTTCCAGGGCCAAAACTGCCCCCCGTGCGTGTGCCCCGACAGTTGCAGGTCAAACCCTGCTGCAGCGGCAGCGCTCGCGCTGCGAGGTTGGTGAGCCAGCACAATTCGCACTGCGGCCTGGTCAGGCGCGCCCCGCAGGGCGGCTGTGGGGTCGCTGGCTTGCGTTCGATCGAAAGCGCCTGCACCGTAGTCGGTGACGCCAGCCATAATAAGCAGTGAGGTATTGTGTGTAATGACGCAATGCTCATTCATCAACACGGTAAGGCCGATGCGTCTGAACTCATTAACCCACTCTTGGGCACCCGAATAGTATTCATGGTTACCCGTTACTACATACACGCCATGTTGCGCGACCAGTTTTGACAATGGTTCGACGTCGTTGCGCAGGCTGGCGACACTGCCATCGACCAGATCACCTGTCAGTGCGATGGCATTTGGCTGCAGCGCATTAACCGCTTTCACAATACGTTCAATGTAGCCGCGCTTGATGGTTGCGCCTACATGCACATCGCTAAGTTGCACGATGGTGAACCCTTGCAGGCTCTTGGGCAGGTTTGTGATGGGTACGTTAACGTCCACCACGCGCGCAACCTTGCGGGCGTTGTAAAGGCCGATCAGTACGGCGGCTATCGCAAGCACCGGCACGGCAACTGCACTGGCACGATAAATTGGTTCAAAGTATAGAACGGAGGCGGCGGGCGCGAAAAAGGCTGTGGGAACAAGCAACAGCAGTACGATGTCGCGAACCAGGCACAGCACAAACACCCATGCGAAAAGTCCGAGCGCAACGAATCCGGCCCATGCCACCAGATCTCCGCCCGTTTGGCCCACAGCACGACGCATACGAAAACCAGCCACGACCAGCAGGTACATGACCAGAATTGCGGCAAGAATGACGGCGCGCTCGCTGAGGTTAGACGCCGCGGCTGCCAGACGCCATCCTGCATAAAGATGGCCCAGGCCAAGCAGAACGGGTACACGCAGTAAAAAAGAGAAGTAACGCAGCATGGCTCAGAGGTTATAGACGATGACGGTATTGTAGGCCGACTGGGGTCGCGCGATGTTCATGCCCAAAAACCCGTGGTTGGGTTGATAAGCCGCGGTCCAGGCGGACGATGAAAACGACAGCTTGCCCTTGCATGCACAACCTTGCTGGCCGGGTACTTGCCCCTTTCCCAGACCCTTGTATTGTGGGCCTGCGGTCAGAGTAGCCGTACACTGAGTATGGGTAGGCTGTCTGAAACTGAACACTGCCTTTTATCAGGCTAGCCGTTTTTTCTTTATATGTTTAAGGAGCTGAATGATGGACAACCCTATGTATCCTGCAGCAAGCCGCGATCTTTCACGTCAGCGTCACGAGCTCGCGCCCGAAACGTCCGACGCGTTCAAGGCCTTTAGCGCCGCCGTCTTTGCCGACGGTGAAATCGACAAAAAAACCAAGCAATTGATTGCGGTTGCGGTTGCCCACGTCACGCAATGTCCTTATTGCATCCAGGGGCATACCAAAGCTGCTCTTAACGCTGGCGCGACCGACAAGCAGATTATGGAAGCCATTTGGGTGGCAGCCGAAATGCGTGCAGGCGGCGCCTTTGCTCACTCAAATCTTGCGCTCGACACCATTAACCATGTTGGGCACCGAAGCACCACCTGAGTCGTCAGGCCAGGTCCAGTCGCGGATTTCTGGCCTGTCTTGACCTTCCCGGTGGGCATATTCCACAGTTTCAATGATTTGACCTTTTAGCCATTCTTTGAGGTGGGCCGCGCGGTCTTTAAGGTTTGGCACGCGGTCTATGACGTCCATGGCCAAGTTGAAACGGTCGACCTGGTTTTCGATGGCCAGTTCAAGAGGGGTGTTGATATTGCCCTTTTCTTTATAACCGCGCACGTGAAAGTTATTGTGGTTGTTACGGCTGTAGGTAAATTTGTGAATCAGCCACGGGTAACCATGAAAGTTGAATATTACGGGCTTGTCGCGTGTAAACAGCGAGTCGAAGTCGGCATGCGACAACCCGTGTGGGTGTTCGGTATCGGGCTGGAGCCTGTACAAGTCAACCACATTAACAAAGCGGATCTTCAACGATGGCAGATGGCTACGCAAAATGGCAACGGCCGCCAAGGCCTCTTGTGTCAGAATATCGCCCGCGCAGGCCATGACGACGTCGGGCTCCATGCCTGCATCGGTACTGGCCCATTCCCAGATGCCTATGCCTTTGGCGCAATGGATGGCGGCGTCGTCCATATTCAGAAACACCAAATGCTGCTGTTTGTCGGCAACGATGACATTTACATAGTTGGTCGTTCTCAGGCAGTGGTCGGCAACACTGAGCAGGCAGTTTGCATCAGGCGGCAAATAAATACGGGTTACCGCAGCGCTTTTATTGCTGACTACGTCAAGAAAGCCTGGATCCTGGTGGGTGAAGCCATTGTGATCCTGGCGCCAAACGACGGATGATATCAACAGGTTGAGCGAGGGCACGGGCGCACGCCAGCGCACTTCATGCTTCGCTTTTTCGAGCCACTTTGCGTGCTGGTTGAACATGGAGTCGATAATATGTACAAACGCCTCGTAGGTATTGAACAGGCCGTGGCGACCTGTTAGCACATAACCTTCAAGCCAGCCCTCCAGCGTATGTTCACTCAGCATCTCCATGACACGTCCGTCGGGCGAGAGTTCGCCACCGTCGTCATCCTCGGGAAGCCGCTCTGCCAACCAGGTTTTTCTGCTGGCCTTATAGATGCCTTGCAGCTTGTTTGATGCATTTTCGTCAGGGCTGAATACCCTGAAACTCTGCATATTAGTGCGCATGACTTCGCACAGATAAGCGCCCAAAGTTTGCGTGGGTGATGCCTGCCGAGTGCCAGGTTGTTC
The DNA here is from genome assembly GCF_008369125.1 of Pusillimonas sp. ANT_WB101. Classification (NCBI taxonomy): domain Bacteria; kingdom Pseudomonadati; phylum Pseudomonadota; class Betaproteobacteria; order Burkholderiales; family Alcaligenaceae; genus Pusillimonas; species Pusillimonas sp. ANT_WB101. Next base: position 1,907,278 of record NZ_VOAY01000001.1, on the reverse strand, counting down.
GATAGCGACGGCGTAAGCGCGAAAGTCGGGCAGGTTTAGTGGCTTGAGCAGTTTTCCGCCATTGGCGTGGGGGTTGGCGCTCATGCGTCGGTCGCCATGCGGTGCCAGTTTTCGCAGGGCAGGCAACAACCGGCCGCTCTCGTCAAACAGCTCTTCGGGGCGATAGCTGCGCAGCCAGGTTTCAACAATGCGCAGGTGCTCCGGATTTTGCTTTACATCAGTTATCGGCACCTGGTGGGCGCGCCATGAGCCTTCAATTTTATGGCCGTCCAGCTCAGCCGGGCAGGTCCAGCCTTTGGGCGTGCGCAAGATAATCATGGGCCAGCGCGGTCTTTCGGGGTTGTTCGTTTCTCGGGCGTGTTGCTGAATGGCACGAATACGCAGCACGCACGCCTCAACGGCAGCTGCCATTTTTTGGTGCATGTGGGCTGGGTTATCGCCTTCGACCAATATGGGTGACCACCCATAACCGCAGAAGAGTTGAGTGAGCTCTTCGGTGCTGATGCGCGCGAGAAGGGTGGGGTTGGCAATTTTGTATCCATTAAGATGCAATATTGGCAGCACAGCACCGTCATGAATTGGGTTTAGAAACTTATTAGAATGCCATGAGGTTGCCAGTGGCCCAGTCTCGGCTTCTCCGTCGCCAACCACTACCGTGACGATGAGGTCGGGGTTATCAAATGCGGCACCAAACGCGTGCGATACGCTATAACCCAGCTCACCACCTTCGTGTATTGAGCCGGGTACCTCCGGTGTACAGTGGCTGCCCAGTTGACCCGGAAACGAAAAAGCCTGAAATAGGCGCAGCATGCCGGTTTCATCCAGACTTTTTTCAGGATAAATTTCAGAATAGGTTTCTTCAAGATAGCACTGAGAAATCACGGCGGGCGCACCATGCCCCGGGCCTGACAGATAGATCATGTTCAGATCGTACTTCTTGATCACCCGGTTCATGTGCACCCAGGTGAACGTTTGGCCTGGATCTGACCCCCAATGGCCCAGCAACCGGTTTTTAGTATGTACCGCTTGCAGAGGCTGGCGCAGCAGGGCGTTGTCACGCAGGTAAATCATACCCACGCACAGATAGTTGCTGGCACGCCAATACGCGTCGATCAATTGCAGTGACTCTGCATCGAGCGGTGCCGTATCTGGGTTGCTTATATCTGAAGAGCCCGTGACAGTGGGCGTTTGTTGGCTTTCGGATGTCATGGGCATCTCCTTGGGGCGAAACGCCAGCGGCAGTATGTTCTGCTCGCGGCGTTGTCATGACGCGGCTGGTGCACTGCTTCATCAACGCAGAAGCATCAGTCAGTACCCCCCGGACCGCAATGGCCAGGGGTTAATTGGTAGAAGTCACGCAAAATTTCCATGGCTTCTTCGGCTTTTTCAACAACGGTAATCAGACCCGCGTCATTTGGACCAATCATGCCTTCTTCTACAAGAAAGTCAAAGTTGATGGCTTTGCTCCAGAAGTCGCGGCCGAACAAAATAATAGGTATGCGCTCGACCTTGCCTGTTTGTATGAGCGTCAGCACTTCAAAGAGCTCGTCCAGCGTGCCGTACCCTCCCGGAAACGAGACCAGCGCACGTGCGTGCAGCAGCATGTGCATTTTTCTTAGCGCAAAATAATGAAAATGAAATGCCAGCTCGGGCGTAATGTAAGGGTTGGGCCTTTGCTCATGGGGCAGGGTGATGTTGTGGCCGATTGATAACGCGCCTGCTTCATAAGCACCGCGGTTGGCTGCCTCCATGATGCCAGGGCCGCCGCCTGTCGTAATAGCGAAGTCACGTCTTTCAGTCAGCTGAAATTGTTCTGAGAGCATGCGTGCAAAGCATCGGGCTTGTTCATAGTAGTGCGAGTAGCCAAGCCGACGTTTGGCGTTGATCAGGTCTTGGGCTGCGCTGACATCTTCGGGGCGCGCCTCGGCGGCCGCTTTCGCGTCATGGTAATGAGCTTGGGCAATTTCGGGTGGGTTAATGCGGGCGCTGCCAAACACGACGACAGTCGATTCAATGCCATACTTGCGAAGATAAACTGAGGGTTTCAGGTACTCGAGCTGCAGGCGCACAGACCGCAGCTCTGGCAGGGCCATAAACTCGGTGTCTTCCTGGGCAATGCGATAGGCCGAGCTACGGATTATCTCCTCTTGCTGAGCTTCGAGTTCTTGGGGCGTACTCATGCGGGGTTGTTTTGGATCAAAAGGCAGCATTGGCTTAAAAGTGTGTTCACCGTGGTTGCAGGAACTGCCAAGTGTAGTGCTTTGGCTGGCGGCATGAAACTGTGGCATACGTTTTTAAAGCTGCGTGGCCAAGATTTAGCACGTTAAAGTGGCTGGTTTGGCTATTCAGCCGTGTTTTGGGTACGGTGTTTGCTGTCAGGTTTATGATTAGGGGTGTGCTCGGCACTAACCATGACCGAACACTATTGCCTGCGTCTATAGACCTTACGGCAAAATGGAGAAGAAAAAATAGTGGAAGACGATAAAAATAATGGGCGTGGTTTAGACTCGCGTATCGATAATCAGGTTCCACACCCCCGCCGAAACACAGCATCACAGCGGGCTGGCAAAAAGAACAGTAGAGCGCGCCGCTGGGGGCGTGCTCGCGGCCTGATCCCTGTTGTTGAGTCCCAAACTATTGCAGAGTCGGCCGGCAAACCAGAATCACGCGGTATTGCATTGATTATTCTGGCGACAATTGCCATTATTTTTGCGCTGCAATGGGCCAAAGCTTTTTTTATTCCTATTGTGTTTTCTATTTTTGTGGCCTACACGCTGAACCCTATTGTGTTGTGGCTCGAACGCATTAGGCTGCCTAGGACGCTGGGGGTTGTCATTGTCATGACCGCGTTGCTGGCGGGCACCGGAGGGGTCGCCGCCTCACTGTATAACGAGATGGACTCAATTTCCAACGAGTTGCCGTTGGTCACTTACAAGATTAAACGAGCGCTGCGCAGTTTTCATGGCGGAGAAACTGGAACTATTGAGAAGCTGCGCAACATGGCTGAAGAGCTTAAAGAGGCGGCTTTGCCTGATAAACCCGCCGCCTCTAAGCCTAGCCCCTCTGCGCTCGTTGGTGGGGCTGGGCAAAAAGGCGCCATAGCCGAAAAGCCGCCACCTACCGTCATTATTCAACAGCCCGAAAAGAGCTCCAACGACTGGCTTTTGGCTGGATCCATGGGCGCAGCCAGTTTTTTTGGTCAGCTGATCATGGTGTTGTTCATGGTGTTTTTTGCACTGTTGTCGGGTGACTTGTTCAAGCGAAAATTGGTCAAGCTGACCCCTTCGTTGTCGAACAAAAAGGTGGCTGTGCATATTCTGGATGACATCAACACCTCCATACAAAAGTACATGTTTATGCTGTTTGTTACCAATGCGACGCTGGGGCTGCTGACGTGGGTGGTGTTGCTGGCAATTGGGCTGGACAACCCCGGTGCTTGGGCCGTGGTGACAGCGTTTTTACACGTTATTCCTTACTTTGGCGTCATTCTTACGGCTGTTACCATCGGCCTGGCCGCCTTTATTCAGTTTGAATCTTTTTCGATGATGCTGCTCGCTGTTGCGTCGGTCTTTGCGCTTTCAACCGTGATCGGCATGCTAATTACCACATGGATGACAGGCAGAATCGCCAAGATGAACCCTACTGCAGTGTTCGTGGCCTTGCTGTTTGGCGGTTGGCTTTGGGGCGTGTGGGGCTTGCTGCTGTGCGTGCCAATGGTGGTCGTCGTTAGAGTGGTGGCGGATCGTATAGACGAAATGAGCACTGTGGCTGAATTGCTAAGTGAATGATAACGGGCCATTAAATGGCGTGACGGCCTGTTAGACGAGTCGCTTGGTGCGCGGCAGGCTCTGTTGCCTAGGGTGAAGAAAGGCTTGGTTCCTCGCCCTTTCCATATAAGCGGTAGCCAATGGACTAGGGCGGGGCGGTTTTAAAGCCTATTGATTGGCCCAGCCGCGAATTACGGGCCATAAGTCGTCAGGCTCATCGGCGACGGCATCGGCGTTCCAGGTTTGCCGGGCGATTTCGCGGTCACAGTACCCATAGGCCGCCACCACGGTGGCCATGCCGGCGGCTCTTCCTGCGATGATGTCGCGTTCGTCGTCACCGATATAAATGCACTGTTCAGGTTCAAAGCCTGTCTTTTCGGCCGCGAGTAGCAGCGGATCAGGATGAGGCTTGGCTCGGGCAGCTGTGTCTCCGCCTACGGTAATGGCGCAGTGCTGGGCAAGGCCCAGGTACGCTACCAGGGGTACGGCCAGGTATTCGGCCTTGTTGGTCACAATGCCCCAGGCAAAGGTATGGTCTTGCAGCGTTGCCAGCAGAGTTGCGATGCCAGGAAACAGCCGCGCGTGGTGTGTCATGTCGTTTTCATAGTCGACGAGAAACTGCTTGCGGCAGGCTTCATATTCTGGGTGGTCGGTGCTCATGTCCAACCCCGCTTTCAGCAACCCCCGTGCACCATGCGAGGCATAGGGTCGCAATGCCTCATAGGGCAGCGGTTCAAGGCCTCTGCGTTCTCGTTGTTTGTTGGCTGCAGCGGCCAGATCTGGGGCTGTGTCGGCCAATGTGCCGTCGAAATCAAATAAAACCAGCTTTTTCATTGTTTTGGGCTCTTAGATGTCGCGGCGCGTGGCGAAGAGATAATTGACTGACGTATCAGACGAAAGCTTGTAATGCTGTGTGAGTGGGTTGTATTCGAGGCCGGTAAGCTTGACGGCCGTAAGGCCTGCCTGCCGCGCTGCCGCTGCCAGCTCGCTGGGTTTGATAAAGCTTTCGTAGTTGTGCGTGCCGCGCGGCAGCATACGCAGTACATACTCGGCGCCTACGATGGCAAACAGAAACGATTTGGGGTTGCGGTTGAGCGTAGAGAAAAACACCCAGCCCCCCGGTTTTACCAGTGTGGTGCACGCCTGTACGATGGAGCCGGGGTCGGGCACGTGTTCAAGCATTTCCATGCAGGTCACCACATCAAACGATGCGGGTTGTTTGCTGGCGAGTTCTTCAGCGCTGATGGTTTGGTAATCGACCTGCACACCTGACTCGAGCCCGTGCAATCGAGCTACCTGCAATGATTTCTGAGCCAGATCAATGCCCGTAACTTTGGCCCCTTGTTTGGCCATGCTTTCAGACAGTATCCCACCGCCGCAGCCAACGTCGAGCACCGTTTTATCGTGCAGGGGGCCAGCCAGATCTAGTACCCACCCCAGGCGCAGAGGGTTAATGGCATGCAGCGGTTTGAACTCGCTTTCAGGGTCCCACCAGCGAGAAGCCAGTGCACTGAACTTTTCAAGTTCGGCATGGTCTACGTTGGCATTGTCAGTGGCTGGGGAAGAGGCGGTGGCATTCATGGCTGTCCCGTAATAAATAAAGGCCCCCCGAAGGGAGCCCTTATTGTAGCGTTTAACGCAGCAACTAATACCAGAAGGTATTATTTGCGGGTACCAACAATCTCGATTTCCACGCGACGGTTTTGTGCACGGCCTTCGCGGGTAGCGTTGCTGGCGCGTGGCTGCAACTCGCCCTTGCCTTCAACATAGATACGGTCGGAAGGAATACCCTTGCTCAGCAGATACGCTTTGACAGAGTTAGCACGACGCTCGGACAGGCCCTGGTTGTAGGCTTCGGTACCGATGGAGTCGGTGTGGCCGGTAGCAATCAGGGTTTCGAGGTTGATAGTGTTAGCTTGCGAAGCAACCTGGTCGAGGATTTGACGGCCCTCAGGCTTGATCGTCGACTTGTCGAAGTCGAAGAACGTGTCAGCGTTCAGGACAACTTTGGTTGCAGTGGGGGCCACTACAGGAGCTTCTGCCTGAGCGACGGGTACGCCGTCACACCCGGGGATACCGGTAGCAGGAGTCCAGAAGTTGTCGCGCCAGCACAATTCGTTGGTGCCGTTCATCCAAACGTCGCCAAACGGGTTGCGCCAGTTGTCGACGGTTTGCGCAGAAACTGCGCCAGCGGCCGTAGTGGCAGCAATGGCGAGTGCTAATGCGATTTTAGAGGGTTTATTCATGTTTCTCCTCGTTGAGCTTAATGCTGGTAAGTGACCGCAGCGAACCCCCGCCGCATATCAAGAAAATGGAGCCAGTATAGCAACGCTATGACTATGAGTGAATCAAAGAATTGCGCTGGGTTTCATGCGTGTTAGGAGGAATCTTAAGGCATTTCGGGGTGGGAAGTTAAGAACCAGCGTTACATATGGGCCAGATAGCCCGTTTTTGGGCTTCTGGTCGCAAATAACGTTGGTTTTTGGCAACAAAACCGTGTTTAGCATGTGTAGCAGCCCTGCCCAATCTTAAAGTGCTTTATCAAAGTGGGCGGCAATAACGATGCAGGACGGACAGTTCGGATGCTCGCCTAATAACGCACAAGGCCGCTCCCGATACAAATGTAATACAGAGGCGGGAACTGGTCTGCAGTAATTGGGGCAGGGGAGGTTGGCCTCCCGCATTGGGGCCGTAGGCTGGTCTGCGTCGCTGCGGTTTGAAATGTCTGTGGGCGGGCCAGAGGGGTGCTCAGATCGCCTGAACGAGTGTTGGCGGGGGGAAGTGCTAGAATTTCCTATTCGCCCGATCCCGGTCAGATATAACGCTTTTTACTGTCAAGATTCGCTATGGATGCCTTCGCAAAGGAGACTCTTCCCATCTCGCTGGAAGAGGAAATGCGCCGCAGTTACCTCGATTACGCCATGAGCGTGATCGTCGGGCGGGCTCTTCCCGATGTACGGGATGGCCTCAAACCCGTGCACAGGCGGGTGTTGTTCGCCATGCACGAACTTAATAACGACTGGAACCGTGCCTATAAGAAGTCGGCTCGTATCGTCGGTGACGTCATCGGTAAGTATCACCCTCATGGTGACTCTGCGGTGTACGACACCATCGTGCGGATGGCGCAAGACTTCTCGTTGCGGTACATGTTGGTAGACGGGCAGGGTAACTTCGGTTCCATTGACGGCGACAATGCCGCTGCCATGCGCTATACCGAAATTCGTCTTTCCAGGATCGCGCACGAACTGATTGCCGACCTTGATCAAGAAACCGTCGATTTCGGCCCCAACTATGATGGCAGCGAGCAAGAGCCTCTCTTGTTGCCATCTCGGTTACCTAATTTGCTGGTTAACGGCAGCTCAGGCATTGCGGTGGGCATGGCTACCAATATCCCTCCCCACAATCTGGGTGAGGTGGTTGATGGTTGTTTGTATTGCCTGCGCAATCCAGAGTGCACCATTGACGAACTCATCGAGTTCATTCCTGCGCCAGATTTTCCCACTGGCGGCATTATTTATGGGCTGTCGGGCGTGCGCGAGGGCTACCGCACCGGGCGCGGGCGCGTCATCATGCGTGCCAAAACCCACTTTGAAGACATGGAAAAAGGCCACCGCCAGTCCATTGTTGTCGACGCCTTGCCTTATCAGGTTAATAAAAAGACGTTGCAAGAGAAAATCGCCGAGCTCGTCAATGAGAAGCGCATTGAAGGCATTTCCGATATTCGCGACGAGTCAGACAAAGACGGCATGCGTCTGGTCATTGAGCTCAAACGCGGTGAGGTGCCCGAGGTTATTCTCAATAATCTGTACAAAAACACGCAACTGCAAGATACCTTTGGCATGAACATGGTGTCGCTGGTCGATGGCCAGCCTCGCCTGCTTAACCTGAAGCAAATGGTTGAGTATTTTCTGTTTCATCGTCGAGAGGTCGTGACGCGCCGCACGGTGTTCCAACTGCGCAAGGCGCGTGAGCGTGGCCATGTGCTCGAAGGCCTGGCAGTAGCGCTGGCGAATATTGATGACTTTATCGCCATTATCAAGGCGGCGCCCACGCCGCCGGTAGCGCGTCAAGAGCTTATGTCGCGCTCCTGGGACTCTTCCCTGGTGCGTGAAATGCTGCAGCGCGCCGATGAAGGCGATACGCCCGGTGGGCGAGCCGCTTACCGACCCGACGCACTGCCAGAAAGCTTTGGCTTGCAGGGTGACGGCATGTATCGCCTTAGCGATACGCAGGCTCAGGAAATCCTTAATATGCGCCTGCAGCGCCTGACGGGGCTTGAGCAGGACAAGATCTTTGGCGAATACAAAGACATTATGGAGACCATTGCCGATCTGCTTGATATTCTGGCACGGCCCGAGCGCATCACCACAATTATTGCTGAAGAGCTCACGGCCATCAAAACCGATTTCGGCATCAATACCAAAGACGTGCGCCGTTCCGAGATCGAGCGAAATGCCACCGAGCTTGATACCGAAGATCTCATTACCCCCATGGATATGGTGGTAACGCTGTCGCAGACTGGTTACATAAAAAGCCAGCCTCTGTCTGAATACCGGTCCCAGAAGCGCGGTGGTCGCGGCAAACAGGCGACGGCGATGAAAGAAAATGACTTCGTCGATCAGCTGTTCATCGCAAACACCCACGATTTTCTGTTGTGCTTCTCGGATCGCGGCCGTGTTTACTGGCTCAAAGTATGGGAAGTTCCGCAGGGCTCACGCAACTCGCGTGGGCGGCCCATCGTCAATATGTTCCCGCTGCAAGACGGCGAGAAGATCACCGTTGTGCTGGCCGTTAAAGAGTTCAGCGATGATCATTTCGTTTTCATGGCCACTTCGCGCGGTACGGTCAAAAAGACGCCGCTGTCTGACTTCTCCAACCCACGCAAGGCTGGCATTATTGCCGTGGCCCTGGACGAAGGCGACTTCCTCATTGGTGCAGACCTGAGCGACGGCAAGCATGACGTTATGCTGTTCTCCGATGCTGGCAAGGCCGTACGTTTCGACGAAAACGACGTACGACCCATGGGCCGCACGGCTCGGGGTGTGCGTGGTATGTCCCTCGAAGAAGGGCAAACCGTAATCGCCATGCTGGTTGCGGGCGATGAATCACAAACCGTGCTGACGGCCACCGAAAACGGCTTTGGCAAGCGTACTCCCATCATCGAGTACACCCGTCATGGCCGTGGCACCAAAGGTATGATCGCCATTCAAACTTCTGCCCGCAATGGCAGAGTCGTTGGGGCTGTGCTGGTTCAGCCTTCTGACGAAATTATGTTGATCACTACCGCAGGTGTACTGGTACGCACGAGGGTCTCCGAAATACGTGAAATGGGCCGTGCAACGCAAGGCGTTACGCTCATTAATGTTGACGAGAACAGTTTGCTGTCAGGTGTCCGGCGCGTGGTTGAAAGCGATGCTGATGACGAAGACACTGAAATGCTGGAAGAGGGTGATGGCGGCCTGGGGCTTGAAGGCGAGGCTATTGATGCTGTGCCAGGCAAACCTGAAGCACCACACGTCGATTCTGAAGCACCGCAAGTCGATCCTGAAGCCGACGACAGCAAAGATGCACCGACCAACAACCCTGACGACAAGGAAGGCGCATAATGCGGCCCTGGAATTTTTCAGCGGGGCCGTCGGCGCTTCCCTTTGAGGTGCTGGAACAAGCCGCAGCAGAGCTTATCGACTGGCATGGCTGCGGCATGTCGGTCATGGAAATGAGCCATCGCGGTAAACAGTTCACACAGATACGTGACGAGGCTGTTGCTGATCTGCGCGAGTTGTTGGCTATTCCTGACAACTTTGAAATTCTTTTCATGCAGGGGGGCGCGACGGCAGAAAACGCCATCGTTCCACTCAACCTCATTGGCCGGGGCGGTGCAGGCAAGGCTGACTACGTGCTTACAGGCATTTGGTCAAATAAGTCGTACAAAGAAGCGCAACGCTACGGCGACATAGCCGTTGCGGGCAGCAGCGGCGAAGAAACCGTTATCAACGGCTCGAAGCAGGGGCCCTGGACATGGTATCCGCCTGCCGAAACCTGGAAGGTGCGTGCCGATGCCGCCTATTTGCATATTTGCAGCAATGAGACCATAGGCGGCCTCGAGTGTGCCAGTTGGCCTGATCTTGCTAACCTCGGCGCGCCAGGCGTCCCCTTGGTTGTAGACGCCTCGTCGCATTTTCTTTCTCGGCCCATAGATTTTTCACATGTTGGCATGGTGTATGCCGGCGCCCAGAAAAACGCAGGGCCGGCTGGCGTCACCGTCGTTATCATCCGCAAAGACCTTATCGGCCATGCATTGTCGATCTGCCCGTCAGCGTTTGACTACGCCAACGTGGCCGAGGCAGGATCCATGTTCAACACCCCGCCCACGTATGCCATTTATATTGCGGGCCTGGTGTTCAAGTGGCTCAAGCGTCAGGGCGGCCTGGCTGCCATCGAGCAAGCCAATATGGCCAAGGCTCAGGCCCTCTATTCCTATCTTGACGATTCGGGCTTTTTTCTTACGCGCGTTCATCCTGGTTCCCGCTCCCGTATGAATGTGCCGTTTTTCCTGCAAGACGAGTCGCTTAATGGCGAGTTTCTGACGCAGGCGGACGCTGCGGGTCTTTTGCAGCTCAAGGGCCATAAAAGCGTCGGCGGCATGCGCGCCTCCATTTATAACGCCGTGCCGCTCGATGCGGTGCAGGCACTTATTTCATTCATGCAGGGTTTCCAACGTCGACATGGGTAATTCTTTACAAGACAAGCTAAAGCCATTGCGTGATCGCATTGACTCACTAGACCAACAGATACTTCAACTCTTTAACCAGCGCGCACAGACGGCGCTCGAGGTTGGTAAAGTCAAAGAAGAGTTTGATGTTGATGGCCCTATTTTGAAGCCCGAACGTGAGGCCATGGTCATCCGGCGCCTCCAGACGCTTAACCAGGGGCCAGTCACGCAAGAGGCCGTCGACGCGGTATGGACGCAAATTATTTCTACCTGTAGGGGCCTTGAAAGTGCACTCACTGTGGCTTTTCTGGGTCCGCAGGGGTCGTTTTCAGAGCAGGCCGCGCTCGAGCATTTTGGGCACGCCGTTACACGTTTGCGCTGTGACTCCTTTGACGAAGTGTTTCGTGCCGTTGAAGCAGGCCAGGCCGACGTAGGCATGGTGCCTGTGGAAAATTCCACAGAAGGCGCCATCAACCGCACGCTCGACTTGTTGCTGAACTCGCCTCTTAAGGTGCTAGGCGAGCGCTCCATCAAAATACATCACAACCTGATGACCAAGTCGGGTACGCTTGATGGCATTACCCGCGTCATGGCCCACCCTCAGGCGCTGGCGCAATGTCAGGCATGGCTGACCCAGCATCGGCCTGACCTGGCGCGTGACGCCGCTTCCAGCAACGGCGAAGCGGCTCGCATCGCGTCGCTCGATCCAACCGTAGCGGCTATCGCCGGTGAAACCGCCGCACATGCCTGGGATCTGCAAATCGTACATGCAGGCATTCAGGATGATCCGCAGAACCGCACGCGATTTCTGTCTGTCGGGGCGATAGAAACCCTTCCTACCGGCAATGATAAAACCAGCATTATTCTTGCTGTGCCTAATCGCTCAGGTGCCGTCTATGAAATGCTGTCGCCTCTGGCGACTAACGGCGTTTCTATGACGCGGCTTGAGTCCAGACCGGCACGTACAGGGCAATGGGAATATTATTTCTATGTTGACTTGCTCGGTCATCGCGACGAGCCCGCCGTGGCTCAGGCCCTGGCCGAACTGAAGCAGCAGGTTGCTTTCTTCAAGGTGCTGGGGTCTTACCCCCGACAATAGGAATTTTCCATGAGCAACACCCATAGCGCCATCACGACAGCGCCAGACTACGTAACGCATATCGCGCCTTACCAGGCTGGCAAACCCATCGATGAGCTGGCTCGCGAGTTCAATATTGACCCCGCGAGCATCGTCAAGTTGGCTTCTAACGAAAACCCGCTTGGCATGCCAGAGTCGGCACGTCAGGCCATGCTGGCAGCCGCCGCATCGTTGGGGCGTTACCCGGATCCCAATGGCTTTGAGCTCAAAGCGGTGCTGTCGCGTCGCTATGGTGTGCCTGCCGATTGGGTCACGCTTGGTAACGGCTCCAACGATTTGCTTGAAATCGCATCGCTGGCCTTGCTGTCACCGGGTGTTTCGGCCGTATATTCTCAGTATGCATTTACGGTTTATCGGCTGGCAACTCAGGCGCGCGGTGCGCGTCATATTGTCGTACCGGCGCATGAGTACGGGCACGATCTCGATGCCATGTTTGACGCCATTAGCGATGACACCCGACTGCTTTTTATCGCCAACCCAAACAACCCCACGGGCACGTTTTTGCCTGCCGCTCAGGTCGAGGCGTTTTTAGAACGGGTATATGCACAGCACGGCCTTGGCGTCACCGTCATGCTTGATGAGGCTTACAACGAGTACCTTGAGCCTGAGCTGCGTTTTGACAGCGCGCGCTGGGTCGAGCGGTTTCCTAACCTGATCGTGTCGCGTACGTTCTCCAAGGCCTATGGCCTGGCTGGCCTGCGTGTAGGCTATGCGCTGGCTCAGCCTGGCCTGACCGATTTGCTAAACCGTGTACGCCAGCCATTTAACGTGAATACCCTGGCTCAGGCTGCCGCCATTGCAGCACTGCAAGACGACGACTTTCTACAGCAGTCTTATGCTGTCAATAAGTCCGGCAAGCAGCAGCTTGTCGAGGCGTTTGATCGCATGGGGCTCAAGTTTGTGCCCAGCTATGGCAATTTTTTACTGGTGCACGTGGGCGACGCCGCGCGCGTCAATCTTGAGCTTCTGAAGCGCGGAGTAATCGTGCGCCCAGTGGCTGGAGACGGCTTGCCCGAATGGCTGCGTGTCACCATAGGCCTGCCGCATGAAAACTCCCGATTTATTGAGGCGCTCGAGGCAGTGCGCGGGCAGACATGATGCCGGTAAATGTCGATCGCTCGACACAGCCTGTGCTCGCGATCGTCGGCGTCGGCTTGATTGGAGGTTCGTTTGCTGCAGCGCTGAGGCAAGCGAGCGCCACAGGCCGCGTGCTTGGCGTGGGGCGAAATGCAGCCTCGCTGAAGCTGGCGTGCCAGTTGGGGCTTATTGACGAGGTCGTCACGCTTGAGGAGGCCGCAGAGCAGGCCGATATTATTCTTATTGCCACGCCTATCGGGGTAGTGGGTAGGGTGTTGTCTGCGCTCAGGCCGTTGTTGCGCGCCCAAACCCTGGTAACCGACGCGTGCAGCACCAAGGCAGATGTCGTGGCCACGGCGCGACAGGCTCTGGGCGAGCGTATTGGGCAGTTTGTACCCGGCCATCCTATCGCAGGAGCCGAGCAGACCGGGCCCGAGGCGGCTTCAGCTGATCTTTATCGTGGCCGCAATATTATTCTGACGCCACTGTCTGAAAACGCAGTGGCAGACGTAATGTGTATCAGGCGGCTCTGGGAAGCCTGCGGTGCCCGGGTGCTGACGATGGAGCCTGCTGCCCACGATACCGTTATGGCCTCGGTCAGCCATCTGCCGCATTTTCTTTCTGCCGCCTATATGTGGCAGGTCGCCTCAGCACATGATTCCACTGTGCGTATGGCCTTGGCAGGCAGCGGCTTTCGCGACTTTACGCGCATTGCTGCAGGCTCGCCCGAGGTGTGGCGCGATATATTTCTCAGTAATCGTGATGCTGTGCTGCAGGAACTGCAGCAGGTGAAGCAGGCCGTAGCGCAGGCCGAGCAGGCCTTGATTGCCGGAGACGGCCAGGTATTGCAAGATTTTCTCGAACGTGCGGCGCTTGCGCGTCGCTTATGGGCTAGCAGGAGCGGGTTGTCATGAGGTCAGGATCAACGCTGGATTTGTCGCGTGTTACGTCGGCGGCGGGGCGTTTGCGCCTGCCGGGTTCCAAGAGCATTTCAAATAGGGCCTTGCTGCTCGCGGCCTTGGCCGATGGGCAGACAGATCTGGAAGGCATGCTCGACTCTGATGACACACATGTCATGATTGCGGCACTGCGCCAGCTAGGGGTCGATATCGACGAAACGCAGCCAGGCCATTTGCGTGTGCACGGAGGCTATCCCTTCCCTGTAACGGAAGCCAGTTTGTTCCTGGGCAACGCCGGCACGGCCTTTCGGCCTCTGACCGCAGCGCTTGCCGTCATGGGCGGGCAATATCAGCTTTCAGGCGTACCGCGCATGCATGAGCGGCCAATAGGTGACCTGGTCGATGCGCTTAAAACGCTTGGTGCCGAAATTCACTATTTGGGCGAACAGGGCTACCCGCCACTTCGCATAGGTCGCGGAGTCATTCAGGCGAACCGTACGGTCAAAATAAAAGCGTCGGTGTCCAGCCAGTTTCTTACGGCGCTGCTCATGGCCGCGCCACTATGTGCGGCGTCTTCCTCTTCAGGGGTGCGCATTGAGGTAGACGGTGAGCTCATATCAAAGCCGTATATCCTCATTACACTCGAGTTGATGGAGCACTTTGGGGTGTGCGTTGAACGTGATGGTTGGCAGAGCTTTTTCATACCGGCCGGGGCCCGCTATTGTTCGCCCGGTCGTGTTGCCATAGAGGGTGATGCCTCGACGGCGTCTTACTTTATGGCGTTGGGGGCTTTGGGTGGTGGGCCCGTGTTTATCGATGGCGTTGGCACAGACAGCATGCAGGGCGATATCGCCTTTGCCGACGTGGTGCAAGACATGGGTGCAGTCGTCGTGCGCACACCGACAAGCATAGAAGTCAGCGGCCCTCGCGTCGCGCAGGGCCAGCGGCTCAAGGCTTTTGACCGCGACTTTAATCTTATCCCTGATGCTGCCATGACTGCGGCGGCCATGGCCATGTTTGCGGATGGGCCCTGCACATTGCGAAATATAGGCAGCTGGCGCGTCAAAGAGACCGACCGTATTCACGCCATGCATACCGAACTTGAAAAGCTTGGTGCGCGCGTAGAATCGGGCCCTGACTGGCTTACGGTGCATCCTGTGCGGTCAGCAGACTGGCGACCGGCATCGATTAGTACCTACGATGACCACCGGATGGCTATGTGTTTTTCGCTGGCCGCTTTTAGTCCGGTCGCCGTTACCATCGAAGATCCCGACTGCGTCAGTAAAACGTTTCCGGCCTATTTTTCAATTTTTAATCAGCTGGTTCGCGCATGAGCTTCTCTACATTGACCATTCCGGTTATCGCTATAGATGGTCCCACTGCGTCGGGCAAAGGTACGATTGCGCATCGCGTGGCGCAGGCGCTGGGGTGGTCAGTACTCGACAGTGGTGCGCTCTATCGGCTAACCGCGCTGGCGTTGCTGCAGCAGGATGCCGATGCGGCCGATGAAAATGCCGTGGCAGACATCGCTCAGGCGCTGGATGTCAGGTTTGATGGCGATCAAGTGTGGCTGAACGGCAACGATGTTGCTGCTGAAATTCGCCTTGAAGATGTGGGCAATCTTGCCTCCCGCATTGCAGCTTATCCTGCTGTAAGACAGGCTCTGCTTGAGCGCCAGCGCGCATTTCGAACCGCTCCCGGCCTGGTTGCCGATGGGCGTGATATGGGCACTGTTGTTTTTCCTGATGCTCCGCTAAAGGTTTTTTTGGTGGCAGACGTAGCCGCACGTGCCGAAAGGCGCTGTAAGCAGTTGAAGGTAAAGGGCTTTTCTGCTAATCTAGCAGACTTGCTAAAAGACATGCGTTCTCGCGATGAGCGAGACCGCACTCGGGCTAATGCTCCGCTGGTTGCGGCGGCTGATGCCATAACGGTTGATTCGTCTACGTTAACCATAGACGAAACCGTACAGCAAGTACTCGACCTATGGTCGGGCTTGGGTTTCCCTAAAGCATAGCTTGCGCTATGTTCGGGAAAATTTTTCTCACTCCACTGGGGCGGTTCATCGACCCTGGTGCGTTATTTAATGGCCATCCTGGCCAATGGATTAATTAATGTCCACTACTGCAACCCCTGTCGCCACTGGCGGCGAAAGCTTTGCCGACCTGTTTGCCGAAAGCATCAAAAGCCAAGACATGAAGTCTGGCGAGGTCATTTCTGCTGAAGTCGTACGCATTGATCACAACTTTGTTGTTGTCAACGCTGGCCTGAAGTCTGAGGCACTGATCCCTATTGAAGAGTTCCTGAACGATCAGGGCGAACTCGAAGTTCAAGACGGCGACTTTGTATCGGTAGCAATTGACTCGCTCGAAAACGGCTACGGCGACACCATTCTGTCACGTGACCGCGCCAAGCGTCTTTCCGCATGGCTGTCGCTCGAGCAGGCGCTCGAGTCTGGCGAACTGGTCACCGGCACCATCACCGGCAAAGTAAAGGGCGGCCTCACGGTCATGACCAACGGCATCCGCGCATTCTTGCCCGGCTCGCTGGTCGATCTGCGTCCAGTCAAAGACACGACGCCGTACGAAGGTAAAACCGTAGAATTCAAGGTTATCAAGCTTGACCGCAAGCGCAACAACGTTGTGCTGTCGCGTCGTGCTGTGCTCGAAGCCAGCATGGGCGAAGAGCGTGAAAAGCTGCTCGAAACCCTGCACGAAGGTGCTGTGGTCAAGGGTATCGTCAAAAACATCACCGACTACGGCGCGTTTGTCGACCTGGGCGGTATCGATGGCTTGCTGCATATCACCGACATGGCATGGCGTCGCGTGCGTCATCCTTCCGAGGTCCTGCAGGTGGGCCAAGAAGTCGAAGCCAAGGTTCTCAAGTTCGACCAAGAAAAATGCCGCGTGTCGCTTGGCGTCAAGCAGCTTGGCGAAGATCCATGGATCGGCCTTGCTCGCCGTTACCCACAAGGCACCCGCCTGTTCGGCAAGGTTACCAACCTTACTGACTACGGTGCGTTTGTTGAGGTCGAGGCCGGCATCGAAGGTCTGGTTCACGTCTCCGAAATGGACTGGACCAACAAAAACGTCGACCCACGCAAGGTAGTTACCTTGGGTGAAGAAGTCGAAGTCATGGTTCTCGAAATCGACGAAGATCGTCGTCGCATCTCGCTGGGCATGAAGCAGTGCCGTCAAAACCCATGGGAAGAGTTCTCCATGAACTTCAAACGTGGCGACAAGGTGCACGGTGCCATCAAGTCAATCACTGACTTTGGTGTGTTCGTGGGTCTGCCTGGTGGCATTGATGGTCTGGTTCATCTGTCCGATCTGTCCTGGGCTGACACCGGTGAAGAGGCTGTTCGCAACTTCAAGAAGGGCGACGAAATCGACGCCGTCGTTCTGGGTATCGACACTGACAAAGAGCGCATCTCGCTGGGTATTAAACAGCTTGAAGGCGATCCTTTCAACAACTTCGTTGCAACCTACGAGAAGGGCGCTGTTGTTCCTGGCGTGGTCAAGTCGGTTGAAGCCAAGGGTGCCGTCGTTACATTATCGCTTGATGTCGAAGGCTATCTCCGTGCTTCCGAAATCTCGGCCGGCCGTGTAGAAGATGCCACCACCGCCATCAATGTCGGTGATAACGTCGAAGCCATGATCATCAACGTCGACCGCAAAACGCGTTCGATACAGTTGTCGATCAAGGCACGCGATAACGCTGAAACAGCTGACTCCATCCAGCGTATGTCTGATGCAAGCGCTTCGTCGGGCACCACTAATCTTGGGGCCCTGCTTAAAGCCAAGCTTGACCAGCAACGCGACGACGGTTAATCGGCGTGACCAAATCGGAGCTTATCGCGCTCCTGGCCAGCCGCTATCCGCAGCTTGCCGCGCGCGACACAGACTACGCGGTCAAAACGATGCTCGATGCCATGAGCGAGGCTCTCGCCAGTGGTCAGCGCATCGAGATCAGGGGGTTTGGCAGTTTTTCACTGTCAGAGCGCCAGCCGCGTATCGGGCGTAATCCGAAGTCGGGTGAACAAGTGATGGTGCCTGGTAAACAGGTGCCTCACTTTAAACCCGGCAAAGAGTTGCGCGAGCGCGTCGATTCGGCCTACGACGAAGAAACCAGGACTGCCCAGGAAACATCCTCGTTTCCGGGGCAGCTTGATTCGCACGTTATGCACGGCTGATCGCTTATTCGCGACGTTGTCTCCAGCAACTCAGTCAAAAGAACAGGCCTCGGTTACCCGCAGGCCTGTTTTCTTTTGTACTCAACAGGCAAGGATACCGATTCCCCTTACAATTACCTCAATCCCGAATAATTGGAGTGCTTGTTATGCGTTACCTGGTTTGGCTGCTTCGGCTTGTGGTGTTTGTGCTTGTATTGATGTTTGCGCTCAAAAACACCGGGCCCGTCGATGTAAACTTTTTTGCGGGTTACACGATAACCGACGTGCCTCTTATCGTCGTGATGTTGGTTGTGTTTGTGCTTGGCATTGTGCTTGGCCTTCTGATTGCCCTTCCTTCAGTTATGCGTAAACGGCGCGAACTAGCGCGGCTTCGCCGCGATGTGGCCCGTCTTGAAGCGCAGCTTGGCCGCCCAGTCCCTTCTACAGCCGCCGTTGTGCCAGAAACCGTCACACCCATGGCCCCGCTTTAATGTCCATAAAGGTTATTCGTCGTGGATTTTGAACCGTGGTGGCTTATTTTTGTGCCTGTCGTATTTGCAGCAGGCTGGATTGCAGCGCGTGTAGATGTGCGCCAGATGCTATCCGAAACACGCACATTGCCCAACTCTTACTTCAAAGGTCTCAACTTTCTTCTCAATGAAGAGCCAGACAGGGCCATTGACGCATTTGTCGAGGTGGCAAAGCTCGATCCCGAGACCACCGAGTTGCACTTTGCACTGGGCAGCCTGTTTCGTCGTCGAGGCGAAATGGAACGTGCAATACGGGTGCATCAAAGTCTGGTCTCACGTGCCGATCTGCCGCAGGCCGATCGTGAAAGCGCGTTGCACGAGCTGGCACAAGATTTTCTCAAGGCAGGCATGCTCGATCGCGCCGAACAGACGTTTGAGCAAGTGCTTGGTACCCGTTTTGCCATACCAGCGGTGCGCGCGCTCATACGTATTTATGAGTCTGAACATGATTGGCCACGTGCCATTGAAGCGGTAAACCGCTTGCGCTCCATGGTTGATGAGCCCGTTCCGCAATTGGCGCATTATCAATGCGAGCAAGCCGAAGCAGCACTAAGCGCGAATCCGCCCGACCTCACTGCTGCCGACCAGGCACTCGACGCAGCCGATCAAGCTGCCGTTGCGCTGCGCGGCCAGCCGGAAGGGCAGGCGTCTGAGGCGCGTATCGCCATTTTGCGGGCAAACCTGGCCCGGCTGAGCAACAACCCGGAAGGTGAGCGGGCGCATCTGGCGTCAGTGCTCACGATTGCTCCTGATTACGCCAGCCTGGTGGTGTCAGACCTGCTCGAAAGCTTCCGGAGCCTGGGGCAAGAGGTTGAGGGGCTGAATGTGCTCAGGGCGCACTATGCCCGCTATCCGGCGCTTGACACCTTCAATGTTGTGTTTCGTGAATTGCGTGCGCAGCAGGGCTTGCAACAGGCCTGGGTATTTGCCCGCGAGTCCTTGCGGGCCCATCCTACTTTGCTTGGTCTTGATCGTGTGCTTGAAACAGAACTGGCCTCACGCAAAAACGATGAGAAAACACCAGTCAAGGCATCTGAGTCTCAAGCAGACGGCCACTATGAAGCCCAGCCTGAGGCTCTCCAGGGGGGGCAGCATCCAGAGGGCTTACACGCCCTCGTAGAAGGCCAGACTCAGGCTCTTGCCATCTTGCCGCCTGCTGAACTGGCCTTGGGGGCCGACCTTAGCCTGCTCCGATCGCTGATTCATAAACATACCCAGCGGCTTGACCGCTATGCGTGCCGTGTTTGCGGGTTCGAGGCACGACATTTTTACTGGCAATGCCCAGGCTGCAATTCCTGGGAAACCTACGAACCCCGCAGGCTGGAGGAAATTAAATGATGCCATATCCGGCGGAGGCAGTAAGCCGCGTCAAAATACTGGTGGCGGGTGACATTATGCTCGACCGTTATTGGTTTGGTGAGGTCGAGCGTATATCGCCCGAAGCGCCCGTGCCTATTGTTAAAGTAATGCGTCGCGAGGATCGCCTTGGCGGTGCAGCCAACGTAGCTCGCAATATCGTGGCGTTGGGCGCACAGGCCAGTCTGCTGGGTGTGATCGGTGCCGATGAGGCGGGTGCCCGGGTCCGCGACCTGGCGCGCGAATCTGGCATAAACTCGTGTTTGGTGGCTGACGAAGATACCCCCACTACGCTCAAGATGCGTGTTCTGGGGCGTCAACAACAGTTGCTGCGACTAGACTTCGAAGAGGGGCCCAGCGAGTCTTGCCTTACCAAGCTCGACGTTCAGGCCAGGCAGCTTATGGCCGATCACGATATGCTGGTATTGTCCGACTACGCCAAAGGCGCGCTAGCAAATGTCGAGTCATTGATAGCGGCCGCGCGTGAAGCGGGAGTCCCGGTGCTGGTAGACCCTAAAGGCGCCTCGTACCGGCGTTATCGGGGAGCAACCCTGATCACGCCCAATCGAATCGAAATGCAGGAGGCAGTGGGCCGTTGGCGCGATGAACACGACCTTGAACAGCGTGCGCAGGCTTTGCGGGCAGATCTGGATCTCGAGGCCTTGCTGGTAACGCGTTCAGAGCAGGGCATGACGCTGTTTTCTGGCGTAGGTCGCGAGCATGTCGATGCTCACGCGCACGAAGTGTTTGATGTGTCCGGGGCCGGCGATACCGTTTTGGCGACATTGGCTGTCATGCGTGCTGCAGGCCTTGAGTGGTTTGACGCGATGGGTTGGGCCAACCGCGCTGGCGGCATTGTTGTCGGCAAGCTGGGCACCTCTACGGTAACGGCTGCAGAATTGGCAGGAGAAACCACATGATTATCGTAACGGGCGGAGCGGGTTTTATTGGCAGCAACCTGGTCAGGGGCCTTAATCAGCGCGGCTTCTCTGATATTCTTGTTGTTGACGACCTCACCGAGGGCGACAAATTCATTAACCTGGTAGACGGCACAATTGCCGACTACATGCATAAAGACGAATTCCGCCAGCGCGTGGCCAAAAGCCAGCTGGGCCGGATCGAGGCGGTGTTTCACCAGGGTGCATGTTCCGACACCACTGAGCGCAATGGGCACTACATGATGGACAACAACTATCGGGTAACGCTCGAGTTGTTCAGGTATTGCCAGGAAATTAAAGCCCCATTTATCTACGCTTCGTCTGCGGCGGTTTATGGTGCCGGCCCCGTGTATGTCGAAGACCCGCTCTACGAGTCGCCGTTAAACGTATATGGGTATTCCAAGTTTTTATTTGATCAGGTCATGCGTCGCCATCTTGATCAGCTGCGCGCACCGGTTGTGGGTCTGCGGTATTTCAATGTATATGGGCCGCAAGAGCAGCACAAGGGCCGCATGGCCTCGGTTGCCTTCCATAACATGAACCAGTTTCAGGCCGAAGGCCACGTAAGGTTGTTTGGCGGTTGGGATGGTTACGACAATGGTGGCCAGATGCGTGACTTCATTTATGTGGACGATGTGGTCAACGTTAATCTGCATTTTCTGGATCACTCTGAAAAGTCAGGCGTTTTCAACTGCGGCACCGGTCGTGCGCAGCCATTTAACGATGTGGCCAGTTCCGTGGTCAATGCGCTGCGCAGTCAGCACCACTTGCCCAGTCTGTCGTTAAAAGAACTAGTTAACCAGCAACTAATTCGCTACATACCCTTTCCAGATGACCTGAAAGGCCGTTATCAAAGTCATACGCAGGCTGACCTGACCCAGTTGCGTGATGCGGGGTACGACAAACCTTTTCGCGACGTGCAGTCTGGCGTCACAGAATATGTGCAGAAGCTGTTGACGCTCGGACGTATTTAAACTCGGTCAATGGCCGCTGAAGCTTGGGCGCATTTAAAGCCATTCAGAAGCTCTTGGTACATGGAGGCATCCAAAGTGGTTCATTTGCGCATGGATGAAACTATGCGCCCCGGGTATTGTTTCGGGTACAGCCGAGCGATGATGGCTCTGGGTGAGCCCGGGCAATAATGCCGGCACAGGTGCCGCAGTTGTTGGCCACGGGCAAGCCCGTGTTTTGAGTCAACTGCTGCGGAGACCTTTATGAACCCGTTTACTCAGTCTACGGTCGCGCGCCCACTCGTCGGCGCCGTCGATCCTCTGACAACTCCCGCCTCCTCAGGCGCTTCAAGAGCCTCACTGGCATCACACGCACCAACAGCGTCAGCAGCATCTACTGCCTCTGCTGCATCTACTGTATCTGCTGCACCTACTGCATCTACTGCATCTACTGCCTCTGCTGCATCTGCTGCACCTACTGCCTCTGCTGCATCTGCTGCACCTACTGCATCAACTGCATCAACTGCATCAACTGCATCAACTGCGTCAGTGGCGTCAGTGGCGTCAGTGGCGTCAAGGGCTTCGAGGATATCAAGAACTTCACGTACTCCAGGGGTTTCAAACGCCTCAGGCGCCCGCCGACGCTCCCGTCGAAGCCTACCGCACCGTCTTGTCGCACGTATGGCGCTGGGCATGCTTGCAGGTGCTTCTGGCCATGCGTCGGCGGTTGCCGTTGACGTTAATGTGGCCACCCAGAGCCAACTTGTTTCGGTGCGAGGTATCGGCCCCCGTACTGCACAAATAATTATTGACGAACGGCGCCGTGCTGGCCCATTTGAGTCATTCGAAGATTTGTCAGACCGCGTCAAAGGCATAGGCCCCAGCAAAGCCAGCAGGTTGCAAGACGCAGGGCTTACTGTGGGCCGACGTTATTTTGTAGTGCCCGAGCCTGCCGATGTCGCGGACCACGCAAAGAAACGCAAGTAGTTGATATCGCACCAGCCTGTCAAACGCCCTGGTAGCTGGGGACGGGCTGGTGAGTTTCAGGCACAGCAGAAAAAAACGAAGTCATCAATCATGCGACAGAATCTGACGCTGCAACTGTGGCGGCCTGGTTAGCGACGAGGCCCGAGGGGCCCAAAAATATGACAGAACTCCAGGGAACAATTTACACGGGGTGGTCCACTTAGATCGCTCCACGCAGGCAACGGCTGAGGGAAGGGAGGATGTTCACTTGCTGTGCTTGGGTGTATCATTTTGAGCATGAAAAAATACCTCACAGTTGAAGACACTATTGGCTCTACCCCGCTTGTAAGGTTGCAACGCATACCGGGCGAGGCTGGCGCCGCCCGAGGCAATGTCATTCTTGCCAAGCTCGAGGGCAATAATCCGGCAGGCTCCGTCAAAGACCGGGCTGCGTACTCCATGATTCGCCAGGCAGAAGCCAGAGGCGATATCAAGCCCGGCGACACACTCATTGAGGCCACTAGCGGCAATACAGGCATTGCCCTGGCCATGGTCGCAGCAGTGCGTGGTTACAAAATGGTGTTAATCATGCCTGACAACCTAACGGTTGAACGGCGTGCGGCCATGACGGCTTATGGGGCTGACCTCATCCTCACACCCGCCAGCAAAGGTGGCATGGAGTACGCCCGCGATCTGGCCCTTTCCATGCAGGCGGAAGGCAAGGGTAAGGTACTCGATCAGTTTGCCAACGAAGACAACCCACGTGCGCACATTGAAACCACGGGGCCAGAAATCTGGCAGCAAACAGATGGGCAGATCACCCACTTTGTAAGTGCAATGGGCACCACAGGCACGATTATGGGTGTAAGCAGCTTTCTGCATGGCAAAAATAGTAATATTCGTGTTGTGGGTGCACAGCCAGAAGAAGGTTCGCAAATCGCTGGCATACGCAAATGGCCCGAGGCTTATCAGCCCTCTATTTATCACGCTGAGCGGGTAGACGAGTTCGAACTGGTCTCACAGGCACAGGCCGAAGAAATGGCGCGTCGGCTGGCTTCAGAAGAGGGCATATTTGCCGGCATTTCGTCAGCGGGTGCATTGATCGCTGCACTACGTGTTGCACAGCGAGTTGAAAACGCCACTATTGTTTTTATTGTTTGCGACCGGGGCGATCGCTATTTGTCTACGGGTGTGTTTAACGCGTAGCTAACGCTTTAGTCTACGTCCCGATGCGCAGGTAGGCGCTTGGGGCTATTGCACTGGGTGTTGTCTGGTTCGGTGAGTCGGGCAGGGCCTGCAAGAACAAGCCCGCCTAGTCTATATCTGTCGGGGCGCACAGCCCAGCCATTCATAAGCCAAAATGACCGGGCTTTATTGCGTCGTCTATAAGGGGGTTAAGGCCACCCGTATCCCATGCGATCTGCCAGCGATTTGGCTAGGTCGGCAACGGCCGTTGCGTAAAAGTAGCTACGGTTATAGTGCGTGATGGCGAAAAAATTGGGCGTGCCCAGCCGGTATTCAACCCGGTTTTGTGATTCATCTGCCAAGTCAACAACCCCTAATTTATGCTGAGTCCAGCTGTTTTGGGCTGCGCTGGCGTTTGCCGGCAGAATTTGCGCACCTTCTTGCACCAATTGTGCCCAGCTGAGTGTGGGGTTTAGGCCTCCCGTAACCAGTTGACCAGCATTGGCTGGCAGCGTGGCCGGCGCAAAAACTGGCAGGCCGGGTTGCCAGCCATGCAGGCGTAAAAAGCGTGCCACTGAGGCGATCGCATCTTTCTTGCTGTTAAGCAGGTCAATGTGGCCGTTATTGTCACCGTCTGCAGCATAGCGCATGAGGCTGCCGGGCATGAACTGAGGCAGGCCCATGGCACCCGCGAATGAGCCAGTTGCAGCCCGTGCGTCAAGTATTTGTTCTTGGTCGAGCTGGATTAAATCGGCCAACTGGTTACGAAACAGTTCGCTACGCTCGGGGCGGGTACTGTCGGGGTACCGAAAGCCCAGCGTTGCGAGCGCATCGAGAACCCGGAAGTCACCCGTGATTCGGCCGTAAATGGTTTCGACGCCGATAATGGCCACGATTATTGAGGCCGGTACGCCATACTGTTTGGCGGTTGCGTCCAGAAATGCCTGGTTTTCGGTCCAGAATGTCTGCCCTGCGTTAATTCGCACCGGTTCTACAAACCGATTTTTATAAGTGGTCCAGCTGCGGCGGATGCGCTTGCCTGTGGGTTTCATCAGGCGTGCTGCCGTAGCGTTGTACTGTGCCTCTTTCAACAGTGCTTCAACATGTTCAAGCGGCACATTGCGCACACGGGACACTTCAAGCGCATAGGCTTGCAGGTTGGGCGACAGTGATCCGTCGAGGTTGTGCAAGGGGCTGGCGTCAGCGATCGAAATGCCGGCAGCAATAGAGGCGGGCTCTGCAACGGTTTCGAGTACTGCTTGTGGAGCAAGAGCGCTGGCCCGCGCGGTGGCGGCGCTTGCGGCAACGGTGCTTGTTTTGTTCGCCGTTGCCTGCGCTGGCTGGCTGTTTTGCACCACCTGCGACTGGTTGGCGGCACAGCCACCGAGCAGCATGGAGAGAAACACTGCTTGCACTAACTGCACATGTGTGAACATAATCTTCCCTTATGGAGACTCTCTATATTACCCATCCCTCATGCCGATTGCATGACATGGGCGACTGGCACCCCGAATGCCCTGGTCGCCTGGACGCAATTAACGATCAACTTGTTGCAAGTGGCATTATGAGCTTTCTTGATGAAGCACAGGCCCGTGCCGCGACAGATGCTGATCTTCTTCGCGTGCATACGGCTGCGCACATTGATTATCTGCGCAGCCATGCACCGTCAGAAAACCACTTTGCCATTGACGCCGATACGCTTATGGGGCCGCATACCCTAGAAGCGGCCTTGGGCGCCGCAGGAGCGGGGCTTACCGCCGTTGACGCCATCATGGCCGGGGTGCATACCAATGCGTTCTGCGCCGTGCGCCCACCAGGCCACCATGCGGGGCCCGCGCAGGCAATGGGTTTTTGCTTTTTCAACAACGTAGCCATTGCAGCCGCTTATGCGCTTGAAAAGTACAATCTGCAGCGTGTGGCCATTATTGACTTCGATGTTCATCACGGCAATGGCACTGAAGATATTTTCGCCGGTGACCCGCGCGTACTCATGTGCAGTTTCTTCCAGCAAACACTTTTTCCCTGGTCGTATCAAGACCCGTCAGCCGAAAACATGGTAAACATACCGGTCGATGCTTACACGCGTGGCCCTGATTTGCGCATGGTTGTCAGCGACATCTGGATGCCACGTCTTTACGATTTCCAGCCTGAGTTCGTTTTTATCTCCGCTGGGTTTGATGGCCACCGTGAAGACGGTATGGGGCAATTAGGTCTCGTCGAAGCGGATTTTGCATGGATCACCGACCAGATCGTCGCCTTGGCACAAAAAACGGCCTCAGGGCGCCTGGTCAGCTTCCTGGAAGGCGGCTACAACTTGTCAGCGCTTGGTCGCAGCGCGGTGGCCCATATAAGGGCTCTGGCCGCAGTGTAAAATCGAAAGGTTTTGTTTTTTTAGCTTGTTTTATATATCCCCCCTGGAGGAAACTCAATGAAGGTCTTGGTACCTGTCAAGCGCGTTGTTGATTACAACGTCAAAGTGCGCGTTAAGTCTGATCAGACTGGCGTAGACATCGCCAATGTCAAAATGTCGATGAACCCATTCGACGAAATTGCCGTTGAAGAAGCAACACGTTTGAAAGAAAAAGGTGTTGCTACCGAAGTGATTGCCGTGTCGTGCGGCGTGGCTCAAAGCCAGGAAACCCTGCGTACGGCCATGGCCATTGGGGCAGACCGTGCTGCGCTGATTCAAACTGATGTCGAGCTGCAGCCGCTGGCTGTGGCAAAGCTTTTGAAAGCGATTGTTGATAAAGAGCAGCCTCAGCTGGTCATTCTCGGCAAACAGGCTATCGATGATGACGCCAACCAAACCGGGCAAATGCTAGCTGCATTGCTGGGGTGGTCGCAGGCTACATTTGCCAGCAAAGTCGAAGTGTCCGGCGATACCGCAACCGTAACGCGTGAAATTGACGGTGGCCTCGAAACCCTGTCGCTCAAATTGCCCGCGATCATTACAACCGACTTGCGACTGAACGAGCCTCGCTATGTCACTTTGCCCAACATCATGAAGGCAAAGAAAAAGCAGCTCGACGTGTTCACGCCTGAAGACCTCGGCGTTGATGTTACACCTCGCCTTAAAACACTTAAGGTTGCAGAGCCACCTGCACGTTCGGCAGGCATTGTTGTGCCCGATGTGGCAACGTTGGTAGAGAAACTCAAGAACGAAGCGAAGGTGATCTAAATGACAATTCTGGTAATTGCCGAACATGATAATGCCCAGCTCAAGGGTGCTACGCTTAATACCGTTGCGGCCGCCCAGAAAATCGGTGGCGATGTACATGTACTCGTTGCTGGCAGTGGTGCGCAAGCTGTTGCAGACCAGGCGGCCAAGGCTGCTGGTGTAAGCAAAGTATTGCTGGCCGACGCGCCTTATCTGGCTGAAGGGCTGGCTGAAAACGTTGCTGACCAGGTGCTGGCCGTGGCCAAAGACTACAGCCACATTCTGTTTGCATCGACGGCATCGGGCAAAAACATTGCTCCCCGCGTTGCCGCTCTGCTTGATGTTGCACAAATTTCCGACATTATCGCTGTAGAGTCTGCTGACACGTTCCAGCGCCCCATCTATGCTGGTAACGCAATTGCGACGGTGCAGTCGGCTGATGCAGTTAAAGTTCTCACTGTGCGCACCACGGCATTTGATGCCTTGTCCGCTGAAGGCGGCAGCGCTGCTGTTGAAACGCTGACTGCGGCGGCTGATGCCGGGCTGTCTTCGTTTGTAGGCCGTGAGGTCGCCAAGAGCGATCGTCCTGAGCTGGCTGGCGCGGCAGTGGTGGTGTCCGGCGGTCGTGGCCTGGGTAGCGCCGAAAACTTCAAAATGCTCGAACCATTGGCTGACAAGCTTGGTGCAGCGCTTGGGGCCTCGCGCGCAGCCGTAGACGCGGGTTATGCACCCAACGACTGGCAAGTCGGTCAAACGGGCAAAATCGTTGCGCCGCAGCTTTACGTGGCCATCGGTATTTCTGGTGCCATTCAGCATCTGGCCGGCATGAAAGACTCCAAGGTCATTGTGGCTATTAACAAGGACGCTGAAGCCCCCATTTTTGGCGTGGCCGACTATGGGCTGGTTGCAGATCTTTTCCAGGCTGTTCCAGAGCTGGTTGAGTTGCTGTAATACTGGCGACGGGCGATCGGCCAGTTTTAAAGGCTGATGGCCCCGTCCAAAAAAACCCCGAAGCAGGCACTCGCCTGTCTCGGGGTTTTTTGTTGGAAGCAGCTGGCGTGGTTTCGTTCTTGTGGCTGAATCCGGTTGAAATAAAAGCAGGGTGCAGCGATGCCTCGCGCGCAGCACGATCAATGCCGTGGAGGCCGTAAGCAACAGCACGGTGGAGCCGGTAAGCACAGCACGGTGGAGCCGGTAAGCACAGCACCGTGGAGGCGCAAGCACAACTCTGTGGAAGCGGTGAGCACAGCACTGTGGAGGCGGTTAATATATGAGAAAAAGTGCGCAGGCAAAGCCTGGGTTAAATGCTGCCCGTTGTACGCGTGTTCGATTGCGCTTTGACAATTAAATCAATAGATATTGGAGATTCTGTGACTTACCGAGCCCCCTTAGATGATATTCGTTTTGTTATTAAAGAGCTTGCGGGCCTGGACGACGTGCTGGCAATGCCAGGCTTTGAAGAGGTGTCTGAAGATTTGGTTGATGCGGTGCTCGAAGAAAACGCACGCTTTGTTGAGCAGGCGCTTGCTCCGTTGAATCACAGTGGCGATACAGATCCAGCCAAATGGAACAATGGCAAGGTTGAAACGTCGCCTGGCTTCAAAGAGGCTTTTCAGGAGTTCGCTCAGGGTGGGTGGCAAGGGCTGCAGCACGAGATCAAATGGGGCGGCCAAGGCTTGCCCAAGCTCGTGGGCGCGCCCACGGGTGAAAACCTTAACGCCGCCAATCTGTCTTTTGCCCTGTGTCCTTTGCTGACCGATGGTGTCATTGAGGCCCTGACGGCGGTAGGCACCCCCGAACAGCAAAATTTATATATTCCGCCCATGCTTGAAGGCCGCTGGACGGGCACCATGAACCTTACCGAGCCTCAGGCCGGGTCAGACCTGGCACTGGTTTCGAGCAAGGCAGTAAAGCAGAATGATGGTAGCTATCGCCTGTCAGGCCAGAAAATTTTCATCACGTATGGCGAGCACGACATGGCCGAGAATATCGTCCATCTGGTGCTGGCCCGCACACCTGATGCGCCCAAAGGCGTAAAAGGCATTTCACTGTTTATTGTTCCCAAGTACCTTGTCAATGATGATGGTTCGCTTGGTGCGCACAACGACGTGTGGTGTGCCTCTATTGAACACAAGCTGGGTATTCATGGCAGCCCGACCACCGTTTTGATGTACGGTGCGGGTAAGGGCGATGTGGGCGAGGGGGCTGTCGGCTACCTGGTAGGCGAAGAAAACCGCGGCCTTGAATACATGTTTATCATGATGAACGCCGCCCGCTATGCGGTTGGCGTACAGGGCATTGCACTGTCAGAACGCGCCCTGCAACACGCCGACGCCTATGCGCGTGACCGCCTGCAGGGGCAGGCGCTTGAAGGGTCTCAGGGGCCTGTTGCGATTGTTAACCACCCCGATGTGCAGCGAATGCTCATGACCATGAAAGCGCTTACCGAAGGCACGCGTGCTATGGCCTATGTGGCGGCGGCAGCCTTTGATAAGTCGCGCCACCATCCAGACGCTCAAGAACAAGTGCGCAATAAGGCCCTGTATGAGTATCTGGTGCCGTTGGTAAAAGGCCTTTCCACTGAGTCATCTATCGAAGTGGCCTCACTGGGTGTGCAGGTGCATGGCGGCATGGGTTACATCGAAGAAACAGGTGCCGCGCAGTACTATCGCGACGCCCGCATTTTGACCATTTATGAAGGCACAACGGCGATTCAGGCCAATGATTTTGTCGGGCGTAAGGTATTGCGCGATGGCGGCGCTACCGCCAAGGCCCTTGCCACTCAAATGTACGCAACCGTGGCTGAGCTCGAAGAAGCAGCCAACCAAGGTGGCGATGATGCCGGAGGGTTTGCCCTGATGGCGCGCAGGCTGGCCGCCGCGATAGATGCTAATGAGCAGGCCACTCACTTTGTACTGGCCAATGCCAAAGAGTCACCGCGTGCGGTTTTTACGGGTAGCGTGAGCTACCTCATGTTGGCGGGCATCGTATACGCAGGTTGGCAAATGGCACGCGCTGCGCTGGCTTGTCACAAGCGTATGGTCGACGGGGCTGCCACGGCATTTCATACGCAGAAACTCGCAACCAGTATTTTTTATGCGGCGTATATTTTGCCGCGAGCTCAAGCCATGTCGACCGCCATCCAGGAAGGTGAGCTGGCTGGGCGGTATGCGGCAGTGGCCTTGGCAAAGTAAAAAACTGAATCTGGCAGGCGGAATAAGTTAATACGTAAAGTCTATTTCCGTTTGCCGGCTTATGCTGTCACACTATATGGCCTAACTTTGTTGTTCAATTGCCTTATAAAGAGAGCTTCTATGACTACTTTGCGTCTGGGCGATATTGCCCCTGATTTTGAGCAGAACTCTTCCGCCGGAACAATCCGGTTTCATGAGTGGCTGGGTGACAGCTGGGGCGTTTTGTTTTCGCATCCTGCTGACTTCACGCCTGTCTGCACAACTGAACTGGGCTATACGTCTATCGTCGAGGGTGAGTTTGCCAAGCGCAATGCCAAGGTGATTGCGGTTTCGGTGGATGGCGCTGAGTCTCATAAAAAGTGGATCGAAGACATCAATGACACTCAGAACACCACTCTGACGTTTCCGATTCTTGCCGACCCTGATCATAAAGTGGCAACACTTTATGACATGATTCACCCTAATGCCAGCACCACGGCGACAGTGCGCTCGGTATTCATTATTGACCCAGCCAAAAAGATTCGGCTGACATTAACGTACCCTGCCAGCACAGGGCGCAACTTTGACGAGATTCTTCGCGTGCTCGATTCACTGCAGCTGACCGACAACTACAGTGTTGCCACGCCCGTCAACTGGAAGCAGGGTGAAGATGTCATTATTGTTCCTTCAATATCTGACGAGGTGGCCAAGGAGAAATTTCCTAAAGGCTTTAAAGCCTTGCGCCCTTATTTGCGTTTAACGCCTCAGCCTAACAAGTAAATCTTAGCGTGTAGAGTAATCAGGTCGCGGTCAGCGCGGCCAGAGTTGGTCTGGAGCACAACCGTAAACCGCCAGTATACGTAAGCGGTACTACCGCAGGGCGTTTTGCTAATCTGGCTTATGCGCCTGAGACAGTCGCCCAGCTGCCACGCTTCTCACTAAGTATGCACACCCCAAGTACAGAGCTCTTGCTTTGTGTTTGGGGTGTTTTTTATTGTGGATTTACAACAGGTGAAAGCCAGGCGGGTGCTGTGGCGTCAGGGTGCCAAAAAGGCGTGAATGGAATAGTGCTTGATTGGTTACAGGCAGGCGCTAGGCAAGCTTTCGTCGCTAACGTCTTGAGGTACGCGACGTACCGCACGCCATGTCGCCTGCAGCAGCCACCGCAAAAAATTACTTGCAAAATTAACTGATGTTTTATACAGTACTGTTTATGCAGCCAGTAATTGTTGTAGCATTGATCAGGTGCCCCGTATAGCGGGGTTAGGGCGGGGGGTCAGGTTGCCCTCTTATTGCCAAGTCATTCCTTTGTCTTATGGGGTTTAATCATGAAATCCATCGCTTCCCGCCACGTTTCTACCAATTGGTCACCTTCTGCCCGCAAGGGGCAGGGCAAATCTGCCACGCTAACGCGCGGTGCCATGGTGGTTGACGTCGTGCTCGTTCTCGCCTGGGGTGCCACCATACCTGGCCTAATGTGGCTGGGGGTGGCTAGCGGCTTTTAAATTGCTGCGGCGCATTGTATAATTGCGGACTTTGCTAACTCATCCTCTGACGGGCCTTATCCGGTTAACAACCAGGTTGACCAGCGGTCTTGTAATAAAGACCAAAAAAACAGCCCGCATCAAGATGAAACCAGGAGCTTTACCGTGAACCTAATCGAAACCATCGAGCAGGAAGAAATTGCCCGCCTTACAGGCGGCGAAGCCAAGCCAGCATTTGCCCCTGGCGACACCGTTATTGTTAACGTTAATGTCGTTGAAGGCACCCGCAAGCGTGTACAGGCATACGAAGGTGTTGTAATCGCCCGACGCAATCGCGGCCTTAACTCTTCGTTTATCGTGCGCAAGATCTCATCGGGTGAAGCCGTTGAGCGTACGTTCCAGCTTTACTCACCGCAAATTGCCAGCATCGAAGTAAAACGTCGTGGCGATGTGCGTCGTGCTAAACTGTACTACCTCCGTAGCCGTTCGGGTAAAGCCGCTCGTATCAAAGAGAAGCTGGTTCGCAAATCGGCCAAGGTGGCCGCTGTTAAATAAGCAGTCACATCTTCGATTACCAGCAAGGGCACCCGGCGGGTGCCCTTTGTGTTTTATGGATTCTATGTCGGAAAGCAAGTCACCTCTTGGGCGCAAACGCGTTGTAGTGACTCCGGGGTTTGATCCCCAAAGTCAGCCTGTTGTCCCCGCAGATGTGCTGGCGCCGCTTTCACAAGACAGCATCCAGCTCGACTTCATATGCTCGTCGTTTGGTCGCAACATAGACTGGAAAGTCGAGCCCATATTTACCGAGTCCTTTAGTGCTGACCTCCTGCATCCTGCGGGTGTGGTTCAGGCGGCCGTCTTCGTGCCGCTCGTTCAACGACCATCTGGCCTGCATGTGCTGTTTACCAAGCGTGCTTCACATTTGTATGACCACGCTGGGCAAATCTGTTTTCCAGGTGGGCGTATCGAGCGCACTGATCGCGATGCCGTTGCGGCTGCCTTACGTGAAACCTACGAAGAAATTGGGGTTGCGCCAGAGTTCATCCAGCTTATTGGTACTCATCCCAGTTTCTTGACGTCTACCCGCTTTACCATGACGCCGGTTATAGGTGTGATACGGCCAGGCTTTACCATTACACCCGATATAACAGAGGTGGCTGAGGTATTCGAGGTGCCATTGTCAGTGCTGCTGGATCCGCGCCTTCATCGGCTGCATCAGGCCAATCTGCCAGACGGCGGCCATCGTTTTTATTTTTCGATTACCTGGCAGTCTTACTTTATCTGGGGTGCAACGGCCGCGCTCATCCGAAATATTTACCACTATTTGTCAGCGGCCGAGCTAAAAATTAAGGGCTAAATGCTAGCGCCTTGCTTGCGGCAGCGGGGCCGCCTTACGGGCTGTTAGTATCGGCTTCTTGCTTCGTTTTCGGCCAGTATGCGCTTGTACAAGTCATGACGCTCGGGTGCAATCTTGCCGTCTTTAAGCGCATTGAGCACGCCACAGTCAGGCTCGTGGCGATGTGTGCAGTTGTAAAAACGACACAGGCCAATTACGTCATCAAATTCCGGAAACCCCTGCACGATTTCGTCGGGTGTAAGATGCGATAGCCCGAAAGCCTGAAAGCCGGGAGAATCAATAATATCGCCCGTGCTGCCGGGCAGATGGTAAAGACGTGTGCTAGTGGTGGTGTGTTTGCCGGCGCCCAGAGCCTGGGAGTGCTCGCGCGTTGCGGCGGCGGCGTCGGGTACCAAGGCATTCAATAGTGTTGATTTACCCATGCCGCTTTGCCCCAGCAGCAGGCTGCATTTGTCTTGCAGTACACCACTTAATTCTGCGTTGACTTCAACCGTTGTAAGCGCACTTAGCTCAATAACTTTGAATCCGGCGGCGACAATATGCCGTAGTCGCTGCCTGGCCAGCGGCATGCTGCCATGCAGATCTGACTTGTTCAGAATAATAATGGGCTCAATATCGACACTGCGTGCCGCGACCAACGCACGACCCAATAAGTCGTCAGAAAATAACGGTTCGGGTGCGACCACAATAAGCAGTTGATCAACATTGGCGGCAAATTGCTTTGTACGCGTGTCGTCAGAGCGGTAGAGTAAATTGCGGCGCGGAAGAATGCGGTCTATGGAGCCTTCATCATTGCCTTGTGGCGTAAAGGCTACCAGGTCGCCAACCGTGGCCTGCGATTTTTTGCCACGAGGAAAGCATTTGCGCAGGCTTCCATCGGCCAGTTCAACCGTATAGTGACGCCCATGCGCGGCAATGACGCGCCCCTGCGGGACAGGGGTTTTATCCATGTTTGATGTGTTGTATGCGTATCACGGCGGGTGGGTGGCTATCGTAAAACGCTGAGTGTACCGGATCGGGTGTTAATGTGGCGGCATTGTCGTCATATAGTTTCACCAGAGCCGAAACCAGCCAGTCTGAAGGGCACTGTGCGGTAGCATAGCGGTCGGCCTGAAACTCGTCACGTCTGGACATCCAGCTGGCCAGAGGTGTGATCCAGAAGGTAAAAACAGGAACGGCCAAAAACATCAGGATGAGTGCCAGCGCGTCGTTGGAGCGGCCCAACTGCGGGATGACGCCAAGCTGTGTATAAAACCACACTTGTTGCGAAAGCCATCCTAGTAGCAAAAAGAACACCAGCGCGGCACCAAAGCTGACGATCATGCGCCGGGTGATATGTTTGTGTTTGAAATGCCCAAGCTCATGCGCCAGCACCGCTTCGATTTCGTCAGTGCTAAGGCGCGCAAGCAGCGTGTCAAAAAACACGATTCGGCGTGACTTGCCCAGACCGGTGAAATACGCATTGCCGTGCGCTGAGCGCCGTGAGCCGTCCATGACAAACAGGCCTTTTAACGAAAACCCGCAGCGTTGTGCCAGCGCATGAATGCGTTTGGCGACGTCGGGATTGTCGAGTGGCGTAAATTTGTTGAACAAGGGGGCAATAAAACTGGGGAATAGCCACAGAATGAGAAAATTGAAAACAACCCACAGACCCCAGGCCCACCAGACCCATGCAGGGCCGGCATTGCCCATAACCCATAGCACACAGGCTGCAAGGGGAGTGCCCAGCACCAGTGTCAAACCCAGTGTTTTGGCGGTGTCAGCAACAAAAAGCTTCGGCGTGACCCGGTTAAAGCCGAACTTCGCTTCTAGCTTGAAGCGCCTCCAGATGGCGAAGGGAAGACCTACCGTGCCCAAGATGGCAAGTACGGCAGCAATGAGCGCCAGTTGTCGCAGGATTTCGCTGTCGATCAGCGCACCCAACCATACATCGAGAAACTGCAGTCCACCCAGCAGGGTAAGGCAAACCAGCACGGCAGCTTCGACAACATGCTCGATCATTGATAACTGCATTCTGGCGACTGTATAGTCGGCAGCGCGCTGGTGGCTGTAGAGGCCAATGCGGTCGGCGAACTCGGGGGGCACCTGCGCGCGATGGGTACGCACGTGTTTAATTTGGCGCGAAGCGAGCCAAAGACGGGTCAATACGTCGGCGAGCAGGAAAGCAACAAACAGCAGCGTAAACATAAATAGTGGGTGTGTGCGAAAATCTGTTTTTTCAAGGAAAGATTATATGGCGGTAAATGACCAGCGTCTGGTTTGGCTCGATATGGAGATGACCGGGCTAGATCCTGAAAAAGAACGCATTATTGAAGTGGCAATTGTTATCACGGAAGCGGATCTTGCTTTTGTCGCTGAAGGGCCTGTGCTTGTTATACATCAAAGCAATGAGTTGCTTGATGCCATGGATCGATGGAACACCGCGACACATGGTAAGAGTGGGCTTGTTGATAAAGTCAAGGCATCTACCTTAACCGAGGAAGAGGCCGAAGACCAGTTGCTTCAGTTCTTATTTCAGCATGTGCCTGCGGGCAAATCTCCACTCTGTGGCAACACGGTCGGGCAGGATCGCCGTTTTATGGTCAAGTACATGCCCCGCCTTGAGGCGTTTTTTCATTATCGCAATCTCGATGTAAGCACGCTCAAAGAGCTGTCGCTGCGCTGGAAACCCGAGGTTTACCGCAGTTTCGTCAAGCAGAGCAAGCACGAAGCCTTGGCTGATATCTACGAATCCATTGACGAGCTCAAGCACTACCGCGAGCATTTCATCAAGCTCTGATTGGTTTGCGTAGTAACTGGCTTGCATTGGCCGTTGCAGATACCACGCGGCCATGCTTGTGTTTAAGTAGTGCGCGATTTAATATGGCAAGGATGAAGCAGAAAACCTCGCACGAACAGGCTACCAGCTTGTTGCTTGATGACCAGTTGTGTTTTGCCCTGTACTCCACAGGGCTGGCCATGAACAAAATCTATCGCGGCTTGCTGCGCGATCTCGGGCTGACCTATCCACAATATCTTGTCATGTTGGTGCTCTGGGAGCGCGATGGCTTGACCGTGTCTGAAATCGGTGAGCGACTCTTTCTCGACTCGGCGACGCTTACGCCTCTGCTCAAACGGCTAGAAGCGGCGGGACTTGTGCATCGTCAAAGAGCCCAGGCCGACGAGCGTCAGGTTATTGTTTCTCTCGCTCCAGACGGCGAATCGCTCAAGAGCAGAGCAAATGCTGTGCAGCAAGGGGTCGTAGGTGCTACCCAGTGCTCGGCCGACGAGCTTGCTGACACCCGCAAAGCCCTTGAAAGCCTGCGAGAGCGCTTGCTTCGGGCTTGATGAGTTAGGGGGATGAAATGCTGGCCCAGTGTGCGGCCAGCTTGGCCAATGAGCGCACAGAAGCAGCACAAACGGCCTTGCTATACCTGACGTTAATGCGCAAGGGCAGATGCTGCCCTGACATGCCAAAAGGCAATGTAAGAGGATGACGGCGGCGCAGCGCTTGGTACCCAAGTGGAATAGGCGTTCAGGAATGAGCGTGGCCTAAGTGGGTGTGCCAGCCTCCTTGAATTCCGTCTGTAAAAGCTTGTCTGCCAGTTGGCTGCAAAGAACCAAGCGCGGTTTGAAATGAGGTAAGTAGCCAAGGGTGGTCTGAGTAAGTTGATTTTCTGCTGAGCCCGCTGCCTTAGGCGATGGATTTTATTGGGCTAGCCCTTTTTGACCGCAGAGTTTCCCTGGCCTACGGCACTTTGATTTGCAAAATTAAGTAGTTTGCTATTTAATAGTACGAGATGTTTTTCAAAGCAGTTAATGCCGCAAGTTTGCTTCTCGCGGAAATTGCATGATTATGCTGGCGTCAAAGTGCCCGTATAAACAGTTTTGTTTTTTAGTTATGTGGCGGTACACGCCGCCACACCGGCCACGAGCGGGGCCGTGCCCAACCCGCCACCTGATACTGTGTATCACTTGAATTTAACCAACAGGAGATTGCCATGTCTTTAGAAAAAGTTGTTTACCGCGCCCAGGCCACTGCAACTGGCGGCCGTGACGGTCGTGCGGTTTCGTCGGATGGCGTGCTGGATATCAAACTGGCCGTCCCAACCGAAATGGGTGGAGCAGGTGGTGGCGCTAACCCCGAGCAGTTGTTTGCCGCCGGTTACTCGGCATGCTTTCTGGGTGCCCTTAAACTGGTGGCCTCGCGTGAGAAGGTCGAATTGCCAGCGAACACCAGCATTGACGGCTTGGTGGGTATTGGCCCTATCCCCAACGGTTTTGGCATTGAAGTTGAACTGAAAATTTCCGTGCCGGGTATGGAGCGTGAGCAGGCGCAGGCGCTGGTCGACAAGGCGCACATTGTTTGCCCTTATTCAAACGCGACGCGGGGCAATGTTGACGTGACGCTGACTGTTGTCTGATTGTTCTGTTACAGTCCGGCGACGGGGCACCCTGATAGGCCCTTATTCGAACGCGACGCGGGGCAATGTTGATGTGACGTTGACTGTCGTCTGATTGTTCTGTTACTGGCAGGCAAACGGGGCACCCTAATGGTGCCCCGTTTGCCTGCGCGGCACTTAAACGGCGCAGGCACGGTATTATTTGATATTCGGGCGTGTTCTTGGATGTACAAATGGCTATGCATGGGTTGCCTGCAGCAATAGCAGGTATAGGGGTAGACATACTGCGCTTTGAGCGCATCGAGCGTGTTTACGCCCGATGGGGCGAGCAATTCGTGCAACGCATTCTGGGCCCGCAAGAAATTGAGAAATTCCACCGACGCTATGCCAGCGACCCCGCGCGCGGGCTGCGTTTCCTGGCTACACGGTTTGCTGCCAAAGAGGCATTCTCCAAGGCGATCGGCCTGGGCATGCGCACACCCATGACCTGGTCACGCATGCAAACCCTTAATGAGGCCAGTGGCAAGCCGCGTGTGCATTTGTCGGGGCCGCTTGCTGACTGGTATGGTGAGCGGTTTGGCGCAGCCCATGTGTCTGTTACTGATGAGTCTGATACCGTAGCGGCCTTTGTCGTGGTCGAGGCGCTCCCGGCCCTAACTGTTTGAGAACCTATTTTATGAGCGAAAACACGTCACAAAGCACTTTGCCGCCCGGGCCTGTCATGGTTGATGTCGAAGGTGCGACGCTTACCGAACACGAGCGCGCACGACTGCGCAATCCATTGGTCGGCGGGGTCATTCTGTTTGCCCGAAATTTTGAAAACCGAGCCCAGTTATCAGCACTCTGCCAAGCTATTCACGAGGCGCGCACTGAGCCTTTGCTTATTGCTGTGGATCACGAAGGTGGTCGCGTGCAGCGTTTTCGCAGTGATGGGTTCACCGCAATTCCGGCCATGAGTGTTTTTGGTAATTTGTGGGCCGAAGACTCGCTGGCGGCCATGCGTCTGGCTTCTGAGACGGGGTACGTGCTGGGTGCTGAGTTGCGCGCCTGTGGCGTAGACCTTAGCTTTACGCCCGTGCTTGACCTCGATTACGGCGTAAGCCAGGTTATTGGTAATCGTGCGTTTCATCGCGATCCGCGTGTTGTGGCGCTGCTTGCACGCGCCCTGATTCAGGGCCTGATGCTGGCCGGCATGTCAGCATGCGGTAAGCACTTTCCTGGCCATGGCGCCGTTGAGGCAGATTCTCACCATGAGATTCCGGTCGACGGACGCAGCTTCGACGAAATCATGCAGGAAGATGCTGCACCCTACGGTTGGCTGGGCGATATGGTATTACCTTCCGTCATGCCTGCCCACGTTATTTATCGTGAAGTCGATCCCAATCCGGCCGGCTTC
The DNA here is from genome assembly GCF_008369125.1 of Pusillimonas sp. ANT_WB101. Lineage (NCBI taxonomy): Bacteria > Pseudomonadati > Pseudomonadota > Betaproteobacteria > Burkholderiales > Alcaligenaceae > Pusillimonas > Pusillimonas sp. ANT_WB101. The sequence continues at coordinate 1,868,643 of NZ_VOAY01000001.1, read as the reverse complement.
TCTCCTTTCTGGATACAAAAAGTACTGCGCCAAGATCTGGGCTACGATGGGGTGGTTTTTTCAGACGACCTCACCATGGAAGGGGCTACGGTCGCCGGCGATATTCTTGCCCGGGCCGAGGCCGCATTAACAGCAGGCTGCGACATGGTGTTGGTGTGTAACCGGCCAGATCTGGCCGATGAACTGCTGTCCAGGCTCAGACACATGCACGACCAAGACGCTGTGCAACGTATACGTCGTCTGATGCCCTCCGTGCCCGCGCCAGACTGGGATGCCCTGCAAGCAGATGAACGCTATCAATATGCCCGACGACTTCAATCTCAAATCGTTTCTGCTTGACCTGCCTCATCTGCCGGGTGTTTACCGGCATATTGATGAAAAAGGGGAGGTGCTGTACGTCGGCAAGGCGCGCGACCTGAAAAAACGCGTCAGCTCTTACTTCCAGAAAAACCTTTCGAGCCCGCGCATCAGCCATATGGTGTCGCGGGTAGTAAGGCTGGAGGTTACGGTTACGCGGTCCGAAGCCGAAGCGTTGTTGCTTGAAAATAATTTAATCAAGCGCCTCAAACCGCGCTACAACATTTTGTTCAGGGATGACAAGTCGTATCCCTACCTGATGTTTTCGGATCACGCGTTTCCGCGCATCGCCTATTACCGGGGCAATACCAGTGGCAAAGGGCGATTTTTCGGGCCGTATCCAAATGCCTGGGCCGTGCGCGAGACCATACAGATACTGCAGCGCGTTTTTCGTCTGCGCACGTGTGAAGACAGTGTTTTTGCCAACCGCTCGCGGCCCTGTTTGCTGTACCAGATTGGGCGATGTTCGGCGCCATGCGTCAACCTGATTTCGCAGGAAGATTATCAGGCTGATGTTCAAAGAGCGATTAAGTTTCTCGAGGGGCAGGCCGATGATGTGCTGCAGGATATCGGGCAGCGCATGCAGCAGGCTTCCGAAACCCTTGATTTTGAGCTGGCAGCAGTATTGCGTGACCAGATGCGGGCGTTGTCCAAGGTGTTGCAACAGCAATCCATGGAAAAAATCGGTAATGACGATGTCGATATTATTGCCGTGTTGGCAATGGGGGGCCGGGTGTGTGTGAATCTGGCCATGGTGCGTGGGGGGCGGCATTTGGGTGATAAACCTTTTTTCCCATCCAACACGCATGCCGATTCCAGTCTGGAAGACGTGCTGGCGGCGTTTATAGCGCAGCATTACGTAGACAGCGCCATGCCGCCGGTACTGGTTTGTTCGCACCGGCTGACTGATCCTGACTTACTGAGCCTGCTCGCAGAGCAGACGGGCGTCAAAGCACGTCTGTTGATCAAGCCTCAGGGTGTGCGCAAGACATGGCTGGAGCAGGCACAGCGCAATGCCGAGATGGCTTTGACACGTATGCTGGGTGAATCGACGGCGCGGGTTGCGCGTACCCAGGCGCTGGCGACTTCTCTTGATATGGATACGGATGAGGCGGCGCTGGATGCCATGCATGTTGAGTGCTTCGACATCAGCCACACTGCTGGTGAAGCCACCCAGGCCTCTTGTGTGGTCTATCGCCACAATGATATGCAGCCGTCACTTTATCGGCGTTACAACATCGCGGGTATTACACCGGGCGATGACTATGCCGCGATGCGACAGGTGCTGACGCGGCGGTTTGGCCGTGTGGCCGATGGTGATGCCGAGATGCCGTCGATTGTGCTTATCGATGGCGGTAAAGGGCAGGTTGAGGTTGCTCGTCAGGTATTTGTAGAGCTAGGTCTGGATACGCACGTACTGGTTGGCGTCGCCAAAGGAGAGGGGCGACGGGTGGGTCTGGAAACACTCGTGTTTGCCGATGAAAGGCCGGCGGTGGCGCTGGGCATAGAGTCGGCAGCCTTGATGCTAGTTGCGCAGATTCGTGACGAGGCCCATCGTTTTGCCATTACAGGTATGCGAGCCCGACGGGCGAAGGCGCGTAATGTATCGCGCCTGGAAGAGATCGAAGGTGTGGGTGCCCGCCGTCGGCAGAAGTTGCTTGCCCGATTTGGCGGGTTTTCGGGCGTAGTCGATGCCAGCATTGACGACTTGCGTTCGATAGACGGAATTTCCGATGAACTGGCAGAACGCATCTATCATGCGCTCCGATAGAGTAGTATTTCACTTATGCCTATAAATTTGCCCATTGCCCTGACTTGGTTACGCATTGCCATGATCCCGTTGATCGTGGCGCTGTTTTATTTGCCCGAACACTGGCTCTCGATGCCGATGCGAGATGCCGTGGCGGCTGCCGCCTTTATCGTTGCCGCACTTACTGACTGGTTTGACGGCTGGCTGGCACGGCGCTGGAATCAAACTTCTTCATTTGGTGCGTTTCTTGACCCGGTCGCCGACAAGCTCATGGTGTGCGCGGCCTTGCTTATTCTGCTAAATCTGGGCCGCGTTGATTCATTTATTGCGCTCATTATCATTGGCCGCGAGATCACCATTTCTGCTTTGCGCGAATGGATGGCCAAAATAGGTGCCAGTGGTAGTGTGGCTGTTCACCGCTTGGGCAAGTTCAAGACAGCAACGCAAATGGTGGCCATACCTTGCCTGCTGTACTGGCAACCGCTGTATGGCCTATCGTTACAGTTGCTGGGGCAGATCCTGATCGTAATAGCGGCCATTCTGACGGTTTGGTCTATGTGTTATTACCTGCGTCGTGCCTGGCCTGAGATCCGAAACAAATCAGATCAGCAACAGGCTTGATCTTTTTTCGGTGATAAAGACATGACCACCATCGCAGTTGAACAGGCTCAAGCTGCTGCAATCAAGCGCCAAGACTGGAAGATAATCAGTCTTATCGGAGCGGTGCATGCTTCATCTCACTTTTTTCAGCTGGTGTTGCCCACGCTTTATCTGTCTCTGGCGCATGAGTATGGCTACGACTTCGTCAAGCTCGGGCTACTGGCATCTGTGTTTTTTTTGGTATCTTGCCTGGGGCAGGCGTCTTCGGGGTTTGTGGTTGACCGCATAGGGCCCGCTCCGGTGCTGCGTTTTGGGCTTAGCTGTTTTGTGGTGGCCGGTATTTTGATCGGGCTGTCCACGGGCTATGCCATGTTAATGCTTGCCGCCGTTATAGGTGGCATCGGCAACTCCATCTTTCATCCCGTTGATTATTCCATTATCAATCATCGCGTCAGTGGCGAGCGCCTGGGGCATGCCTACAGTGCGCACGGTCTAACGGGTAACCTGGGCTGGGCGCTTACGCCGGTATTTATGGCGGCGCTTATCTATGCCGCCAATTGGCGGGTGGCTGCCTTTGGGGCTGCGGCTCTGGTTGGTTTTGTTCTGTTTCTTACCTGGTTGGGCCGAGATCTTCTTGGGGGGCGTAACGAGGCGTTTACGCCACCGGCCGAAGACAACGCGCAGAGCAGTGCCGCGCCAGACCTTGCGCGCCAGTCGGTAGGCCAGACCCTGGCAACCTTGCTGGTCCAGCCTGCGCTGTGGGGCGCCTTCCTGTTTTTTGCCTGCACATCCATCGCCTTGTCTGCAGTGCAGAACTACACCATTCCCATGCTGGGTGATGTCTATGGCATAGCCAAAGTCATGGCGGGTACAACGCTTTCAGCCTATATGGTTGCCGCAGCGGTAGGCATGGTGGCGGGGGGCTTTCTGGTAGGGACCACGCCCAATACAGAACGCACGGTATTTGTTTCTTTGCTGCTCGCGGGTGCGCTGCTGGTAGTTCTGGCGCTGGGCATGGTGCCGCCCGTGTTTGCCATGGCTTTGGTGGCTTTGGCAGGGTTTTGCTCGGGAGTGTCTGCTCCGTCGCGTGACATGCTGATCCGGCGTGTTACACCTAAAGGGGCAACTGGCACGGTGTACGGGCTGGTTTACTCTGGCATGGACGTGGGCTCATCACTGGCGCCAGTTAGCTTTGGGCTGCTGCTCGATGCCGGCTTTGGCCGCGGGCCCTGGTATGGCGCGGCCATTGCTTTTGTTGCAGCGGCCTTTCTTGCGGTGGGCGTTGCCAAGGCAGCAGGCAAATCTGTATCGATGATGCAGCGCGCGCGCGCCTGACCACTTATTGTCGTATCGTGCGTGCTGGCTGGGGTTGAGCCGGTTCGCTGCTGCGCCAAGGGTTGATATCAAGCCCGCCGCGTCGGGTATAACAGGCGCGCACAAACAAGGCTTGGGGTGCACAGGCTGCCCAAATATCACAAAACATTTTTTCTACGCAATGTTCATGAAACTCTGTATGGCGGCGTAGCGAAACAATGTACTCCAGTAACGCTTCGCGATTGATTTGCCGCCCCGTATACCTAACTTGTACGCTGCCCCAGTCTGGCTGCCCTGTTACCGGGCAGTTTGATTTAAGCAAATCAGACACGAGTGTTTCAGTAACAACGCTTGCGTTAGCAAGGCAGGCGAGTAGCTCAGGCGTGGGTGAGTAGTGTTGAATATCAATATCAGCTGCGTCGATATTTATACCCTCAAGTGGCTGACACTGTTGCCGATCATTGCCAGTTAGTGGCTCGAGACGTATATCTACCTGTTCGCCAATAGCCTTTTCAAGATCGCGGTGCATGATTGCACTGACAGCGGCAGCATCGACGTAGCGCTCTTCGCTGAATGAGTTCAGGTAAAGCTTGAAAGACTTGGATTCCACCAAGTTGGGGCTGGAGTGCGGAAAGATAAACTGACCCACGGCTACGATGGGCTTGCCTCTAGGCGTTAGCCAGGAGAGCTCGTAGGCATTCCAGATGTCGGTACCGTACCAGTTTTCAGGTGTAGGTAGGGTGTTGCGATTAGTGGATCGTGGAATCGGAAAGAGTAATAAAGGGTCGTATGCCTGCGGAAATACGACGTCATGCCCGAGTGGGGCATGTTCGAGCATGTTTTCTTGCATGATAAAAACGGATGTGTAAGGTGGCGGCGAGATGCCATTGTACGAAGCCTAGTTTGATTGTACCTTGAAGCCCTCTTTTTTCACGCTATGAAATACTCACTTCATAATGCGAAATGCTCTCGCTGCATTGCACGAATTTTCATTTCATAAAAGAAGAAAGCGTTTCACAATACAAAACAAGAACCGTAAACAATTGATTTGTATTGGTAAAATTTTCTGTCTTATATAAGACATAAGTGTTAGGTGCAGCGCAGCAACGGCGTACACTTTGTTCATGAATTACCCCTTTATTTCTTTGTCTATTTAAGGATGTCACCATGAGCACTCGAGAAAACGAAATACGCGCTTTGCAACGTACATGGGCAGAAGACCCACGCTGGCAAGGTATCAAGCGTGGCTACGGTGCAGAAGAAGTCGTGCGCCTTCGCGGTTCAATCACGGTTGAACACACGCTTGCCCGCCGTGGTGCAGAAAAGCTCTGGGATCTGCTGCACACCGAGCCTTTCGTCAACTCGTTGGGTGCGCTCACGGGCAACCAGGCCATGCAGCAAGTCAAGGCGGGTTTGAAGGCTATTTATCTTTCGGGCTGGCAGGTAGCTGGCGACGCCAATATTGCCGGTGAGATGTACCCCGATCAGTCGTTGTACCCCGCCAACTCGGTGCCTCTGGTGGTGCGTCGCATCAACAATTCGCTTACCCGATGCGACCAGATTCAATGGATGGAAGGCAAAAACCCTGGGGATGAGGGCTATATCGATTACTTCGCGCCTATTGTTGCAGACGCTGAAGCAGGGTTCGGTGGTGTTCTAAATGCTTTCGAGCTGATGAAATCCATGATTGATGCGGGTGCCGCTGGCGTTCACTTTGAGGACCAGCTGGCCTCTGTCAAGAAGTGCGGTCATATGGGTGGCAAAGTACTCGTGCCTACTCGTGATGCCGTGGCTAAGCTGGTGGCTGCCCGTCTGGCTGCTGACGTACAAGGCGTTTCTACATTGCTGCTGGCCCGCACGGACGCAGATGCGGCTGATCTCATTACCAGCGACATGGACCCTAATGATCAGCCGTTTGTAACCGGTGAACGCACTGCTGAAGGCTTTTTCCGTACACGTCCCGGCATTGATCAGGCGATCTCGCGTGGCCTGGCGTACGCACCATATGCCGATCTGATCTGGTGTGAAACATCCACGCCTAATCTTGAGTACGCCAAGAAGTTTGCCGATGCAATCCATCGCCAGTTCCCAGGCAAAATGCTGGCCTACAACTGCTCGCCTTCCTTTAACTGGAAGAAAAACGTTGACGACGCCACGATTGCGAAATTCCAGCGCGAGCTCGGTGCCATGGGTTACAAATATCAGTTCATCACACTGGCAGGCTTCCATGCACTGAACTACGGCATGTTTGAGCTGGCGCATGGCTATGCCCGTAACCAGATGAGCGCTTTTGTTGAACTGCAACAGAAAGAGTTCGCGGCGGCTGACCTTGGATTTACCGCTGTGAAGCATCAGCGCGAAGTGGGCACCGGTTATTTTGACGCTGTTACCCAGACTATCGAAGGCGGCCAGTCGTCCACTACGGCACTAACAGGCTCGACGGAAGAAGAGCAGTTTGAATCAGCTACGGTCTGAGTTTGTCGGGCTGATTGACAGCCCGACTCTCTGGTACTGAGGCATTATAAAAGCTCAAAGCCGGTAAAATCCTGTTTGTTTGCAGCATTTGGCAGCAAATTAGGTTTAGTCTTTCTGCCAAGATCGGTTTGATTTGGTATAGTGGCGCCGCCCGACTCCAAAGAGTTGGGCTGGCGCCACACTTATGTGCAGCCGCCACAATCGCGACAAGTCGGGTTCCCCTAGGGCACACCCGGGCCTTGATCTAAATCAACACCCGGGGTTTCCCCATATTCTATATTTTGGGCCATGCGCGCCTATTCAATTTTCTCTACGCCTCAAGGGCTGTCCGACGACGATCGTCTTGCGCGCCGTCGCATGCTGGCACGTATGGGTCTTGGCTGGTTGGCCATGATGCAGGTGATGATGTTCGCGTTTCCGGGGTATTTGCGGTCTGAAAGCATGGCGCCCGACAACCTCGCGCTCCTGGATGATGCCATTGTCATGATGAATTGGATCAGCCTGCTCATTACTGCTCCCATTATTTTGTATTGCGCTATCCCTGTGTGGCAGGGTGCGCTGACACAACTGCGCCGCGGTCGGGTAGGCATGGACGTGCCCGTAGCCCTCAGCATTGTTGCGGCATTTGTGCCCAGTGTGTATACGACGTGGACGGGGCGCGGTGAGGTCTATTTTGATTCGGCCACCATGTTCGTGGCGTTTCTGCTTACCGCTCGTTATCTTGAATTGTGCGCACGCCAGTCTGTTGATGCTGGCGCCAACCATCAGTTGGTCGAACAGTTCAGAAAGTCCATCTCGGGGCGTGCCAACACGCTTGCGTTCTGGTTTGTTGTTATTCAGCTTGCGCTGGCATTTATTGCTGGAGCAACGTGGTACATGCATGCGCCTGAACGTGCCATCGGCATCATGGTGGCGTTACTGGTCATGAGTTGCCCGTGCGCCATGGCCATGTCTGTGCCTACCGCTACGGCAGCGGCGCATGCCAGTCTGTCTTCCCAGCCGTTGCGCGCCGACGCTGATGTGCAATGCCTCATACAGTCCACAGACCGGATTGCCCGCCAGAATCTTTATGGTTCCATTGCCTGGCACTTGCTTATGACGCCGCTGGCAGCCATAGGACTTGTGCAGCCCTGGCTTGCTGCCATAAGCATGCTTCTATCGTCGCTGGCCGTTGCAGGCAACTCCTGGAGGTTGTATCGCCGTCACACGCATTCTGCAGCGGGTGGTTGGCAGGGGGCGCCGGCACAGGGCTGATCTATGTCTTCTCTGTTTTTACTGCTTCCTATCTCTCTTTTGCTGGTCATCGCAATTGGCGCTGCATTCTGGTGGGCTATTTTTGCTGGCCAGTTTGATGATGCCGGATCGGTCGGAGATTTGATACTGGAAGACGATGACCGAACGGCACCGACGGCGCCTGAGCCGACGGACTCGGCCAGGCCTTAAAGCCGACAGCCGCGAACAGAAAGATCCGAATTGATTTATTTATAGCGTTAACTTTTTATTGTTTAGGGGAAACTCATGGGCACTTTCGATACTGCGGGGAAGCAGGTCGAAGTCTTCAATTATGGGGTGGTCAGACAGTTCTCGATCGCCACCATATTTTGGGGCGTTATCGGCATGGCGGTGGGCGTATTAATCGCTGCACAGCTTATTTGGCCTGAGCTTAATTTTGAAACACCTTGGCTGAGCTACGGGCGCTTGCGGCCATTGCACACCAATGCTGTTATTTTTGCGTTTGGTGGTAATGCGTTGTTTGCAACGTCTTACTACGTGGTGCAACGTACCTGTCAAGTGCGTTTGTTCAGCGACAAATTGTCGGCATTTACCTTCTGGGGCTGGCAACTGGCGTTGGTGGCAGCAGTCATCACGCTGCCCATGGGCTTTACAAGCACCAAAGAATATGCAGAACTCGAGTGGCCAATTGATATTCTGATTGCGCTGGTCTGGATTGTGTATGCCATCGTTTTCTTCGGCACGATCGCCAAGCGGCGCGTCAAGCATATTTATGTGGCCAACTGGTTTTTTGGTTCGTATATTTTGACGATTGCCGTGCTGCATATTTTCAACAACCTGGAAATCCCTGTCGGCTGGTTCAAGTCATACTCCATATACAGTGGCGTGCAAGATGCCATGGTGCAGTGGTGGTACGGTCATAACGCGGTGGGCTTCTTCTTGACCACCAGCTTTCTGGGCATGATGTATTACTTTGTGCCCAAGCAGGCCGAGCGTCCTATTTACTCGTATCGTTTGTCCATTGTTCACTTCTGGGCGCTGGCGTTTACCTACATGTGGGCTGGCCCGCACCATCTTTTGTATACCTCATTGCCTGACTGGACCCAGTCGCTGGGCATGGCGCTGTCGCTTATTCTTCTTGCCCCTTCGTGGGGAGGCATGATCAACGGGGTTATGACGATGTCTGGCGCCTGGCACAAGTTGCGCACTGACCCCATTCTGAAGTTCATGGTGGTGTCGCTTTCGTTCTACGGCATGTCCACATTCGAAGGGTCGATGATGTCGATCCGCACGGTTAATGCCTTGTCGCACTACACCGATTGGACCGTGGGTCACGTGCACTCGGGTGCGCTGGGCTGGGTGGCCATGATTACTTTTGGTTCGCTCTATTACCTGATTCCGCGGCTGTATGGTCGTACACAAATGGCCAATATGCGTCTGGTCGATCTGCATTTCTGGATTGCCACGCTGGGCGTGGTGCTCTATATCGCTTCGATGTGGATTGCCGGTGTCATGCAAGGTTTGATGTGGCGCGCCACCGAGGCAGACGGAACCCTCACCTACAGCTTTGTTGAAGCCGTCAAGGCAACCTATCCGTTCTACGTAATTCGGCTTGCTGGCGGGTTGATGTTCCTGTCAGGTATGTGCGTGATGGCGTGGAATACCTGGATTACCGTGCGTGGCCAGACCAGGGTGAATCCTGAAGTGCCTTTGTTCAGCCCTGACGCGATTGATCCCGCGTTGCGCCGCCCGATCATGGCTACAGCTTGAGGAGAGCCTGAATTATGTCTAAGAAAGCTAGCGGTTTTTCGCACAAGCTGATTGAAACCAACGTCGGTCTGCTCATTATTTTGAGCATTCTGGTGATTTCTTTCGCAGGGCTGGTCCAGATCGTGCCGCTGTTTTTCCAGCATTCGATGACCACGCCCACAGAGGGTGTCAAACCTTACGAAGCCTTGAGGCTGGTGGGGCGTGATATCTATATACGTGAAGGTTGCGTTGGCTGTCACTCGCAGCAAATTCGCATGCTTAGCCACGAAGTGCAGCGTTATGGCCCTTACTCACTGGCTGGCGAATCCAGCTACGAGTTCCCATTTTTGTGGGGCTCCAAGCGCACCGGTCCCGATCTGGCGCGTGTGGGTCAGCGCTATTCAGACGACTGGCACCGCCTGCACCTGCGTGATCCGCGCATGGTTGTAAAGGAGTCGAATATGCCTGCCTACCCCTGGCTGCAGCACAACACAGTAGAAGGCACTAACGTGCAAACACGCATGAGCAGATTGCGCATGCTTGGTGTGCCATATACCGACGAAGAAATCCAGGCAGCGCCCGAAGCGCTCAAAGACAAGACCGAAGAAGATGCCGTCGTGGCTTATCTGCAGGGGCTGGGTGTGGCGGGGCGTGAGGCCGCAGCCAAGGTTGTTTCGGAAGGGGTGCGCTAAATGGCTGTCCTGAATGCAATCGCGACGCTGCTTGCCATGATCACTTTTCTGGGGATTGTGTGGTGGGCATTCTCGAGAGGGCGTGCGGACGCGAATCGTGAGGCGGCCATGCTGCCCTTCGCGTTGCCTGACGAGCCCGTGATGAATAAGAAAGAAGGGATCAATCATGAATGAATTTGTGAGCAGCTTCTGGAGCTGGTTCATTGCAGCCATTACGCTTGGCGGTATTGCCTTCTGTTTGTGGCTGTTGTATACGCAACGGGCATGGCTGGGCCGCCAGGTGCCAGCAGTCGAAGATACAGGCCATGTTTGGGACGGTGACCTGACTGAGCTCAATACGCCTGTACCACGCTGGTGGACGGTGTTTTACATTCTTTTGTGTGTGGCGGCCTTAGGTGTGCTGTTCTTGTACCCTGGGTTGGGTAGCTACGATGGCCTGCTGGGCTTTTCTGCAGCCAAAGAGGTCAAGCAGCACCAGGAGGCGCTCAGAGAGCGTATCGAGCCCCTGTACGCGGCCTACCGCGAAATGCCAATTACCGAAATTGCGCATGATGCTGAGGCCCGCCAAATTGGGCAAAGGCTGTTCTTGAACAACTGCGCACAATGCCACGGCTCAGACGCGCGCGGTGCCGGCAGTTTTCCCAACCTGACTGACGGCGACTGGCTATACGGTGGCGAGCCTGAAACCATTGTGCAGACGATTACCAAAGGCCGGCATGGCATCATGCCTCCATGGTCGGCACAGATCAGTGCATCCGAAGCGTCCAACATTGCGCAATATGTACGGTCGCTCTCAGGGCTGGCGGCAGACCAGCTGAAAGTGGTGCCAGGAAAACGTGGTTTTGACACGTTTTGCGTGGCCTGCCACGGCGTCGAAGGTAAAGGCAACCCCCTCGTGGGGGCCCCAAATCTGACAGACAATGTGTGGCTGTACGGCAGCTCAGAGGCGTCTATTGTTAAGACCATATTGAATGGACGTGAAAACATAATGCCTGCCCAAGAAGGCATTCTGAGTGAAGACCAGATCCGCATGCTTGCAGGTTGGGTGTGGGGTCTGTCGAATCCGGCATCCGCGGCGAAGTAAACGCATAGAGGCATACCATGAGTAGTAAACCCACCGTAAGGCCCGCTGAACCCAAAGCGGATGCCCAGGCCACGCCGGCATGGCGTCCGCCACGTGTTGAAAAGGTCAACGGGGGTTCCTCTCCGCAAGTTGAGAAAGCGCTTGCCGATGTACGCAACAAGATCTACCCGCGTTCGGTCACGGGGATATTTGCGCGCTGGCGCATCGTCATGGTGTTTCTCACGCAGTTGGTGTTCTATGGCCTGCCGTGGCTGCAATACAATGGTCGCCAGGCCGTGCTGTTCGATCTTGGGGCGCGCAAGTTTTATATCTTTGGTATGGTCTTGTGGCCTCAAGACGTTATTTATCTGGCTGTATTGCTGGTTCTGTCCGCCTTTGCGCTGTTTCTGTTTACCGCCATAGCCGGGCGTCTCTTCTGTGGTTATGCCTGTCCACAGACGGTTTATACCGAAATTTTCATGTGGGTCGAGCGCCGCATCGAAGGCGACAGACTGGCCCGTATTCGTCTGGATGAGGCACCCTGGGGCTGGCGCAAGCTTCGTCTCAAGGCCACCAAGCATCTTGTCTGGATAGCCATTGCCTGGTGGACGGGGTCTACGTTTATTGGGTATTTTGCGCCAATTCGTGAGCTTGGCATGGGGTTGCTGCACTTTACCCTGGGGCCCTGGCAGTGGTTCTGGATGGTGTTTTATTCATTTGCCACCTGGGGCAACGCGGGCTTTATGCGCGAAGCCGTTTGTCAGTATATGTGCCCGTATGCTCGCTTCCAGAGCGTCATGGTCGACGACGATACGTTCGTAGTTACTTACGACCACGTCCGTGGCGAGCCGCGTGGCGGGCGCTCACGCCGTATTGACCACAAAGAAGCAGGTATGGGCGACTGCGTTGACTGCAGTCTCTGTGTGCAGGTGTGCCCCACGGGTATCGATATCCGCGATGGCCTGCAGTACATGTGCATAGGCTGCGGCGCCTGTGTCGATGCCTGTGATCAAGTCATGGAAAAAATGGATTACGCTCCGGGTTTGATTCGCTATACCTCGGGTAGGGCAATTACCGACGGGCTGTCGCAACCTCAGGCTCGCAAGCGTCTGTTCAGGCCGCGTGTGCTTATTTACTCTGCGATTCTGACCCTGGTTGCCATAGGTTTCGTGGTTTCTCTGGTTACACGTACGACGCTACGGATGGATGTCATTCGAGACCGTGGTGCTCTCGGTCGTGAAGTGGCTGGAGGCGTGATCGAGAACGTATTCCGTCTGCAGTTGATCAATACATCTGAATCACCGCTAACTCTGACGCTCAGTGTTGACGGCTTGCCGGGCTTGTCGGTAGCGACGGCAGATGAAAACACGGATGTTGTCGAGGTGCCAGCCGCCTCGAATCGCCTGGTTCCCATTGTGGTGCGACTGCCGGCCAATAACGCCACGCCGGGGTTGCATAATATCGAAATTAAGTCGACTGGCCAGTACGATGATGGCAAGACAACAGTTGTTGCTGAAAAATCCAGCTATTTTGTACCAAATTAACGAAGGGGTATTGCCATGTCTCGAGCGGCTCAGCAACATTCAGGCCTAACACAGCAGGCGCACAGCAAACACGCGTTCACGGGTGTAGATCGTACGCCTGCTCCCAGACCCTGGTACAAGGAGCCCTGGCCTTGGATCATCATGGCAGGCCCGGCATTGGCTATTGTTGCGTGTGCCATTACCATTGTGCTGGCCGTGCAAAATTTCTCCGATGTGGCCATTACTGATGGTGGCGTCAAGCGCGGTTTGGTGGTTGAGCGGACGGACACCGCCAAGGCTGTGGGAGCCGAATCGGGGCAGAAGGTGACCTCACAGCAACAAGGGCCTGACGCTGCTGCCCGTTGACGCTACAATCGGCCAAAGCAATAACCACAACGGGAGATCAAGTATTATGCGGCGACGTTCATGGATGTGGATTTTATGGCCATCGTTTTTGGTGGGCGCGGCAACCAGCGCCACAGTGTTCGCGTTTATCGATCCGCTTGATATCGAGTTTTTAGGCCACATCAGTGCGAGCCGCCAGCAGGTTTATGCGGGCGGCTTTTTTCTGTTTTGGCTGATGTCGGCGCTATCGAGTGCGCTGACGCTGCATATGGCGCCACGCGGCATTATTCTTGACGAGTTTGGCGACCCGGTCAACGACTGAAGGTCTTGGGGCCTTGCCGTGTTCGAGGACGCAGGCAGGGTCTGGCCGTGTTCGAGGGCACATTATGCAAGAGCCTAGCAGTATCCGAGGGTGCCCTGAGCAACGGCCCAGCTGTGGTCAAGGGCCTCAGGCAAGAGCCCTGCCGTGTTCTAGATCACCACAGGCAGGGCAGAGCCTACCCGCAATCGTTTCCGGACAACTCCTGCAGAGTGCGCATATCGAGTATATGCACTTCACGCTGCTGAACGCGGATCAGGCCTTCGCGCGCAAATCTCGAAAATAATCGGCTAATGGTTTCGAGTGTGAGACCCAGGTAATTGCCGATTTCTTCGCGGCTCATACGCAAAATAAACTCGACCGGTGAGTACCCCAATATCGCCAACCGTTGCGACAGGTTGACCAGAAATGCGGCCAGCCTTTGCTCAGACCGCAAAGCACCCAAGGCCATGGCCAAGCGGTGTGATCGGTTGATTTCTTTGCTCATGAGGCGTCGAAACTGCGGCTGCAGGGAGGGTAATTTCTGCCCCAATATATCCAGTTCATTCAGGGGTATGACACATACTTCGCTGTCTTCAAGCGCAATTGCCTGGCATACGTGCGTGTTTTCAAGCAGGCCGTCAAGCCCCACGATCTCGCCGGGCAGTAAAAAGCCCGTAATTTGCATGTGGCCTGATGCGTCTTCAAGCTGAGTCTTCAACGAGCCGAAACGCAATCCGTATACGGCGTCAGCTTTGTCGCCCAGCTGAAACAATGCCTTGCCTTTCGGGATGCGTATGCGTTCCTGGACGAGTTCATCAAGTTGAGCTACCTCGTTGCGTGGCATGCCCAGTGGAAGGCATATCTCGCTGAGCATGCAGGTTGAGCAACGACTCGCTTCCGGTGTAAGGGTAATTCTTTTGGGCATAAATCTCGTCTTGGTGGACAGCTAATAATGACATTAGCTTGTCGGTGCTGCGCTGTTGCGACAGTACGGTGGGTATTGTAGGCGTTTTCAAACATGTGTTTGTTTCTGCTCAATACTTGAGATAGATCAAGTATACGAGACGCGCGACGCGATGTGGCGAAATCAAGGGTTTTTGGCGCAAAAGGGGTTGAAATCCTGCATTTCGACCACACCTATAGGCTATCCGGGCCAGCGGCCCCTTTTTAATTCGACGTGAAAAACCTATGCGATTCGATAAACTCACCACTAAGTTTCAGCAGGCCATCGCCGACGCACAAAGCCTGGCCGTAAGGCGTGACAACCCCTACATTGAGCCGGCGCATGTACTCTCGGCGCTGCTTTCCGATACTGACAGCGGCACGGGTAGTTTGCTCGCTCGCGCAGGCGTGTCAGCAACCCGCCTCACTTCGGCGCTCAACACCCAGATCGAAGGGTTTCCGCAAGTGCAGGGCGCAGAAGGCAATATTCAGGTTGGTCGTGACCTTCAGGCTGCCTTGGCGCGCACTGAAAAAGAAGCCGCGAGTCGTGGCGATACCTATATAGCCAGCGAGCTGTTTCTGTTAGCCATGGCCGATGACAAGGGCGAAACCGGCCGCATCTTGCGCGAAACCGGCCTGCAACGCAAGGCGCTTGAGGCGGCAATTGAAGCCGTCCGTGGTGGTGCTGCGGTGTCAGATGCTGAAGACGAGTCCAACCGAGAGGCACTTGCCAAATACACTACTGACGTGACAGAGCGTGCGCGGCTGGGCAAGCTTGATCCCGTTATCGGGCGAGACGACGAAATCCGCCGTACCATCCAGATACTGCAACGCCGTACCAAAAACAACCCAGTGCTCATTGGTGAGCCTGGTGTGGGGAAAACAGCCATTGTTGAGGGGTTGGCTCAGCGCATCGTCAACAACGAGGTGCCTGAAACCCTTAAAGGCAAACGCGTGCTGTCGCTAGATCTTGCTTCGCTGCTGGCTGGTGCCAAGTACAGGGGCGAGTTTGAAGAGCGTCTCAAATCTGTGCTTAAAGAACTGTCGCAAGACGAAGGGCGTACCATTGTCTTCATTGATGAAATGCACACCATGGTGGGTGCCGGAAAAGCCGAAGGTGCCATGGATGCTGGCAACATGCTCAAGCCAGCGCTCTCGCGCGGCGAGCTCCACTGCATCGGCGCCACTACGCTTGACGAGTACCGTAAGTACATAGAAAAAGATGCTGCGCTTGAGCGCCGCTTCCAGAAAGTGCTGGTAAACGAGCCTGACGTCGAATCCACCATCGCCATTTTGCGTGGTCTGCAAGAGCGCTATGAGCTGCATCACGGCGTTGCCATTACTGATCCGGCCATTGTTGCGGCTGCCGAGCTGTCGCATCGCTACATTACTGACCGGTTTCTGCCCGATAAGGCCATTGACCTCATCGATGAGGCAGCGGCACGCATTCGCATGGAGATCGACTCCAAGCCCGAAGTCATGGACCGGCTTGATCGCCGTATTATTCAGTTAAAAATCGAGCGCGAGGCCGTCAATAAAGACAGCGATGACGCATCACGGCGACGCCTGAAAGTTATCGAAGACGAGCTGGTCGACTTGCAGCGTGAGTACAACGATTACGAAGAGGTCTGGAAGGCTGAGAAAGCCGCAGTTCAGGGTTCTCAGGCCATCAAAGAAGAAATCGAACGTGTACGTGCCGAAATGGGCGAGCTGCAGCGCAAAGGGCAGTACGACAAACTGGCTGAGCTGCAGTACGGCACATTGCCCGAGCTTGAGGCACGCCTCAAAACGGCAGAGGTGGGCAAGCAGGCGCCTGATCAAGATGACAGGCCTCGTTTGTTGCGCACAGAGGTTGGAGCCGAAGAGATCGCCGAGGTGGTTTCCCGTGCAACCGGTATCCCTGTTTCCAAAATGATGCAGGGTGAGCGTGAAAAACTGCTGCAAATGGAAAGCTACCTGCATAAGCGTGTGGTTGGTCAGGACGAAGCCGTCATGCTGGTGTCCGATGCCATTCGCCGCTCTCGTGCGGGCTTGTCTGATCCTTCACGCCCCTATGGCTCATTTTTGTTTCTGGGCCCTACCGGGGTGGGTAAAACCGAACTTACCAAGGCACTGGCAAGCTTTCTGTTTGACTCAGAAGACCACCTCATTCGTATCGATATGAGCGAGTTTATGGAAAAACACTCGGTTGCCCGACTGATCGGCGCACCTCCGGGGTATGTAGGCTATGAAGAGGGCGGCTATCTGACTGAGGCCGTACGTCGTAAGCCTTACAGTGTCATCCTGCTTGACGAGGTTGAAAAAGCGCACCCTGATGTGTTTAACGTGCTGCTGCAGGTGCTCGACGATGGGCGTCTCACCGATGGTCAGGGCCGTACTGTCGACTTTCGTAATACGGTCATCATCATGACTTCCAATCTGGGTTCGCATCATATCCAGAGTATGGCGGGTCAACCTTATGATGTGGTTAAGGAAGTAATCTGGGGCGAGCTTAAGCAGTCGTTCAGGCCCGAGTTCCTGAATCGCATTGATGAGGTGGTGGTATTCCATGGCCTTGAAGCCAAGCATATTGAGTCTATTGCCCGCATACAGGTGGCGCGACTGGGGCAGCGTCTTGCTGACAAAGACATGCGTCTTGAGGTAACTGACGCGGCCATTGCTCAGCTTGCACTGGCAGGTTTTGACCCTGTGTTTGGCGCCCGCCCGCTCAAGCGTGCAATACAGCAGTACATCGAAAACCCGGTGGCCAGGTTAATGCTCGAAGGCAAGTTTGGGCCCAACGATGTGGTGCCGGTTGACTGGGTCAACGATGAATTCGTGTTTGAGCGTACCTTGCAGTAAAACGCTGGGCCACGAGTAACTAAAGCAAGGCAACAAGGCCTGGCAAGTATATTCATGCTTGCCAGGCCTTTGTTTTGTAATGCAGCCCATTGGGTTAGGCGCTAAGCGATCAAACCTCGCCGCTGTCTTCCTGGCCGTAGTATTTGACGCCGATCTTGATGCGTTCGCGACCCTGTGATCTGCGGTAGCGGTTGGTATCGCGCAGCGAGTAGACGCAGCCGCAGTATTCTTGTTGGTAAAACGCTTCGCGCTTGCTGATTTCAATCATGCGCGCCGAACCACCGCCCTTGCGCCAGTTGTAGGTCCAGTAAATTAAGCCAGAGTAGCGTGCCGCAGCGCGCTCGCCGCAACCGTTGATCTGGTTCATGTCCTTCCAGCGCGAAATGCCCAATGAGCTGGAAATGGTGTCAAAGCCATTTTCGTGGGCATGCAGCGCCGTGCGCTCAAAACGCATATCGAAACAGACCGTGCAGCGCTCTCCGCGCTCAGGCTCGTTTTCAAGGCCTTTTACACGCTCGAACCAGTTGTCGCGATCGTAGTCGGCATCGATAAACGCAATATTGTGCTTCTCGGCGAAGCGGATGTTTTCGTTTTTGCGGATTTCGTATTCGCGGTCTGGATGGATGTTGGGGTTGTAAAAGTAAATGGCGTAGTCGATACCCGAAGCGGTTATGGCCTCCATGACTTCGCCTGAACAAGGCGCGCAGCAAGAGTGCAACAGTAGTTTTTTACGGTTTTCGGGCAGGACGAGTTGAGGGCGTTGTAGTTCGGTCATAACGTTAGCAGGCGCCAGAGACGCCTGGTAAATGTGGCTAATGGGCTGATTTTAGTCCCCAATCACAGCATTCCAAAGTTTGCATACGGCGTCTCGCTCTGGCACGAGCTGAGTAGCGGGTACTCGGGCCTTTTCTGCCCCCTGCAAACGCAGGGCGTGCTGACGTTTTCTAAACTCACGGTAGGCGTCAGCCACGGTGCTGGCCAACTCAACGGATATCAGGCCTGCGCGTGCAGCCAGCCCCAGCAGTGCGATATTGCCCAGATTGTCGAGCAAAACCGGATATTTACGGGCGTGGCACAAGACCAGATACTGAGTGATAAATTCAACGTCGACCATGCCACCTCTGTCATGTTTGATGTCAAAGTCATTACTGCGGTTGGGGTGTCCGGCGCTGATTTTTTTTCTCATGGAGCGCACTTCGTTTTTGAGCTCGTCAAGATCGCGCGGTAGTAACAGCACTCGTCGACGCACGGCTTCAAAACGTTCGCCAATTGCAGGGTCGCCGGCCACAAATCGTGCGCGCGTTATGGCCTGATGCTCCCAGGCCCAGGCATGCCGGGTTTGGTACTGCTCGAAGCCGTCTATGGATACGGCCAGAAGGCCTGCGTCGCCATCTGGGCGTAGCCGTAAGTCGATTTCATACAGACGGCCCGATGACGTCATGGTTGAAAGCCATGACGCCATGCGTCGCCCAAGCTTGGCATATAACTCGCTGGCGTCGTCATTGGGATCGTCGTACAGAAATACCAGATCGAGGTCGGACGCATAGCCCAGCTCTATGCCGCCAAGTTTGCCATAGGCAATGATGGCAAAATGTGGTGTGCCCGGGTTCTCGCGCCTGTCGCGCGGCAAAACCTGCGGCCACACACGGTAGATGGTTTCCGTGAGCATAAGGTCGGCCAGTGCGGAAAGCCGGTCAGCAAGCTGCTCAACCGTCAGCACACCTTCGAGATCCTGTGCCAAAAGCTGAAAACTAATCTGATGCTGTGTGTCGCGCATCAGGTTCATCTGTTGTTCAACATCGGGTTTGCCGTCAGGCAACACGCAGGCATCAAGTTCGCTACGTAGCTGTGTAGCGATTTCCTGAAAGTTTGGCGGCTGCATGAGTGAGTGCCATTCGATGAGGCTGTCGAGCAAAATTGGATGGCGTTGCAGGTAGTGCGACGCCCAAGGGCTGGCGCTGACAAGTCGGGCTACGCGCGCCAGAGTCTCTGGATACTCTGCCAGCAGCGCAAGGTACGCGCTGCGCTGCGAAATGTGTTCGACCAGATCGAGCAGAGCGGCTGCGGCGACGGCCGGACGCTCAGTTTTGGCTGCCACGCGTGCGATGGCAGGTAGTAGTGCCTCGACGCGCTCGCGGCTGGTGGCAGGCAGACTGCGCACCCGATGGCTTTCAAGCAAGGCATTCATGCGCTGGCAGACAACGTCAGCATCGTCACCCAGACATTGGCGTGCCAATTCGTCCAGGCTTGTGCAGGCGTCGTCAGAGCCTGCATCTGGGCCTTCACTGTTGCTGTCGTCGTCCCCTCCCATGCCGGCAATTCGGAACGCATCGCGAAAGGTCTGCGATACAAACTGGCGGTGGGCTGCAAGGGTGTCCTCAAAGGCGGGTCTGGTCATGCCCATGGCACTGGCCAGCCCCTCGCACAAGGCGGGGTCACGCGGCAATAAATGTGTCTGTTCATCTTCGCGATACTGCAGCATATGCTCGACGCGTCGTAAAAACATATAGGCTTTGGCCAGGTTCTCGGCTACGTCTGAAGCGATTACTCCCGCTTTGTCTTGTTTGTGCAGCGCGGATATGAGTGTGCGCTGCTGCAGCGAAGGCTGGCGACCACCGCGAATCAGCTGGTTAAGCTGTACGACAAACTCGATCTCGCGGATGCCGCCTTCGCCCAGCTTAATGTTGTGTAGGGTGTCAACGCCACTGCGCGCCAATGCACGGCGCT
The DNA here is from genome assembly GCF_008369125.1 of Pusillimonas sp. ANT_WB101. NCBI lineage: Bacteria > Pseudomonadati > Pseudomonadota > Betaproteobacteria > Burkholderiales > Alcaligenaceae > Pusillimonas > Pusillimonas sp. ANT_WB101. The sequence continues at coordinate 1,848,731 of NZ_VOAY01000001.1, read as the reverse complement.
GCCAGTCTTGTCGTATACGTTCGCGCAAACCTCTTAACGAGGCCAGTGCATCGAAGTCAAAGTATTTACGATATACAAACGGACGACGCAGCGTTTCAAACTGCTCGCGTTGCGGAGCAGGATCGCTGTTGGCAAAAGCTTTGCACGGAATGACACGGCCTTTAAGCCAGGCGTACCGCTCCCATTCACGGCCTTGCACAACGAGGTAATGTTCGAGCGCATCCAGGCTCCAGGCCAGTGGGCCCGCATCGCCGTCAGGACGCAGCCGCAGGTCACTGCGGAATACTTGACCATCGGCGTCGATATCAGACAGCACAGGCATCATGCGCTGGGTCACTTTGCCATAAAATTCATGGTGACTGATCTTGCGCCGGCCGGTGGTTTCACCTTCTTCGGCGTAAAGCATGACAAGATCGATGTCGGAAGACACATTTAACTCGCGGCCCCCCAACTTGCCCATGCCGATAATAATCATTTCTTGCGGCAGCCCGGTTTCGGGGTCGGTTGGTACGCCATGTATTTCGGCCAGCGCAGTCATGACGCTTTTATACGCCTCGGCTACTGCAAGGTCTGCAAGCACCGTCATGGCGGTGATCACCTCTTGCAGTGGCGCCTGCCCCTCAATATCGCGTACAAGCAACGTAAAAAACACGCGTTCCCGTAGTTTTCTCAAAACGTGGCGCACTTGTTCGGGAGACATGGCGGCGTCGTCGCTGCTTTGTCTGAGCTCAATAAACCAGTCTTGTATGGTCTTACGAGTGACCGCATTGCTGGCGTGTTCAGCCAGCCAATGACAAAATGTAGCGTTGTTACCAACTTTGCGCCGCAGGGCGCCAGACCAGCGTAGCGCCGACTCTAATATAATGGGTTCAGGCATGAGGCACACAGAGGGATGGGCTAACAGAAAAAATACACGTCCTGTGCGAAGTAGCGACAAGACCCAAAAAGATACTGTAAATATAACCGCTCTGGCTAATTACCCTGTGTTTCAATTTTTCCGTGCTCTATTCCGTTTTCTCTCCACCCTGATCATCCTGGCTGTTTTCCTGGTTGGCGTGGGAATTCTTGCTGCGCGCTATTGGGTGCTGCCGAATATTGAGCAGTGGCGCCCGCAGATCGCTCACTACCTTTCTGCTCAGCTTGATCTGCGCATTGACTTGGGCGCCGTGACAGCAGACTGGAAAGGCATTAACCCTCGCATCGCGCTTCGTGATGTTTCAATTTCCAGCCCAGGCGGGCTCACACTACTTGTCTTGCCGCGTATCAATGCCGAGCTTGGCTGGCGCAGTTTTATAAGTTTGCGCCCGACGTTCGAGTATCTTGAAGCCAGCGGCCTCGAGGTTTCAGCGCGACGTGATGCTCAAGGCCAGTTGAGGCTTTTGGGCCGCACGCTCGATCTGGGGCAGGGCAACGATGATGACGGCTCGGGGCGTCTGTTGCGCTGGCTTGCACAGCAGAAGCGCATTGTGCTGCATGATGCCACGCTTAAATGGTCAGATTACACACGTACCGGCGAAGTGCTTACGCTTGACGGCGTTTCACTAAGGTTTACCGGCCGGGGTAGTGAGTACCGTTTTGCCCTTAGTGCCACGCCGCCTGCAAAACTTGGGCGCATGCTAGATATGCGAGGCGTTTTCCAAGCACCCGAAGAAGGGCTGGTCGCGCCTGATGTCACCGCAGAAAGCTATTTTATGCGTGCGTATCGTGGTCTGGCCTCATGGTTGACGATCAGGCTTGCGCCGACGTCTGATGGCACATCGGCTACTGCTGCGGGAGAGGGGGCGCTGTACATTCACATTGATGAGATGCAAACCCTTGGCTGGACGCCCTGGATGGACTTGCCTACAGGGCTGGTTTCGGGCCGGGTGTCATCCCGAAGTCGGATAGATTTTTTGGGGGGGCATCCTGAAACCTTCACATCGGAGGTGCAGATAGAGCAGGGGGTGTGGGATTATTCTGTACCGGTGCCTACGCACGATCATGGCAAGCCATCGGAGAGGGGGCTGCTGCAGATCAAGGCTGATACGCTGCAGTTATACCTGCACGGTTCGCTGGACGCCTATCGGCGCATGTTGGTAGCCGACAGCACAAAGACGCAGCCGCCTGCGTTCACGGTTGATCTGCCTGCTGATGCATTGCAGACCGTTATGACCGCACCGTCGGCGGTAGACTACCGGATGATTTCTACAGGGGTAAAAATCGAGGCGCAAAATATTATGCCCACGCCTATCGCTATTGATAATTTGGTGCTCAAGGGTGCCCTGTCAATGCCGGCTGGCGAAGCCTTGCATGTTGCTGCAGACTTCGCACGTGTCAGTAGCCGCGATATCGACACCACCTTGCATGGAAGCTGGCGTCCAGGGGGGTCGAGTGCAGCCGGGGTTATTGACCTAAGTGGCCATATCCAGCGCGCGCGCATAGCAGCGATTCGTAATTACCTGCCGCTGGTGCTCGATAAAGAGGTGCACGAGTGGATGGTGCACGGTTTGCAAGCGGGTGAAATTTACAACGCCAGCCTGTTGCTAAAGGGGGATCTCATCCATTTCCCCTTTGGAAACGATCAAGTCGCCTTTGGCGATTTTCAGGTTGAAGGCCCGTATCGCGGGGCCGTCATCGATTATCTTCCCCCAGAAAATGGTGCGCCGGGCTGGCCTGCTCTGGTCGATATGCAGGGTAGGGCAAGCATGCGGCGTACACGCCTGCACGTCACAGCAGACACCGCCCGTGTCCAGCCCGTCAAGGGTAAGTGGGTTGATCTTGCTCAGGTCAATGCGCTTATACCTGATCTCGGGCACGACTCGGTGTTGACGGTTACAGGTGAAACGCGCGGAGACGGCGCGGCTTATCTGGCATTGATGACACATTCACCCTTGAGTAACCTGCTGCACCATACGTTTGACGATACCCGCGCAGAAGGCAGCTGGAAGGTGCCGCTGTCGTTAAACATTCCGCTGACTCATGGCGCAGATACCACCGTGCGTGGTGAAGTGCAGTTTGACGGAGGGACACTGCAGGTCATGCCCGATATGCCAGAATTCGAACGCGTGGAAGGGGCGCTGGCTTTTACCGAATCTGGTGCGCACGCCCGAGGGCTTCAAGGCGAGTTTCTTGGTGGCCTAATGAAACTTGACGGCGGTATTGGCCAAGAGCATAAAGGCTTGCGGATGACAGGTATCGTCAAGGCGGCCGAGTTGATAAAGTTTGCAGGGGCACCAGCGCTTAGCGAGCGTCTGAAAGGGCAGGTTCCCTATGATGTAATGATTAACACGCCGTCAGAGAAGGGTTATACCGTCATGCTTCAGTCTTCGCTGGTCGGGTTGGCAATTGATGCTCCGGCCCCACTGGGCAAGCAAGCCACTGCAAAACGTATGTTGCGGGCGCAGTGGCGGCATAATGCCAAAAACCTGAGTGCGCGGCTTGATATCAAGCTGGGTGAGCAAATCAGTGCCGTTTTGTTGCAACAAGACGCGGCGGCGCACCCGGCAGGTGGCGGTGAAGAGCACGCAGAGTCATCATCCCGGCCATTGTTCCATGCAGGTGCTGTTGGCGTAAATCAAGAACCCGTCGTGCCCTCTGCTGGCATGCGGGTCGATGTCAGCTATCCGGCCGTCGATCTGGACGCTTGGTACGCGCTGATTCAGCGTACTGATAGCGCAGCTGGCAAGACACCTTTTTTTCCCCCGCTTGAGCGGCTCCGCTTGCAGACCGACAAAGCGCAAATGCGTAGGCTGGATCTTGATAAACTGACTTTCACCATTCAGCAAGCAAAACCATCTCTGTGGCGCGCTGATGTCAGTTCAACACAGACAGCGGGTTCGTTATCCTGGCGGTATGCTAACGACAAAATAGACGGGCCGGTAGAGGTTCGTTTTGATCGCCTGGCGATTGGTCAGCCTGAAGCAGAAGGAGAGAAAACAGGTGACAGTGCCACCTCGGCTGTTGATCACCACGCGGCAAAGGACGAGAACAGTGGTATTGATGATGCTCTCGATGTGCCGGCCATTAATTTGTATGTGCGTAATCTCAGCCTTTATGGTCGCCCTGCAGGCGAGTTGGCGCTGACCGGGTTCAGTCAGGAAAAAGGTCGTTTGTGGCGCCTTGAGCAAGTCAGGCTTTCAACGCCCGCAGCGAGTCTCGAAGGTAAGGGCATGTGGCGGTTGTCCGGGCCGCAGCGTGGCCTTACTCTGGACGCCAAGGCAACCGTGAAGGATCTGGGGGCCTACCTTGAGCATGCCCAATTCAACGACCTGATGTCAGGCGGAAGCGGGCAACTAACAGCCTCGCTGGTTTGGCAGAATATGCCGTGGGCATTTAACCGCGCTGACCTGAGTGGTGCCATTAGCTTTGACTTGAAAAAAGGGCGTTTCAGCGGGGTAAATTCCCCCTCGGCCAGGTTGCTGGAGTTATTGTCGCTGCAGTCTTTCAGGCGACTGGCCCGGCTTGATGTTAACCCGGCGAGCGTAGCAGGCGACGGCTTCCCTTTTAACACCCTGAAAGGCACGTTAAATATTAAACATGGTGTTGTGCATACACACGACTACCGCGTAGTTGGGCCGGCTGGTACGGTGGTGCTGGAAGGCACTGCCAATCTGGTCAGCAACACGTTGGATATGCAGGCCGCTGTTGTGCCTAATCTGGATGTTAGCGGCGCTGCAATTGCCGCAGGGATAGCGTTGAACCCGATTGTCGGTGTGGGGGCGTTTTTGACCCAGTTGCTGCTGCAGACGCCTCTCGAGAAAGCAATGGCTGCCCGTTACCAGATAACCGGCGACCTTACCGAGCCGACCATTAGCGAAATGGCCACCAGTACGCCCGAACGCGCTAAGCCTGCGCGCCCCGAGCCTGAGCATTGAGACCCAGTCTGGTTATTAAGTTAGGCTATAGAGGCCACTACGACCCCCCGAACGAGTTAAGTTTGCACGCGCGGAGCTGGAACACTGAGATCAGCTTAAATTATTTAGTTGGATCGCAGAGGACGAAAATAGAGTCCATCCACAGGGTTCAGTCAAAGCACTAAGGTAAAGGACTCAGCTAAAGGACTCAGCTAAAGATCTCCGTTACCAAGGCCAATAATCACCCGGTTCAATTGCCAAGCTCAATTACCAAGCTCAATTACGCAGGTCTGTTAATAACACCATTGTCTGAAAACAACTGTGCGGCCGGGCTACCAAAAGCCGGGCCGCACAGTTAAAACTGCGTTAAGGCTTAGTAAACGCCTTGCTGCAACATGGCGTCGGCCACACGGACGAAGCCAGCGATATTGGCCCCGTTTACGTAGTTGACCTTGTCGCCTTGTGTGCCGTGGAGCACGCAGTTGTCATGGATGTCGCGCATGATGGCATGGAGCTTGCCATCGACCTGATCGCGCGTCCAGTGCAGTCGCTGTGAGTTCTGGCTCATTTCGAGGCCAGATACGGCAACACCACCTGCGTTGCTGGCTTTGCCTGGCGCATAGAGAACACCTGACTCAACAAAGGCATCGACCGCATCTAGGCTGGTAGGCATGTTGGCGCCTTCTGCAACACAACGTACGCCATTGCCAATGAGTGTCTGTGCGTCGTTGAGATCAAGTTCGTTCTGTGTGGCGCAGGGTAGCGCAACATCGACCGGCACGTGCCATGGGCGTTTACCCGCTTCGTAAACCAGGCCCAGGCGCTCGGCATAGGTTTGCACGCGGCCGCGCTCTTCGTTTTTGATGCGGATTAGCTCAGCCAGCTTGGCAGGCGTGAAGCCTGCTTTATCGATGACCGCGCCGTGCGAGTCGGAAACCGTAATTACCTTGGCCCCCAGTTGCATGCATTTTTCAATTGCATACTGTGCCACATTGCCTGATCCTGAAACGGATACCGTAAGCCCTTCGATAGATCGCCCGGCATGTTTGAGCATTTCTTCGGCAAAGTACACGGTGCCATAACCGGTCGCTTCGGGGCGGATGAGGCTGCCACCAAAGCTTAGCCCTTTGCCCGTAAACACGCATGCTGCCGAGTTGGACAGCTTTTTCATCATACCGGCCATGAAACCCACTTCGCGACCACCCACACCAATATCACCCGCAGGCACATCGGTATCGGGGCCCAGGTGGCGGAACAGTTCGATGATGAGGGCCTGACAAAAACGCATTACTTCGGCGTCGGATTTGCCCTTCGGGTCGAAATCAGAGCCACCCTTGCCGCCGCCCATGGGCAACGTGGTGAGCGCGTTTTTGAAAGTTTGCTCAAAGGCGAGAAACTTCAGAATAGACAGATTCACCGAGGGGTGAAAGCGCATGCCGCCCTTGAATGGGCCGATCGCCGAACTGTGCTGTATTCGAAAACCACGATTGACCTGTATGCGACCACTGTCGTCCGTCCAGCAAATACGAAACTGAATGACGCGTTCGGGTTCGATCAGACGCTCGAGTATGCCGTACTCGGCGTATTGAGGGTTTTGCTCGATGAATGGCCACAGGCTGTGCATTACTTCGCTGACAGCCTGCATGAATTCAGGCTGGTGAGGATCTCGTGCCTGGATCTGGGATAGGAACTGTTCGACTGAGGGTAGTTTCATCAAGTCTTGCTCTGTGGAAAGTACTAAAAGAGGCGGTTATTTTTTCATCATGTCGAAGAACTCAGCATTGGTTTTCGTTGCTCGGATTTTGTCCAGGATGAATTCCATAGCCTCAAGTTCATCCATGTCGTGGATGAACTTACGCAGCACCCAAATCTTTTGTAGAAGATCTGGCTTAATGAGTAACTCTTCGCGGCGGGTGCCGGATCGGTTCAGGTTGATTGCTGGGTATACACGTTTTTCGGCCAGGCGACGCTCGAGATGTACCTCGGAGTTGCCTGTGCCTTTGAATTCTTCATAAATGACTTCGTCCATGCGGCTGCCGGTTTCGACCAGCGCAGTGCCGATGATGGTCAGTGAGCCACCTTCTTCAATGTTGCGCGCTGCGCCGAAGAAACGCTTGGGCCTTTGCAGGGCGTTGGCGTCAACACCGCCGGTAAGCACCTTGCCTGAAGCTGGCACTACCGTGTTGTATGCACGCGCAAGACGGGTGATGGAGTCGAGCAGAATGACCACGTCTTTTTTGAGCTCGACCAGTCGCTTGGCTTTTTCAATGACCATTTCGGCCACCTGCACGTGCCGCGTGGCGGGCTCGTCAAAGGTGGAGGCAACGACTTCGCCGCGCACCGTGCGCTGCATTTCGGTGACTTCTTCGGGACGCTCATCGACCAGTAGCACGATCATGGTGGCATCGGGGTAGTTGGTCGTGATGGCGTGTGCAATATGCTGCATCATCACCGTTTTGCCTGACTTGGGGCTGGCGACGATCAGGGCGCGCTGCCCTTTGCCCAACGGCGCGAAAATATCAAGAATACGACCCGTGATATTTTCTTCGCTTTTGATGGGGCGCTCAAGTGTCATAACCTCATCAGGGTGCAGCGGCGTAAGGTTCTCGAACATGATCCGGTGCTTGATAGCCTCGGGCTGCATGCCGTTAACTTTGTCGACCTTGACCAGCGCGAAGTAACGTTCACCGTCTTTTGGTGTGCGCACCTCGCCCTCAATGGAATCGCCCGTATGCAGGTTGAAGCGGCGGATCTGGGATGGCGAGATGTAGATATCGTCAGTACTTGCCAGATACGAGGTCTCGGGTGAGCGCAAAAAGCCGAAACCATCGGGCAGCACTTCGAGCACGCCATCACCGAAAATTTGCTCGCCTTGTTTGGCGCGCTTTTTCATAATGGCGAACATGAGTTCTTGCTTGCGGAGACGGCTGGCATTGTCGATTTCTAACTCGGCGGCCAGTTCCAGCAGCTTGGACACGTGCTGTGTTTTTAAGTCGTTGAGGTGCATGTGAGAAGAGAGGGGGAATTTGTACTGGGTGGCGAGCCCAGAAGAGGCCCGCGCGCAATCAATTCAGTATTTAAATGGATTCGTCAAGGAACGAAGCGAGTTGCGATTTGGACAATGCGCCCACTTTTGTGGCGACGGCTTTGCCATCCTTGAACAACATTAGGGTGGGTATGCCCCGGATACCGAACTTAGCGGCGGTTTCCGGGTTTGCGTCGACATCGACCTTTGCAATGATAACACGGCCATCGTACTGGGCCGCAACCTCGTCCAGCAGGGGGGCAATCATTTTGCAGGGGCCACACCATGCGGCCCAATAGTCAACCAGTACAGGAACGTCTGAGTTGAGTACGTCGGCCTCGAATGAGGCGTCGCTGACGTGTTTGATGAATTCGCTCATGATAGAAATGAAAAAAGAAGATGGTCTATAAAGGGATTACGCGCCTGTGACACAAGATTGGTGGCGGCCAGGCAAGAGATTCTGGTATTTTTATGGCGGTTTGAACAAGCCTATGCCGTTAAGCATACCATTGTAAGGTGCGCTACGCACAGCAAGAACACGCGCTAAAGTACAGGCTGGGTGCACGTTTGTTGCGTACATGTCGCGTTTTTTCGATCTCGTGGCTGTCACCGTGTTCCGGCTACACAACAGACTCAAGCTCTGTTGGTCTATTGCGCAACCGTGGCAACATCGGCATCTATACGTAAAATACTGCATTCGACACATATCAACTGGGACTAAATTGGCTACACCACGTTACGACGAAGCTTCTATCCGGGTACTGAAAGGATTAGAGCCCGTCAGGCAGCGGCCTGGCATGTATACCCGTACCGACAACCCCCTGCATATTCTTCAAGAAGTCATAGACAATGCCGCCGACGAGGCCCTCGCCGGCCATGGCAAGCTGATCAAGGTCAGCCTGCACACGGACGGCAGCGTATCTATCGAAGATGATGGGCGCGGAATTCCCGTAGGCCTGCACCCCGAAGAGCTCACGCCGGTGGCTGAGCTGGTTTTTACGCGACTGCATGCCGGCGGCAAATTCGACAAAAAGGGCGGAGGGGCTTACGCCTTCTCGGGAGGGTTGCACGGCGTAGGGGTTTCGGTAACCAACGCATTATCCAAGCGGCTCGAGGTCACTATCTGGCGAGATGGCGGCGCGCACGAAATGGTGTTTGCGGGCGGTGAGGTGCAAACCCCACTGCATCAGGCAGACACCGTCGGTCGACGCAAAACCGGAACACGTGTCCGCGTGTGGCCAGATGCCAAGTATTTTGACACCGCCACCATTCCGCTGGGCGAGCTGGAGCACGCATTACGCAGCAAAGCTGTGTTGCTTAGCGGTATCAAGGTGTCGCTGTTTATTGAAAAAACCGGTGAGCTGCGCGAATGGCTCTATGAGCATGGGCTTCGGGGTTATCTCGACGAGGCGCTCAACGGCGCCGAAAAAATCATTCCACTGTTTGAAGGCAGCCAGTATGCCGGCGATGATGATGAGTCGTTTGCACTGGGCGAGGGTGCCCAATGGGTGGTGGGCTGGACGGCAGAAGGCCCGGTGGTGCGAGAATCTTACGTTAATCTGATTTCCACAACGGCGGGCGGTACACACGAGGCCGGGTTGCGAGATGGCTTGTTCAGTGCCGTAAGGGCGTTTGCCGAATTGCACTCGCTTATACCCAAAGGCGTCAAGCTGGTTGCCGATGATGTATTCGCCCGCACTAGCTTTGTGCTCTCTGCCAAAGTGCTTGACCCGCAGTTTCAGGGCCAGATCAAAGAAAAGCTCAACAGCCGTGATGCTGTACGCCTTGTCAGCGGTTATGTAAAAAATGCCCTTGATCTCTGGCTTAATGCCAACGTCGAGCATGGCCGCAAACTGGCTGATATAGCCATTCGTCAGGCTCAGGCCCGTGCGCGCTCGGCGAAAAAAGTAGAAAAACGCAAAAGCTCGGGGGTTGCCGTGTTGCCGGGCAAGCTTACTGACTGCGAATCCAGCGATATCTCGCGTACCGAGTTGTTTCTGGTTGAGGGGGATTCTGCCGGTGGCTCAGCCAAAATGGGGCGCGACAAAGAGTTTCAGGCAATTTTGCCTTTGCGCGGCAAGGTGCTCAATTCGTGGGAGGTCGATCGCGACCGCCTGTTTGCCAATAACGAAATTCACGATATCGCTGTGGCCATAGGCGTTGACCCGCACGCCCCGGGAAGCAATGCTGATCTATCCGGGCTGCGTTATGGGCGAATTTGCATTCTGTCCGACGCCGACGTCGATGGCTCTCATATACAGGTGCTGCTGCTTACGTTGTTTTTCAGGCATTTTTCAAAACTGGTCGAAATGGGCCATGTGTACGTTGCGCGTCCGCCTCTGTTCCGTGTCGACGTGCCTGCGGCGGGCAAACGCCCCGCCCGCAAAGTGTATTGTCTTGATCAGGCTGAGCTGGATGCTGCACAAGAAAAAATGCGCAGCGAAGGTGTGCGTGAAGGGTCGTGGAGCATAAGCCGGTTCAAGGGGCTGGGCGAAATGAGCGCCACACAGCTATGGGACACCACAATGGACCCCGATACACGTCGTCTGTTGCCAGTCAGTTGCGGTGAGGCAGGTGTCGAAGCCACTGAAAAAATGTTCGACATGTTGATGGGCAAGGGCGAGTCGGCCCAGCGTCGCATCTGGCTCGAAGAAAAAGGCAACCTGGCCGAGATTGATGTTTAAACCCACCGAGAATCAAAATGGATAGTACACAAGTAGACCTGTTTGGTCAGGGTGATGGTGACGGTGGCGATAGCCTAACGCTGGCAAACTATGCTGAGCAGGCTTATCTCGATTACGCTGTCTCCGTTGTGCGCGGACGCGCGCTTCCCGATGTGACTGACGGGCAAAAGCCCGTGCAGCGCCGCATACTGTATGCCATGCAGGCCATGGGCCTGGGCGGCAATGCCAAACCCGTCAAGTCCGCCCGTGTTGTGGGCGACGTGCTCGGCAAATATCACCCCCATGGTGACCAGGCGGCCTATGACGCCATGGTGCGCATGGCGCAAAACTTTAGTCTGCGTTATCCGCTGGTCGATGGCCACGGCAATTTCGGTTCGCGCGATGGCGACAACGCTGCGGCAATGCGATACACCGAAGCACGCCTGACGCCTTTTGCGCGTCTGCTGCTTGATGAGCTTGACGAGGGCACGGTCGACTTTGCCGCCAACTACGATGGCAGCCAGAAAGAGCCCGTACTGCTGCCTGCGCGCCTGCCCGTTATGTTGCTCAACGGTGCTTCAGGCATTGCCGTAGGCATGGCCACAGAGATTCCCTCGCATAACCTGCGCGAAATTGCTGCGGCATGTGTAGCGATGATTCGTGACCCGAATCTGCCCGATGAAGAGCTGTTCACTCTTATACCGGGCCCTGATTTTGCAGGCGGGGGGCAAATTATCTCCTCAGCCGAAGACATTCAACATGTTTACGGCACAGGCAGGGGCTCCATCAAGGCACGTGCGCGCTGGCAGTTTGAAGAGATGGCACGCGGGCAGTGGCAACTGGTTGTTAATGAGCTGCCGCCAGGCACCTCTACACAAAAAATTCTCGAAGAAATCGAAGATCGCAGTAATCCCAAGGTAAAGGCGGGTAAAAAAAGCCTTAGCACCGAGCAGCAGCAAACCAAGGCTCTCGTTCTGGGCATGCTTGATGCAGTGCGTGATGAATCGGGTAAAGAGGCGGCCGTCCGGCTGGTTTTCGAACCCAAAACCAGCCGTATTGATCGCGATGAGTTCGTAACCATGCTGCTGGCGCAAACCAGTATGGAAAGCAGTGTTTCCATCAACCTGGTGTGCATCGGTACCGATGGGCGCCCCGGGCAGCGGCCGTTGCGCAAGGTTCTGACTGAATGGATACACTTCCGTGCTCACACCATGACACGGCGTACCCAATACCGTCTGGATAAAGTCACTGACCGCATCCATGTGCTCGAAGGACGCATGGTGGTTTATCTGAACGTCGATGAGGTTATCCAGACCATACGCGAGTCAGATGAGCCCCGGCAGGCGCTTATGCAGCGCTTTGATCTGTCTGAGCGCCAGGCCGAAGATATTCTCGAAATGCGATTGCGTCAGCTGGCGCGGCTTGAAGGTTTCAAGATCGAGAAAGAGCTCGCCATGCAGAAGCAAGAGCAGGCCAGCCTCAAAGAGCTGCTAGATAACCCGCGCGCATTCAGGCGTCTGATGATTAAAGAAATCGAGGCCGATGTCAAAACCTATGGCGATGACCGACGCACCCTGATCGAGGCGGCAGAACGCGCCGTGCTTGAGGTGCGGGTGGTCGAAGAACCCGTTACGGTTATTGTTTCCCAGAAGGGCTGGCTGCGTTCACGCCAGGGGCATGGCCATGACGCGTCACAGTTTGGCTTCAAAACCGGCGATTCGCTTTACGACGCTATTGAGTGTCGCAGCACCGGCGATCTGGTGGCCATTTCAAATACGGGGCGTGTATACACCGTACCTGTAGCCAGTCTGCCTTCGGCACGTGGTGACGGGCAGCCCATTACCTCGATGATAGAAATCGAGCCAGGTGCCCGCATCGTGCACATGATTGCCAGTGAGGCTGGTCAGCGTTACATACTGGGCTCGCGCCTGGGCTATGGCTTCATCACTACCTTCAAGCATCTCACAACGCGACAGCGAGCGGGCAAGCAGTTTGTTACGCTCGAAAAAGGCGATGGACTGCTCAAACCTCTGGCTTTGCGTGACCGCGACACGCATTTGGCCATGCTTACCAAAAAAGGGCGCTTTCTTGTTGTGCCGTTGCAAGAGTTGAAAACCTTGTCGGGTGGTGGTCGCGGCACCATACTTATGGGGCTGGACGAGGGCGACGCATTGGCTCAGTGGGTGCCCGTCGGCGAGGCGGGGCTGCAGGTGGCAGGTGAGTATCGCAAAAAAGATACTACCCTGCGTCTGGCGGGTGACGAGTTGGCCGAGTATGTAGGCAAGCGGGCACGCAAAGGCAAGCTGTTGGCTGTCAAGGTAAAGGATGCGCGCCTGATCGCCGTTTAATCTCGCGAGCAGCGGTCTTGCGGGGCTGGCTGCTCGCGTATCATTGGCTCAGGCGAGCCGTCTGGTGGCCGTCAGAATGGCCAGCAGTCAACCAGCTCCAGTATGCTCAAGGGCTCTTCTTGGGCCGGCGTCATGGCAGTGGGCCGTGGCATAGCTTGTGTAGCAAGAATGGCTAATAAAGCCTCTGACGCGTTTACGACTTAAAATAGTCCGTGTTTTTCTTTATTTTTCAATAAGCGGGTGTTATGAGTTTCAAGGTTACCGTTCTTCCCAGCAAGCATGAGTTTACGGTCGAAGATGGCCAGAGCGTATTAGATGCCGCGCTGGCAGCGGGAATTGTTCTCCCATACAGTTGTCGCGACGGTGCATGCTCCACGTGCAGGGGTAAAGTGCTTGAAGGCACGTATGAGGCAGGGCCCGCACCGGCGCATATCCTCCCCGCAGAAGACATTGCCAATGGCTTTACGCTGTTTTGCCAGGCCAAACCTACTTCTGACCTGCAGATCGAAGCGCATGAAATCCGCATGGCCAGCGATATCCAGATACGCAAAATGCCTGCCCGCGTTATAGATCTCGAGCGTGCCGGAAACGACGTCATGATTGTGACGCTGCAATTACCAACGGCCGATCCCTTTAACTATTACGCCGGCCAGTATATTGAATTTATACTTAAAGATGGTCGTCGCCGCAGTTACTCCATGGCTTCGCCACCTGCCGAAAGCAATCGTGTAGAGCTGCATATTCGCCATATGCCTGGTGGGGTATTTACAGACCACGTGTTCGGTGCGGGTGATACACAGATGAAGCTGCGCGAAATTCTGCGTGTAGAAGGGCCGCTGGGTTCATTCTTTTTGCGCGATGACGACAAGCCTATTGTTTTCGTGGCCAGCGGCACGGGTTTTGCTCCCGTTAAAGCCATTCTTGAACGCATGGTTGCGCATGGCGACAAACGCAAGGCCGTTCTTTACTGGGGCGGGCGTCGACCTGCCGATCTGTATATGAACAGCGTGGCCAAAGAGTTTGAGCAAACCCTGCCAGGTTTTCGCTACGTGCCAGTAGTATCAAACGGGCTGCCCGAAGATGGCTGGACAGGTCGTGTCGGGTTTGTACACCATGCCGTGCTGCAAGATTTCCCTGATCTGTCCGGCTTTCAAGTTTACGCCTGTGGGACACCACTCATGGTAGAAAGTGCGCGCCGCGACTTCAAGCACCAGGCAGCCCTGTCTGAAGAGGCATTTTTCGCGGATGCCTTTACCACTGAGGCGGATGTCGTCTAGCATCGTCGTGCGGGGCCGGTTGCTGCACCGGTCATGCCGGCTCTATTTCACCGCAAGGCAGGGGTAGAACGTATGAATATCATCGTACTGGGCAGTGGCATTATTGGTATTTCTACGGCATGGTGGCTCAGGGAAGCTGGCCATGACGTTACCGTAATCGACCGCGAGTGCGGGCCGGCGCAGGGTGCAACCCGCGCCAATGGCGGTCAGGTGTCAGTGTCGTATTCTGAACCATGGGCCAGTCCCCAGGCACCGCTCAAGCTGGCTCGCTGGTTGTTCAAAGAAGATGCGCCATTGCTGTTCAGGCCTCGACTTGATACTCGCCAGTGGCGTTGGGGTGCCATGTTCCTGCGCGAATGCCTGCCTGCGCGTTTGTCTGCAAACGTAGGGGCCATGTTGCGTCTGTCCGAGTACAGTCGTCAAACTCTGCAGTTTATGCGGCGCGAGCTTGGCATTGAATACAACCATCTTGAACGCGGCATTCTCAACTTTTATCGCGATCAGAACGAGCTTGATAGTTCGCAGAAAATGGCCGATATCATGCGTGACTTCGGCGTAGATCGTCGTGTTGTCACGACTGAAGAAATTATTTCCATCGAACCGGCTCTCGCGCCCATGCGCGACCGTATCGTGGGTGGTGACTATACATCCGAAGACGAGTCAGGTGATGCCTATTTGTTTACCTGCGCACTGGCTGAGCGCGCCCGTGATGCGGGCGTACAGTTTATGTATTCCACCCGGGTGTGCCGTCTTCTTGCTGCAGATGGGCGCATACAGGGTGCCGAAGTGGTGGGGGCTGACGGGCTCTATCACACAGTAGGGGGTGACGCGTTTGTAGCAGCACTTGGCGCGCATACTCCCCAACTTGTAACGCCATTGGGTGTGGCCTGCGAGGTTTATCCCACCAAGGGTTACTCAGCCAGCTTCCGTGTCCTTGAAGCTGAGGCAGCACCTACCGTCAGCCTCACTGACGGCGCGCATAAAGTCGTCTATACCCGCTTGGGCGACCAGTTGCGTATGGCCGGCACGGCCGAGCTGGCTGGTTATTCCAGGGCATTAAATACAATTCGTTGTGAAAATATGTTAAGACAGGCCCAAGAACTGTTCCCAACGGCGCTCGATTTTGATAACGTACAGTTCTGGTCGGGCCTGCGTCCGTCCACGCCCTCGAACGTTCCGCTTATTGGCAAAACGTCCATCCAGAATCTCTATCTGAATACTGGGCATGGCACGCTTGGCTGGACCATGGGCGCGGGGTCAGGTCGCGCCCTGGCTGATCTGATGTCAGGTCAACAACCCAAACCCGAGTTCCCTTTTCTAGGTTAAACGTTATATGAATCTCAATTGGATTCAAGCCGCCTCCTGTCATGGTCGCCGGCTTGCGTGGGGCGCTGCGGGCGCCATCCTTCTATCTTGCCCGGCAGCGTATGCAGCCACCGATGTTCAGGTTTGGCATTTTCTCAACCCGCATAATCGCGACGTTTTCGAAAAGCTGGTCAAAGATTTCAACAAAAGCCAGGATGGCGTAAAGGTAAAGCTCAAGGCCTTCGACAATGACGCCGACCTCGAAACGGCCATGGCTGGTATCAAAACGGCCGATCAACGACCCCAGTTAATACAGCTTGATGATGAGCGGGTGCGCACTGAGGCTGATTTACCTAAGTACATACAGCCTATGTACGTCATGCTGGGTAAGCACCCCATCAAAAACGTCAAATGGTTTCTGTCTGACACAAACACGTTTGTTCGCGACAGCAAAGGGCGTTTGCTTGCGTTTCCGTATATGGCAGAAGTTCCGGTCATGTACTACAACATTGAGTCTTTCAAAAAGGCGGGGCTCAACCCAACTGTGCCAGATCGTGCTTGGAGCGGGCTGCAAGCCCAGCTGGTTACTCTGGCCAACAATGGTTCACGCAAATGCCCGCTAACTTCTGACCAGTCGGTGTCTGTCAACCTCGAAAACCTTGCGGCGGTCAACAATCAGTTGTTTGCCGGCAATGACAACGGGCTTGGGGCCAAAGGCAAGCCAGGGTTCAGTTTTGACGTCGTGTATATTCGCCACTTGTCGCTGATGATTAGTTGGGTGCGCAGTGAAATCATGGTCAAGCCCGCGCATAATGCCCAGGCGACCAAACGTTTTGCCAACAATGAATGCGCCGTCTTGACATCAAAATCAAGCAATCTCGGTTGGTTCAACGATACTCGCAATCTCAATTTTTCTGTCAGCGGTCTGCCCTATTACCCTGAAGTAACTGCTAAGCCTGGCGCGCCATTTGTTAGTGGAGCAGGCCTGTGGGCCACGGCAGGTCAGACCAAAGACAGTGAAGCGGCCAGCGCCCGTTTTCTTGATTACCTGGCACAGGCCGATAACGCTACACGCTGGTACCAGCAGACAGGGTTCTTGCCGCTTACCCAACAGGCATTTTCAGATACTGGCTCTGGCTATTACAAAAACCTGGGTGACTGGCAAAATCTGGTGGCTGTTTACAGCAAGCCCATCAGCGGAAACAGCCGGGGCTTTCGCATCGACAATTACCCTCGTATTCGTGCCATGTTCCGTGACACGCTAGATGATGCGCTGGCCGGTAACAAGCCCGCCGTTACAGCGTTGAAAACGGCTGCTGCCGAAGCAACCAAACTGATGCAAGCAAAAAAATAGCAACTAACGACGCAAGCTTGGCTGTTTAACGACAGCTTGGCTTGGCGGCCGCAACGCTTCTGAACGCGTGCTGTAGGCAAAAAAAGCCTATTGCACGCGTTTTGCGTTAGTTCTTCATGGTTTTCATAATCCATTGAAAAATAATAGGTTTTTCTCTTTGTGTGGGTAAGATAAAACCAACAGACAGTAATCACCCGTCTGTATGTGGGGTTGTCGCTTGAGCAAGATAGCGTCCAGGCGCCAACTTCTGGCGCGTATTCTGCTTGAATTCATCCATGCTTCGACAACCCGTTTTAATTCTGCTCGTGTGCCTGCTTCCAGCATGCGCTTCGGTGCCTCAATGGGCATCACACGACAACCTGTTTGCCCGTCGGCCCACCAGCCCCTCACAGTTCAGTTTTGATTGGCAGCTTTCAGGCGACCGGGCTGTAGCGCCACTGCAGGTTTTTGACGACGGCCGACGTACCTGGCTGCAGTTTGCATCTGGCCAGCCAGTACCTGCCATTTTTGAGGTTACCCCGACTGGAGATCGTCCACTGTCTTATCGCGTCGAGGGGCCCTACGCGGTCTTGCAAGGTGTATGGCCGCAGCTTGCCTTGCGAGGCGGCCATCTGCAAAGTCGGGTGCAACGTCTCGTTCCGGTACCGGCCCAATTTACCCAGTCGATACAGCCAGGTGTGCCTGCCCCCATTGACGGTTATCCGCGTTCGCTGCCGGCGCAAAAAGCAGTGGCTGCTGTCGCGGCGTCCGCTGGCCTGTCCACTGCTGCTCAAGCTTATCCTCCAGCCAATCCTCCGGTTAATCCTTCGGCCAATACTTCAGCCAATACTTCAGCCAATACTTCAGCTATTCCGTCAGCTAATCCCCCAGCTACGGCTGCAGTTACTGCCTCTGTTGTCACGCCGCCCGCTGCTCCCGTCATCGAACCAGACGTTGCCGGCTTCGCAGCCCAGGCGCAAGCAATCACCGGCGTGGCTCGATCGGCCGAGAAAAAAACTGGGCAGAACCTGGCCTCATCGCTGACAGCAAAGAGTTTTTCAGTTTCCACGCCATCGACAAGCGCCTATCGTGTCAGCCCCCAAGACGTCACGATCAGGCAGGCCTTGGGGCGTTGGGCCCGTCAGGCTGGTTGGACCTTCGAGCCCGAACACTGGGCTGTTGACGTTGACATACCTATTTCTGGCAGCGCTGTATTCGAAACCGATTTCAAGCAGGCGGTGCGTCAGCTGGTGGCCGCTACCGAGCTGGCTGACCGGCCTTTACAACCTTGTTTTTACTCCAATCAGGTACTTCGTATCGTGCCGTTCGCCCAAGCATGCGATCGAGGCCTGAGCGCGAGCGGGGCATCATGAACGCCATACTTCGTCCTATTCTCGTAGTGCTAGGCTGCGCGGGGTTGGCTGGCTGCACCCTCGCCAGTCGCATGAGTGAAATCGGTGACGTGTTCTCCGAGGCTCGCCAGGCTATACAGCAACGCCACGAAAAATTCAGCCATGCCGCTGGCAACGTGGGCAGCAATCAGGCTGCTCGGCAGGCTGCTCAAGAAATCAATCGCCCGTGGCTTGCAGGCAAGGCACAATCGTTGGCGCGAGAGATCGCCTTGCCGGCGGTTTTGCGTACGGACGTCCCTACTTCCCTGGTGTTTTCGGGTGGGCCACTTGATCTTTCAGCGATCGCTCGGCGCATTGCGGCGGCCACAGATATACCCGTACATGTGCGCCCCGATGCATTACTGCCTGCTGAGGCTTTTCTGCCCCGGCTTGGTGGTTCGACAGCAGTGCCGATTGCGACGCTTACAACCGCCGAGCTTGAGGGAGGTGCACAACCGCTAGCCCGACTACTTGACGGTATTGCTGCACGATTGGGGGTGTTGTGGCGGTATCAAAATGATCGTATCGAATTTTACCGTACAGAAACTCGGGCCTTCACCATCGCGGCGCTTACACTGGCCGCCAGCACGCAGGCATCGCTTGGGTTGGCCAGTGGCGATTCTGGCAAAGGCTTTGTCAGCTCATCTCAGACGCGGCTTGATAGCGGTGAGCACGACGTGTTTGCCGTTATGCGGGCACGTCTTGAGCCGTTTCTCACGCGCTCGGGGGTGGTAGTGGCCCAGCCAGGGGCCAGTGCCAGTATTGTGGTAACCGACACGCCTCAAGTGCTTGAAGCCATTGCGTCCTATCTTGATCGCGAGAATCGCACCATGCTCCGGCGGGTTCGACTGGTGTTTGAAGAGTTGACGGTCGATGCCCATGATACGGCTGAGGTGGCGTTCGATTGGGGGCTGGTCTTTGCCAGCGCCCAGGCCGCTGCATCACTGGTGACCTCGGGGCCCGTGTCGGCTGCTGCGTCGGCGCTCGGTGCGCAGGCAGGTTCTGGCCCTTTCAGCGGATCCGAGGCCGTGATTAAGGCCTTGAGTCAGGCGGGGCGGGTGGTAAGGCACAGCAGCATGCCCGTAATTACGCTTAACCGCCGGCCGGTTACGCACGCTGTTCGCACCACTTTTTCGTATATCGACAGCGTACAAACCGCCGCATTGGCCAGCACACAAGGGATGGCCATACCTTCCGTATCTGTTTCACAACGTGAGCAAACGGTTGGGTCATTGCTCACGCTGGTGCCAGACGTCCAGGATGACGGGCAGATCCTGCTTTCACTGGCCTATGACAATACCGTAGCGCAGCCTTTGCGCTCCGTAACGTTTGGCAGCAAAAACAGTGATCCACTGCAATTGCAGCAGATCGCCATAGACGGTAACGGTACCGTACAGCAAGTGTCCCTGCAACCGGGGCAGCCTCTCGTTATTTCTGGCTTTAACCGCCTGCGCCATGAGTCCGCCGGTCGACGGCTAAATCCAGATGTGCCTCTCGCCTTTGGCGGAGGTGATAAGGCAGCCACCCAGCAACTCACGACGGTCATCATTATTACGGCGCAGGTTGAAGAATGATACGGAGGGTGCAATGACCGATCCATTTGTGCTCTCGGCAGGCCGCACTCAGCTGATCTTCGGGCTTGAATGGCATGCGTTGATCGAGGCCACGCCAGCAAAAGCAGGTCGACGCCTGGCGCGTCAGCGCAGGGCAACGCATATGGCACTCACAGGGTCAGCGGCTGCGTCGGTTGGCCTGGCTTTTCTTGGTGGTGCACGGCGGCGTGCAACGGAGTTGCATTCGGCTGCGCAAGCTGTCGCCTCCATGTTTCCTCAAGGCACTTATACGTTGATGCTAGAGGTCGCTGCCGGCGTTTACTGGCTAGTGGGCGTGCACGAAGGCGCGGTGATCGCTCGCACCGACGTATTGCATCGCGACACGGCTTTGGTGCGAACGCTCATTACTGAGTTGACTATGGCTTATCCGCATCTGGTCGAGCTGGGCACGCCAAACGCCCCGTCAGCTCCCACGCTGTCTGATATTGAATCAGCCGTTTCCAGCAAGACGCTCTTGCTCAAGGTTGGTTCAGCGCGATCGTTTGGGATTGGGTTCTGCCTGGTATTTGGCTTATTGCTGTCTGCGCTCTACGGGCCATTTAACACTAGGCATACCACTGAAAGTGACAGGGCAGTTCGAGATGGCCAATTTGCCCCGGGCTTTACTTCGCTGCACCCGTCAACGGCTGCGCCGGGCGTCAGGGTTCATGGTGAGGCAGGGCTGGACGGTTTGCTTCACGTTTTTTATAGCTTGCCGGTGCAGGCCGATGACTGGGTCCTGCAGCACGCAGCGTGTCTGGATGTGGCACAGTCATGGCAGTGCACTGCACACTACCACCGCGCTGCCCACAGCGCCAGCAACGCCGCGTTCCTGCGTGCGATGCCGTCCTCGTGGCGGGTTGATTTTCCTTCGCTGGAGACGGCTCACGTTCACTGGAGTACCCAGGCTTTTACGGCTGCGCTTCACGCAGACATGCTAGCGCACAAGTCCGACAACGACAGGCTTTTGTTCACTCGTCTGCAGGCCATCAGCAAAGCGTTCCAGCGCATTGATATCGGTATTTCAACTCCTGTGGTGGAACAAATCCGTGAGGGCGGGCCTCAGTACCAGAGGCGCTCACTACACATTGACGGGCCATTGCGCTCTTTCAGCTTTTTGCCACCCTATGCCGCAGGCATGGCCTGGACAAAGGCCGAACTACGGCATCAGCCAATTGATCGTGCAGATGCCCGAAATAGCAGGTTTGTTTTTTCTTTATCGGGAGCGCTTTATGAAACGACCAAGCCAAATTTTGCAGCCGATGAGTATGCGTCGAAGCCTGAATTTGTCGCTGCACCTCTTTGAACGTAGTCCTTTTGAACTTAAACCCTTTGCAACAAGACAGCATGCCGCAAGACAGCAAGACACAAGACAGCACGGCGCAAGGCATAGGCCAGCTCGTAGTGGCTGCTTGAACGTGGCACTTGGAGCTGTTGCGTTAGTTGGAAGTGGTATGGCGTGGGCCACGGTGGCTGAGCCCCCCAGTATTGCGCACCGGCATGAAGTCGCGGCTGATCCCACGACGCGGATTATGCAGCAGGTATACGAGTTGATGGAGGTCGAAACAGCTCAGGCGATAGCTCGTGCACGGCATGCCCCCGAAGTTTCCGACGGGTATTTGACGGACATTAGCAGTTCTCAAGAAGCCCGTATGTCTCAAGACACCCATGGCGCCGATAGGTTAAAGCTGATTGCCATTTATGGCATAGGAAAAAAGCTCGCCGCTCAAGTCATGGCTGGCACCAAACAATACTTGTACCGACATGGGCAGGCGTATCCGGTCGGCATGACTGCAGAGTCTTCCGATACCGACGCCTATCGGTTGCGTGGTATTTCAAACTCATGCGTAGTGCTCGAACGAGACCAACAGGCTCAAACGCTTTGTATTCATCCCGACTTTCGAGTCGACGGTGCTGTAGGACGCCCATGAAAATGTTTGCTTTCTGGCGTCGCGCTGGCAAAGACAGGTTCGTAGAAGGGCCATTAGGCCGGTTTGATGTTTCTAACGCTGGCACTATTGCCAGCATTGAACAATTGGCAGCCATGCGTCCGGGTTATGTGCGCACATTGGGTGCGGCGTTCTCAGTTGAGTCGCTGGCAGACCGGTTGGTGCCCGTGCAACTTGAAGATCAAACAGTGGCCATATTTTCTCAGGCGGCGTATGTGGGCAGTGACCAGGCCGACGAGCTTGTACGTCGCATCCTTTCGGCGGGCCACAAGCTGGCTACGCCCGAACGTTATGTGCTTGCCCGTTCGCTTTTGCTGGCGCTTGTGCGCGGGCAAGTCACGGCCGAGTCCTTGGGTGGTTTGCCCAGGCACAGTCTCGCAAGCTCCAGGCCGGCGCTCGCAGCCGCTTTTCAAGATCTTGTCGAATGGGGAGTCCGGCATGGCGCCAGTGACATCCATCTGAATGTTCATCTTGCCGAACCGAATTCGGAGGTTAATTACACAATATCGGGGCGCTACGTGGCGCCTGAATGTTTCCGAGGTATGCCCACCAGCACTTTGCTCGACATGCTTTCTGTTGCCTGGATGGATATTCGCGGCGGCAATGGGTCGGTGTTTGATCCCATGCGTGAGCAGCAGG
Organism: Pusillimonas sp. ANT_WB101; assembly: GCF_008369125.1. Taxonomy (NCBI): domain Bacteria; kingdom Pseudomonadati; phylum Pseudomonadota; class Betaproteobacteria; order Burkholderiales; family Alcaligenaceae; genus Pusillimonas; species Pusillimonas sp. ANT_WB101. Next base: position 1,826,377 of record NZ_VOAY01000001.1, on the reverse strand, counting down.
GGAGTTTGACATTGCACGTAGATGACAAGCCCCTTTTGCTACGCTGGTCGTCCATGGCCGCAGATGTTGGCCCGAGCGTGTGCCTGCGACTGCTAAGTCGCAGCATGCGGGCATGTTCGTCAGATCTTGATAGCTTAGGCTACATGCACGATCAACTTGCGCAAATCAGGCGTGCCATGATCTCTGAAAGCGGTGCCGTCATTTTCTCGGGCACTGTGGGTTCGGGAAAATCTACCAGTCTGGCGGCACTGTTAAGCGGTCTGCCTTCGCATCGCAAAGTCATCACGCTTGAAGACCCGGTTGAATACCTCATTCCGGGTGCGATACAGAATACCTTGGTGCGCAATCTCGATACCTGCTCTCATGATGTGTTTGCTGCCAAGCTCAGGTCGCTCAGGCGTTCGGCCATGAGCGATGTTTTGTTGGGTGAAATCCGCGATATCGAGACTGGGCGTGCGTTTATGGACCTGGTTGGCTCAGGCGTCAATGTTTACAGCACTGTGCATGCCCCTTCGGCGGCGATGATACCCGTGCGGTTGTCATCCGGCTTTATTGCTGTACCTGCTGACTTTCTCGCCACACCAGGTGTACTGCGGTTGCTGGTTTTCCAGGTGTTGTTGCCACGGCTTTGCGATGAATGCGCCCTGCCTGTCTTGGGCTCTGAAGCCCGACTTGTTGCTGGCGATGAGGGGGTGCGGGGGGTAACTTGGCAGGTATGGCTTGAGCTGGTGCGGCAGCTTTATGGGCGATCGCTATGCAAAGTACGTATACGCAACCCAGAGGGGTGTCAGGCCTGCCGCCAAAATGGCCTGTCTGACTTGTACGGATACAGTGGCCGCACCGTTGCAGCCGAAATTATTGAGCCAGCGCTCTCTTGGAGCCCACAGCGCAGCGCCATGGAAAGTGCTGTCCTGAAAGCGCTGGACGGGCAGGTGGATCTTCGGGATGTGGAGTCACGCTTTCATGCATTTGAAACCGAGAAAATGATGCGAGTAGCCCGCAAACGGGCTGCGGGAGGTGCATCGTGAACGCGTTCTTAAGAGGATATGGTCACCAACTGTCAATCATGACACGGCTTTCACGTCTTTTTGATCGATGGCGTTTCAGGCAAATGCGGGTCGACTATTACGACTATCTTTGTGCCTTGCTTCATGGTGGTCAAGGTCGCCGAACACTTAAAGAGGTTTTTTCTCAAGATGCCGCCCGATTTGGGCAACGCTCTGTACGTGGAAGGCTTTCTCGTGAATGGTTAAGTGTCTATCAGGCATCAGGTGGAGATCTCTATATCACCTGGCGCGGCAGTTTTCCCATGATAGAACTCAGTATTCTCAGGTGTGCACAAGCGTTCGGCCATGCCGCGCTAACCAGCACCTTGGGCAAACTCTCGGAAACCCTGCGGCTTGCCGAGAGTGTCAGAGGTATTTTGGCCGGTTGTCTGTCAGCGGCGGCCATGGCCCTCGGCCTGTTGTTCATCATGTTGCTTGCGATTCCTTTTTACACGCTGCCTCAGCTTTTGCATGCGTTTGCCGTATTGCCCTCCGACCACTACGGGCCACTGACGTTGCGCCTGATCGGGCTGGCACGTCAGGTCGAATCCTGGTGGCTGATCGCGGCGGTGCTGCTGGCTGCGGCAGCGTTCGTGCTGCTGTGGTCTTTGCCTAATGCCGTAGGTCCCGTGCGCCGCTGGCTGGATCGTCACGCAATCTGGCGGATCTATCGATATGCGCAAACACTGAGACTGCTTGATTTCACCGCGATTTTGCTCGACACGGGTGGCAGTGGTGCTATCCAGTTGCGTACTGCTCTCAGAAGTCAGCAGGCCGGCGCTTCGCCCTGGATGTCAGAGTGCATCGCATTCATGCTGGCGCGTATTGATGCTGGCGCTACAGGTGCTGCCAGTTTTGAAACGCCCATGCTCGATAGCGATCATTTTTGGTTTCTGTGCGACATGGTGGCTGCGCGAGGCCTCGCCACAGGCCTTCAGTTGTGCGCAGCGCGCTTGCGTAATCATGTGTTGGGCACCGTTTCCAGGCAAGCGCAGGCATGGCGCTGGGCCCTGTTGTTGTCAGTGGTTGCCAGCATGGCCGTCATCGGCTTTTTTCATTATGCCGTCATCGATGAGCTGCGCCAGTCGCTCATTTTTTTCTATGCCGGGCAATAAGGCCGGGCGGTTTTCAAGGAGCTAGCTTATATGGCTGTTATGGCTGTTTCGGGGCAACGAGGGTTCTCGCTGGTTGAGGTGTCGGTCGTCATGGCTATTGTTCTGCTGATGGCAATTATCGGCGTCCCGGTAATCAGTAATTTTGTTGTAGAAAGCAAAGTGCCTAAAGTCGGCGAGCAATTGGCACGGTTTGTTCTACAGGCTAAGGTCAATGCGCTTAGTGGCTCACCCACGCCCTATAGGGGCATGAACACGTCAACGCTGGCCAGCTCGGTCATGGGTTCGTCGATTTTTACGGTCTCAGGCAGAGAAGATGCGCCTCGCGTAATGCATGGCCTTGGTGCCAACGGCGAAATCAGTGTTGCCGAGCAGGCCGGCGGATCGGCCTTCTCGATCACACTGACACGAGTAAGCCATGCAGCGTGCCCATCAATCGCATCGGTGATGCAGCGTATGGCCGATACCATTGTTATGGGTGCAGAAGGGCGCGCCACTTCGGTAGTAAAAGACGGCACTGTTCAGTACAACGCGCAGCTGGCTAAAGCACGCTGCGCGCGGGGTGATGTAAACACGGTCGTGTTTACCATGAGCTAAGGCATGAATCATGCACAAACAACAAGGGTTTGCGCTGCTCGAACTGTTGGTCGCGACGCTGGTGGCCACATTGCTGGCTATATGGGGTGCTGCAAGGTTGGCAGATGCCGCCCACGAGTCGGGGGCCCAGGCGTCGGCGGTATGGATGATGTCCGTGCGCGACGGCGTGGCAGCGTATCTGGATCGTTATGCCGACACCTTGCACTCAGCAACCCAGCCCGATGCGCTGGCCAACGCCGGTTATGCAGATTGGGCTGCGCCCACGCTGGGCGAGCTTGAATCAGATGGTCTGCTGTCGAGAGGGTTTCCCAAGACGGGGCCTATGGCTGTGCGTTTAAACTTGGCAGGGCCGGTCAACGGGGCTGCTACGGCAAGTCGGGGTGCAATGCCTGCTTCCGGTAGGGAAGGAGCGCATGTGCGTTTATTCAAAAATCCCGGCTGCACAGGGGACGCTTGTCGTCTGCACGCTGTCGTTTACAGCCGTCACCCCATGCTTGCTCCAAATAGCCGTCAAGTAGACAGCCGCGGTATTGCACAATGGTTGCTAAGCACGCAAGGAATGGGTGGTTGGGTAAACCCCGCCAGGCCTCGTCAGCTTGCAGGCGCATCATTTGACTGGGTCAATCCGCCGTGGAGAGGTCCCGCACTACTTCCCGGAACCGTTGCGTTGGCGGTTGGGGCCACCTCGACCTCAGGCACAAAGTTCGTACGCATGCACGACACGCGCGATCCTGAGTTTCAAGCAGCCGTTTCCGTGAAAGGCCCTGTTACCGCGTCTTCTGACGTTAAGGTAGGCGGTTATCTGCATTTGCGATCGATCCCTCCCACCTTGCTTACCTGCGCGAGTGAGGGGGCAGTCGCGTTGCGCGAACGCGGCGGTTTAGTGCTTTGCCGAAACAGGCAATGGCGCGCACTGACCGGGGGCGTAGCGGGTGCGTTCGCGGTTGACGGCTCGCATTTGTGCCAACTAAGAGGCCCAGGTCAGCCGGGCCGTCCTAATTCATACTACGTTAATCCCCACACGGGAAACTGCACATGCCCGCCTGGTACTACCGCATTTTTTATGAGTGAAGGCAGCACTGAAGGGGAGGGTGACGGCAATAGGCGCATCAGGCGTTATCTATGTCTTGGCTAGGTTGGCGCCAACGTAAAGGTGTGCTTTGCCTGTGTACGACCCCGAATCGCAAATCTCCCTCTATAATTAGCGGTTACCTGTCAAATAGTGTTTTTCTGCAATGAAAGCGTCTGAAATACGTAAAAAGTTCCTGTCCTTTTTTGAGACCAAGGGCCACCAGGTGGTGTCGTCGTCGTCGCTGGTCCCGGCCAATGACCCGACGCTGTTGTTTACCAATGCGGGCATGGTTCAGTTCAAGGACGTCTTCACCGGTAGAGAAACACGTTCCTACCTGCGCGCAACCAGCTCACAACGTTGCGTGCGCGCAGGTGGCAAGCACAATGACCTTGAAAACGTAGGCTATACCGCTCGCCACCATACGTTCTTTGAGATGCTGGGCAACTTCAGCTTTGGCGATTATTTCAAGCGTGATGCGATCCATTACGCCTGGGAGTTGCTCACGTCTGTATACGGTCTGCCAGCCGACAAGCTAACTGTCACGGTCTATCACGAAGACGACGAAGCTTTTCAGATATGGGCAGAAGAAGTCGGTGTTCCGGTTGAGCGCATCATTCGTATCGGCGACAACAAAGGCGCTCGCTACGCGTCGGACAACTTCTGGCAAATGGCGGACACCGGGCCTTGTGGGCCCTGTTCCGAAATTTTCTATGATCATGGCCCTGCCATCTGGGGCGGGCCTCCGGGGTCACCCGAAGAAGATGGCGACCGTTTCATCGAAATCTGGAACCTCGTTTTCATGCAGTTCGAGCGTGCGGCTGACGGCACGATGACGCCACTTCCCAAGCCGTGCGTCGATACCGGTATGGGCCTGGAGCGCGTGTCTGCCGTGTTGCAGCATGTGCATTCCAACTATGAAATTGACTTGTTCCAGGCGCTGATCAAGGCTGCTGCGCGTGAAACCGGGGTCGATAACCTTGCCGATAATTCGCTCAAGGTTATTGCCGATCACATTCGCGCCTGCAGCTTTCTTATTGTTGATGGGGTTATCCCAGGCAACGAGGGCCGGGGCTATGTATTGCGCCGAATTATCAGGCGAGCTTTGCGCCATGGGCACAAGCTTGGTCAAACTGGTCTGTTCTTTCACAAACTGGTGCCAGACCTTGTGGCCGAAATGGGGCAGGCCTACCCTGAGCTTGAGGCCCAGCAAGATCGCGTCGCGCAGGTGCTTCGCCAGGAAGAAGAGCGGTTCAGCGAAACCTTAGAGCACGGCATCAAGATTCTCGATGCCGCGCTTGCCGGCGTGTCAGAAAACGGCACGCTCGACGGGCAGACCCTCTTTACGCTTTATGACACCTACGGCTTTCCGGTAGACCTGACGGCAGATATCTGTCGCGAGCGCAACGTACAGGTTGATCTCGAAGGCTTCGAAAAGGCAATGAGTCATCAGCGCGAGCAGGCGCGCGCCGCTGGCAAGTTCAAGGTCGCTGAAGGCTTGACCTACGCGGGTGTTGATACGCGATTTGAGGGCTATGAGCACCTTGAGCAGACGGGCACAATTACGGCGATTTACGTAGAAGGTACCTCTGTACCTAGTGCTCAGCAAGGTCAGGAAGCCATTGTCGTGCTCGATACCACTTCGTTTTATGCTGAGTCAGGTGGGCAGTCGGGCGATACGGGCGTACTCGCCGGTGACGCCATGCTTTTTGAGGTTGCTGACACGCAAAAAATACAAAGCGCGGTCTTTGGCCATCATGGGCGCGTGGCGCAAGGCGTGCTTTCTGTCGGTGATACCATTGAGGCTCGGGTTGATGCCGCACAGCGTGCTCGAACCGTGCGTAACCATTCGGCTACCCATCTTATGCACAAGGCACTGCGCCAGGTACTGGGCGGGCATGTGCAACAGCGTGGCTCGTTAGTCGATGCAGACAAAACACGTTTTGACTTTGCCCACGACGCACCGGTTACGCCAGCACAGATCGTTGAAGTCGAGCGCATTGTCAACGATGAAATTCTGGCCAATCATCCGACCAGTGCTCGTGTCATGCCCTATGATGAGGCGGTGCAGGGTGGCGCCATGGCCTTGTTTGGCGAAAAATACGGTGATACCGTTCGCGTTCTCGATATTGGTTTTTCACGTGAACTCTGCGGTGGCACTCATGTGGCGCGCACGGGCGATATTGGGCTGTTCAAAATTGTTTCCGAAGGCGGCGTTGCCGCTGGCGTACGACGCGTTGAAGCCATTACGGGTGATAACGCCGTCAAGTGGGTTCAGAATTTGAATGAAACCTTGTTGCGCGCAGCCGGGCAACTCAAAACGCAACCAGCCGGCGTGGTTGAGCGCATTGCAGCGCTGCAGTCCCAGATCAAGTCGCTGGAGCGTGATCTTGACCAGGCCAAGAGCAAACTAGCTACTTCGGCTGGTAGTGATCTCGCCGCCAATGCCATTGTGCTTGAAGGCAATGTCAGGCTGCTGGTTGCCAACATGAAAGGCACTGACCCCAAAGCATTGCGGGGTATGGTTGATCAGTTAAAAGACAAGCTTAAGTCTGCAGTGGTGTTGCTCGCAACGGTGGCTGACAACAAGATCAGCCTGGTTGCTGGTGTTACGTCCGATCTGGCCGACAAAGTTAAGGCCGGCGATCTGGTTGGTATGGTGGCAGCCCAGGTGGGTGGTAAGGGCGGTGGCCGTCCCGAGATGGCCATGGGGGGCGGTACAGATGTCGTGGCGCTTCCAGCGGCTACAGAAGGCGTTGAGGCTTGGGTGCGTCAGAAGCTGGCACCGTAATCGAAAAGAAGCAAACATGAGTGACTTAACTACGAATAGCTCGGGCCAGGCCATACCTGCCGTCGACCTGGAGGTCGACGCTTCGGGGCTGAAATGCCCTTTGCCAATTTTGCGGGCAAAGAAAGCACTTGCGCAGCTGCAAAGTGGTCAAGTGCTCAAGGTTGTAACCACTGATACCCACGCAATTCAAGACTTTCAGGCGTTTGCGAAGCAAACGGGCAATGCGCTTGAAGCACAAGTAGAAGAGGGTCTGGCTGTCAGTCATTATTTGCGTCGGCGCTAAGGCCACGTCATTGCTCATATCGGACCACTTGCGCGTAAGGTGTTGGTTTTTTTCTTATTCCCTATGGAACAATCCGGTTTAGATTGCCGATGTTCTCAAAAAAATGCTAGAATCTTTTGTTTTCTACCGTATATTCAAAGGATTACCATGGTTGTGATTCGTCTGGCCCGTGGCGGCTCGAAGAAGCGTCCGTTTTACAACGTTGTGGCAGCCGATTCGCGTAATCGCCGCGATGGCCGTTTCATCGAGCGTCTGGGTTTTTACAACCCTGTTGCTACTGAAGGGCAAGAGAACCTGCGCTTGGCAATGGATCGTGTGCAGCACTGGACTGACACTGGCGCGCAATTGTCACCCGCTGTTGCTCGTTTGGTTAAAGAGTACTCTGCAAAGGCTGCAGCCTAATTATTGCGCAGGCCTTCAGGCTCGCTGCTGCCCAAGGCGGTAGTGTGGTTTTTGGCCCGGCTTTGCGTCTTCTTTTTGGCGCAAGCCATGCGTAAGTTATCCAGATGAGCACCCCGCACCAAACTCCTGACGCAAGCCAGGCCCAGCCCGAAGATCTGGTCGAGCTTGGGCGCATCGTTTCGGCTTATGGAGTTAAAGGTTGGGTAAAAATTCAGCCACACTCCTCGGGCGGCAACACGCTGCTCGAAGTTAATGACTGGTGGCTTAGATCGCCCGTTCCCCCTGGTGGTACGGGCGTTTTGCCGCATGCGCGAGCAATCCGTGTGATAGCGAGCAGGCCGCAAGGGTCCACCATAGTTGCTCAGTTTGAGCACCTGGCTGACCGCGATCTCGCCCATAATCTAAAAAACCATACCGTTTGGGTACCGCGTGGCTCCTTTCCTGCCGCCGAAGAAGACGAATATTATTGGGTTGACCTCATCGGCTGCCAGTTCTATGGCATGCACGAAGGTCAGCCTGCGCTCATTGGCGTTGTTGCTGAAGTTACCGACAACGGTGCCCATGCGCTTCTCAAGGTTGAACGCCAGCACGTCAATGAGGACGGAGAGGTCACAGCGGTGCTTAGCGCCCGTGGGCGGCCCGTCGAAGAATTGGTTCCTTTCGTCCAGGCGCACGTTCATACCGTAGACATCGCCGGCAAACGCATCGACAGTAACTGGCCCACTGAGCTCTGACGCTTCTGCAGTCAGTGCTGGCCTTCTAGTCTTGTCTTACGCCCGGTGGGCGCTGGTTTTCAGCGTGTCACACCCACTTATACTATGAAGGCATTGCCCCATGCGTTTTGATGTGATCACGCTTTTCCCGGACATGTTTAATGTAGTTCGAGACCTCGGGGTGACGGGTAGGGCGCACAGGCAGCAGCTATGGTCATTGGGGCTCTGGAATCCGCGAGACTATACCCACGATGTGCACCGTACCGTTGATGATCGTCCTTACGGTGGCGGGCCCGGCATGGTCATGATGGCAGGGCCGCTTGAGCAGGCGGTTGATTCTGCCCGAGCAGCGCGTCGAGTTAGCGCTGGGCAGGCACGTCACTTAAAGGGTGTACCAGGTTCTGCTGGTGTCGAATTACATCCAGATGGCGTTACGTCATCTGCCGATGTTTCTGTCCCCGTCAGCGCTGATATTTCAGCCCATGCTGCGGACGTTGATTCGTCCACAAGCGACACGCCGGTGATTTTGATGAGCCCGACCGGGCAGCGCTTTGATCAGGCTGTGGCACAAGAGCTTGCCACAGGTGCAGGTGCCATTCTTGTTTGTGGTCGCTATGAAGGTGTCGACCAGCGATTTATTGATCGCTGTGTCACGCGAGAGCTTTCGCTGGGCGATTTTGTACTGTCAGGTGGAGAGGTCGCCGCGCTGGCTATTATGGACAGTGTGTTGCGCCTGTTGCCCGGTGTGCTGGGCGATGCCCAGTCGGCACCGCAAGATTCGTTCAACACAGCCTTAACTGGCCTATTAGACAGCCCGCACTACACGCGGCCTGAGCAGTACGAAGGTGTGTCTGTGCCTACAGAGCTGTTGTCCGGTCATCATGTCAATATTGCTGCCTGGCGGCGCCAACAATCGCTTGCCCTGACCATGGCGCGAAGGCCTGATCTAATTATTACCGCCAGAAAAGCCGGCTTGCTGTCAAAATCAGACGAGGCTTTTTTGAAGACGCTGACTCACGCGCAAAAATAAAGCAATAAGACGCCTGTTCCGCAGCAAGCTCCTGGCGTTTACGCATGGGGGGCGTGCTATGTCAAAACCGCGGGGTCTGCGCTTAAGGATGGGGCTTTGTCACGCCTGTGCTATGTGCTTAGGGGTACCCGTGCCTCGTTCTTGCTGTGGAGTTTGAGTAGTGGCGTGTTCGTGGCATGCCGTTACAGCACGATGTATGCACAGGCACGCTTACAACATGCCTATGCATCCACTTCTCCACACACTATCAAAGACGGTCGAGTTGCCCCTGCACTTTGCTCAGTGTTTCGCCAAACTGCACCACACGTGCTTTTTCTTGTTCGACTACGGCGGCGGGCGCGCGCTCAACGAAGCTGGCATTGCCAAGCTTGGCGTTGGCCTTGGCAATCTCTCGCTCAAGACGTTCGATTTCTTTGCCTAAACGAATACGCTCGGCGTCGATATCAATCTCTACGTGCAGCATGAGCTGTGTGGCCCCTACGATTTGAACCGGTGCTCCTACTTGCGGCAAGTGGTCGACAATGTCGACACTCTCAAGCTTGGCCAGCGCGATCAGGTAATGGCGGTTAGCGGCCAGTGCGTCGCGATCGCCCTGGGCGATGAGGGGCGCACGCTGGGCCGGCGAGAGGTTCATTTCGCCGCGTAGGGCACGAATGGCATCGACCTGTGCTTTGAGGTCGGCAATGCGAACCTCGGCATCTGTGTCTATGGCACTTTCGTTGCTGCGGGGGTAGGGCTGCACGCAAATACTGGCAACCTCGTCTGGATCACGCTTACCCGCTACGACGGAAACCTTCTGCCAAAGCTCTTCGGTAATGAAGGGGATGATGGGGTGGGCCAGCCTTAGCACGGCTTCAAGCACGCGTATCAGGGTGCGGCGCGTGCCCAGTTGCTGGCCCTCATTGCCCTGGTTAATTTGCACCTTGGCAAGTTCCACATACCAGTCGCAGTATTCGTCCCATACAAAGTGATAGAGTGCATTGGCGATGTTGTCGAAACGATAGTCAACAAAGCCGCGTTCAATGTCGGCCTCAAGTCGCTGCAATTGGCTGATGATCCAGTGGTCTGCAAATGAGAGTTCTGCAGTGACGGTTTTGCCGTCAGTGTTGACACTGTCGTGAGCGAGCGCATGCCCCTCAGTGTTCATGAGCACAAAGCGGGTGGCGTTCCAGAGCTTGTTGCAGAAATTACGGTAGCCTTCGCAGCGTTTGAGGTCAAAGTTGATATTGCGCCCCAGGGTTGCATAGGCCGCCATGGTGAAACGCAGTGCGTCGGTACCATAGGCAGGAAAGCCGTTGGGGTAGTCTTTGCTGGTTTTTTTACGGATGCTGGCAGCTTGCTTGGGGTTCATCAAGCCACTGGTACGCTTGTCGAGCAAGGCGTCGAGTTCTATACCGTCAATGAGGTCTACAGGGTCAATGGTATTGCCTTTGGACTTGCTCATTTTCTTGCCGTCCATGTCGCACACTAACCCGTGCACGTACACGGTGTGAAACGGCACCTGCCCGGTCATGTGCATGCTCATCATGACCATGCGAGCGACCCAGAAAAAGATGATGTCAAAGCCAGTAACCAGCACACTGGAAGGCAGATAACGGGCCAGGTCGGGTGTTTCTTCGGGCCAGCCCAGGTCGGTAAAGGGAACCAGAGCGGACGAGAACCAGGTGTCGAGTACGTCAGGGTCGCGAACCAGCCTGCCGGTAATGCCGGCGGCATCGGCTTTGCTGCGCGCTTCTTCTTCGTTGCGCGCCACGATGATTTGCCCGTCTTCCGCATACCAGGCAGGGATCTGATGCCCCCACCACAGTTGCCGCGAAATGCACCAGTCTTGGATTTTTTCTAGCCACTGGTTGTAGGTGGTCGTCCAGTTTTCGGGGTAGAACTTGATGCGGCCGTCATCAACCACCTGAAGGGCAACCTCGGTAATGCTTTTGCCGGGGTGCTGCGTGCCTTCGGGTGCCGGTTTGCTCATGGCCACAAACCACTGGTCTGTGAGCATGGGTTCGATAACCGTGTTGGTGCGGTCGCCACGTGGCACCATCAGCTTGTGCGGCTTGATGCTTTGCAGCAAACCTTGGTCTTGCAGATCTTTGACGATTTGGGCGCGCGCGTCGAAACGATCAAGGCCTCGATAGGCGGCAGGTGCTTCATCGCTGACCTTGGCGTCGAGCGTAAGGACGCTGAGCATGTCAAGGCCGTGCCGCTGACCCACAGCGTAGTCGTTAAAGTCGTGAGCGGGCGTTACCTTGACCACACCGGTGCCGAACTCGCGGTCGACATAGTCATCGGCAATAACCGGGATTTCGCGACCAACCAGAGGCAGGATTACGGTTTGGCCGATAAGATGCGCATAGCGTTCGTCTTCTGGGTGCACCATGACGGCAACGTCGCCCAGCATGGTTTCGGGCCGGGTTGTTGCCACAACGAGATGCTCAATACCGCCTTGTGGCTTTGTCAGCGGATAGCGTATCTCCCACATATGGCCATCTTCTTCTTCGCTGACGACTTCAAGGTCAGACACAGCAGTGCCCAGTACCGGGTCCCAGTTGACCAGGCGCTTGCCGCGGTAGATAAGGCCTTGCTCATGCAGGCGCACAAATGTTTCGACAACACCGCGTGACAGGTTGTTGTCCATGGTGAAGTATTCGCGATCCCAATCGCATGACGACCCCAGCCGTCTGAACTGCTCGGTAATGGCATTGCCGGATTTTTCTTTCCATTCCCACACCTTGGCGACGAAGTTTTCGCGGCCGAGGTCGTGGCGCGATATGCTTTGTGCATCAAGCTGGCGTTCAACAACGATTTGCGTGGCGATGCCGGCATGGTCGGTGCCAGGAATGAATACCGTATCGTCGCCGCGCATGCGGTGATAACGCACCAGCCCGTCCATGACGGTTTGGTTGAAAGCGTGGCCCATGTGCAGGGTGCCTGTTACGTTCGGAGGCGGGAACTGAACGACAAAAGGCTGGCTGCCACCGGGCTCGTTGCTCTGAACATGCTGACCACCGCGGAAATATCCCCGTTGCTCCCATTCGGCGTACCAGCGCGATTCGAGTTCTTGCGGTTCAAAGCTTTTTGAAAGCTGATCGGGGAGGGCAGCGGGATTCGTGGTCATAGTTACGGAAAAAGAATAAGGACGGCTGTCGATTGCCTGGGGCATCGGCTCTATGAAACAAGCGACGGTAAAAAATATGCGACGGTAAAACACGTATTTTATCTGACGGCTCAGGTGCCTGGGCAGCCCTGTTGGCACGGATGCTGGCAGAACACCACAGCGGCTGGCATTTATATGCCAGATGTCGTGCCAAAGAGGCTCGCAGTCAGTGTAGTACATAGCCGTACAGGATGTGAGCCTGTGGCCGGCCCATGGTACATGGGAATATTGTGTCGTTCACTATGGTGGTTGGCTATGGGGCACAAGCTGCAGTGGCGTGGCATGTTAAAATTACGGGTTAACATTAACTTTGCCAAAGTTATTGTTTTTATTGAATAAACTGTTTTCACAACCCAATGTCCCAATCTTTTGGCATGCCGCGCAACCAGCCAATGTCGCTGGGCACGTTTAATGTCAATGCGATTGGGCGCGTCATTTTTTCTCTGGAATCTACATGGCTATTGAACGCACTCTTTCTATCATCAAGCCCGATGCTGTTGCCAAAAATGTAATCGGTCAGATCGTTGCCCGTTTCGAAAAGGCCGGCCTGACAGTTATTGCTGCCCGTCTGCAACAGCTTTCACGCGGCGACGCCGAGCGTTTTTACGGCGTACACAAAGAGCGTCCTTTTTTCAAAGACCTGGTCGAATTCATGATCTCGGGCCCTGTTTTTGTGCAGGTGCTCGAGGGTGACGATGCCATCCAGAAAAACCGTGACCTCATGGGCGCGACTGATCCAAAGAAAGCCGAAGCAGGTACGATTCGTGCCGATTTTGCTGACAGCATCGATGCCAACGCAGTTCATGGCTCCGACGCACCTGAAACCGCAGCAGTGGAAATTGCCTTTTTCTTCCCAGAAAGCAATATCTACAGCCGTTAATACCAAAACAAGGTCCATCAATGCATCGCCCCACTGTCGTGGCTACGCCTCAGCCCATTAACCTTCTGGGCATGGATAGTGCCGCCCTGACCGACCTCGTCGGCCAGTGGGGTGGCAAGCCCTTCCGTGCCCGGCAGCTTCAGAGATGGATACATCAGCGGGGCGCTGATTCCTTCGATAGCATGACGGACCTTGCGCGCAGTTTTCGGCAACAGCTTGCCGAAAACTGCGTCATCCAGGCGCCTACTGTGTCGACCGAACATGTATCGGCAGACGGTACGCGCAAGTGGCTGTTTGACGTAGGCCGCAATAATGCGGTCGAAACGGTATTTATTCCTGAAGACGATCGTGGCACCTTGTGTCTCTCCAGCCAGGCTGGGTGCACTGTGGCGTGCCCGTTCTGTTCGACCGGTTATCAGGGCTTTAATCGCAACCTCACCAGCGCCGAGATCATTGGCCAGCTATGGCATGCCAAGCGCGTGCTTGAGGCCGATAGAAGCAGTGCACGCATTGGCGTAACAGGCGATCAGCCTGCGCCTGACCGCGTTATCAGTAATGTGGTCATGATGGGTATGGGAGAGCCGCTGCTCAATTATGACCAGCTGGTTGGTGCCTTGCGGCTGATGCTTGATGATCATGCTTACGGTTTGTCACGCAGGCGGGTCACGGTATCAACCTCGGGTGTTGTACCCATGATCGATCGGCTCGCTCGTGACTGCCCTGTTGCGCTTGCCGTATCGCTGCATGCCGGTAACGACACGCTGCGCGACAGGCTGGTGCCGCTAAACCGCAAGCACCCCATTGCCGAGCTGCTTGATGCGTGCAATCGATACCTTGAGTATGCACCTCGCGATTTCATTACCTTCGAATACATTATGCTCGATGGTGTCAACGACACTGACGAGCATGCTAAAGAACTCATCGCCATCGCCGGACGGATCCGGTGTAAATTTAATCTGATACCCTTTAACCCATTTCCCCAGTCGGGGCTTAAGCGCTCGCCGCCAGTTCGCGTGCGTTTGTTTGCGCAGCGGCTCATGGACGCAGGTGTCATCACAACAGTACGCAAGACGCGTGGTGATGACATTGCTGCCGCCTGTGGGCAGCTTGCCGGTGAAGTCAGCGATCGCACTCGCATTAATGAGCGCCTTCCAGACCGGGCCGTTATCGCCATCAATCAGGAGCGTGGATGAATCTGCCGTTGCCTAAAGAAGAAGCACAGCCCGGCGTGTCAAGCCCAGGTGTTCCCGTTGGTAGCGTTTTGCCTGGACGCACAGCTGAAAGGCTCGATGGCGCAGAGCCATCCGAGGTCGTTGTGTTAGCTGGTTCACCCCTTGCCTCGCAAGAGGGCGGTCAGGGTGTGGGCAGTACCTTGCAAGGTATTCGAGAGGCCAAACGTATTTCGCGCAATGAGGCTTCTGCCCGTGTCAAATACTCCGTTCGTCAGATTGAAGCACTTGAAACCGAGCAATGGGGTCGCCTCCCCGGTGGTGCTGCGTTACGTGGGTTTGTAAAAAATTACAGTCGTTATCTTGGTGCCGATGTTGATGCCTTGCTGATTATGCTCGACGATCAGGCCGGTACCGAAGGCATCAGGGCTGCAACGACCTCAACCGCTGGGGTTCAGGCTGCCCCCATGGGGCCGGCTGAAATGCCTTTGCATGGTGAGGCTGTGCGCCGCCCATGGGGTTGGCTGGTCATTATTCTTGTTTTGTTATTCGTGGCCGGTTTTTATGCCGTCGAGCGGGGCTGGGTGCCTGACTCCTGGCTCGTGTTCGACTGGCTCAAATCGCTAAAATCATGACTTATACATTGCGCCAACAGACATCTGGCAATCCAACTTCTATCGGGGCCGCTCCTCGGCGTTCTACGCGTCCCGCTATTGTGCGGTGGGGAGGCAAGGCTGTGCAGATAGGGGGCGGTGCCCCCGTTGTTGTGCAGTCCATGACCAACACCGACACTGCCGATGCCAAAGCGACAGCCCAGCAGGTATGGGATCTTGCGCAGGCAGGATCAGAGCTGGTGCGCATTACGGTAAACACCCCTGAGGCTGCCCAGCAAGTTCCTGTTATACGCGACTTGCTCGACCGGATGAATATGTCGGTGCCGCTGGTTGGTGACTTCCATTACAACGGGCATAAATTGCTGGGTCAGTTTCCTGAGTGCGCTCAGGCCCTGTCAAAATACCGTATCAACCCCGGCAACATGGGCGGTGGCAAAAAGCGTGATGATAACTTCGCGCAGATGATCGAAGTGGCCTGCCGCTACGAAAAGCCTGTGCGAATCGGCGTCAATTGGGGAAGCCTTGACCATGAGCTCATGGCGCGCATGATGGATGAAAACAACGCGCGCTCCCAGCCTTGGGATGCCCAGGCGGTCATGCGCGAGGCGTTGGTTGTATCTGCCATCACCAATGCCCACCGGGCCGAAGAGTTGGGTCTGTCGCCAAATGCCATTGTGCTGTCATGCAAGGTCAGCCATGTGCAAGACTTGATTACCGTCTACAAAGACCTGTCATCGCGTTGCGATTACCCCCTGCATTTGGGGTTGACCGAGGCAGGCATGGGTAGCAAGGGTATTGTTGCCTCAACAGCAGCGCTATCGGTGCTGCTGCAGCAGGGCATTGGCGATACGATCCGTATTTCGCTGACGCCAGAGCCTGGCGGCGACCGTCGGCGAGAAGTGATTGTTGCCCAAGAAATTTTGCAAACCATGGGCCTGCGTGCCTTTACCCCCATGGTGGTCGCATGCCCAGGGTGTGGTCGCACCAGCAGTACCTTCTTTCAGGAACTGGCTGACAGCATTCAGACCTTTTTGCGCGACCAGATGCCTGCATGGAAAACACGCTACCCTGGCGTTGAGTCCATGAATGTGGCTGTCATGGGCTGTGTTGTCAATGGGCCGGGCGAAAGCCGCCATGCCGATATTGGCATCAGTTTGCCGGGCACGGGCGAGGTGCCTTCTGCTCCGGTTTTTATCGATGGTCAACGTACGGTCACCCTGAAAGGCGATAACATCGCACAAGAATTTCAGGCAATTGTCGAAAATTATGTTGCGCGTCGTTATGGCGCCAGCACTCAAACTACTGACTGTGGCTGATCAGGTTACAAGAAGCACTACACGAAGCAAAGCAACATGACCCAAACCTTTAAAAAGGTTCGTGCCCTTACTGGCATGAAAGACGTATTACCCGACGAGAGTGCCTCATGGGAATCGCTTGAAGCGACCGTGCGCGACTGGCTGGGCTCGTATGGATACCGCAACATGCGTACGCCGGTGCTCGAACATACCCGGCTTTTCGCTAGGGGCATCGGTGAGGTAACCGATATCGTCGAGAAGGAGATGTACTCCTTCACCGATGCACTCAATAACGAGCAGCTAACCATGCGGCCCGAGTTTACGGCTGGTATGGTGCGTGCGTGCATCGAACACAATTTGCTGTACGAGCGGCCACATCGCGTCTGGGCCATGGGCCCGGTATTTCGCCATGAAAAGCCGCAGCGTGGCCGCTACCGCCAGTTTCACCAGATTGATGTCGAAGCATTGGGGTTTGCCGGCCCAGACATCGACGCAGAGCTCATCATCATGCTTGGCCGTCTCTGGAAAACGCTCGGTCTGAACGACATCAGGCTAGAGATGAATTCGCTCGGGCAGGCCGACGAGCGTGCCGCGCATCGTGATGCCCTGGTTCGCCATCTTGAACGGCACAAGAGCGTGCTTGATGACGAAGCCCAGCGACGTATGCATACTAACCCTCTGCGTGTGTTAGATACCAAAAACCCCGCCATGCAAGAAATGGCAAACGCCGCGCCACGTCTGTTTGATTTTCTCGGTAGCGAGTCGCGTGCGCATTTTGATGGCGTATGCCAGCGTTTGGCCGATGCGGGTATCGCCTACACGCTCAACACCCGTTTGGTGCGTGGGCTCGACTACTACAACCTCACCGTATTTGAGTGGGTAACTGACCGCCTCGGCGCCCAGGGTACCGTATGCGGCGGGGGGCGCTATGACGGCCTGATCGAATTGCTCGGCGGCAAGCCGGCTCCAGCCGTTGGCTTCGCCATCGGTATGGAAAGGTTGCTCGACCTGTGTACGCAATCGGCGGTCGAGGTTGAGCAAAGCGAGTGTGACGTTTATATGGTGCACCAAGGCGCCGACGCCCAACGTATGGCTGCTCAGTTGGCCGAGCGCTTGCGCGATGGCGGATTGCGTGTCATTGTTCATGCCGGCCCGGGTAGCTTCAAGGCGCAGTTCAAGCGCGCAGACGGTAGCGGGGCGCGTGTAGCCGTCATTCTTGCGGCTGACGAACTCGCGGCGGGTAGTGCCAGCGTCAAATGGCTGCGCGCCACAGACGATGACACACAGCCGCAACAAGAAACGATTCCATTCGATTGTCTGGTAACAGAGTTGAAATTAAAGGTTTGAGCCGATGGCATACGATTTAGAAGAACAGGAAAAACTCGACGCGTTGCGTGCCTGGTGGGAGCGCTACGGTACGCTGTGCGTTGTGATCGCGTTTGTGATTGCTGCCAGTGTCGCCGGGTGGCGTGGCTGGCAATGGTATCAAGGGCATCAGGCAAGCCAGGCCATGGGGTATTACGAAGCGCTTGAGAATGCAGCGACGCAAGATGGTGATGATGCCATTACCCGCGTTCAGGCAGCTAGCCAGACCTTGCGCGACGACTTCGCCGGTTCTGGTTACGCGGTGCGTGGTGCGCTCGTTGCCGCTGAGTCGCTGCGCCGACGCGGTGAGCTTGACGCTGCCCGAGCCCAGTTAGAGTGGGTGGTGGCCAAAAGTGGCGATGCGGCGCTCATCCCGCTTGCGCGCTTGCGTTTAGCCGGCATTATGCTGGATCAAAAAAAATACGACGAAGCGCTGTCACAGCTTGATAATGCTCCGTCTTCATTTGCTGGCCTGTATGCTGACAGGCGTGGCGACATTCTGTTTGCGCAGGGTAAAAAAGACGAAGCCCATGCCGCGTGGGAAAATGCCCTCAAATTGTTGGGCACTGATCCTTTGACTCAGATTGTCCAACTTAAAATCGATGCTTTGGGTGAGGCCTGACCTATGTCCATTTCGCTTACACGTGGTGTGATCCGCAGCGCCCTTCTTGCGCTTAGCCTGACAGCGCTGGCAGGCTGCTCGATGTTCTCAAGTTCCGATAAGCGTTACGAACCAGCGCCGCTTACCGAATATTCGGCAGGCGTTTCGGCTTCCATCGCCTGGACAGCGTCTGTCGGCAGCGGCGGCGGTTATGGGTTCGCACCTACCTTGGTTGGTAACTCCGTTTTTGCGGCGGCTGCCAGTGGAAGCGTTGTAAAAATTGATCTGGGTTCAGGCGCAGTTCAATGGCAGGCAAATGCCGGCAGCAAGCTTGCCGCAGGCGCAGGCTCAGACGGTGACACCACAGCGGTTGCAAGTAAGGATGGCGCTGTCATTGCCTTTGATGCACAGGGCGTCGAGAAATGGCGTGCACAGGCTTCTAGCGCCGTGCAGATCCCTCCCGTGGTAGGAGCAGGTGTTGTGGTGGTGCGTAGCAGCGACTACCGCATACAGGCGTTTGACGCCGCCACAGGTGAAGTGCTCTGGAACGTGCAGCGGCCCGGCCCTGCGCTGGCGCTTAAAACCAATATGCAAATGCGCATTGTTGATGGCTACCTCATTTCTGGGTTACCCAACGGTCGTCTCATTGTCATCGATATCGCCTCAGGTAACGTGCAATGGGAGGGCGCCGTGGCCGTGTCTCAAGGCGCGACAGACCTCGAGCGCATACGTGATGTGGTTGGTGCTCCTCAGATACAAGGGCCTTTGTTGTGCGGCGTGGCATATCAAGGGCGTATTGCGTGCTTCGACCTGTCTCAGGGGGGGGCGCCATTGTGGGAAAAACGATTCTCCAGCTTTACGGGTATGACAATGGATGGCCAACAGGCATACGCCGCCGATAGCCGCGGCGTTGTCCATGCATTTGCGCTGGCTGATGGCCATGAGGTATGGAAACAAAATGCGTTGCTTAACCGCAGCTTGACGCAGCCTGCAGTTGTTTCGCAGGCCGTGGCGGTTGGCGATATAGAGGGCTATGTACATTTTCTCGCCCGTAGCGATGGGCATCTGCTCGGTCGCGTACGTGTTGGTGGCGGCGCACTCGTGTCGCCCCTCACTGCTACCCCACGTGGGGTGCTGGTGCAAACCGGTGATGGCAAACTCGTCATGGTTGGTGTCAATTGAGTTCTATTTTGTTTAAACCGGTTGTTGCTCTGGTCGGGCGTGCCAATGTAGGCAAATCCACACTCTTCAACCGAATAACCCGTTCGCGAGCTGCTCTGGTCGCCAACATTCCGGGCCTGACGCGTGATCGTCACTACGGCGAGGGTCGGGTGGGTGATCATCCGTTTATTGCCGTAGATACCGGCGGGTTCGAGCCGGTGGCCAAAGACGGCATACTCCTCGAAATGGCGCGCCAAACTGAGCAGGCTATTGCCGAAGCTGATGTCGTGATCTTTCTGGTCGACGCGCGAGCAGGCGTCAATGCGCATGACCACGAAATTGCCCGCCTCTTGCGTAAAAGCGGGCAGCGTGTTTTTCTGGCCGTCAACAAGGCTGAAGGCATGCGTTACGGTTCGGTCACGGCAGAGTTTCATGAACTCGGGCTTGGCGAGCCTCACCCCATTTCGGCATCGCACGGTGATGGCGTTGTAGATCTGATCGAATTGGCTCTCGCTGATTTTGAGACGCTGCCCAGTAATGAGGACGTCAACACATTTGCTGTCGACGACAACGATCCGAGTGAGATGCATGACACACAGGGTCAAGCCCCGTCGGGTGAGGTAGTACTCATCGACGCCGATGGCAACCCCATGCCTGAAGCTGCTGAAGCCTCAAAGACAACTAAAGATGCGAAGGTAGACCCGCACCATCGCGTCAAGCTGGCTATTGTGGGGCGGCCCAACGTAGGGAAGTCCACACTGATCAATACGCTGTTGGGTGAAGAGCGCGTCATTGCGTTCGACATGCCGGGCACGACGCGCGACGCCATTGAGATCGAATTTGAACGAGGTGGCGTTGAATATACGCTTATTGACACAGCCGGCTTAAGACGCCGCGGCAAGGTATTTGAAACCGTAGAAAAATTCTCGGTTATCAAAACACTGCAGGCCATTGAGGCAAGCAATGTCGTTGTGCTCATGCTTGATGCGGAAAACGGCATATCTGATCAAGATGCCCATATTGCTGGTTTCGTGCTGGAGACTGGGCGGGCGCTGGTTGTCGCCATCAATAAATGGGACGCCATAGACAGCGAGCAGCGTGAGCTTACCCAGCGCGAATTTGATCGCAAATTACGGTTTCTGTCATTTGCGCGTATGCATACGACGTCGGCAATCAAAGGTCAGGGGGTTAACGCCTTGCTCAAGTCGGTTAACGCGGCCCATGCAGCCGCCTTCGCCAAGCTGTCGACGCCAAAGCTGACCAGGGTGCTGCAGGCTGCGGTTGAACAACAGCCTCCGCCGCGTAAGGGCATTTTCCGTCCGAAAATGCGATATGCACACCAGGGTGGTCAGAATCCGCCGCTTATCGTGGTGCATGGCAATGCCTTAGATGCGATTTCCGAATCGTATCGTCGTTATCTTGAAACGCGCTTCCGTACAGAGTTCAAACTGGATGGCACGCCGTTGCGAATTGAATTCAAATCTTCGCATAATCCATACATACAGGGGCAAAAGTGAGCCGTTTCTGGAGTGATCATGTGTCGAGCCTGTCCCCCTATGTCGCAGGGGAGCAGCCGCGAGTGCCAGACCTGCTCAAGCTCAATACCAATGAGAACCCCTACGGGCCCTCGCCCAAGGCTTTGCAGGCCATTACGCAGGCGGTAGGCAACCGTCTGAGGCTTTATCCCGACAACGAGAGCAAAGCACTGCGTGAGGCCGTTGCGGCCCTGCATGGTATTGATGCCGCGCAGGTGTTCGTTGGTAATGGGTCTGATGAAGTGCTGGCTCACGTTTTCAATGGTTTGTTTCGCCGGGCAGGGCGCACGTTGCTCATGCCCGACGTTACCTACAGTTTTTATCGCACGTATTGTGTGCTTTATGATATTGACGTCCAGCTTGTACCGCTTACTGATGATTTTTCCATTTGCGCGTCCGACTACACCTTGGCAGGTGGCAATGCGCCTGCTGGCATCATTTTCGCCAACCCCAATGCGCCGACGGGTATAGCCATGCCATTGTCTGACATCGAGGCGATTGCACGTGCCAACCCCGATACTCCAGTGGTGGTTGACGAGGCTTATGTCGATTTTGGCGCTGAGTCCGCTTCGACGTTGCTTGGCCAGTATGACAACATCTTGGTTATTCACACCATGTCGAAATCGCGTTCGCTGGCGGGCTTGCGTGTGGGGTTTGCCATGGGCAGCCCAGAAATAATCAATGGCTTAAATCGTATAAAAGATAGTTTTAACTCTTACCCACTTGATAGCCTGGCTCAGGTAGCTGCAGTTGCTGCCATTCAAGACACAGCCTACTTTGATAGCACTCGGCATGCCATCATGCAGGCGCGCCAGGTGCTTATCAAACGGTTGGCTGGGCTGGGTTTCGACGTACTGCCTAGTGCGGCAAATTTTGTATTTGCCCGGCACCCGCACCATGATGCATTTGGCTTAAGCCAGGCCCTTCGCGAGCGTAATATTCTGGTTCGGCATTTTGAAAATCAGCGAATTGATCAATTTCTTCGTATTACTGTTGGAACTCCTGAAGAGTGTGAGCGTCTATGTATCAACCTGGCCGAAATCTGTCAGTAATTTGCTGATTCCCCCGGGTAGTGGGTATTTTTTTCCAGCTGATCGTGCGATCATCGGGAAAACCCTGTAAAGTAGAACTTTCACCAAACCATTTCAATAACAAATTGGAGCCTAGCCAATGAGCAACAAAGGGCAAACACTACAAGATCCATTTCTAAACGCCCTGCGCAAAGATCACGTACCCGTATCCATTTATCTGGTCAACGGTATCAAACTGCAGGGACAGGTTGAATCTTTTGACCAATATGTAGTGCTTTTACGCAATACCGTAACCCAAATGGTGTACAAGCACGCGATTTCGACGGTCGTACCCGCGCGTCCCGTCAATTTTCAAGTAGATGACTCTGCTGAATAATTTTCGCCATATCTTTACCGAAACACCCGCCACGCATTCAGCGTCGGCGGGTATTTCGTTTGTGCAGCTGCCATGAAAGCACTCGTCATCAGTGTCGATCTTGGCGGCCTCGATTATCAGCCTCATGTGGAAGAGTTTCTTATGCTCGCCAAGGGGG
Source organism: Pusillimonas sp. ANT_WB101 (assembly GCF_008369125.1). Lineage (NCBI taxonomy): Bacteria > Pseudomonadati > Pseudomonadota > Betaproteobacteria > Burkholderiales > Alcaligenaceae > Pusillimonas > Pusillimonas sp. ANT_WB101. The sequence continues at coordinate 1,803,996 of NZ_VOAY01000001.1, read as the reverse complement.
CGGGTGCCGACATCGTAGGCACCGTGGGGGCACGTCGTGCGCGGCCCGATGCCAAGTATTTCATTGGTTCGGGCAAGGTCGAAGAGGCTTTGCTGCAGGCTGATGAGGGCGAGGCCGAAATTATTTTGTTCGACCAACCCCTGTCACCCGCGCAGCAACGTAACCTCGAGCGCAAGCTAAATCGCAGGGTTGTTGATCGCGTAGCGCTGATTCTCGATATTTTTGCGTTGCGCGCCAAAAGTCACGAAGGCAAGCTGCAGGTAGAGCTTGCACAGTTGCAGCATCTTTCCACCCGTCTTACCCGCATGTGGACCCACCTGGAGCGTCAGCAGGGGGGTATAGGCACACGCGGCCCGGGCGAGGCACAGATCGAGCTTGACCGCCGCATGATTGGCGATCGTGTAAAGCTGTTGCGCTCGCGTCTTGACCGTGTGCAGCGCCAACGGGCAACACAGCGGCGTGCACGCGCACGAGGCAACACGCTGTCGGTGTCGCTCGTCGGTTATACCAACTCGGGCAAATCAACACTTTTTAATGCGCTTACGCGGGCAGACGCCTATGCGGCTGACCAGTTGTTTGCGACGCTTGACACAACAACCCGACGCATTTGGATCGAAGGTGCAGGTCAAGTGGTTATCTCTGATACCGTGGGCTTCATTCGCGACTTACCGCCCACACTTATTGCTGCATTCCGCGCCACGCTTGAAGAAACCGTGCAGGCCGACTTGCTTTTGCACGTCGTCGATGCAGCCAGTCCGCAGCGTGACGAACAAGTGATAGAAGTCAATAAAGTATTGGCTGATATCGGAGCCGACGACATTCCGCGCATACTCGTCTACAACAAAATCGACATGGCAGGATATGAACCCCGTGTAGAACGTGACGAACATGGTACGATTGCACGAGTTTTTGTCGGCGCCCTCAATCGCCTAGGGCTGGATGGTTTGCGCGAGGCAATTGTCGAAACAGGTCATATCGCAGGAAACAATGCGTTCAATATCGAAAATCTACAATCTGAATGATCCCGGTTGGGGGCGTGGCAACAATAATGATGCTGAGCCCCCCCGCAAGCCTGGCAATAAAGAAGGCCCGCCTGATCTCGATGAGGTCTGGCGTGACTTTAATAATCGCCTGGGCTCGCTGTTTGGTCGCAAGCCCAAACGTGGCGGCAATTTCGGTGGTGGCCCCGGTTCGCCCGGTGGCGGCTTGCAATTGCCCAAAGGCTCACCCAAATTTATCGCGGTCATCGTTGCCATCATTGTGGGTCTCTGGCTTGCCAGCGGCTTCGTGATCGTCCAAGAAGGGCAGGTGGCTGTAATTACCAAGTTTGGCAAGTACACCAAGACGCTGAATCCTGGCTTGCAGTGGCGTATGCCGTACCCAATCGAAGCCGACCAAATGGTCAATATTTCGCAATTGCGTACTTTCGAAGTGGGTTTCCGCGGCACGGCACGCAATAAGGTGCTGGGCGAATCGTTGATGCTAACCTTCGATGAAAATATCGTCGACCTGCAATTCGTGGTGCAGTATCGCTTGATGCCCGAAGGTGCGCCCGACTATCTCTTCAAGACGAGCCAGCCTGATGAGTCGGTACGCCAGGCAGCCGAAACGGCCATGCGCGAGGTCGTCGGTAAAAAGCCCATGGATTTCGTGCTGTACTCCGGACGTACTGAAGTAGCGTCCGAAGTGCAAACCCTTGCGCAGCGCATTCTCGATCGTTACCAGACCGGCATACAGATCAGCACGGTGGCTATCCAAAACGTGCAACCACCTGAGCAGGTTCAGGCCGCATTTGATGACGCCGTCAAGGCTGGTCAGGATCGCGAGCGCCAGATCAACGAAGGTAATGCTTATGCCAACAAGGTATTGCCTGAAGCTCAAGGCCAGGTAGCTCGCATGGTTCAGGAAGCTGAAGGTTATCGCGCCACGGTTATTGGGGATGCTACAGGTGATACCTCACGTTTCAGCAGTATTGAAGCTGAGTATGCCGCCGCACCCGAAATTACGCGTGAACGTCTGTACCTCTCTACCATGAGCCAGATACTCAAGGACAGCAGCAAAATCATGATTGACTCGGAGGCCAGTAATAACATGCTGTATCTGCCCCTAGACAAGATTATGGGTCAGGTTGCACAGGGAAATAGCCCCAGTAGCAGTGGTTCAGTTGAGACCACTTCTGGAGCCGCTGCAGCTACGCAGTCGTCTTCCTCGTCTTCCTCGTCCTCTAACCAGGCGGCAGCAGGCACTAACCGAGCTTCGGGCAGCACCGGCACCACACCGGCCAGATCACTCTCAGTGAATCCGTATTCGCGCTAGGAGGCCCGTATGCAACGATTATTTCCCGCTTTGGTAGGCCTTGTCATTGTCCTGGCCGTACTTTCTTCTTGCGTTTTTGTTGTGCGCGAGCGTGATGCTGCCCTGCTTTTTGCTCTGGGTGAAGTCCGCGACACAATTGTAGAACCAGGCCTTTATTTTAAATTTCCTCCGCCTTTCGAAAATGTGGTGCGCTTGGATAAGCGTTTGCAGACCATTGAAAACAATGATCCTGAGCGCATCCAGACGGCTGAGAAAAAGAACTTGCTCATTGACTCCTACGTCAAGTGGCGCATTGATGATCCCCGGCTGTTTTACGTGACATTTGGTGCCAACGACCGGGCTGCTGTTGAGCGTCTGACAGCGCAGATTCGTGATGCACTGAACGCTGCAGTTAACGTTCGCACTGTCAAAGAAGTTGTCGCTACTCAGCGTGACGAGATCATGCGTGAAATTCTCGAAAACGTCGCCCGTCGTGCTGAGCCGCTTGGTGTCCACGTTACCGACGTTCGCTTGCGCCGTATTGATTTTGCGCCCGAGATTTCTGAATCGGTTTATCGGCGTATGGAAGCCGAGCGCAAGCAGGAGGCTAACCGGCTTCGTGCAACTGGCGCTGCCGACAGCGAGCGCATCCGCGCCCAGGCTGATCGCGAACGCCAGGAGCTTGTGGCAAATGCTTACGCTGAAGCCCAGAAAATCAAGGGTGAGGGCGATGCCAAGGCAGCAGGTATATATTCTGCGGCCTATGGCAAAAACCCTGATTTCTACAGTTTGTACAAGAGTCTTGAGGGTTACCGCGAGGCGTTCTCTGGCAGCAAGGACACATTGGTGCTAAGCCCCAAATCTGAGTTCTTCAAATACTGGAACTCCGCCCAGGGCAAGCAACCAGCCACACCCTGATCTGCTGTACACGCTGTGAAACAGGGCCAGTAATGGCCCTGTTTCACTTAAGGCGCTACATCGTTTATACTAACGCGTAAGTTTTTGTTTAACCTTTTTCCGCAAGCGACTTGGCGGGCTTACGCCCCGAGTCGCTTTTTGTTTGGCCCGCACCAAATACTCAAGATTCAACAATGTCCACTTGGTTGTTACCCGAAAGTCTGGCCGATATTCTGCCAGCAGAAGCGCGGCGTATTGAAGAGTTGCGTCGTACTCTGCTTGATCTGTACCGTACCTATGGCTTCGAGCTCGTAGCGCCGCCGTTGGTAGAGTATCTTGAGTCCCTGCTTTCGGCTGGGGGCGGTGACCTCAGTCTTCGCACATGCAAGCTGATAGATCAGCTTTCTGGCCGCACCCTTGGCGTTCGTGCTGATATGACGCCACAGGTATCACGCATTGATGCGCATTTGCTCAATCGCGATGGCGTAACGCGTCTGTGTTATTGTGGTTCGGTGCTGCATGCCAAACCTGCAGGCTTGCTGTCAGATCGAGAGTTGCTGCAAATTGGTGCCGAAGTTTTCGGGCATGCAGGCGTTGAGGCCGATATTCAAATTATCGAGCTTGCGCTTGAGAGCGTCAGGCGTGCCGGTGTTCAACTGGCACGTGTCGATCTTAACCACCCAGCCGTGCCGCGCGCCATTATTGATGCAGATCCAGCGTTGGCTGATGCCGCTCAAGAAGTTATTGAGCTTCTCAGTACCAAAGAGGTGCCGGCCATCGTTACGCTCGCGCAGCGATATCCGGGCGTTAGGCCTGACACGGTTCAGGCGCTGGTCACGCTTACTACGCTTTATGGCGACACCAGTGTCATTGCCAGGGCACGCGAAGTCTTGCCGCACTTGCCTGCACTGGACGCCGCGCTTAACGAACTTCAAACCTTGGTGCTGGCCTTGCCGGGGCATGATTTCAGCGTAGACCTTGCTGACATGGGCAGTGGCTACGGCTATCATTCTGGCGTGGTTTTTTCTATTTACGCCAATGGTTGGCACGATGCGCTCGTGCGAGGCGGTAGGTACGATGGGGTGGGGCGCGCATTTGGGCGGGTTCGCCCGGCCACAGGCTTTAGCCTAGACTTGCGCAAGCTTTCTGAAGGGCTGCCACCAGCGCCAGTTGCCAAGGCAATACTGGCTCCCTGGGGTACCGATCCCGCGCTCGCTGAGGCGTTGCGTAATTTGCGGGCAAAAGGCGAAATCGTAGTGCAAATGCTGCCCGGCCAGCCGCCCAGGCTGGATGAATTCTCCGTAGATCGCGAGTTGGTCCAGGAAAACGGAGTATGGACAATAAGGGCGATACACTGATAGTTTGGCTTTCGAACTGCTGTATCGCATAAATTAAACCTGCTTTGGCTTTGGATGTATCAGGCCAATCTTTATTTGATACGTAACATGAGCAAGAACATCGTGGTGATCGGCACCCAATGGGGTGACGAGGGCAAAGGTAAAATCGTCGACTGGCTGGCCGAATCCGCACAAGGCGTGGTTCGTTTCCAGGGCGGCCACAATGCTGGGCATACGCTGTGGATCAACGGTAAAAAAACCGTCTTGCGGTTGATTCCGTCGGGCATCATGCACAACCATGTCGTGTGTTATATCGGCAATGGTGTGGTGTTGTCTCCGCAGGCGCTGTTGCAGGAAATTGCCGAACTCGAAGCCGCTGGCCTCGAAGTGCGCTCACGCCTGCAAATTTCACCAGCCTGCCCATTGATCATGCCTTATCACGTGGCTGTGGACCAGGCACGCGAAGCGCGTAAGGGTGAAGGCAAAATCGGTACAACAGGACGGGGCATTGGCCCAGCCTACGAAGACAAAGTTGCACGCCGCGCACTGCGTGTACAAGATCTTTATGATCCCGCCATTTTCGACGAAAAGCTCGCCGAAGTGCTCGATTATCATAATTTCGTGCTCAGCAATTACCTGGGCGGCAAGCCTTTGTCGGCCGATCAGGTACGTGATGAGGCCATGGCATTGGCACCTCAGCTGGAGCCCATGGTGGCCGATGTTTCCAGCAGTCTGCATGCCGCTCAGAAAACGGGCCACAAACTGCTCTTCGAGGGTGCGCAAGGCGCACTGCTTGATATCGATCATGGCACCTACCCCTTCGTCACCAGCAGCAACTGCGTGGCCGGAGCCGCTTCAGCGGGTGCGGGTGTCGGCCCTCAGGCCCTCAACTATGTGTTGGGCATTGCCAAGGCATACACTACGCGTGTCGGGTCTGGGCCTTTCCCCACTGAGCTGCTTGACGACACCGGAGCGCGTTTGGCTACTGTTGGTAAAGAGTTCGGGTCGGTTACCGGCAGAGCGCGTCGCTGTGGCTGGTTTGATGCTGCGGCCATGAAGCGTTCAGTCATGATTAACGGCATTTCAGGCTTGTGCATCACCAAGCTTGACGTGCTTGATGGCGTTGAGCAGCTCAAGATTGGGGTGGGTTATCGTTACAAGGGCCAATTCCTTGATGTTCTGCCCTATGGCGCCCATGCTGCCGCCGAAGCCGAGCCCGTCCTTGAGGAAATGGCCGGCTGGTCTGAGTCGACCGTAGGCGTTACTGAGTACGACAAGCTGCCGGTCAATGCTCGTCGTTATCTGGAACGTATCGCCGAAGTATGTGAAGTGGCTATTGATATGGTTTCAACGGGGCCTGACCGCCTGGAAACCATTGTGTTGCGCCATCCATTCAAAGGCTGAGCAAACCAGTAGTCGTTGTTAAAACAGGCGCCGTAGTGGCGCCTGTGGCTTTTCTCGCAGGCCATACGGGTTTATGATTACGGCCTTGTAAACAATTTGGAAATAATTGCCATGACCGTGCAACCAAGCACAGAGCGCGACCACTGGGTCAGCTGGGATCAATATCATCGTTGTATCGAACAACTGGCGTTGCAAGTGCACGAGTCTGGCTGGCAATTTGATAAAATTCTCTGTCTGGCGCGTGGCGGTGTGCGTGTGGGTGATGTTCTGTCGCGCATCTATGACATGCCTTTGGGTATATTGGCCACCAGCAGCTATCGTGAGGCAGCCGGCACCCAGCAAGGTGAACTCGACATAGCCCAATTTATTACGATTACGCGCGGTACGCTTGATGGTAAAGTGTTGCTGGTAGACGACATGGTAGATACCGGGCTTACCTTCCGTCGCGTGCGTGATCATCTGGTGAACCAGTTTCCAGCCATTACAGAGCTGCGTACTGCCGTATTATGGTGGAAGGGGCATTCGCAGGCGATTCCCGACTATTTCGTCGAGAAGCTGCCTACAAACCCCTGGATCCATCAACCCTTTGAAGACTACGACAGTATCCGTCCGCATCAGCTCGAATCATGGGTGCGCAAGGGGCAAAGCAACTGAATACGCCTAAGTAAGGCCATTTCGTGCTAAACTCCTTGGTTGTCGTATACCCCGTTAATAATTAACCTGCAAGGCGCAAGATTACATGCCTATAGTTCGTCTGAAAGAAAACGAGCCGTTTGAAGCCGCTCTGCGTCGCTTCAAGCGCACAATCGAAAAAAACGGTCTATTGACCGAGTTGCGTTCGCGCGAATTCTACGAAAAGCCTACGGCTGAGCGTAAGCGTAAGCACGCCGCCGCAGTCAAGCGCCATTACAAACGCATTCGCAGCCAACAACTGCCTCCGCGTATGTATTGATTGATTCCTGAGTCATTTGTTCAGGATCTGCTCGCCCGTGTCGATGTAGTTGACGTCGTCGGGCGATATGTACAGCTGCGCAAGGGCGGAGCCAACTTGCTTGGCTTGTGCCCTTTTCACAATGAAAAATCCCCATCGTTCACTGTCAGTCCTTCCAAGCAGTTCTATCACTGTTTTGGATGCGGAGCCCATGGTAGCGCCATAAGCTTTCTCATGGAGCATACCGGAGCCAGCTTTCCTGAAGCCGTCCGGTCTTTGGCTGCCAGTGCAGGCATGCTTGTGCCTGAAGAACCGCGCAGCCCCAAACAGCGCGCTGCAGATAGCCGTAGAAAGCAAGAAGTGTCACGCCACCAGCAGGTGCTGGATATGGCGCAGGCGCATTATTTGCGTGAGCTAAAGGCTTCTCAGCCGGCTATTCGTTATCTGAAACAACGAGGGCTTACCGGTGAAATAGCGGCAAAGTTCGGCCTGGGCTGGTCTGGTAGTGATCGGCGTGGCTTGGCTACGGTGTTTCCCAATTACGAAGAAGCGATTCTGGTCGAATCGGGTTTGGTCATCGAGGCGGAAGACGGTCGTCGCTACGATCGCTTTCGTGAACGTATTATGTTTCCCATACGCAATACGCGGGGAAGCTTAATAGGTTTTGGCGGTCGGCTTATCCAGAAGGGCGAGCCCAAGTACTTGAATTCTCCCGAAACCAGTTTGTTTTCCAAGGGGCACGAGCTCTATGGGTTGTGGGAAGGGCGTTCAGGCATACGATCCGAAGGTTATGTGCTGGTGGTCGAGGGCTATATGGATGTGGTGGGCTTGGCCCAGCACGGGCTGTGTAATGCTGTGGCCACGTTAGGCACATCAACAACGCCGTTCCATATCCAGAAACTGTTGCGTGTAAGTAATAAGGTCGTGTTCAGTTTTGATGGGGACAAGGCAGGGCGCAAGGCGGCATGGCGGGCGTTGACCACGTGCTTGCCAATGGTGCGCGACGATGTGTCGATGCGCTTTCTGTTTTTGCCCTCTGAACATGATCCTGACTCGTATATACGCGCTTACGGGGCTGATGCGTTTCGGGCGTCTGCCAATGAGGCTGCACCCTTGTCGCGATTTATGCTTGAGGAATTGGCTTCGCACCATGCCATGAACGAAGCAGAGGGCCGGGCCGCATGCGTGCATGAAGCCAAGCCATTGCTTTCGCTGCTGCCTGAGAGCACATTGAGGCTGCAAATCGAGCGTGAGTTCGCACGAATGGTGCAGCTGACGCCCGAGGAGCTGGCAGAAATGTTGCGCGATATGCCAGATCTGGCAGCTGGCGTGACGCCTGGGCATATATCGGCTGTCAGATCGTGGGAGCAGTCACCGGAGTCGGCGCGCGATGGCGTTATGTCGTCGAGCGATGCTGGTAGTGATGGGTATGATGAGCCTCCTGGCTTTATGGAAGACAGCGGCTACGCGGCAGAGGTTAATCTTCCTTATTTTGAGGAAGCGCCGCGGGCACCGCGGGCCAGAGGTGGGCGTAGTCGCAAGACGAGTACTTCGCGTATGGTCACGCCATTGGCCAAGCGTTTGTTGCGTCTGTTGCTGGCTCATCCTGAACTTGTCAGCAACCTTGGCGACCAGCAGCTTGAAATTCTGGAGAATGGCCCCCATCTGGTATTGGTAAGAGACTTGATCACTCTTGCCAATCTGAGTGGAGCACGACACGCAGGTGCATTAATGCAAGCTGCAGATCCGGGCTCGGATCTTGCTGCTGTGCTTGTATCGATCACGCCTGAACTGCTGGGCGAAGAGTTGCCCGACCCTCAGGCTGAGTGGAGCGACGCCATGCATCGTATCGAGCTCGAAGCCATTAAGGCGGAGCAGTCGGCGTTGATTGACGCCGGTCTTAAGGATGAGGTGTCGCGTAAGCGGTATCAAGAATTGACGCGTCGGATTGCATTGTTGCACAGCAATTCAGCGCGACAAAGTGCTGTAAAATAGAAAGTTTCGCGAATTGTAGTTGTATCCAGCCCGCAGCCTCAGGTATGCAGGCCTGCCTGCCATTTCGCCTTGCAAACAAAGTAAGTCAAGGACGGGTTACCAAAACGGAGCAGCCAGGCCCATGTCAGCGTGTTGCGCAAGGTATGACGGCGTTCGCGCGTAAACAAGTTTGCCCTGCGGCATGCACGGCTAATGCCTTTGCATGTCTGCGAACACGGAAGCGACTATGACCAAAGTGACTGGTAACACCCCTCAGGCTGTTGATAAGACAGCAAAGAAAGCGAAATCCCTTGCCGCCACCAAAGGTGTTGACAAGGCAGATGTGCAAGTAGGGGTCAGCGCTGACGCGGCAGGCAGCGTCGCCAAGACCCCGGCGAAAAAAGCTGCGGCTACCAAAACCGCTACGAAAAAAACGGCAGTCAAAAAAGCTGCGCGCAAGACCGTCGCCAAAGCTGGCGAGCCTGTGGCCAAGAAAGCGGTGGGTAGGGTGCCCACCGGGCGCCGTCCGGGGCGTCCAGCCAAAAATGCCAATAATGACTCGGTCGATTTCAACGACGACGACAATGATAATGCTGAGGTAATTCCTGAGCTAAAGCCACTGCCCAAGCGGGGCAAGCGCGCCAAGGGCGAAAAGGATGCGCCGACGCGCAGCCAGATGACGCCTGAAGAGCAAGAGGCCCGCCGCAATCGTCTAAAGATCTTGATCAAGCTGGGTAAAGATCGTGGGTATCTTACCTATGGCGAGATCAATGATCACCTGCCCGATGATCTGGTCGACGCTGAGGCGATCGACGGCATCATCAGCACATTTAGCGACATGGGTATTTCGGTCTACGATCAGGCACCTGACGCAGAAGCGCTGCTCATGAGTGACAACGCTCCCGTTGCAACGAGTGACGACGACGTTGAAGATGAAGCCGACGCCGCACTTACCACTGTTGACTCTGATTTTGGCCGTACGACCGACCCGGTTCGCATGTATATGCGCGAAATGGGCACGGTCGAACTACTTACACGTGAAGGCGAAATCGAAATCGCCAAGCGCATAGAAGACGGGCTCAAGCATATGGTCATGGCGATTGCCGCCTGCCCGACCACGGTCAACGAAATTCTGCAATACGTACAGCGTGTACGCGATGGTGCTGCGCAAATTGATGAGGTCGTTGATGGCCTTGTTGATGAAGACGGCGAAGAATACGCAGGCGCTGGCGTCAGCGCGGGTGAAGATGATGACGGCCCTGCTGGTGGCATGAGCAGCAAGCAGCTCGAACACTTACGCTCAAAGGCGCTCAAAAAGTTTGAAGTCATCAGCGTCTGGTTCGAGAAGATGCGTAAATCGTTTGAGCAAGAGGGCTACAAGGCACCCGTTTACATCGAGTCTCAGGAAGCCATTCTTAATGAGCTCATGGGTGTGCGCTTTACAGCCAAAATGGTTGAAAAACTGGCCGATACGCTGCGTGAGCAAGTTGGTGAGGTGCGCAAGCTTGAACGTGCTGTGCTGCACACGTGTGTAGACAGGGCGGGCATGCCGCGCGCCTATTTCATCAAGGCATTTCCGGGCAACGAGACCAATCTTGACTGGGTTATCGCTGAGGTGGCGGGCAACCACGCCTACTCCGAAACGCTTGAGCGTCACGTTCCGGCTGTTCAAGAACTGCAGCAAAAACTTATTGACCTGCAACGCGCCGTCGTGCTGCCGCTTAAAGACCTCAAAGATGTCAACAAGCGCATGGCAACCGGCGAGGCCAAGGCCCGCAAGGCAAAGCGTGAGATGACAGAGGCCAACTTGCGTCTGGTCATTTCCATTGCTAAAAAGTACACCAACCGCGGCCTGCAGTTTCTTGACCTGATCCAGGAAGGCAATATCGGCTTGATGAAAGCGGTGGACAAGTTTGAGTACCGTCGTGGTTACAAGTTTTCAACTTACGCCACATGGTGGATTCGTCAGGCTATTACACGCTCTATTGCTGACCAGGCGCGCACCATCCGTATTCCGGTTCATATGATTGAAACCATCAACAAAATGAACCGTATTAATCGTCAGATTTTGCAAGAAACCGGTGCCGAACCGGATCCCGCAACGCTGGCTCAAAAAATGGATATGCCCGAAGACAAGGTTCGCAAGATTCTCAAGATTGCTAAAGAGCCCATTTCCATGGAAACGCCAATTGGCGACGACGATGATTCACATTTGGGCGATTTCATCGAAGACACCGGTACGCTGTCGCCTTCTGAATGGGCGCTGCACGGTTCCATGCGCGATGTAGTCAAAGAGGTGCTTGATTCGCTTACACCACGCGAAGCCAAGGTTCTGCGCATGCGTTTCGGTATCGAAATGAGCACAGACCAAACCCTTGAAGAGGTAGGCAAGCAGTTTGATGTGACGCGTGAGCGTATTCGTCAGATTGAGGCCAAGGCATTGCGCAAGTTGCGCCATCCTAGCCGCGCCGACAAGCTCAAGAGCTTTCTCGAAGGGCAGTAGTCTGTCTGTGTTGATTGCGTAAATAAACGGGGCTCTTATGAGCCCCGTTTGCTATGATGCTGAGGTTTTCAGCAAGGGAGCATAAACATGACCCGTACCATCGATCTAAACTGTGACATGGGCGAAAGTTTTGGGGTTTGGACATTGGGTAATGACCTTGAAGTCTTGCCTTATGTCACTTCTGCCAACATTGCCTGTGGGTTTCATGGCGGCGACCCTGGTGTTATGCGGCGCACGGTGGCTGCAGCGTTGAGGCACGGGGTTGCCTTGGGTGCACATCCTGGCCTGCCTGACCTCATGGGTTTCGGCCGCCGCGTCATGGATATCAGCCCGCGCGAAGTCTATGACCTGGTTGTGGTACAGGTGGGCGCGCTGGCGGGGGTGGCGGCCAGTCAGGGAGCAGCCCTGCATCACGTCAAGGCGCATGGTGCACTCTATAACATGGCGTCCAAAAATCGGGAGCTGGCCACGGCTATTGCCCAGGCTGTGCGAGATGTCGACGCTTCGTTGATTCTCTATGCGTTGGCTTCCACAGTACAGGTCGAGGTGGCGCAAGAGCTTGGTTTAGCTGTGGCGCAAGAGGTATTTGCCGACCGCAGTTATCAAAGCGACGGCAGCCTTACACCTCGTAAAGAGCCTGATGCCATGATTGTAGATGCCGATGTGTCGGTCAGGCAGGTGTTGCGCATGGTAGAGCAAGGCAAGGTGGGCACGGTTCAGGGGGAAGACATTGCAGTTTCGCCAGACACCCTCTGTATTCATGGCGATCAGCCCGGCGCCGCCATGTTTGCGCGCACCATACGGCAGGCGCTTGATGAGGCTGGCGTCACGGTAAGGGCTGCCAGAAGCTAATAATTGCGGATGCTGTTCTGGGTTCTGGGTTCTGGGTTCTGGGTTCTGGGTTCTGAGATCTGAACCCAGAACTCTGAGCATTAGCTTTTTATCGGATCGATCGACGCAGCATCAGATGCACCGACATGCCGAACACCAGCCCCCAAAAGGCGCTGCCTATGCCGAGCAGCGACATGCCTGACGCCGTACACACAAAGGTGACGAGCGCGGCCTCACGGCCGTGCTCGTCGCTTAGGGCAAGGGCCAGGCTGTTGCCTAAGGTGCCCAGCAGGGCGATCCCCGCAATGGCTGCGATAAGTTCAACAGGAAATGCCGCAAAAAGCCCGACTACGGTTGCACCAAAAATACCCGTGAGCAGATAAAAAACCCCTGCCCAAATAGAAGCCTTGTAGCGCTGGCGAGGGTCAGGGTCTGCATCGGGGCTCATGCAAATGGCAGCAGTGATGGCCGCCAGGTTAAACGCAAACCCGCCAAATGGAGCGAGCACAACACCCAGGGCACCCGTCCAGCTGATCAGTGGCGTGGCAGGGATTTGGTAGCCGTTGGCGCGCAATACTGCCAGCCCGGGCACGTTTTGTGAGGTCATGGTCACAATAAACAAAGGGACACCCACGCCAACCAGGGCAGACCATGAAAACTCGGGCTTCATGAATCGCGGTGTGGCGGGAAACCAGGCAAGGCCGTCGGCTTGGATGAGCCCGAGCGATGCTGCGCACGCGATACCGGCGACGAGCGCAAGCGGAACGGTATAGCGGGGCAACCAGATCCGTGCGAGCAAAAACGTAAGGAACATGAGGCCGGCCAATAGCCATTGTGTCTGCATGGCAAGAAATAAATCCATGCTGAAACGCAGGAGTATGCCAGCCAGCATGGCGCCCGCGATGTGGCGGGGCATGTGTTGCATGAGGTTCTGGAACCAGCCGGTAACGCCACTGAGCGTAATCAGCAGCGACGAAAACAGGAATACGCCTGTTGCCTGTTCCATGGTGAGCCCCGAAAGGCTAGTGGCAAGAAGTGCTGCACCGGGAGTTGACCAGGCGGTGAGCACGGGACTGCGATAGCGCAGTGACAGCCCAATGCAGCTGATGCCCATACCAATACCGAGTGCCCACATCCACGAATTTAGCTCGGCATCGGTGGCTCCTGCCGCATGGGCAGCCTGGAAAATAATAGCGACTGAGCTTGTATAGCCCACCAGCACAGCAATGAAGCCGGCGGAAAGGTGAGACAGTTTTATCCAGTTACCCACACGCATGTTTACACAAAGCCGAAGAGGTGAGGCCGATATGCTATCACTGTGAGGCCTTTGTGTACCGAGCCCTTGGTATTTTATGTTTTGCCTTTGATTAACTTGTTTAAATTGAATGTAATGTTATAACATTTCGTTTCTGTTTAAATCGTTTATAAAAGGGGAAACCTGTGTTGTTACAAGCCCGTCCATTGATTGTGGCGCTTACTCTCGCTTTTGCACCGCCTTCTTTTGCTGACACAGCCACGTCAAGCCATTCAACGCATGATGCGGTTACCCGCCTCGATGCCGTCACAATTAAGGCCTACCCGCTGTCTCGTCGTGGCGAGTCAATGGCCGTGTCGGCTGATGCCATTGATGGTTCAAATCTGGTGTTGCTTCGCGAGGCCACATTGGGTACCACACTAGAAAGCATGCCGGGGGTGCGTGCCGACACGTTCGGGGGTGGCGCCAGCCGTCCCATTATCCGGGGCCAGACGGCACCGCGGGTTAAAGTCCTGTCAGATGGTTCTGAACTCATGGACGCTTCAAATGTTTCGCCTGATCACCTCATAACTACTGAGCCCATGCTGGCCCGTCGTATTGAGGTATTGCGCGGGCCCTCAACCCTGCTATATGGCGGTGGGGCCATAGGTGGCGTTGTTAATGTACTGGATGACAAGATCCCTGAGTCATTGCCCGAAAACGGTTTCGAAGGGTTTGCTGAAGTGCGAGGTGCAACAGGCTCGCGTGAACGTGCAGGTGCGTTTGGCCTGACGGCAGGCGAAGGCAATATCGCCATGCACATTGAAGGTGCAAAGCGTCGCTCCGACGATTACCGCGTGCCACACTGGGCGAGTTCACGTCTGAAAGGCTCTGACAACGAAAGCGCAACGGGAAGTATTGGTTTGTCTTGGATAGGCAGTCGAGGCTTTGCAGGGCTAGCCTTCACCAAAACTCGCAGCCAATACGGCTTGCCTGGGCATAGTCATGAATACGAAGGGTGCCATCCTCACGGAAGTCATCTGCATTGCGGTAGCCACGACCACGACCACGAACATGACCATGACCACGAACATGACCACGAACATGACCACGAACATGACCACGAACACGACCATGATCATGCAGCCCCTTTTGTGCGGCTAAATTCTCAGCGCATAGACCTGCGAGGCGAATACCGTGAACCGTTCGCAGGTATACAGAAGATCCGCTTGCGCGGAGGGCTCACCGACTATCGGCATGACGAAATCGACGACGGCGAGGTCGCCACCACATTCAAAAACCGTGGTGAAGATATGCGCGTTGAGCTTGAGCACAAGCCCGTTGCAGGGTGGCGTGGGGTTGCGGGGCTTCAGGGCGCGCGCAGCACGTTCAGCGCGCTCGGCGTAGAAAGCTTTTTACCGCGTACCGTCACCCGCAATATGGGTGTGTTTCTTCATGAAGAATACACACTGGGTGCATGGCGATTTGAATTGGGGGCCCGGCAAGACTGGCAGTCGGTTGAGGCCAGCGCGCAGGGTTCTTCGTCCAGCTTGAACGGTACATCGCTCTCGGCGGCGACGGTGTGGAGTTTTTCGCCACAGTACGCACTTTCCTTGTCGCTTTCTCGATCCCAGAGGCTGCCTAACGCGCAAGAGCTTTTTGCAGACGGCATACACCTGGCCACCAACACCTATGAGGTGGGCAACCCCGATCTTAGGGCAGAAACCTCTCATAATGTTGACCTGACGCTGCGCAAGCATGCAGGTGATGCTCGCTTTTCAGTGGGTGTTTTCCATAATTACATAAAAAATTATATCTACGCCAATACGCTGGACCGCTACGAAGATTTCCGTCTTATTGAATACGCTCAGCGTAATGCGCGCTTTACCGGTATTGAAGGCGAGGCCAGTTACCGCTTCGGTCCGCACCTTACCGCAGGCGTCTTTGGTGATGTAGTCCACGGAAAGCTGGTGTCACATGGTGGCAACTTGCCGCGTATTCCTGCTGCACGTGCAGGTCTAAGGGCAAAGACCAACTGGGGCAACTGGTCTGGTAACGTTGAGGCGTATCGCGTCTTCCGTCAAAACAGGGTGGCTGATTTCGAGTCTGCAACGCCAGGCTATAACATGGTCAACTTGGGTGTCTCGTATGACGGGCAATTGGGTGCTGCCGATTACACGGTGTACCTGCGAGCCACGAATCTGTTTGATGTGCGCGCTTTCAACCATGCATCATTTCTTGCGGCCACCGCGCCTCTTTCTGGGCGGCGTGTGATGCTGGGAGTGCGTATGGAATACTAATTAGGCGTAGCTCACTTGCTGCGCGTCCGCATCATGCCATTTGGCTGGTAGTTTTCAGGGAGAAGGGCCTGTTGAGAGGCCGCGCAGCAGATTTCACGTTACAGAGAGGAGGCAGCAGGCGCATCAGGGCAAGCCTGAATTCACTGGTATAACAAGATGGGTATAAAAAGGCACTCGCACGAAGTAGGGTGGAACGTGTCAGGTGGAACGTATCAGGTGGAACGTATCAGGTGGAACGTATCAGGTGAAACGTATCAGGTGAAACGTATCAGGTGGAACGTATCAGGTGAAACGTATCAGGTGAAACGGATCAGGTATAACGAGCCAAGTATAAGAGTCAGGTACAACGGAACAGCTACAACAAGACGGGTACAACAGGACAGCTACAACAAGACAGCTACAACAAGACAGCTACAACAAGACAGCTACAACAAGACGGGTACAACTGGACGGCTACAAAAGGACGGCTACAACGGAACAGCCACAACAAGACGGCTACAACGGGACGGGTACGGCGTGTGCGTTCAGCGCTGGGTAAATATTTTTTGTTCAATTTTGCTTCAGGTGAATCCATGCATACCGCCAGGCGTAGCGTCGTCTTGATTGCAATTGCCGCTTTTTGCGTTTTGTCTGGGGCATTGCTGGCTGGTGCCGGTGCATGGCTTATTGTGCTGGGTGGGTCGTGGTATTACCTGGCATGTGGGCTTGCCCTGGTGGCTGTGTCGGTGCTGCTGTATCGCCGCAGCCGTTTGGCATTATGGGTGTATGCCTCGCTGATCTTGGTAACGCTTGCGTGGTCGCTGTGGGAGGTTGGCCTAGACTGGTGGTCTTTGGCCGCGCGTGGCGACGTCGTGTTTGTGCTGGGGCTATTTCTACTTCTTCCACCCGTCGTTCGTTCGCTGTCTGGACGAGTAGACGTTCGAAAGCAGAGCAATACTCCCGTAGTGTCAAACGGCGTGCGTAAACATGCAGACGCGCCGGTTGCCAGATATGATGCAGCCAGCCTGGCGCTTGCAGGCGCGCTGGGGGTGTTTTTGGCCGTGGCCGTGGCGTCATGGTTTGTTGACCTGAACCAGGCTGAGAGCGTCTTGCTGGCGGCGCCTGCACAGCCGGTGGGGTCTTCAGAGGATATTCCGGATGGTGATTGGCATGCTTATGGCCGTACCAGGTATGGCCAGCGTTATTCGCCCCTGACTCAGATTACGCCTGGTAATGTCTCGCAGCTTGAGCTTGTGTGGCAGTATAAAACGGGTGGTCTGCCCAAGAAGCGTGATTCAACTGAAACCCTCTCTGAGATTACACCGTTAAAGATTGGCGATCTTCTGTATATCTGTACACCGCATCGGTTGGTCATTGCGCTGGATGCCGCTACAGGCAAAGAGGTCTGGCGATATGATCCAGAAATCAAAGACAAGCTGGCTCGGCAGCATCTTACATGCAGAGGGCTCGCATATTATTCAGGTGAGCGTCAGTTCAGCGCCGATGACGCCTCAGTGTCTACGGGTTTACTATCGGAAAATACTGGGGTAGCGGCGACATCTTCAGAGATGAGGGCACTGGAGGAATGGTCGCCGTCTGAAGCCGGCGTTGTGGCGGCAGGCTCGATTGAGGCTGCTATGGCCGCAGACGAGCGCCTGGCGTTCTCGCAACCACGTGACCCGGCGCCTTCGGCGTCTGGTCAGCCCGTGGCGGCCGATGACGGTCTGGTTGCTGAAGTTTGTGATGCAATGCTCTTCATGGCCACCGCTGATGCAAGGGTTATCGCGTTAGACCCAAAAAGTGGAGCAGTATGCAAGGCCTTTGGCGGTGGCACGGGCCAGATCAATTTGTGGGCCAATATGCCCGGTATGAGTCTCAACCTGAACCCCACCTTCAACTCCCAGCCCAACCCCAACCCCAATCCTAGCCCTAGTCCTAGCCCTAGCCCTAGCCCTAGCCCTAGCCCAAGCCCTAGCCCTAGCCCAAGTTCGAGTTCGAGTCCTATCCTCAGCCCTGTCCCCAACCCCAGCCCTAGCCTTAGCCATAGTTCTATTCTTGGCTCCGTTCCAAATCCTAGCCCCGTCACCAGCACCGTCCCCCAGCAAGACTATTCCAGCTTGCCGATTGCGGTGACAGACTCGTTGATCATCGTCGGCGGTGTAGTGCGTGATGACGTGCCGACGTCCGAGACGTCTGGCGTTATTCGCGCTTTCGACGTCAAGACCGGCGGCTTGGTGTGGAACTGGGAGGCGGGTAACCCCGATGAGACGCGTCCGATAGCACCTGAGCAAACTTATGCCGCCAACTCGCTCAATAGCGGAGCGGTATTCAGCGTAGATAGTCGGCTGGGCATGGTGTATGTGCCCATGAGCAGCGTCCGGTCCGATCAATGGGGTGCGAAGCGTGACGACAATACAGCGTATTTTTCGTCGTCGGTTGTTGCGCTTGATCTTGGAACAGGGCAGGTACGCTGGGCGTTCCAGACCGTGCAGCATGGTTTATGGAATAGTGGCCTTACTGCCCAGCCCGTTCTGGTTGATCTGGAAATTGACGGAGAAACCATACCTGCACTTGTGCAGCCGACCAAACAGGATGAGCTATTTGTGCTGAATCGAGCCACGGGCGAGCCGCTGCTCCCCGTGACTGCACAGCCTGCACCACAGGTTGCACAGAAGATCAATGGTGTTCATGCCAGCCAATCTGTAGCCGCACTTTCGTTGAGCCCGCCTGAGCTTTCGGGTGCGTCGATGTGGGGTGTCACCCTGTTTGATCAGCTTGCCTGCCGAATTGCCTTTCATTCTTTGCGCTATGAGGGGCGGTTTACGCCACCGTCTACCCAAGGTTCGCTGATATATCCGGGCAATTTTGGGGCATCTAATTGGGGCAATGTCGCGGTTGACCCGAAGCGTCAGGTCGTATTAGCCACGCCAACGTATCTTGCGCATATCTTGCGCCTGGTGCCGCGTCATGATGACACTGGGAATTATGTGGCAGAAATCGACCGAACCCAGAACAGTCTGTCTGGGCCTAATACAGGCCAGAGCGCACACTATGCAGTGCAGCAAAGTCCTTTTACTTCGCCTCTGGGTATTCCGTGCAATCAGCCGCCCTGGAGCGGTGTGGGGGCTGCGGACCTAACCACTGGCAAAATCGTCTGGATGCATAGAAACGGGATGTCAGGCAAGGTCTCTTCCTTGCCGTTTCGTTGGCCGCTAACCCTGGGTGTTACCAACCTGAGTGGTCCCACTATGACTGCCGGTGGCGTGGCCTTTTTGTCGGGCACGCTTGATGATTCTGTCAGGGCTTATGACGTTGGCACGGGCGAAGAACTCTGGAAGGATCGCTTGGCCGTTGGTAGTCAGGCTAGTCCTATTACTTATCTAGGACGTGACGGCCGCCAGTACGTCTTGGTGGTCGCGGGTGCGGGTGGTAACCCCGATGCCAAGACAGCAGACGAAACAGTCAGGGCGTATGCGTTGCCGCAGCATTGACACGCTCGTCCGTCCACTGAACAAGCGCGAGGGCGCCTAGCATCAGGAAGCCGAGCGAATACAACGCTATGGGGATGAAGTTGTAATTCATAATGTAACCCTCTTATTTGAGCGGTATGGTTGATTCTTGATACTTATCGTAGCAAGTAACGTGCCCAGGGTGATATCAAGCACATTTCATCTCAAACAAGAAGGATTAATGATGATTGTCTCTTCAGATTCCGTTCATCCGGGGCATCTGCTGCGTAATATTTTGCCTTTACTTGACGTCAGCATTACGGAAGCGGCAGCGCAGCTTAATGTCACCAGGGCGGCGTTATCTCGGGTGCTAAACGGCCGAGCAGCAATATCTATTGAAATGGCGCTGCGGTTGGAGGGCTGGATCGGTACCGAGCGCGGAAGCAAGGCCGAAATATGGCTGGCGCAGCAAGCGGCGCATGACTTATGGAAAGCGCGCACGGCAGGTGCACCGCAAGTTCAGCGGGCAGAAGTGTCGCGCAGTTTGGTGCAGCGTAAAGCGGCGAAACGCTAGGCCGTTGGTGGCAAAGGGTTAGCTGCTCAGATCAGGCCTGGCGTAAATAGGGCGCGATGATCTATGTCAGCCAAGGTAGGCGTACCGGCCAGCGCCATCGTAACTTCGAGTTCGGTGCGCAGTATATGCAAAACATGCGCCACACCCGGGGCGCCGGCGGCAGCGAGTGCGTATATATATGGCCGGCCCACCAGCACGGCACTGGCGCCCAGTGCCAGTGCTTTGAACACATCGCTGCCTCGCCGTATGCCGCCGTCCAATAGTACCGGCGCGCGCCCATTTACTGCACGGACGATGCCGGGCAGCATGTCTATGGTTGCGGGTAGCGTATCGAGCGTACGGCCGCCGTGGTTCGAAACGATAATGCCTTCCGCGCCATGATCCAGGCCTGACAAAGCGTCGTCGGGGTGCGTAATACCTTTAAGGAGTACAGGTAGGCGTGTGTGCTGAACCAGCCATTGCACATCTTTCCAGGTAGGTGCACCAGCTAGCAGTTTGCTGCCAAATACCGGGCTGGTGCCGGGGCGTGCGGTATGTGCAGGCACCGGGCTGCCGCACAGGTTCACCGCTTCAACCCCCGGGGGCAAGGCAAAGCCTGCGCGTTGCTCCTGGTTGCGCACGCCGTTGACGGGGGCGTCAACGGTGAGCACCAGCGCCTGGTAACCAGCCGCCTCTGCGCGCCGCACCAGTTGCAGTGTAAAGTCGCGATCTGGCTGAATATAAAGCTGAAACCACAGCGGTGCCTGCGCGGTTGAGGCGATGTCTTCAAGTTTGGTACTTGCCTGGGCGCTAACAATCATACCTGCGCCCATGGCGGAGGCGGCGTGCATTGTGGCGATTTCTGCGCCGGCATGGGCCAGCTTGTGATAGGCCACGGGTGCCAGGAAAATTGGGTAGTTAAACCGCTGACCCAGCAGGGTAAATTGAGTCGTGGCACCGACCATGTCGGTCAAAACCCGTTGTTGCAGTCGCAGTCGTTGAAATGCGGCGAGGTTTTCTGTGCAGGTGATCCCGTCAGCGGCCGCGCCGTCGAGATAGGCCCAGGCAGATGGTGTCATGCGTTCACGTGCGTAAGCGGCGTAATCAGCAACGGCAGTAATATCAGCGGGTATATGCGCCAAGGGAGGCAATGGCTGGGAAGGCATAAAAGATCAGGTGTTGGACCATTGGCGTATCAGGTTGTGATAAACACCGGTAAGTTGAAGGATGGCTTCGAGGTCGGGCACGCTCTGGGTAACCCGCTGTATGCCATTGTCGAGCTCCCATAGCATAGAGCGTTGATGGTCATCGCGTATCAGGCTTTGTGTCCAGAAGAATGATGCCAGACGCGTGCCGCGTGTGACAGGGTTTACGCGATGCAGGCTCGATCCGGGGTAGACGATTAGATGGCCGGCGGGCAGTTTGACACTGTGGCTTCCAAAACTGTCTTCCACAATTAGCTCACCACCATCGTATTCATCGGGGTCTGAAAAAAACAGGGTGGAAGATATGTCGCTGCGCACCCGTTCGCCGCTGCCTGGAATGCCAAAAATAGCATTGTCGATATGGTTGCCATAGGTACCGCCTCCTTCGTAGCGGTTGAAGCGTGGGGGCAACACTTTTAGTGGCAAGGCCGCAGCAATGAACGTCGGGTTTTGCGCCAACTGTTGCAAAATCAACTGTCCAATCTGTTGCGCTACCGGATGATCCAAAGGTAATTGAAGGTTCGCTTTTGCTTTGGCCGCAACATGCCCGGCTGTCTCTCGGCCATCAGACCACTCTGCCTGCTTAAGTGCTTGTCGGCACTGCTGCAACTGCTCTGGTGTGAGCACGTCAGGGATCTGCAACATCATGGTGATATTCCTTGGCCGTAAATGGCATGCAACCCAGGTGCCTGATCGGTCACGTCGGGTTGCATGCAGTGTACAAAAAACGGACTGTACCAGAGTAAAGTTAGTTCAGGCTTGCGTTAGGGCAATCAGAACCTTGCCTCGGCGTTTAACACCACACTGCGGCCAGCGCCGGGCACACCGTAGGCCTGGAAGCCGTCTGAGCTGGTTGTGCCTCTTGCAATGTAGAACTTGTCAAAGATATTGTTTACGTTAAGGCGCAGGGACACATTGCGGTTGACATGGTAGCCAACGGTGGCGTTGGCCAGCCAGTAGCTAGGCATATAGATGTCAGCCGTGTGGCCGCCTTTGCCGCGTACGGTATTGCCCGCAACCAGGCGTCGTTTACCAATGTATTGTGCACCTACTCCGGCATCCCACTGCGGAGTGATCTGATAATTTGTCCATACATTGAGGGTCCAGTCGGGCACGTTTTTCATTTTTCCGCCTTCCTGGGTGGGGTCTTGGTCTTCAAGTATTTTGCTACGCAGCACCGACGCGCCGCCATAAACAGACCATTGTGGCGTGATATTGCCGGCAAGCCCCAGCTCAATGCCACGTATGCGTTCTTTGCCGCCATGCTGGATCACGCGATTGGGGTCATCGGGATCCGTGTCGGTGGGGTTGCTTTGCTCGACTTGAAAAATAGCGGCTGTGAGTGCTAGTTTTTTATCGAGCAGATCCCATTTGGTTCCGAGTTCCCAGGTTTTTGCCTTGCCCGCAGAGTAGTTTGCTACGTCGTCGTTACCGCCGCCGCCACTGCGTGAGGCTGCGGCCGCAGCGGAGGGCTGAGATGCCTGGCTGTACGCTACATAAATGCTGCCGTAATCGACTGGCTTGTACACAATACCCAGGCGGCCGCTCCAGATGCCTTCGCTCTGTGTATAGGGCAGTTTATCGCCGGCGTTGTCATACCATTTGACCTTGTATTTGTCGTAGCGCAGACCGGCAGCAATATCCCAATGTTCCGTCAATGTGATCTGGTCGTAGGCGTAGAGCCCCCAGTTGCTAACCTTTGCTCCACTTCTGGAGGTGTTGCTGTTGGTTGTCCAGTCGCCTGTGTAAGAGTGCGCGGGGTCGCGTACATCTATAACCATATCTCCGGCGGGGCCGCGAACGCTGTAGGGTGCTTTGCGATAGCTTTCTTCATACAACTCGAGGCCGGTGACGAGGCGGTGACGCACGCTGCCTGTGTTGAAGTCCAGGTTGAGGTCTGTCTGGTTAGCCAGTACCTTGCCTTTATAGGCGTTAGCGTTATCGGACAGGCGTGCAACGGCGTAAGGGCCAGAAGGGTAGGTTTCATTGCCGGTGGCGTTGTAGCCCCAGTAGTTGCTTTTGTTCACACCGGTTACTACATCACCGGGCAACGAGCCTGCGGGGGCGTTCAACAGCCGCCCGCCCGTTGTCAGCTGGGTAAAGCGTTTGGTTTCAGACCAACGGGTTTGGTTGCGTACGGATGCCTTGTTGTTGAAATCATGCTCGATGCGCAGCATTGCACTGTTAGTTTCGGTGTCTTCCGCGTTGCTGTTGGCATAGCCACCCCAGAAATCGCGGCTAATGCCTTTCATGCGATGGCCGTCCCGGTTAAGCGGCAGGCCGAAATCTGGCATGTTCTCGTCTTTTTGGTGAGAGTACGCGGCAGTAACACGTGTGGGTGTGCCCAGCCCCCATGTAAATGACGGGGCGATACCCCAGCGATCAAAATCAGCCTTGCCGCGTTTTGCCACATCGTTTTTATGGCGCATGGCGTTCAGGCGAAAGGCACTGACGTCACCCAGTTGCTGGTTCAGGTCAATGGTAGCGCGATAATAATTATCGGTGCCCACACCGCCGCTTACGTCATAAAAGCTACCCAGCTTTGGGGTTTTTGTTACCAGGTTAACCGAGCCTCCGACGGCGGCGACACCTGATTCAATGGAGCCTGTGCCTTTGAATACTTCGGCCTGCTCGAGGTTGAAGATGTCAGTGCGCGATGACAGGGCGCTGTCGCGCACGCCATCTACCGTAATGCTTTGTTCTGCGGAGAAGCCTCGAATGGTGAACATATCACCCCAGCCGGCGCCACCTTCCCCTGAGGAAAAGGTTATGCCTGGCACGTTGCCCAGCACGTCTTGCAGGCTCTGTGCATTTTGCTGTTTCAGAACTTCGGCTGGGACCACATTAATGGTTTGTGGTGTATCGAGCAGCGGGGCCTGGAATTTGACAGACTGGACGGCTTCGGGCTTGAAGGCGGGTGCAGAACCTTCGATTGTTACCGGCGACAGTTCAGAGACGCCTGTTTGCGCAACACTGATCGCGGGCATGGCCAGTGTGCCGCATACGGCCAAATAGAGCAGGCTGGGGCGCTGAACTTGAGAGTCGTTTTGGTACATATAAAGCTTCTCCAGAAAAAACAAATTGATCTGCATTAATTTTGTTATGGTTTTCAAATGAATAGGAATAGTAGTGATTCCCATTCTAATTGTCAGGTTCTATTCAGGTTTGGAGTGGTGCTTTAGCCTGTTATGTCGCTTATCTGCGACAAATAAGCCTAAATGTTCCGTTATCTGTTCTCATCTACTGTCATTTGCAGCGTAACGCTTCACGTGACCGAAGCGCGCAGCAATGCAGTACGGGCCACCCACGACTGCCATGGGTGGAACTGCTCGGTAGAGGGAAGAGGGGGGGGCTGGAGGCGGGCGCGTTGAGACTTGCGCCGGTAGGCATGGCGCGGCGCTTTATGCGCGGGTCGAGAGGCGTGAAACGCCTAGCCAGCGTTCAGTCAGATGAACGCAGGCCAGCAGAAACAGGTTAATTGCCAGATATAGGATTCCTGCTACAACAAAGGTTTCAATGATGACGTAGCTTTGGCTCATGAGGCGTTTGGCGTAGCCTGTGAGTTCCATAACGGCGATGGTCGATGCCAGGCTGGTACCTTTGATGGCCAGCACGAGTTCGTTGCTGTATGCGGGCAATGCTTGCCGGATCGCAAGAGGGAAGATAATGCGTCTGAAGCGCAGAAGGCTGGGCATGCCGCAGGCTTTGGCGGCTTCGATCTGGCCTCGTGGTACAGACTGCAGGCCCCCACGTAGCACTTCGCTTATATAGGCCCCGCTATTTAGCGCAATGGTCAGAATTGCACAGCGTGCGCCATCACTGAACACCCACCACAAGACAGGCGACTCGCGCACAAACGAAAGCGTTCCCAGCCCGTAATAAAAAATAAAAAGCTGCACCAGCAAGGGGGTACCCCGAAAACAGGTGCTGTAGGCGAACGCAAGCCATGAGGGAAACCACGACTTTGACATGCGCATTACTGCGGCAGCCAAGCCTATGATTGACGCCATCACAATGGAGGCCAGGCTAATGTAAACCGTTAGGCCGAATCCCTCAAAGAGGGTGGTAATTGTGGTGTAAAAGAGTGCGGCGTCCATGCTAATGCCCTTTCATGCCGCGGCCGTAATGGCGCTCGGCCAGCAAAAATACAGCCTGGCTGCCGGCGCCGATAATGAAGTAAAGTGCACCCGCCATCAGGTAAAGAATGAGTGACTCTCGGGTGGCGGCTGCGCCCAGTACTGCCGCGCGCATGATTTCGACCAAACCTACCAGCGAAATGAGTGCCGTGTCTTTGAGAGCCGTCTGCCAAACGTTATTGGTGCCAGGCAAGGCATAGAAGAACATTTGCGGGATAACGATGCGCTTGAGGCGCAGCCAGCCAGACATACCTACGGCCTTGGCAGCTTCGACCTGACCGCGTGGGATGGCATTAAGCGCCCCGCGAAACACTTCGACGCTGTATGACCCGGAGATCAGGCCGATTGCCAGGACGCCGACCAGGGCCGGAAACCAGCTGGTCATGGCGTCTTCCCAGCCCAGCCGATCAGCGAGGTCGGCGACCGGCTGAACGGACCCGAAAAACAAAAGGTAGATGATGAGCAGTTCTGGGATGCTGCGCACAATGGTGGTGTAGCCGCTGACCAACAGGCTGGCAAACCTGGCACGCGATACCTTGATGGTGGCGCCAGCAATGCCGATGAGCAAGCCTAGTGCCATCCCGAAACACGAGATAAGCAGCGTCATGGCGGCGCCACGCAAAAGCATGAGGCCCCAGCCTTCGTGCAGAATCTTTAGCGCAGTCTCTGTCATGATGGTGGTAATGGACTGCTATGTCGCGCAATGGCCGAAAGAGAATTGATAAAACGGTGCATGAGGAAAGCGAAGCGCCGCCCCGAAGGGGGCGGCGGATTTAGGGCAGCAGTATGTCAGCTTTTGCAGACATCGTAGTTGGTGGTGTCGACATCAAACCATTTTATGCTGGCTTCTTTCATGGTGCCGTTTTTGATCAGTGTGCATAGGGCGGCGTCCACTTTTTGCTTGAGATCAGCATTGTTTTTGTTAATGCCAACACCAATTCCATAGCCCAGGGTTTCTGGATCAGCGGTGCTTTTGATGATGAAATGAGCCAGTGCGAAGTTTTTGTCACCGACTTTTTTCAGGAATTTGGCCTGAGACGTTACGTCAGCGAAGGTGGCGTCCAGACGGCCAGCATCGAGATCCATCTGCATTTGGTCGAGCGTGTCGTAAGGCTTGACCTTGAGTTCTGGCGCGTTCTTGCGCAGGAAGTCACCTTGGGTGGTGCCACCCTGAACGCCCACGGTTTTTCCTGCCAGACCTTTGAATAGTGTGTCGGTGCTGTCTGCGCCGACCAGATCACTGTTCTTGGGGAGTATGAAAGTGGTGTCTTCAACTACGTACGGAATGCTGAAGGTGATGCGCTTGCTGCGCTCGGGGGTTACCGACATGCCGGAAATAATGAGATCAAATCGGTTGGCATCCAGCGAAGGGATAAGGGTGTCAAACGCTTGGACTACGAAACGACACTTGGCGTCGAGTTCTTTGCACAAGGCATTGCCGACATCGGCGTCAAAGCCAGTTACTTTGCCATTGGCATCGACCATGCTCCAGGGCGGATAACCGCCTTCTGTGCCGATTTTAAGAGTGCCGCTTGCACCAGCCGTTGTCATGCCCAGCAAGGCAACCGCCGAGCAAAGCACGGCGTTTCGAAAAAGAGGTTTGATCATTGTGTAGTTCCTTATGGTCGGTATTTGATGCAGGCCATACGAATGCTTGCCCGCAGGCAGCGATACATTGCTTGGTTTCGGGCTTTCAGTCAATGGTGGATGGTGATTATTGCACTGCCTGCAAAAACTGGCCCAAACGGGCGGAGCGGGGATGGTCAAACAACTGTTCAGGCCGGCCTTTTTCTTCGATCAGGCCGTTGTGCATGAAGATGACTTCGTCTGATACTTCGCGTGCGAATTTCATTTCATGTGTGACCAGCAGCATGGTACGGCCCTCTATTGCCAGCTGGCGAATTACTTTAAGTACTTCTCCGACCATCTCAGGGTCTAGTGCTGAAGTTGGCTCGTCGAACAGCAATACGTCGGGGTTCATGGCCAGCGCCCGGGCAATGGCCACGCGCTGCTGCTGGCCACCGGATAATTCGCCAGGGTAGGCGTCCTGCTTTTGAGCGAGCCCAACCTTATCGAGCAGCAGTAGCGCTTGCTCGCGTGCATGGGCGTGGCTTAGGCCGAGTACATGAACTGGCGCCTCGATAATGTTTTGCAGGGCGGTTCGATGTGACCACAGGTTGAAATTTTGAAAAACCATGCCTAATTTGGCGCGCACACGGTTGAGCTTGCTGGGGTCGACGGTACAGGATTCACCGTTGCGGCGTTTGCGGGTACGCAACACTTCGTTGCCGATGCGTATTTCGCCTTGATCAGGGATTTCGAGGTGGTTGATACACCGGAGCAAGGTGCTTTTGCCTGATCCGGATGAACCGATGACGGACAAAACCTCACCTTTGCGCGCTGCAAAGCTGATGCCTTTCAGAATGTGATGCTCACCAAATGACTTATGCAGATCGCTGACCTGAAGCGCGTAGGCATTATGACCATTGGCGAGCTGTTGGTCGGCTGGATGCAGGGCGGTCGCAGGATGCGCAGGCGTACCCTGGCCAGCAGAGTTGGCAGACATGCTGGAACTCATGCGTCCCTCAGGAGAAGATTATGTTGCAATGATGTAGGCATGGTACGGCGTTCTGGCCGGCGCGAGGGTAGAGGTGAAAGAAGCGCGAAAAGATAAGTTTATCGCATCCTCTGCGAAGCACACTTAACCTGAGGTGAAGGCTGATGAATCTTACGCATGTTTCGCACATGTTTATAGCCCTGTTAATACTGTTTGTCGTATATGTTTTTACTCGTAATGCATGGGTTGGCGCTGCGCTGGCCATTGGCTTTTATGCCGGGCGCGAGCACGCTCAGCGGGAGTATAAAATAGGCGACCCCTCGCATCTGATGCCGTGGGAGGCGTTTGACGTGTGGAACTGGTCGCTCGATGCTCAGCTAGACCTATTCTGTCCTATCGCCGCAGCGGTCGCTGCGGCATTGCTGATTTCATTTCTTGGACGTAGACGGCGCAGTGCTGAGCCTTGACCATGCGTGGGGTGTTGGGTTGAGTGCAGCCGTGGTCATGTACCAATGCGCCTGGTCGTGTGACGCCGTGTTTACACGTAATGCTTTGCCAGGTGTAGCGTCAGGCTGCTTCGGCTTCGGCTGCCACAAGAACCACTCTGTGTTCATAGCTGCCCGCTGCCGTAAACAGGACGTCAGTGGATGAGTTGAGTGCAGTTTCAGCCGAGTCTTGTAGCACGCTAATAATAAAACCTGCGCCGACGACTTGCATGGCCAGCTCATTGGGAATGCCAAACAGGCTGCAGGCAAGTGGGATAAGCAGCAACGAACCGCCCGCTACCCCCGACGCACCGCAGGCGCAGATGGCAGACAGTACGCTTAAAAGCAGGGCTGTTGGCAGATCGACCGTGATGCCCAAGGTATTGGCCGCCGCCAGTGTCAGCACGGTAATGGTAATGGCTGCACCGGCCATGTTAATGGTTGCGCCCACTGGTATGGATACCGAATATGTATCTTGCGGTAGGCCAAGCTTTTTGCATAAAGCCAGGTTGACGGGGATGTTGGCGGCCGAACTGCGCATGAAGAATGCGGTGATGCCACTTTCGCGCAGGCAGGTAAACACCAGCGGATAAGGGTTTTTGCGTATTTTTGCGAACACGATGAGCGGATTGACCGCCAACGCGACAAACACCATGCAGCCGATCAACACGGCCAGCAGGCGTACATAACCCAACAACGCGTCGAAGCCAGTTTCCGCAACCGTGGAGGCAACAAGCCCGAAAATGCCTATGGGGGCAAATCGGATAACGATTTTTACGATAAATGACAAGGCTTGCGATAGATCGCCCATGACGTTTTTGGTGGCGTCATGCGCATGACGGATGGATAGGCCTATAGCAATGGCCCAGGCCAGGATACCCATGTAATTGGCATTGATCAGTGCATTAATGGGGTTGTCGACCACGTTGAACAACAGGGTGCTGAGCACTTCGCTGACATTGCCGGGAGGGCTGAGCGCCTGTGTAGTGGCTTTTAGCTGTATGGTGAGCGGAAACATATAGCTTGCAACCACGGCCACCAATGCAGCCAGGAACGTGCCAATGAGGTACAGAACCACAATGGAACCCATGCGGGTCTGTTGGCCGTGGCGCTGGTTGGCAATGGATGCGGCGACCAGTACAAATACCAAAATTGGTGCAACCGATTTGAGGGCGTTGATGAACAGGTCGCCCGCTAGTGATGTTTTCAGCGCCAGTTGGGGCGATAAAATAGCCAGTAGTACGCCGGCAGCCAAACCGATGAGAATCTGAACGACGAGACTGCCATTCAAGATAAATTTCATGACAGGGTTTTGTTTACCCGTATGATGCATTACGTAACTCCAGGGTTGGGCCGGTGGGCCCACAATGACGAATTCTTTGCTTCCCTCTTGGTGCGGATATGCACAAGGAGAATGACGTCATTGACTGGGATGACGACGCCCATTGCGTCTTGTACCGGAGGGGCGCCCAAAGTGGGCGGATTTGTGCAGAGCGGCATTTTACCACTTGGCCTTTTTGGGACGGCAGCCTGTGCGCTGTGCTCAGCGGGTGTCATGCCTGATGGGCGTGATTGCGGCCCGCATGACCTGGTTCGGCGTAGAAACAGTCAGGCTATCTATGGGTAAGGCCTTCCGTTTGCCGCCCCTGCTGGTTTCATATGGGTATTTGGCACTGAGTATGTCGCTGGTGGGCACTTACATTGCCCTGACCAAGCCGCTCGCGGTTATCTTCCCGTTGTTTCTTTTGGCCTGGATGCGTTTTGGCGTAGGCGGCATCGCTATGTTGCGCTGGTTGCGCAGGCCTTCGTCCGAGCCTTTATTGTCTCGCACCACCCACGGGCTGATCTTTCTCGAGTCTTTTTTGGGTAACTTTCTTTTTACCGTCTGCATGATTGCTGGTGTTCGCCTGACTAGTGCAGTAACTGCGGGGGTCATTCTGTCGTTTATCCCGGCAGCCGTGGCGATAATGAGCAGGCTCTTTCTGAAGGAAGAGGTCAGCGCCAGAGTTTGGGGGGCTGTGGCCTGCGGGGTAATTGGCATCGGTCTGCTTTCAGTAGGGCCGTCAGAACACGTTGGCACCGGCCCAGTGCTGGCCGAGGGCGCAGGCTCGCAGGTCTGGGTTGGCTATTTATTGCTGCTGGTGGCGGTATTCTGTGAAGCTTCGTACGCGGTCATTGGCAAGAAGCTTACGGCCGTCATGAGTCCGCGCCGCATTAGTGCGGTGGTTAATTTGTGGAGTTTGGTGTTGACGACGCCAGTCGGCCTATACGCTGCCCTGCATTTTGATTTTTCTGTTGTTACGTCAGGCACTTGGGTGCTTGTTGTGTTTTACGGCCTGGCCGCCAGCGTATGGACGGTATGGCTGTGGATGACAGGTTTGCAGGGCGTGCCCGCATCGCGGGCGGGTGTCTTTATGGTGATGATGCCTCTGAGCGCAGCGCTGGTCGGCGTGGTGGTGCTGGGCGAAACGCTGGGCAATACGGAGTTTATGGCCTTTGGGCTGGCATTGGCCGGTCTGCTGCTGGCGACCTTGCCAATGCACCGGAAACCAGCAACTTAATCTTGCTCGTCAAGGTCTATTTCAGCGTCAGGAAACATCTCGCGCAGCGTGCGCGGCCTATCTTCGTGGGGCGAAAACGTGGTGATTTCGATCTGGCGGTCAGATCTGCTGGTATCGTGTTTCAGCAGGAAGAATGCGCTAATGCGTCGCTGGTGCAACTGACGGGCATAGCGGCTAAGTGGTTTCATTTTTGCAAAGCCTCCGTAAATAATGGTGTGTAATTCATTTTCTGTCTGAACACCCTAGCATAAAGCAGGATTAAATCACGTATGCCCGTGCTGCAGGCGGCAGCGCCAAGGTTGTGAACCCGTGATTTTGGTGGGCACGATCAGCGGCGAGCGTAAACCTGGGCACATAAGTTGCTTGAGGCATTGTCGCCATTTGGCACTCAAGGAGAATACGATGCGCTTTCTTTTACTATTACCTGTTGCTGCCATGTTGGCGGCTTGCCATACCGCGCCGGTCGCAGACCCTCAGGCCGAAGATGAATGTAGAGCGTCCCAGCATCAGGAGCTTGTCCGTTCGCGGGCTGCTGATATTAATCCGGCTGCGCTACCCGCTGGTACTCGAATTATCTACCCCGATACGGCAGTTACTCGCGACTATCGGAGAGATCGCATGAATGTTTATGTAAACGATCAGGGCGAGGTCACACGGGTTGACTGCGGGTAAGTAGCCAATTTTCGGCCGAGTTTGCGGGCTGCAATTTGAATAGCCCGACCCGCCATGGTGCCAATGAGGTCCCTTGCGAGCGCCATCAGCGCGCGCACAAGAAGGGGAAGGTGGTCCAATTAGCTTAAGCATCATACATGGCACCTATGCGTAACGGCCCAACGACGACCAAGAGATATCCCACAAATTGTGTCATACCGGAGAGAGCGGCAGCTTGGGCGGAGCTGCCCGCTCCCATACTGAAGAGTGCACTTCAGGAGCGCATATGAAGTAATGGCGTTTCGCTTCTCGCTATTATTTTTTATGCGAATTCGGTATGCAGGGGAGCAGCCGGGCAACCTGATTTCGATGATTTGGAGAATGTTTTATTGGCCTGGCCCCTTAGGGTGATGCTCCAATTAATGCTTGAATTGTTCTTCGAGAAAAGAAATAAAGGCTCGTACGCGTGGAGCCAGAGCGCGACCATGAGGATACAGTAAATACATTACATCATCTGTCACTGCTTCGTAGTCTGGCAGCAGGCGCAGCAGTCGACCTGCAGCCACATCCGCTCCAATATGGAATTCGGCTAACCGCACAATCCCGAGCCCTTCAAGAGCCAGTGTGCGTAGCAGCTCGCCCTGGTCAGCACCCAGCGCCCCATCGATATTGATGGTCTCTTCTACACCGTTTTTGGAGAAGGTCCATGTATTCCAGTGATGCCGCACCGTGAAATTGAGGCAACGATGCGATGGCAGATCTTGCGGCAGAAGGGGCACTCCGTGTGCCGCCACGTAATCAGGTGAAGCAGCGACGATCCAGCGTCTTATATAGAGTTGTTTGCCAACCAGCGACAGTTCAGTCGGACTCCCGCTGTGTATCGCTACATCAATGTCTTTCTTGATAAAGTTGCCACGTTCAGTTCCGATCACGAACTCGATATGCAGGGCGGGATGCTGTGCCAGTAATGCTGGCAACATCGGTGCTAGCTGGTACTTGGCTACCGTAAGGCTGGTATGCACCCGTAAAAGACCTGACACGCGTGAAGCTTCAGGGTTGACAGCATGCTCGGCGGAGGCCATTGCCTCGGTTACAGCCTGTGCGTGGCCGAGAAATATCTGACCTTCATGCGTCAAGCGGATGGCACCACCGATGCGGTCAAACAGCCGCACTGCGAGCCGGGCTTCCAATCGAGCCATGATCTTGCTGATTGCCGATGGGGATCGGAGCAGCTTGCGTGCAGCAGCGGAAAAGTTGCCTTCTTCCACCACGCACAGAAAAACCTCGAGTTCGGCGTATTTATCCATATTTGATTCGCCTATGAATTCTTCTCACACCGTCTGTTCCTCCAGAGTGCTGGTTATAGCACGGTCACGTCGCTAGACTGTTTTCTCCGATTCAAGAACGTATCGAGTTCGGCACGTAGAACAAGGAGAGCAGTCAATGAGTAAAACGATCCGAGTGGGATCTGGTGCTGCATGGTGGGGAGATCGGGTTGAGCCAGCAAAGCTTAATGCCGAACAGGGTCAGTTAGATTATTTATGCTTCGAGACCATGGCCGAGGCGACCGTCTCGGCGGCTCAAGTGCGCAGTCGCCGAGACCCTACTTTTCCCGGCTATGACACATATCTGGATGAAAGAATGCGAGCAGTGCTGCCAGCCTGCATGAAAAACGGTACCCGTATTATTTCTAACCAAGGATGGATTAATCCCGAAGGCGCGGCGCGCCGAATTGTGGCGTTGCTGGAGGAATTCGGTCTTCGGGGTGTGAAGGTGGCTGCAATTACAGGCAGTCTCATCACTGATCGTGTGCTATCACTGACTGATCGTATTCTGGAAAACGATGAGCCCACACATACACTGGAATCTTCGCTGATTTCTGCGGAAGTCTATCTGGGCGCAGAGCCCATTGTTCAAGCATTGCGGGAGGGCGCTCAGATTGTGGTGACGGGCCGTGTGGCTGACCCATCCATTTTCATGGCCCCCATGATGTATGAGTTCGACTGGGATCCGCTGGACCACGTGCGTGTTGGGGCTGGCAACGGAATTGGCCATTTGCTGGAATGTGGCGCGCAGGTCACTGGCGGATACTTTTCCGACCCTGGTTTCAAGGACGTTCCGGAGCCCTGGAATTTTGGCTTTCCGATTGCTGAGGTTCAGGAAGATGGCAGCGCTATTTTCACCAAAGTGGCTGGCACCGGCGGTATGGTAAGCGTACAGACCGTGAAGGAGCAAATGCTTTACGAGGTGCATGACCCAGCTAATTATCTGACGCCCGATGTGGTCGTGGATTTCACACAGGCACGCATTGAGCAGGTAGGACCGGATCGTGTGCGCGTAAGCGGGTTGACCGGTAAACCGCGCCCACCCACGCTCAAAGTGTCTATCGGTTGTACCGAAGGTTTTATTGGCGAAGACATGTTCTTCTATGCAGGGCCAGGGGCGTTGCGCCGCGCTGAGTTAGCCAAACGTATTTTGCAGGAACGATTCAAAATCGTGCACTTGCAGGCTGAAGATGTCCGCATAGATTTTCTGGGCGTAAATGCTATCCATGGTGAGGCAACGCCCGATAACGTGCCCGAGCCCTATGAAATTGCCGTACGTGTTGCCGCTCGTACCCAGTCAAAAGAAGAGGCGACAAAGGTGGGGCGGGAAGTCGATGGCATGGCTGTTTCAGGGGTCGCCCACACTGGCAAGCGGGTCCCTCACCAGGACCGCACACGTGAAATTATAGGTGTGTGGTCTTCACTTGTTCCCCGCGAGCAGGTTCCTGCGTCCATCACCTACTTCGAGAGTTGAGTCATGCATGTCTTACTACAACATGTTGCCCATACACGCTCGGGCGATAAAGGCAACACATCGAATATCTCTGTATTTGCCTATGAGCCCGAATTTTATGAACTACTTAAGCAGCAGTTGACTGCGGAACGTTTCAAGGAGCACTACCGCGGCGCCATCAAGGGTACTGTCACACGCTACGAAGTTGATGGTTTGCACGCGATGAACTTTGTCGCACAGGGCGCGCTTGGTGGCGGGGTCTCGCGCAGCTTGTGCCTCGACAATTACGGTAAGGCATTGTCGGCCGCTATTTTGGGATTTGAAGTGGAAGTTCCCGATGCATTGCACAGCAAATTGCGAGGCCAACACCTGCTTTGATTCGTACGTTAGTTTCTTTTTTTGTTGCACAGCTTGATTACAAGGCCGTAGTGCAGCAAAGCATAAAAAATATAATTAGGAGACACCATGTTCAAGACTAAAACACTCGCGGCATTCAGCCTTGGTATTCTGGTAGTGGCACCCACTGCGGGTTTTGCTGCCTACCCTGATCATCAAGTGAGCATTGTTGTTCCTTATCCGCCGGGAGGTACTACAGATTTGCTTGCCCGGTTGGTGGCCATGAAACTGACCGATAAGCTTGGCCAGACGTTTATCGTTGAGAATAAGCCTGGAGCGGGAGGCCAGATTGGTAGCGCCGCTGTTGCGCGCTCAAAACCAGATGGCTACACATTGCTAATGGGGACTATCAATACCCACGGTATTAATGAGGCGATGTACAAGAATTTGTCTTATAGAACCGTGGAGGATTTCTCACCGGTCATTGTCGTGGCCGAAACCCCCAATGTCATGATTGCCAACAAGAATGCTCCCTTCAAAACATTTAAAGAATTTCTTGATTATGCAAAGAAGCACCCAGGTTCCGTGAGCTTTGGCTCCACCAGCCTGGGCGGTAGTCCTCACATGGCAGGAGAGTTGTTGAAAGCCACGACCGGCATAGATATGGTTCACGTTCCTTATCAGGGCGGCGGTCCCATGCTTAATGATGTGATTGGTGGCCAGATCCCTGTTGGTTTTGATAATCTTCCTTCCTCTGCAGGTCATATCAATGCAGGTAGCCTGCGGGCGCTGGCGGTCACCAGCAAAGAGCGCTGGCCATCGTTTCCAGAAGTCCCCACCATGGCTGAGTCGGGCGTCCCGGGTTACGAACTGTCTGCGTGGTTCGGATTGTTGGCACCTGCCGGCACGCCCGATGATATTGTCAAAAAGCTCAACGTTACAATCGCTGCCGCACTCAAGGATCCAGAGGTTAACAACAAGCTCGCTGCGATGGGAGCTCAGCCGGTCGACAATACGCCGAAGCAATTTGCCGCAAGAATAAAAGCTGAGGTTGCGCGCTGGATCGATGTTGTTGGTAAAAATGAGATCACGCAACGATAAAGGTGGCTGTTTGCCTTCGTACGCCTTGTGCGAAGGCAATACTGTTTGTAGTGGCGAACTTATTACTTCCAGGAAAGGAGTGCGCCCGTGACGCAGCACAGCGCCAAGAAAGCTATAACTGCGTTTGCAGCATGCGAATACTCTCATTGTGTCCTCAGTGTTGTCCGGTTTTCGGAAGTAAGCTGCCAGAAGCTCGCGAAAGCCGCAAGCTCTGAGCGTCTCGTGGTGCTTGTCCGCTTTTTTTTAGCTTGCACCACGCTGGCGATACCTCCGTTGAGGGGCTTCATGCGTATTTTTAGCTGGTAAGAAGTTAAAGTGTTTGCTATAACAGTGGCTATAACTTATTGACGAGATTGAATAAAATGCCTATTAAAATGTATGTGCGGTGTGGCATGGCACTTTTTCTTATCGCGCTTGTTTCGGGCTGTTCTTCGGGGCGTTCCAGCGCATCGCGTGGTGGCGGCGACCAGGTTGCGGTTTCCAGCAGCGAGTGCAGGTGGAACCGCAGCAAGTGTCTTTATGAAGGGTCGTATGAGCCAGGGGAGCGGGAGTATGCTGAGAAAGAGGCCAGGCGCCTGAATCAGGCGGTATCAAGAAGCCTGAGTCGTCGCTCCATTTGGTAACAGGGTGCAGTTAGGCTTGTGGCAGGTATGACGCGCTGCAACTCGTAGCGCCAAGTGTGTGAGCGTCAATTATTTGACCGAAGTGTCTGTTGCCAGAGAGTCGCTCACGCTACCCCAAGAAAACCTTGTATGCGAGAGTGAGTATTAACGGCGTCGGCTTTTGCGAGGAGGCGCAGCGCGAGGGTTGCCGACATGACTCGCCATCCAGTGCTCGGTTTTCGCGTCTTTGTGCGTTGCCCAATCTGCTCCGATTTCTACAATTAAGAACCCACGTAAGTTTCCAAGCCCGATTTTTGCATCGACGGCCAGCGCTGCCTTCTGGATCTCTGCGGCCACGAGCCCGGTCTCAACAACGATGCCGATTCCTCTGGAATCAACCCAGATCGCGAATGCTTTTTTATCTACTTCGTTTTGAATGTTTTTGTGAATCTGCTGCACTAAAGCAAGGTTGTCTTGCGACGCCGCAATAAGAACCATATAGCGCCTGGTGTCATCAGTCGTTTCGGTATCGTCGCCGAAAGGGTTCTCAGCCATGGCCAATCCTTTTTCAAAAGTATTAAGAGGTCAAAGGCGTGATTTTAACGGGGAAGGTGAGCGCTTGGTGCGACAGCAATAAATGGACCAACGACTTCAGCAAAATGGGCTCATAGCAATGAAGCAGGCATAGAACGAATTTTCTTCTTATCGCACCATTGTCAAAGATTCGCCCATGCTATCCAGGACTGGCGGTTTTGTTATCTTCTGACGATCTGTCATTGAATTGTCCCTAGGGTTATTCACAGGTTCTGGGGATAAGTTTAGGATGGGGTTCTCGCCGAAAAAACGCTTTTTTATATTCAACGACCAACGCCACTGCACCGTAAGTAGATTTATTCGTTTTGGTAAATCATCATAGTAGTATTCGCTTACATTAAATAAAAAGAGACAGACGCTATGCGAGTATTTGCCTCGGTCGGCATTCTGGTTTTGATGGTTGGGTGTTCTGGCATGGAAGCGAAGAAAGGCCCCAGCGTCGACAACTTTATCGCGCCAATGACCTTTGACGAAGCCTATCGGCGGCTGCAGGCGTATAGCCGTCAATGTCTTTCAGAATTCGAAACGAATGGCGGGCTGCTTATGCACAGCTATTCAGGTGTACTGCACGTGTTGGACCCAAAGCGTCGCGACACGGGAGAAGCATCGTTGCAAGCGTATGTTTCGGGCCGCTATGAGAAGAACTCTGACGTTGTCATCTCAGTGGATGGGGTGGGCGTGTTCGACCAAAAGCAGCTCCAGGCGGTAAGGCGTTCTGTCGAGTCTGGCACCCCATCTTGCAGGTAGCCCGCCAG
The DNA here is from genome assembly GCF_008369125.1 of Pusillimonas sp. ANT_WB101. Taxonomy (NCBI): domain Bacteria; kingdom Pseudomonadati; phylum Pseudomonadota; class Betaproteobacteria; order Burkholderiales; family Alcaligenaceae; genus Pusillimonas; species Pusillimonas sp. ANT_WB101. The sequence goes on along the minus strand of NZ_VOAY01000001.1, from coordinate 1,766,548 downwards.
GGAGTATTTCGAGAGTGCTGCTGGTTTTGTGCTGAAACGCCAACACGACCGTTTAGCGGGCCATCTGAATGATCACAGTAACGGCTCGCTGGTATCTGCCATTTGGTACCGAGAATTTCCCATCTTCCGTGTAACCTCCCACCACTGAAAAGCCGATTCTGGCCTTGCTGTGGACAACAGCTGCACGGCTTGATCAACAGGTAGCTCAGGATCCAGCCAGGTAATCGCGTCTTCCACACCCAAGCAGATGGGCCGACGGTCGTGAATGTCTACCATGCCACCTGCAGCGTCGTCGGTAACAATGGCAAAGCCGTTTTCTGCGAGCATTTCCTGACCTGGCTGCCATGCAGTGATACCCGCCATAAGAATAGGATGGCCGTCCTTTGAGGTGATGAACCAGGGTTGCTTGTCACCTTTGTCACCCGTCCACTCATACCAGCCGTCAACGGGCAGAATAATGCGCCTGGATAGCAGCGGCTTCCAGAAGCGTGAGCCTTTGAGCACGGTGTCTAGCCGGGCGTTACTTGCGGGCCCCCGCGTATAACCTGGCCATGAGGGTTTATATCCCCAAAACAGGGTATCCGCCTGTTCGGCACCGTCGCCCAGTCGGTGCAGCACCAGTGGCCTGGTGCCGGGCGGTATGTTAGGGCTGCCTTGGTAGCCACCCCACGAATGCTCGAGCGGGTTCCAGCGCGTATAGTCGAAATACTGCGCTGGATCGTTAGTTTGCTTTACTCGTCCGCACACGGGCTACTCCCACAGAAAATACCAACCCTGATAGTAGCGTTAGGCTCCGAATTCTTCAAAGCCCGTAATCATCATGGCGTATTTGCAGATGAGGTCATGTATATCAGACGTTCCAAGGCCGGAAGTGCGGGGGCCAATAATGCACGGCTTCTTGGTGCGAGACTGGCTCGGTTTTTTGAGTCAGAACACGATTCCATGTTTGGCCCGGGCCGGGCCTATTTTATTGGGGTTTAGACTTGCCCATGGATTTCGCCACGAGGAGGTGCCATGGTTACCGGCCCTAAAAGGCCTTTGTGCGAGATCGACCAGGTTACGTCCTCTGTTGCCGAGTCATAAGTAAGGTCTGCGGTGCCACTGTCTACTGTTTTACCGGAGGTTTCTGCTGTTTCATTTTGTCGGTCATCTGCAGGACGGATTGATGGATGAGCATGTATGATTCTTGGAAGCGGGTGTCTTAACGGATCGACCAAGGGAGACAGCAATGGCAGATCAGAATTGGGGTTACGAATTCGATATGAAAGAACTCGAGCCGGGGCAATTTCAGGCGTCTTATTGGTTAATTAGTCCTACGGGTGAGCTGACCGAGCCCGTGTTGATGCCGGTAAGTGCGTCGCGTGAGGATGCACTGGATGAGGCTCAGGCGGCAGGAAAGACAGCGGCGGCCAGCAAGAGCTAACCATCTGTCGATGTGCCAAAAATAGAACTATGATTTCGCTCAGCGGATGTTAGCGCAACAGCTGTAAACCTCGCTTTTCAAACCAGTGGTGTGCGTAAGGGTTTTTATTGTAGGCGGCAATTTTGACATAGCCGTTACGAGTATAAAGCTTTTGAACTTCAGCAAGTGTGCGGTGCGTGTCCATCTGCAGCACATCTACGCCTACGGCAGAAGCATGTTTTTCGAGCGATTCCAACTGGCGCTGGGCAACGCCCAGGCCACGCATAGACGGGGCTACCCACATACGCTTGATTTCACCATAGCCCTACCAAAGGAGATGTCATGCCTAGATTGACAGCGAAAGACTTTGCCCCCGAACTGCTTCAGCTTTACGACTTTTACGCACACGGAAAGATTACCAAACGGCAGTTTCTGCAACAGTCTGCCAAATTTGCGGTAAGTGGCCTGACGGCATCGGCGCTTCTCGCGTCGATTAGCCCAGATTACGCCTTGGCACAGCAAGTTTCATTCACTGATCCGGACATCATCGCCCAATATATTAACTACCCATCTCCTCAGGGGCATGGCAATGTGCGTGCCTATCTGGTCAAGCCGAGCAAGGCTGCGGGCAAGTTGGCCGCTGTTGTGGTGGTTCACGAAAACAGGGGCCTGAATCCTTATATCGAGGACGTAGCGCGTCGGCTGGCAAAAGAAGGCTTTATCGTGCTTGCGCCAGATGGCTTGAGCTCGCTGGGCGGCTACCCGGGTAATGACGACAAGGGGCGTGAGCTTCAGCAACAGGTTGATCCGCAAAAGCTGATGAACGATTTTTTTGCAGCCATCGAGTTTATGACGGCATTTGATGGCACCAGCGGAAAAGCAGGCATCACAGGCTTTTGCTATGGAGGCGGCGTCGTCAATGCTGCATCTGTCGCCTACCCTGAATTGGCTGCTGCCGTCCCGTTTTATGGTTTGCAGGCGAGCCCCTCAGATGTACCAAAGATTCGCGCGCCATTGCTGTTTCACTTCGCAGAGCACGACGATCGTGTCAATGCGACCTGGCCGGCTTATGAAGCAGCCTTGAAGAAGGACGGTAAAACCTACGAGGCGTATGTCTACCCTGGCACGAATCACGGTTTTCATAATGACTCTACGCCACGATACGACAAGGACGCCGCTGAACTTGCATGGCGCAGGACGGTGGAGTGGTTCAAGCGCTATCTTGCATGACGCTTTAGTAACGCTTCTGTATATAACCTGGGTTCAATGAATTGGTTGGTCGGCAAGGTGTATGTCGTGCGACAGCAGAAAGCAGACGAACCGCCGAGGTAGAGGCGGTTCGTAGTCGAGGTGGGCGCATGGGGCGCGCTTTCAGATTGTAGCGTCGTCGGCCAAAGATTCGTCCACGCTATTCAGGGCTGGCTGTTTCATTGGCCTCGCTCGATCTTAATATAAGTGCTTGCCAATGGCGCCGGCCCGAACGGTGTTGGTATCGCCTAGCCATGTAATGGCGCTCTCTGTCAGCGTTAGGTCTTTGAATTGGCTCCGAATGAATGCGCCCGATACGAATTTATTGTTTTCGCGATCGTACAGCAACACATACACTTCAGTGGGGCAGTCATTCGGTTTGCATCCCCTATAAACGTCGTAGACTTTGCCGCCAACGGCCTCAATTTCAGGGGTTGTCGTAACGCCAAAGCTCTCGACCCATGGGGCGTCGGGCGTGATCGGTTTCATGATACGTTGAAATTCGGCAGCTAGCGCATTGTCAGCCCCTGCAGCTTCCGTAATGTTTTTGCCGTCGATCTCAGCGGCTGTCGCCGGTGCTGTCAGCAACGTAGAGAGAGCGAGAATGGAAATTTGAAATGCCTTGTTCATCTGCGCTCCTAAAATATTTAATCTAATAGCTTAAAACAGCGCTAACTCGGCAGCAAGTGCACTGGGCTGTAATGTTCTGCTGACGAATCTGGAGGCTGGCATGCAAAGCGGGCAGGGGGTTACTGATCGTCGCGGGACTCTTTGCTCTTTCCTTTGTCGTCCGGGTTTTTCAACGGCGACTCTATTCCCAACTCTGCATGGGCGTCCTCTTCGCGTTTGGCCTTGGGTGGCCCCTTGATGTCGATAGGTGTACTGGTTTGGCCTGGTGTAAGTTTGGCGTGTGTCATTGCGTCTTCCTTCTTGTAAAGTGCGCGCAAGCAAAATTAGCAGCTTGCGTTCCCGTACCGGCAATAGAAGCCCGTCGAAGTGGGCTGGGTGGCTTTGCCTCTCGCTTTTTCGATGATAACGGGTCAAAGCGTTAGCGCGTTGTAATCCATCTCTGGAGGGATTGGCTGACCTTGGCCGGGATCGCCTGGGTCGGCAGGTACTGTGCCCGGTAGATCGGGATTCTCGGGGTTTGGCAAAGGTTGCCCGGGTTTAGGCGGCACTTCGGTACCAGGCGCTCGTTCAGGGTTGGGCCTATGGACGGTCGGATGTAGCATGGAGGACTCCTTCGCGATGTTTCGCTTTATAGACTGAGAATGCCATCAAATTTGCATAGCATGAGCTAAGCAAGTTATATGCCTAAAGACGAAAGAAAAGCTATCCACAAGCATACGGCCAACTGTGTCTTTCGAGCGTACCAGAGCTGCTGACCCGGTGCGCGGCAAGCCTCGGCCTTTAGGCCGGGCAAGGATAGCGCGGACGTCGCAGGCGTCCTTTGGGCGGTCAGTGTGGCGTCTGCTGCTGTTCGATGTACTGGCGGATGATCTCGATGGGGGCACCCCCACAGCTTCCCGCAAAGTAGGACGGTGACCACAGGGCACCCCCCCACAGTTTCTTTCGGATGCTCGGGTAGCTCTTCTTACGAATCATCCGGCTGGACACACCCTTGAGGCTGTTCACGAGATTGGAGACGGCCACTTTGGGTGGGTAGTTCACCAACAGGTGAACGTGGTCGTCCTCGCCGTCGAACTCCACCAGTTCGGCCTCGAAGTCGGCGCAGACGCTGGAAAATAGGTCACGCAGATCGTCGAGTATTTCCTTTGTGAACACCTCACGCCGCGAGAAGAAGTTGGGCTATGCCGGGTTGTGCAAGGAACTCACTGCGTGGCGCAATGGGTTTGAAACGCCGTGGCTCAAGGATGCGCCAGTGCATCCGCTACAGCAGACGCTCAAACGGCGCTGCGTAAAGCGCAGCAGGCCATGAGCCGCAAGACCAAGTTCAGCAACAACTGGAAGAAGGCTAAAGCCCGCGTCCAGCGCATCCATTCCCGCATCGGCAACACCCGCCGCGACTACCTGCATAAAGCCACGAGCACGATCAGCCAAAACCACGCGATGGTGTGTATCGAGGACTTGCAGGTACGGAACATGTCCAAGTCGGCGGCAGGCAGTACCGAAAAGCCGGGAACAAACGTCCGGGCCAAATCCGGCCTGAACAAGGCCATTCTGGATCAGGGCTGGTTTGAGTTTCGCCGCCAACTGGACTACAAGCTGGCATGGAACGGCGGTTATCTCATTGCCGTACCGCCACAGAACACCAGCCGCACCTGTCCGGCTTGTGGGCATGTGTCCAAGGATAACCGGCAAACACAAGCACAGTTTGCGTGTGGGGAATGCGGTTTGGAGGAAAATGCTGATCTGGTCGGCGCGATCAATATTCTAAGGGCGGGACACGCCCGGTTTGCCTGTGAAGTGAGCGATGCAGTAAGGTCGCCAGCAGCAGGAACCCGCCGAGGTGAGTCAGTCCCTGCGGACTGAACACGGTAGGAACCCCCTCACTTAAGGGAGGGGGGGATGTCAAGTAAGCAATGAAACGCCACATGCTCACAGTTACGCACGAGATGCTGCAGATTATTGCCATCCTTATATAAGGCGACGACGCGAACAGGCAGTTGGATGGGGATTGGGATCAACGTGTATTAGCCCTTCAAACCACTTAATCGCTTTTATGCATGATCAAGCGGGATGACCCGCCCATCATCGACACGCGTCACAGCCAGTGTGGCAATACGGCGGTTAGTAATCTCCATTACCTCAAAACGCAGGCCGCCAAGCTCTATCGTGGCGCCCTTCTCAGGTAGCGAGCCGAACCGTTCCAGGAGCAGCCCGGCGACAGATGAATATCCATCTCCCTCAACCAGCAAGGCATCTGTTTGCAATACCTGGGCGAGATAATGCAGATCGGTCGCACCGTCGACCTGCCAGCGGCCCGGGGCGATTAATTGAATGGTTGGTTGTTCATCCTCATCTGGAAACTCGCCGGCAATCGCTTCCAGAACATCGATGGGAGTAAGCAGCCCTTGAATGGTGCCATACTCGTCGGTGACCAGCACGAGTTGCCCGCGAGATTTTTTGAGTGTTTCAATGGCATTTAATACGCCCGTCAACTCATGAACGATAATGGGCTCTCGCAGGCTTGGCAGCTTGCTCAAGTCAGTGCCGTCGGTCAGATCGGCCATCAGGTCTTTGGCTCGGGCGACACCCAATATATTATCGAGCTGGCCGCGACACACGGGGAAAAAGCCATGAGGCGTTTCGCGCAAATGCTGAAGTATTCGTGTCGGCTCATCGTCCAGGTTGATCCAGGAGATATCTGCACGTGGCGTCATAATAGAGCGAATCGAGCGTTCACCCAATGTTAATACGCCGCTCACCATGCTGCGTTCTTCGGCTCCAAACGCAGAGTCCTCCATCTCGGCATCGGCCTCTGATGTGGAATCTGTCGCCTCGGAGCGCTTTTTGCTGCCGAGCATGCGCAATACCGCCTCTGCCGTACGATCCCGCAAAGGCAAGCGCGCCTCGTTCTTCAGTAGGCTGCGTCGTGCAAGCTGATTGAAAAGCTCAATCACAATGGAAAATCCGATCGCTGCATACAGATAACCCTTGGGGATCTTGAAGCCCAATCCTTCCGCTGTCAGACTAAGCCCAATCATTAACAAGAAGCTTAGGCACAACACCACGACAGTGGGGTGCGCAATTACAAAGCGCGTGAGGGGCTTGGACGCCCACATCATCATACCCATGGAGATCAGCACAGCAGCCATCATGACGGGGAGTTCATCGACCATCCCGACGGCCGTAATGACTGCATCCAGGGAAAATACGGCATCGAGAACCACAATTTGTGTGACCACCACCGCAAAGCCTGCATACACTTTGGAATTACTCTGCGCGTGCGTCGTGCCCTCCAAACGCTCATGCAACTCGGTGGTGGCCTTGACCAAGAGGAAAATGCCGCCCAGAAGAAGAATCAGATCTCTTCCTGAGAACGCTAAGGTTCCCACGGAAAACAAGGGGGTGGTCAGGGTCACGAGCCACGACACAATCGTTAGCAATCCCAGCCGCATGAGGAGTGCCAGCGATAAGCCAATCAATCTTGCTTTATCGCGTTGATGCGGCGGCAGTTTGTCGGCCAGAATCGCGATAAAAATTAAGTTGTCGATGCCGAGTACGATTTCGAGTACGACAAGAGTCAGCAGACCCACCCAGATATTGGGGTCTAAAAGCCATTCCATATATAAGCCTAATAAAAATAAGTAAAGCCACAATACCGTGTCGGCAAAGGAGGACGGACGAGCACAAGCATGTGGAGGCACAACATTTGATACGTGGTTAATCGATCAAATACGCGGCGGCTTTATTACAGGAAGATAGACTAATGGGAACGCGAGGGGGCGGTAATCTGGCCAGCGCTCAGCCGATAGGGTGCTATGCGCGTATAGCGTTGCACTACTCACTGAGTCGCTGATGTCAGCATGCACCACTTGTTGAGGGTTCGACTCATCGGACAATGACGTTGAGCGCAGCAAGACTGCATCGGTGGTCGTTGATGCGACATTGATGGCTTCGACAAGAGAAATGGGGTGCGGGCCTGTGCGCAAGTCTTCTAAAGACTCAGCCAGGACTTGGATGGGGAGGAGAATTAGTAAAAAAATGACGATAAATCGTCGCATACTCGCAAATGCAAATTAATAATGCATTGAGTATAGCGCGAGACGTTTTTTTGTTAGACGGGACGCTCCGTGGCGGAGAGAATACTGGCTGACGCTGTTTCCGCACGTTGGGCAATCCAGATGTGGAATGCGATTTGATACATCACACTCACTGCGTTCGGTGTCAAGAACGGTAAGTAACCTTGAGAGAGTCAAATATGGGCAAGACGCGGTTAGAGGCGTTCAGTGACGGTGTGATGGCCATCATCATTACCATCATGGTCCTGGAACTGAAAGTGCCGCACGGTACAACGCTAGCCTCGCTGAGCCCGGTGCTGCCGCACTTGCTCAGTTACGTGCTCAGCTTTGTTTATGTGGGCATCTACTGGAACAATCATCACCACCTCTTCCAGGCGGCGGACCGTGTATCGGGTAGTGTGCTTTGGGCAAACTTGAACTTACTGTTCTGGCTTTCTTTGCTGCCATTCGCCACTGGCTGGATAGGTGAGAACCATCTTGATGCGCTCCCGTCTGCAGCTTACGGCTTTATTCTGCTGATGGCCGCGCTTTCTTTTTATGTGCTGCAGCGGCGTATTATCATGGTTGATGGGCAGCCGCCACTGCTTGCGCATGCCCTGAGTTCAAACTGGAAGGGCAAGGCCTCTCCGTTGTTGTACCTTGCCGGCATAGCTGCTGCCTTTTGGACACACTGGGTAGCGCAGCTCATTTATGTAGGGGTCGCGATCATGTCGCTGCCTGATCTCCTTACTGATTACTGCCAGGACGATGATATTGATTCCCTCATCGTCATCGCTTAAAATTTAGCTAAGGAAGGCGTAAACGCCAACTGAAGAGGCATCCGACGCGGGCTCGTCCCCTGCACCACCGGATGCCTATTTTCCTTTCCAGACCGGTTTCTCCGTGTGTTTAAAGCCATAGGCGATGTACTCAAATCGCTTGTATTTGTGCTGGGCGAGGTTCTCGCCTGCGGTTATCCGGGCTTATGGGGCTTGCGCAACGTCGTGTAGTAGATGACCCTTACGCCACTCATTTGCGTAGCGTAGTCGCGCCAAGATCGTTCTTGCGCTACAGCTCGACCGCCTATCTCACCCGATAAGTAGCGTTCAATGACGCCTTGTTTGAATTGCTCGTTGTAGTTACTTATGAAAACACCCCAAAGATTGGAACAGGTGTCAATCTTTTTTGGGGGCAGTTCATACTAGGGTGGGCTGTTCATGCTCCGCCCATCTTATGGCAATATTTCCCCCACCACAAAAACAAAACGGGTTCCCGTTTTACCGGAAACCCGCATAAATACTGGTGGCGCCCGGGCACCGTATGAATCAATAACTACGCTAGTTTGCGCGCATCGTTGCGTAATTTTTGCGTAGTGCGGCCATCAATTGGTTGGCGTTGCATTTCGATCCATTCGGCTATTTCTTCCTCGTCTAGCATCACTCGACCCGAAATACGAAAGGGGCGTGGAAAGTCGGGGCGCTTCATCAGGCGACCCCTGACATGCTCGGGATGTAAGCCGCCCAGCATCTGAGCGGCGACCTTTAGATCGATTAAATTTCTTTTGGGCATAATTAACTCCAGATCACAATACTTGCCTATCAAGGTGTTCACTTCTTCTGGAAGGATGGTCGATCTGATAAGCACCGGTGAACATCGGGCTTGGCGGCCGCACCCATAAGCGATACACCGCCTGCACCGATTGCTTCCATCTTCTCGGTCAACTCGGCAATGTGCTCGTCGCGCTGCAGCAGAAAGTCGACCAGCTGTTCAGGCGGGAACTGTTCGTAGTAGTGGCGAGTGCGCGGGTCAAATGTTTCGACCGTAGTGTCGATTGCCAAAGATTCGCTCACGCCGTCTGGGACTGTCGGGTTCATTACGTTCTCGTGGTTTGTCATTGAGTTGCCCTTAGGGTTACTCCTCAAGTTGACAAAACATCTGGAACTCCCTCGAAAGATAGGAATATTCGTTGATCCCTTGATGTTTTATCGAAATCGTACAGCCAGAAAATGTTTTCTATTTCATGCGTGATGTGCTCATTCCAGAGCCTGATCAATAACTCATGTATGGGATTTGGAAAATATAATATTCTGAACTTTGTCGATGAAAGCACCATCGACCGCACGGACGTCGATCATGTGCTGGCGATCCAGCCTTCGAAACGGGTTCTGGTATCTGCCGCAAGCATGGGGGGCGCAAGTGCAAGCTGACTATGCCCAATGGATGGCAGACAGAAGGCCCAGGACGCAAGTGGGCGGTTTAGCCCAAGCTTAAATTTTTGGCATCATTGAGCAAAAGAGCGCTCGTTCTGGCGGTGCACGCGGCATTTAGTTTCTTGTTTTTCTTTATTTGCGTAGCTACAATAAATGGATATCGCCTTTGATTACGCTAAAGATGCGGTGAACCAAGTGAAGCACGGAGTGTCGTTAGCTCTTGCTTCGAAGTTTGAGTGGGACGAAGCTGTAACGTGGCAGGATGTGCGTCAACCCTATGGTGAACTGCGGATGGTGGCGATTGGCTACATTGGCCAACGTCTCTATGTGGTGGTTTATGTCGACAGGGACTGGACTAGGCGCATTATTAGCCTACGCAAGGCAAATAGTCGGGAGATAAATTTCTATGCCAAAGCTTAAACCGGGAACCTTATTCCCCAGTAAAGAAGAGGACGATGCAATCAATCGCGGCATCGCGTCTGACCCGGACACGTATGAGCTGGGAGAGGATGAAATGAAGCATTTGAAACGGGTAGGTCGACCAAAGATGGACAACCCAAAAGTGCTGGTAAGCGTGCGCTACGACGCCGATGTCATAGATGCGTTCAAAGCTGGCGGTGAGGGCTGGCAAACACGCATGAACAGTGCGTTACGTGATTGGCTGCGGTTGCATCGAGTTTAAGGGCGAAAGGTTCGGGAAGAGACTGGGCAAAAGAAAAGCCCCGCAGAAGGCGCGGGGCTAGTTTTCCAAAGCCGTCAGCTTGCGTTGGTTGGTAATCTGACAGAGATGGCTAAAAAAGTTGCCAAAGGCGACTGTGATAATTAGGCTGAGATCGTGCGCCGTCCTTTTTTATGGATGAGTCTTGGCTTAGGTAGGTCAGTAGGCGCTCCTAACTGCGGGAGCCTATCAAGGTAAGGCAAGGCTTCTGGGTGGCGTTCTTGAAAAAAGAGCAGCGCCACGGCGGCTTCTTGCCGCTTAGAGACCGGCACACCACCTAGATATCCCAGCGCCCCTGCAATGCGCTCTGCTTGGCCAGCCTGAAATACTGTTTGTCTCGGTGGAGTGGGTTGCGGCTTAGTAACGTCTGGCCAGGGATCGTGGTCCACATACCCCCACTCTCTTTTTTTGGCTTGACTCCTGACTGCTCGCAAAGAACTGATCTCGCGAAGGCATGATGAGGGCTTGACAGCCTGCAGGCGCCGGTCGCGCCAATTAGCTAAGTCGACTGGGGCTATGTCCTGCATCACCATTTTCGAGATGGGATCGCGCTGGACGGCCTTCAGACGCAGAATCTCTTTCGCACTGCCGTCTTTTAACGGGCTTATGTCTCTGATATACCTATCAATCACATCAGACAGTGTCCAGCGGATCACCTTGCCAGCGCGCATGGCCGTGATTTCATTTTCGCGCCTGGTCGCCCAGTCTTGGGCTTCTCTCTTCGTAGGAAAGGTTGCGCTTTCGCGGATGCTGTTTTTGAATACCTCCGCGCGCCACCCAGTGCCGCTCTTCCTAAACGACGCCATTTTGCGTAATCCCTTGCGTGAAAATTGCGTAATGAATTATAAAAAATAGCTGAAATGAGTGGAAGATGGTTTGATGTTGGGTGCCTGCAGGCACCGCACTTACACTATAAGAATTTGCGTATGTTTGCGTAAGTGGGTGCGTGCGGCAGATGTGAGGTGGTGCCCCCCCCGTGAGTCGAACACGGCACCAACAGATTATGAGTCTGCTGCTCTAACCAAGCATGAGCTAGAGGGGCGTATCGAAAGAATGTCTGCTGTAACTTGGCAAAACTCTGTCGATAAGCCCGCAATTATTACACAACCCGCCGCTTTTTGCCTAGCGGGCCGACAAGTCGCCAAACATAAGCCGCTTCAGGCTGACTGTGTTATTCAACAATGGTATCGTTGCGCCAAATAACTATTGGTGACCGGAGTTTGTAATGCGTCTTGCCGTCGGGGCTTTGCTATCGTGTGTTTTGTATTTGCCTTCTGCATGGGGGGCACAAATTGTTCAGTTTTCCCCCCAGGGCACGGTTGCCAATATTGAGCGGGTCAGCCTCACTTTTGATAAAGATGTCATCGCATTCGGTGACAATCAGGTGGCGCCGCCGGTAAGCCTGACGTGCGATGACGCTGAAGCAGATGGCCACAGCCGCTGGACAGACTCTCGTCGTTGGTATTTTGCTTTTTCCAATACCCTAGGCCCAGGTGTACGGTGTACGGCACAGCTTAATCCAGCTTTTAACGCACTAAATAATGAAGCCGTTACCGGCAACACCAGCTTTAGTTTTCAGACAGGCGGGCCGTATGTGACCAGTACACGGCCGTATGGCAACCAGGTGGATGAAGATCAGGTGTTTGTGTTGCGTTTCAACGGAGAGGTTGATCCGCAAACGCTGGTGGCCAATTCGCGCTGTCTGGTCGAGGGTTTGGGCGAGGCCGTGCCCGTTCGGCTTATTACCGGCCAGGCGCGCACCGACATACTCGAAGCAACTTATTATTCTCGCGCTACTGCCGTTGATACGCCTGCCATGCAACTGCTGCAATGCAAGCGCACGCTGCCCGCCGAAGCCGACGTGCAGTTGCAGGTCGGGCCAGGCGTTGCAACCCCGTCGCGCGGCCAGCAGGCAGGTGTGCCGACTCTGGATGCGCAGACCTTCGACTACACCGTCCGTGAGGCTTTCAAGGCAAGCATGACGTGCATGCGAGAAAACTCCGGCCAGCCTTGCAATCCCGTAACTTCCATCGACGTCAGGTTTTCGGCACCGATTACCCGCGCCGATGCCAGCAAGATCCGCCTTAAAGTAGGCGATGCTGAGCGTTCACCGACGCTCAATAGCGATGATGATGACAATAACGAAGACCAAGGGCGAGTGTTGTCACGGGTTACTTTTGCAGGCCCTCTGCCAGAGAGCGAGGCACTGGTGCTTAATCTGCCTGAAGGCCTCACCGATGACGCAGGCCGCCCGCTCACAAACGCCGATCAGTTTCCCTTGGCTTTTCGCACGGCCGAGTTTCCACCCTTGGTTAAGTTTGCCGCCTCGCCATTCGGAATTATTGAGCGCTTTGCCAACGTAGCTCCAGGGGGCGATGAAGCGAGTGACCCGGCCAGCATGGCGGTTACGCTGCGCAATGTTGAGGCTGAGCTGCTGACACGTGAATTGCGACAGTCGGCAGGCAAAGTGTCTGACTACACGGTAAAAGACGACAAAGAAGTGCTGCTGTGGTTATCGCGCTTGAACAGGCTGGATGAAAACCATTGGTCTGCTTCCCAGTACAAAGCCATTATGGCTGGGCGCAAACCCAAGTCTGACGATGGCGATCGTATTGACTCCCGCCAGGTTTCGGCACTGAGCGGGCGCGAGGGTGTGCGTACGCTGCAGCTTCCTGGGGCTGGTCAACAGGGCCCAAGGCCCTTCGAGGTAGTAGGTGTGCCGCTGGTAGAGCCTGGTTTCCATGTTCTTGAAATTGAATCCGCAAGGCTGGGGAAATCGCTGATTGAGTCCGGAAAACCCATGTATGTGCGAACGTCGGCGCTGCTGACCAATCTTGGGGTGCATATCAAGACGGGGCGTGATGACACACTTGTTTGGGTAACCACACTGGATGATGGCAAGGTTGTGCCCCAGGCATCGGTTGCAGTGCTTGATTGCAATGGCAAGGAGCTGGCACGCGGTGAAACAGACGTAAACGGTATATGGCACCATAATCAGCCCTTGAGTGACGACAATAACTATTGCTCAGACACGGGGCTTAGCGGTCTTTACGTGTCGGCGCGCATTGATGCCAGTCATGCTCAGGCGCGTGGCCGTGCTGATTTTTCGTTCGCACTCACTAACTGGAATGACGGGATCGAGTCGTGGCGTTTCAATGTGCCGACCGACACTCGCGTCACCCCAACAAGGGTTGTACACACGGTGTTCGATCGTACGCTGCTGCGTGCCGGTGAAACCGTATCCATGAAGCATTTTGTGCGCGACCAGACCCGCAATGGTTTGAGCGTGCCGCACGACGCGCTTCCCACCATGCTGATTATTGAGCATCAGGGTTCTGATCAGCGCTATGAAATTCCGGTTAAGTGGGTTGAAACACCAACTGGGGGGCTTTCTGCCACCAATCAATTTGCAATCCCCGAAACGGCCCGGCTAGGCGTGTATTCGGTCACGCTAAAGGGCAAGAGGGATGACTATTGGTATGAGCCGGGCGAGTTCAGGGTTGAGGAATTCAAACTGCCTTTACTGACCGGACATGTGAAGCTGACAGGGTCTTCGGGTGAGGTGCCCCTTGTGGCGCCAGCCAACCTGACGGCAGACATACAGGTTGCCTATGTAGCGGGAGGCTCGGCCGGCAAACTGCCCGTGACGCTTTCGGGAGTCGTGCGAGAACGCCATGTCAGCTTCAGTGAGTATGACGAATTTTCATTTGACGTGCCGGATGAGTCTGCGACAGACGAACGCGCCGAAGAGGATGAGGGTAATGAGAACGACGAGGGCGATCAACAGAATCGCGCTGGTGCGCCAAAGCTGTTTCTTGATAAGCAAAAAGTGGTGCTGGACGGACAGGGCGGCGCACGGCTGCAGATTGACGCGTTGCCAACCATTACTCGACCACAAGAGTTTTTGACTGAAGCCAGTTTTTTTGACCCGAACGGTGAGCTTCAGACGCTGTCTCAGACGACGCCGGTATGGCCAGCTGCGGTGCAGGCAGGTATTAAAACCGAAAGTTGGCAACAAGCCGGTAAACCAGCAAAGGTTGAGGTGCTGGCGCTTACGCTGACGGGCAAGCCACAGGCGGGGGTCGATATGTCGGTCAGTGCTGTGGCCCGCAAAACCTACTCGGTGCGCAAGCGCCTGGTGGGCGGTTTCTACAGTTATGACAATCACACCGAAACGACTGATTTAGGCGTGCAGTGTGACGGCAAGACCGATGACAAGGGTAAGCTGGCTTGCGAAATAAACCTGACTGAGCCTGGTTCAATCCAGCTTGTGGCGACGGCCAAAGACGATCAGGGGCGCGCTTCGCGTGCAGCACGAACGATATGGATTACCGGTGCAGGCGACCTGTGGTTTGGGGGCAGCAATGATGACCGTATCGATGTGATTCCGGCTCGCAAAGACTGGAAGCCGGGTGAAACGGCAGAGTTCCAGGTGCGTATGCCATATCGACACGCCACGGCCCTGGTGGCGGTCGAACGTGAAGGCGTACTGAAGACGCAGATCGTTGAGCTGAAAGGTTCAGATCCTACGATTCGCATTCCTATAGAGGCAGAGTGGGGCCCCAATGTGTATGTTTCTGTGCTGGCTCTGCGAGGTCGGGTGCGCGAGGTGCCTTGGCAGTCTTTCTTTAGCTGGGGTTGGCGCAACCCCGGGGTCTGGTATGACGCGTTTAAAACCAAGGGAGACACTTACTCCGCACCCACGGCGCTGATCGATCTGGCCAAGCCTTCATTCAGGTTTGGTCTGGCCGAAATACGCGTGTCTGATGACCTTGACAAGCTTGACGTAAAAGTAAGTGCCAACCACGAAACTTACCAGGTGCGGGACAAAGCGCAGGTCACCATACAGGTGACTACGCCCGATGGTAAGCCTGCGTCTCACGGTACTGTGGCGTTTGCGGCGGTTGATCAGGCGCTGCTTGAATTGGCCCCCAATACCAGTTGGAACTTGCTCGACGCCTTGCGCCAGTTGCACAGTTATGGGGTAGAAACATCGACCGCCCAAATGCAGGTTGTGGGACGTCGCCATTATGGACGCAAGGCGTTGCCGGCCGGCGGTGGGGGCGGAATGAGCCCTACGCGCGAGTTGCTCGATACGCTGCTTGTTTGGAAGCCCTCGGTCGAACTTGATGCTGACGGCAAGGCCACGATTGAGGTGCCATTGAACGATGCCATCACGCGTTTCCAGTTGGTGGCTATTGCCGACTTTGGTGCAGAGCGTTTTGGTACGGGTTCGACACAAATCGTCAGCACTCAAGACCTGCAGATTATTCCCGGTTTGCCCGCAGTCGCACGCGAAGGTGATCGCTATCAGGCTATGTTGACCTTGCGCAATGCCACCCAGCATGACATGCAGGTGAGCGTGGGGGCCTCCTATAAAGGTAATGGGGTTGCGCCTGGCTCGTTGCCGGCCCAAGAGATGGTGTTGGCGGCGGGTTCTGCAGGTGTAGCTGTGTGGGATATCCAAGCACCGGAAAGCAATCTGTTTATTGACGCCACATCGCTGGCCTGGACATTCGAAGCACATGAAACGCGGGGTGACAAGCCCGCTGCTGATCGTCTCGCGTTTACGCAGAAGCTGCTTCCTGCCGTACCTGTTCGTACGCGACAGTCCACGTTGTTGTCTGTGGATGCGGCCAAGCCTGCGGTCAGGCTGGAGGTTTCGCCGCCAGCAGGCGCTTTGGTAAATGCTGATGGGGTGCCACGTGGTGGCCTGCAAGTGCATCTGCAATCCACGCTCGCGGGTGGCCTGCCTGGGGTCAAGGAGTGGTTTCAGGCTTACCCCTACACTTGCCTGGAGCAGGTGAGTTCACGCGCAATCGGGCTGATGGACACGACCACGTGGGCTGGCATTATGCGACGGTTGCCGGATTACATGGATGCAGATGGGTTGGTTTCCTATTTTCCGGGGGCACGCTACGGCAATGAAGTGCTAACTGCCTACCTGTTAGTGATTAGCCACGAGGCGCAGGCACTGGGCATGCCATTCGAGATCCCGTCTGCACAGCGTAACCGCATGCTTGACGGTTTGCAGGCCTTTGCACAAGGCAAGCTAAAGCGCGAGCGCTGGTCGCCTACACGTGACCTGTATATGCGCAAGCTAACGGCTCTTGAGGCGTTGTCTCGCTATGACCGGTTTACGCCACGCATGCTGGATAGCATCGCCATTACGCCTGATCGCTGGCAAACCTCGGCCATTATTGACTGGCTAAGCTTGTTGCAGCGTGTGCAGAGCATTCCTCAGCGGCCACAGCGTATCGAACAGGTGGGGCATGTGCTGCGTGCACGCCTGGCAGCCAGTGGCACCACGCTCACGTTTGCACAAGATAGCCTGAATGATTCCTGGTGGATGATGCAGGGCGGCGACGCTAACCTTGCGCGACTGATGATTGTGGCACTCGATGCCAACCAATGGGATGACGACATGCCTCGTCTGGCGCAGGGCCTGCTTGGCTTGCAGCGTCGTGGCGCATGGCGCACAACCACGGCCAATCTTCTGGGTACGCTGGCCATTGAAAAGTTTGCGCGCAAGTTCGAGCGTGAGCCGGTGTCGGGAACGGTGCGAGTTGGTCTGGCATCGGGGTCGCTGCGCACCTTTGATTGGGATACAGCCACGGCCAACCAGGGCGTACGCACATTTGATATGTTGCAGCCCTGGAGCAAAGCCAAATCAGACGCGCTCGCCATTATTCCTAATGGCGGGGGCAGCGCCTGGGCGACGGTACGCTCGCTTGCGGCCGTGCCGACGCTTAAACCTTTGGTATCCGGCTATGAGCTAACGCGCAGCATCAAGCCTGTTACACGTGCAGTACCTGATGTATGGTCGCGTGGTGACGTGTATCGGGTGACATTAAAAATACGTGCCGAGGCTCCTATGACTTGGGTGGTGCTCAGTGATCCTATTCCAGCCGGAGCGATCGTGCTTGGCAGCGGGCTGGGGCGTGACTCATCCATTTCAACTATGGGTGAAAAAGGCAGCACGGGCTGGTTTGGCCCCAGCTTTATCGAGCGCAGCTTTGAGGCCTACCGTGCTTATTATGAGTATTTGCCCAAGGGTACAACTACGATCGACTACACGGTGCGGCTAAATACGGCGGGCAGTTTCAATTTACCGTCTACGCGCATTGAGGCGTTGTATCAACCCGACGTTTTTGGCGAGTTTCCGAACAAGGAAAACATGGTGGTAAAGCCTGCCGCAGAAGATGGGCAAGCTGCGAACCAGCCGAAAAATGAGGACGGCAAGGTCAAACGTGCAGCCGAGGCAGGTGGAACCTAATTCATGAGTAAGGCCGTGGCAAACCTTGCTGTTAGAAGCTGTGTTGCGCTGGCACTGGCCATCGGCTGTGCCGGGCCGTCGCTTGCCGTGCCTTCGTTCAAGCAGGTTAAAAGCGACTATGCTGCCTCTGATGTGCTGGTGCAAGACCGGACAGGGCAACTGCTTGAACGGGTACGGCTTGATTTTTACGCAAGGCGTGGAGACTGGGTTGCCCTGGATGATGTATCCGTCGCCCTGCAGCGTGCTGTGATCATGTCGGAAGACCGACGCTTTTATTCGCATGGCGGCGTTGATTGGCAGGCCATGGCTTCAGCTGCCTGGGACAACCTTATTAACACGCAACGCCGCGGTGCGTCGACACTCACCATGCAGTTATTGGGGTTGATTGACCCTGCATACAGTCGCGGGCCAGGTGGGCGCAGTGTCAGCGACAAGATTGATCAGGCATTTGAGGCGCGTCGGCTGGAAGATGATTGGAGCAAACCCCAGATTCTGGAAGCCTATCTTAATTTGGTTGCATTTCGCGGTGAGCTCGAAGGTGTGGATGCGCTGTCGCACGTGCTTTTCCAGAAGGATTCCAGTGGACTGAATATGCGCGAGGCTGCGCTGGCGGCTGTACTGTTGCGCGGCCCCAATGCCCCTGAGCCTGTTCTGGTGCGGCGCACCTGCGCGCTTCTGGGAGAAATGGGGCAGCCAGCCGAATGCACTGGTTTGCGCGATTTCGTCTATCTGGCTTTGCAGCGTAAGTCCGCGCCGTGGGCAGGTCGTCGCGGGTTGGCGCCGCATTTTGCGCGGCTTGCACTTCAGGGGCTTGATAAGTCTGCTCTCTCGCCCGGACAGGTTGTACGTACGACGCTAGATGCGGATCTTCAGCGTTTCGCGCTGCATTCGGTTGCGCTCAGGCTGCGCGAACTTGATATGGCAAATGTACGTGATGCAGCTGTGGTCGTATTGGACAATAGTAGTGGTGAAGTGCTGGCCTATGTGGGCTCTTCGGGTGGGCTTTCGGGTGCCACATATGTTGACCATGCAAGATCGCGCCGCCAGGCGGGGTCAACCCTCAAGCCATTCTTGTATGCGCAGGCGTTGGAGCAGCTACGGCTTACGGCTGTGTCGTTGCTTGATGACGGGCCGCTCAATCTTTCTACTGGCAGCGGTCTTTATATGCCGCAAAACTATGATGAGCAGTTTTCAGGCTGGGTCAGCGTGCGTACGGCGTTGGCCTCGTCGTTGAATATTCCTGCTGTCAGAGTGTTGACCATGGTTACGCCGGATGCGTTTGCGCGTCTGCTGGTGCGGCTGGGCCTGCCGTTGGAGGAAACTGGTGACTTTTATGGCTACAGCCTGGCCCTGGGCAGTGCTGATATAAGCCTGTTGACGCTTACCAATGCCTATCGTGCACTGGCTAATTTGGGCACAGTATCCAAGTCACGGTTGCTGCCGGTTGCCGAGGGTAGAGCAGACCACGCACAAACCGTGATGGCGTCGGGTGCGGCCTGGATTGTGGGTGATATTCTTTCCGACCGGCAGGCGCGTGCCCGCACGTTTGGGCTCGACAGCCCATTGTCCACCCCCTTCTGGACGGCGGTTAAAACAGGCACCAGCAAAGACATGCGTGATAACTGGTGTATGGGTTGGTCTGATCGCTACACCGTGGGTGTCTGGGTCGGCAACAGCGGTGGTGCCAGTATGCGCGAGGTGTCGGGCGTTTCGGGGGCTGGCCCTATCTGGCACGACATCATGACGTATCTGCACCGTGGGCAGGGCAGCCGTCAGCCAGCCATGCCCGCTTCCGTCAGTACCGGGCAGGTTAGCTTCGAGCAAGGCATCGAGCCGACACGTCAGGACGTGTTTCTGGGCGATACGCAAGTACAGCGGGTTGAGCTGGCACGCAGCCAATTGACGGCCAACCAGGGCACACCACGTATTACGCAACCGGCTGATCAGGCTATTCTTGCGCTAGACCCGGACATTCCATGGAAACATCAGCGCGTTTGGTTGCACGCTGCCAACATTGCGGCGGGCATGGCTAAAAATGTATCGTGGCGTGTGGATGGCCACATCATCGGAAGTGGTGCCCGCATTGCCTGGGCGCCTGAACCAGGTAAGAAACGCATAGAGTTATTGGACGGACAAGGCAGGGTGGTTGATACCGTTATGCTGGAGGTGCGCGATGTACGGATCCGTTGATGGATGGTTTTGCTGGTTATGTGATGCGTCACATAATGCACCAAAATAATGTGCAATCCGTCAGAATACCGCGTCGTCAGACCTGCAGGGTTATGTGGCTTTGTGTTTTTTGTGGTGATCTAAACATTTAAGTCTTTCTACATATTGACAGATATTGACGGCAACGACTTCTGGCAACTGGTACACTTTTCTGATTATTGTTTTACATTTGAGAGTGGGGAGTATCTATGATGACAGCTCGTACCTTGGCCCGTATTCTTGCGCCGATTAGTCTGGCCGCTCTGGCTGCCTGCCAGACGACCGGTCCCACACAGAAGACAGCGCAGGGCCCATCTGCCGAAACAGCTACACCAGCCGAGACCGCTCCCACCCAGCCTCAAGCACAGGCACAACCCCAGGCGCAAGCCCAGGGTGCCGCCGTCGCTGTGTTCCTGGCAGATACCGCCGACCGCACGGGCTGGACGCCCGTTGAGGTTGATGCCGGCAAGCTTTATGTCAACCCACAGCCCGTGCTTACGCGCGATGATCTTTCAGGAGTACAGGCGGGTTCTAGCAAAGATGGTGCAGGTCTGCTGGCTCTCCAGCTAAATGCGTCTGGCAAAGCCAAGATTGCCGATGCCACCACCAAAAACCCCAACCTGCGGCTTGCGCTTGTTGTAGGGCGCACCATGCTTGCTGCTCCGGGCTACACAACGCCCGTCACCTCTGACCAATTAATTTTCGCAGTGGGTAGCGAGCAAAATGCCACAGCGGCTGCACGGGCAATTGCTGGCGTACCGCAAGATGGCACGGGTGATACACAGCAGCAGTCGCAGCAACAGCAGCCTGCTCCATCGGCAGTGCCAGCTCCCGTTCCAGCTCCAACTCAAATGCCGCAAGGCACACCGCGTTAAACCAGTGCTTGGTCATTTCTGCAAAGGTGGGTATTGGCCCATCCTTTCAGGGGTAAAAGGCGAAATTCTGTATTTCCTTTAAAGTTTATTCAACTTTTTGTTTAGATTTTCGCCATTTCTCTTCGGTGCAGACTATTATGCATTGCAGAGTTTTTGGACAGAAGTACGCACGTAGTGCAATAGCGGTCTGCTGACGATATTAATGTCGTAAGCAGACCGTTGTTCAAATAGGCCAGCCCCGCCTGACCGGCCTGGCTGGCCTATGTTCTAACTCTTGTGCCCGATAGCGGCATTGTCCACTGTGCCGCGCTACACTCAAGCGTACCGACAACCTTCACGCGCAAGCGCAAAGCGATCCATGGACAACTCTCCATCCAATCTTGTTAGCGTACAGGCCCTTGGTCACACCCTAACACTGGGCTTCAAGTTTGTCGCTTGGCTAAACGGGCTAGGTTTACTGTTGACCATAATGCTATCCATGGGTGTGACCATGGAGGTGTCTGCCGTCTGGTATCGACTACCGCTGGCCGCTTATCTATCTGGTCTTGCGCTGGCCGGGCTTGGGCTGCTTTGGTCCTGTCCCGCTCAAACCAGCCTGCTTTATCAGTTGTCCCGATCTTATAAAACGCGCGGCCATTGGGTGCCGTTGTTCTGTACGCTCCTGGCATATGCATTAAGTATGATCGTCTTCGTTATGGGCTGTTGGGCCTTGCAGAGTTTATTTGAAGCGGTACAGTCGTCCATGCAATAGCACCATCTTTGCGCGGGTGTCCGCCCGACTGCAATGGTAGGCTTTCGCCAGCGCAGCAAGACCTGACTGCGGCTGGCGTCCCAAGCCTTGGGGTCTACTGCGTGGCGAGTCACGGCACAGTGCATGTTCTATGCTGCGTACATGCGTTACGTGAGTTGCCTGCTGTTGTATTTATAGAGAAACCGAAGAAAACACTCGCAGAATATCGTGGGTGTTTATAAAATATACGCTCTGCGTATATTTTCAGGGTTTTCTCATGACTGTCTCGCAACAGGTATTTCTACGCGACGCGATGCGCCGCCTTAATCTCACTCGTGATGTGTTCGCGGGGCGTATTGGCGTCAAGCGTCGTGCGCTAGACACTTGGTTGCTACCTGAGGGGTCACAAGAATATCGTGCCATGCCCGAGGTCGTTTCACGCTTTGTAACTGAAATCGTCGAAAACGAAAGCCTGCTGCAAAAATATTCGCATAACACTGCGCAGTCGGGGCCCTTGCGCAATCGTATTGCGTTCGAAGGCAAACACCAACTGCTATCAGTGGATCAGTTTAGCCGTGAGTCGGTTGAAGACTTGTTTCGCATCGCTGACCACATGCAGCCCATCGCACGCCGTCAAAAGATCTCGCGTGTACTTGAGGGTGCAGTGCTTGGTAACCTGTTTTTTGAGGCCAGTACACGCACCCGGGTCAGTTTTGGCGCAGCATTTTGCCGTTTGGGTGGTTCAGTGTGCGATACCACCGGGTTTACGTTTTCATCCATGGCCAAAGGCGAGTCTATTTACGACACCAGCCGTGTAATGAGCGGCTATGTTGATGCCATGGTAATACGGCACCCAGAGAAAGGCTCTGTGGCCGAATTTGCACGGGCGACCAATATCCCCGTGGTCAACGGGGGCGACGGCCCTGGTGAACATCCCAGTCAGGCATTGCTTGATCTGTACACTATACTTACCGAATTCTCGCGGTTGGGCAAACTGTTGGACGGCGCACATATTGCGTTGGCAGGCGATCTTAAATACGGTCGCACAGTGCATTCGCTCATTAAACTATTGGCGCTTTATCGCGGCCTTAAATTTACCCTGATCTCACCAAAAGGGCTCGAAATGCCCGACTACATTGTCGAAGAGACAAGTACGCGGGGGCATGTCATCGAACAAACCCATTCGCTTGAAACAGGCCTGGTTGGCGCTGATGTCATCTATGCGACGAGGGTGCAGAAAGAACGATTTGCTGCCGAAGAGCTTGAAGGGTACACACCTGACTTCCAAATTAACAAAGCCATCGTCGACAAATGTTGCGGGCCTGATGTCATTGTTATGCACCCATTGCCGCGTGACAGCCGCGAAGGGGCCAATGACCTTAGCGTCGATCTAAACCATGATCCCAGGTTGGCCATATTCCGCCAAACTGATAATGGTATCCCGGTGCGCATGGCCATTTTTGCAGTGCTGCTGGGCGTTGAAGGGCTGGTGCAGCATTCTCTGCGTGACGTTACCTGGAGCCCCCCATCGCACATAGGGCCCGATGACAGTGTATTTCACGGTATGTACTAACAGTACACAACAAGCGGGCGCAGAGAAAACACTGCGCCCGCTTGTGTAAAGCGGTAAAGCTCAGGCCGCGACGTCTTGCTTGCGCTCGCCGCCCAGCGCCTCGATAAGTGCGTCAATAAGACGGGCAAGCTCACCCGACATCAACGTAAAGTCAGAGTCAAATTGCTCGGCTTCGTTATGCGATGACGCGTCTTGCCCTTCTTTGATCACATCTAAAGGCGCTACGCGCTTGACGTCCAGGGCTTCTGTCAGCACAAACGACACACGGTCGGCCCAGGTCATGGCCAGGCGGGTGCACTGCTTGCCTGTCTGCACGTGCTTGCGGACATCATCAATTTCAATGCTTTGGCGCACATAGCGTACAGTGGCGCCGCTGTCGCTGGTAGAGCGCAGTTCGGTGTCTTGATCGATGCTAAAGCCAGCAGGCGCTTCATCGCTGATCAACCAGTCGGTCATGGCGGCCGCCGGGGAGGCCTCAACGTAGAGTGGTGACACAGGAAAGCTGTCTAGGCATTTGGCCAGCAAGCCCAGCACTTCGTCGCATTTTGCAGAGGCCGCCGCATCAATGATCAGCCAGTGGTTGCGAGTATCCAGCCACACATGGGTGTCGCGATAAATACTGAACGCTTTGGGCAAAAGCGCGTCAGTGACTTGCTCTTTGATTTCTTTCATCTGCTTGCGACCAGGCTTGAAACCTTGCTGTTCTTCGATTTCTTGTGCCTTGGCCTTGGCAAACTGATTGATCACGGTGGTGGGCAGCAATTTTTTTTCAGCCCTAAGCGTAATCAGGTACTGACCGTCAAGCGCGTACACCAGGCCGCTATCCTCGCGGGGAGGTATCCACCCCAGGCTTTGCATGTCGCTGCTACCGCCCGGCTTGAATGCCTGCTGGGCGAGTGCTGATTCGAGGGTGTCTGGGGTGCATTTCCAGGAGGAGGCCAGACGGTAAATTTTGAGATTTTTAAACCACATAATGTCGTATGTCTTTGATGAATGGCCCGAGCGTGCCAGCCTGTCAGGCAGGCGCGCCCTTGGGCAGAAAACCGGACCGTTGATTGTAAGCCCTATTTGCGATTGGCTTTGCCGGGCTTGTGTAGAGTTGTCACGATTTGAAAGCTGTCGGCCTGCACGGTGGCAGTGAACCCGTGTCGGTGCTTGTACTAGCCATGGGTGTGAATATCTTTGAAAGCGCAGCGCATAGACTCAACTGCAGTGATAGTAGCCTGGCGCGTAGTTGGCGGCTATGAGGCCAAAAAAAATGGCCCGGGATGCCTTTGGCATTGGGCCATTCGAAGAAGCACCTGTACTGCGCTAAAAAAGCTTGCGGGGGGCACAGTACAGGCGATAAAAGAGTTGTCGCGCAACCAGGCCGGGGGATCAGACGCCTGTGTTGCATGCAGCCCCTTCTATAGAGTTGATTTTAGGCGTATAGGCTGACGTAGGCCTGAATCAGGCAGCGTCAGGCATTGATGTCATTGTCCTTGGTTTCTTTGACAAAGAGAGTACCCACTACAAGCGTAATAGACGCAACAATAATGGGGTACCACAGACCGTCATAGCTATTGCCAGTGGCCGCTACGATGGCAAATGCAGCGGGTGGCAAAAACCCGCCAAACCAGCCGTTGCCAATGTGATAAGGCAGGCTCATCGAGGTATAGCGAATACGCGTCGGAAACATCTCCACCAGCATGGCGGCTATCGGGCCATACACCATGGTGACCAGTATCACCAGAAAGGTCAGCAGCCCGATGACAGCCACGTAGTTAATCTGCAACGGGTCGGCGGCTGCAGGATAGCCGTGCTGGCGTATGGCGTCGGTAAGCGCGTGCCGCAGCTGGGTTGACTTCGACGCATAGTCGGCCTTACTCATTTCCTGGCCTTCGAACGACTCGTATTCGTCGTTGCCAATGCGTACTCTTGCAACAGTGCCCGGCGGAGCGGCCTCGTTGGTGTAATTGACGGCACGGCTGGCCATAAACGATTTGAGAATATCGCACGAGCTATTGAAGGATGAAGTACCCATTAGATTGAACTGAAACGAACACGTGGCAGGGTCAGCGGTTACCACGACTGGAGCGGTGGCCTGAGCGCGTTCGAGCGCCGGGTTGGCAAAGTGGGTAATTGCCTTGAAAACAGGAAAATAGCTTAAAGCGGCAATAAGGCATCCGGCCATAATGATGGGTTTGCGGCCAATGCGGTCTGAAAGTGCGCCAAACACCACGAAAAATGGGGTGCCCAGAAGCAGGCCCAGGGCGATCATTACGCTCGCCGTATTGGGCTCCACAGCCAGTGTTTTCGTCAGGAAAAACAAGGCGTAAAACTGGCCCGTATACCAGATCACGGCCTGGCCAGCCGTCAAGCCCACCAATGCAAGCAAAACGATTTTAAGATTACCCCACTGTCCGAAGGATTCCTTGATCGGCGCGTTTGACCCTCTTCCATCCGCCTTCATTTTTCGAAAAGCAGGTGATTCATTCAGCCGCATGCGTATCCACACCGAAATAATCAGCAGTACCGAAGAAATCAGAAACGGAATGCGCCAACCCCAGTCTAGAAAAGCCTCTTCACTGAGCGAGCGTCGTATGCCCAGCGTGATAATTAAAGACAAGAAGAGCCCCATGGTGGCGGTGGTCTGTATCCAGCTGGTGTAAAAGCCACGGCGATTTTGAGGCGCATGCTCTGCCACATAGGTAGCGGCGCCACCGTATTCGCCGCCCAGTGCCAGGCCCTGGAGCAGGCGCAGGCCGATCATGATCGCTGGTGCAGCCATGCCGATGGAAGCATACGAAGGCAACACGCCCACCAGAAACGTGGACATACCCATAATCAGGATGGTGATTAAAAACGTATATTTGCGGCCAACCATATCGCCCAGTCGTCCAAAGACCAGGGCGCCGAAGGGACGCACGGCAAAACCCGCGGCAAATGCCAGCAGCGCAAAAATAAAGCCTGCAGTTGGGTTGACCCCCGAAAAAAAATGCAAGGCAATAATGGAGGCCATGGAGCCGTAGAGGTAAAAGTCATACCACTCAAACACGGTTCCCAGTGAGGAGGCGAAAATGACCTTGCGCTCTTCGGCAGACATGGGGCGACCGGTTGCTGCGGGGGCCCCCGTGAGCGTGCTGCCATCTGGCGTGGCCATGCTCCTTTCCATTACGTCTCCTCACATATGATGTTTTTTAAGCCACAGGGTCTGGCTTGGCAAGTTCTTGATGCGGCTAAAGCTCACTCTTATTCTGGTGCCTCTCGCGTGGGTCTCATAGTCGCCCGAGGTAGGCATAAACTCGACTGTTGCTTCGTGGTATTCGGCAATTTCTTTCACGATGGGTAGCCCCAGGCCACTTCCATCGACGTTGGTGCCCAAAACCCGATAGAAACGATCAAAAACGCGCTCACGCTCCTCTACCGGGATGCCTGGGCCAGTGTCCTCCACCTCAAGATAGGCCGACAGCGCGTCGCCGCCCGTTCGTATGGTGACCTTGCCGCCACTGGTGCTGTAGATAATGGCGTTCTCAATGAGGTTGTTCAGCATTTCAGCGAGCATCAATGGGTCGCCATGAATATGGACGGGAAAAGGTGCACACTCAAAGCCCAGGTCGATGTGTTTATTAATGGCTGTATCCACCCATTGCGCAGACTGCTGTTCTGCAAGCGGGTTGAGATCAATTTGCTCAAGCCCGAGCCCGCTGAGGTTGTCGGGGTTCTCGGCGCGGGCCAGTGCAAGCATCTGGTTGACCAGCCGCGTGGCACGATCTGAACCACGTATAAGCTGCTGGAGGCTGGCATCCATTTTTTCAGGACTGCGTTCACGCAGGGCGAGTTCGGCCTGCGTGCGCATACCGGCCAGAGGTGTTTTTAACTGATGGGCCGCATTGGATACAAATCGTCGCTGGGTTTCATGTGCTGCCGTCAAGCGCTGAAGCAGGCTGTTCATGGCGGCGATAAGGGGTACGATTTCAGCGGGAGCAAGCTCGGCCGTGATCGGTGAAGTGTCGTTTGCCCGACGAGCTCGTATGCGTTCCTGCAAGATAGTAAGAGGCTCCAGCCCTTGGGTCAGCCCCAGCCCCGCCAGCAATGCCGCCAGGGGCAGCACAATAAGCTGCGGGGTCAGCATGCCGGTGAGAATCTCTTGCTGCAGACGTGCGCGCATTTGGTTGGATTGCGCAACAACAGTTAAATACGGTAGACCGGTCGAATCAACACCACCCCACACGTAGGCCACGCGAACGCTGTGGCCGTCCATGCTTTCGTTGTTCACGCGCACTTTATCCATGTCATATGACCAGTTAGCGGGCAGTGGAATGGCGTGGTTGCCATCCAACGAGTTGCCGTTAGCATCGCGCACGTCCCAGTAAATCAGGTGCTCCGGGTCGCCGTGAAGCAGATTGATTACGAAGGGCGAAAGCTGCGCGCCTTTAAGAATGTTCTGTTGTTCAATCTCGTGTCGCACCATACGCAGATGGTCAGTCAGTGCACGGTCATAAGGTGCATTGGCAATATTCTGTGCAATGAAATACGTGATGACCAGACCTATGGTCCAGAGCAAAAACAGCGGGCCGAACATCCAAAGAATAATTTTGTTCAGCAGAGAGCGATTGCTTTTGGTTTTTTTGCGTCGAAATGGTCGATGCCAGGAGAAGCCTGTGTCGGCCTGTTCGCGGGCCTGGTCGAGGATGTCGGGGTCGATCAGCATGCAGTGCCGGTACGCCTTCAGGCGGTAACCGATTCATCCCGATTTTGGGTTTCCAGACAATAGCCCAGGCCGCGCACTGTCACGATACGAGCCCCACTGGGTTCGATTTTTTTGCGCAGTCTATGTATGTAGACTTCGATCGCGTTAGGGGTAACTTCGTCGCCCCATTCGCACAATAGATCGACAAACTGGTTCTTGCTAATCATGCGTCCGGTGCGTGAAAGAAAGACCTCCAGCAAGCTGGTTTCGCGCGCAGAAAGCTCAAGTGGCTGGCCGGCAATAGTGGCTGTCCGTCCATTAAGGTCAAAGCTGAGCTTTTTGTGCGTGAGTAACGTGCTGCTTGTTCCGGCGCTGCGCCGGGTCAGTGCGCGAGCACGAGCCTCAAGCTCAGACAACGCGAATGGCTTGGCCATATAATCGTCGGCACCAAGATCCAGCCCTTTGACCCGTTGCTCAACCGTGTCGGCGGCCGTTAGAATGAGTACCGGTAAGGGTGTGTTGCGCTGACGCAGCTGGCGCAGCACCGTAAGGCCGTGCATGCGTGGCAGGTCGAGGTCGAGAATAAGCAGGTCGAAAGCCTGCAGCTGCAGTGCACAATCTGCGCTGTGGCCATCGTTTACGACGTCGACGGTGTAGCCATCGTAGCGCAATGAACGGGAGAGTCCGTCAGCAAGAATACTGTCGTCTTCTGCAATAAGTATGCGCATGTCGGTAGGGGTTATACCCTCAAAATGGGGTTATCCCATTCTGGCATGTATTGCCCGGTAAGACCACTCAGGGATAACGAGATGCCTGTTTTGTATATCTGGTTATTTGTACAGTATAATTTGATGCAATAATCCCATTACCCATCAATCCATGGCGCCAGGTTATCTGGCGCCATCTTTTGAATCACTCGCATTTTCAGCCAAGGACCTCCATGGACGACAAACAAAGCAAAACCGCTGGTGAACGCAGCAAGGCGCTGGCTGCCGCACTTTCCCAAATTGAAAAGCAGTTTGGTAAGGGCTCGGTCATGCGTTATGGCGACAATTCGGTCTCGCATGACATTCAAATCTGCTCGACCGGGTCGCTGGGGCTTGATATTGCGCTCGGCGTCGGGGGTTTGCCACGCGGTCGTGTCACCGAAATCTACGGCCCAGAGTCTTCGGGCAAAACCACACTCACACTGCAAGTTATTGCCGAAATGCAAAAAATCGGTGGTACGTGCGCCTTTATTGATGCCGAGCATGCGCTTGACGTTCAATACGCCGCCAAGCTGGGCGTAAACCTTGACGATCTTCTTATTTCGCAGCCCGACACTGGCGAGCAGGCGCTTGAGATCACTGATGCGCTGGTTCGCTCAGGCTCGGTTGACCTTATTGTCATCGACTCTGTAGCCGCTCTGGTGCCCAAGGCCGAAATCGAAGGCGACATGGGCGACTCGCTGCCCGGCCTGCAGGCTCGCCTCATGAGCCAGGCGCTGCGTAAGCTTACTGCCAACATCAAGCGGGCCAATTGCATGGTTATCTTCATTAACCAAATCCGCATGAAAATCGGCGTCATGTTCGGCAGCCCCGAAACCACAACCGGCGGTAATGCACTCAAGTTTTATTCAACAGTGCGTCTCGACATTCGACGTATCGGCGCCATCAAAAAGGGCGACGAAGTCGTTGGCAACGAAACCCGCGTCAAAGTTGTTAAAAACAAAGTAGCGCCGCCGTTCAAGCAAGCCGAGTTCGACATCATGTATGGGGCTGGCATCTCCCGCGAAGGCGAAATCATTGATCTCGGTGTTCAGGCCGGCATTGTCGACAAGGCAGGGTCATGGTTTAGCTACTCGGGTACGCGCATAGGGCAAGGCAAAGACAATGTCCGCGAGTACCTGAAAGAGCATCCCGACATGGCATTCGAGATCGAAAACAAGGTGCGCGAAAGTCTGGGCGTTGTGGCTCAGGTAGCGGCCACCGCGCGCAAGCCCGTGCCTGTCGAATCAGAGGCACAGTCCGAAGACTAAAAAGGGCAGTTTGCCCGGTAGCCTATGTCCCGCCACGACGATGACTTCGAAACGCTCGCCAACAAACCCGCCCGACAGGGCGGCTTAAAGGGCGAGCGGGCCCGGGCTGCGTCAGGTTCGGCGCAGGCCGATGTCGCCGGCCCCAGGGCCGGCGCTGTCGTTGATAATTCAGCACATGGCGCGGCTGGTCAGGTTTCACGCTCAACCAGTCGTTACGATACCGAGCATGATCTGCCTGATGATGAAGCTTCGGTTTATACACGCACGTCCTCTCAGCGCAGTAGCCGCCAAGCGTCACGCTCAAGCAGAGCGGGCCCCAGCTTAAAGGCCAGGGCCATCGGCTACTTGTCACGCCGTGAGCATTCACGCACAGAACTTCAGCGCAAGTTATTGCCTTACGCTGAAGAACGTGAGTCGCTTGAGGCTTTGCTCGATGATCTTGAGCGCGAAAACTGGCTTTCCGATCAACGCTTTGCACAAAGTCTGGTAAATCGTCGTGCCGAGCGGCAAGGTACACAGCGTATAGTGCAAGAGCTGCGCCAGCATGGCCTGCCTGATGATGCGATCAGCCGTATCGGCGAGCAACTGCGCCAAACCGAGCTAGAGCGCGCTCAGGCCGTATGGCAAAAAAAATTCGATCAGCTGCCTGCCGATTCCAAAGAGTACGCACGGCAGTTTCGTTTTCTCGGCTCGCGCGGGTTCGATCCCGAGACCATACGCCGTATTCTGGGTGACATACCGTACGGCCAGTAGCAGTCTCTTGTGCAGCGTATTATTTCGCGCTTTTAATGCCCGACAAGGTCTTAAAACACGTATCACGTGCCTGCGTCAAAAAGGCACGCACGTAGTCTGCCTCCATGTCTTCGGTGCGTATTGCCGCATAAAGCGTACGCCATACCCCATGTTCACCCAAATGGCAGATGCGCAGCCAGCCCTGGTTTAAGTATTCAGTCAATGCCCAATTTGGCAGGGCGGCCACACCACGCTGGCTGGCAATTAGCTGCGCAATCACAGGCGTTAGTTCAGCCTTGCGTATTGCGGCCGGCTCGACGTCTGCAGGTTCCAGAAATGCCGTAAAGACATCAAGTCGTTCGCGTTCGACTGGGTAGGTAATTAATACCTGATCAGCCAGTTGCTGGGGCTCAATATATTTGTATTGCGACAGCGGGTTGGCCGCTGCTACGGCAAGCACCAGTTCATATTTGAACAGTGGCACATATTCAACTGCAGGATTAATTTGCGGGTCTGAAGTAATGACCACGTCAAGGTCGCCCCTAACCAAGGCAGGCAAGGGCGCAAAGGAAAACGCCGCCGATAGATCCAGTTCGACGTCGGGCCAGCCCAGCCGGAAGGCGTCGAGTGCCGGCATAAGCCACTGAAAGCAAGAGTGGCACTCTATGGCCAGGTGCAACCGGCCTGTGCGCCCAGCAGCAAGACGTTGCAGTTCACGCTCAGTGGCCTTGATACGCGGCAGTACTTCGTCTGCCAGCGCCAGTACACGCAGACCCGCCGTAGTCAGGCGGGCGGGGCGCGTACGTCGGTTTAACAACGGAGTTTTAAGCCTTACTTCCAGGTCACGCAGTTGGTGAGACAGTGCCGACTGAGTGACATGCAGTCTTTCGGCCGCCTCTTGCAGGCTGCCTGCGTCGCGTATGGCACTTAGTGTTTCGAGATGGCGGACTTCAAGCATGGAAGACGCCACTTAATGCGCAAAAGACACCCACTGCAATTGGCAGAGTGAGCCGGCTATGTTTTCTTGGGCCTGATCGAGCATTAATATGAGTAGAATTCATTTTATACATGGTGTATTTGATTTTGATTCAACAAATTATACGGGCACAATGGATTCCTGAACAATTTATTCAATCAATGGTGGTTTAACGTGACGTTTACTCATAATTTAGGTTTTCCGCGCATAGGCGTCCAACGCGAGCTCAAACGCGCGCAAGAGGCTTACTGGGCTGGCGACATCAATCAGCAAGAACTCGAAACCGTAGGGCGTGAGTTGCGCGCGCGGCACTGGGAGACTCAGGCCCGCAGCGGTTTGTCACTTGTTCCTGTGGGTGATTTTGCCTGGTATGACCATGTGCTTGAATGGACCACGCTGTTGGGTGCCGTGCCCGCCCGCTTTGGTCAGCCCTCTGATCAGCCCGTCGCGCTTGATACGCTTTTTCGCATGGCGCGTGGCCGCGCACCATCGGGTACACCAGCGGCCGCGTGCGAAATGACCAAATGGTTTGACACCAACTATCACTATATCGTGCCAGAGCTAGTACCCCAGCAAACCTATCGCATCGCCCGCGAGGCCTTGTTTGATCAGGTTCGTGAAGCGATCGAGTTGGGCCACCCCGTCAAGCCTGTTATTCCAGGCCCCTTGACCTGGCTTTGGCTGGGCAAAGGTGATGCATTCGCGCAGGGTGCTGGCGACCCGGCCAAGCTGGCATTGCTCGACAACCTCTTGCCTGTCTATGCCGAGGTGCTCGAACGCTTGCACACGCTGGGGGTTGAGTGGGTACAGATCGACGAGCCAATTCTTGTTCAAGACTTGCCCGATGCCTGGAAGCAGGCATTTGGCCGTGTGTACCAAACCTTGTCAGCAAACGGTGTGTCGATCTTGCTGGCCACCTATTTTGAAAGCCTGCAAGATAACGTAAGTGTGCTCAAAGGCTTGCCCGTGCAAGGCGTGCACGTCGATCTCGTACGTGCTCCCGAGCAACTCGAAAGCGTGCTTCAGGTGCTTGATGCGCAGCAAGTGCTCTCGGTGGGCGTAATTGATGGCCGAAATATCTGGCGCTCAGACCTCGACGCACTTACAGAAAAACTGGGTAGCCTGGTCAGTCAGCGTGGTGACAAACTGTGGCTGGCGCCTTCTTGCTCACTGCTGCACGTACCTGTTGATCTTGATGCCGAGCAGGCTCTGGACGCCGAACTCAAAAGCTGGCTTTCGTTTGCCACCCAGAAGCTTGATGAACTTCGTCTGCTTGCTGCATCCGTTTCGGGTACCGACGACCCCGCTATTGCCAAAGCGCTGCAGCAGCAGCGTGACGCTCTGCAGGCACGTCGCTCGTCCAAACGCATTCATAACGTCGTGGTGCAGCAACGCCTCGCCCAGTCAGATGCAGTTTCGCGCACTCGTGCGCCGTTTTCATCCCGCATCGTTCTTCAGAAAGAGCGGCTTGGGTTGCCCGCATTTCCGACCACAACCATAGGCTCTTTTCCACAGACCATAGAGATTCGCAAACAGCGCCGCGACTGGAAGCAGGGCGTGTTGGGTGATGCCGCCTACGAAAAGGCCATGCGTGAAGAGATTGAGCGCGTTGTCCGTTTTCAGGAAGAAATCGGTCTCGACATGCTGGTACACGGCGAGCCAGAACGCAACGATATGGTCGAATACTTCGGCGAACTGTTGGGTGGTTTCGCATTTACCCAAAATGGGTGGGTGCAGAGCTACGGTTCGCGTTGTGTAAAGCCTCCCGTCATTTTTGGTGATGTAGCGCGCCCTGCTGCCATGACGGTAGCCTGGTCGGCCTATGCGCAGTCGCTTACCAAAAAGCCGGTCAAAGGCATGCTGACAGGGCCAGTAACCATATTGCAGTGGTCTTTCGTGCGCGATGATCAGCCACGTGAAACCACGTGCCGCCAGCTTGCACTCGCGTTGCGAGACGAAGTCAATGACCTTGAGGCGGCGGGCATTGCCGCCATTCAGATCGACGAGCCGGCTTTCCGCGAAGGTTTGCCCTTGCGCCGTGCTGACTGGCAAACGTATCTCGACTGGGCGGTAGACTGCTTCAAGCTTTCAACCAGCGGGGTGCGTGACGACACGCAGATACACACGCACATGTGTTACTCCGAATTTAATGACATCATCGAGTCGATAGCGGCTATGGATGCTGATGTCATTACCATTGAGACGTCACGCTCCAACATGGAGTTGCTGCAGGCGTTTGAAGACTTTCATTATCCAAATGATATTGGGCCTGGTGTTTATGATATTCATTCGCCCAACATCCCGGCCCTTGACTGGATGGTTGATCTGATGAAAAAGGCGGCTACAAAACTGCCTGCTGAACAGTTGTGGGTTAATCCCGATTGCGGCCTGAAAACGCGTGGTTGGGCCGAGACACGTGCCGCGTTGACAGCCATGGTGAAAGCAGCCGAAACACTGCGCTATACTTAAAGGGTTTTTCGTCCTATACGTAACTACCCCTAAATGCCATTGCCTCCTCCCGATACTGCGCGCGAGCCGCTACATACACGCTCTATTCGTGTGAACTCGTTCGCACGGGACGACGGCCTTTGGGATATCGAAGCCGAACTCATTGATTTCAAGGCTTACGATTATTCCAAACACTCCGGCGCGATTCAACGCGCCGGAGTGCCTTTTCACCACATGCATTTGCGCATCACTATTGACGAGCAATTTACTATCGTCAAGGCCGTGGCCGCTTACGACGCTGCCCCCTACAATCAGAACTGCACGGCGATTACGCCCGATTATGGGCAGCTTGCCGGCATGAATCTTTTGCGCAATTTCAGAAACGCTGTTAAAGAACGTTTTGGGCGTGTGGCGGGCTGTACGCACTTAACCGAGTTATCTTTTGTATTGCCAACGGTGGCTGTTCAAACTATGGCAAACCAGCGGCATCAGAAGCGCAAAGAGGTCGGTGACACCAGGCGTCCGTTTCAGCTTGAGGGGTGTCATGCGCTCAGACTCGACGGTGAAGTTGCGCGCGAGTACTACCCCCAGTGGTATGTCACGCCCAAGGTTAAGGCGAAATGCGTGTAGGGGCACATCCATCGGCGGGCCAGCGGGTTATGGGTTCTGGCACGTTTTTCTTTCTCTATGTTCAGACAGGTAACAAATGAAAATTCACGAGTATCAAGGCAAGGAACTGCTGAAGAAGTATGGCGTTACCGTGCCGCGCGGGTTTCCTGCATTTTCCGTTGACGAAGCCGTCGCTGCCGCTGAGAAGCTGGGCGGGCCGGTTTGGGTCGTTAAGGCGCAAATTCATGCAGGTGGCCGGGGCATGGGTGGTGGCGTCAAGCTTGCCAGATCCATTGACGAGGTACGTCAACTCGCCTCTGAAATTCTGGGCATGCAGTTAATTACCCATCAGACTGGGCCAGAAGGCCAGAAAGTCAACCGCCTGCTCGTCGAAGAAGGCGCTGACATCAAGAAAGAATACTACGTTGGCATCGTAACTGACCGTGCTTCACAGCGCGTTTGCGTTATGGCCTCCAACGAAGGCGGTATGGAAATCGAACAGGTAGCCGAAGCCACACCCGAAAAAATCCTTAAGGTTTTTGTCGACCCCAAAACCGGCCTCACTGATAAGGAAGCCGCCGAACTTGCACGTGGCATTGGTATTCCGGAAGCCTCCGTGACCAAAGCGGCTGTCGAGTTCCAGAAACTGTACCAGGTGTATTGGGATACCGACGCTTCGCTGGCAGAAATCAACCCGTTGATACTCACAGGCTCGGGCGACATTATCGCTCTTGATGCTAAATTTAATTTTGACACCAACGCGTTGTACCGCCAAGAAGAAATCGTTGGGTACCGCGATCTGGCCGAAGAAGACCCCGCCGAGATCGAAGCCAGCAAATATGACCTGGCGTACATCCAGCTTGACGGTAACATCGGTTGCCTGGTCAACGGTGCCGGTCTGGCCATGGCCACAATGGACACCATAAAATTGTTCGGTGGCGAGCCTGCCAACTTCCTCGACGTGGGCGGTGGCGCGACAGCTGAAAAGGTTACCGAAGCCTTTAAGATCATGCTGGGCAACGAAGGCGTCAAGGCCATACTGGTCAATATTTTTGGCGGCATCATGCGCTGCGACGTCATTGCTGAAGGTGTTATTGCGGCATGCAAGGCGGTCAACCTGAACGTGCCGCTGGTCGTACGCATGAAGGGCACCAATGAAGCGCTGGGCAAGAAATTGCTAGCCGAATCAGGTCTGCCTATCATCAGCGCCGACACCATGGCCGAAGCCGCGACCAAAGTCGTTGCCGCAGCGAAATAAGAATACAGCCGAGGATTTCTACATGTCGATTCTGATCAACAAAGACACAAAAGTCATTACCCAGGGCATTACCGGCAAGACCGGGCAGTTCCACACCCATATGTGCCGCGAGTACGCCAACGGTGCAAACGCATTTGTTGCAGGCGTGCACCCCAAGAAAGCGGGGCAAAACTTCGAGGGCGTGCCGATTTTCGCAACCGTCAAAGAGGCCAAAGAGGCAACTGGCGCAACCGTATCGGTTATCTATGTTCCACCAGCAGGCGCTGCGGCAGCCATTTGGGAAGCCGTTGAGGCCGACCTGGATCTGGTTATCTGCATTACCGAAGGCATTCCTGTTCGCGACATGCTCGAAGTGCGCAACCGCATGCGTGACCAGAACAAGAAAACGCTGCTGCTCGGGCCTAACTGCCCCGGCCTGATCACACCAGACGAAATCAAGATCGGCATTATGCCGGGCCATATTTCCAAGAAAGGTCGCATCGGTGTAGTAAGCCGCTCAGGTACGCTTACCTACGAAGCCGTAGCGCAGCTCACCGAGCTGGGCCTGGGCCAATCCACGGCTGTCGGTATTGGTGGCGACCCCATCAACGGCCTCAAGCACATCGACATCCTCAAGATGTTTAACGATGATCCTGAAACTGACGCAGTCGTCATGATCGGTGAAATCGGTGGTCCTGATGAGGTTGAAGCTGCACGTTGGGCCAAAGACAACATGAAAAAACCTGTTGTGGGCTTTATTGCGGGCGTCACGGCGCCGGCAGGCAAGCGTATGGGCCATGCAGGCGCTCTGATCTCGGGCGGCGACGATACTGCTGATGCCAAGCTCAAAATCATGGAAGAGTGCGGTATTCGTACCACGCGTGACCCATCCGAAATGGGGAAACTGCTAAAGTCAGTACTCTGATCACGGCATTCAGGTAACAAGAAAGGCCCGCAGGGGCCTTTCTCTTCGCTTATATGCGCCGTTAAGACGCAAACCTTCACAGGTAAGCCCATGCTCGAAACCTTGCAAACGCTTCATTGGGGCGCTGTATTCCAGATCATTCTTATTGATGTGCTTCTGGGCGGCGACAATGCTGTTGTTATTGCACTGGCCTGTCGCGGGCTCGAGCACAGTAAGCGGATGCAGGGCATATTGTGGGGGACAGCAGGGGCTATCATACTGCGAGTGCTGCTGATTGCATTTGCGCTAACCCTGCTTGCCATCCCATTTCTCAAGATAGTTGGCGGCGCGCTGTTGTTGTGGATAGGCATCAAGTTGCTGGTGCCCCAAGAAGACGAGCATGGCAACATCAAGGGCGGAACCACTGTTTGGGCTGCGATCAAGACCATTATTATCGCTGACTTCATCATGAGCCTGGACAATGTTGTTGCCATTGCTGGCGCTGCACAAAGCACGCAACTCGATCACCAGATGTACTACGTCATCTTCGGGCTTATCGTCAGCGTGCCTATCATTGTCTGGGGCAGCACATTGGTTCTCAAGCTGATCGACCGATTTCCCCTGGTCGTCACGTTCGGTGCTGGCTTGCTGGGTTGGATAGCAGGGGGTATGCTGGTCTCAGATATTTTCATCATCCAGCAATTCGGTGAGATCACTGTACCTGCCCTGTATGCGGCACATGTCGTCGGTGCAGTGCTCGTCATTGCCATAGGAAAATGGGTAGGGCTGCGTAAAGCGCCCACCAAGGAAAATGCAAATGGGTCTGTTTAAATCATCCAGCCGAAAGAAACCTTACGAATCGGGTCTTTCGCTGCTGCAAGGGCTGGGCATTCTGGCCATTATCGGTATTGTTCTTGTAGTCCTTATTAACTATTTCAGCTAGCGGGTTTATGTCAGAAACACCTAAAAAGCTGGTCATCGCAACACGTGCGAGCCGGCTCGCACTGTGGCAGGCCGAGCATGTACGTGATCGCCTGCGTCAGCTTTATCCCCTTTGTGAGGTCAGCCTGCTGACCATGACCACCCGGGGTGACCAGATTCTTGATCGAAGTCTCTCAAAAATTGGCGGCAAGGGGCTGTTTATCAAAGAGCTCGAAACTGCGCTGCTTGATGGCCGTGCCGATATCGCCGTGCACTCACTTAAAGATGTGCCGGTAGACATGCACAGCCCCTTTCTGCTGTCTGTCATACTTGAACGCGACGATCCACGTGACGCCTTTGTTTCAAACCAGTTTGCAGGTCTTGATGCACTGCCACCAGGCGCTGTGGTTGGTACCTCAAGCCTGAGGCGAGAGTCTCAATTGCGCAAGCGCTACCCGCATCTCGTTGTGCGGCCATTGCGGGGCAATCTTGACACGCGCTTATCCAAGCTTGATAACGGTGACTACGCCGCCATTATTCTTGCCGCTGCTGGCCTTCGCCGACTCGGGCTGGGCGCACGCATAAAAAGCTGTCTGTCGATAGAGCAAAGCCTGCCTGCGGCAGGCCAGGGCGCTCTTGGCATTGAAGTGCTCGAATCGCACACTGATCTGCAGCGCTGGCTGGCCCCACTGGGTGATCACACCACGACTGCCTGCTCGTTGGCTGAAAGAGCGGTATCGCGAACGCTGGGCGGTTCTTGTCAGGTTCCGCTGGCCGCATACGCGCAGCTCGACGGTGACATGCTTCATGTGCGGGCGCTTGTGGCAGAGCCTGACGGCTCGTGCGTACTTTTTTCTGAAACCAGAGGCCCGACCGATCAGGCGGAAAAATTAGGGTGCGAAGCGGCTCAAACCTTGCTGGAGCAGGGGGCTGACAAAATATTGGCCAAGCTGCAATTACCAGCTTCCCTGGCCTGAAGCCAGTACGGCACTATGGCCGCGACCATTGACGCCAGCGTTGTTCTGACAAGGCCGCAAGATAAAAATCAGTTGCTGGCCCAACGCCTTGGTGCTGTGGGGCTGCATGCGATTTGCCTGCCTGCCTTGTGCATTTCTGACATTCTGGATCCCGGGTTTGTGGTCCCGCCGCCAACCCGCTATGATCTGGTGGTGTTTGTCAGCGGTCGCGCCGTTTCACTTTATATGCGAGCGTTGGCACAGGCCCCGTCAGCAGTCCGGTGGCCATCAGGTACCTTGGCCGCCGCTGTGGGCCTTGCGACCGCCATGGCTGTTACCGAAACCGGTGTGGTGCCAGTTGGCAATGTGCTGTTCCCAGACGCCACGCAGCCGCAAGACTCAGAAAATCTCTGGTCATTGCTCAATACGCGTATAGACAGCATCGACAAGGCCTTGATAGTACGAGGCGAGCACGGGCGAGAATGGCTAGGCAGTCGGCTGGAAGAGGCTGGGGTCAAGGTGGATCGCCTGGCCGTCTACCGTCGCGAAGCGGCTGTCTGGAACAATCATCAACACGAACAGTTGGCACTGGCCTTGTCTTCTGCGCGGCCTTGCGTGTTTTTGCTGACCAGCAGTGAGAGCGTTGATGCGGTTTTTGCTAATATTTGTCGCTTCGGGCTTGAACAGGCATGGCAGCGTTGCAGGTTTGTAGTAATACACGAGCGTATCGCCAGCCGCTTACAATCATTGCTCGGTGCCAGTGGTCAGGGCTCGCCGTCAATGGTAAAACTATGCCAGCCTGATGACGAGGCTATTTTTCAGGCCATCCTCCGGGCGGCATCGCCTTAAGAATCCACCTGGGATTACAATCGCGCCATGACAGATAAAAAAACCGAGCTTCAACCAACACCATCTTCCGCACCGGGCATGACTCCGGTCGAAACGCAGTCGGGCGCCGATAGTGCTGTGTCCAAGAACGAAAGACCGGCAGACAGCATAAACCGCGCTAACACGTCATCCGATACGTCGGCTGCCGGCAAACCGAGTGCAGCCACAACGGGCTCTGGCGTATCCGGGCCCGGCGTCACGTCTAAAACATCTTCCCCCTCGGGGAGTCGTACAGCATCAGGTGGCAGTGGCGGCCCTGGGGCGCCTGGTGGCCTTTCTGGCGCCTCACCCTCCAAACCATCTCGTCAGCGCAGCATTACAGGGCCTGTGCTCGTGGTTGTGGTGCTGCTGGCGCTGGTTATGGCAGCGGCCTGGTGGTACCAACGCCAAGAATTCCTGCGTACGTCGACCGAGCTCCAGAGCCAGGTGCGGCGTAGCGCCGACCAAGCCAGTCAGGCCGCTGAACAAGCGCGTCAGGCGCTGGCCAAGGTCGAACAACAGGCCCGTAAAATGGCCTCGTTAGAACAAGCCGTGGATGCCGCACGTGATCAATCAGATGGCCTGGAACGCGCATTCCAGACGCTGACCGACAGTGGCTCCGAACTGGTGTTGCTTAATGATATCGAGCATTTGCTCACTATCGCTCAGCAGCAGTTGCAGTTAAGCGGCAATATTGCCAATGCCATCATCTCGCTCGAAACCGCCCAGGCTCAGCTTGCCCGAGCAAATCGTCCCGGCCTGGCATCGTTGCAACAAACTATTAATGGTGATCTCGATCACCTGCGCGCTGCCACCACCGTTGACATCGCCATGCTGTCGTCGCAGCTTGATGAACTAGGGCAGCTGGTCAGTAGTGCGCCTTTGCTTATGCCTGACGACGCAGCACCTGAGCCGTTAGATCACACATCTGCGTCAGCGGCGTCGCAAGCAGTCGACAATGGCAGCGAAGCACCTGTTGACCCTGATGCGCCATGGTGGAAAAAAAGCATGCACGTGGCTTCAACATGGTCGCGCGAAGCATGGTCAGCCATTGGTCAAGACCTTGGGCAATTCATTGCTGTGCGCAGGGTCGATGACACGACGGCATTGTTGATGTCTCCCGAACAGTCTGCACGCTTCCGCGAAAATTTGCGCATGCGTATTATGACGGCACAGCTCGCCCTTATGATGCGACAGCCCAAAATCTGGCAAACTGAAACGGCAGCGTTGGTGCAAGCCATAGAAACCCGGTTCGACCAGCAAGCACCGCAAAGCCGCAGGGCGGTCAAGCTGGCACGCCAATTTGCTGACACATCTATTGCTGTGCCCGTGCCTAATGTCGACAACAGCCTGCAGGCTGTTCAAACCCTGCGAGATCAGAAAAGCAAGTCTGAACGTTTGGGTACCGATGCTCCTGAAACTGACGAGTCTGGCGCTGACAACGCGAATGGGGCACCACAGAACTCCAGCCCTCATGGTGCAGCAGATAATGCAGGCACAACAGGTGTACATACACATCCTGCGACACCAGGGGATCAAACGGCAACCACACCCTCGGCGTCGACCACATCCCCCACTGCTAAGCAGCCTGCGGCCAGCGAAGCTCGCCCTCAGTCTGACACCAGTGCGCCTGCGCAAAATGGCGGCTCTGTGACGAGCGATGCTTCAACGAATGAAGTGGCGCCCGCTGCAGACGCAGCCGCCGATACCGATACGTCTGTGTCTGTGTCTGCGCTGCTCGGCGTGTCCGCCGAGCAGCTGGCTGGCATGACACCCTTGTTCGCGTTGCAGGGGTAAGCCATGAAAGCCTTAATCTGGACAATTCTCGTTTTTATTGCTGCTGTTGCACTGGCACTGGTGTTGCGCGAGCATAGCGGCAACGTACTCATCATTGCACAGCCATGGCGCATTGAGCT
Organism: Pusillimonas sp. ANT_WB101; assembly: GCF_008369125.1. Lineage (NCBI taxonomy): Bacteria > Pseudomonadati > Pseudomonadota > Betaproteobacteria > Burkholderiales > Alcaligenaceae > Pusillimonas > Pusillimonas sp. ANT_WB101. Next base: position 1,725,368 of record NZ_VOAY01000001.1, on the reverse strand, counting down.
CTCACTGACGCTGGCTGTGCTCTTGCTGCTGGCCCTCTTTATTATTTTGTACGTATGCCTGCGGGTTTTGGCATGGGTTAGTGGCGGCCCCGAGCGCTTCCGCTCGTGGCGTAGCCTGAGGGCCCAGAAGCGTGATCATGAGCTGCTTGAAAGTGGCTGGATCAAAATTCTTGAGGGGCGTTATACCGAAGCCGAGAAAGATCTCTCAAAATTGCTGGGCCGCACGCGCTCAGGTGGCAGAAAAGTATTGGCGGGCCTGGCGTCTGCCCGTGCCAACCATCATTTGGGTGAATACGGCCGCCGTGACGAAGCACTAGCGCTGGCTAAAGCAAGCGCGGCAGGCAACCCAAGGCTGGGTGAGGCCACAGCTATTGTCGCCGCCGAAATGTGTCTTGACCAAAACCGTCCGCAAGAGGCGCTAGAGTTACTAAAGCCCCTGCAAGACGCCAGTTCACGGTATTTTCATGCAACAAAACTGTTGCTTCGAGCCCATCTTCAGCTGCATAACCACGACCGCGTCTACGAACTTACACGCGTTCTGGCTCGCCGCGGCGTCATCGACAAAGCCGAGGCTGTACAGCTCATAGAAACGTCTGCGGCGGCGCGCCTTCGTGATGGCGGGGTTGAAGGCTTCAAGAGCATTTGGGGTGATCTCAAGGCTGACGAGCGTACCTTGCCCGATATTGCGTTGGCGGCAGCTACCATACAAACGGGGCAGGGCAATTATGACGAGGCCTCCCGTATCTTTGAGGCGGCGCTTAACATTAAGCCTGAATCGCGCCTGCTAAGCGCCTATGCGCAATGCCCTGCTGAGCAGGTGGCCCGGCGTCTCAGCAAGGCCGAAGGCTGGGTTAAAAACCATCCCAATGACCCCGCGCTACTGTCGGCGCTGGGTAAGCTTTGCCTTACCGGTGAGCTGTGGGGGCAAGGCGAACGCTATCTGCTGCGCAGCATGAAGCTACGCAGCGATATGCGTATTCATGCGCTGCTAGGTACCCTTTATGACCGTCTGGGTCGTACAGACGATGCCATGAAACACTGGCGTCTGGCGGCAGGAGTGGTTGGCGCGCTGCCAGTGCTTCCAGCCAACAAGGCCCTGCCAGCCGCTGATACACGTGGCGATCCGACAATGGTCGAAGCAGGAAAAGTTGGCGGCATGGGTTTTTCACATGATTACGTCGTGCCCATGGCGGCAAGTGCTGCCGACTTTATCATGGATGATGATACTAAAATCCCCGAGCCGGCTGCACCGCATGACAAAGTGCCACCTGCTGGTGGGGCGGGGGGGGTTATCGCCAAAAACGACACCGCTGATTTTGATGAATATTTCGACAGTGCGCCCATTCCTGGTGTCGATCTGTCACAAACGTCTGATCGTCCTCGTAGCGGTTCCGGACGAGACTGATTTTTTCTCATTTACAGTAAGGCTGAAGCAAGCATGAGCTTAGATCGAGTACCTGCCGGCGATAACGCGCCGGCCGAATTTAATGTTGTGGTCGAAATTCCCATGAATGCCGACCCGGTCAAATATGAGGTTGATAAAGACTCTGGCACCGTGTTTGTTGACCGATTCTTGCTCACCGCCATGCACTATCCATGCAATTATGGCTACATTCCTCAGACTATCTCTGATGATGGTGACCCGGTCGACGTGCTCGTTCTTGCCCCTTTTGCCATTCAGGTGGGCGCAGTTATCCGTGCACGTGCTATTGGTGTGCTCAAAATGGAAGATGAAGCAGGCGGCGATGCCAAGCTTCTCGCGGTGCCGGTCGATAAAATTTACCCACCGTATCGCAATATAAAGACCCCGCAAGACCTGCCTTCAGAAGAACTCACCCGCATTCAGCACTTTTTCGAACACTACAAAGATCTCGAAACCGGCAAATGGGTCAAAATGCAAGGCTGGGAAGGCCCTGAAGTCGCACTCAAAGAAATCTCCGACAGTATTGCACGTTACCAAACTGGAGCAGCTTGAATGGATACCGTTATCCCCTTTCCTGAGCAGCCTTCGCTCAACGTTGCAAACTCGGCTTCTGTGTTTCCCGTGCGTCGCGTTTACTGTGTCGGGCGCAATTATGCCGAGCACGCCAAAGAAATGGGTTTCACGGGCCGTGAAGATCCATTCTTCTTTTGCAAGCCGGCTGACGCCTTGTTGCAGGTGGCTGACGGTGAAACCGGCCTAATGCCCTACCCGCAGCAAACCAGCAATCTGCATCATGAAGTTGAGTTGGTGGTTGCCTTAAGCGCGGGTGGTCGTCATCTCACACCCGAGCAGGCCCAAGCGTGTATCTGGGGTTATGCCATTGGGCTAGACATGACACGACGTGACCTGCAAGGCGAAGCCAAGAAGCAGGGGCGACCATGGGAAGTTGGCAAAGCCTTTGATGATTCGGCCCCCATCGGTCCTTTGCATGCCCTTAGCGAGACGGGTGTACTGGAGTCTGGCAACATCAGCCTGAACGTCAATGGTCAAGCTCGTCAGCACGGTAATCTGTCAGATTTGATATGGAGTGTTGCCGAGTCACTCGCCTACCTCTCCAATCTGTTCGAACTAAAAGCGGGCGATCTTCTCTTTACGGGTACGCCCGAAGGCGTAGCTGCAGTTGTTGAAGGTGATGTAATGACAGCCGCCATTGATGGTTTGGGCGAGTTGCGCGTTAAAGTAGGCGCCCCAGCCTAGGCAATTTACTGTACCGCAGGCCGATGACAAGGTAACTTTGTCGGGCTGCTGACGGTTTCGCCCATGTCGGCATCTCCGAATTGGCGGGGCACGTCGTACCGTGCATGATGCTCTCCTGATCGTCAGACAGGAGAGCATCATGCATTTTCGTCATCGTAATTACGCACAGCGTCGCAGGCACGGCCAACGCGGGCAGGCCATGTCCGAGTATTTAATCGTGGTCGCACTCGTGGCCGTCGCAGCCATCGCGGTCTACCAGTCTTTTGGCCAGGTTTTGCGTTCGCAAACTGCAGCCATGGCCCGTGAACTCGCGGGTGAAGATGGTTCCAGGCAGTCTCGTCAGGCGCGGGCAGCAGCCCAGTCTGCCGTCAAGCAAACAAATTCAAAAACACTCCAGTCGTTCACGGGTAACGCCAAGGGCGGCAAATAATGGGGCGAGCCAGTGTGTTACCTGGCTCGCAAGCAGGGCAGGCGCTGGTGCTTGGCATGATTATGGTCGGCCTGCTTGCGGCGGCCATGTTGCGGTATTTCATGGTGGGCCAGGTTGCCGCCGCCAAATCTCGTCAGTTCCATGCACTTGACGCCGCAGCATACAGCGGCGCACAAGTGCAGGCGCGCGCGCTTAACATGCTTGCGTATATTAACCGGGCGCATACGGGTCACCAGGTTGCCATGGCGCATCTGGTTACCCTGGGCTCCTGGTCGTTGCTGGGTGATGCGCAGGCCCGGCAGGTGGCCGTAGGCAACCCCCCCCACTATTTGCTTGGCATGCTGTTTGGCCCTTTACATGGGGCCGCTTATGCTGCCGCACGCCGTGCAGCGGGGTTTAAGCGCCTTGCAGTAACTCAGGGTGAACTGGCTGCTGCCTATGCGTCACATGACAAAACCGTCCGTGAGGTGCTGGTGGCAGTGCAGCACGAGATTGTGCGTGGGTTGCCCGCTGTACGCGATCATGCCATACGCCACATACTTGCGCGCAATTATCCCGAACTGCCTGATGACTTCAGGTTTAACTTAAGTATAGATGCCGATGCCTGGCCCGGTTATGTCCAATTGCAGTCAGGGCAAGGTGCATTGCGGCAACTGGTTCGGCAGGCCGCCGGCTTGTATGGCTTTCTTGGTCGGCGTCACCAAACCGGCTTTAATACCTGGTCCGTGCATCCGGTTTGCGCGGTATTGCGCCATCAGCTTCGACGTCGTGGCTCAACCTATCTTGATCGACAAGGTATCTGGCAGTCCGTAGACACTCAGTCATTTCATGCCCTGCGGTTCAACCGTTGGGTAGGGTGCTATTACCGCGAGTATCCGATGGGCTGGGGGTGGATTCCAGCCAGATCTTCCATACCGTTGTCCCAACCACATGTCACCAATGCGCCAGAAAATTTCTCTGACCGTGACTTTTGGCGCTGGGTTAGTGAGGCGACCAACTGGGACATTATTACGGGCACGGGTAACCCTTTGGCTACCTCGCGTGCGGCATCTGCCAGACAACGCTGGCAGGGTGGAGGCTTACCAGCGCACTTTGATACGTCGCCTACGGCGGTACGTCGACCTTTATTTTTTGCGCTAACACTAAGGCATCTAGGGCCAGAGGGGCTCTTAATCACCACGCAGGCGGCTGGCCAGAGCTTTTTTGCAAGACCTCATAGGCGCACAGATGGTGCGCACGAGCGCCCCAATCTGTTTCATCCTTATTGGCAGGCCCGGTTGGCGGCGCATCCTGACGCGCCGGGCAATACCAGGTTTGGAGGGGTACATGAGTAACGGCAGCACACTGTTCGGCGGGCAGTGGCACTCCGGTGGCCAAACGGGCGTTTTTCATCGTCAGGCCGGGCAGGCCATGGCAGAAGGCGTGGTGGTGTTTGGCTTGCTCCTTGCCTTCTTTGTGGCCACAGGCTGGTTGGGCAGGCTCCAAGACATAGGCATGACGGCCCAGCATGCCAGCAGCGTTGCTGCGTTTATGGTTGCACGTAGCGACCACACGCCTCAACAACATCGCTCTATCGCCCGAGCAGACAGGTTTTTCCTTGGTCAAGATGCTCAGCGTTGGCTTGATCTGCAAGGCCTTTCTCTGGTGCATGGTGCACATGTGCCACAGGTATTGCCTGCACGATATGGCCAGTTACCGGCCCATGCTCAGCCAGGGGGTACGGGTACCTACGCCAGGGGGTTGAGGCATGACTGGGGCATGGGTAATCACCCTGTCGTGACGGCAACTGTGCGCATGCCCTGGCGCGGGCCCGGTGGTGTCATAACCCCCGTGGGTTCAGGTTCAAGCATTCAAGAGGTCACCACAAGCATCCCTGATGGTTCTACTGCTGGTTTACCTTTGGCCAGTAATAAATTTTTGCACCGCCACACTGTTCTGCTGGCGGGGGCCGGTCATGCGAGTCATGACGGTGGTGTGGCTGCGCGCACAGGCCACTCTTGGTTCGCCTGGCGGCGCAGTGCTCAGGCTTCGTTACGCTTGGCTGAAAGAGTGAGTCGGGTGATGGAACCCGTCGACGCAGCCTGGCATCGCCCGTCTGTCACCACAGACTGGATCGCTCGGTGGGAGGGTAGGGTTCCTCGATCACATTTGACGTCCACTGCGTCAAGCGCCTCAGCACACTGAGCATGCGTGCTGATATGTGTCGATTTTTACTCATACTGGCAGAGATAAAGGTTGTGCTGGTTCTTAGACGGCTGCAGGCGGCATGGTTGTTCTGCGCATATGCCTTTCGTTATCCAGCTTCATGCGTGTTGCTACGGCTAGTATCTCCGCTCAGGGTTATTTGCCTGACATCCGGCTATGCGCTACTGCCATTCGGTTCGGCCCACGCCGACGTGGCGTCACGTCTTAATAACATGCAGGTGCCAGGCCTTGTTTGGCAGCCTGTTCAGCCTATTGATGTGGCGGCCATTCCTTTGCATATAAAGCCGTTTACCGCAACGCAGTCGGTGGCCCGGGTGGCCGAAGCGCTGGCAGATCATCAAGACGTGTTCCAACGCATACTGGTATCGCCTGGGCTGGCGATACTTTCTGGGGTAAGCGAAGAAGCCCACTGGTTGGCCGAGATATGGCGCGTAAGCGAGCACCCAGAAAGCAGTGCCGGCCGGGTTTCTGTACTGTCTTTTGCGGGCTTGCCAAACTTGCCAGTGGCAGACCACCACGCATACGCATGGCTACCAACGCACGCCACCAAGCTTGCGCAATGGGGCGATGACACTGTAGGGCCACCCACACAGGCTGCAGAGCCTGCGCGAGGCGTAATACAAACCCTTTATCGCATGCCTGCGTCGGCAGCCATTTTGCGTCATCAGCTTGCTTCACGCTTGCGTAGCCAAGGCTGGTCAGCATTGCTTCCTATGTCTTCGGAGTTGAGCGTCCCGTCTTGGCAACTATGGCAGCAACACGGCGAGGAGCTGTTTCTGTTCTTTCTGGATACGGCGCAGGGCTTCTTTCTCTATGTTCACCATACCCGATAATCAGGAGGTCTCCTATGCGGTTTTCGCGTATAAACCCTTCCTTGCTGGCGTTGACGCTTGCCATAGCCGCTGGCCTGTGTGCAGCCTGGGCGGCACGTCAATACTTGCATGGCCGTCAGTTGCAGCTTGAGGCGATCAGCAGGGTTGCCACCATTGACAGGCTGGTGGCGGCTATTGATCTGGAGGCCGGTACGGTACTTGAGCTGGACCATTTTGCAGTAAGGCCTTATCCGGAAGAGCTTGCTCCCAGCGATAGCTTGCCGCCAGAGCGCCACAAAGAACTCTTGGGGGCTGTGTTAAAGACGCCACTGCTGGCTGGAGATCTGCTGCTCCCCGTTCACGCTGATGCGACCCACGATACAGCATTTTCTCGTGTACTTTCTGCTGGGCGTCGGGCAGTCACCATGCCTGTTGACGCCATCAACTCAGTCTCGGGGCTACTTAAGCCTGGTGATCTGATTGATCTGTACGTATCTTTTGACCATCAACGGCGTCGCATTACCGCGCCGCTGCTGCAGGGTGTACTGGTGCTGGCAACTGGGACCAGTACCACGCAAGCCCCCGCAACCGCCCACCATGCAGAGGGGTATAGCACCATTACGCTTGATACCGCACCTGAAGATGCCGTAAAACTTGTTGCAGCAAGGCAGGGCGGTACGCTTACCGCGGTGCTGCGCTCGCCGTCTGACGACGCGGCAACAACGGTTGCGGCTCGTGGCGATCTCGCTGGTTTGCTGGGCGTAAACAGGCCAGCGTCATCGGCATCGACCAAAGTCCGGGTCATTTATGGAAATACAGCCGTGCGTAATGTGCCGGCGCTGGTTCCAACCCCCGTAGGTGCGCAACAAGCGGCTGGTCTTTTCCAACTACCCCATGTTCCTCCACTGGCAAGCGCATGGATGCACGCTCCGACGGGTGCTGCCCCCTCATCTATACAAGACGGGGCAGCAGCTTTGCATAAGCTTGCCCTTCAAGACGGCAATCAACACGAGGCATGGGTTGATGATTCCGGCCATCTGGCAGATGTTGAATAAAGGATCAAATCATGTTTCTGCGCAGTGTTTCCCTCGTTCTTTCGATGAGTGGCTATGGCTCTCTTCAAAACAGTTTTTTTAGGCAGCTTTGTAGGTCTTTAACAAACATGATGGCCCGATGGGCACGCCTGTTGATGCTGGGTTGGTCGCTGGCAATTGCTGCGCCCGTTCAAGCAGTACAACAGACCCTGCTCAAACTACAGGTGGGCGAGGTAAAAGTGCTGGCGCTTCCAGATGCAGCGCGTGTTGCTGTGGGCGATGGCCATGTTGTTCATGCGGTCGCCACCGATGACAAAGAAGTCATTATTTTTGCTCGTAACGAAGGTTCTAGTGTTGTGCAGATATGGTCTGGGGACGGCAGACGACGTGAGTATCGGGTCGAGATAGCACCTGAGGGTGCAAGGCAGGCGCAGAATGAGTTGCAGACGCTGCTTTCTCGCATACCCGGCGCACGCACAAGCCTTATGGGTGACAAACTCCTCGTCGAGGGTGATCTCTTGTCTGATGAAGACCGGGCGCGTGTTGCCGTGCTGGCTCAGCGTTATCCGCAACTCGTTGATCTAACTGGTCAGGTAGGCTGGGATAGCATGGTGCTTCTTGATGTGCAGGTTGTTGAAGTGCCGCGTTCACGCATGCGTGAGTTCGGATTGCGATGGCCTGGAACATGGTCAGGTGGCGTAACAACGGGCGTGCTGTGGGATACCGGAACCCGCAACCTTCAGGCGCGGCCGGGTGAGTCTGTTTTTCCTGGCCCCTATTCAAACAATACTGTTGCGGGCTATTTTGGGTTAAATGCTTTGCTGTCGGCACGCATACAGGCTTTGGCGCAATCTGGTGAGGCAGTGGTGCTGGCGCAGCCTCAGCTTCTGGCGCGCAGTGGTGCTACGGCAGAGTTTCTCGCGGGTGGCGAGGTGCCCTATTCCACGGTTGACGCAGATGGAAACAGCCGCACCGTATTTAAGCCTTATGGGGTCTCGTTGCGTATTACGCCGCAGCTTGAACGTGGTGGTGTGGTGCGCTCTCGTATTGAGGTTGAAGTCAGTGCCGTTGACAATGGCATGCCGGCCATCAATGGTCCGTCGCTTAAAACACGCCGTGCTGTCACCGAGTTCAATGTACGCTCGGGGCAGACGTTGGTACTTGCCGGATTCTTGTCGCGCGAGTCGGCCGCTCAAAACGACGGGATTCCCGGTCTGGCGCGTTTGCCGCTTATGGGTGGGCTGTTTCGTGCAAACCGACATCAGCGGGTGGAAACCGAACTGGCTGTTTTTGTTACCCCGCTGTTGGTGTCAGCGGAGCATCCAGGCTTTACAGATCGCATAGAGCGCAGCCGCCACATTCTTAACGCAACGTTCCCGGCCCCTCCACTGCTTAACACCTTTTCGCCCGTGTCTGCCGACCTTCCTGAGTCTGCGATGTCTGATAGTACAGCGTGGAATCCTTGGACAGGGCAGGGGTCTCAATGGCAAGACCAGCCCGACAAAGCGCAGATTGCCGTTGTCGACATGTCACCTGTCGCTGCGGGAAACACCGCTCATACAGCCAAAGACGAAGCGCTGATGCTTACCTCCGGCGCGCTGCACTTTTCACACGGTGTGCCGTCGTGGACACACGCGGGGAAAAACCGTTACGACTTCAAGGACTAACCCTATGCTCGAGTTAGATGTTCGCCTGCAGAACGGCACAATTCGTCGTGTTGCCCTGTCACTCCCCCTGGATATTGGCCGAGCTCCTGAGTGTGGGCTTACATTGAAATCCTGGAGAGTCGCGCGACGGCATGCACGTATTGAGCTTAGGGCTGCCGGTATGTTTATTGTCGACACCGGTACGTTGATCGGTACGTTTGTTAATGACCAGCATGTAGCAGATTATGGGCCGCTGCAGCCTGGCGACGAAATTATGATTGGTCCCTACTTGCTGCGGATTCATGCTGTCGAAGAACAGGTCTCGCCCTCATGGGGTCAGCAGGCCTGCACCATGTCGGCAGAGCTTGCTGCAGATACGCTTGTCGGTAATAGCCAGCAATTAACGATGTCTGGTCATGCTCCTTCTGCTTTACCAGATTTGGCGGAACTGTGTGTGCATACGCAGAAGCCAATTTCGGGCGCAGAGGGTGGCACGCATCAAAGCATTAATGGTGCCGCGAATGAAAGCCATCTGATCACGCAACGTATGTGCATGACGTCGAGCGATGGGCATCAGGTCTCGCCTGAACGCGAGGCCATGGCTGCAGCCATGGCGCTGCACCGGCGGCGCCTGCATGGGCAGCTGCTTGAGGCGCTTGACCTGCGTCGTCGCGATGTGTCCAGCCTTAGTGATGCCGCTTTGCGCGCTGAGGCGAGCACTGTCTTGCATCAGATTATCGAGGGCGATACGTTGCTGCCAATCTGGGCAGATCGAGCCCGGCTGCTGGACGAAGTTGTCAACGAAGCCGTTGGCCTGGGGCCCCTCGAGGCCTTGCTTGCCGATCACCGTGTCAGTGAGATTATGGTGAAGCGCCATGATGAGCTGTTTATCGAAGTGGAGGGGCGGTTGCGCCGTCATCCAGCGTGTTTCAGTAGTGAGCAGGCCGTGCGTGAAGTAATGGAGCGTATTGTGGCACCCTTGGGCAGACGCATTGACGAGAGCTCGCCCATGGTTGACGCACGCTTGCCCGATGGTTCGCGCGTCAATGCAGTCATCGCGCCGATTGCCTTGCGCGGTAACAGCCTCACGATAAGAAAGTTTCCCGATCGACGGTTGAGCATGCAAGATCTGGTCAGCGCGGGCTCGCTCAGTGCTGACATGAGCATGTTTCTTGCTGCCTGCGTTCGTGCACGCAAAAATATCGTTGTGTCCGGTGGCACGGGCTCTGGCAAGACTACATTACTCAATATTTTATCCAACTGCATTGCCGATGGCGAACGTGTTATTACCATTGAGGACGCAGCCGAGTTGCGTCTGGAACATCCGCATCTGGTGGCCCTCGAGGCCAGGCCTGCCAACACCGAAGGGCGTGGGCAGGTGAAGATCCGTGATCTGGTTCGTAACGCATTGCGCATGCGCCCTGACCGTATCGTAATCGGAGAGTGTCGTGGTGAAGAAGCGTTTGACATGCTTGCTGCGATGAACACCGGGCATGAGGGCTCACTAACCACGCTGCATGCCAATAGCCCACGTGATGCGTTGGCGAGGCTGGAAACCATGGTCTTGATGGCGGGTATGAGTTTGCCGTTGTCTGCGGTTCGTGAGCACATCTCGGCCAGTATCGATTTTATTGTGCAGCAGTCCCGACTGGGTGAAGGCCGGCGTCTGGTCACCTCTATTGTTGAAGTTACTGGCATGGAGAGCGGACGAATCCAGACCCAGGAAGTATTCCGTTTCAGGCCGGGCCCGCCTCCTGGTTTTGAAGGCTGCGGGGTAGTGCCCGAATGCTTTCGAAGCAGCGACGGTCACGCTTCTTTATCTGTATCTATGTTTGAAAGCCGTTTTATGCCTGCCTGGACGGACAGCCCTTCTTGAAGAGGTTTATATGATCGTGCTGTTTGTTCTGGCTAGTGCAATCGCAGTCGCCGCCAGTGGCTGGCTGTTGCTGCATTGTTTGGCCCGGGCCTACCTCCGATACCGTCAGCGTTTTGACACTTATATCGCAGGTGGCATGGAAGATCTTTTTCTCTTCCCTGATCCGGGTAGGCTTTGGATAGCCAATCTTGTACTTTGTACGGCGGCAGGATTGGTGGCGTACATGCTGACGGGCGCCATATGGATCGCCGCAGCGATGGCGCTAGTGATGCTGGCAGTGCCGCGCTACGGCTTGCGATCTGCACGTCGGCGGCGATGGTCGCGTTTTGAAATGCAGCTACCTGATCTACTCATGGCACTGGCGGCGGCGCTCAGGGCGGGTGCCGGCTTACAGGCAGCGTTGAGTTCGCTGGTGCCGCAGTCACCGCAGCCACTTAGGCAAGAATTTGGTTTGCTTTTGCGACAACAACGGCTCGGTGTACCGCTGGACCAAGGCCTCGACAGTCTGTTGTTGCGTATGCCTGTTGAAGGGGCACGCCTTGTAGTGTCGGCGCTCAAGATTGCTACGCGAAGTGGTGGCAGCCTTGCTGCCACACTGGATGGTATGGCGGCTACGCTTAGAGCGCGCTTGCATATGCAGGCACGAGTCCAGGCATTGACTTCCCAAGGGCGTCTGCAGGCATGGCTCATGGCCGCCATGCCACCTGTTTTGGCCATGGTTTTGCATTATCTCGATCCCGACGCCATGCAGCGGCTATGGGCCACCCCCATCGGTTGGGCAGCACTGGCCGTCATTGTGGTGCTTGAAACAGTGGGCATATTGCTTGTGCGTCGTATTGTCACTATCCAGATATAAAGTGTCCATTATGTTATTTGCTATCAGTTGGATCATGGCCGGCCTGTCGCTGTTTCTGGCTGTATGGTTTGTGGCAAGACCATGGGCGCTGCAAACTGTGGCAGGCCCGACGCCTCAACGACGCGTGTTGGCCATGGCGTGGCCGTGGCTACAGGTGCTGGGGCGGGCGTGTGATCCATTCATTCCTGCTGCCATGCGCCAGTATCTGAGCAAACAGATTGAGTTGGCCGGCCTTGATCCGATCTGGAAGTGTCGGCATATCGTTGCGCTGCAATGCGTGTCTGCGGGGCTTGCTTGGGCCATGTGTGCCACGGTGCTTTATGGTTTTGTGCAGGTGCCAACGGGCCATGCGCTCGGGTTTAGTATGGCGATGGCAATACCGTGCGCATGGCTTCCGTTACAGCGCGTGCGTGAGCGCGGGCGGCAGCGTCAGGCGCATATTTTACGAGAGTTTCCTTTTATGCTCGATATGACCGTTTTGTGTGTCGAGGCAGGGTTAAATCTTCAAGGTGCCTTGCAACAGGCGGCACTCCACGGGCCCGATGGGCCACTGCGTGCCGAGTTGCGACATGTACTGGCCGACGTTCGTGCCGGTGTGACGCGGGAGCACGCCTTGGCGCAGATGGCAATACGTACAGATCTGGCACCTGTGCGTGCTTTTGTGACTGTTGTCGAGCAGGCGGGGCGCATGGGCATGAACCTGGCGCCGCTTTTGCGAGCTCAGGCAGATCAGCAACGCGCTGAACGCTTTTTGCGTGCAGAGAAGAAAGCCATGGAGGCACCGGTAAAGCTGCTTTTCCCGCTGGTGTTTTGTGTGTTTCCGGGCACATTCATCATTATTGCGTTTCCGGTGGTTTCCAGGCTTCTGGATGCGGGGTTCTAGTCGCTCATGAAACTGCTGTCTGCTCGTTCATTTTTTACACGCTTGTTCGGTTTGCTTGGCCGTCCACGCCTTGATGCACATACCGGGCTTTATCTGCCAGGTTGTCGCAGCATCCACACGTTTGGCATGGCTTATACAATTGATGTGTTGTTTGTTGACCGATACGGCCATGTGTTAAGGCGCATTGATGCGTTACCGCCTTGGCGGGTTGCCATCTGCGTGCGGGCGAACGGAGTGGTTGAACTGCCAGCGGGTTATTGCGCAACCAATGCTGATTATGCAATCGACGTTGCCCATGCTGTGCGTGAGGCAACATCTACCATATCTTGAACACCGAACACCGAACACCGAACACCGAATATCCAATACCCAATACGGAATCTCAAACATCGATCACCGGGCATCAAGCATCAAACGTTGAACACCAACGCCATCAGCCTCGCGCGGTGACGCCTGCACAGACCCAAAACTAGCGATCAGCAGGGTAATTGGCGCCGAACACGCTAATGTAAGCAGGGTAAAAACTGCAATATAAGACTGCTGCCACAATGATGTTGACCGGCGTCAGCATTATTTGTACAGCGCCCGGTGAGAGCCCCATGCCACTAATCAGGGTGCCTGCCATCTGGATGGCAAAGAAAATGGCGGCCCAGGCCGTACCGTACGCCAGAAAAGGCCATTTATTGCGCCAGCATGCCACCATCGAATAGAACAGGGCCTGCGACATTTTTATGCCGTGCCAGCCGATTAGCGCGGGTGCGTGCCAGAACAGCGCTGAAATAACGACATACAGCAGGCCAAAGGCAATAAAGGGCCCGCGCATGGCCTGAAATAATGCGTGTTCGTTGATAACCCCTTCGCTGTTAATGGCGCTTGAAAGTGTGTCCATGAATGGCAGTGTGGCTAGAAAACCGGCCGCGATACAAAATGCGAGATAGGCCAGGCCCAAGCCAAGTAAAGCCTTGCGGGTGTCCATGGCGCGTAGTGGCGCAAGCCACATGGGTAGCTGCATGGGCTTGCCTGCGACAATGGTACGGCAGGCACAAAGCGTAATAAATGTGAGCATGGGCGTAATGGCAATCAGCGCCATCTGGCCGATAATCGGGATGAGGTAGCTGACCGTGATCAGAAAGCCCGTGACCAGGCTCCAGAAAAACATGGCCATGGGCTGGCTTCTGAAAATAGTGAAACCGTCTAGTATCCAGCGCCAGCCTGCAGAAAGAGGCAAGGTTGCAGCTTGCATGATGAGCCTAATCTAAAGTGCAGGAGCAGGCGTCGAGCGCCGCTCCTGGAGAATGCGTTCGAAATGTCGCGGGTCGTGGGGTTTGAGAGTTTGCGCCGGACGAGGCAGATAGTAATCGTACAGGCGGGATACCCAGAATCGTAATGCGGCGGCTTGCAAAAGCGAGGGCCATGCGAGTTTTTCTTCGTCGGTAAAGGGGCGTATGCCCGCGTAGGCAGTGAGCCAGGCACTTAGACGCTCGGTGTCAAAAACACCGGTGGCACGATCTATACACCAATCATTGACGCTAACTGCCACGTCGAACAGCCAGGCGTCGCAACCTGCAAAATAAAAATCAATGATGCCGCCCATACGTGGCATGTCGAACGTACCGTCAAACAGTACGTTATCGCGGAACAGGTCACAGTGAGCGGGGCCGCGTGGCAGGGCTTGATACAGAGGCGTTGCGGCGAACCGAGTCTGTTCATCAAGCGTCTGCAGGATCATCTCGGCCTGGTGTTTGCTTAGAAACGGCAATACCTTTGGTATGGTTTCCTGCCACCATGACAAACCACGCAGATTGGGTTGTTCAAGCTTAAAATTGCGCCCCATGAGGTGAGCCTGGGCCAGGGTGGCACCTGCAAGCGCGCAGTGTGCTGCACTGGGTGATGCCTCGTACCCACCAGACAGTTTTGACACGATGGCGCAGGGTTTGCCGTGCAGTCTGGTTAGCAGACTGCCATCGCGCAATGCCTGAGGGTGGGGCACAGGTACGCCGCCTGTCGCCAGATGGTGCATGAGTTCGATATAAAATGGCAGCTGTTCGAACGTTAACACCTCAAACACGGTCAGCACATATTCGCCCGTGGTGGTGTTAAGAAAATAATTGGTGTTTTCTATCCCGGCGGTTATACCTCGTAAAGAAACAAGGTCGCCAAGAGTGTAGCGGGTTAGAAGCTCGCGCGCGTCGCTGTCGCTGACGGGGGTGAAAACGGCCATGGGGCGGTAAACTCTGGAAAAAAACAGGGCTAAAAAAAGGCCCGCTAGTACGGGCACTTGATTTTAGTCGATCAAGGCCGTCCCTGCTTGGCGTGCCACGGTTCTATGAAGGTGTGCTGCCAGGCGCAAGGCTGCGACAGGCAACAAACACTGCCGTATCGCGTCTTCGTGACTCACAATATGGCAGCTCAATTCTCGTCGCGGCACCTAATGCCACAGCCCCGGTGTCCGCGTTATACAACGGCAAATCTTAAAATGCCCGACAATAGTGTCTGCTTCTGATTAGTGTTTCTTCACGTGACTGATTCTTTATCGCCTGTAGTTTCCCCCAGCCTCTCTGGCTGGCGCCTGTGCGTCGCGCCCATGATAGACGTAACTGACCGGCATTGCCGTTTCTTCCATCGCCTGTTAGCGCCGAGTGCGCGCCTCTATACTGAAATGATCACCACAGGTGCGTTGATGCACGGGGATGTGTCGCGCCATCTGGATTTTGACGTGGCCGAGCACCCGGTGGCTCTGCAGTTGGGCGGTAGTGAGCCTGACGCGCTGGCGCGTTCGGCGCGTCTGGGCCAGCAGTGGGGCTATGACGAGATAAATCTTAATTGTGGCTGTCCATCAGAACGGGTGCAGCGCGGCGCGTTTGGTGCATGCCTCATGGCAGAGCCCGGTCTGGTGGCTGATTGCGTAAAAGCCATGCAAGATGCTGTGTCGGTTCCGGTAACGGTAAAGCACAGGCTTGGGCTGGACTACGATGATTCATACGGTTTTGTGCGCGATTTTGTCGGAACGCTTCATCATGCAGGCTGTCGTGTATTTGTCGTGCATGCGCGTAATGCGGTGCTCAAGGGGCTATCGCCCAAAGACAACCGGCAGATCCCTCCTTTGCGCTACGATGCAGCCCGCCAACTCAAGGCCGACTTTCCTGACAGTGTTTTTGTGCTAAACGGGGGCATAACTGAAGCCGAGCAATCGAAGATGCTTCTGAGCGAGTTTGATGGCGTTATGTTGGGTCGTGCTGCCTGGCATCAGCCTGGCGTTTTGTCCGAGATTTCGCAGCTTGTCGGTGAACCTTCGAGTTTGACGCCGGACGAGGTGGTGGAGGCGATGATGGCCTACGCCGAGAGCCAGCACGGGCAGGGCGTGCCGCTGCGAATGATAACGCGGGCCATGCTGGGCTGGATGACGGGCAGGGCGGGAGCGCGCCAGTGGCGACGCACCCTCTCGGATCAGTCGTTGCTGAATAAAAACGATGCCCGCCTGATAGGGCGGGCATGGGAAGATTTGCAACAACGTGTAGCCCCGCCAGCGTAAATGGGTAGGCTGGGCTGGTTTATGCGCCCCTGGCATGAGCTGCAGGGCGCGATCGTTGTCAGCCTTGAGCGGATTCGCTGTCTGATGGCCAGTCGCGAATATACGCCTTGAGCATGTTGTTTTCAAACTGCTGGGCGGATACGATGGCCTGTGCCATGTCATAAAATGACACGACGCCCATAAGCGTAGGGCCATCCATAACTGGCATATAGCGGGCATGCTTGTCGAGCATAAGCCGCTGCACCTCTTCAAAGCCTGTATTAGGCGAAACACTGACCGGTGCGTCATCCATAATGCTGCGAACGCTATGCGAGCCTGTATTGCCGTCGTTGGCATGCAAATGGCGGATAAGTTCGCGAAAGGTAAGCATGCCAGCAAGCTGGCCGTGTTCCATAATGACCAGCGAACCGATATCTTGCTCACTCATGGTTTGCAGCGCCTGAAGGATGGACGTGTCAGGCGTGGCGGTGTACAGCGTGTTGCCTTTCACGCGTAAAATTTCACTGACTCTCAGCATGATTTCCCTCCTCGCTGTGATTCTGCAGCTTTATTTTTGTATTGTGCACCAATACGGGGTTTTCTGATAGTGCCGTGCCCGTCTCGAAAAGGGTTTCCAGCCGTACGGCTTCACCTGCAACTGACGTGGATATGGCTTCGAGCAACGCCGGGTTTTGATAAAGGCCAGGCTGGCTGCGATCAATGACCATGGCGTCGAGCAAGCGGCCGATGTCGGTTTCGCGCTGGTCACATGACAGTACCCATAACACGCCTGCGTCATTTTCGGTGTCAACCACGTAACCAAGCTCTTTCAACTCTTTCAATACAAGACTGAGTTCGTCGTCATGCAGATGCAGGTGCTCACGTAGAAATGACGTACTGCGCCCGGGTGTCGCTGTTCGTTGGGCCTTCCAGAGTGCATGCAGTACGTGCAGAGCATCTATAAATTTATCGCCTGGGAAGTGTTGCAATGCCCAACGTCGCTGCCGCAAAGACGGCAAAATGGCGGCCAGGGTTGCGCCCAGCAAAATCACCAGCCATGACAGGTAGATCCAGAGCAGGAAAATAGGCAGGGTGGCGAACGCGCCATAGATCACGGTATACGAAGGGAAACGCGCTAAATAAAAGGCAAACCCCATGCGCATCAATTCGAGTACAAGCGCTGTACAGATGCCGCCTATCAAGGCGTCACGCCACAGTACTTTGCGGTTGGGCACCATGGTGAACAGAACAGTAAACCCCAGGCCCGTAGCGATCAGCGGCACCAGCGACAGCACTACACCCAGTGCGTCTGATAATTCGTTGACGTGACCGAGTGACTCACGCGCCACAGTGGCGCTGGCCCAGAGGCTGGCGCCGGTAAGAATGGGCCCGAGCGAAATAATGGCCCAGTAAACCAGCATACGTTGACCCATGGGCCGCTGGTGCTCGACCTTCCAGATATTATTGAGTGCCTCGTCCACAGTCATGATCAGTGAAACAGACGTGACAATAAGAAACAAGCTGCCGGCTGCAGTGAGCCCCGAAGCTTTGGCGGCAAATTGGTTCAGGTACATCATGACGTTTTCGGATACTGCGGCCGGCATGAGATTGCTCGTCAGAAAGCTTTCGAGCGCCGCGCGGAATTCGCCAAACAACGGAAACGCAGTGAACAGCGCCAGTACCACGGCCAGTAGAGGCACAAGACTTAGCACCGTCGTAAAGGTGAGGCTGGAGGCGACTTGTGTGAGTTGTTTTTCGCCAGCGCGTTGCAACACGAAACGCACGATTTTCATTGCGTTGCGGTGCGGAGATCGGGTTGGTACCTCAGGGTCGGGCCGTGCAGCCACTTCTTGCGGTGAAGGGCGGTTGTTCGGGGTCTGTGAGTCAGGCGTTTTGCTGGCTGTCTTGATTGTAGTATTGGCCGTCATCTAAGCTGAAACCTTTTCATAACCATAAGCATCATCGTGGGCAAGCGGTGTCGCTTTCGAGTGATAATACCAGTATGACTACACAATTGAATCCCGTTTTGCGATATGGCGCCTCGGCGTCACTGATTGCGCTCATTGTTCTCTGCCTGCTTTGGGAGATGCGCATTGCGCCTCTGCGCCCCGGTGGCTCATTGCTCGCGCTTAAGGCGTTGCCCTTGTTGTTGCCTCTGCGCGGCGTGCTGCGTGGCAACCTGTATACCTTGCAGTGGGCGTCCATGCTGGTGCTGCTTTATTTCGTCGAGGGCGTAGTTAGGGCGTGGTCTGATCCATCACCTTTGTCTGCGGCTATGGGCGGCGTGGAGGTCGTATTGTCTCTGGTGTTTTACTGTTGTGCCATATTTTATCTGCGTCCCGCCAAGCGTGCGGCACGGGCGCGTAAGGTGTCGCCATGACTGATACGTTTGCTGGGCTTGAAGTCGTCAATTCGTATGCAGATCTGCCGTCCTCCTTTTATACGCGATTGGTGCCACAGCCACTCAACAACCCCCGTCTGTTGCACGCCAACCCCGAGGTGGGCCACTTGCTCGGGTTGTCCGCAGAGGCTCTGGCCAAACCCGAATTTCTTGACGTAGTTTCTGGCAATACGCCGTTACCAGGTGGGCAAAGTCTGGCTGCGGTATACAGTGGTCATCAGTTTGGTGTCTGGGCGGGCCAACTGGGTGACGGGCGAGCACATTTGCTGGGTGAAGTAGTAAGCGCTTCCGGCAACTGGGAGTTGCAGCTTAAAGGGTCAGGCCGCACGCCTTATTCGCGCATGGGCGATGGAAGGGCGGTTTTGCGTTCTTCTGTACGTGAGTACCTGGCCAGCGAAGCCATGGCTGGTCTTGGCATTCCGACAACACGTGCATTGGCCTTGGTTGTTGCTGACGATCCGGTTTATCGCGAAACCGTTGAAACCGCCGCTGTCGTTGCGCGAGTGTCGCCCAGTTTCGTGCGTTTTGGCTCATTTGAGCAATGGTACGGTTCGCCCGAAAATCTGCGTGTGCTGCTTAATTATGTGGTCGATCGTCACTATCCCGAGTGTCGTGAAGCGCCATCGGGCGAGGCCAGCGGTGAAGAAGGCACTATACTGCGGTTCATGCAGGCTGTTGCCGTGCGCACCGCCCACTTGATGGCCGACTGGCAGACTGTCGGGTTTTGTCATGGCGTAATGAATACTGACAACATGTCGATATTGGGTCTTACCATCGATTACGGCCCGTACGGGTTTATGGATGCATTTCAGGTTAATCATGTGTGCAACCACAGCGATACCCAGGGCCGTTATGCGTGGAATGCCCAGCCTTCGGTTGCCCACTGGAATCTATACCGCCTGGCCAGCCCAATGCTGAGCCTGGGCGTTGATGCAGAGGCTATGAAGACTGCCCTTCGTCACTATGAGTCTGCGTTTATGGATCGCTATAGGGCTAATCTGTGCCGTAAGCTGGGTCTGGCCAGTTGGCGTGATAACGACGACAAGCTGGTGGATGACTGGTGGCAACTGCTGCATACGCAAAAAGCTGACTTCACACTGAGCTTTAGATCCCTGGCTGAGGCCCCAGCCGATCCCGAGGGTTTTGTGCAGCGATTTGCCGATGGCGAAGAGGCCCGCGCGTGGTTAAACCAGTATCTGGAGCGCCTGGGCGTCGATCGCCTTGCCGGCGGTGCTCAGGGCGATGAGGCTGGCCGTATCAAGCGCATGAACCGTGCCAACCCGCTTTATATACTGCGTAACCATCTGGCCGAAGGCGCTATTCGCGCTGCCTCAGCAGGTGATGCAAGTGAAATTGAAACCCTGCTGATGCTGTTGCGTGATCCCTATACCCCACGCGCCGGTTACGAGGCTTATGCGGCTGAACCACCTCAGTGGGCAGACTCATTGGCAGTCAGCTGCTCGTCATAACATCGTTTTGCGTGTCAGATAAAATCAGTACCACTAGATCAGGTAGAAGAAGAAAATTATGTCCGGCAATACATTAGGCAAACTGTTTTGTGTCACCAATTTCGGCGAGTCCCACGGGCCCGCAATCGGCGCCATTGTTGACGGCTGCCCTCCAGGGTTGCCGTTGGATGAAAGCGATATCCAGGCCGAGCTCGACCGTCGCCGTCCGGGTACCTCGCGCCACGTCACCCAGCGCCAAGAGCCAGATCAGGTCGAGATACTGTCTGGGGTTTACCAGGGGCTGACCACGGGTACGCCTATCGGGCTGCTCATACGCAATACCGACGCCCGCAGCAAGGATTACAGCAATATTGTTGATACCTTTCGGCCTGGCCACGCTGACTTTACCTATACCCAAAAATATGGAGAGCGTGATCCGCGTGGTGGCGGGCGGTCATCGGCACGGCTTACGGCGCCCACCGTCGCCGCAGGTGCCATCGCCAAAAAATGGTTGCTGCAGACACATGGCGTACGCATACGCGGCTACATGAGCCAGTTGGGGCCTGTTGTCATCCCTTTTCAGTCCTGGGATCATGTCGCCAATAACCCGTTTTATGCGCCCAACGAGAAAATTGTTCCCGAGCTTGAGGCCTATATGGACCAGCTTCGGCGTGACGGTGATTCGATAGGCGCGCGTATTGAGGTGGTGGCCGAGAATCTGCCTGCAGGGTGGGGCGAACCGCTTTACGATCGGCTTGATGCTGATATTGCCCACGCCATGATGGGCCTGAACGCGGTAAAAGGCGTTTCCATCGGCGCAGGGTTTGATAGCATCACTCAGCGTGGTTCTGCGCATGGCGATGAGATCACCCCCAACGGCTTTCTTACAAATCATGCAGGTGGTGTGCTGGGTGGTATTTCTTCAGGCCAGCCGATTACGGTGTCCATCGCCATCAAGCCGACCTCCAGCATACGTGTAGAGCGTCAGTCTATTAATCGTGCGGGCGAGTCGGTAAAGGTTCAAACCCTGGGGCGTCATGACCCATGTGTCGGGATTCGGGCCACGCCTATCGCTGAGGCGCTGCTCGCACTGGTGTTGGCTGATCATGCACTGCGTAACCGTGCCCAGTGTGGCGTCTAGGTACAGAGAGTTGTAAAAAACAGGAGAGTTTTATGCAAAAAAATATGCTACTGGTACGTCGTACGCTTATGGTAGGGCTGGTGTCAGCTGCAACTGCACTGGGCGGCTGCGCAGCGGTCGATACAACGAGTTCGGGGGCCGTGGGCGTAGATCGCAAGCAATATATGTCGGGCCTGGTGTCCGAGCAGGCCTTGCAGCAAGAAGCGGCACAGCAGTATTCCAGCCTGCTTTCCAAGGCCAAGACGCAGGGGGCGCTTGATGTAAATGCTGCGCAGACCAAGCGTGTGCAGGCCATAGCAAACAAGTTGATCGCTCAGGTCGGTGTGTTTCGCCCTGATGCGGCTAACTGGGACTGGCAAGTCCATGTGTTGAACTCCGACGAGGTAAACGCGTGGTGCATGCCCGGCGGCAAAATCGCGGTGTATACCGGCCTGATCAATCAGATCAAACCTACGGACGATGAGTTGGCTGCGGTTATCGGACACGAGATGGCACATGCGCTGCGTGAACATGCTCGTGAACAGGTTTCCCAGCAAATGGTCACCAATATGGGTTTGTCGGTGTTGTCTGCTGTAACCGGATCGACCGCTACGGGCGATTTGGGCGGCGCACTGTCGCAAGTTATGTTCACCTTGCCCAACAGCCGTACGCATGAGGCCGAAGCCGACCGTATTGGTGTCGAGCTTGCGGCCAGAGCGGGGTACGATCCACGCGCTGCAGTCACGCTCTGGCAGAAGATGGGAGCGCTTGGCGGCGGTAGTCAGCAGCCCGAGTTTTTGTCTACCCATCCATCGGCGGCCAATCGCATCGCCGACCTGACAGAGGCGGCAAACAAGGTTCTGCCTTTGTACAAAAAGTAAGCTAGGGTGAGATAAACGGGATGGCGTCCGGTTTATCTCACCTATGCCTGGGTGTCGTCGTCGGTTGCGCCGGGGTTATATCCGATGCGCATCGACAGGCGCAGCGAGATATTTGACATGATCTCCTTGATCTGATCAATATTTGGTCGCGGCGTGCCGTCTACCCGGGCGATATGCGGCACGTTAATGGCCGCAGCCACACGGCCTCCATTGCTGAAAACAGGGAAGGCGATATTTGTGATTCCGCCGATCTGTATGCTGGGCATGCAAGCATGGCCGTTATTGCGCACTTCCCTCAAGATTGAAAAAAGCTCACCTGGGTCCATTTGAAGTTCGCCTTCGACCTTAATGTGACTACTTAGCATGCGTGTGCGCTCGATCTCGTCCTGGTAGGCGAGTATTACATGGCCGGACGACGTGTCAGTAAGCCCCATGGCCTCACCCACTTTCAAGCCAAAGGACCATCGCTCCGGGCTGTCGACCTGAGCGACGATGACCATACGACCGCTACGAAATAGAGACAGATGACATGACTGACGCGAGCGCTCCGCCAGTTCTTTCAAAAGTGGCAAAGCGGCTTGCACGAGTGATTTGATCGGCTGCTGGCAGTGGGCAAGTTGAAAGAGTTTCATGCTCAATGAGTAGCGGTCGTCTGGCTCGGCTTGTTGGATATACCCGCGGTGCTGCAATGTTACGACCATGCGGAAAATCTCGTTAACGTTTCGTCCCAGCGTCTTGCTCAATTCATTTAGGGTATAGCCGTCTTCGTTCTGGGCAAGGGCTTCCAAAATATCGAGGCCTTTCTCCAGAGCGGGTGCACTGTAGCGATTAGAGGACGGTGAGGTCATGTTGTTTTTACATATAAAAATTAATAATTGGATTATCCACTTCTTTTGCACCGATGTGTGCAGGGAAATCCCTTAGATAAAAAACGATATTTTTGATTGATTGGCCTCTGCTACTGCCTTACGATATTCAGCATTAACAAGAAAATTGTTTTCACTCATAAAAATATTCGACACCAAGTAGATGCACTAGGCCGAGTGAAGTCAATGATGATGTCCCAATAACTAGAAAGAGGACGGAGACAAATGAAATCAAAGCGATTGATAACACTGAGCCTGACATTATGTGCGAGTGTCGTGGTCGGCACCGCTCACGCAGCTTGGCCGGAACGGCCCATCACCATGATTGTTGCATGGGGTGCAGGCGGGGGAACGGATGCGACGGCACGGATTATCGCCACCTTGCTTGAAAAGGAGTTGGGTCAACCCGTCAATGTCGTAAACCGCACAGGAGGTAACGGGGTGGTGGGGCATGCCGCCATTGCGAAGGCCAAACCAGACGGCTACACCCTGGGCATGCTCACCGTCGAAATTGCCATGATGCGGCATCAGGGCCTGACCAAGCTTACACCCGCTGACTACACGCCTTTGGCTCTCATGAATGTAGATCCAGCAGCCGTTTCCGTGAGTGCTGATTCCCCATACAAAACTATGGGTGAACTGATGGATGCCATCAAGGCCAACCCTGGCAAGCTTAAGGCTTCGGGCACGGGGCAGGGGGGTATCTGGCATATTGCCCTGGCCGGCTTGTTGAAAAACATGAAGCTGGATCCTGCCAGTGTGCCGTTTATACCTTCAAACGGCGCAGCGCCGGCGATGCTGGAATTGGCGGCCGGTGGCATTGATATTGTTCCGACATCGTTACCCGAGGCCCGGTCAATGATAGACGCCGGCAAGGCGCGGCCCCTGGCCGTAATGGCCGACAAGCGCGAACCGCTCTATCCCGATGTCCCCACTCTGAAGGAATCCATAGGCAGTGACTGGAGAATTGGCGTCTGGCGTGGCATTGCCGGCCCCAAAGGTTTGCCTGATGACGTAGTCAGCAAGATGGAGGCCGCGCTCGACAAGGTAAATCACAGCCAGGAATTCAAAGATTTCATGCAAAAGCGCGGTTTTGGCATTGGCTATGCAAGCGGTACAGAGTATGGCGCCTACATGAAGAAATCCATGGATGACTTTGGAGAGGTTATTACGGCGATAGGCATGGAACGTCCGGCGCCCAACTGAGTCGCCGTTGTGAAAAAGTGTGCGCGGGTTCAGTGCTTGAGGCCCGGCGCGCGAAATACCTTTTTGCGAGCCTTCAGTGAAATTCGATGACACCTTGATCGGGGTTGTGCTGGGAATTTTTTCTGTAATTGTATTTGCCGTCGCCCTGACATTTCCTGTGATACCTGGTCAGCATTTCGGGGCCAGCCTGTTTCCTGTTTTGATCTCCAGCGGCTTATTCATCTGCGCTGTAATGCTGGTCGTTCAAGGCATGCGCAAACGCGTCGTAAGCCGGGCTTCCCTTGTGCGTGCTTCCTGGCTCAGGGACCGGCGTGCTGTGCTGCGCTTTTTGCTAGTACCCGCATCGTTGGTGTTTTACTTTGAGTTGGGCTCGACACTTGGATTTCTGCTTTGTGCATTCATAATTCTATGTGTGCTGTTCCGCGTGTTTGGCGTAACCTGGTTGCGCACATTCGTGGTGGCGTTTGTCAGCGTCATGGTCATTCACGTTATGTTCTATAGCGTTCTCAAGGTGCCTTTGCCTTGGGGCCTGCTAGAACCCATGGCCTGGTAAACACATGGACCTAGCCAATCTCTTTGCCGCCTTTGATCAAATCACCGAGCCTTTTGTTCTGGGTGTCGTGCTGCTAGCGGCAATCTTCGGGTTGTTTGTCGGGGCGGTGCCGGGCCTGAGCGCCACCATGGCCGTTGCACTGTTGGTACCCATTACTTTCTTCATGGACCCCGTCCCGGCCGTGGCAATGATGGTAACCGCCACGGCGATGGCCATTACCTCGGGTGACATCCCGGGGTGCCTGTTGCGAATTCCCGGCACGCCCTCATCAGCCGCATACACCGACGAAGCCTATGCGATGACCAAGAAGGGCCTGGCCAATCAGGCGCTTGGCGCTAGTGTCGTTTTTTCATGCATAGGTGGCTTGTTTGGAACACTGGTGCTGATTACCTGTGCGCCCATGCTGGCAGATCTGGCACTCAATTTTTCATCGTACGAGTTTTTTTGGCTGGTGGTACTTGGTCTGTCCTGCGCAATTTTTATTTCGCCTGCGAGTACGCTGCGAGGATTTGTTTCTCTGCTGATCGGGCTTTTTCTGGCCTGCGTTGGCATGAACAACCCCGCTGCTTTTCCGCGATTTACGTTTGGTAATGATGATTTGCTCAATGGCGTGACCCTACTGCCTATGATGGTCGGCATGTTTGCGGTCTCCGAGGTGTTGCGCTATGCCACTGACGCCGAGCAGAAAAAGCTGGTGATCACCACGCAGGTGGGTAATTTGTTTACCGGCATGTGGGGCCTGATGCGCAAGTATCCCAAGAGTGTGGTTCGAGGCAGTGTGCTGGGCACCATTGTCGGGGCATTGCCTGGAGCAGGTGCCGATATAGCCGCCTGGATGTCTTATGGCGTGAGCAAGCGATTTTCGCGCGAACCGGAAAAGTTCGGTACCGGTCATGTCGAGGGCATCGTTGAGGCTGGCGCGGCGAACAACTCTGCGCTGGCTGGAGCCTGGATACCGGCGCTTGTGTTTGGGATTCCTGGAGACTCCATCACGGCCATAGTGATAGGTGTGCTCTATATGAAGAATCTCGCACCTGGCCCACTGATTTTCACGAACAGCCCGGTGGAAATTTATTCCGTGTTTCTGGTTTTTATTCTGGCAAATATCATCATGTTGCCTCTGGGTTACCTTGCAGTGAAGTTGGCCAGGAGGGTGTTGAACGTGCCGCGCAATATATTGATGCCACTCATACTTCTGTTTTGCATCGTCGGTACGTTTGCGATCAATAACAGTGTGTTTGATGTCATCGTCATGCTGGCTGTCGGCATCTTGGCTTATCTGATGGAAGAAAACAGTTTTCCGATTGCGCCGGCTGTGCTCGGTGTTGTGCTGGGAGGGATGCTTGAGGAACACTTTGTTTTCTCGATGATCAAGGCCGACGGGAATCTGCTTATGTTCTTCAGTCGACCCATTGCCTGCACGCTGGGGATTTTTGCCCTTTTAATCTGGATTTTTCCGCTTTGCCGGGGCGCATACAGAATGACAACACAGAAGCAGGAGATTCAGCCTTGAAGGTGCCGCATCCTTACACGCTGCAGGCACTCATCGAGATTTCACCTCTGTCACGACCAATGGCAGGTGTAATCGCATGGCAAAGTAAGGCGAGCAATTCGATGAGGAATGGCTGATCGACGCTCAGGGCAGTTCGACCACGCAACCTAGGGTATTGCTTGATACGCCTGGTGGCACCGTTTTCCCGGGAGGAGGGTTATCAACCGGTCGCAAAGTATATGGACTGGCACTGCTTGTCGAGGCGCTGACTGGTGGGCTTGACCGAGTATGGCCATGCTGGCGGAGCCGAGGGCTGGGGCACCACTGTTTTTTCAGCCCGCATTGCGGGAGCTTGCCAGCAAATATGATTTGGATTTTCCGTTAACAGGGAGAAAATGAAATGAACCAACTTGACTTGAACGGCCGCGTGGCTGTGATCACCGGTGGCGCGCGAGGGATAGGCTACGCCATCGCTCAACGCATACTGGTCTCTGGCGGTGCGGTGGCAATTTGGGACAGAGATGAAGTCCGCATGCAGCAGGCCAAGCACGAGCTTAGCGCCGCTGGCTCAGTCAGTGCGCATGTGGTTGACTTGACAGATCTGACCGCTGTAGAAGCGGCTGCTCGTGAAACGCTGGCGCATCACCGAAAGATCGACATTCTTGTTAATAACGCTGGCATTACTGGCGGTAATGCTCCCACTTGGGAGCTTGATGCAACCGCATGGAAAGAAGTGATTGATGTCAACTTGATTGCACCGTATTACACGTGCAGGAGCGTCATCCCGCCCATGCTGGAGCAGGGCTATGGCCGTATCGTCAATATCGCATCGGTGGCCGGCAAAGAGGGCAACCCCAATGCGTCGCACTACAGTGCGTCCAAGGCGGGCTTGATCGGCCTGACCAAGTCGCTGGGCAAAGAGCTCGCTGGCAAGGGGGTGATCGTCAACGCCGTGACGCCCGCCGTGGCAAAAACAGACCTCTTTGACTCGATGACGCAACAACATATCGACTACATGCTTTCAAAGATTCCGCTTGCCCGGTTTGTTCGCGTTGACGAGATTGCAGCGCTTGTTTGTTGGCTGGCTTCTGAAGAGTGCTCGTTCAGCACGGGATCTGTTTTCGATATTTCGGGCGGACGGGCCACCTATTGATATACGCAAACAGGATGAGATATGAACGAATCTGCTAAGCACTCCAAAAGACTGGCTGCCAGACTGGCGGATCATCTTTTCGCCGTGCTGACGATAGTGATTGCGCTGAGCCTCTTACTGATGCTGGTGCTGGTCTTCGGAAATGTGGTCTTGCGCTATCTGTTCAATTCAGGCATCAATATTTCGGAAGAGGTCGCGCGCATATGCTTTGTCTGGCTGACGTTTTCGGGCGCTGTCCTCGCATTTCGTGCCCGACAACATTTGGCCATCAACATGGTGATAAGCCGCATGTCTCCTGGTATGCAGAAGGTCGTGCATATTCTTCGCCAATTGGTGATTCTCTGGGTGTTGTGGTTGATTATCGATGGTGGATCGAAGCAGACGGTCATTGGGTTCAGCACCATTACACCGGTTGCAGGTATTCCCATTGCGATATTCAGCGGTGCCGTGCTCTTTTCGGCGGTGGCCATGGCGTTGATGACGATTCTTGATCTGTATGTTGCCGTGCGCACGCCAGCTTCGCCTGGAAACGTGAGGGTATTCCGCACCTCTGTTGACAGTATCGACGAAGTCGAGTGATTAGATCCAACCAATAACAGGCGTTTGTTCATGACGGTATTGATTTTTGTAGGTACGCTTCTGGGATTCATGGTGTTCGGTGTGCCCATCGCTTTTTCGCTGTTGCTCAGCGCGATTGGGCTAATGTTCTACCTTGATTTTTTCGATACACAGATCATCGCCCAGAATCTGCTGACAGGCGCGGACAACTTCGCGCTGATGGCTGTGCCGCTATTTATGCTGGCCGGCGAGATCATGAATGCAGGTGGCATGTCGCGGCGCATGGTGCATTTGGCCAGTTCTTTTGTTGGGCATATCCGAGGCGGCTTGGGCTATGTGGCCATCATGGCCAGTGTTCTGCTGGCCGCGCTGTCGGGGTCGGCGGTTGCCGATGCCGCAGCGCTCGCCGCGATGTTGGTTCCTATGCTTCGCAGCCGTGGCTATGATATGAATCAGGCAACTGGCCTGATTGCCGCGGGCGGCATTATTGCTCCCATTATTCCGCCGTCCATCTCCTTTATTATCTTCGGTGTTGCCGCCAATATCTCAGTTACCAAACTGTTTATGGCAGGCATAGTTCCCGGATTGTTAATGGGTATGACGCTGGTAGGGGTGTGGGCCATGGTCTCTTCACGCTCCAAAACCATGCAGTCCTCACCCAAAGAGCCGTGGTCAGTGCGCAGCAAGGCATTCAGAGACTCCGTCTGGGCGCTTTTTTTACCCGTCATCATCATAGGCGGACTGCGTGGCGGGATATTCACCCCTACCGAAGCGGCGGCAGTCGCAGCGGTGTATGCCTTGTTTGTCAGTATGGTGATTTATCGCGAAATCAGCATCAAGAGCCTGTTTCCATTGTTGGTGAATGCGGCCATGACGACCAGTGTGGTGATGTTTCTGGTGGCCGCTGCACTGGTGACGTCTTACATGATTACGCTAGCTGATCTGCCTGAAGCCCTCATTGAAATGCTTGGCCCACTGATCGATTCGCCGACTTTACTGATGTTCAGCCTAGTCATCCTTCTTACTTTGATTGGTACCGCCATGGATCTGACCCCGACGATCCTGATTCTGGCGCCGGTGCTGATGCCAGTGATTACCAAGGCGGGTATAGATCCGACATATTTCGGCGTAATTTTCATTATGGTTGGTTGCGCCGGCTTGTTGACGCCACCGGTGGGAACAGTACTGAATGTGGTTTGTAGTGTGGCTCGGGTCCGGATGGAGGACATCATTAAGGGCGTATGGCCGTATGTACTGGCGTACACGGCGCTGATTTCGCTCATGGTGATCTTTCCGGAAATCATCATGGCGCCTTTGCGCTGGTTTTACTAATGTAGCAATCTTGAAGGATGGACTGACATGATAGGAATGACAAACAAGGCCTTTTCTCTGAAAGGCATGATGCTTGGTCTGGTAGCCGTGGCGGCGATGGGCTTAGTAGCCCATGATGCGGTAGCCAAGGATATCAAGACACGCATTGTACGTTTTGGCTATGGTTTGGCTGACACAAGTCCGACGGGCAAGGCGACGCGTTTTTTTGCCGATGAAGTTGGCCGTCTCAGTGACGGCAAAATGAAAGTAAAAACCTACGGCAACGGCTCGCTTGGTTCGGACGAGCAGATGCAGAACGCATTGATTGGCGGGTCACAGGAAATGACGTTTGTATCGACTGCTCCATTGGCTGGTCTGGTCAAGCAATTTGGTGTATTTGATCTGCCCTTTCTGTTCGACAACGAGAAAGTTGCCGATGCGGTACTTGATGGCCCCGAAGGCCGCAAATTGCTCGACATGCTGCCCCCCAAAGGGCTGATCGGCCTGTTGTACTGGGAAAACGGCTTTCGTAACATCACCAACTCACGGCACGAGATCAGCAAGGCCAGCGATCTGGACGGTATCAAGCTGCGTGTGATGCAGAATCAGGTTGCCTTGAGCGTATTCAACGGATTGGGTGCTAACGCTATTCCTATGCCGTTTACCGAGCTCTTTACTGCCTTGGAAACCAAGACGGTCGATGGTCAGGAGAATCCGCTGAGCACCATACAGACAAGCAAGTTTTACGAAGTGCAGCCCTATCTGACAATTTCCAATCACGTGTACACGCCTTTTGTACTGCTGGCGTCCAAACAGTGGTGGGACGGGTTGTCAGCTGACGAGAAACAGGTGATCGACGAAGCGGCCAAGAGCGCTCAGGTTTTTCAGCGCAAGGAAAGCCGCGAAGGCAATGTCGCCGCCCTGGCTTTTCTTAAGGAGCACGGCGTGAAGGTTTCGACATTTTCGACCGCACAAAAGGAAGTTATCCGCGAAAAACTCGAGCCTATTGTTTCTGGTCTGAAAAAGGATATTGGGCCTGAGACGGTTGAAGCGATTCTTGCAGCAGCCAAGAAGGCCAGCGATTCCTGATTCTTTTGCGGCCTTGGGGGCAATAGTGCCCTAGGCCCGCCTTGCGTGCCGGCTTTTGACCAAGTCGGCGCTTCTTCAGTTTGAGCGACCGCCGTATACGGTCGTTGCACTTTGCTTATGGTTTAAAAAGGGTGGCAAGCCATGTCCGAGTCAGAAAAACCCATGCTGCGCAGTCGCAGATGGTTTGATAACCCCGCCGATCCGGGGATGACGGCGCTGTATATCGAGCGCTACATGAATTATGGAATTACACGTGAAGAGCTGCAGTCTGGGAAACCCATTATTGGCATTGCACAGACCGGCTCCGACCTATCTCCATGCAATCGACACCATATAGAACTCGCAACCCGCGTGCGCGACGGCATACGCGATATGGGAGGGATTCCCCTTGAGTTTCCGGTACATCCCATACAAGAAACCGGCAAACGTCCTACCGCGGCGCTGGATCGCAACCTGGCCTACCTTGGGCTGGTCGAAATCTTGCATGGTTACCCCCTGGACGGCGTCGTGCTGACCACGGGCTGCGATAAGACCACACCTGCCTGTTTAATGGCAGCCGCAACGGTTAATATTCCTGCAATCGTTCTGTCTGGCGGGCCTATGCTTGACGGCTGGTGGCGTGGAAAGCTGGCTGGCTCGGGTACGGTGATTTGGGACGCCCGCAAGCGCTTGGCTTCCGGAGAGATCGATTATGAAGAGTTCATGAATAATGTGGCCTCGTCGGCGCCATCCATCGGGCATTGCAACACCATGGGCACTGCCTTGTCCATGAATTCGCTTGCCGAAGCACTGGGCATGTCGTTGCCTGGCTGCGCCGCGATTCCGGCGCCGCATCGCGAACGAGGCTGGATGGCCTATGAAACAGGTCGTCGTATTGTCGACATGGTGCACGAGAATCTTTGCCCGTCTGACATCATGACCAAGGCAGCTTTCGAGAACGCCGTCGTCGCGGCAGCAGCCTTGGGTGGCTCCTCTAATTGCCCCATTCACATGATCGCGATTGCGCGCCATATGGGTGTGGATCACACGCTCGACGATTGGCAGCGGCTTGGCCCGTCAGTGCCTTTGCTGGTCGACTGTCAGCCAGCCGGCCGATTTCTTGGTGAGGCATTTCATCGTGCGGGTGGCGTGCCCGCGGTCATGAATGAGCTTTTGCAAGCTGGAAGGTTGAATGGCGATGCCATGACGGTGACCGGCAAGACGATTAAGGAAAACCTGCAGGCGGTACCTTCGCCTGATCGGGAAGTCATCCGCGCCTGGGCGGATCCGCTCAAGGCCGACGCGGGATATATCGTCTTGAGCGGCAATATGTTCGATAATGCGGTGATCAAGACCAGCGTAATAGACGACGCCTTCCGCAAGCGCTTTCTTTCGGAGCCTGACCGGCCCAACGTCGCGGATCTGAAAGCCATCGTGTTCGAAGGCCCCGAAGACTATCACGAGCGCATTGAGCAGCCAGATCTTGGCGTAGACGAACACAGCATTCTGGTGATACGAAATGCCGGTCCTATTGGCTACCCCGGTGGTGCGGAGGTGGTCAATATGCAGCCACCAGCCGCATTAATGGCGCGCGGTATAGATACGCTGCCCACCATGGGAGACGGACGTCAGAGTGGCACATCGGCAAGCCCATCTATTCTGAACGTATCTCCGGAGGCTGCGGTCGGGGGTGGGTTGGCCTTGCTCAAAACGGGGGACAAAATACGTATTGACCTGAATACCAGACGTGTCGACGTATTAATTTCCGATGAAGAGCTGGCGCAACGGCGTGCCGCCTGGGTTCCTCCAGTGCTGAAAAACCAGACGCCCTGGGAAGAAATCTATCGCGCAATGGTAGGCCAGCATGGAACAGGGGGGTGCCTGGAGGCAGCCACCAGGTATATCCGGATCATTGAGGAGCGCGGTGAATCGCGCAACAATCACTAAGTTGCGGCAACCGAGGGCGTGCACACGGCGGCCTGCCGGTGCGCCCTGGTTCTTATCAGTTTAAGCATTGGATGCATATGGTTTCTTTCATCAATCAATCTGTCCGGCGAACTTTGTCGCAAGAAGGTCTGACTTCATTCCAGGCGCAATTTGGTGAACGATTCATCACCTCGGATGCAGTGCGACAACACCACGGCACCGATGAGTCGCCATATCCGGTTTGTCCGCCGGACGCTGTGATTTTTCCCCGCAATATCGACGACGTGGTTGCCGCCGTCAGGCTTTGTAATAAGTACAAGGTGCCCATCATTCCGTTTGGTATTGGCTCTTCACTTGAGGGCCACATCTTGGCGATAGAAGGAGGGGTTACGCTGGATTTTTCAGAAATGAACAAGGTTCTGGCCATTAATGCCGAAGACTTTACCGTTACTGTTGAGCCGGGTGTCATACGCACGCAGTTAAATGACGAAATTCGCCATACTGGTTTGTTCTTTCCCATAGACCCTGGGGCGTATGCCAGCATAGGCGGCATGGCCGCCACCCGCGCCTCGGGTACTAATGCAGTGCGTTATGGCACCATGCGAGAGAACGTGGTGTCACTAAAGGTCGTTACGGCCGAGGGTGATGTAATACGCACAAGCAGTCGGGCACGGAAGTCTTCAGCTGGCTACGATCTAACACGCTTGTTCGTGGGCAGCGAGGGCACGTTGGGCATCATTGTTGAAGTCACGGTGCGCGTCTACCCCCAGCCTGAGGCGGTCACAGCAGCCATCTGCAACTTTCCTTCACTGACCGCCGCTGTGCAGTCTGTCATCGAAATCATGCAAAGCGGCGTGGCGATTGCGCGGGTTGAGTTCATGGATGAGCGCGCGGTAGCTGCCGTCAATCGCTACAGCAAGCTGGGTCTGAAAGAAACGCCGTTGCTGCTGTTTGAGTTTCATGGCAGTCAGACGGGCGTGCGGGAGCAGGCGGAAATTGTTCAGGAGATCGCCCGGGATAATGGGGGGATGGATTTCGAGTGGGCAGATCGCCCGGAAGACCGCACGCGCTTGTGGACCGCACGCCATAACTCGCATTATTCAGGCTTGCAGTTACGTCCGGGTTCACGCAGTGTGGCCACTGACGTGTGCGTGCCGATCTCGCGGCTTGCAGAATGTGTCACGCAAACTGCGGAAGACCTTGAAGGAATGCCTTTTCCATACACGATAGTCGGGCACGTGGGCGACGGTAATTTTCATGTGCAAATGCTTATTGATCCGGATAGCGAAGATGAATGGCAAAAGTCCGAGCATATAAACCGGCGTCTGGTCACCCGTGCGATCCAGATGGATGGCACGTGTTCAGGCGAGCATGGCGTGGGCGTACATAAAATGGAATTTCTGAAAGAAGAGCATGGTGAGGCGGGATTGAACCTCATGCGGCTTATCAAGCATGCCTATGACCCGAATAATATTTTCAATCCCGGCAAGCTGGTGTCTTGGTAGGCTTAGCCGCTGTCAGATTGTTTAACCAGGCATTCAGTTCTAGGCTCCAGGTTCAGGTTTCAGGTTCAGGTTCAGGTTCAGGTTCAGGTTCAGGTTTCAGGTTTCAGGTTTCAGGTTTCAGGTTTCAGGTTTCAGGTTTCAGGACCAGGGCCTCGAATATCCGCGCAGTCGCGGCCATTTTTGGACGCGCATCGTTATGGAGGGTGAAACGACGATACGCCGGCGTTGCTGTTACTTTTTATACCAGTATAAATGCTCGTCTTGTACAGCGAAATGATACTGGCATAATAGTTCGCATGCTTGGCAAATAAGGGGGGTGTCCCCGTTTGTCTTTCAACCTGCCTTTGGTTTTTCGGGAACCTATCATGTCTCAAACCTTATATGACAAACTCTGGAGCGCGCACGTCGTGCATCAAGAGTCAGACGGAACTTGTCTGCTGTATATAGACCGGCACCTGCTGCACGAAGTAACCAGCCCCCAGGCTTTCGAAGGCCTGAAACTGGCTGACCGCAAGCCCTGGCGCATTAGCGCAAACCTGGCGGTTT
This sequence comes from Pusillimonas sp. ANT_WB101, assembly GCF_008369125.1. NCBI lineage: Bacteria > Pseudomonadati > Pseudomonadota > Betaproteobacteria > Burkholderiales > Alcaligenaceae > Pusillimonas > Pusillimonas sp. ANT_WB101. The sequence goes on along the minus strand of NZ_VOAY01000001.1, from coordinate 1,691,401 downwards.
CTGATCACAACGTGCCCACCACGGCACGCAACGAAGGCATTACTGACCCAGTGTCGCGTCTGCAGGTCGAAACGCTCGACAAAAACTGCGAAAATTACGGTATTACCCAATATCGCATGAATGACCGACGCCAGGGCATTGTTCACATTATCGGGCCAGAGCAGGGCGCAACGCTGCCCGGTATGACGGTTGTCTGTGGAGACTCACATACCAGCACGCATGGCGCGTTTGGCGCGCTGGCGTTTGGCATTGGCACGTCTGAGGTAGAGCATGTGCTGGCCACGCAGACCTTGCTGATGAAAAAGAACAAGAACATGCTTGTGCGGGTCGAAGGTGCATTGCCCATAGGCTGTACAGCCAAAGATCTGGTGCTTTATGTCATTGGCAAGATCGGTACGGCAGGAGGCAACGGCCATGCCATCGAATTCGCGGGCAGCACCATACGTGCGCTGTCGGTCGAAGGGCGCATGACCGTGTGCAATATGGCCATTGAGGCGGGTGCGCGCTCGGGGATGGTCGCGGTCGATCAGAAAACCATTGATTATTTCCGAGGCCGCCCGTATGCACCGATTGGCGCATTGTGGGACCAGGCTGTTGCGTACTGGCGCACGCTGCATACTGATGAGGGTGCAAAGTTTGACCGCGTGGTTGAAATCGATGCGCGTGAAATCGTGCCACAAGTATCGTGGGGCACATCACCTGAAATGGTATTGCCGGTTGACGCCCGCGTTCCTGATCCCGATCGGGAAAAAGATGATGTTCGCCGCAACGGTATGGAGCGTGCACTGCAGTACATGGGCTTGAAACCCAATATGCCCATTACAGATATCAAGATTGACAAAGTGTTTATCGGGTCCTGTACCAATGCCCGTATCGAAGACTTGCGCGCGGCGGCCACGGTCGCCCGTGGTCGTCGGGTAGCTTCGTCTGTCAAGCTGGCCATGGTGGTGCCAGGCTCGGGGCTGGTCAAGGCCCAGGCTGAGCAGGAAGGGCTGGATAAAATCTTTATTGCTGCAGGTTTTGAGTGGCGCGAGCCAGGGTGCTCTATGTGTCTGGCCATGAACGCAGACCGGCTTGAGCCGGGCGAACGTTGTGCGTCAACGTCCAACCGCAACTTTGAAGGGCGTCAAGGGCAAGGTGGGCGTACGCATCTGGTGAGCCCGGCTATGGCTGCCGCTGCCGCCATAGCTGGCCATTTTGTCGACGTTCGCAATTTGTCATAGGATCCGTCATGCAAGCATTTACTACCCATAAAGGGCTGGTCGCCCCGCTTGACCGCGAAAACGTCGACACTGACTTGATCATTCCCAAGCAGTTTCTGAAATCTATTCAGCGTACTGGCTTTGGGCCAAACCTGTTTGATGAGCTGCGTTATCTTGATCACGGCGAGCCGGGCATGGACAACAGCAAGCGTCCGGTCAACCCCGACTTTGTGCTGAACCAGCCGCGTTACAAGGGCGCTTCAGTATTGTTGGCGCGCAAGAATTTTGGCTGTGGCTCCAGCCGCGAGCATGCGCCATGGGCTCTGGTGCAATTTGGTTTTCGTGCCATTATTGCGCCTTCCTACGCAGATATTTTCTTTAACAACAGCTTCAAAAATGGGCTGCTTCCTATCGTGTTGCCTGAGCTTCAGGTGGCTCGTCTTTTCGACGAAGCTAAAGCGTTTGTCGGTTATCAGTTGCTCATTGATCTTGAACGCCAGGTTGTGGTCAAAGAAGACGGGAGCGAACTGGCCTTTGACGTCGAGCCGTTTCGTAAACATTGCCTGCTCAATGGTCTTGATGAAATTGGGCTGACATTGCAAAAAGCCGATAAGATCCGTGCTTTCGAAGCAGAGCGGCTGGCTCGTCACCCATGGATTGCAGGCGGCCCCGCCCTTTAGTTTTAATGTCGCTTAACGGCGGTGTTGCGGTACCTATGCCGGTGTCTCGCGAGCGGGGCACCGGCATTGTGATGCTGGGGCGTGGTCGTTGCGAGATAAGTTTTTATACTTAGGAAATACAATGACATACAAAATTGCAGTACTGCCGGGCGACGGCATTGGCTCCGAAATTACAGAACAAGCCCAGCGAGTGCTGGGAGCCCTGGGGCTTGATCTGGAGATGACCACGGCCCCTGTGGGTGGCACTGCCTATGACTTGCACGGGCACCCGTTGCCACCGTCGACGCTGGAGCTGGCTCAGTCGTCGAACGCCATTCTTTTTGGCGCGGTAGGTGACTGGAAATACGACAGCCTGGCCCGAGAGTTACGGCCTGAACAGGCAATTTTGGGTCTGCGTAAAGCCTTGGGCCTGTTCGCCAATTTCAGACCGGCTATTTTGTACCCCCAGCTTGCCAATGCCTCGTCGCTCAAGCCAGAGATTGTGTCTGGGTTAGATATTTTGATTGTGCGCGAACTTACTGGCGATATCTATTTTGGCCAGCCCCGTGGCAGCCGAATTGCTGAAGACGGGCCTTTCAAAGGCGAACGCCAGGGTTTTGACACCATGCATTATGCCGAAACCGAAGTGCGCCGAATTGCCCGTGTTGCCTTCCAGGCCGCACAAAAGCGTCAGAAGCGCCTGTGTAGTGTCGATAAGGCCAATGTGTTGGAAACGTCGCAGTTCTGGCGTGACATCGTCATTAGCGTGGCTGCCGAGTACCCTGATGTCGAGCTTTCACATATGTATGTCGATAATGCGGCCATGCAGTTGGTGCGCGCACCCAAAGAGTTTGACGTTATTGTTACCGGTAATTTGTTTGGCGATATATTGTCTGATGAAGCGGCCATGCTCACTGGTTCCATAGGAATGCTGCCTTCCGCATCGCTCAATGCTTCCAATCAGGGCCTTTACGAGCCCAGCCATGGTTCTGCGCCTGATATAGCTGGAAAAAACATGGCCAACCCGCTGGCAACGATTTTATCGGCCGCCATGTTGCTGCGTTATTCGCTCAATGAAGAAGCACAGGCATGCCGTGTAGAAGCAGCTGTACAGGCTGTTCTGGAGAAAGGTCTGCGCACGGCGGACATCTTTGAAGAGGGCTCAACCAAAGTTTCTACCTCTGAAATGGGCGATGCAGTGCTTAAGGCATTAGAATAATGTTTCAGATCTGATTTCAATTACCAGAGTAACTCTCATGACTCAAGCTGTAGGTTTGGTCGGGTGGCGTGGCATGGTGGGCTCAGTCCTCATGCAGCGCATGCGCGACGAAAATGATTTTTCGCTATTTGAACCGGTGTTTTTTTCCACCAGCAATGCAGGTGGCGACGCGCCCGAGTGGGCTGATGGTGCAGGCAAGCTGCAAGACGCCTACGATATCGACGCGCTCAAAAAGCTGCCCATTATTCTTACCGCCCAAGGCGGCGATTACACCAGCGCCGTTTACGGTAAGCTGCGTAATGCTGGCTGGGATGGCATCTGGATCGACGCGGCCAGCACATTACGTATGGCCGATGATGCCATTATTGTGCTTGATCCCGTCAATCGTCCGGTTATTGACGCCGCCCTCTCGCGCGGTATCAAAAACTTCGTAGGCGGCAACTGCACGGTAAGCTGCATGCTCATGGGGCTGGCAGGCCTGTTCAACCAAGACTTGATTGAATGGATGACCAGCATGACCTATCAGGCTGCGTCGGGTGGTGGTGCGCGTCATATGCGCGAACTGCTCACTCAGTTTGGGCTTATTAACGAAGCGGTAAGGCCGTTGCTCGACGACCCCGCTTCGGCCATTCTTGAAATCGATCGCGGCGTGCTTAAGGCACAACAAGGGTCAGGTTTGCCCACCGAGAACTTCGGTGTGCCGCTGGCCGGCAGTCTTATTCCCTGGATTGACAAAGACATGGGAGACGGCGTATCTCGCGAAGAATGGAAGGGCGGCGCCGAGACCAATAAAATTCTGGGCAGAGGCGAGGCCTTTGGCACGCCAGCTACGCCTATTGATGGTTTGTGCGTGCGTATAGGTGCCATGCGCAGCCATAGTCAGGCACTTACCATCAAGCTCAAGCGTGATGTGCCCATCGACGAGGTGGCCGACATTCTGCGCGAAGGCTCCAAGTGGGCTAAGGTGTTACCCAATGAGCGCGAGGTATCCATGCAGCAGCTGACTCCCGTGGCGGTTACGGGTACGCTTGATATTCCGGTGGGGCGTCTACGTAAAATGTCCATGGGCCCTGAGTATCTCAGCGCCTTTACCGTCGGCGACCAGCTGCTTTGGGGCGCTGCCGAACCATTGCGCCGCATGTTGCGCATTTCTCTGGGTCAACTCTAAGACAAGCCTATGCACCGTTTTGCGTCGTCGCCTGTAGCATCAGTATTAAAATTCAGGCCTCTGGCCGGCGCTTTGGTGCTGGCTCTGGCTTTTCCCGTGACACATGCTGCTAGTTTGGGGCATTCACACCTTGTATCGGTGTTGGGTCAGCCCCTTCAAATCGATGTGCAGTTACGTGAGCTTACCGCCGACGATCAACGATCGCTGGCGGTTCAGTCCGCATCTGCGCAGGCCTGGGCTCAGTCGGGGCTAACGCCACCAGTTGATCCCTCCAGCTTGCGTTTTCATATCGTCGACGGCTATGCGCCGGGCACTAAAGTCATCCAGATACGCTCCGCACAGGCATTCGATCAGCCGGTCGCCGATCTGTTGATCGACGTCACTACTGCTACGGGGCGCCAGCGTTTCCAGGTCAGCATGCTGACGCAAGGGTCTCAGGCTGGGGCTGTGGGGCACGGCGGGTCCGCCCAGGCTGGGCAGGGCGCTCGGGTTTCCCGATCTGGCAAATCTGCTGAAATCGGTAAATCAATAAGGGTCAAGTGGGGCGACACCATGTTCAGCATTGCACAGCGTCATGCCGTGCCTGGTGTCACTGTCTACCAAATGATGATTGCCTTGCAGCGGGCCAATCCCAAGGCGTATATCGACGGCAATCTCAATCTGGTCAAATCCGGTGCCATACTGAAAGTGCCAAGTATGGCAGCCCTTACCGCCATCTCTGACCGTGAGGCCCGGCGCCTGTTTGTTGAGCAGGCACAGGCCTTTGCCTTATACAGTCAGCGTACGGCTGCGAGTGCTACAGCCGCCGGTGGGGCATCAGCTGCGTCGGGTGCGGTAACTACGGGTGCCGACGGTGCCGTCGTGCCGAAGGTAGTTGGCGAAGCGCCGCGCGACCAGTTGCGGCTTTCAGGCGGAGCCAACGGCAGTGGTGCCGACTCCGCAGCTGATCGCGCAGACGACGCTGTTTCCGCACGCAAAGGTATCGAAGAATCAAGTACACGCCTCTCACAACTCGAGGCCAATGTACGTGATCTTAATAAAGCGCTTCAGGCCCAGGGTGATGCTGCAGGCAATTTAGTGCTCGAAGGCGCGCATAGTCTTGGCAGCACACTGTCGGCCCAACCAGCTGGGCAAGGCTCCGCAGGGGCTGGTCAGGATGTAGCGAACGCATCGCAAGGTGCAGCTCGAGCTTCCGAACAGCAAACTCAATCCGCAGGCTCTTCGGCAGGTACACAGGCTGGTAAGGACGGCGCTGGTCAAAATGGCCTTGCATCAGGGCAGGTCAACGCCGCCACGGGCGCCGGGGTTGCCGGTGCGGGTGGCAAGGGCGCGGCCGACGCCACCGGAACAGGTAATACAAGCGCAGGTAGTGCTGTACCAGGCAATGTCGGCGCTGGCAATAACACGGGAACGGGCGTGTCTGGTGCCGCTACGCCTGCCGCTGATGCGACAGGTTCAGCAGGTTCAGGCTCAGCGGGCTCAGGTGCGGCAGGCTCGAGTGCAGCGGGCTCAGGTTCAGCAGGTTCAGGCTCAGCGGCAGCGGGCTCAGGTTCAGCAGGTTCAGGCTCAGCGGCAGCAGGCTCGGGCTCAGCAGGCTCAGGCGCAGCGGGCTCAGGCGCAGCGGGCTCAGGCGCAGCGGGCTCAGGCGCAGCAGGCTCAGGCGCAGCAGGCTCAGGCGCAGCAGGCTCAGGCGCAGCGGGCTCAGGCGCAGCGGGCTCAGGCGCAGCAGGCTCAGGCGCAGCAGGCTCAGGCGCAGCGGGCTCAGGCGCAGCGGGCTCAGGCGCAGCGGGCTCAGGCGCAGCGGGCTCAGGCGCAGCGGGCTCAGGCGCAGCGGGCTCAGGCGCAGCGGGCTCAGGCGCAGCGGGCTCAGGCGCAGCGGGCTCGGGCGCAGCAGGCTCGGGCGCAGCAGGCTCGGGCGCAGCAGGCTCGGGCTCAGCAGGCTCAGGTGCAACGGGCTCAGGTGCAACGGGCTCAGGTGCAACGGGCTCAGGTGCGGCAGGCCCAGGGCAGAGCGCATCGGGCATCGTGGGCTCCAACGGTACTGGAAGCACCTCTTCGGCGGTGGCGGGCAGTCAAGCGCAACACGCGTCTGAAACCGGCACAGCGCCTGGCCATGCACCGAGTACCGAGAGTGCCGGAGTCAATGGCAGCGGCTCGGGTTCCGCCGCAACTGGCACCGCAGACGGTTCGGCGGGTACTGATAGCGCATCGGCTGTCGCCGGTGCTGGTGCTGCAAAAGGCGCCACCAACTCAATTTCTTCAAAGGCAGATAAAACTGTGTCATGGTTGCAAGAGCATACGCTGGGTGTAATTACCGGCGTCCTGGCGTTAATCGTACTGATTATTGCGTGGTTGCTTCGTCGTGCGAACACCGTACGTAATGATGGCACAGATGGGGTTATCACCGAAGCCATGGTCCAGGAAAAGCTCAACCAGATTGACTTTGATTTCACAGAACCACCCGCAGGGGGGGCACGCCCCCCTAAACGCTGATCGCCATGCCTCGTATGGCGTTAAGCCTGACCTATGACGGGTCAGCGTGGCGTGGCTGGCAAAAACAGCCGGACGCGCGTACGGTGCAAGATGCCTTTGAAGCATGTTTGTCGCGATTTCTTGACCAGCCTGTTACCACAATATGTGCAGGGCGCACCGATGCGGGCGTCCATGCACTGTCCCAGATCGTTCACCTGGATACGACTGCCGTACGTCGTGAAGAATCCTGGGTGAGGGGGCTGAACACCCTGCTTCCCAAAGGCATTGCGGTGCAATGGGCGCAACCCGTCTCTGAAAGCTTTCATGCGCGGTTTTCTGCCTTGTCCCGCACTTATGTATATATCGTGCGCAATACTCGTGTGCGCACGCCTTTGATGCACAAGCGCGTTGGCTGGATTTATCATCCACTTGATGACGATCGTATGCTTGATGCCGCCAGGCGGTTGCTGGGCAAACATGATTTCACAAGCTTTCGTTCGGCAGAGTGCCAGGCCGCCAGCCCGATTCGTACCATGCATGCGCTTGATATCTTGCGGCGTGGTGACTACCTGTTGTTCACATTTCGGGCTAACGCATTTTTGCATCATATGGTGCGTAATCTGATGGGGGCCCTGTTGCACGTTGGGCAAGCCAAGAAGGAGCCAGGCTGGATGGACGAGCTGCTTGCCGCGCGGGACCGGCGTCTTGCAGCGCCCACGTTCGCCCCGCACGGTTTGTATCTTGCTGCGGTAGAGTACCCTTTGGCTTTTGGTTTGCCTGATCTTAGTGCAGGTGAGGCCCTGGCGACGCATACGGGGTTTGAGCTGCGCGCATGAGCGTCGGGTGAAGTGTCGGCCAAAAGCCATGCTGACTGCGTTCTGGGCTACGCTTAATTTATAAAGTGTGGGCCACTTGTTATTTGCCATTAAGGTTGGCCACGCTGATTTCAGGCATATATTATTAGAAAATGCGTACTGGATGCCGTGTTCTTGCTTCCTATATATAGGGGCTGATACCAACAGCGCGACATAATGTAATCGTATAGAATTTACGCGGCCCGGCTGACAGCATGAACTTCTATCAGAAAACAACGTTGCAGGCGGGATCGGCCCGCGCACTTTACCCGTGCAGGCATCTCCTTGAAGTGTGAACCATGAAATTCTTATTATCGATTTCCAGGCTTATCGACCGTCTTAATACGTTGGTTGGCAAAAGCGTAATCTGGTTGACGCTTTTAGTGGTGCTGGTAAGCGCCACCAATGCGGTTATTCGCAAAGTATTTAGCGAAAGCTCCAACGCGTGGCTTGAGCTGCAATGGTATTTGTTTGGTGCCATTTTTTTGCTGGCAGCCGGGTATACCTACCTCGTCAACGAGCATGTACGTGTTGACGTACTTTCACAAAAGCTCTCGCGGCGCACCCAGATCAAAATAGAAATCTTTGGCATTATTTTCTTTTTATTCCCTTTTTGTGTCCTCATATTCTGGCTTTCTTTGCCATTTTTCTATCAGTCGCTCGTTCTACACGAGCAGTCCTCCAACACAGGCGGGCTAATACGCTGGCCAGTCAAGCTGTTGATACCAGCAGGCTTTTTTCTGCTTATTTTGGCGGGCTTGTCGCAACTGATCAAATGCGTCGGGTACCTGCTTGGGCAGTGCCCTGATCCACTGGCGCGCAAAGAGGGAAAGACCGCCGAAGAAGAGCTGGCTGACGAAATTATCAAGCAAAGCAGCGCAGGTGACGTCCTCAGTGACAGCACTGAACATCATTCATCCGTCACACAGGATAAGGGCCGTTAATCATGGAGTTTTTTATCGATAATCTGGCCCCGATCATGTTTATTAACCTGATCGTTTTTTTGTTGCTGGGCTTTCCGGTCGCTTTTTCGCTGGCGGCAAACGGTATTCTGTACGGGCTGGTTGCCATTGAGTTTGACCTGATGCAACCGGCGCTTTTTCAGGCGTTGCCGCAACGCGTCTTTGGCATTGTCTCCAACGATACGCTTCTGGCTGTTCCATTCTTTACGCTCATGGGGCTTATTCTCGAGCGGTCTGGCATGGCTGAAGACCTGCTTGAAACCGTAGGGCAGCTATTTGGCCCGATTCGGGGTGGCCTGGCGATTGCCGTTGTGCTGGTTGGCGCCATGCTGGCTGCTACCACTGGGGTGGTGTCGGCGTCTGTAATATCGATGGGGCTTATCTCTTTGCCCATCATGCTGCGCTATGGTTATGACAGGCGACTGGCCACCGGCGTGATCGCGGCGTCGGGCACGCTGTCGCAAATTATTCCCCCATCACTTGTGCTGATCATCCTGGCTGATCAGCTTGGCCGCTCCATTGGCGATATGTATCGTGGCGCCATGGTGCCTGGCATGATGCTTGCGGGTCTATACATACTTTATGTAATCGTTGTCGCGTTTGTAAAACCAAGCGCGGCACCAGCGCTGCCCAAAGAGGCGCGTGTCTATGTCAAGCCAGATGGTAGCCGCGGCTTGCGTTCGTTGCTGGTACTTACGCTCATTGCCACGGTTGTTTCGTACTTTACGACCCAGCATTATTTTCACGAGCACACACAGGTGCCAGTCGACGAGCGTGTTGTGGTCAGCCTGGTTGCCTGGGGTATTGTGGCATTCGTCATAGCCATGGGGAACAGGTTGCTGCGGCTCGGGTGGCTGTCTGAAATCGCCGAAAGAGTCGTGTTCGTCATGATTCCGCCGTTGTTTCTTATCTTTCTGGTGCTGGGTACCATTTTTATTGGTATGGCCACACCTACTGAGGGCGGCGCCATGGGTGCGGTCGGGGCATTGGCCATGGCAGTGGGAAGAGGGCGGTTTTCGTTTTCTTTGCTCAAGCAAGCCATGGAGACCACCACCAAGCTGTCATGTTTCGTGATCTTTATTCTTGTTGGTTCCACCGTATTTAGTCTGAGCTTTCGCGGCATCAATGGCGATATCTGGATCGAGCAACTGCTCATGGGGCTGCCAGGTGGTGAGTGGGGGTTTCTGATTGTCGTCAGCCTGCTTACTTTCTTTCTGGCGTTTTTCCTCGATTTCTTTGAACTTGCCTTTATTATCGTGCCGTTGCTCGGGCCGGTGGCCGACAAAATGGGCATAGACCTGATCTGGTTCGGTGTACTACTGGCCGTTAATATGCAAACGTCGTTTGTGCATCCGCCTTTTGGTTTTGCGCTGTTTTACTTGCGTTCGGTTGCACCCAAAGAAGACTACCGCGACCGTGTTACCGGCAAAATGATCCGCAAGGTTACAACCGGCGATATCTACTGGGGTTCTGTGCCTTTCATTTTCATTCAGGTAACCATGGTTGCGTTGGTTCTGCTGTTTCCGGGCTTGGTCACGCATTACAAACACGATGAAGTCCAGATTGATCCGGCGACAATCAACTTTGGCAGTGGCAACGACTACGGCTCAGGCGTTTATGGTGCCGGTGACGCAGGTTCGGGTGATGCCGGCGCCGCGTTTCAATAGGGGCTGGTAATGACACAGAATCTTTCTGGGCGCGTACGCGTCAAAGTATGCGGCCTGACACGCCCACAAGACGTACAGGCGGCCGTGCAGGGCGGATCCGATGCCATAGGCCTGGTGTTCTACCCGGCCAGTCGCCGTGCCGTCAGCATAGAGCAGGCCGTTGCTCTGCGCACCTTGGTACCCGCTTTTGTCAGTGTTGTGGCGTTGTTCGTTAACGCGTCCGAGGCCGAAGTCCGTGAGGTGATCGAACAAGTGCAGCCTGATCTTCTGCAGTTTCACGGTGATGAGTCTGCGCAATACTGTGAGTCTTTCGGCCATCGTTATATCAGGGCCTTCAGAGTGGGTGGGCCTGGTATGGAAAACGCCGCACAGGTGCTTGCTGTTTGCCGCCAGTACATGTCGGCAAGCGCGTGGCTGTTTGACAGCCATAGCGCAGGGTTTGGTGGCAGCGGCCTCGCGTTGGAGCCAACCTTACTCGCTGACGTACTCCAGGCTGAGGACGGCCGCCCGGTGGTGTTGGCCGGCGGGCTTAGAGCTGACACCGTGGCGCAGTCCATCCGTGTAGTAAGGCCCTATGCGGTTGACGTAAGTAGTGGTGTGGAAAGCGCCGCAGGCATCAAGTCTGCAGAAAAAATAGCAGTCTTTATCCGTGCGGTGCACGACAGCAAGCCCTGAGGTGGGCGGTTGCCCCGTTTTTCTTGCCGGAGGTGCTGTATGCTCAGTCGCGAAGATTGCCTTTCTCTTGATCGAAAAGACCCACTCGCCCCGTTGCGTTGCGACTTTGATCTGCCTGAAGGGGTTATTTACCTGGATGGCAATTCGCTGGGTGCAAGGCCTGTCAGTGCACTAGTACGCGCTCAAGAGGTTATCGAGCAAGAGTGGGGAACCGGCCTGATCCGCAGTTGGAATACAGCAGGTTGGTTTGATCTTCCACTTTCTCTCGGAGACCGGCTGGCACCATTGCTGGGCGCGGGGCCTGGCGAAGTGGTCGTGACCGACACTACATCGGTCAATCTCTTTAAGGCGCTGGCTGCGGCATTGCACATCCAAGCCCCCTCACGGGCCTGCAGTGATGCCCCTCATGTTGATGAAACCACGCTGGCCGCGTCGTCCCAGAGCACTTTACGTCGCCATGTCATTGTGAGCGAACGTGATAATTTTCCTACTGATCTCTATATTGCAGAAGGGCTGACGCGATGGCTTGATCAAGGCTACACGCTGCGTCTGGTCGACAGCCCAGAGGCCCTGCTCACGGCAATTGATCAAGAGGTTGCCGTGGTGATGCTTACCCATGTTAACTATCGTACTGGTCGCCTGTTGGACATGGCTGCCGTCACGGCACATGCACATGCGTGTGGTGCATTGACCGTGTGGGATCTTGCCCATTCCGCCGGCGCGATACCCGTGGATCTGGCAGGGTCTGGCGCCGACTTTGCCGTGGGCTGCACCTACAAGTACCTGAATGGCGGCCCCGGTTCGCCAGCCTTCATCTGGGTCGCTCCCCGTCACATGCAAAGCTTCAGTCACCCGTTGTCTGGCTGGTGGGGCCATGCGTCGCCGTTCAGTATGGAGCCGGGTTTCAGGCCGCACGCCACAATACGAAGTGCGTTGTGCGGTACTCAGCCCATTGTTTCGCTTGCAATGGTCGAATGTGGCCTGGAGACATTTGAACGTACCACTATGAGTGCCGTGCGGGAAAAATCACTGGCGCTGACCGACCTGTTTATTGGCCTCCTTGAGGCGCGCTGCGGTGCCCATTCGCTCAAGCTGGTTACGCCCCGTGAGCATGCTCAGCGTGGAAGTCAGGTGAGCGTTGCTTTTGCACATGCTTACGCCGTCGTGCAAGCCTTGATTGAGCAGGGCGTTATTGGCGATTATCGCGAGCCCAATGTCATGCGCTTTGGCTTTACGCCTCTGTATTTGCGCTATGTCGACGTTTGGGATGCCGTCGATGTCATGGCGCGTATACTCGATCAACACACATACGACGAAAGCCTGACACCAGGCGGAGTGACTTGAGTAGTGGGTTTTTGGTTTTTAGGTATTAGGCGCTGCCTGAGATTTTAGTCGATGACTTGATGGCTAAAAACACAGCCCACAGAACGTGTGACGCGCCGCAACACAGCCTGTTTGACACACTTAAAACATGTGGGTTAGAATCTCGTCTCTTTAGGCGGTTAGCTCAGTTGGTTAGAGCGCTACGTTGACATCGTAGAGGTCGCTGGTTCGAATCCAGTACTGCCTACCAAAATTTCTACTCTTCTCCATTTTTTGGGGCGAGTACACGCAAAACCCGGTTAGTTGCATCGGTTCAACCGCGCAGGGCAAAGCCCCTCATCCGGTAGTTTCAAAAACCCCCAAGTCAAAAGCGCGTTGCCACATCGTGTGTTGTATGGTCCGCCCATGCATATCGATAAAGGGCTTTCCTGGGCCAGGTGCCAGGTAGTCGGGCTTTTTGCAACATACTTACCCCTCATTTACGTCAAGTACATTAATTTAGTCTCTTCGTTTATTGCGTTGCCGCAAGCAGGTGTTACACTGATGAGACGATATGTTATATATACATGCTATGTCTTGGCTCACAAACATCATTCGAACTACAACACGGCACCCCTGACGGTCGCCGCGTATTGTTTTGTCAGCTTACTAGCAAAACCAAACTCACCAGAACGCGGCTAGTGCCGCGTTTTTTTGTATTTTTCAGGACGCTTTATGGTTCAGATTACCTTGCCCGACGGCTCGCAGCGCGAGTATGCAGGCCCCGTTTCAGTCAATGATGTTGCTTATTCCATAGGCACAGGGCTGGGGCGTGCGGCGCTGGCAGGGCGGGTGACCATAGATGAAGGCGAGTCGCGGCTGGTCGATACCAGCCACGTAATTGAGCGTGATGCACAGCTTGCCATCATCACTGCCAAAGATGCAGATGGTCTTGATCTCATCCGCCACTCTACGGCTCATTTGCTGGCCTATGCGGTCAAGTCGTTATTTCCGGAAGCACAGGTCACCATAGGCCCCGTTATCGATAATGGCTTTTACTACGATTTTTCGTATAAACGGCCATTTACGCCTGACGATCTGGAAGCCATTGAAAAGAAAATGGCCGAGCTCGCCAAAAAAGACGAAGTGGTTACGCGCGAAGAATGGAAGCGCGACGATGCTGTGGCTTACTTTAAAGGCATAGGTGAGCACTACAAGGCTGAGATCATCGCCTCGATTCCGTCAAATGAGAATATCAGCTTGTACCGTGAAGGCGATTTCATTGACCTGTGCCGGGGCCCCCACGTGCCCTCAACCGGCAAGCTCAAAGTATTTAAATTGATGAAGGTGGCGGGAGCCTATTGGCGCGGTGACAGCAAAAACGAGATGTTGCAGCGTATTTATGGCACGGCTTGGGCTACTAAAGACGAACAGGCGGCCTATCTGCATATGCTTGAAGAGGCCGAAAAGCGCGATCATCGCAAGCTTGGCCGAGAGCTTGATCTGTTTCACATGCAAGAAGAGGCGCCAGGCCTGATCTTCTGGCATCCCAAGGGCTGGACGCTTTGGCAGCAGGTTGAGCAGTATATGCGTCGCGTATACCAGGAAAACGGCTACGAAGAAGTCAAGGCTCCGCAAATTCTTGATCTGTCGCTATGGAAAAAAACCGGCCACTGGGACAACTACGCCGAAAATATTTTCACCACAGAGTCTGAAAACCGCAGTTACGGCCTCAAGCCCATGAACTGCCCGGGCCATGTGCAAATTTTCAATGCCAACCTGCATTCATATCGCGAGTTACCCGTGCGTTATGGCGAGTTTGGTCAGTGTCATCGCAATGAGCCCTCGGGTTCGCTGCATGGCATGATGCGTGTGCGCGGTTTTACCCAAGATGATGGCCATATTTTCTGTACCGAAGACCAGTTGCAGGACGAGTGTGCTGCGTTTACATCGCTGCTGCAGAAGGTGTATGCTGACTTTGGTTTCAGCAAAATTTTGTATAAAGTGGCAACCCGTCCCGAAAAACGTATCGGCGCTGATGAAGTCTGGGACAAAGCTGAAAAAGCCCTCATGGAAAGTCTTGACCGTACTGGCTGCGACTACGAAGTCACGGCGGGCGAGGGCGCTTTCTACGGGCCCAAGATCGAGTACACCCTAAAAGATGCTATTGGCCGTCACTGGCAGTGCGGAACCATACAGGTTGATTTTTCCATGCCAAAGCGGCTTGGCGCAGAATACGTAGACGCGTCAGACCAGCGCCAGACGCCGGTTATGCTGCACCGTGCCATACTAGGTTCTTTTGAGCGTTTCATTGGCATGCTCATTGAAAACCATGCCGGCGCTATGCCGGCATGGCTTGCTCCGGTGCATGCCGTAGTGTGTTGTATTTCTGAATCGTCCGCCAGTTATGCGGCCGAAATTACGCTAAGCCTGAAAAAACAAGGGTTTAGAGCTGAATCCGATTTGCGCGGTGAAAAAATCACCCGTAAAATCCGTGAACACAGCATGCAAAAAGTACCGTACATTCTGGTAGTAGGCGAAAAAGAGCGCGAGGCAGGCACAGTTGCCGTCCGCGGACGCGGTGGTCTTGACCTTGGTGTCATGCCATTGGCGGGTTTCGCCGACCGCCTGAAGCACGAAATAAATACCAGGCAAGACAGCGCCCAGACCGTCGCCTGAACCATTTTTTAACAACCCTAGGAGTCTTAGACATCGCAACCGAAAAACCTCATCGCATCAATGGTGAAATCCGTGTCCCCGAGGTGCGTCTTATTGGCGTAGATGGCGAACAGCTGGGTGTGTACAACACGCCCGACGCTCTGCGTCTTTCAGAAGAACACGAAGTCGATCTGGTCGAAATTGCACCAACAGCTTCGCCCCCTGTATGCCGCCTGATGGACTACGGCAAGTTCAAATATCAGGAACAAAAGCGTAAACAGGAAGCGCGATCAAAGCAGAAGGTCATCCAGGTCAAAGAAGTCAAGTTTCGTCCCGGTACCGATGAAGGCGATTATCAGGTTAAGCTTCGCAACCTGCGCCGCTTCATCGAAGAGGGCGACAAGGCCAAAGTTACCTTGCGTTTCCGCGGTCGCGAAATGGCGCACCAAGAGCTTGGCATGCGCGTTCTTGAGCGCATTCGTGACGACCTCGAAGAACTCTGCCAGGTTGAGGCAATGCCCAAGCTGGAAGGCCGTCAAATGGTGATGGTGCTAGCTCCGCGCAAGAAAGCGGTAGCCGGTAAATCGGGCGATTCAGCCTCCTGAGTTTCAGCACATTATGACTGGGGCGCCCGGTTTACCGGGGGCCCGCAGCGCACGCAGGTGGCGTATGCACGTACTTTTTGTTATTGATCCATTGCCAGGTCTGAAAGCGTATAAAGACTCGTCAGTAGCGATGATGCATGCGCTCGTTGCGCGGGGTCACTCGCTAAGCGTAACGTTGCAAGACGACCTTTTCATAGACCAGGGCACTGTCAAATGCGTGGCGACACGTATTGAGCTTGTCGACGGCGCCGACCTGCATGCTCACGCCTGGTGGCGCGACGTTGCAGCGGCCGATGACGTGGCGCTTGCTGAGTTTGATGCGATCATCATGCGCAAAGATCCTCCCTTTGATATGGAGTATGTGTATACAACGCATATGCTCGAGTATGCAGAGGCACAGGGCGCCCGGGTGTTCAACTCAGGGGCGAGTATACGCAACCATCCTGAAAAACTCGCTATTACCGAGTTTGCCCAATTTACAACGCCTACGCTCGTAACGCGCAACATGAAGCGGCTGCGCGCATTCCATGACAGTCATCGCGATGTCATCGTAAAGCCGCTTGACGGCATGGGTGGCACGGGTATTTTCAGGCTGCAGCATATCGAACCCAATCTTGGTGCAATACTCGAAACGCTTACGGTTGATGGCAGCCGGACCATCATGGCCCAGCGTTATATTCCTGAAATCGCTAACGGCGACAAGCGTATTCTGATTATTGGCGGCGAACCTGTGCCGTATTCGCTGGCGCGTATTCCGCTGGCGGGTGAAACCCGCGGCAACCTTGCAGCAGGCGGGCGCGGCGTGGCTCAGCCACTGACAGCGCGCGACCTTGAAATTGCACATGCCATTGGACCCACGCTCGCCGAGCGTGGTCTGATTCTGGTTGGGCTTGATGTCATCGGTGACTACATTACCGAAATCAATGTCACGAGCCCAACATGTTTTGTCGAGATTACCGAGCAAACCGGCTTTGATGTGGCAGGCTGTTTTGTCACGGCACTCGAAAAGGCTGTGGGTATTTGAATGGCTCGTATAGTTCTTGTCATGCATGAGCCGTTGGGCTCTGCGTTCGCCTCATGTGCCGAGCATGTGCTGGGCCACAAGGCCAGCCTTGATGTGTTTGACGTAGCGCCTGATGCCGACCCCGAAGCAGAGGTAACTCGGCTCGCGCGCCTGCTACGCCAAGAAAACGAACCCATGCTGCTGCTTTGCGATATTTATGGTGCGACGCCGTTTAATATTGCCAAACGGGCCATCCGCCTCGTTGCTGGCGATGGCATGGTCGCGCATCTAATTACCGGCAGCAATTTGTGCATGGTTCTCAAAGCATTGACCGAACAGCAAGAAAAACCAGATAAACTAAGCGAAAGTGTGCGCCAAGGTGCGCTCCGGGGTATTGTCGATGCAGAGTGCATGGAGATCTCCCACTTCGGCACTGGGTGCGACAGTTAACGCTTGCAGGTTCTGCTAATTAAACATAATAAGTTTTTATGCCTACCATCGATATCGTAATCAGCAATAAGCTGGGTCTGCATGCCCGGGCAGCAGCCAAACTTACTCAGCTTGCCAGCAAATTTTCCAGTGAAGTGTTTATTGCTCGGGGAGCGCAGCGGGTCAATGCAAAAAGCATCATGGGTGTCATGATGCTTGCAGCTGGCATGGGTGTCACCGTCAAAGTTGATGCAACCGGCGAAGATGCTGAACAGGCTCTGCGAGACATCAAGGCCTTGTTTGACGGCAAGTTCGGCGAACACGAATAAACCTGCTTGCCAGTTTTTGGAGCCCCTGTACTTATGACGCCCAACAGCCCGGCACATGCGACATCGTCCATGTCATCGCCCCCCTGTGGCGACCATGCCATGGTGTGCGCCCAGGGCCAGGCCGTTGTAAAAGGGTATGCAATTGGTCGTGCAGCGGTTATGGGTGCAGCAGCGCTTGAAGTGGCTCACTACCGAATCTCGCCTGAAGACGCGCAAGCCGAATGTGATCGCCTCAAAGAGGCACTGCAAACTGCGCGTAACGAGCTCGACGCCATTGCTGTCACACTGCCCGATGATGCGCCACGCGAGCTAGCTCCTTTGCTTACGGTACACAGCATGTTGCTGGGTGATCCCATGCTGTTGCAGCAAACATGTGAACTCATTGTCGGGCGGCACTATAACGCCGAGTGGGCACTGACCAGCCAGGGTCAGTTTTTGACCGAACAGTTTGCCCTCATGGAAGATGAGTACCTGCGCGAGCGTGGTGGCGACATACGCCAGGTTATTGAGCGCGTGTTGCGCGTTATGGCGGGCTCGCCGCCACTGCTGCCGGCCTTTGACTCGGCCGAGACCGATGATCCGCTGATTGTGGTGGCGCGAGACATTTCACCTGCAGATATGCTGCGTTTGCGTGGTGGAAGGTTTGCAGCATTTCTGACAGATCTGGGCGGGCCCACCTCGCACACGGCTATTGTGGCCCGCAGCATGAATGTACCTGCTGTAGTCGGGTTGGGTCATTTTCGCAGTCTGGTACGCGACGGAGACGTACTGATCGCCGATGGTTTTACTGGCGCTGTGCTGGTTAACCCATCAGCTCAGATCCTGAACGAATACCGACAGCGGCAGGCTGATTACGCGCGCGAGCGTCTTGAGCTTGCCAGATTGCGTGACGCACCTGCCATGACGCTCGATGGCATTACCATCAGGCTAGAGGCCAATATCGAGCTGCCTGAAGAGGCTGAAGCGGCCGTTCAGGCGGGCGCCGATGGCATAGGTTTGTTTCGCAGCGAGTTCTTGTTTATGGGGCGGCCTGACTTGCCCTCAGAAGAAGAACAATACGAAGCCTACGCTTCTGTGGTCAAAGCCATGCAGGGGCGGCCTGTCACCATACGCACGCTCGACATTGGCGCCGATAAAAGCCTCGATGGCGATACCACGGTGGCAACCAATCCTGCGCTTGGGCTTAGAGCAATACGCTATTGTCTTGCTAACCCCGAGATTTTTGCCACGCAATTGCGGGCCTTATTGCGCGCTTCCATTTTTGGGCATGTTCGAATACTTATCCCGATGATTTCGCAAATGCACGAAGTGCGTGCCACGCGAGCGGCCATCGAGTCGGCCTGTCGCGAGCTCGACGAGCGCGGTACGCCTTATGCGTGCAATTATTCGCTTGGGGCAATGGTAGAAATACCGGCCATGGCTATAGCCATCGAGCCTTTTGTTGATACGCTCGATTTTCTTTCTATCGGTACCAATGATCTTATTCAGTACACGCTAGCCATAGACCGCGGCGACAGCGATGTGGCTGATCTGTATGACCCTATGCATCCTGCCGTGCTGCGCCTCATTGCGCATACGATTAATGCCGGCGAAAGGGCGGGCAAGCCTGTTGCCGTATGCGGTGAGATGGCGGGTGATGCCCGCGTTACGCGGATGCTGCTGGGGTTGGGCCTGACTCAGTTTTCTATGCATCCTCAGCAAATGCTTGATGTCAAAAAAGAAATTCGCCAGGCCCATTCCAATGCACTGAGAACCAAGGTGGCCATGGCCCTTAACCGCGCTGAGCGCATTGACCTGGCCTCCCTCATAAATTAAAGCTGGTAAGCGCTTTCACCGTGGCTGGTAACGTTTAGCCCTTCACGCTCCTGTTCCACATTGACCCGCATGCCACCGCAGAGCTTGCCGGCGATAACGCAGGCGATATAGGCGGCGAGTGCTGACCAGACTACCGTAATAAGCACAGCCTCCAGTTGCAGCCAAACCTGGAATGGAATGTCACCAAGATGTTCCAGGCCGGGGCCGCCCAGAGGCTTGGCATTGAAGACGCCCGTCAACAGTGCGCCGGCTATCCCGCCTACGGCGTGTATGCCGAACACATCCAGGCTGTCATCCACCCTCAACCAGTGTTTGAGCCCGTTTACGCCCCACAGACAGATGGCGCCTGTGATAAGGCCGGTAATGAAGGCGCCTACCGGGCCTACGAGACCTGCGGCAGGGGTCACACCCACCAGGCCGGCGATGGCGCCGGAGATAGCGCCCAGCAGGGACGGTTTGCCTTTGTATTTCCACTCTATGAACGTCCAGCTGAAGATTGCGCCAGCCGTAGCGATCATGGTGTTGAAAAAAGCCAGTGCGGCCGTCTCGTTGGCTGCCAATGCTGACCCCGCGTTAAAGCCGAACCATCCCACCCAGAGCAAGGCTGCCCCAATCATGACCATGGGCAGGTTGTGAGGCTGCATGGGCTCACGTCCATACCCCAATCGATTGCCGACGACATAGGCGGCGACCAGCGCAGCGACCCCGGCGTTGATGTGTACGACCGTGCCCCCCGCGAAGTCCAGAGCACCTCGCGCCAGCAACCATCCGCCAGGCCCCCACACCATATGGGCGATGGGAAGGTAGGCTAGCGTCATCCAGATTGCAGTGAATGCCAGCACGGCTGAAAAGCGGACGCGTTCCGCAAACCCACCCACAATCAGGGCGCAGGTAATGCCGGCGAACGTGGCCTGAAACGCGGCGAAAGTCAGTTCGGGAATGGTGCCGCTGATCTTGTATGAACCTGTCGCCACATTTTGCATCCCGCTGAAAAAGAGGCGAGAAAACCCACCCAAAAATGCATTGCCTTCTGTGAAGGCCATCGAATAGCCAAATGCAAACCAGAGAATTAAGGCCAGTGCGAACACCGACACCACCTGGATCAATATGGAGAGTACATTTTTGCTTCGAACCAGCCCCCCATAAAAAAGCGCCAGCCCTGGCATGACCATTAATAACACCAGCAGAGTTGAAATGCTGACCCACACGAAATCGACTTTATCCATGAGTGGTTCTCCTAAAGAGTAAAACGGCTAATGTTGCAGTGCTCATGTCAAAGGGCGGCTTCGCCTTGTTCTCCTGTGCGTATGCGTACCACTTGCTCTAGGGACGTAATGAATATCTTTCCGTCTCCAATCTTTCCGGTGTGGGCAGCTGAGCAAAGCGTTTCTAAAGCCAGCTCGAGTTGCTCGTCGGTCACAGCCAGCTCCAGACGTAATTTGGGCAGAAAATCTACGGTGTACTCCGCGCCACGGTACAACTCGGTGTGACCTTTCTGCCGGCCGAAACCCTTTACCTCGGTGACAGTCATGCCTTGTATGCCAATGTCGGACAGAGCTTCCCTCACTTCATCCAGCTTGAAGGGCTTGATAATGGCGGTGATAAGTTTCATAGCAATTCCTCTGTTAGGGGGCAAGATCACTTACGCAATGAACGTGCCAATTTTTCAAATTGAAAGAACATGAGGGGCAGGAGCGAGTTGTTTGCAGAATGCGAAGGGGAGGCAGGAGCGGATTGCTCGATGATTGTGGAGGGGAACAGGAGCCAGTTGTTTGCAGAATGCGAAGGGCCACCAGCGTGGATCATGCCGAATCCGTTAATACCGTTTTTGGCAGGCAGCAGACAAAGAGAAGTGGAAAATAGCGAGGGCCACGCACCATAACAGGGAGCGCGCACCAAAATAGGGCGGTTTATGCACAGCACCACAGACTTGATAAGGCCCGAAAAGGTTATGGGCAAGCGCTAGCGGTGCTTGTCAAATGTCATTCTCAAACCTTAAAGGCCAAGAATATGATTGAGCGATGCACAAACTTCATTTCTACAACTCTTGGCTCATTTGGCGTAATGCTGCCATCAATAAAAGCCCTCTTAAGCTACCCGGCGGGCAACCCAAACTGCAACTAAATGCCATAATCGTTCTCCGCAATTTCGTGCAAACAGCACAATGGCTTATGAATGAACCGGTTTCAAGCGTTCCAAAAACGCACAAAAATGTAACAAAACCCTTGTCTCAGAGGGGGTTTGTATCTGTCTGTAGAAGCGTGTTTTCGGGCAAACGCGCCACGGGCCAAGGCTTATGCGGCTTTCGCCAAAATGCCAAGCAAAAAATCTAAGCAAATGAAATCAGGAATTACACTAGGTTCATGGTGGGGCCTTGATCTGTCGCTAGAATTGTTACCAAGCCAGTTGTAACAAGCACAAGCTGGCGGCCGATGCGTCAGTCGCGCCGGATCGGCAAGGTATATAGCGCGACGTTGGACGAGAGAGGAACATCATGAACAAATCACGTGCACATTTGGATTTAATTTCCATGGCTGCTTCCCTAAGCCTGCTTGCCGCGTGTTCAAAGGGTGACGATACGCCTCCCCCGGCTGATTCCGGCATGACCGCTGCGCCTGACGCAGCACCTGCACAGGGTACGGCTCTTGAGTCGAGCCCTGCTCCTGGCACCTCGACGCAGTAATCTCGAAAGACATTTCGCCAACAGGCCAGATCATCAGTTCGTTGTTGGGTTATTTGTCGCGCTGCAATCCAACAACAAAGACATCTTGCGACATCGTTTTAAAAAGTGAGGAATCATCATGAACAAAACCCGCACACACATAGCCATTATTGGAATCATCGCTTCCATGAGCCTGCTTGCCGCTTGCTCCAAGGAAGAGGACAAAAATGCCGTTGATTCAGGCGTTGCAGCCCCCGTTGTAGTGCCTGAGACGGCGCCTGCTCCAGCACCTACGCCAGCACCTACCCCTGAGCCTCAGGTTGCGCCAGCAGCTGAGCCAGCGCCCGCTACTAGCAGCACCATGACACCTGCAGAGCCTTCCGAAACTGAAAAGCTCAAGCAAGATGCCACGGAAGCTGGCGACGCGGTGGCTGATAAGGCGAAAGAGCTCAAAGACGCCACCGCCGAAAAGGCAGATGAGGCGGGTGCAGCCATTCGTTCTGGTGCTGACAAGGCAGACAAGGCCATTCAAGATAAACTTGGCGATGGCAGCCCCAGCACCGCTGCGCCACCACCGGCCAACCAAAAGTAATCGCCATGCTGCGGATGTCACCGTGCCGGTGCTACCAAGCTGTGACAACTCGCTAGGGTTTTTTAAAGTGCACCATTAGCCGAAGGCCTGCTGCGACACGCCGGGTATGCTTGCACCATGCCCGGCATTTGCGCTCAAGGCAACGTTCAAGCCAGTTGCACCAAAACGGACTTTTCCAAGTCCGTTTTTTGTACACTAGACCATTAAGTCAATGGAGATAGCCATGATAGGCCGCAGCGATTGGATCGAAGAGTTTCAAAAAAACATGTCTGACCTTATTGCCAAAAGCCCGGCGGCAGACATCGAACGTAACGTCAAGGCGATGATGGCACAGACGTTTTCACGTATGGACCTGGTCACGCGAGAAGAATTTGATGTGCAGGCCCAGTTGCTTGAGCGTGCGCTTTCGCGCATAACCGCGCTCGAATCCAGGGTGCAGGCTCTTGAGGGTCGGCCAGACACGCCACTGCAGCAGGGCACTTCGCACGTGTGACGCCCGCCCAGCGGAGGCGCCAATTGCTGCAAGGGGTGCCTAGCGCAAGAGATGCGCTAGCGCAACAGGCTCACCGCGCAAGAGGCAACTAGCGAAGAGGCAACTAGCGAAGACCCCCCCAGCGGAGGCGCGACTTGGTGCGAGGGCACCTAGCGAGGAGGCACACAGCGCAAGAGCAACGTTCGCTGCAGCGATGTGGTCTTCGTTGCGAAACGGCGCGCTTTCGGGAAGCATATGGCGTTTGTTGGTAGTTTTCCCGGTGGATAATTTGCCACTCGGCCCCTCTTGCTGGGCTTGCTATCACGCCATACTCGCCGCACGGCATTCATCAGGTACGGTTTTGGTCCTGTCTGCCGTTTGGCGAGGTGTTATATGTCATTGGCAGTGGTGGCCAGTCGCGCACTCTACGGGCTTGAGGGTTGCGCGGTCAGGGTCGAGGTATATGTAGGAGCCGGGCTTCCGTCATTCAATGTGGTCGGCTTGCCAGGCGCAGGCGTACGCGAAAGCCGTGAGCGCGTGCGAGCCGCCATTGTCAGCAGCGGCTACGAGTTTCCGGCAGGGCGCGTCACGGTCAATCTTGCACCGGCCGATTTGCCGAAAGATTCAGGCCGTTTTGATCTTCCCATTGCACTGGGTATTTTGCTGGCTTCGGCGCAGTTAAATGCTCCTGGTTCCAAAGAGGCAACGTCTAAGCAGGGTCGTTGTGTGCAGCCCGATGTGTCTCGTTATGTGCTGGCGGGTGAGCTGTCGTTAACAGGTGCCATTATGGCGGTCAACGCTCCGCTGGCCATTGCGTTGGCTGTGGCGCGGCAGCATGCGGGTGCAGTATTGGTTTTGCCAGAGGCCAATGCGGCATCTGCCGCTCGGGTACCCGGTATTCATGTGCTGGCTGCACGCACACTGGCAGACGTAGCTGCACATTTTTCGGGTATCTCGTCCTTGCCTGTCGCTACACCCCCAAACGAGAAGCTCAACGTGCCTGACCTATGCCAGGCGGCAGTCCGCTGTCTTTCTGATGTGCGGGGGCAACCGCAGGCCAGGCGTGCGCTTGAGGTTGCTGCGGCCGGGGGCCACAGTCTGCTTATGTCCGGCCCTCCAGGTACCGGAAAGAGCATGCTGGCACAACGTTTGCCAGGTTTGCTGCCACAGCTGGATACCGAACAGGCACTGGAAGTTTGCGCTTTGGCGGGCTTAGAGGGCATAGATTTGCCATGCCAGGTGCAACCGCCATTTCGTGCGCCTCATCATTCTGCCTCGGCCGCTGCATTGGTGGGTGGGGGGGCGGTACCACGTCCAGGTGAAATCAGCAGAGCCCATCGTGGCGTCTTGTTTCTGGATGAGTTGCCCGAGTTTCAGCGGCATGTGCTCGAGTGCTTGCGCGAACCGCTGGAAACCGGCCATATTTCTATTGCTCGTGCGGCGCGCACACTCACGTTTCCAGCCGCTTTTCAACTGGTGGCAGCCATGAACCCATGCCCTTGTGGTTGGCTTGGGCACCCCGTCAGGCCTTGTGCCTGCACGCCTGACAGCATCGCCAAATATCGTCAGCGCATCTCAGGGCCTTTGCTTGACCGCATTGATATCCAGATTTCTCTGCCGGCGACAGAGGGGCATTGGCTCGATATGCCGCCAGGCGAAGCATCGGCCAGCGTGCGTCAGCGAGTACAGGCTTGCCGTGCCCGACAGCAGCGCCGGCAGAACTGTCATAATGCCGCTCTGAACGAGGCAGGTATAAAAGCTTATTGCAAGCTGTCACCAGTAACGGCCGCCTTGATGAAGCAGGCGCTTGTGCGCTGGCATTGGTCGGCACGCACAGCCAGCCGTGTTTTGCGTGTGGCGCGCACTGTGGCTGATCTGGCGGGTGCTGATGAAATAGCCGAGATACACATCGCTGAGGCCATCCATTTCAGGCAGCCTTGGCCATGAGTCAGGCCTGATTGTTAATCAGGCCTGAAAACGGTTGGACACGCGGGCAGAATTC
The DNA here is from genome assembly GCF_008369125.1 of Pusillimonas sp. ANT_WB101. NCBI lineage: Bacteria > Pseudomonadati > Pseudomonadota > Betaproteobacteria > Burkholderiales > Alcaligenaceae > Pusillimonas > Pusillimonas sp. ANT_WB101. The sequence continues at coordinate 1,666,654 of NZ_VOAY01000001.1, read as the reverse complement.
ATCATATAATCAAGGGCTTTTCCGGGCTTGTCATCGCCTGGAGGAAGCCAATAAGTGGGTCGCCAGGTCAAGCAAGTGTCGCCAGATTGTTTTGGGGCCACCTGCATCCACAAATTTCCGAGTTACACATGCCTAAGATGAAGACCAAAAAAGGCGCGTCAAAGCGCTTTAAGGTTCGCGGTAGCGGGTCTATCAAGCGGGGCCAGGCGTTTAAGCGCCACATCCTCACCAAGAAAACCACCAAGAACAAGCGCCAGTTGCGCGGTTCTGCCGCAGTGCACGCCTCAGACGTCGCAGCGGTCAAGGCCATGTTGCCTTTCGCTTGATATAACGGAGAACCACTACTATGCCACGCGTAAAACGCGGCGTTACCGCCCGAGCTCGTCACAAAAAAGTTATTAAAGCTGCCAAAGGTTATCGCGGTCGCCGAGGTAATGTATTCAGAATCGCCAAACAGGCAGTCATGAAGGCTGGGCAATATGCCTACCGTGACCGTCGCAACAAAAAGCGCACTTTCCGTGCTCTCTGGATCACCCGTATTAACGCGGCCTGCCGCGAACTGGGTATGTCGTACAGCGTATTCATTGCTGGCACCAAAAAAGCGTCGATTGAACTCGACCGCAAAGTGCTTGCCGATATGGCTGTTCACGACAAGGCTGGCTTTGCTGCCGTGGTAGCCCAGGCTAAATCCGCGCTGGCTTCCTGATCGGCTGCGATTCTGTTGTATTGTTGCAAACGGGGCTCTTTTGGGCTCCGTTTGCATTTGGAAACCCCACATCATGACATCTATGGCTGACGATCTGGTCTTGCAGGCCAAAGAACTCTTTGCGCAAGCTGCTGACGCTGCGGCACTCGAAAACGCCAAAGCCAGGTTTCTTGGCAAGCAGGGCGCATTGACGCTATTGCTCAAAGGCTTGGGCAAGCTCGATCCCGAGCAGAAAAAAGCCGAAGGCGCGCGCATCAATCAACTGAAGCAGCAGATCGAAGCTTTGCTCAATGAGCGGCGTGCTGGCCTGGCCCAAGCCGATCTCGACAAACGCCTGGCTTCAGAAACCATTGATGTCAGCTTGCCAGGTCGTGGCCGCAAGTTCGGGGGTATCCACCCGGTTATTCATACCTGGCAGCGCATAGAAGCCATTTTCAGGTCCATAGGTTTTGACGTGGCAGACGGTCCCGAAATTGAAAATGACTGGACCAACTTCACGGCCCTCAATAACCCCGAAAACCATCCCGCACGCTCCATGCAAGACACGTTTTATGTCGACATGAACGATGCGCAAGGCTTGCCGCTGTTATTGCGCACGCACACCAGTCCCATGCAAGTGCGCTATGCACGCATGCACAAGCCCCCCATTAAAGTCATTGCTCCTGGGCGCACTTACCGTGTAGACAGTGACGCCACGCATTCGCCCATGTTTCATCAGGTTGAAGGCCTGTGGATCGCCGAAGACATATCTTTCGCCGACCTTAAGGGGGTATATACCGACTTCCTGCGCGCCTTTTTTGAAACTGATGATCTGTCAGTGCGATTCCGCCCGTCTTTTTTCCCGTTCACTGAGCCCTCCGCCGAAATTGACATGATGTTTACGTCAGGCCCCAACCAGGGGCGCTGGCTTGAAATCTCGGGGTCGGGCCAGGTACACCCCGAAGTGGTGCGCAATTACGGGCTAGACCCCGAACGCTATATCGGCTTTGCCTTTGGTTCGGGTATAGAACGCCTGACCATGCTGCGTTATGGCGTCAACGATTTGCGCCAGTTTTTCGAGGGCGATCTGCGCTTTTTGCGCCAGTTCAATCGCTAAACGTCCGAAACACCCGCTTCTTGAGAGCAGAACATGCAATTCCCCGAGTCCTGGCTACGCGCTTTCGTCAACCCAGACATCAGCACAGAAGAACTGTCGCACCGGCTTACCATGGCCGGCCTCGAAGTTGAAGAGACGAACCCTGTTGCACCGCCATTCAGTGGCATTGTTGTCGCACACATCGTTGACGTCGCTGCGCACCCCGATGCAGACAAGCTGCGTGTATGTCAGGTCGATGACGGCTCTGGTGCCTTGCTGCAAATCGTCTGCGGTGCGCCTAACGCCACAGCAGGCATTAAGGTGCCGCTTGCGCGCGTGGGTGCCGAGCTGCCGGGCGGCATGAAAATCGGTCCGGTCAAAATGCGTGGCGTGGAATCAGCCGGCATGCTGTGTTCCGCCCGTGAGCTGGGCTTGTCCCAGGACCACGCCGGTTTGCTCGAACTTGATCAGGCAGCCACGGTTGGTCAGTCGCTGCGCGACGCGCTTGATCTCGACGATATGCTGTTCACCCTCAAGCTAACCCCTAACAGGGCAGACTGCCTCTCTATACTTGGGGTAGCGCGAGAGGTGGCGGCGCTTACGGGCCAGCCACTTCAATTACCGTCTGTTGAGCCTGTTGTCGCCACATTGCAAGATCGCTTGCCTGTGCAGGTACAGGCACCAGACCTGTGCGGCCGCTTTGCCGGTCGTATTATTCGGGGTGTCAACGCCAGGGCACAGACGCCATCGTGGATGAAAGCGCGTCTTGAGCGTGCAGGGCAACGCCCAATTTCAGCGCTGGTTGATATTTCCAACTATGTCATGCTCGAACTTGGCCGGCCTACCCATGTGTTTGATCTTGATCGTGTGCAGGGTGGTCTTACCGTACGTTGGGCCAAGCCAGGCGAGCAGATCGAGCTGCTTAACGGGCAAACGGTAAAACTCGAGACCGATGTCGGTGTTATTGCCGGTGGTGACCAGCTTGAAAGCCTTGCGGGCATCATGGGGGGCGAAACCTCCGCCGTCACGCTCGACACGACAAATATTTATGTAGAAGCGGCTTTCTGGTGGCCCGAGGCCATTATGGGTCGTGCCCGCCGCTACAAATTTAGTTCAGAAGCCAGCCATCGCTTCGAACGGGGTGTCGATTTTGCGTCCATCCCCGAGCATCTTCAATTCATGACTCGCTTGATCATGGATATCTGCGGTGGTCAGGCAGGCCCCGTAGACGATCAGGTCATTAACCTGCCAGAGCGCAACCCTGTGCAGATGCGTCTGCAACGCTGTCAGCGTATTCTTGGCATTCCGCTAACGCGTGAAGAGGTTGCTCGCATTTTTACCAGCTTGGGGCTGCAACATGTCATTGCCGATGATGTGTTCTCGGTGACGCCACCATCGTACCGGTTTGATCTATGCATTGAAGAAGATCTCATCGAAGAGGTGGCGCGTATTTATGGGTTCGAGCGTATCCCTGATGTGCCGCCTGTTGCGCAAGCCAAGATGCGCACTGAGGTCGAAACATTGCGCGGCCCGCACATGCTGCGCGCCGCCATGGCCTCGCTTGATTACCAAGAGGTCGTCAACTTTGCATTTGTTGAAGAGGTTTGGGAGCATGATCTGGTTGGCAATGCCAACCCCATCAAACTGCTTAACCCTATTGCAAGCCAGCTCGCTGTCATGCGCTCCAGTCTTATTGGTGGCCTGGTCGCCAATATCGTGCATAACGCCAACCGCAAGCAAAGTCGTGTAAGGGTTTTTGAGCTGGGCCGCGTGTTTATGCGTGACGCGTCAGTGCCTGATGGCGATCTGACGGTCGCAGGGGTTAATCAGCCCGTGCGTTTGGCGGGCGCGGCGTGGGGCCCTGCTGACGAAGAGCAATGGGGTGTGCCAACGCGCCAGGTAGACTTCTATGATGTAAAAAATGACCTTGAAAGTGTGCTTGGTCACCAGGCCTCCAAGCTTGTGTGCATCGCTGATGCGCATCCCGCATTGCACCCAGGGCGTTCAGCACGTCTTGAGCTCGACGGCAAGTGTATAGGATGGCTGGGTGAGCTGCACCCGCGCTGGGCGCAGCAGTATGATCTCGTCCACGCGCCGGTCGTGTTTGAAGTAGATGCCGAAGCCCTGTCTGAGGTTGGCTTGTTTCAACCGCGGGAGCTGTCACGACAGCCTGTGGTCATTCGTGATTTGGCTGTGTGGGTTGATGTATCAATTACTTACGGTCAATTGCTTGATACACTCAATAGTAAAATTCAGTCTGATGCTACGCTCAGTATCGTAAAGGACATTAAACTTTTCGATGTCTGGCGCGACAAGTCGGCGCAAAATACTGAAAAAAGCATGGCATTTCGTTTCTGGCTGCAAGGGCGTGACACCACGCTTGATGAAGCTACCGTAGAGCGTTGTCTGGCCGGCCTGCTTGAAGCGTTGGTCAATATGTCTGGCGTACGTCCGCGTGCTTAAGGAGCAAATCATTACAATGAAATCCGATCGCACTCTCACCAAGGCAGAACTTGCCGAGTTATTATTCGAACGCGTGGGCCTGAATAAACGTGAAGCCAAAGATATCGTCGACACGTTTTTCGAAGAAATCCGCGAATCCCTGGCGCATGGCGTAGAGGTCAAACTGTCAGGTTTCGGAAACTTCCAGGTTCGTGACAAGCCGCCGCGTCCCGGGCGTAATCCCAAGACCGGCGAGGTCATCCCTATTGCAGCGCGCCGGGTGGTTACGTTTCATGCAAGCCAGAAGCTCAAAAGTGTGGTCGAGCTGGCTGGCAAACCTGCAACATCGCCCAAATAGGTTGCTAGGGTGGGCTACTGGTGTTGCCGCCGCAGTTGCATGCAGGCTTTGCCCTTGAGGCTGGGCCGATTGCATACGGGGCGGCCACGTTTATCGTCGGTTGTCCGGCGGCATTCAGGCATCGTCGTCAGCGGCGATGCGCTTCATTCTTAATCGGCATACAATCCGCACATGAGCACAAGCGAAAAAACAGTCATTTTGCCGCCCATACCTGCCAAGCGTTACTTTACGATTGGTGAGGTCAGCGATCTATGTTGCGTCAAGCCCCACGTGTTGCGTTATTGGGAGCAAGAGTTCACGCAGCTTAAGCCGGTAAAGCGCCGGGGCAACCGTCGTTACTACCAGCACCACGAAGTGCTGCTGATCAGGCGTATTCGCCACCTACTCTATGAAGAGGGGTTTACCATCAGCGGGGCGCGTAATAGGCTGGGTGATCTGCACGATGTACCGCATGATCAGGATGCTGCAGTCCGGCTTTCGGGTGCGGAGTTGCAGGCACTGCGCAAAGACCTCAATAACATCAAAGACATGTTGGGTGCCGCCCTCGGCGATAACGAGGCAGCAGATCCACAATTGCTTTAATACGCCGTTGCATGCCTGATCGGTTTGCCTAGCATGCCGTTCACGTGTGAGCGAAGTGTATTGTTTTAATCGCAACCCCAGCGCTGAGCGCCAAGAGGTTTTCATGTCAGCTGATGCGCTGCGCAATAAAGCACTTTCAGCGTTGCTGATTTCGGATCCGACACAGAAAATGACGGCTGCAGGTCAATTGTCCGACCTGCTTGTCGTCGATAGCTATGCCGAGATTACAGCACCCCATGGCATTCCTGGGCGTCCACTCCAGCCTCTATTGGTGCCACCACAACAGGTAAAGTCACGCTCAATGGGCTCGCCCGAGGGGCGGGCGGCACTCATTCATTCGCTGGCTCATATTGAATTTAACGCTATAAATCTAGCGCTGGACATACTCTGGCGCTTTGCTGGCATGCCTGACGCTTTTTATCGTGACTGGGCTCGGGTCGCACGCGAAGAGGCTTATCATTTTGGCCTGCTGAAAGGGCATTTGCAGGCCATGGGTTATCAGTATGGCGATATGCCTGCCCACGACGGCCTTTGGGAAATGGCAGAGCGCACACAGGATAATTTGCTGGCTCGTCTGGCTCTGGTGCCCCGAACGCTGGAGGCACGAGGTCTTGACGCTTCGCCTGTTGTACGCGACAAATTGGCCGGTGCGGGTGACGCCGCCGGAGCGGCCATTATTGATATTATTTTGCGCGATGAAATCGGTCATGTTGCGGTGGGCAATCACTGGTACCGCTATGAATGCGAGCGTCAGGGGGCTGACCCCGTTGCGCAATTTGCCGAGCTGGCAACAACATACCGCGCCCCTCGTCTGCGTGGGCCGTTCAATTTGTCTGCCCGCCGCGAGGCCGGGTTTACCGATGAAGAGCTAGACGTTCTGCAACAGAACGCACGATAGCCTTAGCTAACGCAAGCTTAGTCGATATCATCAGGGCGCAAGCGCATCTGCCGCTACGACATTTTTTTGCTACAACATTTGCTGCTGTGGCATTTGCCGCTAGGGATGTTCCAGCTACGGCATTTATCGCCACGGCGTTTGCTGTCGAGGCGGCCTCAGCTATATTTGCCGCTGCCGCCCTCGCTACTGTATTGAGCCTTTAGGTGCAACGTTTGTGGTTGGATTGGTTGGCGCAGGCTCCTGCGCGCCAAACGTGATGACTTGGCCGATGAACAATACGGGGCCACTTGGGCTCGCATTTGGCGAGCCGCCTTGTGGTTCGAGTGTCATTTCGAACAGCTGATCTTCACCCAATGTGCCCATGAGTGTTGCCGGAACCGTTACCGGGAGGTTGGGGTCTATGAGGCCCAGCGAACGAGCCTGCGGCATGGAGGCACTTCGGGTCCATAGCTGTACGGATGTGTCGGCAGGTATGTCGCTGCGCACCTGTGGCTTCATCAATACATTGCCTTCTGGATCGAACGTGACAACCCACCCTGGCGTGGATGTTTGCCCCGGTGCCTGCAGGATGGCAGCCTGGGTTGGTGCGACGGTCACAATATTGATGGGTGGCTGCGCAGGCTGAGAGGGTATGACTGCGAGTACCAAGGCAATACCGGCAAAAATAGCTGTAGCAGCGCGCCAAACCCAGATATTGCCGGCGACGGTTTGGTGCGATGCCTTTGGCTGGCGGGCGCCAGGGTGGTCCGCCTTTTCGTGTGTTGCTTTTGCCGCGCTCATGGTTGCAGATGCGGGAGCTGGAGCTGGTGCTGCTGTTCGAGTAGGTGTAGGTGCGTGCGCTGGAGCAGGTGCAGTTGAACGTGCAGGTGTTGGTGCTGGTGCTGGAGCATGTGCAGCTGTACGTGCAGGTGTGGGTGCTGGTGTATGTGTGGATGCATCTGTGCGCGCAGGCGCGGGTGTGGTGTGCGTTGTGGTCGCAGCAGCGCCATTGCTTAAGTGATCAGAAGTACGTGACCGATCTGCAGGGCTAACCCCGGTTTGTTCTGCAGCAATGCTACGGTTGGGGGGGGCATAGGCGGTTTTGGTATCTGGCGGCGGCGTGATGCTGTCTTTTTTCTCAGCACTGTGCCCAAACGAGGGTTCGAGCCGTGGCGCCGCTGGGGTTTGCGGCGTGCTGCGGCTTCTTAGCCAAGAGGTTGTTGTGTGCTCCGCCTTGCCTGTACTGGTGGTGTCGGGTGGCGGTGTTGCCGCATGATTCGTAGCGCGGGAGACTGTAGGCTGCGACGTCGGTATGCCAGCTTTTTCCGTGTTTTCGGACTGCTCCGACAGAGGCGGCTGCAGAGGTGTTTGTGAATCTGCTGCGATTGTTGCCACGTCGGGCTCATGCGCAGCGCCATTTACGGCAGCGGCAGGCTTTCGATACAGGCTTGATGGCGCTGGCGTCGTGTCGTGACCGAGTGTGGTCTGAATGCGCTGCAACAGCAGTGGCGACGGGTCCATTGGAGGCAATACGTCGCTAAGATCAAGCAGACTGTCTTCCCAGTCTAGCGCTAGGGCGATGGCTTCGTCGCTTTCGCTTAGCAGGCTGTGCGCGCGGGCGGTGTCGTGCGAGCTTAATAAGCCCAGCGTGTACTCTGCAATGAGCACATTGTGTTTTGAAATGTCGGTGCTGCTCATGCTTGGCGCAGCTCCCGCAAGTGGCTAAGGCCTACTTGAGCACGCATGCGTGCCTGTATCGGCGATATCTTCAGCCTCGTGGCGATCTGCTCATACGAATAGCCTTTGTAAAAGGCCATCAATATAGGGTGACGCTGGCTTTCATCAAGCCGGGTCAGGGCATTGAGCAGACTAGTTGCCGATTGACCAGGTTCGGGTGTTAGCACAGGCAACGATTCGGATGAGGTCGCGCCTTTCAATGTGTAAGATGAAGACTGACGAAGGCGTTTCAAGGCCCGGTATCTTAATATGCTGTACAGCCACGCCCGGCCTTTGCCGGAGCTTGCATCAAAGCTTTCTGCGTTTTTCCAGACCAGCACAAAGGTATCGCAGACCAGTTCTTCTGCTGCGGCCCGTTGGCCGAGCATAGACATGCCCAGCGCTAGCATGCGGGGAGCCTCGTGTTCGTAAAGACGTTGAAACGCTTTTTGGTCGCCCCTTGCGCAAGCAAGAAGGGTGGCTTCGTAATCGAAGGGTGAAACAGTCATACAGTCTCCGGCAGAGACGCGGAGGTCTCCGCGTGCACAATGCCGGTATTGTAGTAGCAGCATGGCCTTTTTCTGGTGCCAATAGACGTGTCAGAGTATTTCAATGCCGTGCATGCTACTCATGAGTGCAACGACGCCAGTGCGTACAATGTCAGACGCGCTAACTTTCACTAAGTGTTTCTTGCATGTCTGCCTCTCCGGCCCCCTCTTCAAGTAAACGGAACGATCTTTCGGTTCTGAAATCGTTGCTGCCTTATGTGTGGCAATTTAAATACCGTGTCATTGCGGCATTGGCCTGTCTGGTGGCCGCGAAAGTGGCCAGCGTCATTCTGCCTATTTTTCTTAAAGACATTGTCGACCAGCTCAGTGTGCCGGCCACCTTGATGGCCTTGCCCGTTGCGGCCTTGCTGGGCTATGGTTTTGCGCGGTTGGCGAGCAGTGTTTTTGGTGAGCTGCGCGATGCCTTGTTTGCACGCGTAACCCAGGGCTCTGTGCGTCGTATTGCCACACAGTTGTTTTCGCATCTTTTTTCGCTGTCGCTGCGTTTTCACATGGACCGTCAAACTGGCGGTTTAAGTCGTGACATTGAGCGGGGAACTAAAGGTATCGGGTTTCTGCTCAACTTTACGGTGTTCAATATTTTGCCCACACTGCTTGAGTTGAGCATGGTCACGGGCATTTTGATGTGGCGGTATGACATCCGCTTTGCCGCCGTCACGCTCGGCACTATTGGTGCTTACATTATTTTCACACTATTAGTCACTGAAAAGCGCATGGTTTATCGTCGAACCATGAATAGCCTGGACAGCAAGGCCAACAGCAAGGCGATCGATGCCTTGCTCAATTACGAGACCGTCAAATACTTTGGTAATGAAACGTACGAAGTAAGCCGTTATGACCGCAATTTGGGTGAATGGGCCGATTCGGCAGTCAAAAACCAGATATCCCTGAACCTGCTTAACATTGGCCAAGGGGTAATCATTACGGTGGGTGTAACCCTGCTGTTGTGGTTGTCGGCTTCGGGTGTGGTCAGTAAGACTATGACAGTTGGTGATGTCGTGCTGGTTTCCGCATACCTGACGCAGCTTTATGCACCGCTTAACTTTCTGGGCTTTGTATATCGTGAAATCAAGCATTCACTGGCCGACATGGATCGCATGTTTGGCTTGCTTGCGCAGGGTCAGGAGGTTGCCGACCACCCCGATGCGCACAAGCTGAAATCGCGCCAGGCAGAAATTGTTTTCGAGGGCGTGGACTTTAACTACGAAGACGATCGCCCCATATTGCGTAACGTGAGTTTTTCGATTCCGGCGGGCAAGACGGTAGCAGTTGTAGGGTCGTCGGGCGCGGGCAAGTCGACGCTCTCCAAGTTGCTGTTTCGCTTTTACGATGTTAATGGCGGAGCCATACGCATAAATGGCCAGGATATTCGCGAGCTTACTCAGGCAAGCTTGCGCCAGCATATTGGCATCGTGCCACAAGATACCGTGCTCTTTAACGACACTATTTTGTACAACATTGCTTATGGCAACCCGCTCGCAAGCCAGGATGAAATCATTCGCGCCGCACAGGCCGCACGAATCCATGATTTCGTTCTCAGCCTGCCCAAGGGCTATGAGACGCTCGTTGGCGAACGTGGCCTGAAGCTTTCTGGCGGCGAAAAGCAGCGGGTGGCCATTGCCCGCACCATTTTGAAAGACCCACCTATACTGGTATTTGATGAGGCGACCAGTGCCCTCGACACACGTACCGAGCGTGCCATTCAGCAAGAGCTGGAACAAGTGGCTCGTGATCGCAGCACATTGATGATTGCCCATCGTTTGTCGACAATTGTCAACGCCGATGAAATCATTGTGCTGGAGCATGGCAGTGTGCTGGAGCGCGGTACACATGCACAACTCTTGCGACTGCAAGGCCGTTACGCCCAGATGTGGGCGATGCAGCAGGCGGGCGACGAAGCGTCTTTGGACGTGTAGCGTTTAAAAACGGGCTGATCAGGGGTAAGCGGAACTCTGCTGTGCAGGTGGGCAGGGGTGTTAACGAGGCAACTTACAGCATGGCCATGTTTTCGTTAAACGTATCCGCGATATGCTCGGCCGCCTCTCGTAATGCGGGCAGAAAGTGCTTGAGACTCTCAGTCGAAGCGCGATCCGCCGATGATTGAATCGCCACCGCCGCACAGGCTCGCGAGCGCCCCTGCATGACCGGAACAGCAATCGCCACAATGCCTGGCATGTATTCCTGGTTATTGACGCTCAGGCGATTTTTTCGAATGGAAATCAGCTCCTGCCATAGCACGTCACGGTCAGTAATCGTCTGGCTGGTGCTGCCGCGCAATGGAAGCTTGTTCAAGAGCCGCTCTCGCTGCTGCCTGGGCAGAAAGCTCATCATGAGCTTGCCGCTGGCTGTGCAGTGCAGCGGCACACGTGAACCCGCACTCAATATCGTAGATAGAGGCCAGTTGGCTTCGACCCTGTCCAGATAAACAATGCCATCCCCGGTGGACATGGCCAGATTACAGGTCTCATCCACGGTATCCACCAGTTCTTGCAATATGGCACGCCGCGCTGCGGCAGGACCGTCGACCATCAGCATGTTGACGGCCATTTTCCGTACGCGTGAAGAACATTCGTAATGTTTTCCGGGCCCATTGCGTGAAATGATCCAGGCGCTTTCCAGCTGTTTGAGCAGGCGATGCACGGACTGTTTGGGCAGCTCGATACGCTCAGAAATTTGCGCAAGAGTCAGTGGTTCGCGTGCGGCCGAGATGATTTCAATAATACGAAAGGCGCGGATCGCCGCTGCGTTGGCCTGAGTGGAAGACATGCGGGGCTCCTTGAGAACTCGGTTCAATGTAGTCCCGAAAATTGAATATTTCCAGTCAGCGTCAGCGTGAGTATACGAATACTTGAAAAATGGGACGTTTTATTTCCATGACAGCGTAGATTCTATACGGACGGACAGCCACATTTCGATCAATTATTCACAAAAACCAGGTGTCGGACCCACGATGCCAACAGGAGATGACAAGTGATGGAGCTTCAGGAAAAAAAACCATATGTACCCACCGATTGCTGCCTTGAGGTGGACGCGCTGATCAGGAGAGCACGTGCGGCCCAGATAGTTTTTGCGGATCAGGGACAGCAAGTGCTTGATGATGCTGTTGCCGCCGTCGGCTGGGCCATTATGGAGCCGCAGCGCAACAGGCAATTGGCCGAAATGGCGGTTCACGATACCGGTCTGGGCAACGTAGAAGACAAGATAAAGAAAAACTATAGAAAAACCCTGGGTTTGTTGCGCGATCTGCAAGGGGTGCGCAGTACCGGGGTTATTGCTCAAAATGATGCGCCAGGCATTACTGAGATTGGGCGTGCTGTCGGTGTTGTGGCCGCGATTACGCCTTCTACCAACCCCGCTGCGACGCCAGCCAACAAAATTATCAATGCTCTGAAGTGCGGAAACGCGGTCATCATTGCGCCTTCTCCCAAAGGCCTGGGTGCCTGCGAGCTACTGGTGCAGTTCATTCATGCAGAATTCGAAAAATGCGGTTTGTCTAAGGATCTTGTGCAGGTTTTGCCTGCGCCCATTAGCAAAGCCATGACAACAGAGCTTATGCGGCAGGCCGATCTGGTGGTAGCGACGGGCTCGCAATCGAATGTGCGTCTGGCCTATACCTGCGGCACGCCAGCGTTTGGCGTCGGGGCGGGTAATGTGGCATCTATTGTCGATACCTCAGCCAACCTTGCTGAGGCTGCCGAGAAAATCATTCAGTCCAAGACTTTTGATAATGCTACCAGCTGCTCTTCGGAGAATAGTGTGGTGATTCTGGACAGTGTGTATGACGCCATGCTGGATGCCTTGCGTGCTCGCGATGCGGTGCTGCTGGCGCCAGAGGAGCGGCAGAATTTGCTCGATGCCATGTGGCTGGATGGGCGATTGAACCCGGCCATTACAGGCAAGGGCGCAGCCCATATTGCTCGTTTGGTGGGCATGGATCTGACGGATCGCATTGCGGCCGAAGCGTGCTCTGTATTGCTGGTCGAAGAGCAGGGGATTGGTGAGGATTATCCGTTTTCAGGGGAAAAACTCTCGCCGGTTCTTGCTGTGTATCGCGCAAGGGATTTTGCCGACGCCAGCCTCATTGTGTCGCGCTTGTATGCGTATATGGGAGCCGGGCACTCGGTCAGCCTTCATTCCACTGACGCTGATCAGGCATTGCTGTTAGGCCAGACCTTGCCTGTATCCCGCGTGATCGTCAATCAGGCGCATTGCTTTGCAACAGGCGGCAATTTCGATAACAGTCTGCCATTTTCACTTTCTATGGGTTGTGGGACGTGGGGAGGAAATAATTTCTCGGACAACATGAGCTACAGACATTACATGAACACGACTCGTGTGGTGTCGCGTGTCGCTGAAAGAAAGCCTTCGAATGAAGACGTGCTGGGCAGTTACTTTGCGAGGTATGGGGCATGAGCAACGCTATGACATTTTCTGATTTGATCGCATCGCTTGCCAGCGATATGGGCGACAAGCCTTATTTGATCTCCAGCCCTGACGCAGGGGTATTGACCTACAAACGCCTTCATTCACAGTGCGTAGAGTTGGGCAGCTTTTTTGCCAGACAAGGCCTGACGCAGGGCGACAAGGTGTCTGTTTATCTTCCCAATGGCGAGCAGACAGCCGTGTTGCTTTTGGGGATTATGGCTAACGGTCTGGTGGCCAACCCCGTCAATTTAATGTGCCAGGAATCGCAGCTTAGGCACATTCTTCTTCATTCGGATACACGCCTTATTTTCACCACGCCGGAACTCGCTGTTGCGCTGGAATCGGCTTTACGTGATACGGGCCGTGAAATTCCGCTGGTCATGTGTGACCCGGCCGCACATGGCCTGCCCGCACAGGTCGTGACCGTATCTACGCAGGAGGGCTCGTCGCCTGCCGGTCTGCCCAGACTTGAGCCATCGGATGAGGCGCTGATCATGTACACATCGGGCACGACCGGGCTGCCAAAAGGGGTGTTGTTAAGCCATGAGAACCTTATTTTCAATGCGCGCAACGTCAGCGTCGAGCACAGACTGACCGCGCAGGACCGCGTACTGGGATCGCTTCCGCTGTATCACATTAATGGGCTGGTACTTACGCTGGTCACGCCACTGGTTCATCAGGGCACTGTCGTAATGACGCCTCGTTTTTCGGCCGCCACTTTTTGGGCTGACGCATGTCGCTATGAGTGCACGTGGGTCAATGTGGTGCCAACAATTATTGCCTATCTGCTCAATGATGAAACGCCTTGCGCAGAACTGGATCTGACACGGCTTCGGTTCTGCCGCTCTGCATCCTCAGCGTTGGCGCCCGAGCACCATAGGGCGTTTGAAAAACGGTTTGGCCTGGACATTATTGAAACCATGGGTTTGACAGAGACTGCCGCGCCGTCCTTCAGCAATCCATATGATCATGCCGATCGCCGGGTAGGCAGTATAGGAAAGCCTTCCGGGACGCAGGCGAAGATTATCGGGACCAACGATCAGCAAGTGCCACATGGTGAGCTGGGCGAGATTGTGCTCACTGGAAAAAATGTGATGCTGGGCTATTACAAGGACGCGGTCAAAACGCAAGAGTCGTTTACCGACGAGGGATGGCTGCGGACGGGTGATGTGGGCTATCAGGACGAGCAGGGGTATTTTTACATCACCGGCCGGGCAAAGGAGCTGATTATCAAGGGCGGCGAAAACATTGCACCACGAGAAATCGATGAGGCCGTCATTAAACACCCGAGTATCTTGGACGCAGCCGCAGTTGGGGTGCCGCATCCCGAGTATGGACAGGATATCGCCGTTTATCTGGTGCTGCGCGAACACGCTGAGTTTGATGTGAGCGAAATGCAAAGGCATTGCCTGGCCGAGCTGGGCAAGTACAAGTCACCCAGCCGTTATGTTGTGGTCGACGAGCTGCCACGAGGCCCGTCAGGAAAGGTTCAGCGCCTGAAGTTGTTGGACCTTCCGGGCCTTGCATAAAAACACTAAAGCCTGACGGTATGCGCCGCCATTCGAGACCTGCACTGGAGCGAAACGCAACCCTTTACCCAGCATAGCTATAGAACGAAACCAAGCAGCACCGAAGTCTGTATTCGCCTAACTATATTAATGAGCAAACCGGAGATGGCCTTGTGCCTCCCGGGATTGCCGGAGGAGACAACTATGCGACGTCGCGTGAAAACACACCATCTTATTTTAATGGTGATGTGCCTGATGTATTTCATTGCCTATATCGACAGAGTAAATATGTCGGTAGCGGGGCCAGTGATAAGAGATGAGATGGGGTTAAGCAACCTTGAGCTTGGGTTGATTTTTTCTGCATTTGCCTATCCGTATGCGGTCATGCAAATTTTGGGTGGATGGCTGGCCGATAAGTTTGGCCCACGCAAGGTGCTCCTTGTGCTTTCGCTTATATGGGGAGCGGCAACGCTGATGACCGGTTTCGTGGGAAGTGTGGCCGCGCTTTTGGTCATGCGCTTTGCACTTGGTCTGGGTGAGGGCGGTGCTTTCCCGACCGCTACGCGTGCTTTCACGTCATGGATGCCGACGACGCAACGCGGTTTTGCGCAGGGCATTACCCATTCGTTCTCGCGGCTGGGAGGGGCGGTTACCCCACCTCTGGTCGTAATGATTATCGCCTATGCGGGTTGGCGCGAGTCATTCATTCTTCTGGGGTCGCTTAGTCTGGCCTGGACGGTTCTGTACTTTTTTATATTTACCGATACACCGGAAGAACATCCGCGTATTTCGCCGGAGGAGCTTGCTGAAATCAACGAGGGCAAGAAGATAACGTTGGGAAAACCAGGCGGGCCGACACCATGGAAGGGGCTGATCAAAGGGATGTGGAAGGTGACTTTTGTAGATTTTTGCTACGGGTGGTCATTATGGGTCTATTTGACATGGCTGCCTTCGTATCTGAAGGATGCACGCGGGTTTGACCTTAAGCAAATGGCGTTGTTCACGGCCTTGCCATTGTTTGCGGGTGTTATCGGAGACACGCTTGGCGGCTTGGTTTCGGACAAACTGCTGAAAATAACCGGAAACCTTCGCTTTGCCAGAGTGTCGGTGCTAGTGGTCGGCATGGTCGGCTCTCTGATTTTCATGGTGCCCATGATTATGGTCAAAGATCCAATGACCGCCGTACTTCTTTTGTCGTTGTCCTTCTTCTTTCTGGAACTCACTAACGCGGTGCTCTGGAGCTTACCGATCGATATCGCCGGAGACTACGCGGGTACGGCTTCTGGCATGATGAACACGGGGTTTGGTGTTGCCGGCATGATCTCGCCGGTGGTGTTTGGGTTTTTGATCCAGTCTACCGGAAGTTATTACTTACCCTTTATGATTTCGGCAGGGTTGCTGGGCATAGGTGCGGTAATGGCCTTATTCATTAACCCTAACAAAACAGTTCGACGAGAGGCCCCCGTCGACGCTGAGCACATACGGCTTGACGAGATGCGCGTTAACCCAGGTTGAGGCAATAATGGGCTCAGGACTGACTATTTTCGCGTCGCGCCTGGGCTCCATTTTTTACCTGCGTTTTCCGTTACAATAATGCCCTTTGGCGGCTTTACGTTGCATTATTTAGCCAGCCCTCGGCCGTAACGTTTAGATTTTATGCCTGTTTTTCGGGCCGTTTCTTCATCCCCGACTTTGAACGCAATTATGCGTTTTGAACAGAGTTATAAGTACACCTGTTAATGGTGTGGGTAACTTGACCCATATAGTACCGAAATGGTACTATATGATCACTTTATCACTCGGGGGCGGTCGGTGTTGCGCATCAGCAAACTTATCGATTACGGCACATTATTACTTACCTATATGGCAGGCTCGCCAGAGCAGGTATACAGTGCTGCTGATCTCGCCTCCACGCTGGGGCTGGGCCAGCCTACCGTCAGCAAAATCCTCAAGCAGTTAGGCCAGCACGAGCTAGTACGCAGCCAGCGCGGCGCGCGAGGTGGTTACCTGTTAGGTCGGCCAGCCGAGCAAATCAATATCGCCCAAATTATAGACGCGCTTGATGACCAGCCTTTTGGCCTCACTGAGTGCACGGCATTGCCGGGCGCCTGTAGTGTCGAGGCGGGCTGTCATATACGTACCAACTGGCAGCGTATTAACGCCATCGTACGGCGTACGCTCGAAGACGTTACCGTGGCCGACATGATTCACCCTATGCCTGCCGAATTTCCTCTTAAAAATCTGCCGGCCGCCAAGCCGGCCATCAAGCCTACAGTGGCACGTACCACAATATGGAGTCTCTCTGAATGAATCCATCAATCGAACCCGCAGTTGTTTCTGCCGCTGATCCAATAGAGTCGTTTCTCGATCGCGAGTACTCGGCGGGGTTTGTCACTGACATTGAGTCTGTGACCATAGACAAGGGGCTTAACGAAGACACCATCCGGTGGCTTTCCGCCAAAAAAGAGGAGCCCGAGTTTATGCTCGAATGGCGCCTTGCCGCCTATCGTCACTGGTTGACCATGGAAACGCCCGAGTGGGCACAGGTGCAGTTTCCGCCTATTGATTTCCAGGACATCCGCTACTACTCGGCACCAAAAAGCAAAGAAGACGGCCCCAAAAGCCTCGACGAGGTTGACCCAGAGCTCTTGCGAACCTATGAAAAACTGGGGGTGCCGCTGCACGAGCGTGCGCGCCTGGCAGGCGTAGCCGTTGACGCCGTGTTTGACTCGGTGTCGGTGGCCACAACGTTTCGCAAACAATTGGCCGAAGTAGGCGTTATATTTTGTTCGTTTTCCGAGGCGGTTAAAGAGTACCCTGAAATCGTCAAAAAATATCTGGGCACCGTGGTTCCGCCTGGAGACAACTTTTACGCGGCGCTTAACTCGGCCGTGTTCTCTGATGGCTCGTTTGTGTTCATACCCAAAGGGGTGCGATGCCCCATGGAACTGTCCACGTATTTCCGCATTAACGCGCAAGATACCGGCCAATTTGAGCGTACGCTCATCATTGCCGAAGAGGGCGCGTCGGTCAGTTATCTAGAGGGCTGTACTGCGCCCATGCGCGACGAAAATCAGCTCCACGCCGCAGTGGTTGAATTGGTAGCGCTGGACGACGCCAAAATCAAATACTCCACCGTGCAAAACTGGTATCCCGGCGATAAAGACGGGGTAGGCGGCATTTATAACTTCGTCACCAAGCGGGGTGACTGCCGCGGTCCGCGCTCACGCATTTCCTGGACCCAGGTTGAAACTGGCTCGGCCATTACCTGGAAGTACCCCAGTGTCATATTGCGTGGCGACGACTCTGTTGGCGAGTTTTATTCGGTGGCTGTCAGCAATCATCGTCAACAGGCCGACACCGGTACCAAAATGATTCATATCGGGCGCAATACACGCAGCACCATTATCTCAAAAGGTATTTCGGCCGGCCACGGCAGCAATGCCTATCGTGGGCTGGTGCGCATTACGCCCAAGGCAGAGAACGCGCGCAACTATACGCAGTGTGACTCGCTACTTATAGGCAGCACCTGTGCCGCGCATACCTTCCCCACGATGGAAGTACAGAACCCCACGGCCAGTGTCGAGCACGAGGCCACCACGTCACGCATAGGCGAAGATCAGTTGTTTTACGCCATGCAGCGCGGCCTGTCCGCCGAAGATGCGGTGTCTATGATCGTCAACGGCTTTTGTAAAGAAGTTTTCAAGGAATTGCCCATGGAATTTGCAGTCGAAGCGCAGGCCCTGCTCGGTGTAAGTCTCGAAGGCAGCGTAGGTTAAGGAGAAATAAATGCTGAGTATCAAAGATTTGCACGCGTCGATCGAAAACAAGTCGATTCTTAATGGCCTTAACCTTGACGTGAACGCGGGTGAGGTGCACGCCATCATGGGCCCCAATGGGTCTGGTAAAAGCACACTGTCACAAGTATTGGCAGGTCGCGAAGATTACACGGTTAAAAGCGGCTCGGTAACCTGGCTGGGCCAGGACCTGCTCGAAATGCCCATTGAAGAGCGTGCGCGCGCCGGGCTGTTTCTGGCTTTCCAGTACCCCATCGAAATTCCGGGCGTATCTAATGCGTATTTTCTCAGGGCATCGGTCAATGCAGCGCGGCGTCACCAGGGCTTGCCTGAGCTCGACGCCATGGACTTCATCAAGCGTGTCAAACAAGAAATGAAAGAAGTCGGCATGCGTGACGAGTTTCTGTATCGCGGCGTGAACGAAGGGTTTTCGGGCGGCGAGAAAAAGCGCAATGAAATACTGCAGATGATCATGCTGGAGCCCAAGCTTGCCATCCTTGATGAAACTGACTCTGGCCTCGACATTGATGCGCTGCGCGTTGTGGCAGACGGTGTCAACCGCATGCGTTCACCTGATCGTGCAATGATTGTCATCACCCACTATCAGCGCCTGCTTGACTACATCGTGCCTGATTTTGTGCACGTGCTGTCCAACGGTCGCATTGTTAAGTCTGGTGGTCGCGAGCTGGCGCTCGAGCTCGAAGAGCAGGGCTACGGGTGGGTTACCGAACCCGGCAAAACGGAGCAGGCCGTAAAGGGTGGTAAAGGAGCTACGGCATGAGTTCTGTAGAAACCTGGGCCCAAACGTTCGCTACGCGCGGCGCAAACCTGCCTGGCGCACAGTTGCCCTGGCTGGCGGCGCGGCGCAAACAGGCGATTGAACGTTTCGCCGCTGAGGGCTGGCCCACCAGCAAAAGTGATGAGTGGCGCCACACTTCATTGGCGACGCTTGCACAGCAATCGTTTCTTGACGCTAATGATGCTGCCACGGCGAGCGTACAGCGCCCCTACAATGATGACGACAAAGACCACTGGATGGTGTTTGTCGATGGCAAATACACGCCAGGTCTTTCGCGTGTTGGCGATTTGCCAGCAGGCGTGACGCTGGGGCCGTTGTCTCAGGCGTTTACTGATACACCCGAGTCGCTTGAAGCGCTTTACGGTAGCGATACTGACGGCGCGAGCACGTCAGCGCTCAACCTGGCCCTGGCGTCAGATGGCGCGTTTTTGAATTTGTCGCGCGGTACGGTTGTCGAGCAACCTATTCACCTTGTGTTCGTGACGGCCAGCAAGGGCTCGGCCAGTTTTACGCGTAACCTTGTGCAGGCCGGTGCTGGCGCCCAGGCCACGGTTATGGAGCATTATTTGGGGCACGGCGCTGGCACAAGCTTTACCAACACCGTAACGCGCCTAAATCTTGACGCCGATGCGCATGTCACACATCTGAAGCTGCAGCGTGAAGACGCCGAAGCGTTTCACTTGGGTGTTATTGATGTGCAGCAGGGCAAGTCGTCAGTCTTTAATTCGCATTCGATGTCGTTTGGAGCCCGTCTGGCGCGTCACGATATCGCCACTGCTTTTACGGGCGAACATTGTCAGACGCTTTTAAATGGTTTGTACTATGTTGATGGTAAACGCCATGTCGATCATCACACGCTCATAAGCCACGACAAGCCTTTCGGCACCAGCCACGAATACTATCGCGGCGTACTTGGCGATACGGCACGTGGTGTGTTTCGCGGGCGTATTTTTGTTGCGCCCGGTGCCGACAAAACCGATGCTGTGCAACGCTCAGACAGTTTGCTGTTGTCACGTTTGGCCAAGGCTGATGCGCGGCCCGAACTCGAAATTTACGCTGACGACGTCAAGTGTGCGCACGGCGCCACGGTCGGTCAACTAGACGCTGACAGCCTGTTTTATCTGCGCTCACGAGGCCTTGACGAGCAACTTGCACGCCATGTCTTAACGTATGCATTTGCCGCCGAAGCCATTGCGCGTATTGAGTCTGATCTGCTGCGCCAAAGGGTTATCGGTGCCATTCAGGCGCTTGCGCCTGAAAATGCCGCGTTGGGAGACTTTGCATGAACGTATCTACACTTGCTGAAGTCACCCCTCTGGTACTTGATCGACGGGCTGATTTTCCGATTTTGGCCCGCCCGATCAAAGGCAAGCAACTGGTTTACCTGGATAATGGCGCCACGACACAAAAGCCCAACGTCGTCATCCGCGCCATTCTTGATTACTACGAGCAGTCTAATGCCAACATTCACCGTGGTGTGCATTGGCTCTCGCAGCATTCGACTGATCTGTACGAGCAAGGCCGTGAACGGGTGCGCTCGTTACTGAATGCGGCGCGTCCTGAAGAAATCGTGTTTACACGGGGTACTACAGAAGCCATCAACCTGGTCGCAAATAGCTGGGGCCGGGCCAACCTGAAAGCAGGTGATGAGGTTGTGCTTACCGGGCTTGAGCATCACTCCAATATTGTTCCGTGGCAAATGCTGTGCGAGCAGGTTGGTGCACACATCAAGGTGGCACCTGTTACCGACTGCGGTGAAGTTGACCTCGATGCCTATCGCGCTTTGCTTGGGCCGCGTACCAAGCTGGTCGGTATTGTGCACGTATCGAACGCGCTGGGTACCATTAACCCTGTCGCCGAAATGACAAGGCTAGCCCATGAGGCAGGCGCGCTGGTTCTTGTTGATGGTGCTCAGGCTGTTGCCCATGCGCGCGTTGATGTGCAGGCCATAGGCTGTGATTTTTATGCATTTTCGGGTCATAAAATTTATGGCCCTACTGGCATCGGTGCACTGTATGCCCGTTACGATATTCTGAAAAACATGTCGCCATGGCAGGGCGGCGGCGACATGATTTACACCGTTAGTTTTGAGCGGAGCACCTACGCCGATGTACCTCAGCGTTTCGAAGCTGGCACGCCCGACATTGCCGGTGTAATCGGCCTGGATGCGGCTATTGCCTATGTACAAGAAGTGGGGCTTGACGCTATTGCAGCCCATGAGCATGACGTTCTGGTTTACGGCACTGAGCAATTGCAGTCTTTGCCCGGCGTACGCCTTATCGGTACGTCTGATCATAAGGCGGGCATTCTGTCTTTTGTGGTCGAAGGTATCCACCCCCACGATCTTGGCACCATACTTGACACCGAAGGGGTCGCCATACGTGCCGGGCATCACTGCGCAATGCCACTAATGACGCGTTTTGGCATTCCTGGTACGGCACGCGCCTCGCTGGCGCTGTACAACACCCGGCAAGACATTGATGCCCTGATCGCTGCATTGCGCAAGGCACAGAAGCTTTTTGGGACGGGCCAGGCATGAGTCTCGAAAATGGCGATCTGCGCGAACTTTATCAAGAAGTCATCTTCGATCACAATAGAAGCCCACGCAATTTTAAAGAAATGCCCGATGCCACCCATATGGCACAAGGGCATAACCCGCTATGCGGTGACCAGCTAACCATTTATGCTCAGCTTAAAGACGGTGTGGTCGAAAAAATTAGCTTTATTGGTCATGGGTGCGCCATTTCAACGGCGTCCGCGTCGCTGATGACAGAGGCCGTAAAAGGCAAAACGGTTCAAGAAGTTGAAGCCTTGTTCAACGACATGCATGCCATGCTCACCGAAGCGCAGCCTGAAGCCCGTGACTTTGGCAAGCTAGAGGTTTTATCGGGAGTGCAAGAATTTCCGGCGCGGGTCAAGTGTGCCACGTTGGCTTGGCATACCCTGCACAATGCAATTACCCAGGCCAGGGACACGGCTCGTACCGAGTAGAGAGGCAACAATGAGCTACACACGACAAGATGTTATCGTCAGCCGGGATTGCCCGGCAGTTACCGTGCCTTACGGCTCTGCAGTCACCATTGAAAAAGGCTGCGAGGCAACCATTACGCAGCAGCTAGGTGGCACATATACCGTTATGGTGCAGGGCAACCTTTACCGGGTGGAAGGCGTCGACGGCGATGCGTTCGGTTTTGAACCTACTGAGGCCGTCAAGCATATGCATGATGGGCCAGTTACGTCTCAGGCTGTAGAAGATGCCGCCTGGAGTATGCTGGCAACATGTTTTGACCCTGAAATTCCTGTGGACATCGTCAATCTGGGCTTAGTGTATAGCTGCAAGGTTACCGAACTGGATCACGAACGTTATCGTGTCGATGTCAACATGACGCTTACCGCGCCTGGCTGCGGTATGGGTACCATGATTGCCGATGAGGCGCGTGACAAAATCCTGTCCATACACGGTGTAGATGAAGCCAAGGTTGATCTGGTGTGGGATCCCCCGTGGAGCCGCGAAATGATCAGTGAGCCGGCGCGCCTGCAGTTGGGGCTTATGTAGGCAATACGCCCACCTGCAGCCTCAGGAGGACGGCGTGTCTGTGACGACGCGCTGGCCGACTAGAGGATCGTCACGCCGGGCATAATGCTGGGCCATCACGGCGCAAACCATAAGTTGTATCTGATGAAACACCATGAGCGGCAAAAGAGCCGGCCCCACGGCAGCACCTGAAAACAATACCTGCGCCATGGGCACACCGGTAGCGAGGCTTTTCTTAGAGCCGCAAAATACAACAGTGATTTCGTCCGCCTTGTTCAAGCCGGCTGTGCGGGCTGCCCAAGTGGTGAACGCTAAGGCGATAGCCAAAAACACACATGAGACGATTAACAGCGCCAACAACTCAGAGCCTTGTACCTGCTGCCACAAGCCGTCAATAACTGAGGCGCTAAATGCCGTGTATACGACCAGAAGAATAGAGCTCTGATCTACGTTTTTCAGCCATTTTTTGTTGCGATCCATCCAGGCACCGATTAAAGGGCGCATCAGATGGCCTACAACAAACGGCAGCAGCAATTGCGCGCTGATATCGACAATGGCATCGAGCGTTGAGTGAGCGCCGCTGGCGTCAATGTCAGTAAGCAGCTTGATCAGTAGCGGTGTGATGACGATGCCGATAAGGCTGGACGCCGATGCACTGCAAACGGCAGCGGGAACGTTGCCGCGTGCAATGGACGTGAAGGCGATGGCAGATTGCACCGTACCTGGCAGGGCGCAGAGATACAAAACACCCAGAAACAGTGGTGCACCCAACCAGGGTTCGATGAGTGGCCTTGATGCCCAGCCCAATAAGGGGAACATGATAAACGTGCAGCCGAACACCAGCAGGTGCAGCCGCCAGTGCCTGGCCCCGGCCACGATGGCTTCACGTGACAGTTTTGCGCCATGCATGAAGAAGAGGAGGGCAATTGCCGCTCGGGTAACCCATTCAAATATGACGGCGCCTGTACCGTGCGCCGGAATAAACGTGGCGGCCGCTACCACCGCGATCAAGATGAGCGTGAAATTATCGAAAATGAGACGAAGGCGGTTCATGGGATCCAAATACGTTGTTTGTAAGCTGGATAGAAGTTAACGTATCCACGATGCGCCGACTAACGCCAGATTGGTCATGATTGTCGGTAAACAGACATTTTTCCATTTATAAAGAATTTTTATGGATGCTACGCAGAATGTGACACTTCAAGGCCTGCTGAGTGGGCAACAGGCGCTTCCTCGTCCTCTCTATGGCCGTGCTCGATCGCTGCCTAATCAGGTCATTGCCTACCGCCACAGTCACCCGTGGGTGCAACTGTCTTATGCCTTGCATGGTGTAGTAGAAGTGGAGACAGACAGGGGCCGGTTTATTGCACCTCCGCAGCGAGCGATATGGGTACCGGCGCATATTGAGCATAAGGTGCGATGCACGGCCGATACGCGCGTTCGCAGCCTTTATGTTGACCCTGCTGTGGTGCCCTGGGGGGCAGCCCATTGCAGGGTGCTGGTGGTCGATACGCTGCTGCGCGAGCTTATTCGCCGTTTCAGTCAGCTTCCGGTTTTTTATGATGAGGCCAGTTCTGAGGGGCGACTGGCCGGTGTGCTACTGGATCAGCTAGAGTCCGCGCCTGAGGCTGATCTTATGCTGCCGTTTCCGCAAGATGCGCGGCTCAAGAAAATATGCAGCCATTTACAAGAAGATCCGTGTTCCCGCATTGCCCTTCGCCAATGGAGCAGTCGTCTGTCGGTTTCCGAAAAAACCCTCAGTCGGCTTTTTGTACAGCAAACTGGGTTGAGTTTTCGGCTTTGGCGACAGCGGCTTAGGCTTCTGAGCGCCTTGCCTCTACTTGAGCGAGGTGATCGTGTTACAGATGTGGCGCTGGCTTGTGGTTACGACAGCCTGTCTGCATTTATTGCTGCATTTCGTCAGCAGTTTGGAGCAACTCCGGGAGAGTTTTTTGCAGACGTCATAGACGATCAAGCAGCGACCACGTAAGAACGTTTACGTGTTCTGCTTGACCCGAAGCCTGGTTTACGCATATCAGATTGGTAGTCTGTGCAAATTTATATAGCGTTTAGGCGTTTTGTTCTGCAAGCAGAGCTTGTGCCTGATCTGCTGCCGTGGCGATGTTTGGCCAGCCCAGAGTAGCGCCGCGAGATACGGCTGCATAGACGGCGGCATTACGGTTGTGTACATTGAGTCGTTGGTATAGCGCTTCGGTGTGTGCCTTTGCCGTGGCAAGTGAAATATTCAGGCTTCGACCCACCAGTTTCATGGGATACCCGCGGGCCAACAGCACCAGCACTTCATATTGCCTGGGTGTCAAACCGAGCATTTTGCACTCAGGTTGAATGTTGCTTTCGTTACCCTCATCGTGTTTTTTGGGTATCTGGATCTCGGCTCGCATACTTTTAGGTAAGAGAGGAGCTCGCGTAGCAGCCTGGCCTGGCCGGACTGGTTCCCGAACCTTTGCCGCCCTGCTGGGGAAACAGGTACCCCCTGCAAGTACCAGCTTAACGGATGCCTTCAACACCTCTGAGGGGACATGTTTGGTGACATGCCCCGCTACCAGCGGGTACAGGCTGGTATCTATCGTTGCTATATCGTCATCATGCTCGGAGAGTAGCAGAATGGCCTTAGGTGAATAGTGTTGCATTACCAAGGCGATAAGCCTCGGCATATCATCGTGGCTAGAAATAGACAACATGGCGAGGTCGTACTCGCGTGAGGCAGACGAGGTGTGCCCGTCAAGAGGGTAGTCCGCGCCGTCTACATTCGGCTGCGCAGATAATTCTGACATTAATTGCAGAATTCCCAGGCGCAGCAATGGATGCGGTTCAATTACTATAATTGCCGACATATCGCTACTTCCCAGTGTTTGTTCGTCTTCTGAAGCCGGGTCGCAACTGGCGGGGCCGGAGTACACCTGGGGACACAGCGGCTTTGAGTCTTTATTTGCTCACGGTTAAGCGGAGGCTGCCCAGTTGCTGCGATACGGCTTCTTCTGAGAAAGACGGGTTTCTTTATGAAACTGGTTTCAATAATGGTCGCAGTACCCAAGTCTATAAAAATGATAGGAGTTAAGGCCGGTATATGCAAGGGAATGTTCATAGTATTTACTAGAGATATCCCTATGTTAGTGAATCCAGCATGCAAGTTTGACAGGCACTGGCTGCTCATCCCAATTCACCGGGATTTCGCCAAAGTTTTCTGCAAAACACGATGCACGCAAGCTGTAGCCCGACCGAGGCAACCAATGATCCAGCAGATAATCGTATAAATGGGGCAGGTCGTGCGCCATGCATTGTGCCTCGACGGTGGCCACTCGGCCAGCGGGAAGGCATATTTCAAATGCCTCTTTAGGCTTTTTACTGGGGTCTGGCCCTGCCAGCACACCGCAGTAATACCGCATGAAAGGTTGCGGGGTGAACATAGGCGTATCGTAGGTTAGACCAAAGAAAGAGCCCTCCCATCCTTCTGGGGCATGTTGCGTAAACAGATGCCTGAAATCATTCCAGCACGCATGTTTTTGTTTGGACAGGCCCTCATAGCGTGCTGCCCAAAAATGCATCTCAGGCATGGCCTGGACCTTAACCTCAAGGTTTTCCAAGCCTGGAATAGGCGGGCCTGCTAATTTGTCACGTTTGGCGATGTAGTAAGCGTGGGCCTGACGAAAGTGCTGCGGAGAAAGGCCCCAGTATTTGGTAAAGGCCCGAGTGAACGCTTGCTGACTTGAAAAACCCATGTCGATGGCAATAGAAAACATGGATTGTGCTGTATGCGCGATCATCAATGCACATCGGCCCATGAGGTTGTGCTGAATATACTCACGCGGCGAGTATTTGAAATCTTTAAGAAATAAACGGGACAGGTGAAACCGTGTCAAATTAATGTGCTTTGCCAGATCCTGGATTAGCGCATCGTGCGCGTTGAACTCAGAAGCGTCATGAAGAATCTTGTGTTCGATCTGTGTCACACAGTATTGAATGCGAGGGTCCATAGTCTTTTCCTGTTTACAGCCAAATATTGTTGATCATTTAAGATACATTATTTACAAATTTATTTTTCTAAATCACAAAATGTAAATGATATTAATAAAAGCATATCTAGAATGATCACATTGATTAACAGTTCTGAGTTTCGATTGTTCTTATTAAATAACTAGAGTTACTCAGAACAAACTTAAACGTATATGTATCGGTAGCGGTTGTTATTGGTACGTTTAGATATAAGTATGTAACAGCACCTTGCGAAGCTAAATAGGCTAGATGCTTTAGGGAAAAAGGCCCCGTTCGATTTAACGGGAGGGTAGTGCGTAAAGAATTTCTGCATTGGGTACTGAGCGCTGAGAAAGTTTTGTCAGCGAACACGGCCTGAGTTTGCATTGTGATTAGTTGGACATGTGCAGTAGCACTTGTTCTGCAACAGAAGTTGAGAAGGGTGTTAATGAGGGCCAGAACGGTCTATCGACGCCCCGACCAAGAGCAGCACCGTTTCGAGACGGTTTCTCGATTAAATTGGAGACTTCATCATGAAAAAAGTACTTTTGGCTGTCGTGCTTGCAGTGGGTTCCATTGGTGTAGCTAGCGCCGCTGGTTTTGGTGTGGGCATGTTTGGTGGCTCTGGTGGCGCAAACTCCACTGTAAACGGCGGTGCAAGCTCATCGAGTGGCAGCGCTTCAATGTTTAATGGAGCTGCTTCCCAAGGAAGCCTGTCGGGATCCACATCGGGCGCCAATTCTTCAGTTGGGTTCAATGCCCAAGGCGCGGGCACCACTTCGGGTGGCGTGACTGAAACCTACTCGAACGGCGGCGGTACAACGGGCGGGTTTGCCATGGGCGGTACTAACGCCAGCGCTGGCGGATCCCACAACGCTGGAGCATGGGGCTCAGCCGGTGCGATCGGTTTCGGAGCATGGGGCTGGTAAGTCTTTACGCTTCGATGTGAGGTTCACATGTGTGGGGAGATTGCTCCCCACACATTTTGGAGCGCGTCATGAAACCGTTGATGTTGTTACTTTGCATGCTTTGCGCGTCTTCCGTAATGGCTGAGCCGAGCACTAAGCACAGTTCGGCCAAAGCGGCTGCCGATGTAACGACGGGTGGGCGGCAGACACAGTCTTCAAATACGTCTTGTCAGCCCGCTCAGTCATTCAGCCCCCTGAAACCGACTGGGTTTTCTGCCATTTCGGGATATGGAACTGATGGGTCGTTTCCACCAGATAGCCGTGACAGTTGGCAGTCTGGTGTAACGGGTGCATTTGCCTGTAATGAGCAGGAAAAGGGGATGGTATCGCAAGCTTCCGGTGTAGCGGATTTTGAGGCAATGCGATTACTACCCAGTTACCTGAACTCCAACAGCCCGTCCGTTTATTTTTATGGGCGGCGCCGGTAAAACGCAGAACAATGCACGATGGCACACACGCCCAGCACGCGCAGACGCCACGCCGACGAGCAAGCGTTTAAGGGGAGGATGCGAGATGAGTGGGAAAGAAGGTTTGGCGATGAGCGGCAAGCTGGATGAAGAAATCAAGCGTTGGACGGTGCGTCGTAAAAGCGTGCTGGTGATGGATATAATCCAGGGAAAAACGACCATCAGAGAGGCCAGTCAAGCTTTTGATCTGCCCGCGTCAGAAATTGAACACTGGGTAGCAGAGGGCAAGCGAGGGCTGGAAAACGCGTTGCGTGTTAACCCCTTGGATGTCAAGGAGCAATATGAACGTCAGATTAAAGAATTGCAGCAGGCCTATGGCGAAGCCATGCTTGAGCTGCGTGGAAAAAAAAAGCAGCAAGTTTCGGCACCCGACGAAGAAGCCCGATAAATCAAACGCAGTTTGATTTTTATTTTTTTCAAAATTGTTACATTGGCGGATAGTTATTTTTTTGCGAAAATCGTTATTGAATTAGATTTTTCGCTTAAATATATGTGATTTAAATCACAATATGTATAAAGTGACACCGAATTACAAACATAGAATAAGGCCATAGGTAAATAAAAGAAACATTTTTGTAAAGAAACGTGTGACATGCGTCTCTAGGTATCTATTTTAATTGTGCTTAACAAAGATTACGGCAAAACTTGCAGATAAAGCTATGCCACCGGGGGTGTTCCCCACAGGAGAAGACAAATGAAACGGCTTTTATTGATATCGCTTATCTTGTGTGGCAGTAATGTAGCTATGGCTCAAGTCACTACCACTGCCGATGCTGCCGCCAATGTATCCAGCACCGCTAACGCGACATCACAGTCTGGAAACATGGCATCACAAATGGGCCAGCAGGCGGATATGACCATGGGCAACATTACCTTTGGCAGCACAACGTATCCGAAAACTCAAACTATAGACACTACGCCTAGCGTGTATACCGCGCCCAGTATGTTTGGCGGTTCCAATAGTTGTGGTCAGAGCAACACACTGGGCGCTGGGGCGACTGGGTGGGGTGTTGGTGGCTCAATCGCGAGCGAGAGTGATGCATGTAACGCGCGCGAAGATACGGCGACAGCTTTTCGACTGGGTTATGGAGACGTAGCCGTTATACGGTTCTTTTGCTTTGGCGAAGATGAAAATCGCTTGGCCTGGGCGACCATGGGCCATAAATGCCCGCCAACAGCACCGCCGATTGCTTCCGTGGCACAGCGCGTCGATGATAAATCACCCAGCAGTATCAGAGCGTCACGGCAAGAATTCATTACGCCTTAATAACCATGCGCTGCGGATGGCTGCACGAACTGTAGCCTCGTTGCTTGGAAGCCGAAGGAGGCATTCATCATGGACAAGATTTTATTTGCGGTAATGGCGCTGACGTTGTCAGGCTCGGCCAGTGCAGCGGGAACCGTCATACCGGGCGGCAATATTTCGTATACCAGTACGCAGTGGAGTACGACCATTGGAGGAACCGCCCGTGCCAATACGGTTTCGAGTGGGCCCGCAGCCTCTGCATCGACCACAGTCAGTTCGGGTGTCTCGGCATCAATGACGGGTATAGAGACATACGCTATTTCCAGGACAACTAGTGTCTCTGATACTTCTGTGGAGACGACGGGAGCTGGCTCCGGCAGTATGACTGCGAGCTCAATGGGAGAGCATTACGGCCTTGCTGATTCTTCAGATGGCGGGGGCTCGGGATCAGGAGCAATAGGTTTTGGTGGATTCGGCGGTTGGTAATCAACAGCAGATTAATTCTATTTAGGCAGGAACCGAGAGGTGTAAGCCTCCGAGGAGAAGATCGATGAAACGCTTGAAACTTTTAGCCCTGGCCTTGTGCAGTACGGCGGCTCTCGGGCAAACCACGACCACATCTAACTCTGCGGCTGACGCAACGAGTGGTGCAAATGCCAACTCGCAATCTGGCGTAATGAATAACCAGATGGGGCAGGCAACTCAGATGCATATGGGTAACGTTACGTTCGGTGATTCACAGGTGCCCGATAACCAACGCATACACACCACACCCACTATCTATACTGCACCCAGCGTATTTGGAGGCTCAAATAACTGCGGCAAGAGTAATACGATGAGTGTGGGGGTGACGGGGTTTGGTATAGGTGGTTCTATGGCCTCAGAGAGCGTGGCGTGTAACGCG
Source organism: Pusillimonas sp. ANT_WB101 (assembly GCF_008369125.1). Classification (NCBI taxonomy): domain Bacteria; kingdom Pseudomonadati; phylum Pseudomonadota; class Betaproteobacteria; order Burkholderiales; family Alcaligenaceae; genus Pusillimonas; species Pusillimonas sp. ANT_WB101. Next base: position 1,636,687 of record NZ_VOAY01000001.1, on the reverse strand, counting down.
CGCGAAGATACCGCTACCGCCTACCGGCTTGGCTATCAAGAGGTGGCAGTTGTGCGCTTCTTCTGCTTCGGCGAAGAGGCAAATAAGTTGGCGTATGAAGCTTCCGGGCGAACCTGCCCTGACGTTAGCCTGCTTGCCGGTCGCACAAGCCCCGCCGTAGGTAATGGCGCAGAAACTGTGCCGGTTCAAGAGCCACGCGTTCCTGAAGCCACCGAGTCTCCGGCTGGTAGAGACACAAGTCGCGCCGAACCGGTGCGCAGTGTTGACGTGGCGGCCATTGTGGTAGCGGGTTTTGTTGACATGAACCGCGATGTTTATGGCAACCGTGTTAAGACACCAGAGGCCGCTCCGAAAACAGTGGCTAATGCTGAGAGTAAGCCAGCCACGTCCAAGGCCAAAAAAGGCAAATCTGAGGTTGCAGATCAGGCCCCGGTTGGTAGCCTGAGCGTTACTGAAACCACTGTGCCGGCCCTTGTGGCAGCTACAGATAATAGCGAAGACAGCCCCGTTATGACCGTCGACGTCACTGACCCGTTGCATGCTGTCAGCAGCATTGATCCTACGCAGATTGTGGCGTTGGCCAGTGTAGACACCAATCTTCTCCTTGCAGTTAATGTCGATGCAGGCAAATAGTCGTGTGAGACAAGCACACGGCAGGTAGGCAGAGACCTACCGGGCTGAGCAGGTGCCGCCTGCGTGCCTTACGTTGAGCAGGTGATAAAAACCCGCGCTGTTAATTAACAGCGCTGGTTTTAACGATTTTGTGTTTACTACGAGGCAATTTTGTATGCCGGCAATTTTGGTGGTAAGGGTAAGAGCCGCCGACTTAACGCAGTTGTTGCATACCTTGCACGCAAATGCCCCCCCCTGAACCCAGCCCAACAGCATTACGATAGGGTTGAAATGTACCTAGCGGAAGCGGTTAATAGTTGGTCGGACACGAAACGTCGTGCCCGATATGACATTGAACCGCGTCAACGTCTGTCGTCCGTGCGGAATACATGATCCCAGAACGAGGTGGTGACGCCGTACCAGCCATGTGCGCCTGGCAAATGATGACGGGCGTGGTCGCGCTTTCGAGCCTGCATCCATGACCCCGGGCGCGCTTTCCAGTGATGGGTGCCGTGATGCACGAACACATAAAGCAGGTACCCGAAGGTTGTTCCCAACGTGGCCGCCAACGCAATCCATGGCCCCGTTATCAGAAATAATGGCAAAAATACCAGCACGACAAATAGTGCCATGCTAACCAGAGTCGAAGAGCCAATGAGGGCAAAGGGACGTCTGTGGTGCTCTTCGTGCCAATGCTGGAATGGCTGTACACCATGCAACACGAAGCGATGCAGCAAATATTCGACAAGGCTCCAAGTCAGAAACCCGATGATGGCAGACCCCAGCAGCATCCAGATGGGGTCGTCTGCCTTTAGCCACAGGAGGCTCGATCCGGCTACCAGGGCCACCGGGTATAACACGAAGTCTGCAAAATATGCGACCGGATGTTGCTCAAGCTTGAATGGCGTCATGACACAACCCAAAATCGACTATCAAGGGGCAGTTTCAGACCATCTCTGATTTCATCGCAGCGTCAGAGTGATACCGTTGGTCAGACGCCGCCGCAGTAGCCGAAACCGCCGATTGGGAGTTGCTGCGTACCTGATCAGTATAGACAGTTCAACAGAAGTCGGCAGCATATCGGTGCAAGCTACTTACAGAGGAGACCGGCGTCGTTTCTGGCATGGCTCGCGGTTGCCAGAAGAAGGATTCTTCCTTTGCGCGACGAAGTGCCAACTTGGTTAACGCCAGGTTGCATCGGGTGCTTGACCCGGTGCGCGGCAAGCCCCGCCGTTCAGGGTGGGGAAGGATAGCGCGGACGGCGTAGCCGTGCTTGGGTTTTAGTGCGGCGTCTGCTGCTATTTGATGTACTGGCGCACGATAGCAATGGCAGCAACTGCGCAGCTTGAGGCGAAGTCGGGCGGCGACTATTAGCACACCCTTCCAGTAGCGTTTCTGGATGTGAGGCCTTTCCTGGCGTAGCAGGTGCCGGCCTAGCAGGGGTATTCGGCATTTTTGCGCGAATAAAACCACCACGTTGTAGCGATTGCCACCAGATAGAACACAATAAAGAACAGCAAGGCAGCGTGGGGTGTGCCCGTAACAGAAATTGATGTTCCAAAACTCTTGGGTATGAAGAAACCACCGTAGGCACCGATCGCCCCTGTGAAGCCCAACACTGCAGCGGCTTCTTTTGTTCCTTCCATTTCAGCGTTGCGTACCGACTCAGGGTCGCTTAGGTTGGCGCGACGCATGCTTTTTGTGAGAAAAATAATGGGGATCATTGAAAAAGTTGAGCCATTGCCAATGCCAGTCAGCAAAAACAGTACAAGAAAAGAGATCAAGAACCCTGCAAAGCTACCCGGAAGCCCGTCATGCGGTATAGAAAACATGACCCCAATGACGGCAAGAACCATAAAGATGAACGTGTAAAAAGTAACTTTTGCGCCGCCTATTTTGTCGGACAGCCAACCGCCAAAGGGGCGGGCGAGCGCACCAACCAGTGGGCCCAGCCACGCATACTGCAGTGGGCGCACAGCCGGATACAGGTATTTGATCAGTAATGGGAAGCCTGCCGCAAAGCCTATGAACGAGCCAAAGGTGCCCAGATACAGGAAACACATGACCCAGTTCTGTTTGCGCTTGAAGATAACCGCCTGATCTTTGAACGAGGCTTTAGCATCAGCGATGTCATGCATGGCAAACCAGGACAGCAGGGCGGCGACCAGAATAAAAGGCACCCAGATGAACGCAGCGTTCTGCGCCCAGACTTGGGTTGGCCCACCTGTAGTGCCTGAAAGTTGAGCAATCTGTGGGTCGCCTCCCAAGGGGCCGAACATTCCAATGGTAATCACCAAAGGTGCCAGAAACTGAACGGACGATACGCCCAGGTTACCCAGGCCGGCGTTTAGACCCAGTGCTGAACCTTTGCGCTCTTTTGGAAAGAAGAAGCTGATATTGGCCATAGAAGACGAAAAGTTGCCGCCTCCAAACCCGCACAATAATGCCAGCATCAACATTACCCAATAGGGTGTAAGGGGGTTTTGTATGGCAATGCCGATACCTATCGTGGGCAGTAGCAGGCTGGCGGTGGTTAACGCGGTCCAGCGCCGGCCACCGACGATGGGTACCATGAATGAATAAAATATGCGTAGCGTTGCCCCTGATAACGCCGGAAGCGCCGCCAGCCAGAAAAGTTGGTTTTCTGTGTAATTGAACCCAAGGTTTGGAAGGTTTACCGCAACCACGCTCCACATTTGCCATACGGCGAATGCAAGAAAGAGTGCAGGTATGGAAAGCCACAGGTTAATGTTGGCAATGGCTTGACCTTGACTGGTCCAGAAAGCCTTGTCTTCGGGTGTCCAGACTTCAAGAGTACGACCGGTGCGCGGTGCCATGCTCTTATCCTTCAGTGGTCGTTGAGCCATACTGCCCCCACAGAGAACTGCCTGCGTGTTGATAACACGGTAGCGAAATGCTGTAGTCAGTGTAATGACGAACTGTCAAACTGGTGCTTGATTCATATCAGGCGGCGCCCAAATCACACTAACCGAGAGGCCCAGCTCTGTAAGCTAGGGTTCTTACGTACGACCTTTTAACTGGCGCGTTGCACGCGCTGTTAATGAGCAGTCGAACATGGTGTTAACCTGACAAGAACACGCTTGTAAGCATTCAACCGCTCCTACTATCGCTACGTGTTAAATATTCGGAAGCCCGGCTTGTATTCATTGAGATGGTTGAGTGAGCGCATGTGGTAATGCTACAGGCGTGTTCGGCCTACTACTAAGGCAAAAACCAAGAACGTGTTCCAGATCTTTTCCAGGCAACATAATTCAAAGTGAGAAAGCTGATGCTACCCAAGTTACACGTTATTATCTGCTCCACTCGGCCCGGACGTATTGGGCTTCCAATAGCACGATGGTTTCACGAGTTTGCCAAGCAACATGGCAATTTTGATATTGAGTTGATTGATTTGGCTGATTTCAAGTTGCCGATCTACGACGAGCCTATTCATCCGGCTGCACAAGACTACAAACACGAACATACCAAGAAGTGGTCGGCGAGTGTGGCCGCCGCAGATGCCTACATTTTCGTCACGCCCGAATATAACTACAGCCCGCCGCCATCGCTGGTCAATGCCCTGGATTTTGTGTATCGAGAGTGGAACTACAAGCCTTGTGGTTTCGTAAGTTATGGTGGTGTGTCTGGTGGGTTGCGCTCAGTGCAGGCCGTCAAAATGCAGATCACCACCCTGAAGATGATGCCAATGATGGAAGGCGTTATGGTGCCGATGGCCGCAAGCATGATCAACAGCGAGGGGCAGTTTCAATCCAATGAATTGATCGATAAGTCTGCCGTAACGCTGCTTGAAGAACTGCGTTTCTGGGCTGACGGCCTTAAGGCCATGCGCGAAAAGAAAGCGCACTGATCAGGCCTGCCAATCGTTTGATACGGGCAAGTGCTTCAAGTTTTTGGATGCATCGTCCTGACGACCACTTCTTGGCCCGTCGAATGTGTGCCGACTGGGCTGCCAGAAACAGTATCTCGCGGCTGCTCACTGTGCGGAATCTCTCAGCTTGAAGGCGCTCTAGGCCGAAATGTGAGCCTGTAACGTATGAAATATCAAAATTATGCGGCCTCATGACAACGTTATGGTTAATGTGTCATTAATATAGTAGACTTCGCCCACTGCATGAATTACAGTAAGTTAGTTAGCAAGTATGTTGGACAGCGGCTTCAAAATTGTGGCTTTGCTTAATATGCATATCTTGACGGACTTTTATCGGGCATATCGCTCACAATTTTAGGAAATCGCGGAAAATGAGTACAGAAACTGGTATCGTTAAATGGTTCAACAACGAAAAAGGCTTTGGTTTTATCACTCCTGACGGTGGTGGCAAGGATCTGTTCGTACACCACACCGATATCGTCGGCGACGGTTACAAATCGCTTGAAGAAAACCAACGTGTTTCGTTCGAAACAGCTCAGGGCCCAAAAGGCCCACAAGCTAAGAGCGTTCAAGGCCAATAAGCCTACGTAATTTCGATTTAACCTGACGGTTACGTCTCGGTTAAATGGGGTAACTGCCAGATCAGGTTACAGCGACTACTACGGTAGTAAGCTATAGCTGGGTCTGGCAGTTTTCGTTTGGTAAGCGTAAGGCTTGTGTTGCCAACCACTGCTGGCTCGCTACGCATAGCGTCTTCAGCTAAAGCACCCTGTCGTGTCAGGTTAGGCCCGGCCAGTTCGCCGATTGCTTAGTCCTGGACACCACGCGTTGGCTGCGCTTTCGGGCTCCACTAATCCGAGTACAGTACTGCAGAGCAGGTGTTCTGGCGTCGCACCAATGCGACTACAGTGGCTCCAGCGGGTGTTCTTGAGCCGCACTAATGCAATTAAATTGCTGTAGAGCAGGCGTTCTGCAGCCGAACTTATCCGACCACAGCGCCGCAGCAAGTGTTCGGGAGCCGCACTAGTGAGCTACAGTGCGGCAGTATGTGTTTATTGCCAGCAAAATAAAATGCCCCACAGCAGCCTATGAACCTTGCTCTTGCCGTATTAAGTGGCAAAAACAAGGTCGGTGAGGTAATGCTTGCGCTGAAGCTTAGGTTTGTACAGCGATTTGGTCATCAGGCTTTTCTTGCAGCATTTCATCATGCTCCGCCATATTCCATGGCAACACATCGGGTGATATCTGCAGAAAGCTCAGATATCTTTCGAAGTGATCAAGAATATCGCTGATCAGCTCCTGCTGTGTATACCCATAGACGTCATAATCCAACCCACCACGCTGCAAGAACACTTCTGCACGGTAGTAGCGTGCAGTTGATGCTTGGGTAGTGGCATCTGCATTCTCGGAATTGTCTGCGGTATGCATGATTGCGGTACTGGGCGAAGCGAAGGCGGGCATTTCGTAGTCGCGCAGACGCACTTCGTATAAAAAGTCGAGTTGGTCTGGCTTATGCACTTCGATTTCGAGGTAAGCACGGCACGGGTCGCTTTCCAGCATGACCTTGGCCGGCCAGCCCTGTTCGTCCAGGCCCTGTGCAAGGCGTTTCATGGTGCCCATCACGTCGTCCGTTATATAGGTTTTTACGTGGTCAAGGTCGGGGTAGTCCACAATTCCGGCCAGACGTTTCTTCCAGGTACTGGATGCACCGCCAGTCTGACGATGCTGCTTTTGCTGTTCCAGGCTTTTGTCTCGGTGCGTTTCGATCGCCAGTGCGCGCCACATCCCGACCGCAGAAATAAGCAGAATGATTGAGAAAGGTAGCGCACTGATGATAGTCATGCTTTGCAGTGCATGAAGGCCTCCGGCCAGTAATAGAACGGCAGCTACGACACCTTCGAGAATGGCCCAAAAGGCGCGTTGGGTTGCCGGAGTATTTGCAATGCCACCTGCTGCCAATGAGTCGATGACCAGGGATGCTGAGTCAGACGAGGTGACAAAAAACGTGATGATCAATATAACCGTGAGGAAGGAGACAATCGATGTAAACGGCAGATGCTCAAGCAATTTGAACAGTGCAATGGCGTTGTTGTTCTGAACCTCGGCAATCAGAGAGGTGTAGCCCTGGTTCATAATGGCGTAGAGTGCTGTTTCGCCGAATACCGAGAACCAGAAGAAGGTGAAAATCGTCGGAACCAGCATGACACCAAACACAAACTGGCGGATGGTGCGGCCACGGCTGATCTTTGCAATAAACAGCCCCACGAAGGGCGACCAAGCGATCGTCCATCCAAAAATAAATAGTGTCCAGTTGCCTATCCAGTCGCTGCGCGTATATGCCTGCAGATTGAAGGTGCGTTCAATAATGTTATTTAGATACGCGCCGGTGTTCTGCAAAAACGTTTCAAGAATGAAAAGAGTTGGCCCCACCGCAAAAACAAACAGCATTAACGCGGTCGCCAGCACCATATTGAGGATAGACAGGTTTTTTACACCTTTGTCCAGACCCGCCACTACCGAAAACAGCGCCAGGCCTGTGATCGCAGCAATCGCGATAACCTGAACAGTGTTGTTGATGGGAATCGACGGCCACAGGTAGTTAAGCCCTGTATTGATCTGCATGACCGACAGGCCCAATGAGGTGGCCAGGCCAAACATGGTGCCCAGGATGGCGATAATGTCTACGGTGTGGCCTATGGGCCCGTGGATGCGCTTTCCGATCAGCGGATACAGGGCGGAACGCATGGACAGCGGCAGCCCATGGCGAAACGCAAAATACGCCAGCACCAACCCTACCAGGCCGTAAATTGCCCAGATATGAAAGCCCCAGTGGAAAAACGCAATTTGCATCGCTTGCTTTGCTGCGTCAAGCGTTTCGCCGGCACCTTGGGGTGGCATGGCATAGTGCAGCACCGGTTCGGCCACACCAAAAAACAGCAGCGCAATGCCGTAGCCAGCCGAAAACAGCATGGCGAACCAGGACACAAAGCTGTATTGGGGTTCTGAGTGATCGGGCCCCAGTTTGATGTTGCCCCATTTGCTGGTCGCGACCAGCACAATAAACACCAGAAAGATGGCCACCGACAGCATGTAAAACCAGCCGAAGTTGCGGGTGACGTAGGCCAGGGTGTTCGTAAACACGTCGCCCGCGAGTTTTGGATTGGCGACGGTGCCTAGCACCAGTAACAGAATCAGGATGACGGCCGGTATAAATACCGGCATCAGTATTGTCGACTTCCAGTTGGCTTTGGGTTGTACGGCGGCCATTGCAACTCCTTCTTTTTATGTAAAAGGGGCTACGGGTAACCAGTACACGACGAGGCTAGCCGGTCGTGATTGACCCGTAGTCCGATGCCGAATAGTGACACATTTTAGAGAAGTGAGAAATTAGTCCGCTGAACGCGTGGTCATGTGTCACAGGGTTGCTTGGCCTGAAGGCCGCTAGCCAAGTGCTACTTTGACTGAGCCTTCTTCGAGATGACGCCAGGTATGGCGCGATACGCCTGTACGTTCGGCGGCCAGGTTTTCAGACTCGCCACGACGCAAGCGAGCAGTTTTTATATTTTGCCCTACCGTGCACAGCGCTTCGTGAGTAATAGAAGAGAGAGTGAAAGAGGCAGATTTAATGGGATGCCCAACTCAAACGCTGACTGGTGTTAGTACACTGCCGTCACGGTAAAACTGCCGGAGGTTTTGCAGCGTTAACTCGGCCATCGCAAGACGGGTTTCATGGGTGGCGCTGCCAATGTGCGGCGCCAGGATAAGCCGGTCAAGATTCAACAACTGCGGGTTAATGTGGGGTTCATTGTTGAACACGTCCAGCGCCGCCCCGGCAATAACGCCTTCACGTAGCGCCTCTGCCAGTGCGTCTTCGTCCACTAAAGACCCGCGGGCAATATTCACCAGATAACCGTTGGGGCCAAGCGCATTGAGCACGTCGGCATTAATCATTTTTGCTGTCTCTGGCCCACCCGGCGCTGCAATGATAAGGATATCGCTGGTTTCTGCAAGTTTGAGAAGTTGGGGCTCAAACCGCAGGTCGACGTTTTGCCGGGTACGTCCAAAGTAGGCAAGCGAAACGTCGAAGGCTTCAAAGCGTCGTGCAATTTCTCGACCAATGCGACCCAGGCCAATAATACCCACCGTTTTGCCCGACAGATTGGTGCCCAGTGAAAAGTTGGACTGCGGCCACTGCGACGTTTTTGCAAAATTGTGTGCCTGCGGCAACTGACGCAGCATGGCCAGCGTAAGGCCCACTGCCAGTTCTGCCACAGCGCTGTTGAGCACATTGGGCGTGTTTGCGACCACAATGCCTTTTTCTTTGGCCAATTGCAGTGGGATCAAGTCGTAGCCCACACCACACGTGGCGATGACCCCCAGGTTGCTTAGGCTGTGGATGGTATCGGCTGGCACAAGATAATTACTGCGGGTAATGATGCCGCGCACTTTGGGCAAAAGTGCAGGCGAGGCCTGAAGTGATTCCCAGTCATGGCGTACAAACTCGGCGTCGATCTTGTCTTGCACGAAGTCTGGAAAGCTGCCTATTTGTAGTAAGTGTTCTTTCATTGGTCTCTCTCTATCCCTTTTTTATGTAAGTGCCTGTCAGGCTATTTGAACTGGCTGCGCCGTCGGTACTGTTCGAGATAGGCGTCGCGCGACGGGATCAGGTGACTGCGGCAAGTAGATACGAGAAAATCGCGGTCCTGGTTTTGGAGGGCGTTAATCATCTTCCAGTGGTCATCACGTGCTTTCTGCAGGAAACGGGCGTCGGCCATCGACAAAAACCGCACCACATGGGCTCTTCGTGCAAAATCGTCAATGGTTGCGCAAAGAATAGGATTGTCGGTCAGTGCGAATAGTGTTTGATGAAAGCTTATATTCGCTCGGAAGGCGGCGCGCATATTGCCGGTTTCTGCTGCTTCGTCATGTTGGCACTGCACGGCTATCAAGCCCTGCAGTCGGTCTGGTGCAACGGGGAATGCAATCTGTTGCGCCGCGTTGCCTTCCAGGATGTCGCGCACGACGTATAAGTCTATGACCTCTTTGTCGGTATAGGCTTTTACAAAGGCTCCAACATTTTTTCGCCGTTCGATCAGCCCCATGTTGTCCAGTTCGCTCAAGGCCTGTCGCACTACGTGACGGGTGACATTGAAGCGGGAACATATATCGTCTTCGACCAGCCGTTCGCGTGGGTGCAAATAGCCAAATACGATGTCTTCTTCGAGCACATCTACAATTTGGCTGGTCGAGGGTTCGGCGTGGGCCAGAACGCCAGGGTTTAGTGCTGTTTCTGCGGAAATACTCATCATCAATCCAGTAGCTGTGCGTGTCTTTTTACTTATGCTACGCCGCTTTGACAGGCTTGCGGCGCAGCCAGCGGAAAAGCGGGGTGGCTTGCAGTATAGAAAACGCAGCGATGGCAAGCAATGTGACGGCAATAGGGCTGGTCAAGAAGACATTCCAGCTGTCATAACCTATGAGCAACGACTGCGCCAAACTGGAGTCAAGCAGCATGCCCAGAACAAGGCCAATAACCATGGGGGCTGTTGGTATGCTGGCACGTTCAAATATATAGCCCAGCAAGCCGAAGCCCAGCATTAGCCACACGTCGAACATGTTGTTGTTGATGGCCAGCGATCCCACGATACCCAGCACCGCAATGGAAGCAGCAACCACAATTTTTGGGATACGTGTCACCAGAATGCACACGCGTGTCAGGCCCAGCCCGATGATGAACAGCGGGATATTCGCCAAAATAACCGCCCAGATCAGCGTGTAGGTGATTTCACCGTGTTCGGTAAGCAGGGTCGGGCCAGGCAATATGCCATGCACCATCAAGCCACCCAGGAGCACGGCAGTGGTTGAACTGCCCGGTATACCCAATGCAATCGTCGGCACCAGCGCGCCGCCAACGACGGCGTTGTTGGCAGACTCGGCCGAAGCAATGCCGGCGGGGTCACCTTTGCCAAATTGGCTTTTGTCTTTGGCCCAGCGTTTGGCTTCGTTGTAGGCGAACCAGCTGGCCGTTTCGCCACCGCTACCCGGAATAATCCCCGTCACAATGCCGATGATGCCTGATCTGAAAATATTGGGTATTAGCTTGGTAAATTCACGCAAGCTTGGCAGCACGCGATCGCCCAGTTTATTTGCAGGGGGCGGTGCCGTGCCCGCCTGCTCAGCCAGGGCAATGGCTTGTGGCAAGGAGAACATGCCTATCAGTGCCACCGTATAAGAGATGCCCGAATACAGGTTGATGTTTTCGAAGGTAAAACGTGCTGAACCCGTGGTCGAGTCCATGCCCACCATGGCCAGCAACAAGCCTAATGCGCCCGAAAACAAGCCCTTGATCGGCGAGCCTTTGGAGAGCGTTCCAATCATTGTGATGCCCAGCACCGCAATTGCGAACAGCTCGACAGGGCCAAACATCAGTACAAGCTTCCCCAGAAACGGTGCAATCGTCAGCAGGGCCACGCCGCTCATAAGCCCGCCTACCAGCGAGGCGCTCAGCGAAATGCCCAAGGCACGGCCCGCTTCGCCACGTGCGCCCATCGGAAACCCGTCTAGTACCGTAGCCGCAGCGGCGGGTGTTCCGGGGGTGCGAAGAATAATGGCGGCAATAGAGCCGCCATACATCGCAGATAAATAAAGTGCCGCCAACATGGATAAGCCGGTTTCAGGCGGCAGGCCAAATGTAATAGGCAGCAGCAGCGCCAGGGCCATGGTGGCCGAAAGGCCGGGCAGGGCGCCTACAACAATGCCGATTGCCGTACCCAGCACAATGAAGAACATGTTGTAGGGGGTCAGTGCGTTAAGCAGACCTACCGCGATAAATGAAGTATCCATACCTGTTTCCTGCGGACGGCTAGTTCAGCCACGGTATTAGAGGGACGGGCAGACCCAGCGCCCAAATGAAAACAACCCAGACAAAGGCGGTAAGGCCCACGCTGATCAGCACGGCAGACCGAGCGCGTATGGTCTGGCTAAAAAGCAGCACACCTGCCATGAAAATAATGGTGGTGATGATGTAGCCCACTACCGGAATCAGGGCGACGTAAACCACCAGGGCCACTGAGAATGAAATGGCGACCTTCCAATTGATGGGTGGCAGAGGTGCGTCGTCTTCCACGGTTTGCGTCACCTTGCGCAGGCGACGTTTTTTCACCGCCTCCTCGACAAGCATCAATATGGCCAGTATGGCAACAATCCAGATCAGCAAGCCAGGCAGCCTCTGTGCCACGGAAGGCAGGCCCTCAAGTTGAAAGTAGAAAATACCCGTCAGAATAAGCGCGCCTATTCCTACAACATGTGTACTGTTCACGTGGTCTCCTCGTGATGAGCGGCGTCTTGCTGTCAGCCGCGGCTGCCCGTTCGAAAGCAACGGGCAGCCTGGGCCAAAACTGACTTACTTCTTGTCGGGGCCGTACTGGTCTTTGATCTCATTCCAAATTGCGGTAAATTCAACCTCTTGGTTTTTCAGGAATTCGCCATATTCGTCACCGCGTTTGTAATCCAGTGGCAGTGCGCGGGCAGCCGCATCGCGTTGGAAATCAGGGTTTTTCACGACTTTGTCCATGGCATCCAGAAACTCTTTGCGTGCCTGCTCGGGCATGCCTTTGGGTGCGCTGTAGCCGCGTGATGATCCCGCCACGACGTTGATGCCCAGTTCTTTCAGCGTGGGAACGTCAGGGATATCGGGTGAGCGCTCATCGGCATACAGGGCCAAAACGCGTAGGTTGCCCGCCTTGATTTGCGGGAAGGTAATGCCAAGGTTATTGGAGCTGGCGTCGATTTTGCCTGCCATGGCCGCTGTCCACGATGGGCCGTCACCGGCGAACGGCACTGAGCGAAACTTCAGGCCCGTCGCTTTCTCAATCATGATGACCGAGAAAAAGTCATCGCCGCCCACCCCCGAGTTGCCCACCGTCAATTTGTCCGGGTTGGCTTTTGCGTAGTCAAGAAGCTCTTGCATGGTCTTGTACGGGCTGTCTTTGCCCACAACCATCACGCCGGGGTCAGTTACCACATTGGCCAGCGGCGTAAGGTCTTCAATCGAATACTTGATCGAATCGTTCATCAAGTAGTTCGTCATCAGCATGGGGGTATTGGTGATGCTGACGGTTGTGCCGTCGGGCTTGGTTTGCTGGGCCAGTTGCGTCCAGGCGATGGCACCGGTTGCGCCGGGTTGGTAGCGGTTTACAAAATTAACGCCCAGTTCTTTGGCCAGATACGGTTGCACCAGTTGTGCCAGGGCATCACTGCCGCCGCCGGCTTTAAACCCTTGCAATACGGTAATGTCTTTACCTGCGCTATAGCTTTGCGCCAACGCGCCAAAGGGAAGGGTGGCTGCTGCGGCTAGTACCACCGCGCGCAAAATGTGTTTTTGTTTCATGATTGTCTCTCTCCTTTTATTGTGGGCGGTATGCCATGGGTTCATGGCATCCTCGATCAAACGGCTTCCTACAGTTGGGGCATAGAGAAACCTTGGGCATCCAGTTGCTCTATTAAGGTTTTCTGTTCCGCGTCGGTCAGTTTCACCAGCGGCGGTCTGACTTGAGCCCATTGGGCGTCGTTGCCGTAATGCGCTATGGCAGCCTTCATGGCAGGAATCATGGTGTAGCCCTGGAATGTGCCGCGCAATGTATCCAAGGCTGCCTGCTGGGCGTCGGCGTCCTCCTGTTGCCAACTGTTGTAAAGCTGTGCAATGGGTGTGGGGTTTACGTTTCCGGTGGCGGTGATGCAACCAACGCCGCCTGCTCTGAGCGTGGCCAGCAAAAATGTCTCGCTACCGGCAAACACGTTGAATCCCTGTTTGCCGAACTGGGTAATCATTGCCTGCGTGTTGTTCCAGTCTCCTGAACTGTCCTTCACACCTGCAATCGTGTTCGGGTAGGCCTTCATTAGCCGTTCGATCAACGCCAGGCTAATTCCTACCTGCGATACCTGGGGGATGTGATAAAGATAGATGCGCAAGTGGTCATCACCCGTGCGTTCGATGACTTCCGAGTAGCTGGCAAACAGCCCATCGTCGGACACGCCTTTGTAATAAAAAGGCGGCAGCATCAGTACACCGGGTGCGCCGTGCTTGACCGCGTGGCGAGTTAATTCCACGGTATCTGTCAGGGCGCAGCACCCTGTTCCTGGCATAAGACGTTCTGCGGGTATGCCTGCATCCAGCAAGGCGTCCAGTAACCCGGCCTTCTCGGCAACCGACATGGAGTTGGCTTCGGAGTTGGTGCCGAAAACGGCTAGCCCTACATCCTGATCTACCAGCCATTGGCAGTGTTTGACCAGGCGTCTGGCGTCGAGCTCAAGTGCTTCGTTAAACGGGGTAACAACGGGCGAGTAAACGCCGCGTAAACCTTGATTTGCTTCCAAGATGCTCTCCTTTATGTTGACGTGGCGTTGCGTGGATACGAGGTCTGATCGGGTGCTAAGCCCAGGCATCGACGGCGTACCGCTCAATCGCTGCATCATCAAACCGGAAGCCCAGGCCAGCTTCGGTTGGAACGCGCAGTTCGCCGTTGGTAAATTCCAGTTGCGTATCCACAAGGCGACGAAAATTAAGTACCTGGTCGTCAGCAAAAAATTCGACATACTCCGCGTTGGGGGTGGCTGCCACCAAGTGGATGTGCAAGTCATGGAACCAGTGTGGGTACATGCTGACGCCAAACCCTGCCGCCGAGGCAGCAATGCGGCGCCATTCGCTAATGCCGCCACATACCGCCGCGTCGGTTTGCAGGATCATGGCAGCGCGCTTTTCCAGCAGTTCCTGATGACGCCAGCGACCCGCTTCAATTTCACCAGTCGCCACAGGCACCGATGTGCGCTTGGCCAACTCAGCGTGGTTGTTGATGTCGTCGGGACTAAAGGGCTCTTCGATAAAATAGGGGTTGTAGCGCTCATAGCGCTTCATGTATTCAAGTGCGGTGGGCAGGTCTTTCCAGGCGTTGTTGGCGTCCAGCATCAGCAAGATGTCGTCGCCAATGGCAGCACGAGCCACTTTGATGCGCGCCTCTTCCTCCTGCGGGCTAAAACGCCCCACCTTCATTTTGACGGCCTTGAACCCCTTGGCCACATAGCCGGCCAGTTCTTCGCCCAGCTGCTCGTTTGTTTTGCCGTCAAGATAATAGCCACCGCTGGCATAGGCCTTGACCGATTCTTTAGCGTAGCCGCCCAGGTATTGGCTAAGCGGCAGCCCGGCGGCACGCGCGTTGCGATCCCAAAGCGCCACGTCGATAATTGACAGTGCACGCATGGTTGACCCCGCACGGCCATGCAGCAGGGTTTCCTGGTACATCTCTTCCCACAGGCCTTCGACGCGCAAGGCGTTTTGACCGACCAACATCTCTTTAAAGAGCTCACGCACAGCGTGAGTGACCATGACGCCACCCCGGCTGCCGCCGTAACAAAAGCCTATGCCCTCGTGACCGTCGGCTGTCTTGATTTTGACGACGGTATAGTCACGCGCAAATACCTTGCGCGTAGAAAATGAAGTGGCATTGTCCAACGGAATGCTGATGGTGCGCGCTTGTACCGACTCTATGCGCGCGCCGTGAACATTGGCCCCTACGTCTTGTTTCATGGGTGCGTCCTCTTGATCATGTGTTAATGGTTAGGTTGAAGATGGCTTGGACCGCGGCACGCTGTCGGTGAATTCGGTCGGCAGAAGAAAGTCAAAGTCGCAGCCCTGGTCGGCCTGTAACACCGATTCAAGATAAAGTTTGCGGTAGCCGCGCAGCGTCGGGTCGGGTTCGGGTGGTGTCAGTTGCCTGGCGCGCGCCTCCAGTTCTGCCTGTTCAACCAGCAAGCTGATGCAGCGTTCCGGCACGTCCAGCTTGATGCGGTCTCCGGTGCGAACCAGCCCCAGGGGGCCACCGCACGCAGACTCAGGCGACACGTGTACGACAATGGTGCCGGCCGCCGTGCCACTCATGCGACCGTCAGAAATACGGACCATGTCTTTGACGCCTTGTCGCGCCAGTTTTTTTGGAATCGGTATGTAGCCTGCCTCGGGCATGCCCGGCGCACCGATGGGGCCGATCTGCTTGAGCACGAGCACGTCGTCGGCGTGTACGTCCAGGTCGGGCAGGTCAATGCGCTCGGCCATGTCTTGGGTGTTTTCAAACACTACGGCACGGCCCTCGTGCACCATTAGTTCGGGTGCGGCCGCAGACTGTTTGATGATGGCGCCCGACGGTGCAAGATTGCCGCGCAAGACGGCAATACCGCCGCGAGGGTAAATGGGCTGGCTCAGTGAGCGCACCACGTTTTGCGAGAAGGGGGGCGGGGCAGCGTCCAGCTCTTCGCCCAGTGTGCGGCCGGTAATCGTCAGTGCTTCAAGGTGTAGCAACGGCCTGAGCTCGCGCAGTACCGTGGTCAAGCCTCCCGCCCTGTGCAAGTCTTCCATATAGTGCTCGCCGGATGGCTTGAGGTCGACAAGTACGGGCGTCTCCGCACTCATGGCGTCTACCTGATCCAGATCGATACGTATTCCCATGCGCCCGGCAATCGCTGTCAGGTGGATGATGCCGTTGGTGGAGCCGCCTATGGCCAACAGCACGCGCAAGGCGTTTTCAAAGGCCTGGGCCGTAAGAATGCGATCAGGCGTCATGCCGGCGGCAATCATGGCTACCGCCCGTGTGCCTGTTTGCTCGGCGATGCGGGTTCGGTCGGCGGTCACTGCAGGTGCTGAAGCACCACCCGGCAACATAATGCCCAGCGCCTCACCCAGACATGCCATGGTGCTGGCTGTACCCATAACAGAACATGTTCCGACGCTGGCGACCAGCTGGTTGTTGACGTCAGCGATCTCGGTTGCGTCAATTTCGTCGGCACGGTAGTGGCCCCAGTAACGCCGGCAATCGGTACAGGCACCCACTCGAGTTCCGCGATGGGAGCCGGTCAACATTGACCCCGTCACCAATTGAATCGCAGGGATGCCGGCCGACGCCGCGCCCATGAGCTGGGCGGGTACGGTCTTGTCGCAGCCTCCGATCAGTACCACCGAATCCATAGGTTGTGCACGTATGAGCTCCTCGGTGTCCATGGACATTAGGTTGCGCAAAAACATGCTCGTGGGATGGGAAAAGCTTTCGTGAATAGAAATTGTGGGAAATTCAATGGGAATGCCGCCTGCCAGCATGACGCCGCGCTTAACCGCCTCTATAAGCTGCGGCATGTTGCCGTGACAGGGGTTAAAGCCGCTGCCGGTGTTGGCAATGCCCACGATAGGGCGGTCGAGGGCCTCGTCGGTATAACCCGCACCCTTGATGAATGCCTTGCGCAAAAATAATGAAAATTCCAGATCTCCATAGTTGGTTAAGCCCTTTTTCAGACCAGTGCGCTCTGCCATTCATGACTCCGTTGGCGTTGTAAATAATATTGTCGACAATTCTGTCGTGAATAATAAGCGTCTGGGGACACGTGTCGATACTAGCGTTTACCCCTATTTGTTATCAGGTTCCGCATCAGACCCCTGATCCGCCGTCGCGTTCCGTAACATATTCTTGGGTTAAAATCATCTAGTCATATACATGACTAGATGATAAGATTGCGACCTTACTCAAGGAAATAATGTGACGCTCGTAATCATTGCTGCGATCTTGTTGTCCATTGCCGTCGGCTACAAGACCAAAATTAATATCGGCTTTTTCGCCATCGTTTTTGCGTACCTGATCGGGTGTTTTGGCCTGGGGTTGAATTCATCCGAGGTGATTGGGTTTTGGCCCATCAAGATATTTTTTATTATTTTGTCGGTAACCTTGTTTTACAACGTGGCCATGGTGAACGGCGCACTTGAAAAACTGGCCAACCATTTGCTATACACCTGCCGGCGTTTTCCGGCGTTGCTGCCTTTGGCGATTTTCGCGTCGGCAACCATTATTGCTGCACTGGGGGCCGGGTTTTATACGGTGCTGGCCTTTATGGCGCCGATGACACTTTTGCTTTGTCAGAAAACAGGCATGAGCAAGGTGATAGGAGGGATGGCCGTCAATTATGGCGCCTTGGCCGGTGCCAATTTCATGACCTCTCAAAGTGGGGTGATCTTTCGTGGCCTTATGGAAGGGGCAGGGGTTACCGCACCACAGGCATTTGTTAACGCAACGGCCATCTTCGCTGCCACTCTGGCGATCCCGGTCGTGGTGATTGGCGCGTACCTGCTTATGTTTCGCGGCAAATTAAATATTCAGATCGCTGCCGAAAAGCCGGCACCCTTTGACCGCAAGCAAAAGCAATCACTGGTGTTGATTTTGACACTGATGGCCGTGCTGTTGGTGTTCCCTGTTTTGCACATTCTGTTTCCCCACAGTGGGTCTATCAGTTTCTTGAACTCCAAGCTCGATATCGCCTTCGTCGCCATTATATTTTCGGTTATCAGCCTGTTGCTCCGGCTGGCTGACGAAGGAAAAGTCGTGGCCCTGGTGCCTTGGAACACACTCATCATGATTTGCGGCGTGGGCATGTTGATCGAGGTGGCCATTCATGCAGGGGTTATTGATGTGCTGTCCCACTGGGTGTCTGCCAATATTCCGTTTCTGCTTATACCGCTGGCCATGTGTGTTATTGGCGCCTTCATGTCTATGTTTGCCAGCACACTCGGTGTTGTTACCCCTGCGCTCTTTCCTATCGTACCGGCCATCGCGGCGGCCACCGGCTACAGCCCCCTGATTTTGTTTGTGTGTATTGTGGTGGGTGCGCAATCGTCAGCCATCTCGCCGTTTTCTTCGGGTGGCAGTCTCATTTTGGGTTCGGCGCCGCAGCAAGCCGACAAAACCGCATTGTTTGATGACCTGTTGTTTCGCGCCGTACCGTTGGGCTTTGGCGCAGCGTTGTTGGCCACGCTTGTGGTTCAGGCGGTAATGGCATGAAAACGCTAAAAAAGGTTGATACACACGCGCATGTTTTTTCATTGCCGAAAACACTGGTTGAAGGCGCACGATACCGTCCAGATGCGGATGCATTGCTCGACGATTATCTGGCCCACCTAGATCAGCATGGCATGGATTATGGTGTACTGGTTCAGCCCAGCTTTCTGGGTTTTGACAACGAGCAGATGCTTGCGGCCATTGCCCGGCACCCCAAGCGCCTAAAAGGCATTGCGGTTCTCCCTTTGGACACAGACACATCAACGCTGGTAGCCCTTGCTTCTCAGGGTATTGTGGGTGCACGTTTAAATCTGTTTGGCAAACCTTTGCCTGATTTTAAGTTGCCTGTATGGCAACGGTTTCTGGCAGTTCTGGGTGACCAAGGCTGGCAGCTTGAGCTGCATTGCCCGCCGGCGTATCTTCGCGTTTTGCTGCCCGCGCTGCACGACTATGCAGGGCCAGTTGTCATTGACCATTTTGGTCGGCCCGACCCCGAAAAAGGTACAAACGATGAAGATTATCAGACGGTTCTTGATCTGCTAAATCCGGTCATGCACTGGATCAAGGTGTCGGGGTACTACCGTCTGGGCGCAGGCGAACGTGGTTGCCATCATGCACAACAGGCGTATCGTCGGCTGGTCGAAAAAGGGATGGGGCATCGGCTGGTGTGGGGCAGTGACTGGCCGCATACCCAACATGGTGATCAGGTAAACTACGACGCATCGGTTCGCTTTCTTGATTCGCTGGTCTCCGACGCAACAACGCGTATGCAGATCATGGGCGAGAACGCGCTAAACCTATTCAATTTTGCGCCATGAATTCCCCTGCATTTGATCAAATGCCTGCATCACCTCCCGCGCCGTTTGAAGGCGTAGCCGTACCTCTCTATGAGCGGGTTCGCTTGGCTATTCAAGAACGGCTGGTTCATCGTGCCTGGAGTTCTTCCGAACCTATTCCCACTGAACAGGCGCTGTCGCTAGAATACGGTGTATCGGTTGGCACCATCCGCAAGGCCGTTGAGCGGCTTGTCAAAGATGGTCTGCTGGTCAAAGTACAGGGCAAGGGCACATACATTAAACGCCCAGACTTTCAAAATTCGCTGCTACGTTTTTTTCGTTACCGCGACACGGCGGGTAATCAGGTGGTGCCTACGGGTCTGGTAAAGAAACTGTCAGTAGTCAAACCCCAGGCAGACATTAACCGGCGCCTGGGTCTGGGTGTTGACGAGGCGCTCATACACCTGGAGCGTGTGCGGCTGGTAGAAGAGCGCATTGTTTTAAGCGAAAGCATCTGGTTGTCTAAGACCGGGTTTGGCAAACTGGTTGATGTACCGCTCGGTCACTTTGGCAACTTGCTGTATCCCTTCTACGATGAAGTGTGTGACCAGTTTGTGTTCTCGGCCACCGAAACGCTAACGTTTACTACCAGCCATGTTGACGCGTACTTAAATACCCATGTGGGCGACCTGCTGGTAAAAATAGAAAGAACCGCCCACGACATCAAAGGCAAGCCCATCGAGTACAGGGTGTCTTACGGGCATGCGCAAAATTTCCGTTACGAAATACGCATTCAATAAACAGCCTGCAACTTGGCCGTGCCTGGCTGTAAAAAATGGTGTCATGTCGTGTCTGAAGCAAGGGTTTGCCTAGCTGTTGGGCATTTCTGACGTAGCTTGTTTGCTATCATTGACGTATCGATTTCCGTCCAAGGATACCGTTATCGTCTTGATGCAAAAGGCCAACAAAACCCACCCAAGCTCGTACTCCAAAGAGCGCACTCGCGGCCATTCAACAACGCCGACCGCCGGGCAGGGTAGCCACTCAATCACGCTCGACGGCGTGCGCGGGCTCGCCGCCATCAGCGTCATTTTTTCCCATGTCTTTTTGCTTTATTACAGCGAGATTCATTATGGTCTTGCTGACGGGGCTCCGTCCACGCTTGCTCTGAGCATTTTTAATTCGCCCGTCACGTTCTTTTATCGTGGTGGTGCGGCGGTGTTGCTGTTTTTTTTACTCAGCGGCTATGTACTATGTTCTGCCTGCATCAAGAAGGCGCCGCTGGATGACAACTACGTGTCGATGGCGGCAAGCAAGCGTTATCTGCGCCTTGGCCTGCCGGTGGCGGCGGCGGTGCTTATTGGCTATCTGGGTATCGTGTTCAATGCATTCCCTTCAGCGCCGGCGGGCATCAATAATTTCCTTGATTTCCCCGATCAGGGACTGGGCTTTGCTCAGATGTTGAAGTCTGCACTGTACGGCAGCATGTTGCTGGGTGATGGCAATTTTGATTACGTGCTGTGGACCATCTCTATTGAGTTTTATGGTTCGCTGCTGGTTTTTGCGCACTTTGCCCTAACGCGCAAAAATAGAATGTTATCGATCAGGCTATGCATGGTGCTGGCTTGTTTTTTGTTGTTCATGCCCAAGGCATACAGCCTTTATAGTTTGTTCTTTTTTGGCGCTGCACTGGCTCAAGTCGATTTTGCGGCGATAAGAAGGCTGCCCGCGCGTCGCGTGGCCTTGCTGACAGTGCCTCTGCTTTTGTCTGGATGTTATCTGATCGGTTTTTATGCAACCAGCGCTTCCTATCGCTGGCTCGAGCCCGTGACCGCTGGGTATCAGTTCTTGGCACCGCACGCTGATCCTTCGATCGTATACCCTGCGTTGGGGGCGCTCTGCATACTGGTGTCTATCCTGGCCGGTGCCGGCCGAACCCGCTTAGCCGAACCTGGCCCAGGCGCAAAGCTGCTGGCATGGGTAGGCAAGCTGTCATTTTCCGTTTATTTGCTGCATCCATTTATGTTGGCCACTGCGGGTAAATATATATTTCTTGAAATGGGCAAGAACATGTATTCGCTGCTGGTCTGTCTGGTGGTTGTGTTCTCCGGTACCTATTTTTTCTCGTATTTTTTTTATAAACATGTCGATAGGCCATCGATGAAGATCGCGGACAAGTTTGGCAAGCGGCTGTTTATGGCTGAGCGCACCGCCTGATCGAGATGCTCTGCAGATGTTGCGCCAGTGCACCATAGGGAGCGTCGCCATTCTGGCGGGCGACGATGTCAATACCGAGACGATGAATGTCTGCTTTAAGCCCCGGAAAAGGGGCGGGCAGATGCAGAGGCGATGAGACCACTTTCTTTGGAATGCTTACCTGTGATTAGCGGCCTGCTACTGCGGTAACGGCAATAAATCAGTTGCTGTGTTGCTTTACCCAGGCCACATAGCGATCCATCCAGCCCTGCAAAAACGCTTTGCTTTTTTCGCCTATGCTGCCGTCTTCGTTGAACAGGCCTTCTTTTGCCTGAACGAAAGCTTCTGGCTGGCCCATTGTGGGCATGTCCAGGCAGGCAAGTGAGTTTCTGAGATGCTGCTGGGCCATCGCGGTGCCAGTGGCGCCTGGCGATACACCCAGCACGCCGGCTGGCTTGCCAGCCCAGACGCTTTTTCCTGAAGGCCTTGAAGCATGGTCTATGGCGTTTTTGAGCGCACTCGGAACACTGCGGTTGTGTTCCGGCGTTACAAAAACGACCCCGTTGGCCTCTACGATTTCTGCTTTCAGGCGCTTGACCGAGGGCGCCTGATCTTTGTCATCATCTTGGTTGTAGAGCGGAAGATCGCCGATTTCAATTTGCTTGAACGTAAACTCTGGCGGCGCAAGTTTTGCAAGGGCGCCAGCGAGCTTGAGGTTAAACGACTCCTTGCGCAAGCTTCCCACAACAACAGCGATCTTGTATTGAGTCATGCTGATCTCCTGTAAAGTTACGGCTGATTCCGAAACGGTATAGTGGAACGTGGATTCTAGCGGGCAAATAGGGCGGGGTCAGATGTCGGCAGGTAACTGCTTTTTATACACCAAAGGCTGGGTCGACTACATAAATAAAGACGGGGTCGGCCGCCAGAAGATTTGGAGAGAGGTAATGAACATGAGTATGCCCGTATTCGATTTTAACTTTGATGGTGTGACGACATGAATGTTGTACCTCGAGGAGTTTACCGCCACAAAGACATGGTTCGCATGTTTGCGCCCAAAAGCGTTGCGATTGTTGGCGCATCGACCAATGAAAAGGCATTTGGCTCCAAAGTGCTGGCGCTTATGGACGGGGCAGAGTTTGATGGCAAAACCTACCTGGTTAATGCCCGCTACGACCGCGTGGGCGAGCGCCCGTGCTACCCATCTATTAAGGCGTTGCCAGAAGTGCCCGACTGCGTGATTATTGCAGTGCCACGCGAGGCCGTTGAACAGATCGTGGCCGAATGCGCCGAGTGTGGTGTGGGTGGCATTATTTTATATTCGTCTGGGTATGGCGAAACCGGCAAGCCTGATCGCCTTGAGCAGCAAGAGCAACTGGCAAAAATTGCCCGCGACTCTGGCGTCCCCCTTCTGGGGCCCAATTGTATTGGCGCCATAAACTTCGAAAGCGGCTTCATGGGTACGTTTCTTGGGTCATCCAGTACGCGTAAGCTGGCCCCCAGCGCCAATGCCATCGGCTTGGTAAGCCAGTCAGGTGCCTTGGGCTTTGCGCTGGCCCAGGCCACTGAACATGGCATTTCGTTTAGCCATCTGCTTACCTGCGGAAATGCGTGCGATGTAGATATCGCAGACCAGATCAGCTATCTTGCCGACGACCCAAGTTGCAAAGTGATCGCCTGCCTGTTTGAAGGCATGGCCAACCCAGCTCGCCTGATTGAGGCGGCCAATGTGGCGCACGCTGCAAACAAGCCTATTGTTATCTACAAAATGGCCACCGGCGAGCAAGGTGCCGCCGGCGCCATGTCGCATACCGGATCACTTGCAGGTTCCGATGCAGCGTACAGAGCAGCGTTTCGCCGCGCTGGCATGGTTGTCGTTGATGACCTTGAGTCCTTGATTGAAACTGCAGCGTTCTTTGGCAAGGTGGCACAGCCCAAAGCCACCGGTGTCGCGGTCGTTGCTACCTCAGGCGGCGCATGCATTATGTCGGCAGACAAGGCTGAGCTTCATCATGTGCAGTTGCCTGCGCCACAGCCCAAGACGCGTGCCGTACTCGAGCGTGTGGTGCCAGAGTTCGGTTCGCCCAACAACCCGTGTGACGTTACCGCACAGGTACTCGGCGACCCCCAGAGCCTGCATGATTGTCTGGAAGCGCTTATGAGCGACGATGGCTACGGGGCCGTGGTTGTGCCTCATATACTGGCCTATGAGCTTGTGGCAGCCCGGCTTAAAGTGTTCAGCGAAGCAGCGCGCCGTCATGGCAAGATCGTGTGCGCTGTTTGGCTCACTGAATGGCTGGAAGGGCCGGGTGCCGTCGAGGCTGAGCTAGATTCGCATATCGCTTTGTTCCGTTCCATGGACCGGTGTTTCGCCACACTTGCACGCTGGCATGAGCGGGAAAAATGGTTGGCTGCTCAGCCACGCACACTGGCGCGGCGAGTGACGACAGAAAGTGTAAAAAATGGGGCATCGTTGCTTGATGCTGTACGCAATATTGCACTTACCGAGCGTGAAGCTAAACAGGTTTTGCATGCTTACGGCATAGCTGTGGTTGAAGACAAGCTTGTTCAATCAGCCCAGGATGCAGTGGCGGTCGCCAAAAATATGGGTTACCCGGTGGCCATGAAGGCAGAGTCACCCGATATTTTGCACAAAACAGAAGCGGGGGTAATTAGGCTAAACCTTAAAACAGAGGCTGAGGTGGCCAGTGCCTTCGAGGCCATCATGGCCAATGCCAACAAGGTAACGCCACGCCCAAGTATTAACGGTGTGCTGGTGCAACCTATGGTCCCCACTGGCGTTGAGATTATGGTGGGCGCAAAAGTCGACCCTATGTTTGGCCCGCTTATTGTGGTGGGCATGGGGGGCATAATGGTTGAGCTGCTAAAAGATACCGTGCTTGAACTGGCACCGGTCAACCATGGCGAAGCGCTGTCCATGCTTGATCGCCTGCAAGGCAAAGCGATGCTGACGGGCTTTCGTGGTTCTGAACCGGTAAATCTGGACGCGCTGGCTGACGTTATATGCAGGCTGTCGGAACTCATCGATCATCAGAAGGCGTTTATCTCTGAAATCGATGTCAACCCCCTCATCTGCAGTGCAGAGCGTATCATCGCCGTTGATGCGCTTGTAGTTAAGCATGACGTGACTGCTTAGTTAACGCTGAGGCGTCCCAGGGATGCCTCGGTATAGCAGACCTGCTCACGTCAATTGCCTGTCTGTTAGATGTAGCCTGGTTCGCATTGCTGGGGCACCAGACAGCGACATAAGCAGGCAACTCGTTAGTAAGTTTGCTTGCTTGATGATGTGATCAGCGCGTTCAGGCAGGCAGTAGCCTTCTGGCCGCTGCCTGCCTGACAATTGTGCGTGGCTTCTTTATTGGCATATCCATGCTGTTTACCTCGCATGATGCCTCATCCACAAAATTCCCGATAGACGCGCAGTTTGCCCATGTCTTCAATAAATTCGCTTCAGCCCTTAACTGCTTGCCCGTACCCACCACCTCCCGGCGTCTCAACAACGAACACATCACCGGGCTCCATCTGCGCCGAGCCGGTTGCGCCCAGTTCAACGCGGCTGCCATCGGTGCGCAGCACATAGGTTTTGCCCACTTCACCCGGTTCACCGCCTTGAAGGCCAAATGGCGCGACGCGGCGTCTGTTGGCCAGAATGGCCGCCGTCATGGGTTCGAGAAAACGCACCCGACGTATGCCGCCATTGCCGCCGTGGGCTAAACCTTTACCGCCGCTGCCTGCACGGATCTCATAGCTTTCGAGTAGTACGGGGAACCGCCACTCCAGTATCTCGGGGTCAGTCAGACGTGAGTTGGTCATATGCGTCTGCACGACATCGGTGCCATCAAAATAGCTGATGTTGCCTTGCGCGTCACGCTGTATGCCCGCGCCCGATCCGCCTGAAATGGTTTCGTAGTATTGGTAACGGTCATTACCAAAGGTGAAGTTGTTCATGGTGCCTTGGGCGCCTGCCATAACACCCAGCGCGCCATACAAGGCGTCAGTAACGCATTGTGAGGTTTCCACATTACCAGCAACTGTCGCCGCAGGAAACAGTGGGTTAAGCATAGAGCCCTCAGGTATGGTCACGTTCAGCGGTTTCAGACAACCCGCGTTCATGGGGATGTCGTCGTCGACCAGCGTACGGAACACATACAGCACCGCGGCCATGCACACAGCAGAGGGCGCATTGAAATTGTCTGGTAGCTGCGCCGAGGTGCCCGTAAAGTCAATGTCAGCGCTGCGGGTTGCAGCATCCACTCTTACCGCCACCCGGATCACCGCGCCGTTATCCAGCTCGTACTCAAACTTGCCGTCGTGCAACACACCGATTACCTGGCGTACAGCTTCTTCGGCATTGTCTTGCACATGATCCATGTAGGCGTGCACCACATCCAGACCAAATTCACTGACCATGCGGCGCAGTTCTTGCACCCCTTTTTCGTTGGCAGCAATCTGCGCGCGCAAGTCAGCAATGTTCTGTTCAGGGTTGCGGGCAGGGTACTGGCCACTGATCAACAGTTTGCGCAATTCCTGTTCACGCATGCGGCCGTGCTCTACCAGCTTGAAGTTGTCGATGAGCACGCCTTCTTCCTGGATGGTGCGGCTGTTGGGCGGCATGGAGCCAGGGGTGATACCGCCAATGTCGGCGTGGTGACCGCGTGAGGCCACGAAAAACAGAATCTTCTTGCCAGCCAGATCAAAGACCGGCGTTACGACAGTAATGTCAGGAAGGTGTGTGCCGCCGTTATAAGGGTCGTTTAACACATAGGCATCGCCTGCCTGCATAACCCCGGCGTTTCGGCGTATGACTGTTGTGATGCTTTCGCCCATGGAGCCCAGGTGTACCGGCATATGGGGCGCATTGGCGATGAGATTGCCATCGGCATCGAACAGGGCGCAAGAAAAGTCCAGACGCTCTTTGATGTTGACGGAAAATGCCGTGTTGGCCAGCGTGGCCCCCATTTGCTCGGCAATCGTCATGAACAGATTATTGAATATTTCGAGCATGACAGGGTCTACCTGCGTGCCTATGGCCTGACGGCCTCCTTTGGCAATAGCGCGAGTAAGCAATAGCTCGCCGCCCGCCAATATCTCCAGCGCCCATTCAGGTTCAACCACTGTGGTTCCGTTGGCGTCGCAAATCATGGCCGGGCCTTGCAGCCGCATGCCGGGTTTAAGCGCATCGCGCTGATAGACCGGCGTCTGCGCATGTATAGACCCGCCTGAGAACAGCGCCATGGTGGCCTGTGCGGCAGGCACATCCTCGGCAGTGGGCGCGATTTCGATCTTGCTCGCGGTTTCGCCGCTAAGGCCAGTAGCTTCGACGGACAATGCCTCGATGACCAGACGCTTGTCGGGCATCAGAAAGCTATAGCGCTGCTGATAGGTTGCTTCAAAGCGTTGCCGCATCTCATCGACTGTGCCATACGCCACCACCAGTGCAGCATCCGTACCTTCGTAGCGTAAGTGCGCACGCTGGGTAAGCTGGATGCGCGCAGCGGGTATGCCCTGGCTTACAACTTCCTGCTGAGCGGCTTGGCTAAGTGTGTTTAGCACCCGTTCGCATTGATCAAGCGCGTCGGGATCGAGTACCACCTCAACGCTGGACTCGCGCATGGCCGTAATATCAGCCAGGCCCATGCCATAGGCCGAAAGTACACCTGCCAAAGGGTGGATGAGTGCGCGCCGCACGCCCAAGGCGTCGGCAACCAGGCAGGCGTGTTGCCCCCCAGCACCGCCAAATGACACAAGTGTGTACTTGGTGATGTCATAACCGCGCTCAACCGAAATTTTCTTGATGGCATTGGCCATGTTGGCGATGGCAATGTTGATGTACCCCTCAGCCACTTCTTCGGGAGAAGAATGCCGCCCTGTGGCTGCTGCAATCTGCTCGCCCAATGCTGTGAATTTTTCTTTTACGGTGTCGTAATCGAGTGCCTGATTGCCTTGGGGGCCAAATAGTTTCGGAAAAAACTGGGGCTGAAGTTTGCCCAGCATGACATTGCAGTCAGTAACCGTTAACGGGCCGCCGTTGCGATAGCAGGCTGGGCCCGGGTTGGCCCCGGCAGAGTCTGGGCCAACCCGCATGCGCGTGCCATCAAAATGCACGATGGAGCCGCCGCCCGCGGCCACGGTATGAATATTCATCATGGGTGCGCGTAAGCGCACGCCTGCTACTTCAGTTTCAAAAGCGCGTTCGAATTCACCACTGTAATGCGATACGTCGGTCGACGTGCCACCCATGTCAAAGCCTATCAGTGCGGAGCAGCCCGCCATTTCGGCGGTGCGCACCATGCCGACGATGCCGCCGGCCGGGCCTGACAAAATAGAGTCCTTACCCTGAAACTGATCTGCAGCCGTCAACCCGCCATTGGATTGCATAAACATCAATCTGACGCCGTCCAGTTCACTGGCGACGCGGTCAACATAGCGCCTTAGTATGGGGGAGAGGTAGGCGTCAACCACGGTGGTATCGCCACGCCCCACAAGCTTCATCATGGGGCTAACCTCATGCGAAACCGACACTTGCGTAAAGCCTATTTCGCGGGCCAGCCGGGCTATGATGTCTTCGTGCTCAGGGTAGCGATAGGCGTGCATGAGCACAATGGCAATAGAGCGAAAGCCTTCATCAAATGCCTGCTGCAGTTGGGCGCGCATCTGATCGGCGTCCAGCGATTGTAATACCTCGCCGTGCGCGGTAACGCGCTCGTTGACTTCGTCTATGCGTGAGTACAGCAGCTCGGCCAGCGTAATGCACCGGTCAAATAGCCGTGGCCTTTCCTGGTAACCAATACGCAACGCATCGCGAAACCCTTTGGTGGTGAACAGCACGGTAGGATCGCCTTTACGCTCGAGCAACGCATTGGTCGCCACCGTGGTGCCCATTTTGACCGCTTCGATCAGCTCGCCCGGAATGGTATCGCCGGGTGCCAGGCCAAGCAGCGTTCTTATGCCGGCCAGTGCAGCGTCCGGATACTGCGAGGGGTTGTCAGACAGCAGTTTGTGCGTGAGCAGTGTGCCGTCCGGGCGTCGAGCCACGATGTCGGTAAACGTGCCGCCACGATCCACCCAGAACTGCCAGCGCGCGTCGGGCGTCGTATTACCTTGCATCGATTGAGAAACCATCAAAAAATCCTTTTGGTCAATCTGTGTAGAGATAAATGGCCATACTCAGCTGAGACGCCTGCGTTTGCATAACGCTTTACGCAAACACCGGGTCAGTGCCGTGCCTGCCATCTTAAAAATAAAATAACCATCCGAGACGCGCACCGGCCCGTCTCGGATGGTCGATAGAGTTTGAATTATTAAAACATATACGATTAAGCCGTACTGCGTGGCCAGGCGGGATCAGGCCCCGCCGGCTATTTGGTGCGGCTTATCGCGGTTTAGCTTATGCGCCCAGCGTGGAGAGCGCGGCCTCCATTGCTGTGAGGGCCTCATCTACTTCTTGTTTGCTGATAACCAGCGGCGGCAGCAGACGCACCATATTGTCACGTGCCGTAAGGGCCAGCAGGCCGTGGTTGCGAAAGGCCTCTACAACCTGCGTGTTGGGCACAATGGCTGGCAAGCCTATCATCATGCCGGTACCGCGCAAAGCACTGCCTATGGCCTTGGGGTGACGGCTGGCCAGGTCAGCGAGCCCGTCACGAAAATACCGGGCAGTTTCCTCAACGCCGTCTAAAAACCCGGGTGCCGTCAGTGCATCAAACACCGCATTGCCAATGGCCATAGCCATGGGGTTGCCGCCAAACGTTGTGCCATGGCTACCGGTAATAAACCCGGTGGCCACCGCTTCGGTAGCCAGACAGGCTGAAACTGGAAATCCGTTGCCCAGGCCTTTGGCGGTGACCATGATGTCGGGCTTAATACCTGACCACTCATGGCAATACAGCTTGCCCGTACGGCCGTTGCCGCTCTGCACTTCATCCAGAATCAGCAGCAGCCCGTGCTCGTCCGCGAGCTGGCGTAAGGCTTGCATAAACTCGGTGCTGGCCGCGCGTACGCCGCCTTCTCCCTGAACAGGTTCAATGAGAATGGCAGCGGTACTGTCTTGAATAAGATTACGAACCGAGTCGATGTTGCCGAATTCGGCGCGATCAAAGCCGTCCATATGTGGCTCAAAACCTTCGCGGTATTTTTCGCCATCGCCCGCCATAATCGTGGCCAAAGTGCGCCCGTGAAAGGCGCCGTCAAACACAATGGTGCGCCAACGTTCAGGCTTGCCCGAGACATTAAAGTAGCGACGCGTCAGCTTTAGCGCGCACTCAACGGCTTCTGCGCCACTGTTCGAGAAAAACACGCGGTCGGCAAAACTTGCCGAACACAAGCGGTCTGCAAGTTGTTCTTGCTGCGGTATGCGAAAGTTGTTCGAGATGTGCCACAACTTTGCCGCTTGCTGGTTCAGCGCATCCAGCACCTTGGGGTGGCCATAGCCGAGGTTGTTCACGCCTATGCCGCTGGTCAAGTCCATATAACGACGACCGTTTTCTTCGTACAGGTAAACGCCCATGCCATGGCTAAATGACAGGGGAGCACGTGCATAAGTTTCCATCAAATGATTGCCAGACATGTTGTCGTCCTTTTAATTAAGTGTGTTTACGGTCGAGTTGGCTGGCCCGCCTATCGGCTCAACCGCTGCAGAGAGCGGCTGCAGTCGGCGAAGCGGGCACGCAGGCGCGGCGGAGATACGAATAACAATCGGCTTCAGCAAACAGTACTGTCTTCTACCGACGTCATCTTGAAGATGGCAGTCGCATTGCCGCTGTCAAAGCCCAGGTCCAGCTTTTCGTCATTGCCGTTGGCAGGAACGCGATCGCGTGAAATAAATTCGTAAAACGAACCTGGTACTTGCATGACCACACAGCCTTCTGGCGTACGAAACACGCGGTCAACTTGTGCGGCGCGGTATGCGGTTTGCCTTACTGACCCGCGTGCTGCCACCTCAACCTGAGGTTTGATCGAACGACCAAGCGCCTGCTGTTCTAGCGTCAGGGCGTGTACGTCGGCGACACGGTCGGTGACGTGATTGAACGCATTGCCTTCGGTGCAGATCCACGCCATTTCCTGAGACTCGTTTTTCAAGACCTCGTAGTCGGAAAGTGCCGGGGTGGCATGCTGGCGGGCAAAACAGCGTGTCATGGCCAAAAGCAGTGCTACGGCCTCATCAAAGGCCAGTAATCCTTCTTGGCTGAGTGTTTGCAGCGACGCAAGGTGGGTGGCGTCGAGCGGGTCGGTAGACGTGCTAACCACTCGTGCGGTAGCTTGCTGGAAGGCTTCTGAAAACTGATCTACATGCAACTCGCTCAAGAAAAACTGCGGCATGTCTTCAGGCAGGTCTTTATGCACGTATGAGCGACCTGTCATTTTCAGACGCGGCAGCGGGTAAGTTTCATATAGGTGATAGCCCAGCGGCTCAAGAATACGGGTAATGGATTTTTCTCCAGCGGGCAGGGCACCACACTGCTCAATGGCCACCGTACGTACGGCGCCATGGTCAAAAAATACCTGACCGTGTTGCTGCAACACATCTTCTGTATAGGCTTTGCCTTCGGGCACGCGTTCCAGCAGGTCGCGAAACAGAATCATGTTCAGGCAAAACGCAATTTCCGCCCGGGTCACCTGGCCGGGGGCTGGGTTGGCAGCTATGCTGTTCTGGAATGCGGCAGGAATGCTCATCAAGCGAGAAAGCTGTTCTGTCTGGCTTAGCCCCAGACAGGCGGAAAGTAGTTGATGAAGTTGTGTTGCGGTATTTGCCATGGTATTGCGTTAAGCCTTAAATATAAAAATAAATGTGTATTCAGGGTTGATTATGGAAAATAGTGCGCGCTGGGTAAAGCGAAATAAAATAGCCTGTGTATTCCGTTTTGGAATGCGTTAAGCTTTAGCCATGAGACCGCATTTCCCATCCCTGCCTGCGCTGGCTGCGTTTGAAATCGTTTACCGACGATTAAGCATTAGCGAAGCCGCGCATGAGCTCTCTTTGACACAAAGCGCCGTAAGCAAGCAAATCAAGGCGCTTGAGCTGTTTTTTGGTCAAGACCTATTTGAAAGACGCGCCCGTGGCCTTGTCGCGACACCGGCAGCAGACTTGCTCGCTGCGCGGCTGGCACCGTGTCTGGATCAAATGGAAGGCCTGGTACGCGAAATGCATGCCGTCCGGCAGGGCGGGGGCGTTCTTAAACTGGCCGTTGTGCCTACGTTTGCCACACGATGGCTTATGCCGCGTTTACGCCATCTGGCCCAGCATCACCCAAACCTCGTCCTCAACCTTTCCACCCAGCTTGATCGTTTCGAGTTTGCGGGCAGCGGCCTGGACGCCGGCATTATTTTCGGCAAACCAGACTGGCCCAATTGTGACTACAGCCTGATCGCCACAGAAAACCAGGTGGTTGTGTGCAGCCCCGACTTTCTGCAGCGTTTTGGCAGGCCTGCCGAGCGCAAAGACTTGTCGGGCTTTCCTTTGCTGCATTCCGCCTCCCGGCCCAATGCCTGGTCGCGCTGGTTTGAGGCCCATGGCCTGCCCGAGCCCGCAGGCATTTCAGGGCCACGGTTTGATCTGTTTTCTATGGTGGCTGAAGCCGCTCTGGCGGGCCTGGGCATTGCATTACTGCCTGAAATACTGATACGCGAAGAGCTGAAGCAGCGCACCCTGGTAGCGCTGTTTCCGGTAGAAACGTATTCAGAAGGGGCGTATTACTTTATTTATCCAAGACACAAAGCGCATATGTCAGGCCTGCAAACTTTTCAGGCCTGGTTGTTGGCGCAGGCGGCATCACAATGATTGGGGTTGTAGCTGTAGCTCATAGAAATGGGCCACACATAGCGTAGACATACGTGTGTCAGTTTGCGCTAACGACCTTGGGGTTTTGTGCTTACAGACGCTTCTCGAACATGAGCGCCACCTCAGTCTGGCTGCGCGCATACATGGGTAGGTTGCTGTGATGGCGGCTGTAGCTGGCATAAAGACGCGGTTGGAAACCATACAGTGTCAGCCCCGGTTTCCACAGCGTGGCGTTCAGCTCAATTTCGCGGTCGCGCCGCTGCGTATACAGGAAGAGGGCATAGGGTTTTTTATAGTGGCGATGCCCATACTTAAGGCTAAGCCGAGTGCCTACGACATTACCCAGGGTGCTGGATGCGCCCACTTCAAGCCAGGGGAAGCGGGATGCATACTCGCCTGATCGCGCGGATTCATTTTGCATGCCCGCGCGGCCATACACCATCAGTTGGGGAGAAAAAGCGCGCATGGCGGCCAGTGAATAAACCCTTAATGGTCCGTCATAAGCGTCATAGTCCGGGTCATCGTAATCGCGCTTGAGCCATAGAAAAGACCCCATGAACTGCCAGGGCATGTCGGGGCGGTATCCGGCTTCGATGCCAAACCCGTGGCTGTGCCGATAAGGTTTGCCGCCCACCCACGCTTTACCAAGCTGGGGCATGGCGGCAAACCATGTACTCACGTCCTGATACTTGTAGCCACCACGCAGCGTAATGGACTGGTCGCTATACGCATTGTGATGCCGGTAGTTAACGCCATCGCCTTCGGCTGCCAGGGTGTAAAAGTGATTGCCGCCCAGGTTTTGCTCACGCTGGGCGGAGGCGGTGTACTTCAGGCCCCAGGCGGCTTCTGGCAGCGCGTCAGGGTTTTTGGCGAAGGGAAGCCAAAACGTTGAGCCTTCAGGCCCGGCGATGGGCAGGCGCAGAAACGCATCTTTATTAGCCGCGTTAATGTTGTTATTGTGTGCCAGCCCTACACCTGCCTGAAACTGCCATTGTTGTTCGCGCTGCATCATGTGTCGATACATGGCCACGTCATGCTGGGCATCGGGGTCTAGCGCCTGCCGCTGTACCCTTGCAAACTGCTGGTCAGCCTCGCGCCATACTTTGTTTTCCATCAGCATAAGGCCCAGTTCCAGCCGCACGTAGTCAAGGTCAGGGTGTTGCGTGATAAGTTGCCGGTAAAGCGAAATAGCCTTTGCATATTGCCCATGGTGACGGTACAGCGCACCTTGCACGTAATCCCGCAACACCACATCGATGCCGCTCATGGTGGGGTAAAACCGCATGATGCGTTGCAGTGTGCTCCAGTCTTCATGCAGCATGGCCTGGTTCAGAATATGCTCGGTAAGCGCCACGCTTGCCTTCAGATCTTCGTCATTCAGTTCGGGTACCGGGGCCTGGCTCCGGTCACTGGGCTTGCGCGCCGGCGCAGGCGTCATCAGCGGGCGCAGCGGGTCAGCCTGAAGTCGGTCATCAAGCAGGCGTGGTGGTGTGAGCGTCTGGCCTGTCAGTGGCTGTGCAGTAAGCATAGCCGGGAGCGCAGCGAGAAAAAGCGTGGTCAGTGTCGCCAGCAAAATGGGAAGGCGTGATCGCAGCATAGAGCGGTAAGCGTAAACAGCGGCACCGGCCGGGTTTGTGGCGGGCAACGCGCGTTAACAAAGCGAAGCACTGCACGGCAACAACCCGTGCAGTGCGATGGTTGATAAAACGGTTAGCGCCGCCCCGGCAGATGCTGAGGCGACTGAGGGTGCATTACTGCTTGCGACCCATGAGTGCAGCAGTACCTACGCGGGAGGGAAGGTCCTGAATCACACCCCCGATCTCAGCACCTTTGGGGCCGTAGAGGGTCAGTCTGTAGCTTGGGTTGCTTCGGTCCCCATCAATATGCTTCCATGCCTTCGCGTCGGAGACGCCAGACTCGGCTACTGTTACGCTACCGTCGAACCGAAGGCCGGCAGAAGTCGCTGCCAGTGCTGTCGAATTAAGCGTACCGCGGTTGATGTCGAAGTAAATATCTTGGCCGTTGTAGGACTGGCGCGCCGGGATCTTCAGGCCTTTGAGACTGAACGAACCCTCGCCGGTGGCGCTGCTGGGGCCGGTTACCTTGACCTGGTAGTTGAAGTCGCCACGCGGGAAGTGCGTGAACGCAACCCCTTTGTAGTTGTAGGTGCCATTGACCAGGGTGCCAGCTGCGGTTTTTTCGCCTACGACGGCTTTGGCGAAGTGCCGTGCTTCTGTGCCGCGAGAAAGGTTGATGATGGCCGCAGAATGCTTTTGCCGGTAAAAGCGATATACAACGGGGGCTTCAGCCTGGGCAGAGCCCGTGTTGGCGGTAATGACCACGTCGTTATGCCCCGTGCTGTCGTCCCGTTCTTTGCCATAGAACGTGAAGGGCTTGAGCTGCTTCAGGTCGAACTTGCTTTCTATGGTGGGGCTGGCCTGTCCCGGAACGTTAAGTGCGGTGGACGGGCCGTAGGTTTGGCCGTTGTAGTTGAAGGTGCCCAGATAAGGGGCGTTATCAATGTTGCCGGGCTTGTTAAAGTCAATGTCGGTCCATGCCGCCGAGGCGGTACCGCTAACGCCCAAGACTATGAGCGCGCTTGAAAAAATGCTAGATTTTTTCATGGTACAACTCCTAAATAATAAATTTGCTATTGCACTATGCGATATGCCGTTGCTGCGGCAAATCGCCACTAACCGGCAATGATTGCTTGCCGGTACCGACGCCCCCACCAGGTGGCGGTGCCCGGTTCTTGCCTGCGTTTATGACAGCAGGGCTTAATTCGGCCTTACACAGCAGTTAGGCTTAATACTTGTAGGCGGCCGTCAGCAAGAAATTGCGCGGCGCGCCTGAAATATACGAGCGCTCATGCTGGTAATACACTTTGTCAAACACATTGTTAATGTTCAAAGCCAGGCTTAACCTTGGGTTGAACTGATAGCGGGCCATGACGTCAACAATGGCGAAAGCATCTTGTTTCATCAGCTGTTTTTCGCTTTGTGTGTAGTAACGGGGAATCCACTGTGACTGCGTGGCGCTTTGCCATCTAAGGCCCGCGCCCAGTGTTATTTTTGGGTTTAGCTTGTAGCTGGTAAAGAGCTTGAGTGTCTTTTCTGGTGCACGGTAGCTGGCCATAAAATCGGTCATGTCGACCATGGAATAGTTTATGTAAGAGTCAGGGCTAATCTGACGCTGGCGCACATAGCCAGCCGATATCTTCCAGCGCGGCGTAATGTCCCCGGCCATGCTTATTTCATAGCCATACACTCTGTACCCGTCAGCCAAGCCTCTGTTACTGGTGCGGTAGATAACGTCGTGCATGGTGTAGAAGGGGAAGTCTTTCTGCACCATCTTGAAGTAAGAAACAGCCACATCAAGCCGGTTGTCGAAGAAGGCACCTTTGAGGCCAACTTCGCGGGTTACACCGCGTATCGGCGGCAGCCACTGCTTGGTGTAATAGTGGCGATTGCTGTCGTAATTCTGGTCGCGAATGTAGGTAGTGGTATGGCTGGCATAGGCGTTAATTGTGGGCGTTAACTCCACCACGAGGCCCACATAGGGCAGGAATTTGGGGCGTATGTCTGGGTTGCTGGTGGCTTTGTATGGCTTATCTTTCCCGCAGGTGGGGTCTACCTGGCCGTTGTGGCACGTGCTGTAGACAGGCTTTTGGGTTTCGCGCGCCCAGCGGCCGCCCAGCAGCAAGTGCGTACGCGCTATCGGTTGTAAATGCGTAGAAAAATACAGGCCAGTCTGGCGTCGTTGCAGATGATGAATGTACTTGTAGGTGTACATGTCGTCATCTTTCCAGACCTCGGGAGGAACGTTGCCGCCTGCCTTGTTCCAGTCGCTGATGGGGTAGCCGAGTGTTGTTCGGTTTTCAGGACTGTCGCCGCATGTATCCATGGCCATATACGGGCAACGAAACACCATTACGTCAGGCGACGAAACGGGTTCAGTAATCTTGGCATAGCCGCCGTACATTTTGCGACGTACATCATAGGAATTGGCACCCACCACCAGCTGCTGCGGCCTTCCCAGCACCTCTACCGTGCCTTTTAAATACGCATCAAAAGCATTGACGATGTTCTGCCCGTGCCTGCGGTCAGCAACGTAATTGGCCTTGTCGGCCCACGGTACAAAAAAGCGGGTGCCAAGTTCGCCATACAGGCGATCATCCACATTATCGGCATGGTTGTAGCTAAGCCTGATCAGCCAGTTATCCGAAAAATCATGCTCGTAGTTGGCGAAAAAATTGGTGTATTTGCGGTGAGTGCGGGACCACGGCGTGGCATTGTTGAAGTTGCGTTCTTCCTCGGAGGTGGGGTACACCCAGTACCTGGGTTTGCCTTTTGACTCAGGGTATTTAAACTCCTCAGGCCAGGCGTCGTCGATCTGAGAAAAACGCGTAATGCCATGCGGCGAAGCACCGCGCAGCTTGAAATCGTAATGCGTCACGCCCAGGTTGATGCGGTTGCTGTCGTTGATGTCCAGGGCGGTTATTAACGAGAGGGTCTTGGAGTCGTTGTTGACCCTGTCCACCCAATGATCGCCGTTTTGATAGGCTGTGGCGATGCGGGCACGCCAGCTTTTGCTTTCGTTAAGCGGCGTAGAAAAATCAAGCTCCCCGCGCCGGGTGTTCCAGCTGCCCGCCTTGACGGCAGCATGCAGATGGCGATCGCGATAAGGGTGTTTGCGCACAAAGTTCAGGCTGGCCGACGGGTCACCCGAGCCTGCGGTAAGGCTGGTAGAACCCCGTATAACATCAATGCGTTCGTACAAAAACGTGTCTTGCATGCCTATGCTTTCATCGCCTTCGCCCGACAAAATAAAATTGCTGGCCATGATGCCGTCCATTTGCACCGCCCGCACAGGAAAGGTGCGGGCGTAAACGGGCTGGCGTCCGGCGCCGGCCACGCCAGCGCTAACTAGCGTGATGCCGGTTGTGTGTTTGAGCACTTCATCCAGCTGCAGCAGGCCCTGGTCTTGAATGCGCTGCGCCGTGAATGTAGTGATGCTTTGTGGCGTTTCTTTAGGGGCCAGGTCAAGTTTGGTGGCCGACTGGGTGGAGCGTACGGTATAGCCGGTGTTGGGGGCCGTCCCTTCTTCTTGAGTGCCAGTAATAATGACGCGGTCGAGCTGGTCAACGCGGCTGGGCGTTTTGGCGCTCTCTTTTTTTGGGGCAGGCTTGTCAGCGCTACTTGTTGCGTCGGAGGGCGTGGCAGCGTTTTGAGAGCTCGCCGGTATTGCATCGGCGGCGGGCTGCGTTTGTGCCTGTACGCTGGCATGCGTGGTTAAGCCGGCGGCCAGCGCAATCCCTATCAGGCTTCTCTTGAACGGTGGCACTGAGATGGGTTGTGCAAGACCGGGCGGTACGTGCATGGACGCGGAAGCAGTCATTGAATCTCCAGATCGAATAAAACGTATTCGCCTATAGAGACACGCAGGCAACACCCAGAGTGCAAGCCTGTATCGCCAAGATACAATTTTTTAACCGTTGACCGTGTTCCGTCTGTGAGATGGCAAGGGCCTCTGCTTCTGCCTGCCTGTCCCCGAAGCGGCTGTTGTAGGAACTTCTTGCGATCGCATTGTGGATGCGTCAATGTTTGCCTTGCATGTGATCGCCCATAGGCCATGAAGCCCAACCCATCAGTGCTGAATGCTCTTGATAAAACGCGTTCGACTGTCTTAGAGAAATTTGGCGCGTCGCGGATTAGGTCAGGGTGGCTTTCTGCGTCGCGGTGTGCGAGCACGCGGATGCTGCCGGGTCAACACATGCATGGCAATATGCGGCGGCATGTCATCCAGCTGGCACAACACTTCTTGAATGCGACCCCAGGCTTGCCGATGGGTGGGGCAAGCTTCAAGCCATGTTGACCACTGATTGTGGTCATCAGCGGTTGCGGTGTCTGCCTGTAAGCAGGCGTACCAATAGGCCGCCTCAAACAGCACGGTGTCAGAAAGAGAGGGGGCGTGGGCAGAGGCAGCCATGGGTCGATGACGAAAGACGGGTTTACGGTGCCAGGCGACAACACTGCGTTAGGGCGCGTGCAATGTAATACTTGACGCTACGCAGCGATACATTAAGCCGTAGCGCGATTTCAGCGTAGGGCATGTTTTCAAACTGTGCCAACAAAAACGCTTGTTTTGCCTTGGGGCCCAGCCCGTCGAGCATATGATCGAGTTCGAGCAAGGCTTCTTTGATGAGCGCCTGGGTTTCAGGTGATGGGGCCACGTCGACCGGCATGGATGCCAACGCCTGGGCATAAGCCTGCTCAATAGACTGGCGTCGATAAAAGTTGGCGACCAGGCGGTTTGCTACGGTGGCCAGGTAGGCACGGGGCTCACGTAGGCCATCTGCCTGCAGCCCTGACTGCGCGTACAAAACCCGCAAAAACGTTTCTTGAACGAGTTCCTCTGCGTCTGCGTGGCTGGTAACCCGCTTGCGCAGCCAGTGGTTAAGCCAGCGATGATGCTGCCTATACAGTGCCTCGGCACTGCAGGACGGTATAGTGCGCAACGAAGGCGGCGTACCGTGGAGCGTGGAGGAGCTCAGCATGATGGGGCAGGCGTATCTATTACGTTGTCATCACATTCGTAATAATAATGATTCGCATTGCAATGAGCAAGCATTGATGTTCAGACATCCGTGGTCTGTCAGCCTCAGCGTCATTGGCGGTTTTTTTCTGCTTAATCGTTCGGGCCCATTGAAACCCTACATTTGTGTAGAAATTCATTCGTTCTCAGGCAGTAAAACCAAAAAAATTATCTTGCGCAAGAAGGAGGTGGTTACTGATAGC
Source organism: Pusillimonas sp. ANT_WB101 (assembly GCF_008369125.1). NCBI lineage: Bacteria > Pseudomonadati > Pseudomonadota > Betaproteobacteria > Burkholderiales > Alcaligenaceae > Pusillimonas > Pusillimonas sp. ANT_WB101. The sequence goes on along the minus strand of NZ_VOAY01000001.1, from coordinate 1,597,754 downwards.
AATTGTCGGTAGTGAGTGTTAACCTCTTGCAATTGAAGAGTTTTTCGGCGACCTACTACTAAAAGGGGGGAGCATCGTGATTCTTCAAAATCAGATCTGGTTAATTACCTTGTCGGGCATGGGGCTGGTTGCGTTAGGGTTTCTATACGTAATCAGCCAGGCTCGAAAGCCAGCAGACGCCACACAATATAAAAAAGCACACAGGGCATTCGATGTGTTGCGGAGATGGCTGTTTGTTGCCTTGCTTGTTCTAGGCGTGGGCGTCACTTACAAAACCTTGTGGCATTTTCCAATTCCCCAGCAACACGCCTCGCTGCAGGCCGCACAGGTGGTCAAGGTGGTTGCCCATCAGTGGCGGTGGGAGCTTAGCGAAACGCAAATCAAGGCGGGTGTGCCAATAGAGTTTCGCGTGACCAGTGCCGACGTTAATCACGGCTTTGCCATTTACGACCCTGATAATCATATCGTCGTACAAACTCAGGCTATGCCTGGGTTTGAAAACAGAATCCTTCACACATTCAAGCAGCCCGGTACCTATCAGATTTTGTGTCTGGAATATTGCGGGCTGGCGCATCACGGCATGATCAGTAAATTTGAAGTCTTGGCTAGCAAGGAGGGTGGGGCATGAGCACGCTTACGCTATACCCGGAAAACGAGCAATTACCGCGTGGTGAACGCATCGTCTTCAATCTTTATATGGTTACCGCACTGGTGCTGTTCGTGCTGATGATGCTGCTAGGCTTGACCATGCGCTCGATGCAGGCTCAGTGGTTGGGCGACCAGCCGGTATTGTTTTATCAAATACTGACCATGCACGGTGCAGGTATGGTTGGCACCATGAGCTTGGGGACGCTCGCTGTCATGTGGTTTTTCCTGCGCAAGTACGTCCGTTTGCATGTGTGGGCTTTTACAGCTAATTACGTGCTCTTTATGCTGGGCGCCCTGGCCATTATTGCTGCGGTATTTGCTGGTGGTTACGCGGGCGCGTGGACATTTCTCTATCCATTGCCAGTCAAGTCGATGGGCATCTGGAGCATTCATGCTGCCGCATTATTTATGGTTGGCTATTTATTGATAGGCGTCGGTATGCTGCTGTTTTATATGGATGCGGCAGCGGCCATTATTCGCACTTATGGCAACCTCGGTAAGGGGCTGGGCCTGCAGTGGTTGTTCAGGGGTGAGATAAACCCTGATCACCCAAAGGCCGTGGTGGCAGGCACCATGGTAATTATCGCTAACTCGCTGGGCATTCTTGCCGGTGCCGTGGTGCTGGTTATGAGCCTGGTTAATGCATATTTTCCAGAAATGGCGCTCAATGCACTGCTCGCCAAAAACCTTATATATTGGTTTGGCCACATGGTTATCAACGCAACCATTTATATGGGTGTGATCGCTGTGTATGAATTGCTGGGTCGATACAGTGGCAAGCCTTACAAGATCACACGGCCGTTTCTGTGGTCATGGGCAGTGAGTACGGTGTTCGTTATTGTCGTGTTCCCGCATCATTTACTCATGGATTATGCCCAACCGCGGTGGTTGGCCGTTATGGGGCAGGTTGTTTCGTTTGGCGCAGGCTTCCCGGTCTTTTTGGTGACCGCCTATGGTGTGCTTACCAATATTTATCGCTCCAACATTCAATGGCAAATGCCATCCAGGTTAATGGTCTTGGCGGTATTCGGCTGGGCTGCTGGTATTGTCCCTGCCATCATTGATGGCACGATTAGCGTCAATCTGGTTATGCACAATACTCAGTGGGTACCGGGGCATTTTCATTTTTACTTGTTGCTTGGCGTGCTTCCGATGATTCTGGCGTTGTTGTTTCATGTTATCGGCAACCGGGCCCACAAGGTTAATGATGAGGGCATGGATAAAGTGAGCCTTACTGTCTATGCCCTGGGTGCAATGGCATTTGCCCTGGCCTTTTTAAATGCCGGGCACATGAGTGTGCCGCGCCGTTTTGCCACCCACATTGCTCAATGGGTTCCTAACGATCAATTTGGCGCGATTGCTGCGCTTTTCGTGATTCTGGCAATGCTGTGGTTCGCCGGGCGTATTATTTTCGGCCTGCTAAGGGCGCCAGGCGATGGTTACCCTGGGAGTAGTTCTGATGCAGGCTCAACAAAGCGGGCCGATGTCGGTGCTCCGCACGCTACTGGCTAGTTTGGTTTTGCTCGGTGTTGGCGGCGGAATAATTGCAGGCCTTACCGACAGCTTTCAGGCCTTTACCACCGAGACGGCCAGACGTGTGAAGGTGCGTGCGGCACCCCAGCTAATGCCGGCTGTGGCTCTTGAAACGCATTCAGGTAAGCGCATTAACCTGGCCGACATGCGCGGAAAGTGGCTGGTTGTGGACTTTATCTATACGCGCTGCGTCAGCTACTGTCTGGCGCTCGGTAGCGAGTTCGCGCAGCTTCAAGATAGCCTTGCAGGCGCACTGGCTTCGGGCAAGCTGCAGTTGCTCAGTATTAGTTTTGATCCTCAAAACGACACGCCAAGCCAGCTTGCCGGGTACTTGCAACGTTCGGGTAGTCGAGGTTCGGGCTGGCTTGCTGCGCGCCCGTTAAATAACAATGATCTAAATCGGCTCAAGAAGGCATTTGGCATTGTTGTCATCGCTGACGAACTCGGCGGTTACGAGCATAATGCCGCCATTCAAATTGTCGACCCACAAGGGCGGCTTGTTGAAATTGTTGACCCTGATGATCAGGCGCGCGTTGTTCAGGTGATATCGCGGGGCATGGCCCAATGAGCGCGATCGTGCCACGCCATTATCTGCACCTGGTGGCAGTTGCCTACCTGACGTTGCTGCTTCCACCTGTGCGACATACGTTAGAAGCCACCATGACCGGGCAGATGCTGGTGCAGATTCCGCTGTTGATAGCCATAGGCTATTTTTTGGGCCGTGCGATGGCGCCGCATCTGCCATCCTGGATCGCACATTGGAACCACGGTGGCGTGACGGGGTTGGTACTGACAAGCATCTCCGGCCTGGCCTGGATGCTGCCGCGCCTGCTTGATGCCTCAGTGGCCGAGCCATGGGCCATGATTGCCAAGTTTATTTCCGTACCCCTGCTGATTGGCGTGCCATTTGGTATTAGCTGGCCACAGGCAGGGTTTATCGTCAGAGGCGTATTCCTGCTTGAACTTATCGCCACCTTTTTCCGCCTGGGCTGGCTATTTTTGATTTCACCAACTCGTCTGTGCAGCAATTACTTGCTAAGCGACCAGCAGCGTTTGGGCGAGTATTTATTGGTCATTGGAGCGGGGCTATTGTTGATCACGGCTTTCAAACTGGTGTTTGGCCGATTTGGTGGCAGGTTGCGGTAATTGGGTGGGCAGCGAGCTTTGTAAAGATGGTCAGAGGTTGCGCCTCCCGTCCCTTTGAACGGACAGGATGAGGCTCTGCCAGGTTATCGTCACACAAAGGGTCAGCTGAATTTTCCCGTGATACCCCCATCGACTGTCAGCTCTGTTCCGGTAATGTACGAGGCATCGTCCGAGGCTAAAAATGCAATGGCATTTGCGACTTCCCAAGCTGTGCCCATGCGCTTCATGGGCACTTGCTCATTGCGCTTTGATCGCATGACGTCGGCATCACCATCCACTGAGAATGCTTTTGCGACATTTGCCTGGATTCGGGGTGTGTCGATCAGCCCGGGTATGACGGTATTAGCACGGATACCTCGACCTGCATATTCATGTGCAAGCATACGCGTAAACTGAATCACCGCAGCCTTTGTGACGCTGTATGCCAGATGCGGATAGCCAATATAGCGCAGGCCTGCAATAGATGAAACGGTAACGATCGAACCGCCTCCCTTCTCGAGCATGATGGGAATAATGAGTTTGCTCCCGATCAGCAGACTCTGTATATTTACCTGATGCACTCTATCCAGATCGCTTGGCTCAGTTTCGGCGACGCCCCCGATTTTTCCAATGCCAGCATTGGCTATATATACATCGATGCCGCCAAACTCGCTTTTGGCTCGGGCAACGGCATCTGCCATGGCCTCCATATCAGTAACGTCGGCTTGTAGCGGCAGAGCAATACCGCCCGCTTTTCGAACCTCTTCAGCAGCATCCTCTGCCGCCTCCGGGTTGATATCTACCGCGACCACCCGCGCTCCGAGGCGCGATAACGTCACGCAGCTTGCCTTGCCGATACTCCAGCCAGTTGCGCTACTGCCGGCGCCACCGATGAATACGGTTTTGTTATCAAGCCGCATCGTTTAGCCCTCGGTACTATTTTTTACGTACGGAATCGCGTGGTCAATGTTGTCCCAAATGAAACGGCCGCTAGGTACGCGTTGCTCTTCTGCTATATGGGACACAAGGCCGGCTGCGCGTGAGATGACGGCAAATCCTCGCATCAGTTTGGAGGGGACTCCGATCTCTCCCAGCAGTGCAGCGACAGCACCGGTTGCGTTGATGGTGATGTGCTTGCCGTAAACATCATCGATGGCAGCGTTGAGCACCAGCAAGGCGTTCACATGTCGTTGCGGCAGTTCGGATTCATTTTGTGCCAGAGCAATCAGTTTAATTGAACGCGGATCATCGGGTTTATGAAGGTGGTGCCCAAAACCTGGAAGGTGTGCCCTGGTTTCCTTGAATGACTCTGCAATGTTGCGTGCTTCCTGCTTCATATCCTCAGATGCTAGGATGCGTTCGAGCAGTTCTGCACAGTTTTCCATGGTCCCTACAAACTGGCTACCAACGGCGAGAAGTCCTGCAGACACGGCCCCTTGCAGGCTCTCAGGAGCACTCATGTAGATCAGGCGTGTTGCAATGGCACTTGGGGTCAGGCCATGTTCCATCAGTGTGATCATCACCGCATCCAGAATTCTTAGATCGACGGCGCGGGGTCTGTGCCCCAGTATTTGGGTAAACATAACATCAGAAAAAGTACGCTCGCCAATGAGTTCATTTACGAGGTCTTTGTCCCGATAGTTCATGCCGGTAAGGGTGTGAGAGCAGAGTTCTGTGGTCGGTGTGGGCTGGCTCATGTCTATCTCTTTGAATTGTCAGTTATTTAAAGGGTTCGCAGAACGCGATGCGATATTCAGTGCTTGCTCTTTGACGGCAGTCTTAAGAACCTTGCCAACTGCGGATCGTGGAAGACTTTCGTAGAAGTGGATCTTTTTCGGCGTATGAACCGGGCCCAGCCGATCTTTTACGAAAGCCTTGAGTTCATCTTCTGTGATGGAATGACCGGGCTTGAGTTGAACCGCGGCATTGACGGCTTCGCCCCATTTGTCATCAGGTATTCCGAACACAGATGCTTCGTGTACAGCAGGATGCGTCGACAATGCCCCTTCTACATCAATTGGGTATACATTGAAACCGCCAGTAATGATCACATCGCGCAACCTATCCTTGATAAACAGAAACCCTCGTTCATCGAGATAGCCAACATCACCTGTGTGGAGACGGTTGTTTTTGATGGTCTCAGCCGTCTTTTCCGGGAGCTTCCAGTAGCCAGTCATGACGAGTTCGCCCTGTATGGTGATTTCGCCAGTTTCACCTGTCGGCAGCACACTGCCATCGGGTGCAACAATGGCGATGTCCGAGTACCACGTGGCACGTCCTGCAGAAGCCTGGTTGGCTGTGTTTGCCAGCTCATGTGGCCGTAACAGCGTTGCGATTTGTGGCGCTTCGGTTTGGCCATAGGTCGTGGCAATTACTGGGCCGAAGAAGTCCAGGGCCATGGTGATCTTCTCCACAGGCATGGGTGCACCTCCATAAATCAGTAAGCGCAGCTTGGGGAAGTTTGTTCTGTTCACGCCCGAAATTGCCATTAATTTATAGATTAGCGTAGGCGGCATGAAGGTCATGGTGCCGCCTTGGTTTCCGAACGCATACAAGATATCGTCGGCGTCGCTAGAGGTACAGAGCAACAGTGTTGCTCCTTGTGCCAGTATCGGCAGTATGTAAGTGCCAGTTCCATGGCTGATCGGTGCGCAGACAACGAACTTATCGTCCTTTGTGATGTCCCACCCGCCAATCTGATTGACAATGCCTGCCATCCAGGCCCTGCAAGGTTGCATGACGCCCTTGGGTAGTCCTGTAGTGCCACCGGTAAATTTGATAGCCTGAGTGTCATCTCTTTCACGAGCGGTTACCGCGGGTATCTGACCACGATACTGGTTCGTAATTTCATCAAACTGGGCGAACCCTATCTTTTGCCCCTTGTAGGTGGAGAGAAGGGCGTCGCCTTCCTGATCGACCAGTACGGTGCTTGGTTTTGTAACGTCCAGAATGCGTTCAAGTTCGGGTGCCGTGCTGCGGTAATTGAGAGGCACCCAAACTTTACCCGCCGTCAGTATCGCCAGCATACCCACGATATACGCCGGGGCGTTCGCAGCGCACATAGCGACACGAGTTCCTGGGTCGGGATCAGCCTTCTGCAATGCGCAGGCTAGCGCGTTCACAGCTTCACCCAGTTCTCGGTAAGTTATCTTACTTGTGACAATTTCAATGGCAATATTGTCAGGATAGAGTCGTATGGCACGTTGCAGGAAATCGATGGGTAGCATATCAATGGTTCTATTTATGAGTGTTGACGGCGGGTCTTGGGATCAGTTCGCAGAGAGGTTTGCTTCCTTGACAACGCTCGCCCATTTATCAATTTCTGACTGCGTGAATGCTTTCATTGTTTTAGAAGTGTTTGGCTGTTGTGGTGCCGTGAAGCCACTCTTCTTGAATGTGGTTTTTATGTCTGATGACTCAAGCGCACGGTTCAGCGCAGTATTCAGAGTCGTTACGATTTCTGCGGGCGTGCCTGCGGGCACAGAGAGTCCAAACCATGATTGCACTAGGAAGTCTTTGACACCAGACTCACCAAACGTTGGTGTATCTGGAAGTGCAGGAACTCGCTTCTCTGTGGTGACAGCCAAGGGGCGAAGCGCTTTGGAGTTAATGTGTGAAATGGATGATGGCAGATTGTCGAACATAGAACCGACCTGGCCGCCAAGCAGATCGGCCACCGCAGGCCCACTGCCTCGGTAAGGAACGTGCAATATGTTTGTGCCAGTCTTTATCTTGAAGAGTTCGCAAGACATGTGGATGGACGATCCGATGCCAGAAGATGCACAGGTGAGTTCGCCCGGGTGTTTCTTGGCATATTGAATGTATTCATCGACCGTGTGAATAGGTAGTTTTGGATTGACAACCAGCACATTCGGAATGGTAGCCATCAAACCCACAGGCTCGAAATCTTTTACAAAATCGTAGCTAAGGTTGTCGTAGAGAGCACGATTGATGGTATTAGCAATAGTGCCTACATAAATGGTGTATCCGTCTTTCTTGCTTCGGGCGACGTACTCTGCTCCGATGTTGCTATTGGCACCAGCTTTATTTTCGACAATGACTGTCTCGCCAAGCTCTGTCGCCATTGACTTGGCCACTACACGAGCAAGAATATCCGTTGCACCACCTGCGGCGTATCCAACCACAATGGTGATCGGTCTCTCCGGATATGCTGCGTTCGCCGGCGAAAGCATTGTCCACGATACAGCGATGCATAGCGTAGCAAGCATCAGTTTTCTTGGGCTCAACATAAAAGTGATGGGGGGCATGTCGTCTCCTTTGTTTATAATATGAACAATCATTAGAATTGTTCCAACAGATACTAGTGCCATATCAGGCTTTCTTGTATTTAATCTGTCCAACATATGAACATTTAAAAGTAGATATGCTATCCAAAGAATCTGAACCAGCTGGGCCCAAGACATTTTCCCGAGGCTTGGACATCATGGACGTGTTGCGTCATGCAGGTGATGAAGGCTTGAGGGTTACGGAAATTGCCCGGCTGGCAGGTGTGCAGCGGACGAGCGTGTATCGATTTCTGGATGTCCTCATTGATCATGGCTACTTGCTGGAGCCGGATGAGCAGCGTCGGTATGTTTTTAACCATGCACGCTTAGCAGTGCAGCCGTCGATAGCCGGTACGATAGAGCGGCTAAAGCCGGTTTTGCAACGTATCAGCGCGCAGACGGGGGATTCGTCTTTTCTGGTTCGACGGGAAGATGGTGATTCTCTATGCGTTCATCGTGAACTGGGCTCGTATCCCGTTCAGGTTCTCACGGTAACGATAGGTTATCGGCAGCCCATGGGTGTAGGGGCTGCAGGTCTCGCGTTGCTTTCGAGTCTGGCAGATGAGGACATCGACCTTGTGTTAACTGCCAATGATAAAAAACTTCCACGTTTTGGGGGCATGTCGAGCAGTCAGATGCGCAGGCTTATACAGACAACTCGAGAGCGTGGTTGGTCAGCGGTAGGCAATGCAGCTGTGCCTGGTGTTATGGGCGTGGGCGTGCCGCTTCTTCGTCGTACTGGTGCGCCAATTTTTGCGGTGAGTGTTTCGAGTGTGATCGATAGAATGCCGCTGAAGCGTCAGAAGTTTATTATCGATGTCATCAGGCGCGAATTGGAGACGGTTTACGTTTGAATACCTGTAATTCGCTAATCGTGATGTGTACTCAGCGTGCAGAGTTATCATTGTTCGGGCCATAATGAATGGGTGTTTACAGGAAATTTACATGCGTCTCGACAAGTGGCTGTGGGCGGCCCGGTTCTTTAAAACCCGTGGTATCGCCAATACGGCAATAGACAGCGGCAAGGTAAAGCTCAATGGTTACGCCGCCAAGCCTTCAAAAATGGTCAAAGCGGGCGATAGGTTGCAGATACGCGCGGGCGACCAGTTGTGGGAGGTCGACGTGCTAGCGCTCAATGAACAGCGCAGGCCTGCCAGCGAAGCTCAGTTGCTCTATGCTGAAACGCCTGAAAGCGTCCAAGAGCGTGCGCGGCAGGCTGAACTGAACAAACTTGCACCCACGCCGATGCCAGACCGCAAGGGTCGGCCTACTAAACGTGAACGGCGGCAGTTGGAGTCTTTTCAAAAGGGCCCTTGAGCGAACTGCAATCAAGAAGCTGAGTATCAAAGCGATCAGATGCCGTTTAAAGCCATATCCCGTTTGACATTCCCTCCGATTGCGGGTGGTTGGCGCACACTGTCAGCACCGTGCATCTGACGGGCGTCTGACCTGATTTCGTACTCGAAGGCTTGGAACCGTTGTGTAGCTCAATAGTTCGATTAAGCAGGCTACAGCCACGAAAAGAAACGAGCAGAAACAAGTTCGGGCTGCGCGCATAAAGGCCGACCTGAATGGCATACCTTAAAGGTATCGTCAGCAACTTAAACAATATTAGACCGGCTACCTGCGCCAACCTATACTTCGAGCGTATTTGAACAACCAGCTCTGGGTGCGTGATGGATCAAAAAATAGTCGAGGTAAACACCTGTATTGTTGATATTCCAACGATACGGCCCCACAAGATGTCTGTGGCGACCATGCAGCATCAAAGCCTGGTGCTTGTACGCATACGCACGTCGGGCGGCACAGAAGGGGTAGGTGAGGCAACCACTATAGGCGGGCTGAACTATGGCCCGGAGAGCCCAGAGAGCATCAAAACCAATATTGATACCTATTTTGCGCCATTAATTTTGGGGCAGCCCATAGCGTCGCCATTGGCGCTGCGCGGCAGGATCAACAAGGCAATTAAGGGAAATTATTTCGCCAAAAGCGCCATTGAAACAGCGGTGTGCGATGCCTACGCCAAAGTGCTCGGCGTTCCACTTGCTGCACTGTTTGGCGGCGCGGTGCGCAGTCACATCCCGGTGGCATGGACACTAGCCAGTGGCGATACCCAGACAGATATTCGCGAGGCCGAGCACATGCTGCACAGCCGGCGACATAATGTATTCAAGCTCAAGGTTGGCCTGCGTTCGCCCAAAGACGATATTCGGCATATTGCATCCATCAGGCAAGCACTAGGGGCAGATGTCAGTATTCGCATTGATGTTAATCAGGGCTGGTCAGAAACGCAGGCGAGGTCTAATTTGCAGGCATTGGCTGACGCTGGCGTTGAGCTGATTGAGCAGCCTGTGCACGAGAAAAATATCGACGGGTTGCAAAGACTAACGGCACTGGGCATTTTGCCTATCATGGCGGATGAGTCATTAAAGGGCCCGGAAGATGGTTTCGTGCTGGCTGCAAAGCGTTGTGCTGATGTGTTTGCCATCAAGATTGAGCAGGCTGGCGGTCTGTATGCGGCAAAGGATTTGATCGCTATCGCGCAGGCGGCTGATGTTGCGCTGTACGGTGGCACCATGCTGGAGGGGTCTGTATCTACCCTGGCGGCGGCTCATCTGTTTTCGACTATAGAAGATCTGGAGTGGGGCACCGAGTTGTTTGGCCCCTTGTTGCTTAAAGACGATATTCTTGCCGAGCCATTGGATTACAGCGATTTTTCTCTGAAGTTGCCTGAAGGCCCTGGCCTGGGGCTCACGCTGGACGAAGATAAAATACGGTTTTACACGCGTAAGTAACGTAGATGGCCTGTGCACCATACGCTCACGCCACAAGTTAGCATCACCTGACCGGGTGTGTCCGACCTATAGGGAGCCAGGTTCTGCGGTTGTGTTTTTACGAAGCTCTTCTGCGGGAATTCGTATCAACTTTCCGTCTTTGACAACCACAATGGCCGTATCGGTTTGAATTGCGGTCTGACGCGCTGATTTGGCAGCTCTTTGTAAAGCGGCTAACGAGGCGCGTAAATCCGCGTTTTTAGCGGTGGAAATATCGGGTGTTTTCATGAGTTTTCTCCCCATTCTTGTAGCACTGGTTCTAGACCCGAATTATCGTACTTTGCCCAATTATGCACTAAAGGTTTGTAATATTGGTCGATATTACGCAATCCTGACGCAAAGCGGCGGCGGATGACAAGTTCAAGAATGTTATGTCCGCCTTGTTGAACTCGTTCAGCAACTCGTTTAATGGCGGCTTCGGCGTTGGGTAAAGCCAGAAAATATAAACTTTCCTGATAGCCTAGCTTACGCCATTGCGTAATCTGACGCAGATAACTGCGACCCGACAACGTGGTTTCAAAGGCGAAGCTCTCGCCTCTTTTTGCTAACGCAGCAATTTCGTTCAACATGAGGCGGCCCGCTTTGAGGGCGGCCGCTTCAGGAGCAAAGGGTGACAGGCCTGCCGCAATTAAATTCGCATTGATGAAGTGGGGGCATTGTGCCTCTTCTGGCAGAAAAGAACGTGCAAAGGTGGTTTTTCCTGCGCCATTAGGACCAGCAATGGTAATTATCTTCTTTTCTGTCATACCTTCACTACCTGCTTTATCGCTGCAATATTAAGTTGCTTCTGCAAATCTTGTTCTGCTCATAATATCCTCATCAATAGACATTATGAGACAACATTGTCAGGTGGACTCGAGTTGATTCACACATTATCGATCGACGACATTGCCAACGAGGCCGCGCAGTAGAACGCACATGCTTGCTGGCAGAATTTGTGGATAAGCTGAAACGTGTCGGCGCATCGCGCCGGCGGTGTTATACCAGAAACTGCAACACCGCCTGATTGAACGCCTGGCTTGCCTCGATGTTGGAAAGATGGGAGGCTAGCAGGTCTACTCGCTTGGAACCAGCAATACGGCTGGCCATGAAGTCAGCATCGGCGGTGGTGGTGACGGGGTCATGCGAGCCAGCAATAATCAGAGTGGGTGCGGTGATGGTTGCAATCTCTTCGCGCAAGTCAGCATAAGCCAAGGCCTCACAGCACGAGGCATACCCTTCCGGGTTAGTGGCGCGCAATGCATCAGTCAGTGATGACACGGTTGACGGTTGCGACGCGGCGAATGCCTCGGTAAACCATCGGGGCGCTGCACCGTCGGCAACAGGCGCCATGCCTTGTGAACGCACCAGGTCGGCGCGCTCTTGCCATGCTTCAGGTGTGCCGATTTTTGCTGCGCTATTGCAGATAATTAGTTGCGATATACGCTGTGACGCATGAATGGCAAGCCATTGCCCCGTCACACCACCCATGGAGATCCCGCAAAAAGCCACTTGGCTCAGGCTGAGATGATCCAGCAGTTTGATCACGTCGTTGCCCAGTTGCTCCAGCGTATAAGGGCCCTTGGTAGCGATCGAAGCCCCATGCCCGCGCGCATCATAAGTAAGTACGGTGAAATTCTGTCGCAAGGCCTCAGTCTGGGCTGCCCACATTGATTCTGTGGTGCCCAGTGAGTTGGAAAACATGACAACCGGTGCATCGCGTTTGCCATCGAGTGTGTAATGAAAATAATCGCTGTCAAAGTGGGCGGTGGTCATGGGATCAAACCTTGCGATGGAAGGGGGGGGAAGGGTTAGATGGCCGAAGGGTGCTTGCACAGGGGGGTAATGTGCATGGTCATATACGAAAACAGCGGAAGCTCGCTTAACAGTGTGTGAAGCTCGTCATTGCTGTCGACGTCAAAAATGCTGATATTTTTATATTCACCTACTACTCGCCAGATATGTCGCCATTTACCTGAGCGCTGCAAGGTCTGTGAGTAATCTTTTTCACGCTGCTTGATCTCTGCGGCGACTTCGGCTGGCATGTCGGCAGGCATGTTGACGGTCATTTCAACCTTAAAAAGCATAGAGCTACCTCTGGTAATTTGTGTGGGTAGACGCCTGAGCAGCATAAGTGCTCAAGCGTCTGCTATTTGCTGTGTTAATGGCGGGCTCTGCAAGAGCCTGAACATACAGCGTTCAAGCTTAAAGCAGTTAGCCGCTCAGTTAGCCGAAATACCCGTTTCAGCGATAATTTTCTGCCATTTATCTGTTTCGTTGGACAAATAAGCGTGCAAGGCTTCAGGCGTACTACCTATTGGTTCAGCGCCTATGGTACCGAAAATTTTCTTAACTTTTTCAGACTGCATGGCTTTGAGCATGGAGGCATTCAGTTTTTCAATGATCTCGGGCGAGGTTCCTGCGGGTGCAAAGGTCCCAAACCATGGCGTCAGTTCATAGCCTTCTACCCCGCTTTCGGCAAGCGTAGGCAAATCGGGTAATGATGAAGAACGGGTGGCGGTGGTAATGCCCAGCGCCTTGAGTCGGCCTGCATCAATATAAGGCTTGGCCGATGTAATGCTGTCGAACATGTAATCGACCCGACCGCTGATTAGATCGCTGACGGCGGGCCCGCTGCCTTTATACGGAACATGCAGCATGTCCAGTTTCTCGAGGTAGGTAAACAGCGCGCCTGCCAGGTGGATCGATGTGCCGACGCCCGCCGAGGCGTAGCTGTACTTGCCGGGTTCGGCCCGGGCCTGTGAGATCACATCTTGTACTGAATTGACGTCGCTGCGACTGGCCTGCGTGACCAGAATATTAGGTACGGCAGCGAGCAATGAAATGGGCGTGAAATCGTTGATGGGGTCGTAGTTGAGCTTTTTGTACAAGGCTGGGTTTACCGCCATGCCGTTGGCCACAATCATAATGGTATAGCCATCAGGCTTGGCCTTGGCCACGTATGACGCGCCAATATTGCCACCCGCGCCGGGCTTGTTTTCGACAACAATACTCTGGCCCAGGTCTTCGCCCATGCTTTCGCTGAGCACCCGCGCAATGGCATCCATGGCGCCGCCGGGAGGAAACGGCACTATCCATGAAATCGACCGCTCGGGATAGCTCTCGGCATGCGCAACCGAGGCGATCATTGGCGCAAGCAGGGCAGAAGCGACAAGGGCGGTGCCAGCCAGTGCCCCTTTCCCACGGTTAAGCCACGTCGTGCTTTGCTTGTCTTTATTTTGGGAACGAGTTGTTGTTGAGTTCAATCGGGTCTCCTTGGCGCTTGAGTTGGCCGCCATCGTGTGTAGTAATGGGCCTGATTATGTCTGTAGCCATTGTCTGCTGTCTAAGACTATATTTATCGGTATCAATACTTTTTGGGTATGCATCGTGGAATTAAGGCAGATTCGTTATTTTCAAAGAGTGGCGACGCTGCTCAGTTTTACCAAGGCAGCTCAGTCGCTGCACATGGCCCAACCTCCGCTTAGTCGGCAGATTAAGCTGCTTGAGGAGGAGTTGGGGGTAGATCTGTTCGAACGGGTCGGGCGCGGCATTCGGCTGACCGAGGCGGGGCGTTATTTTTTAGATCAGACAGGTCACATTTCACAAAAACTGGCCGAAACGGTGAAGGCCACGCAGCGTATAGGAAGGAAGGACAGGCGCTGGTTCGGGCTGGGGTTTGTTCCTTCTGTGCTCTATGGTTATATGCCAGAGTTTATTCGGCAGTTGCGTGAGCTGGATCCTCAGGTTGAGATTGGGCTGGTAGAGCTGACCACGCTGCAGCAATTCGATGCCCTTAAAACTGGGCGCATAGACATCGGTCTGGGTCGCATTCTTCTTGCGGATGCCGAAGTCGAGCGTGTGGTGCTGATCGATGAGCCGTTGATTGCCGCCTTGCCTGTCAGTCATCCTCTTTCGTCCAGATCGCAACTCTCCTTGGATGATATGTTGGATCAGCCGTTGATTTTGTACCCGGCGAAACCCCGTCCCAGTTACGCTGATCACTTGTTGGATTTATTCAATAAGAATGGCTACACACCCAATGTCGTCCAGGAAGTCAACGAATTGCAGACAGCCATTGGTCTGGTGGCGGCAGGGGTGGGGGTGGCCCTGGTGCCAGCGTCGGTGCGAGGCCTGCACCGACCTGATGTCGTATACGTTGAGCTGGATGCGTCTGGTTTTACGTCTCCCGTCATGTTAAGTTGGCGGAAACGTGATGATTCTGATTTCCTAAGGTCCGTAATCAGCCTTGCGCGGGCAACTGCGTTAGGTGAAGCTGGTTGCTGACCCGCATACGCGAGTATTATCAAAGTATTTACCGCAAGGCGTAGTCCGCAAAACGGGTTGCGGTTTGCAATCCGTGCTCGTGGCCGTTAGCTGGCTCACGTTCACGACCTTATCGCCATCGGGCTGGCTTAAGTTTTGTCAGATCCGTCAAGCGGTGACCGATTTTTATCCGGAGACAAACATGCCCAGCCTGTTGCCCAACACTGATCCTGAAGGCTTGCTTGAGTACTCGGTGGTTTACACCGACCGCGCAGTCAACCATATGTCGAATGCCTTTCAAGTCGTAATGCGCGATATTTCTCGCATACTGAAAGAGGTGTACAACGCGCACTCGGCAATTGTGGTGCCCGGTAGCGGCACTTACGGCATGGAGGCCGTAGCAAGGCAGTTTGCCACCGGCAAAAAATGCATGGTGATCCGCAATGGCTGGTTCAGTTATCGCTGGAGCCAAATCTTTGACATGGGCAGCATCCCATCAGAAACCATTGTGCTTAAAGCGCGGCCTGTAGAGGATGGCAGGCAGGCAGCCTATGCGCCGGTACCCATCGACGAGGTGGTTGCTGCCATCAATGAGCATAAACCTGCCATGGTGTTCGCGCCGCATGTCGAGACGGCTTCAGGCATATTGCTGCCCGATGACTACCTGAGCAAAGTGGGTGAGGCTGTGCATGCCAACGGTGGCATGTTTGTGCTTGACTGTATTGCCTCCGGTACCGTCTGGGTAGACATGCCGTCAGTCGGGGTGGATATCTTGATTTCGGCGCCCCAAAAAGGCTGGAGTGGCCCAGCGTGTTGCGGGCTGGTCATGCTTAGTGAACTGGCGCGGCAAAGAATTGACGAAACTGTCAGCACCAGTTTTGCCTGCGACCTGCGCAAATGGCTGCAAATCATAGAAGCGTATGAGAAGGGCGGCCATGCCTACCATGCCACCTTACCTACCGATGCACTCACAGCCTTGCGCAATGTCATGCTTGAAACCGAAGCCTATGGCCTTGAAAAGGTGAAGGCAGAGCAGCAACAGTTGGGGCAGCGCGTACGGGCGCTTCTGCGCGAGCACGGTTTCAAAAGCGTCGCCGCATCTGGCTTTGAGGCTCCGGGTGTCGTTGTTTGCTATACCGACGATGACGGTATTCACTCTACTAAAAAGTTCAGTGAGGCTGGCCTGCAGGCAGCTGCGGGTGTGCCACTGCAGTGCGACGAACCTAAAGACTTCAAAACATTTCGTCTTGGCCTGTTTGGGCTGGATAAATTGCACAATATTGATCGCACCGTGGGCACGCTAGAGGCGGCTCTCGATAAGATCATGGCAACCGCCTAGTTCACGAAGCTCGCCTGACAACTTAATGGCGCGCCAAGTTTATGGCTTGGTGCGCCTTATTGTTTCAATGAAAGCAAAGGCTCTTCCATTGCCTACTGCAGCTACTGTGTTTTCCGTTATCCTACGGTGACCGATGGGCTTGGTTTTTTATGAGCGGCGTGACGCTGGCTCGATTAAGGAGTAGAGAATGCAAGAACTTTTGGAAACTGCGGATGACGTACGAAGATCCATTAACGATGCTGAGTGGAAGGTTCGTCGAGACTTGGCAGCTCTGTATCGCTTGGTCGCCCTATTTGGTTGGGATGACCTCATCTTTACGCACGTCACCGCCAAGGTGCCTGGTGAGAACCATTTTCTGATCAACCCTTACGGGATGGGCTTTGAGGATATTACGGCCTCCAGCTTAGTGAAAGTTGATCTACAGGGTCGTAAAGTATGTGATTCTCCACATGAGATCAACCCTGCTGGGTTTATCATTCACAGCTGTATTCATGCAGCGCGCAACGACGCCAAATGCGTGTTGCATACCCACTCGCTCAACGGCGTAGCCGTCTCTGCGCAAAAAAAGGGTTTGCTTCCCCTTTCACAATTCTCGTACGTGGCTCATACGAGCTTGGCCTATCATGACTTTGAGGGTTTTGCGCTTGATCCAGATGAGCAGTCGAGGCTTGTCCGCGATCTTGGTGACAAGAATTACTTTATTTTGCGCAACCATGGTTTGCTCACTGTCGGGTCGAGCATACCGCTCGCTTTCTTGAACATGCATAGGCTAGAAGCAGCATGTACTGTACAGGTGAGGGCACAAGGTGCGGAGCTCAACTTTATTCCAGACGAGGTTCAGGCCCGAGCACACACTGAATCTGCCGCTGACCGCGCCCATAAAGCTTCACTCGTTTGGTCTGGGATGTTGAGTCGGCTTGAACGTCGCAACCCTGGTTACGATACGTGAACGGATCAGCCTTGTACTTATTCTTGGCGGGTTAGCTTGGCGCCTATACGCGGCCCCGGAAAAATTACCGTTATACGCGTGCCGTCAAACGCGGGCCTGGTAGATAGCCCCCACCAGGCACCGTGAGCGCGGGCGATTTCGCGCACAATGGCCAGCCCCAAACCTGAGCCATCGTTGGCGGGCCGCGCTGATCGGTAAAACGCTTCAAACACATGTGCGCTGTCTTCGGGGGCTATGCCTTGGCCATTATCTTCGACCGCCAGCGTGGGCGGGTTGGCCGTGACGCGCAGGTTGATTACCGTGGCATCCTTTGCGTAACGCACAGCATTATCGATAAGATTGCCCAGTAGCTCTTCAAGCAGCAAGGGGTCTATATCTACCCAAACGGGCTCGCGGGGTGCCGCCAGCTGTATCTCCAAAGACGTGCTGCGCACAGAAGGGATCCATTCTGCCGCTGTTTCGCGTACCCATTCAGCCAGATCCATGCGTTTAAAGCTGTCTTGTGGCCGGGTTGAAGAGTCTACACGTGCCAGTACCAGCAATTGCTGACCCAGACGTATCATGCGATCTGTTACGGACTTGATGCGTTCTGCTCTGTCACGCACATCGTCAGGCAAGGTACGCGTGAGCATAAGCTCAGATTCAAGCTTGAGCCCTGTAAGCGGTGTACGCAATTGATGTGCCGCGTGGCCGATAAAACGTTTTTGCGCCTGCATGGAATCATCAAGCCGCAACAGCAAGTCATTAAGATGAGTGACCAGCGGAGCCACTTCTGCCGGCAGACCGGTCACATCGAGGGGCTGTAGATCTTCGATAGAGCGTTGGCTGATCTCACTGGACAACCTGTTCATGGAGGCCAGCCCAGAACGCACACCTTTGATCAGCACCCAAGCGAATACCGATACCAGCACAACCTGGCTGATGACCATGGTCCAGAAAATATCACGCAAAAGCCATTCTTGAAGGCTCATTTTGCGTGTAATGAGCCAGGTTGCTAGTAGGTCTATGCTTACCAGGACAAAAACGGCTGGAAGCAAACGCCAAACCAGATGGCGCGCAAGCGAACCCTTGGGCAGCAGGCCTTCGCGGCGTTTGGGACTGGGGGTTTTAGTCTGCACTGCCCGCTTCAAGAAGATAACCAAAACCGCGTACAGTTTGTATGGTTGCGCCCGAGCCTTCAAGACGCTTGCGCAGCCGGTAAATATAGACCTCAACCGCGTTTTCGCTGAAATCGGCGTCCCAGGCAGATAGCGAGTTAACGATTTGCCGCTTGGTAACTACCCGGCCTGCACGTGCCATAAGCATTTCTAGTACGGACAGCTCGCGTACAGAAAGCGGCAGACGCTCGCCATGTACACGTACTTCACGCCCGACCGAGTCAAAGCTTAGGGCCCCTGCCTCAATGGTGGGTTGAGCCTGCCCGGCACGGCGGCGTCCGAAGGCACGAACCCGGGCGGCCAGCTCGGCCAACTCGAACGGTTTGGTAACGTAGTCGTCAGCCCCCGCGTCAAGCCCCGCGACACGATCTTCAACACCATCGCGAGCGGTAAGAATAAGCACAGGCACCTGTTCGTTGCTGGCCCGAAGCCTGCGGAGGATATCAAGGCCACCTGTACCCGGGAGGTTAAGGTCAAGCAGCAATAAGTCATAGCTTTGGCCGGCAACGGCACTTTGCACCTGATCGCCATCGGCAAGCCAGTCAACGGCGTAGCCTTGTTCGATAAGGAATTCTTGCAGGGCGTGACCCAATGTGGCGTCGTCTTCAATTACTAGTAGTCGCATACCGTGATTCTATCCTGAAGATGCCTGAAAGGCGCTCCCTTAAAAGCCAACTGCCCGTCAGTTACAAACCTGACGGGCAGTTGAATACATAGCAAACTACGGTGTTGGGACCTATGGACCTATGGTTTGGCGGCACCTGCTGGTTGCTCAGCCTTTCCGTTGGCCGGTGCTGCGGCGTCAGTACCGGGGCGAGTTATGAACCCCAGTCGTTTGAGCCCTGCTGCCTTGGCGCTGCTCATAACCTGGGCAAGCACCTCGTAGCGTGTGTTGAGATCAGCGCGAATACGCAACTCGGGCTGCGGGTCATGGGCTGCTTCAGCGGCAAAGCGTTGTTTGAGATCAGCAGGTGCCACAGGCTGTTCGTTCCAGAACATAAGACCATCGGCATCGACAGCGAGGTCAATAGTAATGGGATCTTGCTCGACAGGCTGGGCGGTGGCTTGCGGCACGTTGATCTTGATCGAATGACTGAGCAAGGGGGCCGTGATAATAAAGATAACCAGAAGAACCAGCATGACGTCAATAAGCGGCACCATGTTGATTTCATTGACGGTGCTACTGCCCGCCTTGCTGTTGAAACTGCCGAATGCCATTTAGTTTCCTTTGCTGGTGGCAACTGCCATGCGGCGACCCTTGCCATTCCATTCGAAGGCCTGTTGGCCGGTAGACAAAAAGGTGAACAAGTCATGGGCAAATGCATCAAGCTTGGCCAGATAGACTCGGTTGCTGCGAACAAAACCGTTGTAGGCGAGCACAGCCGGAATCGCCACCGCGAGGCCAAGCCCCGTCATGATCAGCGCCTCGCCGACCGGGCCCGCAATACGATTAATAGTGACGCCGTCAACTGACAGGCCAATACCGACCAGGGCGTGATACACCCCCCACACCGTGCCGAACAACCCCACAAAAGGGGCGGTGGATCCGACGGAGGCGAGCACGGTGAGGCCATTTTCGAACTTGGCTGTTTCTTCGTCAATGACTTTGCGTATGGTGCGCGTGACAAAAGCCCCGGTTGAGCCTTTCTCTTCAAGCTTAAGTGCTCCATATTTAGCGTGATGCTTCTGTGCATGAATGGCATGACTGGCCAGATGGGCGAAAGGCTCGGTGGCACCATGTGTGGCGATCTCGTTTTCGACCTCGTCGAGCGAGCTGGCAGCCCAGAATTCTCGCAAGAACTTGTTGGAACGGCGATGCACGCGCATGTTGGTAAACGACTTGACGAAAATAAGATACCAGCTGATCAGCGACATGAATACAAGAATGCCAAACAGTGACTTGCCCACCATGTCGCTTTGCGAAATAAAGTGAAGCATACCGTCTGGGGCTGCTTCTGCAGCCAACGGGCCGGCTGTGGTCGGGGCTGCTGCGGCACCCGACTGCAAGGCAGTGCCAGCATCCTGTGCGACAGTGCCTGCCCCTTGCGTTACCGCATCGGCTCCCTGCATGACGGCGTCAGCGCCCTGTGCCACTGTGTCGCTTACTTGTGCGAGCACGTGCAATGCGCTATTGAGTAAATCGAACATTCGTCGGTCCTATAGAACAAAATCAAAAGGTATGTCGGCGAGAGCCTGGTAGGCGATGCCGTTTTCTGTATATGGCTTGAATCGGGCACTACGAGCGGCCTTCAACGCAGACTGATCGAGCCGGTCGTGACCGGAGGACCGCTGCACACTCGCTTTGAGCACCGAACCATCTGCCGCAATAAGCACCCGGATCAGCACACGCCCTTGCTCACCCCTGCGCTGAGACATGCGCGGGTACTCGGGCATGGGGCGTTTGCCCATGTAGTCAACCCTGCCGATGACGCGTGGTCGGTTAGGATCAACAGGCCTGGACGGCGCCTTGGGCACAGCAGGCGTGGCGGCGTTGCCTGATGGTGCTGCCGCAGGTGCCTCTTTGAACACCGGCTTTTCGACGGGTTTAGGCTTGGGCTGTGGTTTAGGCTTGGGCTTGGGCTTTGGCTCTGGCTTAGGCTTGGGTGGAGGTGGAGGCGTTATGGCCTCGGGTTCCGGCTTTTCGACCACGGGCTCAGGTTCGGGCTCTGGCTCAATAACAGGCTCAGGCGTGGGCTCTGGTTCGATGATGGGTTCTGGCTCGGGTTCAGGCTGTGGCTCGATCACAGGCTCGGGCTCGATGATGGGCTCGGGCATAACCTCTTCCCACTGCTCAGGAGCGGGGATATCGGCCTCTGCCTCCTCTTCAGAGGGTGCGGCATCAACGATATCGTCAGAGATTTCAACGAATCGGATTTCGACTGATTCAGGAAGCTCAATCTGGCTTTTGGGTGGGGAAGCAATAATGGCAGCCAAGACGGCAAGATGCAGCCCTATAGCGGCCGACGCCCCAACAATTTTAGTTAGGGTGTGGCGAGAATTTGCTTGAACTCGAGGAAACGACATTGGTCCAGCGGTAAAAAATGGGTTGTACGACCGTAAGCAGGAAGCACAATCCGCTATTGGCAAGTTCCGGATAGTATCATTAATGCGAACGATTCGCAATAATACTTATTGCATCAGGGTGGAGCCTGCGTAAGCGCACTTTTGTGCCATATTCGCAGCAGTCAGGGCTGGCTTTCGCACTTGCGAAACCTATGCATCTGCAGCTATATCCAATCATGGTAATACTGCTTGCCGTCAAAGGCTCCATTCTATTTGATACTGGTTAGATCAATTGAGGCGTGAGGCATTGCAGCGTTTGCTCATACAACGTTTGATCGTTACCCTACACGCTGTGTCGGCCAAATATGATCATAATAATCAATGAGATGGCGTATTCAATTGTCTGAATAGCATAGCTATCTTCAACGGCCGTTAAAAAGACAGGGTTACCAGAGGACATCTTCAGTTTAGCTATTTGTCTGTTGTCATAAATGACAAAAATATAGCTATAACTGCCAATATCTAAATGACTCAACGTGGCGAGTTTTGCTTTCTCAGGAGCCTGGTGTCTGAGGACACAGTTCCGGCCAGGGCATTTGAGGCGTATAACAATATGGCAGGGGGCGCATCGGGTTACACGAATGCTGCCGGCACACCGTGGCAAGTATCGGTTGAGGTAGAGAGCGACTGCACCGGAAAAAGGTTTCACTCTTTCGATATTGTTTCACCGAAAAAGGGCTGCGCTCGACCGACGTTGATGCGCCGGTCTAATGTGCAGAGGCCGACAGTGGCTAGCGAGACGAAGCAACCACCGAGAGCGAGCAAATTTGAGGTTGCCGCAATCGGTGGTGTCAATCGAATCAGGAAACAAGGCGTGGAGGCTCGGCTCAACCATCAACGCCTGCTGAAATCGGTTGCCTACTGTTGCGCCATCCCAGTGTCAGAGACGGGCGTGGGCGTCTCAGTTCAACCAACTATCAACGCCTGCCGAAATCGATTGTCTGCTATTGCTTCATCCCGGTGCCTGGGACGGGCGTCGGCACAGTGCTTCCCGACATGTTGCCCTGGGTTGAAACACCCGAAGATCCTGAAACACTCGATGCCCCGGTGGAACCGACCGTGCCCTCAACGTTGGTGGGCCCCTGTGTTGAGGGTGTGGCCGGTACCGTAAAGGTTTCTTCACGTAACACTCCGCCTGAGTCCACACTGCCAGCTACCGTTGAGTTCGGATTGGTCATAAGTTTGACGCAGTCTGCTTGTTTATCCGCAGGCAGTTCCTTGCAGCGGTCAAGCTGGTTTTGCTTGAACGAGGTATTGCCGTCGGTAAGGCGGTGGCGTCGGGCCTCTTCACGAGCCGCTCCGGCCTCTTGGAGGCAAGTGGCTTTGTCCTGGTTGGTCTGACCGGCATTGCAGCGCGCCACGTCATTTTGGTACTGAGCCTGGATTTCGCTATCGGTCGCGGCCAAGGCGCTGCCAGATAGCGCATAACCTGCGGCGCATGCGGCAATAAGCGCGGCGCGCACTAATGTGGTGTAGCTCGAGCAGGTTGGGTGAGGTTGCTTCATGTTTTTTTTACTCCTTGTCTAGTCGACGGAAAGGGCTCATCGCAGATTGTGTCAGCACATTTCGTGCCTGCCCCCAAAAGTGAGCCCAAGGCAGGCGGGGCGAGGCGAGGCAAGCAGGGCGAAGCAAACCAGGCAAGTGAGGTAAGTGAGGCAAACCAAGCAATCCAAGTTACCAAACTGCCAAGTAATGAAGCAACCAATCGACCAAATAACCAAGCAAGGAACCAAGCAAGGAACCAAGCAAGCTGAGCCAAGCAAGGTAAGCCAAGCAAGGTAAGCCAAGCAAGGTAAGCCAAGCAAGGTAAGCCAAGCAAGGTAAGCCAAGCCAAGCAAGGTAAGCCAAGCAAGGTAAGCCAAGCAAGCCAAGCCAAGCCAAGCAATCAGGCGGTTACCTGCACCACGTGCCTGAGAGTCTCCAACCCGCAAATGTAATTATTGAGTTTTGGTGCTGGGTGCGTCGTTGATCGCCGGATTAGCCCTGATCGTGTCGGGTTGGTCAGCGGCATCGCTTGAGGGCTGATGGTCATGGCTGGCAGCCGTGTCCGTCGAATGTACATTAACCTTGGCCTGTTTTTGCGCCGCCACTTCGTGTGGCTTGCGCACAATGGCGGCGCGCACCAGCAAAATAGACGTAACGGGTGAGGTGATCACCAGAAACACGGTGATCAATATAGGATGCACGATTAACCTGCCATCAGATGCAAATACATACAAAATGGTGGCCAGAAGAATGGCAAATACGCCCAAGGTGTTACCCAGGGTTGGGGCATGCACGCGCGAGAAAAAAGTGGGCAGCCTGAGCAGGCCAGCGCACCCAATTAACGTGAGCAAGCCGCTAATTACCAGCAACAACGCTACCACGATGGACACCAATGTTTCTATCATGGCTCAATGACCTCACCGCGCAGCAAGAACTTAGCCATGGCCACCGTGCCTACAAAGCTAAACAGGCTGATCAGTAGAGCAATATCAAAATACAGGGAAGAGTTTAGGTGCAGCCCCAACACCAGTAAGATAAGCATGCCGTTGATATACATGGTATCAAGAGCCAATACGCGATCGGGTGAGGCGGGGCCGCGCAGCAGGCGAATGGCGGCTATTGCCATGCCTGCGGTATAGCAGCCAAGTGCGAAAAGTGCGGCCCAATAAACGATGCTGTTCACTCGAATATCTCCAGTAGTGGGCGTTCGTAGCATTGCTGAATAATGTTCAGCCACAACGCTTCTTCTTGCAAGTCCAGTACGTGCAGCGTTAACAGATTGTGTTCTTCTGAGTAATCGGCCCATACGGTGCCGGGCGTGTAAGTGACGATGCAGGCCAGGGCAGCAAGTGCGTGTGGGTCTTTGATACGCAGTGGTATATCGATAAAGCCCGGTGACGCGTTGGCACGTGGGCCCAAAATAATGATGCGGGCCACAGCCACATTAGATTTGGCAATATCAGCGGCAACAGCCATGGCAAGCTTGAGTATGACCAGTGGATGTCGAGGGCGTGCGTGGAGCGGCCGCAGTCGGGACGCGTGCAGCGCCCATGACAACGCCAGAGCAAGTAGGGCTCCTATGGCGATGTCGGCAGGCGCAACACTGTCATTAAGCAGTATCCAGAGCACCAATAACAAAAAAGGCAGTACCAGCGCATTCAAAAAGCGGATCATGGTTTGCCTCCATTTGTGACGTCGCGCACGGGGTTCTGGCTGACGACGGCATCGATGTATGACGCTGGCTGGTCGAGATAGGCGGCAGTTTCTTGCAAATAGTTGAGAACAGGCCCAGCCCAGATTGCCAGGGCAACGCAAGACAACACAAGCACGCCTACCGGCCCTGCCTCGCTGATGCGCAATCTTGGGGTATTGGTATCGTCGGGGCTCCAGAACAGGCGGATGCCCGTGCGGCTGAAGGCGATAATGGCTACCAGCCCCGATATCAGCATACCAGCAACAAGCGACCACGCGGCAACGGAAGGCGTGTCGGTAGAAGAGGTTTGCAGCGCCGCAGACACCAGCGAAAATTTCGCGACGAAGCCGGCCAGTGGCGGTAGACCCGCGATCAGCAGGCCGCAGGCGATAAACGCCATACCCAAAAAGGCCATGGCTGCCGGAATGGCCACCCCCACAACGTCATCTGATTGATCAGGCGACTCGGGGTCTTCAAGCTCGAAGGCTTCCTGGCTGACTGCGAGCAGGTCAGCACCGAAAGTTTGCGTGCGCTCTATCATTTCAAGCAACATGAAGAAAGCACCCATAGTGAGTACCGAGACAATCAGATAGAACAGCGCCGGGCCGGTAAGCGTAACGCCTGGCATGCCCAGTGCGGCCAGCAATGTGCCTGAGGACATGATGACGCAATAGCCCGCTTGCCGTTCTATTTGCGGTGCAGCCAGCAAGCCAATGGCGCCGAACGCCATCGTGGCCATGCCAAGCGGGAACATCCACTCGCCACCAAATGCGGCAGGCGCGCCGGTGGGCAGAAGTAGAGAGCCTATACGCACCAGTGCATAAATGCCCACTTTGGTCATGATGGCGAAAATGCCCCCGACCGGTGGGCTGGCATTGGCATAGGCGGCAGGCAGCCAGAAGTTGAGCGGCCAGGCAGCCGCCTTGATAAGTAGCGCTATACCTAGAATGGCAGCGCCTGTTTCAAACAACTGGCGCTGGCCACCTTCGAGCAGGCCGGCACGAATGGCAAGCTCAGCCATGTTGAGGGTGCCGGTAATACCGTAAATGAGCGCAATCGAAATCAGAAGCAAAAATGACGCCACCAGATTGACGACGATGTAATGCATGCCTGCGGCTACTCGTGCCTTGCCTGAGCCGTGCAGCATGAGGCCATACGAGGCAGCGAGCAGCACTTCAAAGAATACGAACAGGTTAAAGAGGTCGCCGGTGAGAAAGGCCCCATTCAGGCCCATGAGCTGAAACTGAAATAGAGGGTGGAAGTGCACCCCCGAGCGATCCCAGCGGGCAGTGGAATAAACCCACGCGGCAGCACCCAGCACCGCAGTAAGCACCAGCATGATGGCTGACAGCCGGTCGACCACAGCCACGATGCCAAACGGAGCGGGCCAGTCACCGAGCAAATAGACCCCGACACCGTTATCCCAGTCGCTGGAGATGTAGCCCGACGCCATGCCAAGCAGCATGATGCCGACAAAAAGCTGGGCGGCGATCGAACCAGCGCCTAGAGCCAGTTTAAGCCGGCGGTGCTTCTCGTCGAACAAAAGCATAACCGCACCGACGATAAGCGGCACGACAACGGGCATAATGGGGAGATGCTGCATCCAGCCGGTCATGATGATCGGTTCTCCCTTCCGTCAACGTGGTCATTGCCTGAAAGCCCGCGCGATGCCAACAGCACTACCAGAAACAATGCGGTCGTGGCAAAGCCAATGACAATGGCGGTTAAAACCAGTGCCTGCGGCACGGGGTCGGCATAGAGGTTGGCGTCTGCGCCCCAATTGCCATTAATAACTGGCGGCGCATCAAGCGTGATGCGCCCCATGGCAAAAATAAACAGGTTGACGGCATAAGACACCAGTGACAGCCCCATAATCACTTGAAACGTGCGGGGGCGTAACAATAGCCAGATCCCCGAGCCTGAAAGCACGCCTATGGCCAGCGCAAGAACGGCTTCCATCAGGGGCCCTCACTTTGTTGGATGGCGCTAGCCGCCGGTTTGCGATGAATTCTGAGTGACTGGTGAGCCAGGGCAACCAGCATAAGTACCGTGGCACCCACAACCAGCATGTACACGCCTATATCAAATAACAAGACACTAGAGAGGTGTACGTGGCCGATCAGCGGGAGTGTTATGTCACGGGTAATGGCTGAAAGAAAAGGCTTGTTTGCCCAGAGCACGGCGGTAGCGGTGATGCCCGCAGCCAGCAGACCAATGGCGATCCAATAGCGTGGATGTATACGTGGCCGGGATTCGACCCAGATAATGCCGCCAACCATGTACTGCAGAATAATGGCTGTGGCCATGATCAAGCCGCCGACAAAGCCGCCTCCAGGCAGATTATGGCCGCGTATCAGAAAATACAGAGAAATAAGTACCGCCATGGGCAGCAGCAGACGCACCAGCACGGCAGGCACTCGCATAACCCCGTTTGGTACGGATGCCTGCGGGTCTGGATCGGAAAACTCACCCAGTAGCCTGTCGTTGCGAGGCTCGAGCCGGCGCGCGCGCGGCAGCGACATGCTTTCGGGAGGCGGACGGAAGCGCCTGAGCAGCGCGTATACCGTTAGTGCGACAATGCCCAACACGGTGATTTCGCCAAACGTATCAAAGGCGCGGAAGTCGACGAGAATAACGTTGACCACGTTTGAACCGCCGCCCAATGCCTGCGATTGCTCCACAAAAAACGATGAAATACCCGAAGGATGAGGGCTGGTGAGCAAAGCATAGGCGAGTGCAGCCATGCCTGTGCCGCCGATAACAGCGATGATTAAATCGCGGAAACGCCGTACGAACGCCCGCAGTTTGCTTTGCAAGGGCGGCGGCTCGTCATCACCGTAGATACGGGGCGGCAGCCAGCGCAGGCCAAGCAGCAGCAATACAAGCGTGACCACCTCAACGGCCAACTGTGTAAGAGCAAGGTCTGGGGCTGAAAGCCAGGCGAACGTCAGCGCAGTTACCAGGCCAGCCCCACCCGAAAGCAGTAGCGAAATGCCGCGATGGTATTTGGCCTTGCGCGCCGCGCCAATGGCGCAGGCACCGCCAGCCAGCCACATCAACAGGAAAAAGGGGTTGATGGGTGTATAAACCTCGGGTTGCAGCCAGCCGCCGGGCAACAGTGGCAGCATGGCAACACTAAACGTGAGTGCCACGATAATGAGAATTTGCGGCTGTTGACGCGCTGAGCGGGTCCAGTCGAGCAGAAACGAGGCAGCAAGGTCTATGCCTTCGAGCAGTAGCTCGAAGCTTCGGCGGCCATCAAGCTTGTAGATAAGTGGCGTTGCGCCAGGGTGCTTGCGGTGACGGTGACGCAGCAGCCATAACAGCAATATGCCCCCGAACAGCGCAACGAAACTCATGGCCAATGGCAGGTTGAAACCATGCCAGATGCGTAAATCGTAGGAGGGTGTGGCCTTGCCGGTAATACTGATGACGGCATTGTGCAAGAAAGGCCCCACCGTGTAACGCGGAAATATTCCCACGACCAGGCAAGTTAATACCAGAATTGCGCTGGGTATCAGCATGCGCTTGGGTGGCTCGTGCGGAGAACGCGGGAGATCGCGCGGAGCCGGCCCGAAAAATACTTGGGCGATAAATCGCACCGAGTAGGCCACGCTGAAAGCACCAGCAATGACGGCAACTGCAGGAAGCCCCACGTGACTAAACCAGTTGTCGCCCATCACAACGGTTTCCGCGAAAAACATTTCTTTGGAGATAAACCCGTTCAATAGCGGCACGCCAGCCATCGAGGCAGCGGCCACGATGGCAAGCGTTGCGGTAATGGGCATACTTCGATACAGCCCCGACAGGCGGGTAAGGTCTCGTGTGCCCGTTTCATGGTCTACGATGCCTGCCGCCATAAACAACGACGCCTTGAACGTGGCGTGGTTAATCATGTGGAACACAGCTGCCACCAGTGCAACCGCGCTGTTCATGCCCAGCAGCAGCGTGATCAGCCCAAGGTGACTGATGGTGGAATAGGCCAGCACACCTTTCATGTCTGTTTGAAACGTGGCCGCGTAGGCACCCAGCGTTAGCGACAACAGGCCGGCACCGCCTATGATCCACATCCACTCGTCAGTGCCCGCCAGCACAGGCCAGAACCTGGCGAGCAGGAAAACACCTGCCTTGACCATGGTGGCCGAGTGCAGATAGGCCGAGACTGGCGTAGGAGCGGCCATGGCATTGGGTAGCCACACATGGAAAGGAAACTGTGCACTCTTGGTGAGCGCGCCCAGGGCCACCAGAATGAGTATCGTGAAATACCACGGGTGAGTGCGGATCAAGTCGCCCGAGGCAAGCACGGTATCAAGGTCGTAACTGCCTACGATGTGGCCCAGCATGAGCATGCCAGCCAGCAGGCAAAGACCACCTGCACCGGTAATAGTGAGCGACATGCGCGCGCCGCGGCGGGCATCGAGCCGGTGGTACCAGTAGCCGATGAGCATGAACGACGAGAGACTGGTGAGCTCCCAGAAAATGACGAGCTGAATAAGGTTGCCTGATAGCACTACCCCCAGCATCGAGCCCATAAAAGCCTGAAAGAATGAGAAAAATCGCGGTACAGGGTCGGCCGGCGAAAGATAGTACCGGGCATAAAGCACGATGAGCGCGCCCATGACCGTGATAATCATGGAAAACAGCCAGGCAAAGCCGTCCATGCGCAGCGCAAAGTTAACACCGAGGCTGGGTATCCAGGGCACGGTGGCTTTGACCATTTGGCCGTCGCCCACATCCGGAAAATAACTTAATACCAGTAGCGCGCACACAACCGATACTGCGCCGGCCAACCACGCTTCGAGCTTTTGTGCGTTAGTAGGCAGCAGGGCAGCAACAATGCTGCCTGCAAACGGGAGGGCGAGAATGAGTACTAGCAACATCGGGGGTGAGCTGGGCCGGCAAATTCAGGGAGGAGGCTTAATAATACAATGTGAGTTGGTCAGCTTTTAGTAAGCTGGCAGAAAATTACGCTTTACGGTCAATTTCTACCGTTATTCTCTCAATTGATGCAGATCAAGCTGTAGGGGCGGGATAGGTTTCACAATAACGCATAGTCCGTGCCATGCGCGCGGTGCATTAACGTGGGTCGCGCAAATCGGCCTGTATGGAGCAAGGCAATGGATGCCAATCACCCACTAAATATTCACAACGCCATCGCATTACCTGATATTGAATTCTCTGAGGCGCTTGTGCGCCGCTTTGACAGCTCAGGCCCCCGTTATACCTCTTACCCGACGGCAGACCGCTTCAACCAGGGTTTTGACGAGCATTCGTATATTGACCATTTGTCACGCCGCGCTACGGCGCCAAGCAATCCACCGTTGTCGGTATATTTTCATCTGCCGTTCTGTGAGCAGCTGTGCTATTTCTGTGCCTGTAACAAAGTCATCACACAAGACCATAGCCGTACCACCAAGTACTTGCAGTATCTTGATATAGAGATGGAGCGGGTTGCAGGCTATCTGGGCAATGATCGCAAAACCGAACAACTGCACTTGGGGGGCGGCACGCCTACCTTTCTTACTGCCGATGAGCTTACAGGGTTAATGAATTCCGTGCGCCAGCATTTCGAATTTACCCCTGACGCCGAGCTGGGGGTCGAGATCGACCCGCGTACGGTTAACGAAAAGACGCTGGCCATGCTGGCCGGGCTGGGGTTTAACCGCACCAGCTTTGGTGTGCAAGACTTTGACCCTGACGTTCAGGCAGCGGTAAACCGCATTCAGCCCGTAGAAATGGTAGAGCGGGCACTCAAGGCCAGTCGTGACGCGGGTTTTGAGTCTATCAATGCCGACCTCATTTACGGGTTGCCCAAACAGACGCTAACCAGTTTTGCCCGTACGCTGGATGAAATCGTACGCTTGTCGCCGGACCGTATCGCACTCTATAACTATGCGCATCTTCCGACACGCTTCAAAGCCCAAAGGCTAATTCAGCCTGAAGACCTGCCTTCCGCCGAGACCAGGCTGCAGATTTTTCTGATGGCGACCCGTCGTTTGCTTGAGGCCGGCTATGTGTATATTGGGCTGGATCACTTTGCCAAACCTGATGACGAACTTAATCTGGCACGGCTCGACAAAAGCCTGCATCGCAATTTTCAAGGCTACACAACGCGGGCCGACTGTGATCTGATCGGCTTTGGTGTGTCGGCTATCGGCAAAGTGGGGGCCTCGTACAGTGGCTCGGTGCGCAGCGTCAATGCCTACTACCAGGCGCTTGATGAAGGCCGGCTTCCTACAGAGCGTGGGTTTGAGCTTTCATTCGATGATGTCTTGCGCAGAGACGTAATTATGACGCTGATGTGCAGCATGCCACTCGATTTTGCCAAGCTTGATCAACAGTACGGCATTGTTTTTGAAGAGTACTTTGCTCAGGAGCTGGCAAAGCTGTCGCAATTTTACGAGGCTGGGCTTATTGTCCTGGCAGACAGAGTGCTAAATGTTACGGCCAAGGGCCGGATGTTTGTACGTGGCGTAGGCATGCTCTTTGACAAATACCTGGGGCAGCCAACGGTGTCGACCTACTCGAAACTGATCTGAGTGGCCTGACAGATTTAGGCTGAAGGGGGGCGGTTGGTTTCTTTGCCGGCGGTTTTCATTTTTAGCAGATACCAGGTAACGCCTATGCCAGGAATAAGCAACAAGGGGCGTACCCAGCTTAGCGGCACGTACCAGGCAGAAAACGCCAGCGAGGCCCAGAGCATCACGATGGCCACAATTTTGGAGCGTAGCGGTATGCCCTGGCCAGTCTGGATGGCAACTAGGTATGGGCCAAGATGACGGTTGCCGATCAGCAGGTTGTTCATGCGCGTAGAACTGCGCACATAGCAGGCAGATGCGAGCAACAGAAAAGGCGTCGTCGGCAGCAAGGGCACGAAAATGCCCACAATGCCCAGTATGAGGGCGATGGTGCCGATGACATTAAGCAGTAATTTGGTCACTATGGGTGCGTGGCTGTGCCTGTGGACTGGCGTCAGATAATGGACGCATCTGAGGATTCTAGCAATATGGCGACGGGCAAAGTAAGGGTTCAAGAGTTTCTAAGCAGACTACCCCTGTTTAACGAGGTGTCAGAGGCCGAGCTCGACCGTTTGGCGGCTGGCACGACCGAGGTCAAGGTCGCGCGTGGTGAAATGATCTTCCGTCGCGGAGACCCCTGCCTAGGGCAGCATTCGGTTGTTTATGGTCAAGTCAAGCTGCTGCTGGTTTCTCCCACTGGTGGTGAGAAAGTCGTGCGACTGATCGGGCCGGGCGGCAGCTTTGGCGAAGCGCTGATGTTTCTTGGCAAAGACTATGTGGTCTCTGCAGAGGCTCTGGTCGATTCGCTGTTGCTGCACGTCAGCAGGGCCGCGATTATGCAAGAGATCGAAAACGATAGTGGGTTTGCGTGCAAGATGCTGGCTAGCCTCAGCCAGCGTCTGCACAGCTTGATGAAAGACGTGGAAGCCTATTCATTACGTTCGGGCACCGATCGTGTGGTCAGCTATTTGTTAAAGCATGGGTGCGAGCAAGATGATTGTTCTTTCCGGCTTGAAACCAGCAAGACAGTGATTGCATCGCGGCTAAACCTGACTCCTGAGCATTTTTCTCGCATTCTTCATGACCTGGGTGGCAGGGGGCTGATTACGGTCAAGGGGCGAGAAATTATTATCCCTGACCGGGCTGCACTGGAAAACCATCAAGACTGAGCGGCTTGCCCCAGCGTTTCACGTATTTTTCGCTTGGTTGACACCAGCAGCCGTAAGGCGTGCAGCATATGCATGAGCAGCCAGGCGGCTGACACCAATAGCACCAGAGCACCCGCCCGTGCCGTGTACGGAACCTGCAAGCTGGCTGCGATAAGCAGCAATACGGCCAGCAGATGCACGACAAACTGCTGTTTGGCCTTTTGGTCTGGAATCATTTGCTTGACCTTGGGGATGAAAGGCAATGCCACCTGCAGGCCACGCTGGCAATGAAACCATGTTAGAAACGGCACAATTTTATATAGCATGCCGTTTACCGCCGACCAGGCAAAACCCACAATAAATAGCACGGCAAGGGTGACCGACATATCAGTGCCTGTTAGCTGCTGTGCCAGCCACACGGGAGCACAGGCCGCCAGGCAGATCATTGCGGTGCGCCAGAACAGGGTGGTGGCATCGGGCTCTGGCCGTTTGCGTGTCCAGATCAAATAAAAGGTTTCGCCGGCAAATACCAGGTAGGCCACAATTAAAAGCATTTGCACAATGATGTCGAGGTCGGCACTGCCCCAGCCCATTACCGTAAACGTGTGCGCGAGCAGCAGCACGATAATTGTTGGCGTCAGCCAGCGCGTAATGGTCTTCGGATACAGCTCGGTAACCTGAAACATGGGGATAAGCTGAAACGACATGGCAATGACCAGCAAGCCTATCCAGCCCAGCAGCCCCCAAGCGGCGTGAAGATCAGTAAATACGCGGTTGGGCGTTACCGACGCACCCAACTGGCCGGCCAGCGAAGCGCCAATCACCAGTGTGACCAGCAGCGCAACCAGCGCAAACCGCACACCTGCCAGAATTTCAACCGAACCTTTAGACGCGTTTTTGCGATGTCGCCACCAGCCGCCCACCACAGCGGTGGGAAGCCATAGCAAGGCAATGGTCAGCAACGCCACGGCAACGTGGTACAGCCAGGGCGTGCCAACCAGAAACGCCGCCACCAGGGCCAGTGTGCCCAGGCCCAGCCCGATATGTACCACGGTGGCAGTAAGCCGTGGGGCAAGAATGTGTATGTTGGTGGCTACAGGCAGTATCTGCATCATGGCGCCTGCCATGGCATGCGCCAGTGCGCCCAGCGTAAACAGATGCGTCAGCGCCAGCGCCTGTGGCGTCCAGCGAGAAACAAACGCCATGGGGCCGGTCCACAGCAGCAGCAATGCAGCCAACAGCACAAACAGAGGGGTGCTGAACATGAATCGCAGCGGAACACTTGGTGCGGGAGAGTTATTCAGGGAAAGTGCGCGCTGCATGGCTTGCCGGACCAGAGTTGAGTGAAAGATGCCCGATTGTAAGACAGGGCTTAGTCTAAACGCCTTAACTTTGATATTAATTAAGGAATCAAGCGCCAACTGCCTGCATAGTGGCACTTGCGCCATTGTGCAAAAAATTTGGTAAGGACATTCATCGTGTTGCAGACTGTATTAGATCGGCTGAAGATTAAGGGCAAATCGCTGTTACCCATCGTGCAAGGTGGCATGGGGGTGGGCGTATCGGCTCACAGGCTCGCCGGCAGTGTGGCAGCGCTCGACGCGTTCGGAACCATCTCCAGCGTCGATCTGCGTCGCCATCACCCCGACCTCATGATAAAAACTGGTAAATCGCGGGACAGGGCACTGATTGACGCGGCCAACCTCGAGGCACTCGATCGCGAAGTAAAGGCCGCTCACAAGCTGGCAAATGGCAAGGGCATGGTCGGTGTAAATATCATGCGCGCCGTGTCCGAGTACGCCTCATACGTACGCCAGGCCTGCGAAAGCGGCGCAGACGCCGTGGTTGTGGGCGCGGGCTTGCCGTTAGACCTGCCCGAACTTACCTCGAACTTTTCGAAGGTAGCCATTATCCCCATTCTTTCTGATGTGCGTGGTATCGGGCTGGTGCTCAAAAAGTGGATGCGCAAGCAAAGATTGCCTGACGCCATTGTCATCGAAAACCCCAAATACGCAGCCGGTCACTTGGGTGCGCCTACGCCTGAAGGCCTGAATAATCCTAATTTTGCGTTTCCGCATGTGCTTGAGGGCACTCGTCAACTGTTCAAAGACCTGGGCCTCGAAAGCGAAAATATCCCGCTTATCGCTGCCGGGGGCGTTAATTCGCACGAGCAGGTGCGTTTGCTGATGGGCATGGGCGCCAATGCCGTGCAGCTGGGTTCGGCGTTTGCCGTCACCGAAGAAGGCGATGCACACCCCAATTTCAAGAAAGTGCTGGTTGAGGCCAGGCCCGAAGACATCGTTACGTTCATGAGTGTCGCAGGTTTGCCTGCACGCGCAGTGCGCACGCCCTGGCTTGCAAGCTATCTGGCACGAGAAGAAAAACTGCAGCGCGCCGCCAAACAGCGTCCGTGTACGGTTGGCTTTGACTGCCTTGTTTCGTGTGGTTTGCGTGACGGCATTGCCAAGCACGGTCAGTTTTGCATTGATACGCGGCTTGCCTTCGCGTTGGCGGGCGATATAGAGCGTGGCTTGTTTTTCCGTGGTTCTGAAAAGCTGCCCTTTGGTAATGCCATTCGCTCGGTGCGTGAACTCGCTGACTACCTGCTCAACGGTGTTAAACCTGTACTCAATGTCGTGTCCAGGCCTACAGTGCATGAGGCTGAACCGGCTCTGGCGCTTGCCTAAGCACGTATCTCTGTAACGATTTCATTGCATTTAAGTAGTAGCGGCGTAAATCATGCAAACAAACTTTCCGGCATCTGCGGCAGATCAGCCGCAGATGGAGCTCGTATGCCCTGCAGGCAGTCTTCCTGCCCTTAAGGCAGCGGTCGACAATGGCGCAAACTGTGTGTATCTGGGTTTCAAAGATGCCACCAATGCGCGTAATTTCGCTGGCCTCAATTTTGATGAGAAGACCATCAACGAAGGCATACGGTATGCACACGAGCGCGGCTGCAAGGTCTTGCTGGCGCTAAATACCTACCCACAGCCTTCAGGCTGGCAAATGTGGCGTGAGGCTGTCGATCGTGCGGCGGGTTCTGGCATAGACGCCATGATTGTGGCTGACCCGGGGCTCATGCAGTATGCATGTGAGCGCCATCCTCACATGAGGTTGCACCTTTCGGTGCAGGGTTCGGCCACCAACCACGACGCCATCAATTTCTATCACAAGCATTTTGGTATATCGCGGGCCGTATTGCCGCGCGTACTTTCCATGCCACAGGTAGAGCAGCTCGCTGAAAACACACCGGTCGAAATTGAAGTGTTTGGTTTTGGCAGCCTGTGTGTCATGGTCGAAGGCCGTTGTGCGCTGTCGTCGTATGCCACAGGCGAGTCACCCAACACGCATGGGGTGTGTTCGCCTGCCAAGGCGGTGCGCTGGCAAGAAACACCACAGGGGCTTGAGTCGCGTCTTAACGGTGTGCTTATTGATCGTTATGACGATGGCGAAAACGCCGGCTACCCCACGCTGTGTAAAGGGCGCTTTGATGTGGCCCAAGAAAGCTACTACGCCCTCGAAGAGCCCACCAGCCTGAACACGCTTGAATTGTTGCCGCGATTGGCGCAAATTGGCGTGCGCGCCGTCAAGATCGAAGGCCGTCAGCGCAGTCCGGCTTATGTCGCGCAAGTTACGCGTGTGTGGCGCGAAGCCATAGATCAGTGCCTGGCCAATGCCGCACGTTACTCGGTCAAGCCGGTGTGGATGAGTGCGTTAAACAAGGTGGCTGAAGGGCAGCAGCATACGCTGGGTGCGTATCACCGGCCCTGGAAGTAATGCGGGCACGCGTCATTTAAGTAGGTCGTATGCGTTAAATGCGGCCGTGGGCCGCAAGGCTATGCCGAGTCGGGGCGAAGTAGGGTGCTGGCCTGTGCCAGCCAGTGAACAACAGGATGCAAAGTATGAAAAAATCCCAGGCCATCAGGAGTGACTCATGAAGATCGCTCTGGGTCCCGTTCAGTATTATTGGTCGCGGGTGACCATGCTGCAGTTTTACGAAGCGATGTGCCAGGCTCCATTCGATATCGTCTACTTGGGCGAAACCGTGTGTTCGCGCCGCCATGAACTGCGCTTGCCAGACTGGCTGGAAGTCGCGCAGATGATGGCAGACGCCGGCAAAGAAGTGGTGCTCTCTACGCAGGTATTGCTAGAGTCTGGCAAAGACCTGAAAGACATGCGCAAGATCGCTGAAAATGGTCAGTTTCTGGTCGAAGCCAATGATATGGGTGCAGTCAACCGTATGGACGGGCTACCCTTTGTCGCTGGGCCTTTCCTTAATATTTACAACAGCCCGGTGCTGCGCATTGTGTCTGACCTGGGTGCCAGGCGCTGGGTGATGCCGCTCGAAATGGGCGCTGCCGGCCTGGCCGAACTGCAACAAGACCGCCCCGAGGGCATGCAGACTGAGGTGTTTGCCTATGGTCGCATGCCGCTTGCGTTTTCGGCCCGCTGTTTTACTGCACGCAATCGCAATATTCCCAAAGATGACTGCCAGTATGTTTGTATGGATCACCCAGATGGCTTAATGCTAAACACGCGTGAAGGGCAGCCTTTTCTGGTGCTCAATGGTGTCCAGACCCAGTCGGCGCTGGTATACAACCTGATCCGCGAGGTCGATGCCCTGCGTGGCCAGGGCGTCGATGTAGTGCGCATTAGCCCGCAATCACAGCACACGGCCGAGGTTATATCGTTGTTCCATCAGGCCATTCAGGGCAGTCTTGCCACGTCTTCCGCCTTTGACCAGATTATGCCCTTGATGCCGGCCGGCCCCTGTAATGGGTATTGGCATGGCAAACCCGGTCTTGAATACCGGGTTGCATAACGAAAGGCACAGGTATGTATCGCGGAGAAAAGTTCAACAGCATCAGCCATCTGGTTGGCGCTGCGCTGGCGGCTATAGGTGCCGTGACCCTTATCGTGATGGCGTCTCTCACCGGCGACCCATGGAAGATCGTTAGCTTCAGTATTTATGGCGCAATGCTTTTAAGCCTGTATCTAACGTCAACGCTGTATCACAGCCTGCGTGGCCGTGCCAAACGTATTTGGTGCAAGTTTGACCACTGCGCCATTTACCTGCTGATTGCCGGCAGCTATACGCCGTTTGCGCTGGTAAGCCTGCGCGGGACATGGGGTTGGACGCTGTTTGGCGCCATTTGGAGCCTGGCCATATTGGGTATTGTTCAGGAGATTTGGCTGGCCAAGGGCCTGCGCATAGTGTCGCTGATCTTATATGTGTTGATGGGTTGGATGGCAGTGGTGGCAATTGGGCCGCTTATTAACGCGTTGACCTGGGACGGCTTCATCTGGCTCGCCGCTGGTGGTCTGTTTTATACCGTCGGCATTATTTTTTACGCCACTGACGAAAAGTGGCGATATGGGCATGGCGTCTGGCACCTGTTTGTATTGGGTGGAAGTGCTTGCCATTATTTTGCTGTGTTTAATTACGTGGCCTGATAACCTTTTGTTAGAGAAGCACATGAGCACTGGTGAACACGCTTTCCCCGCCGCGGCTGGCAAGCTGCTGTCGCGACTTCCGGCTTATCCCGGATCGCTATTGTTTGTGACGGGGCTTAATCTGGCGCTCGCCAAGCATCTTCCCGAAGACACCCTGCGTGCGCTCGAAGGCCGCAAACTTCGCATATTGGCGCGTGACGTTGCGGTGGGCTTTGACTTTACCTGGCGCAATGGCAAGTTCTCAGCCATGCAGCCTGGTGGTGACGTTGCTCTGACCATCTCGGCGAGCACGCGTGATTTCTGGCTGATGGCACACCGCAAAGAAGACCCCGATACACTGTTTTTCAGTCGGCGTCTGTCTATGGAAGGCGATACTGAGCTGGGCCTGATGGTAAAAAATACGCTGGATGCCATCGACATGTCAGTGTTTACGCCCGCCAGCATGTTGCCCCAGGGCTTGCTGCAGCGTCTGCCGATGCCGCCGGGGTTTAGACGCTCGCGCAACTGATGTACCCAGTTTGTTTCAAAAGCTAAGCCTCTCGTATTCAGAGGCTGGCCGAAGCGTACACGTTGGCGTTGAACAACCGGCAAAAAAGCCGCGACATGACATCGCGGGAAAAAGCGGGGGTCAGCATGGTCTGGCGTCTGAGAAATCAGACGTTACTTAAGCTTAGGTTTTACGTAAGGTAAAAGTGGGAAACAGCCCCGACAGGCGTTGTACCAGCGCGGCACTGGGGTAGTCGCGCACCGCGCTGGCGTTTAGTGCTTCATCATTACAGCCCACAGATCGAAACACCTGCAGCGCATAATTGTTCACGCCCATTTCGGCCAGCGTGCAGGCCAACGTATCAAGCTGGCTTTCGGGCAGCAGGTCAGGATGCGCGGTGGTGCGGCATTCATAATCTACGCCACTTTCCAGCACTTCTTTAAGGCAGGCTAATGCAGGTACGCCACTGTCGCGTATGCGTGTAATGCGCTCATAGTCGGCAAAGCCGGCTTTAATGTCCAGGCCTATCCAGTCGAGCATAGGCAGCACGCTGCGTAGCCGCTCGGGGTGGGTGCCGCCACTGTGCAGGCCAATTTTAAAGCCCAACGCACGGGCTTCAAGTATGGCGTCAGCCAGACAAGGGTCCATGGTGGGCTCAAGGTAAGACTATGGGCTTTTTCAGGCAACAATTCCGAAGTCAATCACAATCTCGCCTGGCTCGCGCGAGATATAGGTAATTTGGATGGCATCGCCGAAATGGCCCTGCAACTGCTGGAGCAGCGGAAGTGGGTCGTGATCATTGCAGAACCGCATGGTTTCGCCAGGTTGGAGCGCCGATAGCGCGCCGAAAATCGCAGCATGGCGGAAGCGCTTGGCGACGCCGCGTGCATCAAACGGGTAGACGGCTTCGTTAAACATTGGAACAGGGTTAGCGCTGGACACAGTGGTTTCCTTTCAGAAAATTGGGTGAGCGTTGTCGCTCGAGTGTGGGTGAGCGCAATCGCTCACAAGCCCTGCCTGCCCCCGACTGCTTGGGCACGTCGGGCAACAAAAGCATGGTCCTACGATTGTAGGGAGAGCAAGAGCAAAAGCCGGTGAGAACCACATTGCTAGTA
Organism: Pusillimonas sp. ANT_WB101; assembly: GCF_008369125.1. Classification (NCBI taxonomy): domain Bacteria; kingdom Pseudomonadati; phylum Pseudomonadota; class Betaproteobacteria; order Burkholderiales; family Alcaligenaceae; genus Pusillimonas; species Pusillimonas sp. ANT_WB101. Next base: position 1,558,675 of record NZ_VOAY01000001.1, on the reverse strand, counting down.
TGGTCGATGGGATTGCGGTATTTGTGAGGTTCTGGCTGTTAACAATGCAGTCAGGAAACTGTGTGCAGCAGAGAGCACGGGGCCAAGGACACGGGGCCAAGGACACAAGGGCAAGCGCACGAGTCTGAGCGCATGTAGACAAACGGGCACGAGCAAAGACACTAGGCAGGTGAACAAGACAGAGGAACAAGACAGAGGAACAAGACAGAGGAACAAGACAGAGGAACAAGACAGAGGAACAAGGCGCGGGGACAAGGCGCAGGAACAAGGCGCAGGAACAAGGGCAGGAGGCAGCCAGCATGGCGCATTTTGGGGACAAACAGCAGGAAGGCACCCAGGTATTCTCCAGTAAAAGGTTTAAGTAACTTCTGCTTTTATCTCGTAATAAATTAAAGTAAAGTACGGCCTCAATTCAAAAAAAATTAAGTTGAGATAAAAAAATAATGAGTATGTTCAAAAGGGGGGGCACGATAGCGATGCTGTCGTTGCTGGTGTGTACTGCCTATGCACAGTCACCTGAAGATTTCGTCACGCCTGAATTCAAACGCAGCAATGGGCTGGAACTGATACGCGCGCAATATGCCTATGCAGCAGGCTATACGGGAAAGGGCATTGTTATTGCGATTGTGGATTCAGGCCTGGATATAAATCACTCAGAATTCGCCGGGCGTGTATCGCCTTACATGCGTAACTATATGCCCGGTTTTAGCGCTGGCGATGTGTATTCAGGCTTGGATAGTGGTTCTAATTTTCACGGTACGCATGTGGCAGGGTTGGCGGCAGCGGCACGAGATGGCAAAGAGATGCATGGCGTTGCGTATAACGCCACGGTATTGCCTTTGCGGACAAGTTTTGCTGATGGCGAATTACGGCGGGCTTTTGATCGGGCGATACGGGCTGGCGCAAAAGTTCTAAATGGCAGTTATGGGCCTCCAACGCTATGGGACGTAGATCCAGCCGTTCCTGTCCCATATCGTGGTCAGTTGGAATTTCAGCCCTTGTTCTCAGCGGTGGATGAAGAATATCTTATGCTGCAGCGTTTGGCGGATGCCGATGTAGCTATGATTTTTTCAGCCGGTAATGAGCGTATGGACCATCCTGGCGCTTATACCGCTATCCCTACTGGTAATGGCATGTTGCCGCTGATTACGCCTGAAAATACAGACCCCTTAACCGGTAAGCCTTTATATCGGTTTCTCGACGAACTCCCAGACAATGGCCCTGCGCTTTTTTTGGGCGAAATCGGCTCTGATCCGGAGGGCTGGGCTGAAGTCAAAGAGTTTGATTTCTCCAGCCTGAAAGGCAGTTTGATTGCGGCCGTGGCTACCGGCCCGCAAGGCCTAATCGCCAAGTACAGTAACTGGTGCGGTGCTGCGAAAGCGTGGTGTATGGCCGCACCGGGTGGTGACTCTTTTGGCCCTGGAGGTGTGGCAGATGCGATGTGGTCTACCGCACCTTATGAAAGCTACCGCTATGCCAATGGTACGTCTATGGCTGCGCCCATGATTGCGGGCGCTGCTGCCGTTATGCGTGAAGCGTTTCCTTATATGACAGCGCGCCAGGTGATTGAGATTATGCTTACCAGCGCTGATCGCACTTCCATGCCTGAATGGGCGGACAGCGATATTTACGGCCGTGGCATGATGGACTTGGGCACGTCCATTAACGGCCCTGTCGTTTTTAATGACATGACGTTTGGCGCCATGTTCGACCCTATTTTTTCGGTCAACACCCAAGGGTACGACAGTGTCTGGCGGAACAACATTCGCGGCACGGGCGGCATGAGCAAGGCGGGTGCAGGCACGCTGACCCTTACGGGCCAAAACAGCTATACCGGCAACACCACCATAGTAGGTGGCAAGCTGGTGGTAAATGGTTCCATAGCAAGCTCGGCGCACTTGCACATAGGCCATGGTGCCGTTTTGGGTGGTAGTGGGGTTGTGGGCAACACCGAAGTCTATGGCGCGGTCACGCCGGGAAACTCCGTGGGCACTCTTACCGTTAAGGGTAACTACACACAGCATGCCGGTTCTGTGTTTGAGCTTGAGCTGGGTGCCAACGGCGACAGCGATGTTTTGAAAGTGACAGGTCACGCCGACATACAGGCAGGCAGTGAGCTTGAGGTCATTGGGCTGCGCGCCAGTCATCTTGGCCGGGCCTTCTCGTTTATAGAAGCCGATAGCTGGAGCGGAAACACCTTCGCCGGTGACAATTTGCACAGGGCGTTCATTGATTTGTCCCCGGTTGTCACGGGTGCGGCAATGACTTTGGGTGTACATCGCAATGCCACGTCGTTTGCCAGCGTAGCGACGTCACCCAATCAGCGTGCACTGGCGGCGGCGGCAGACAGCCAGGGCGTAGGTGGCTCGGTCTATGACGAGCTGGTTGTTTTGCGCACTACAAGCGGTGTGCCCGCGCTCTACGATGCCCTGGCGGGCGAAATCTATGCGTCGACGGCTTCGGCTTTGCTGGATATAGACGACAGTTTGCGCAGAACTGCCTTCCCGCGTGTTCGTCTTGGTGCAGGTACATACGGGCAGAATGGCAATGGCACAGACCTGCAGTTATCTGCTGGTGATCATGCCATGTGGGGGCAGGCCCTGGGCAGCTGGGGGCAATTGGGGGGCAGTGCTCATACTTATGCCTTGAACCGCTCTACCCAAGGCCTGCTGTTCGGTGTAGATACCTTGCTAACCGATACCGTTAAAGCCGGTGTGGCCGTAGGTTATACAAACTCTAAATTCAAAGGCCGCAGCGAAGACAGTGCAAAAGCCGATGGCTATCATGCTCTGGCCTATGGCAATGCGCAGTCAGGTCCGTGGTCTTTACGTGGTGGTGTCGGGTACTCGTGGTACAGCGTAAACACCCGGCGTTCCCTTAACTATGCAGACTGGGGCACAGCAAGCAGCCGAGCTCATGCCCAATCCACACAGGTATTTGCCGAGTTAGCCTATGCCCAGCCTATTGCTCAGATCACGTTAGAACCCTACGCCGGTCTGGCTTATACGCATTTGCATCAACAGGGCTTTACTGAAAAGAACAGCCCGGCAGGCCTGCAAGCGAGTGGCAGCAGCTCCCAGGTAGGTTATTCGACGCTGGGTGTGCGTGCTTTATGGGATATGCAAACCACTACTTCGGGTGCGTTGCAGGCCGTGGCAGGCATGGGCTGGCGACATGCCTTAAGTGGCGGTAAGCCGTCGCGTGAATTAAGGCTGGCGACGGGGGATGCCTATCGCGTCAGCGGTACGCCCTTGGCGCAAGACGCGTTGGTCGCCGAGGTGGGTGTTGCATGGTCCAACACGGCACGCAGCAGCTTTAGCTTGAATTATGCTGGCCAAATGGCAGGCAGCACACGCGATCATGGTGTGCAGGTTCGTGCAGGATGGGTTTTCTAGATGAATGGCCTGTGGCGCACTCCGTAGGCGCAAGCCTGCTTGAATAAGTGTGGCGTGCCTCGTAACGGCAAGCCTGCTTGAGTGGGCGTGGCGCATCTCGTGGCGGCAAACCTGCTTATGCATAGTGTGAAATCTACTGATGAAAAAGCCCCCCAGGCTGGCCTGAGCCTTCCTAGGGGCTTTCTTCTATGACCGGTACGGCCTCTGTTTTCCACCACGACGGAAACAGGGCCTGAACCTGAGGCCGGTTGTAGCGATCATCAATTAAATACACCACACCGCGGTCGGTATCTGACCTGATCACTCTGCCGGCAGCCTGAACCACTTTTTGCAAGCCTGGGTAAAGAAAGGCGTAGTCGTAGGCGCGAGAGGTGCCGAATGCGTTGGCCATGCTGGCCTTGAGCTGCTGCGTCAACGGGTTGATCTGGGGCAGGCCCAATGTCGAGATAAAAACGCCGATTAAGCGGCTGCCGGGCAAATCTATGCCTTCGGCAAATGCGCCACCTAGCACCGCAAACCCTACCCCACGCCCGTCTGGCACAAAGCGATCCAGAAATTGCCGGCGGCTGGCTTCGTCCATGCCTGGCGATTGCAACCAAACGGGGATATCTGGAAAGTGCTTTGAAAATGCCTCGGCCGCCTTGCGCAGATAGTCGAAACTGCTGAAATAGCTTAGGTAGTTGCCAGGCTGGGCCGCATACTGCTTGCCCATGAGCTGCGCTATCGGAAGCAGTGACGCACTGCGGTCGTGGTAGCGCGTAGAAATGTGCTGTGCAATTTTTACTTGCAGCTGCTCAGAATTGAATGACGATTCCACATCGACAAAGGCGACATCTTCAGGCAGGCCCAGTGTGTCACGGTAAAAGTCCCAGGGGCTTAGGGTTGCCGAAAAAAGTGTGCTGCTGTGGCTGGCGTTGATGCGAGGTTGCAGAAACGGCGCTGGAATCATATTGCGCAGGCTTATGGTGGCGGACAGGGGCACCGTGGGTGATGGCGCTGCGCCCAGATCAATGTCGAATACCGAGTGGCTGGAAAACACATCAGCCAGTCGTAAGAAATGCAAAATATCAAAATGCAGCCGCTGTAATTCGACACCCAGGTCCAGAGGATGGGCGTTGGCGTACTGCGTAAGCCGCGAGCTGAAGTTGATCAAGCTTTTATGGAAGGAGGCGGGTATGTCGGTGTAGGCTTGATAAGACATGGCCTGATCGCGACAGCACAGGTTCCAGGCTCGCGTTAGCGTAGAAAAGCTGCGTTTCAGCTCAGTGGGTGCTGTGCGTTTTGCTGCTTGCAGCGTACTGGCACTCAGGCTGGCGCTATACATGGTACGGGCACGTTCGAGCAGGTTATGGGCCTCATCAACCAACAAACCAACCCGCCATTGGCGGCTTTCGGTCAGGCCGTAGAGCAGGGCGCTGCTGTCAAAGTAATAGTTGTAGTCACCGACGACGACATCTACCCATTGCGCGAGATCATGGCTCATCCAGTAGGGGCAAATTTTATGTTTTAGCGCAATGCGACGCAGGCTTGATTGGTCGAGCCATCCGTGGCGCGCGGCGTCTTGCCGGGCCACGGGCAGACGATCATAAAACCCTTGTGCCAGCGGGCACGAAGCGCCGTGGCAGGCCTTGTCGGGGTGCTCGCAGGCTTTTTCGCGTGCCACTAGTTCAAGCACGCGCACCGACGGCGCTGAGGTGGTGCATGCCGTGTCGTCAACGTTGCCATTGTTTTTGATCAACAGCGTAAGGGCGTCAAGGGCAAGCTGTCGTCCCGAGGTTTTGGCGGTAAGAAAAAACACCCTGTCCAGGCCCTCAGGTGTGCAGGCTTTGAGCATGGGAAATAGCGTGCCTATGGTTTTGCCGATGCCGGTAGGCGCCTGTGCCAGTAACATGCGTTGCTGGCGGGCAGCCTTGTACACATGTTCGGCCAGTTGACGCTGCCCCGGCCTGAACGCTGCGTGGGGAAAGCGCAGTGTAGCTAGCCAGAGATCCCGGTTCTCTCGGTGTGCCAGTTGTTGCGCGGCCCACTGGGCAAAGCAACGGCAGAGCGATTCAAAAAAGTGCTGCAGGTAGTCGGCCTTGAGGGTTTCAGACACTACTGTTTCATGACCCTGGTCGACGTCGTAATAGACCACGGCAACCTGTATTTCGGCCAGACTGTCGCGCTCGCAAAGCATATGGGCATAAACGCGAGCTTGCGCCTGATGCAGTGATCTGTGGTTGTCGGGGATATTGTTCAGGTCGCCCCGATAGGTTTTTATCTCTTCAACCTGGGGCACGCTTGCGTCATAGCCATCGGCTCGCCCACGCACCAGAAGCGCACCCCAGTTTGCCTGCACACTCACTTCTGACTGATACGTGACCGGCCTTTTGGCACGCACCAGCGCGTGCCCTTCTATGCCTTCGAGTGCGGTGGGTGATGGCGTGAAGCGTAGGTCAAGGTCGCCATGCCTGGCGGCAAACTCGCACAGTGCACGCACAGAGACGGTATAGCTCAAGCTGCCACTCGCTGAACGTGGCATACCATGGCGTCTATGCCGTGCGCAGCGCAATAGTTTAGCCATCGGATCTGGTTGTCTTGCAACCGGTCTCCAGGCCCTTTTACTTCGATAAGCTGATAATGCTGCTGATTTGGCCAGAACTGAATGAGGTCGGGCAAGCCCGAACGATTGCCGGGTATATCACGCAGCAGGCGCTCAAACACCACCCTGAGGTGTTGCGGTGGCATGCATGACAAGGCCAGATCAAGCAAGGCCGGGTTAATGGCTTGCCAGGCCACGAAAGGTGACTGTATGCCCTGCTTGCGAGCGAAATTGCTGCGTATGGTGTCGAGGTAACGCTCGTTATCAAGCTGCCCCAAACATACGTCAAACAGCGATTGGCGGCGTTGGTGAAAGCCACTGCGCAGCAGGTCGGCGGGCCCGCGCTGGTAAGGGTTAAAAAAAGCCCCTGGTACGGCAGCGAAAACGGCGTCCCAGCAAAGCAGCCCGAAAAGGGCGTTGATCAAGGTGTTTTCGACATAGAACGCGGGCGCGTCGTCACTGTGCAAGTGCTGTCTTACTGCCTCTTCGACGCGCGGGCCTTCTGCATGTAGCGGCAGCGCTAGGTCGATGCGCGTGATGTTGGCAGGTTTAGGGGCAGCTGCCGGCTGCCCGCATTGGCGTAGTAATCGCGGCAGCATGCGTAGCACTTGCTGCTGCTCGGCTTCGTCGTGCGGCGCCTGCAACGACAATTGAGCCAGTGCGAGCGCGTCGTTGCTTTGCCCTGAACGTTCGAGCACACGTACCAGGCGTTGTCGTGCTTCAGCGTGGCTGCTACGCTGATAGCACTGCCCAGCGCTGGCCCAATTTTGTTGGCGCTCATAGTGCTTGCCCATGTGATACAGCAGTCGGGCACGGCGTGTTTCCAGCCATTCGTTCTGGTAGGCGTCGTTAGGCAATGCGTGGAAAAGCGCGTCTTGTTGCTCGCTGTTGCTGGCCTGGTCAAATTGTTCTCGACAGTAATGCAGATAAAGGTAGTCGTCGATATCTTGACGCGCCTGAAAGGCTCTGGCCGATGGCGGGAAACTGACCTGCTCAAAAACATATAGCCCCAGGTCAGCCAGCACGAAGTCTGTCCAGCTTTGCCGTAAATTGCCAAAAAACATAAGCCTGAAACGATCGCACAGGGCGATTATGTGCGGGCTAAGTGCGTAGAGTGTGTCATGGCGTAGCTGTGGCAAGGTGCTGCTTGGGTGGACACTGTGCCATTGCGTGTGACGTTGCGCTTCTGGAAAGTGGCTGCACAACACGTCGATTTGTTCGGGCTTTTTGGCGCTACGCGCACCTGCTGCCGTTAGCGCTGTACCAAACATTGCCATGACTTCGTTGCGGGTAAGTTGCCCGCATAGCTCATCAACAGTAACGAGCGGGTCATTGTTTAGCCATTGATGGTCGATGAGGGCATGCGCAGCCGGGCCGGGGTCGCCGATTTCTGTGTAGGAAAGTTTGCTGGCCCGAAACAATAACCCTTTGCGCATAATCATGCGTACCAGCAAGCCGCGAGACCCTGGTGCAAGTGCCAGAAACTGAGCAATAAATGCATGTTCGTCGGGTAGCAACAGATCGGCATAGCGACCAGCCACCCAGCGCAGCACGCGCTCGAAGTTATCAAGGTAATACCAGGGATTGCTTAGCGGAGGTGGGCGCATGCACGGAAACCCGGATTAATGCCGCACGAGGGCTGCATAAGCCGTTTATGGGTGTTGATTACTGTTCGTATATACAGTTTAACAGCTATTATTCAGTAATGTCTCCGTTACAAACCGCTAGGAGTGTTAAGGAAATGTAGCCCGATCCTCAAGGGTTTTCATCGCCTTTGTTACATTTGTTGATAGTTAGCGCTTGAGGCTTCTGCTTGAACCGGCTACGGTAAAAGCTCAGCTAAACACGGAGGTATATATGAATAAAGACACACTGGAAGGACAATGGAAACAGCTTACCGGCAAGGCAAAAGCCGCCTGGGGTGATCTAACCGACGATGAGCTGACTCAAATTAATGGCAACCGCGAACAGCTTGCAGGCCTGATCCAGGAAAGATACGGCCGCACCCGCGAAGTGGCGGAACGCGAGGTTAAAGACTTTTTTGATGCCAATCGATAGCAGCGCGAGCGACCGGCGTTTTTGACCGGTTGACAGCCAGTGCTGCCTGATCTGTGTGCGGATCAGGCTGTTAAGCCCGCAGGTATTGCGCCTGCGGGCTTTTTTTAAACTGCCCAGGGCCTGCTCAGGCCTGTGGCATCAAGGCCCTGTAAAAATTGGGCAAGGCAAACAGCGCGCCGTGGATGTCGGCGTTGTAATACTGAAGATCACCAATGCCGCGCTGTGTGAGACGCTGCTGGATCTGGTCGCGGCCGGGCGCCAGTGGGTTTAGTTCGTTTGAAGCAATGGCCAGCGCCCAGTAGGTGCCGTACAGGGGGATATGCACGCCGTATCCATGTACCTGATCAAACACCGCAGACAGCTCGCCCGCTAATTGTTTAACTTGTTCAGGATTATGAAAAGGCGTACCCAGGTGCAAAACAACAGCACCGCCGGGGGCCAGCACCCGCTTGCATTCCTTGAAGAACGCTTCGGTATACAGCGGACCGGCAGGTGTGTCGGGATCTGTGAGATCAAGCAGAACCAGATCGAACCGTTGCTGGGTTTGCGCCAGAAACTGAACCCCATCTGCTATGTGCGCGGTGACACGCGGGTCGTCGAACGCACCTCGGTTAATGCTCTGCAAGTGCTCGCGAGCGATCTCGACAACCTGGCCGTCAAGCTCGACCAGGGTGGCTTCAGTGACCGAGGGGTACTTAAGCACCTCTTCGAGTGCGCCACCATCGCCGCCTCCGATGATCAATACCTTGCTCGGATCGGGGTGCGCCATGGCAGCAGGATGCACCAGCGCTTCATGGTAGAAGAACTCGTCTGCTTCCGAGGTCATGAAGCGCTGGTCCAGACGCAGCGTGTGGCCCAGATCGTCAGAACGCAGCAACTCGAGGTGTTGGTAATTGGTTTGCAGCGAGAGCGTACGCTCTGCAAACCGGAAACCAAAACTGGCTGTGGGCGTAAGGGTTTCAAAAACAAGTTCGCCATTGGTACCTGGGCCATGTTCGTCGCCACGCAGCAGGCGTTCGCGCTGCATTTTGGCTGGCTTGAACGCGTTAACCAGTGTCTGCATTAATTTCTCGGCCTTGGCCGAGTTGTCACCCATGAAATTGCATACATACACGTCAAGCGTGACGCCTTGGCGTTCAGGCCAGGTATGCAGCGCCAAATGGGATTCGGCCAGCAGCAGCATGCCTGTTACCCCACCAGGTTCACCCTGGAAGTCGGGAAAGGTATGCCATTTTTCAGCCACTAGCGTAAGGCCGGCGTCAAGAGTGTGCCCTCGGCACATGTCGGCGAGAGGCCCAGCCTGCGTGAGCAGCGAGAGGTCGCAATCGCATAGGTACAGATCTGCGGTGAGGTGCAGGCCCTGCATATGTCAGCACTCCTTGGTGAAAGACTTCTGCGCCAAGGCAAGGCACACGGAAAGCCAGAAAGTCGTAGGGCTAAGGATAAGCCTACAAGTTTAAAAAAACGTATAAGTATATAGCAAAAGCGGGTATGTTCCGGCTATGTGTAGCGATGCTGCTCTTATTTACCGAACGTGTGATTGGCCAATAGGTAGCCGGAGGGAAGGACGCCAGAGCAGTAACGATCAGGGGGAAGACGATCCGAGAGAACACAATCCGAGGGGAAGTGGGCACAGAGGATGTGGGCAGAGGAGAAGCGACCAGACGGTTGCAGCGAGAAGCGAAGCTGCCGAAAAGGAGGGGCAGCCAGAGCGGAAGCGGGCAGAGGACAAGCAGTTAGAAGGGCGGTGCCCAATGCAGCGGGCCGCCGCTGGGCGGCTGTTTTGAGGCTATCTCGTTGCTGCCTGTATACCGTTCAACCGGTGAATCGCGCCGCTTGACGTCGTAGGTCTGGTAACCCAGTTACGTTGCGCAGCCAGGCCTGCGCCTTTCTTTGACGGAACGGCAGGCCTGGCGCACGCTATTTTGCTGCGGCAGTAACGCTTAGTCGTCCAGGCTGCGGATAACCCGGCCGAATGTACTGAAATCAAAGTGCGTTCGTGTGCGCTTGGTCCGCAATAAAATGGCAGAAACCACCACAGGAACAAAGGCGGCCAGTAAAAATGACTCTAACAGGTATTGGGGTTTTGCCCCCGGCGCTGGGAACAGCGCAATGCCCGCGACCAGGCCACACAACGTGCTGATTACCGCCATGCTGCCCGTGAGGCGTTTGCTGTAAAGGCCAAAGAACACCGGAAACGCAGCGGCTGAGCAGAATAGATCAGCCAGCAGAAACAAATACAGCACGCTATACCCTTGAGCGGCTACGAGCAGCACAGGTATGGCCAGCAGCACGACCAGCCAGCGTGACAGCATCATGAGTGATTTGCGACTTACCGAAGGAGCGAGTCGCCGAACATCGACGGCAATAATGCTGGACACAGCACTAATTACTGTGTCTGCAGTGCTCATTACCAGTGACAGGCCCAGTGGGATAAGCGCGATGGCAACCCAGTCGGGTAACCGTGGGGTAATAACGGTAAACAAGGCGACCGAGCTGTCGCCCTGATGGCCCAGCCCCACAAACGCCAGGCCAAACAGCCCCATAAGAAAAATAACAGGTGCAGCCATCAGGCCGCCCAGAAGAAAGCCATTACGCATGGTGCGATTGTCTTTCGCAGCATAAACCCGCTGCCAGTTTCCCTGGTGAAACAGGCCTGTCAATAATATGGCTACGAAAAACGTTAGCCCCGCCTTGATGCCGGCTGGATCGCCCAAGTCTAGCAATTGTGGCGCATTGGCCTGTAGCCCTTCGATTGTTGGGCCCGCACCGCCCACCGCCTTCCAGCCGAGCACCAGCAGCAGCGCAAGCAGTGGCACGATTACGATCATTTGTATCTTGTCGGTGAAAATGGAGGCGCGCAAGCCGCCGTACGTGGTGTAGAGCAGCGTACAGCCCATAACGATGGAAGCCGTTGCCCACAGCGGAACCGGTGAAATCATGGCGACCAGTTTGGCGATGGCGGTGGTTTCTGCTGCAAGCGTGATGAACATATAAAACATCATGATGAGCAGCGTGAGCGCATACATGGGTTTGCCGAATCGTGTAATAACAAACTCAGTGAGCGTGTGACCCTGTGGAATAAGCTCGCGCATGCGGCGCCCTAAGGGGATCATGACCAGACGGGGCGACATGGCACCCAGGGCGTACCCGATAATTGCGCCCAGGCCACCCCAGGTTGCCGCTTGGGCTGGTGCGAAAAGTATCCATGCGCCCAGCGATGACGCTAATAAAGTCAAAATGGTGGCAGTCGCGCCCTGGCTATTGCGTGCGGTGACATAGTCTTCAAGACTGTCGTGCCCGCGCCGCGAGTACCAGACCCCGACCAGCGTAAAGCCGCCTGCAAAAAGCAACAGGTAAAGCACTGTGGTGGAAGCCGCCAGCATGTATGTCTCCAGGGTTGGTCTTGCCTGGCCGCGACGGCGTTGTGGTCGCGCGCAGCCTGGCAAGCCCGCCAACATCTGTGGGCACAAGTTGCCCAGGTGTCAGGTTATGGCCGTAGCCAGTAAAGGGAGATGCCGTGCAGAAAGAAGGGGGCGTTGATGGCGTCCTTCCCTTCGCCGGCATGACCCGGATCAGGTTCAAAGGGTTACCGCGTAATGCGGAATCTCAGCCCAACAGGGCTCCCCCAGGAACAACCGAATGAGCTTAAGGCCGCCACACGGGTTTGTCAATGGATCAATGCTGGCCCAACCATACAGGACAAGGATGGAGAGCATGCTTGTGTGCCTCGCTGACGCCGGGTGAGCAGGCTGGAGTTGGCGACATTCTCGTCGGTCTGGAGATGCTGCCGCGGCAGCCCTGATCAGCCCATTCATTCAGGCGATGTGGTATGGTTGCAAAGTGACACGGGGTGCCCGGCCAGCGGTGCTGGGGCTGAGAAAAAAACCCGTCGAACCTGCTCCAGTTAATACTGGCGAAGGGATGTCATCAGCCGCCAGGCTGACGGTAAGCACCGGGGCATAACTTCGCCATTTGCCCATAGGCGTGCTCCATGAATACTGCATCTTTACCAATAGCTCAGCAAATCGTTCTGGTCACCGGCGGTGCCCGGGGTTTGGGCGAGCACATCACACGCGCCTTTCTTCGTGAAGGCGCGCGCGTGGTCATTAACTATCTTGAAAGCGCTGACCGTGCTGCTGCCCTGGCTGACCAGTCTGACGGCCGAGCCATTGCGCTGCAGGCCGACGTTACACAACCGGACGCGGTACAAGCCATGCTTGAAGCGGCCAGTCAACATTTTTCTGCGCCAGTTACTACCGTCGTCAATAACGCATTGCCTGCGTTTTCGTTTAATGGCGACGCGCGGGCCAAGGGTGATGTCATCAGCTGGCAGGCCATGAACCAGCAAATGGAAGGCATTGTTCGTGGTGCGCTTAACACCACGCAGGCGGCAGCACCAGGCATGCAAAAAGCCGGTTTCGGACGCGTGATCAATATTGGCACCAATCTCTTTCAGAACCCGGTCGTTCCTTATCATGACTACACCGCCGCCAAGGCAGCGTTGCTGTCGTTGACACGCACGCTTTCGCATGATCTGGGCCCTATGGGCATTACGGTAAACATGTTGTCTGGTGGCCTTTTGCGCACCACGGATGCCTCGGCGGCGACGCCTGAAGAGGTATTTGACATGATCGCCGCCGGTACGCCACTGCGCAGGGTAACAACGCCCGCCGAGTTTGCCGATGCGGTGCTGTTCTTCGCTTCACCCTGGTCGCGCGCGGTGACCGGGCAAAACCTGGTGGTCGACGGCGGCCTCGTCAAAAACTGAGCAGGCAGATACACACATGAGCACTTCCAGCAGTGGCCGTCAGCAAGGCGCTTCGCCTCGTATGCTGCATCTGAATCTTTTTATTATGGGCTGCGGCCATCACCGTGCGGCATGGCGACACCCAGAGTCGACCGTTGAACGCCTGGGCGATATCCGCTACTACGAAGAACTGGCCCAGTTGGCCGAGCGCGGAAAGTTCGACGCGGTTTTCTTTGCCGATGGTGCTGCTGCAGAAAACGTGGCAGACGGGCCAAAGTGGTATCTGGAACCGCTGACCGCCATGGCCGCCATGAGCCGTGCTACTACGCGTATCGGTCTCATCAGCACGGTGTCCAGCACGTTTTTTACGCCATTTCATGCTGCGCGCATGGTGGCTTCACTTGACCATATTTCGGGTGGGCGCATGGGCTGGAATGTGGTCACGTCCATGTTTGATTCCGAGGCGCGTAACCACGGTTATGAAAGCATGCCGGGCCATGACTGGCGTTACGCACGTGCCGAAGAGTTTATTGATACCTGCCTCAGGCTGTGGGATTCGTGGTCGGACGACGCCTTGGTCATAGACCGGCAGGGCAGCTATGCAAACCCCGAATCGGTTCACCGCATTGATCACCATGGTGATCATTTTCTGGTGGATGGGCCATTGACCGTTCCGCGGTCACCGCAGGGCCACCCAGTGCTGTTTCAGGCGGGCGCTTCTGAGCAAGGGCGCGATCTGGCCGCACGGCGTGCCGAAGCCATTTATGCGGTCGCTTACGATCTTGAAGCGTCGCAAGCGTATTACCGTGATATCAAGCGCAGGGTTCGCGCTGCCGGTCGTACCGCTCCGGTGCCAATTATGCCGGGCTTGGTAACTTACGTGGGCTCCACAGAAGCAGAGGCTCGTGCCAAACAACATGAACTGGATGTGTTGCTGCCGCCCATGGATGCTTTGCGTCAGTTGAGCCAGTACGTAGGGCAAGACTGCACCGGCTGGGAGCTCGACGCACCCGTGCCTTCGTTACCACCACTCGAAGCGTTTACCGGCCCCAAAGGGCGCTACGCAACGGTGCTGCGCATTATTCATACAGAGCAACCCACCGTACGTGGGCTGCTTGGGCGTCTGGCAGCGGGTGGCGGGCATTGCAATATGGTGGGCACACCAGAGCAAATTGCTGACCAGATGGAACATTGGCTCATGAACGAAGGTGCTGATGGCTTTAACCTGATGCCACCCTCATTGCCCGGCAGTATTGAAGATTTTATTGAGCACGTGGTACCCGTATTGCAAAAGCGTGGGCTGTTTCGCACAGAATACGAAACAACGACGTTGCGTGGTCATCTTGGGCTGCAACGACCTGCTGCGTAAAGGTGGCTGTCATGAACGCGGGCATCTACTGAGATGGCCGTCTAGCCTTGGCCTCGTCTAGTTGCGCACATGGATGGCGCCGTCAAGGCTGTTTTCGATACGGGCAGGCAGGCTTGGTGGCAGCCTGCCCTTGCTGTTTGCGCTGTCGTGTTTATCGCTGAGTTATCAACACCGACTAGTGCTGCAACGAAGGTTTTATCAGGCCAAGTTGCTCTCGACGCATCCAGCGTTGCATCATAAGCACAGCGACCACAGACAGCCCAATGGCCAGGCCGCTCCAAACCCCCACACTACCCCAACCGGCCCAGAAGGCCAGTGCGGCACCACTGGGCAGGCCCATGCCCCAATACCCGACTGCGGTAAACAGCATGGGAATACGTGTGTCCTGAAGCCCCCGCAACATGCCTGAGCCCAAGACCTGGCCACCGTCCACGATCTGAAACAGAGCGGCGACGGCGAGCAGGGATACACCCATGGCAACAACCGGCGCATTCGCGGGGTCATTGATATCCAGAAACGAGCTGATCAAGGCCTGGGGCGCAACCACCATGACCAGTGCTGCCAGTGCCATGGCCGAAATGCCCAGCCCGAATGCCGCCCAGCCAGCCCGCATGACATCGTCTGGTCGCCCGGCACCATTGGCGTGGCCCACCCGTATGGTGGCTGCCTGGGCAATGCCGTAGGGCACCATAAAACTTATGCTGGCCACCTGAATGGCGATGGCGTGTGCTGCCAGTTCAATCGTACCCAGCATGCCGATGAGAAACGCGGCGGCATTGAAAATGGTGACTTCAAAAGCTGTGGCAACGGCAATGGGCAGGCCTAGCCGCCAGAACGCCCTGAAGCGGAGCCAGTCTGTTTGCCAGAGGCGGCTAAATACATGGTATCGGCGAAAACGACGATCAAAGACGACGACAACAACCATAGCCAGGAAAAGAAACAGACTGGCGATTGCGCTTGCAAAGCCAGCCCCCAGCAGCCCCAATGCGGGAAAGCCCAGTTTTCCGTAGATCAGCACCCAGTTAGCTGCGGCATTGAACGCAATGGCGGCCAGTGCGACAAGTAGCGCTGCACGCGGACGTTGGAGTGCAGCCACAAAAGAGCGCAGCACCAAGAACCCAAGAAAACCCGGCATGGCCCACAGCAGCGCGCGTAAATACTCTTGCGCCAGCACGGCCAGTTCGGGCGGCTGATTCAGCGCCAGAAGTATGGCTTCTCCGTGCCAGAGTACCAGGCACCCTGGTACAGAAATAATCACTGCACTCCATAGGCCTTGTCTGACCGTGCGTTGTACATCGCGCACTGAGTTTTTGCGGGCGCCCAGCTCATTGGCGACCATGGGTGCCGTCGCGGAAACCAGCCCCAGAGCAAAAAACGCGATAGCCATGTAAAGGTTGGCGCCCAGCGCGCTGGCGGCCAGTGACTGCGGGCCCAGCCTGCCAATGAATATGACGTCGGTGACGGTCATGGCGATCTGGGCCAGATTCGTTAGAACCAGTGGAACACTAAGCAAAAACGTGGCGTAAATTTCACGTTTCCAGGCAAGAGCAGTGGGGGACATTGGTGTCAGAAAAAAGAAGAAATACGTCAGCCTTCATTCTGAAGGCTGACGGAAAGATTGCTAGGATGCCATGTTTAACTCAGTCACGCCAAGCCGCGCCAAGTCGGACTGACCCCGGCGAGGTGATATGAAGCAAATGGAGTCAGGCTCAGTTCTTATCAGACCTACCGCAATGTGTCCGGCCAAAGATCATCCCAGCAGAGCAAAGCACAGCCAAGCCCAGTCAAGTCGAATTAGAGCGCAACTGAGAGTTCAGCTTTCGCCGATGTCTTCATTCCAGACATCGGGGCGGGCTTCCATAAAGCGACGCATCAGATCGATGCATGCGTCGTTCTGGAGCACTTCGATCTGTACGCCGCGCGATTGCAGCAGTGCCTCTTCACCCAGAAAGCTTTGATTTTCACCAATAATGACGCGCGGTATGCCGTAAAGCAGTATGGCGCCGGTACACATGGGACAGGGTGACAGCGTGGTGTAAAGCACAGACTCGCGATACACGTGGGCCGGTTGGCGACCCGCGTTTTCGAGGGCGTCCATTTCGCCGTGCAATATGGCACTGCCTTGTTGCACCCGCCGATTATGGCCGCGCCCAATAATGCGCCCCTGATGAACCAGAACGGAGCCGATGGGCACGCCACCCTCATCCATACCGGTTTGCGCTTCTGCGAGCGCCGCTTTCATGAATTCGTCCATGGTGTCTGCCTGGGTTGGGATGAATGGCTAAACGGACGATGACAGCTGCCTTTACACGTTAGCGCCCGCCTGACGATTTGACACTATAGCGTACGCGGTATCGTAGTGGTATGTGTCGCTGGTCTTTACACTGCGACGTACGCGGTATCGTGGCGGAATGTGCAGCGGGTTTTTAAACGACGTAATAGCCGCTCATGCAAAGCGGTAAGTGGAGACGGCGTTTTCGCGCCGCTTCAAGGCCGTCGGCACTCAGGCGCCGATGACACCACCATCGTCTTTGGTGATGATGACGGTCGCCGAACGGGGCAAGGCGCTGCCACCGTCTGGCCAGTTGCTATTGCCATCTTCGCCCGGGTGCTGAATATTAACGAACATGGTGCGGCTGTCAGGCGTGAAGGCAATACCGGTCACCTCACATTCTTTGGGCCCCGTCAGAAAACGCCGGATCTCTTTGCTTACCGGATCGGCACACAGCATCTGGTTGTTGCCCTGGCCTTCATAATTGCCCGTGTTGCTGTACTTGCCGTCTGTCTGTATCCAAAGCCTGCCTGCCTTGTCAAAGGCGAGGCCGTCAGGGCTATTAAAGGTGTTCTCGGGGGTAATATTGGCCGAACCCGAGCGCAAATCGCTGCGATCCGCGTGTTTGATGGGGTTGCCGGCCAATACGAAGATATCCCATTCAAATGTGGTTGCGGCCGCATCGCCGCCTGATTCTCGCCAGCGTACGATCTGGCCATAAATGTTCTGCGCGCGCGGGTTCACGCCGTCTGTTTCAGTGCGTTTGTCGTTGTTTGTCAGGGTTACGTACACCTCGCCAGTTGCCGGGTGTACGCTAACCCATTCTGGTCTGTCCATTTTGGTGGCACCGACGGCATCGGCAGCCAGTCGCGTATTGATCAGCACCTCGGCCTGGCTGGCAAAACGCGTGTCGGCTGCGAGCTTCGGGTTGTTCTCTTTATCGAGCAATAGCCACTCGCCCAAACCCATGAAATCGTCTGTATTGGCGTTATCATTAAAGCGCGCTACATACAGCTTGCCTTGGTCCAGCAACGCCGAGTTATCGCCATCAAGTGCATAGACGCCGTCTGACACAAACTTGTAGAGGTAGTCGTTGCGCTGATCGTCGCCCATATAGACAACCGCACGTCCGCCTGCCGTCAGGGTAAATGCCGCGTTCTCATGTTTGAAGCGTCCCAGCGCCGTACGTTTTTTAGGTACAGCATCTGGATTAAACGGATCAATCTCGACGATCCAGCCAAAGCGATTCGCTTCATTGGGCTCTTTGGCATAGTCGAAGCGGTCATTAAAGGCTTCCCAACCATAATCGGTGCTGCCAGGGGCCAGCCCATAACGCTTTTGCGCTGCGTTGCGCGTGTCGGCGCCTGATGTTGTGCCAAAGTAGGTGTTGAAGTTTTCCTCACAGGCCAGATAGGTGTTCCAGGGCGTCCAGCCATTACCGCAATTATTGAATGTGCCCAGTACGTGCATGCCCGTGGGGTCGTCGTGCGTCTTGAGCAGTTCGTGTGCGGCAGCTGGCCCTGTCAGCTGCATGGGCGTTGAAGCCGTGAGGCGACGGTTGTAGCGCGATCCAGTGTCAATGACCCATTTGCCACTCGCATCACGCGCGATATGCATGACCGACACCCCATGCGCATTCATGGCCTTGTCGACCCGGTCGGCCGTTAACGGTGCGTTGCGGTCAGTGCCAAACAACCAGGCATATACACCTTTGTTGACCGTGGTGTATTCGTGGTTTATTACCAGCAGGCCTTCGTCATTGCGGCCGTTCATGGCAAAGAAATGCATGCCGTCGTGGTTATCGCCCACTTGTCGCAGCTGCGCCGTGGCATCATCGCTGCCGTCGGCTTTCCAGTTTGTTGCGTCGACAAACAATGGCGTACCCCAGGGCGCAAAGGGAGTGGCGGTATAGCCCGGCGCGACGATTACCGTATCTGACGTTGAAACCGGCACGGCCTCAAAACCTAGCAATCCGGAACCCTGCCCGGTCACGCCTGCTGCAGCTGGTTGGCGCGCATAGGCCGTCAGTGGGCCTGCCAGAAACATGGCTGCTGTCAGGCCTGCACCAGCCTTTAGAAAACCGCGGCGGCGGCGCACACGCTCCACCACAGCGTTGAATGTTTCGTTGCCCGACAGGTTTGTGGGCAGATCTTCTGAGTCGATATGGGAAGGCGATTGCATTTCAGGAAGGTCCGATAGGGCTGGAAAGCCATCAGTATCGACGCTGAATATTGCAGGCTTGTTAAAACACGCGCAGCCCACGCAACATAACCAGTGCAATAAGCAAGGGCGTGACATAGCGCAGCAGCACAAATACCACGGTGGTCAGTTTGGCATTGCGCAGCTGGCCATGGTTGGAAAGCTCAGCCTGCAGTTTGTCACGCCCCCACACCCATCCGGTAAACAGGGCAATGATAATGCCCCCAGTAGGTAGCAATACGTTTGACGACACAAAGTCAGGCAGATCAAACAGGTTAAAACCGGCCACATGGATATGAGCCAAAATGCTGTGTGATAGCGCGCTGCCTGCGCCCGGCAAGGCCACCAGCAATGTGGCCAGAAGCACGGCACGTGAGCGCCGCATTTGGAAGCGTTCTTGCAGGATGACAGTGGGCACTTCCATCAGTGACAGCATGGCACCCATTGCGGCAACTGCCGTCAATACAAAAAACACCACCATCAGGCCGTGACCAAAAGGTATCTGCGAGAACACCGCAGGTAGCGTAATAAATACCAGTGACGGGCCGGCTGAAGGGGCAAAGCCAAAGGTGAATACCGCAGGAAAAATGGCAACGCCAGCCAGCATGGAAACACCCAGGTCGGCAAGCATGACCCGCACGGCAGTTTGCGGTATGTTTTGATTCGCGGTGAAATAACTGCCATATGTCATCATGGTGCCCATGCCTATAGACAGCTTAAAGAACGCCAGCCCCATCGCTGTCAATACTACGGTTGCAGTTATTTTGCTGAAATCAGGCCAGAACAGAAACTGCATGGCTTGTTGCGCACCGTCTAGCGTCAACCCTACTGCGCCCAGTATCAGCAGCAAAATAAACAACAAGGGCATAAGCCGTTTGGTGATGGCTTCAATACCTTGAGCTACTCCCATAATTAGTACGGATGCAACCGCGGCCAATACCAGCCACTGCCAGAGCAATGATTGCAGTGGGTCGGCGACCAGCTGGGCAAAATCAGCCTGGGTGACCGCCGGGTCGCTGCTCATGATGGTGCCACGCACGGCCTTGAGGATGTAGGCGAACACCCACGCGACCACTTCTGAGTAGAACGACATAATTAAGAAGGCGGCCAGCATGCCCGACAGCCCCACCAGCCACCAGGGTTGGCGACCTGGGCTCAGCGTGCGCAACACTTTAATGGGGTTGGCCCGTACGCTGCGCCCCAGCGAAATCTCGGCCATCATGACCGGCAGCCCTATCAGCAGTGTGGCCAGTAAGTAAATGAGCAGAAAGCCAGCCCCGCCATTGGCGCCGGTCAGGTAGGGCACCTTCCAGATATTGCCAAGCCCTACCGCTGAACCTAGCGTGGCGGCAAGTATGCCAAAACTGGTGGAAAAACCGCCGCGTGTGGCGTTAGGCGTGGTTTGCGCCATGCTGTGTCTTCGTGTCAATGTAGGTCTGTATATTTTCGCATGCTTGTCGCTAGGCTGTTGTCTTTCACCCGGGTCGCTGTGTTGGATCACGCTCGGGGTAGGCGGCAGAGTTATCTGAACTTCGTGAGGTTTCAGGTTTCACAAACACAGACGTAACTTCTGGCATGGCCGCGCGAATGCGGTTTTCCAGATTAATGACTACCGCTTCAATTTCGGGGGCACGTAGCGCATCTTCAAACTCAACGCTCAAGGCTGCCATGATTTCCCGAGGTGACACATGAACCGACACGACGTTATTGGCGCGAACAATACCGGGTGTTTGGCCGGCAATACGCAGTATAGATTCGCGTACATTCTTGCCGGGCGACTCGCCAATGAGCAGGCCTTTGGTTTCGCGCGTTAGCAGCAGGGCCGTCAGGCCCAGCGTGATGCCGATAAATATCGATGCCAGGCCGTCCAGCACGGGCAGCTGCAGCGTCACCGAGAAGTACACGCCAAGAAAGGCGATCAAAATACCCATTAGCGCCGCGCTATCTTCCAGTAGCACGATGAACGTTGGCGGGTCTTTACTGCGCACGATAAGCCCAAACACTTCCGAGTACTTGCGTTTTCCCTTGACGTTTTTCAGCGCGTAAACCCATGATGAACCCTCAAAGAGGGTAGCAAGCCCGAGCACGATGTAAGTGACCAGTGGGTTTTCTATGGGGTGAGGGTGCATGATGTGCACAATGCCCTCGTAGATGGATGCGCCCGCACCTGCCGTAAACAGCAGCAATGCGACGACAAAGCTCCAGAAGTAGATTTCGCGCCCATAACCCAGTGGATGCTCATCGTCTGCTTTTTTTCGACCCCGATGCATGCCGTACAGCAGCAAAACTTGGTTAAGTGTATCGACGACTGAGTGAAAGCCCTCGCTCAGCATGGCCGAACTGCCGGTTACCGCTGCAGCCACAAACTTGCTCACGGCAACCAGAGCATTTCCTGCCAAGGCGAGGTAGACAACGCGTGAAGAAGATGTGGTCTTGATACGGACGCGGGCCATGCTGTGATTCCTGAGTCGAGGATCTAGAAACACGATAGCAGAAAGTGTGCCCAAGACTTAACGACATTGGGCCAGAGTCTATACCGTCGTATGATTTTGCAGGTGTTTGCAGGGCCGCTTCAGGTTTTGCTTCAGATCTGGACGCCTACTTTTAACGTATGCGTGTTTGAGTAGTGGGGGAGATGATGCAAAAACCGCCACATGTCCTTCAGTCGGCAGTCTCTATTCAGAGTTTTTCTTCAAGTATTGAACAGTCTTGCAGCTTGAAAGCTTGGGCAGCAGTAAAAAAACGTGGAATTTGTTTGTACGGCTGCACCGGCCTCGAGTTTGGGCTGGGCCTGGACCTAAACTTGCTGTCTTTGGAAGGATAAGGCAGCCGTGCAAAAACGATAGTTATATTTGCACGGCTGTTTCAGGCTTGGGTTTAGATCCGGGCTTCGATCAGAAACGGCCCCTTACGACTTAGCGCCGAGCGCAGCAAGTCAGCGAAGCCCTCGGCGGTGTCCGCGCTTGCCGCCTCAACCCCAGCGCCTTTGGCCAGGCTGACCCAGTCTAGCGTGGGCGTGTCCAGATCAAGCATGCGGCTGGCATTGCGCCCTGGCTCTCCGGCTCCCACCAGCTTAAGCTCCCCGTGCAAAATGGCATAGCGCTGGTTGGCAAAGATAACCGTAACCACATCCAGTTGCTCCCGGGCTTGAGTCCACAGGCCCTGAAGCGTGTACATGCCGCTGCCGTCGGCCTGCATCAAAATAACCTTGCGATGGGGGCAGGCCACTGCAGCACCGGTCGCCAAGGGGATGCCAATGCCGATGGCGCCGCCGGTAATTGCCAGAAAATCATGTGGCGCTGAACCGAAGGTATGGCGGAAAGAGTCTCGTCCCGAGCTGACCGACTCATCGCAGACGATGGCGTTTTCGGGGCTGAGCGCACCAATGGCCTGTATAACAGCGGTTGCCGTCAAGGCCCCACTGGGCAGTTCATTGGCATGTCGTTCACATAGAACGGGCGTGACGCTGCGGTCGGCGCCTACAGCCTCGGCCAGTGCGTCAAGCGCCTGGGCCAGGTCATCACCGGGTTGGGTAAGGTCAATGCGGGCACACGCCTGTGGCACGGGCGAACCGGGCTTGCCCGGGTAAGCAAAGAACGCAGCGGGCATGCGGGCACCGATCAGAACCAATTGCTCGGTACCTTCTAGTGTTTTGATCGCCAGATCAACATTAAAAGGCAGTCGATCAATTTTGACGCGGCCGGCACCGCGCTCGATACGGCTGTTGGCCTGCTGCGCCAGCAGCCGTGCACCGGTCTTGACGGCAATGCGGCTGGCAGCCTCGAGCGCCTTGCTGCGCAGGGCTTTCCCGCCCAGCATTATGACTGTTTTGCGACCATTGCGCAGGGCGTCGGCGACGGTGCGCAAGGCCAGTGAGTCGACCTCGGTAGGCGCAGGCACCACAGCGCGGCGTGTGGTTGCCGTGGTGTTGGTCCATGCGGCGTCGGCCGGCAAAATAAGCGTGGTAACAGCACCCGGTTCGGTCTGTGCGGCGCTGATGGCCGCTGCTGCTGCCGGAGAGACATCGTCGGCCGACTGGATGCGCCGAACCCAGTCTGACATGGGGCGGGCCAGGCTTTCGATGTCGCTGGTGAGCGGTGCGTCATAGTTAAGATGATATGACGCATGATCGCCAACAATATTGACCATAGGCGTTTGCGCGCGCCGGGCATTGTGCATGTTGGCCAGCCCATTCGCCATGCCCGGCCCAAGGTGCAGCAGCGTGGCGGCAGGCTTGTCGGCCATGCGTGCATAGCCGTCTGCAGCGCCTGTGACTACGCCTTCAAATAAACCCAGCACACAACGCATTTCGGGGCGCTTGTCCAGCGACGCCACAAAATGCATTTCTGATGTGCCAGGGTTGGCAAAACATACATCAACATTGTTGGCCAGCAGGGTGTCACAAAGACTGTCTGCACCATTCATGGGAACTGCTTTTTCGCTCATGTTGCTTCTTTATCAAAGTAAGGTTAATCGAAAGAACTGGGCTGCTTACTGTGCCTGTATGCCATGGCTTTTTATCAGCGCCTGCCAGCGGGTGCGTTCTTTCGTCTCGAACGACGCCAGATCACTGCCGAACAGCGTGCCGGGTTCAAGACTGGAGGTAGCAAACGTCGTTATTAATTTTTCAGAAGCCAGTGCGGAACGCGCCGCTTCTATCAGCCGATCAACGCGATCCTGCGGCGTATTTTTTGGTGCGTACAGTGCAAACCACGCCGTAACGTCAAAGCCCGGCAAACCGGATTCAGCCACGGTTGGAAGGTCGGGCAACGACGGGGCGCGTTCAGCCGAAGTGACCGCTATGCCTCTGACTTTGCTTCCGTCTTTAATTTGGGAAAGCGTGGATGGCAGGTTATCCATCAATATGTCGATCTGGCCTCCAATGAGGGCCGGCATGGAGCCTGAAACACCCTTAAATGGCACGTGAAGCAACTTCACGCCAGCGGCCTGTTCAAAATAGGCACCGGTCAGGTGCACAGATGAGCCAATGCCTGGGGTTCCATAGGACAGCGGTTTTTCCTTTTGCGCTTTGGCTGCCTCGATAAGGTCTTTAACCGTGTGTATCTTGGACTGGGCATTCACTGCAATGACGTTAGGTGTAGTACCCACCAGCGCGATGGGTGCAAAATCAGACTCAGGGTTAAATGCCATATTGGTGTACAGAAACTGGTTGATGGTCTGTGTACCAATTGTGCCTACGCCTATGGTGTAGCCGTCGGGCTTGGCCTGGGCCAGGTGCCCCATACCAATATTGCCGCCGGCACCAGCACGGTTTTCAGCCACTATCGTCTGCTTCAGCTCGGTTTCCATGGCATGCGCCAGGGTACGGGCGATGATATCTGTTGTGCCACCCGGTGGGTAGGGAACAACCATGGTAATGGCGCGGTCAGGGTAGCCTTGCTGAGCAAATGCCGAAGTGGCTGCTAGAACAAGAGCGAGAGCAGTAAGGGCTTTAAACGGCGTGCCGCTGATGGATGCAGGTTTCATGGTGTCTCCGTGGTTGTTATGTTTTGTCCTACAGATCCAGTATCCTAACCAAAATAAAACACCACGGCCATATATTGACCGTGGTGTGAACATTTACTGACACATTGTTCCGCCCGTTTTGGGCGCATTACGGCGCCTGTTTTAGGCGCTTGAAACTAGAAGTTTGAGCAATGACCCCCGGTAGGTGCCTGGCCTGACCCCGCCGCTATAAGCGGTGGCTCGGTGAAGATGTCAATGGGTGCGGAGACGGCCCAGTCCCAGGCAAAGAAAGCAATCAAGGCAGCCCAGAAAATCACGGTAAGCAGTGGTTTTTTCATGATTTAGCGCCTCTTAAAACTGGTAATGCCGACGGATGCGCACGCCGATCAATGAACCGCAAAACGCCAGGGGCACCCAGATCCAGCCATGCAGGCTGCCTGTAGAAATGCCGCTGACCATGGCACCAATATTGCAGCCAAAGGCCAGACGCGAGCTGTAGCCCAGCAAAAAGCCCGCAATAATGCCAACCATCCACTGTTTGCTGGTTAACGGCGCTGGCTTGGCCGATGACGACTTTCGTGCAGCAATCCATAGCGCGCCGGCCAGAATGCCGATATTGGTAATGGACGTGACATCCATGAAAATCGAGTTGGACAGCGAATTGAAATTGACCGGCTGGCTCCAGAATGCATTGGCCGCAGGGTCAAAGACGCCAACTGCGGTTGCAATTTTGGCACCCCACAGGCCAAAGCCATAAACAATGCCCCAAGGCGTGCCAGCAATAACCAAATTAAGGGCTGCCAGCACTGCAAGCACCACCGCGCCAATAAACAGCTTTTTACTGAACCAAGGGGCTGACTTGCCCGCCCACAGCATGGCTGCGCCTCCCAGCACCAGCAAACCTATGCAGGTCAGGCCAAATGCCTCCCAGGGACCATACCTGGCGACAAGCCCAACTGGTGCCATGCTGCCCAACGCCAGCCACTGTTCAACTTGGGCAGACCCCAAGAAGCTGCCCAAGGCGAACACAGGCAATATCACCATGTTTAGCGGTATACCCAAGCCCGCTTTGTACAGCGTGCCCGAGCCACAGCCGTCAGCAATTTGCATGGCTGCGCCAAACACGAAAGCGCCGATCAGCAGGCTGAAACTGGGTGGGCCCAGTGCCGCAACCAAGTCTGTGGGAAAAGCACTGAGCAGAGGCATGGAGATAGCGGCCGCTACAAAAAGCAGTAGCAGTTGAGCCATGACGCCACTTGCGTCGCGGTGCTCAATCAGCCGTCGCCAACCCGTCGTGAAACCAAACCGTGCGCCTGCGAGCACGCTGCCCATACCGATACCCACCAGAAACAAAACAGCCTGTCGTATGGATACGAACCAGGCCAGGGCGATAAAAAAGACGGCCATAATGGCCGATAGAGATAAGCGATTCATTTCTATTGAGAGTGCGATAGTAAGTTTGCCCGTCGTGGCGGGCTGGTAAAACTGAAGAGGTGGCCGCGCCGCAAACTACAGCAGTTAAGTGCAGTGCCTAGTAGCGGGCGCGGATACCCTGTGATGACACACGCTGACGTCGGCGTGGGCGACATTGTCGCAGAACGGCCGCACCATCGGTAGCGTAAAGCGTGCCATCTGGCGAACGATCAGGAATTGCCGATCAAGCTTTTGAATTTGTTCATGAGCTGTGAGCCACGACCGGGCACGTTGTCCATGGGCAGTGGGGTAGATGCTTGGGTCCATTCCGCCAGTGAGGCTGGGTAAAGCTTTACGTTAGGTTGGCCCACCACCTCTGATAGGGCAAACCAGTCTGTAGCGGCCCAGTGGCCGGTGTTGCAGAACGAGATGGTTTCATCGGCGGGTTTTGCCAATGATTCATCCGCAATTTTTTTGGCTTCAGCTTCTGATACGAAAATGGCCGTACCTGGCTTGAACCATTTGTCGTGTTCCAGATTGACGGCATTCTTGATGGTGCCGGGAATTTTTGCCGTAGGCGCCTTGGTTTCACCCTTGAAAAAGCTGCTTGGACGGGCGTCGACCAGACGCGTGGTGGGCTGATCTAAATGCGTTGCGACATAATCTTCTGTGGCGATGATTTGCTCGTTCAGCGTGGGGGTAAAGCTGGTCTTTTCGACGGCTGGCACAGCTTTTTCTTGCGATAGGCCGGCCTCAAGCCATGCGTTGACGCCACCATTAAGTACTGAAAGATTGCTCAGGCCCAGATATTTGAGCGTCCAGTACACCCGTGCCGAACTGCCGAAATCGGTAGCATTGGCCCCCGAAGACACCACGACGGCATGTGTGTCGTTACCCACACCAAGGTTTTGTACCAAGGCAGCTAGCTCTTTGACTGGTGGCAGTTGCCCGGGGCTTTCTGCCGGGCCACGCCACTGTGCGTAGGGTGCCGACACAGCACCAGGGATATGCCCAGCTGCATACTCTTGCGTCGGCCTGATATCAATAATGCGAACGTTGGCATCTGTGCGGACGGTGTCCAGTTGTGCCGGGGTCAGCAAAGGAGCGGCCAGTGCGCTCGAACCCATGACGATAGTGAAGCCTGCGACGAGAGAAGTAAGGAGTTTCATTGCCATTCAGAAAAAGAAAATAGGGAAGCATCCAATTTTCCTCGTTATGGCGTGTATATGGAAATACCGATTTATTATTAATTAATATGCAAATTAGTTATAAGCGTGAATTGTTCTCCTGTCGAACCATCCCTTGTCTTTGGACCTATGTGCCTTGATTTTCGCCAAATTTTCATTGGCAGGGGCAACGAAAAGATTGTCTGGTGAGCAGGCCATTCACTGCAAGGGATAGTTCACACGATAGTCCGCCAATACCCGCGTTGGGGAACCCTAAGGGCAGGGAATAGCACACCAAGGGAAATGCAAAGCTAGCGAGAAGGGGACCAAGAGTCGGCTGGGCCGGGGGAAATCAGGTCCGGCTAACATTAAGGCTGCAAAATGCGCTCGAGGTTATTAATATGAATGTGGCGTTGGCCAACCTGCTGGATCATGCCTGCGTTCTCAAACTCGACCAGCCGGCGGCTTATGGTTTCAGGGGTGGTGCCAAGGTAAGACGCCAGGTCTTTACGTGTCATGGGAAGCAAAACCTCATCAGACTGCGCGTCTTCAGCTAGGTGAGACAGGTATTCAGCAATCCGCGTGTCTACAGATTCCGTCGCAATCACCTTGGATTGCTCTTCGCTTTGATCGAGCCGGCGTGCAAGCTCGGACAGCAAGTTTAATGAAATAGATGGGTGTCGTACCAGCAGCTTTTTCACGTCGTCGCGGTGAAGTGCACAGATGTCAGAGCGTTCCATTGCCTGGGCAAATGTGGCGTGTCGTGCATCAGAGAAAATAGCCAGCTCGCCGGTGAAACTGCCGGGTTTCAGGATACGCAGCAATTGTTCTTTGCCAGAACCAGAAAGACGGTAAATGCGTATACGACCTGTATGCACAATATGCAATTGGTTGGTCAGGTCGCCAGGCCGGTGGATGAATTCACCTTTTTCGAAGCTGCGCGTTTTGGCCATACGGGCAATATCAACCAGTTGGTCGTGGGGCAGATGATTGAAAATAGGCACCAGCGATACGCATACTTGATGCTCTTGGGCATCTTGATCTGCGGCGCATGCCTGTTCGTGAGTTGTCATGGTTGAGGCGCATTCCTGAGTAGTCATAAGGGTTATCTTAGAGCAATCTTGTCGGGCGGTGGGCCTGTGTCGTGGGTAGGCGTGTGATTGAGCTTGCTTGTTGGCGTCAGGGTGACGCCAAACTGTTCGCCTAAATGGCAAAAAACCTATAGAAAATAGGGTATGCAAGCGGCCCGAGCCAACCTTGTCGGTACAATAATCGTGATGCTGCGCTCCTTGGCGACCGAGTACTCTGACTGCGCGGCGCCAGGTCGAGACAGTTACGTAGATTTTAAAACCGCATAATATAAGGATAGTGAATGGCTAACAGAATCAGGGTGGGCATTGCCGGTTACGGCAACCTTGGGCGCGGCGCCGAGGCGGCGATCGCACAAAGCGACGACATGCAACTGGTAGGCGTATTTACCCGCCGCGACCCGAGCAGCGTAAAACTGCTTGATGGCAATATCCCCGTGCACCACCTAGATAATATTGCGGAGTTTCGCGATAGCATCGATGTTCTTATTTTGTGTGGTGGTTCAAAAAATGACTTGCCCGAGCAAGGCCCGGCACTGGCAGCGCTGTTTACCACGATAGATAGCTTTGATACCCACGCCAAAATCCCTGACTATTTTGCGGCCGTCGACAAGGCGGCCGTCTCTCACGGCAATACGGCAATCATCGCTGTGGGTTGGGACCCTGGCCTGTTTTCCATAAACCGCTTGTTTGGTGAAGCCGTTCTGCCTGAAGGTGCCACCTATACATTCTGGGGCAAGGGCCTGAGCCAGGGCCATTCTGATGCGCTCAGACGGGTGTCGGGTGTGAAGGGGGCGGTGCAGTACACCGTGCCCGTGCCTGAGGCGGTCGATCAAGTGCGCAGCGGTTCACAACCTACGCTGACCACGCGGCAAAAGCACACGCGCGAGTGTTTTGTTGTGCTTGAGGAAGGCGCAAGCGCGGACGTGGTCAAAGAGGCGATTGTTACCATGCCTGATTACTTTTCTGACTACGACACAACGGTTACCTTTATCACCGATGAAGTCCTAAAGCGTGACCACGCTGCCATGCCACACGGAGGCTTCGTTATCCGTAGTGGTAAAACCGGTAGCGATAATCAGCAGGTCGTGGAGTATTCACTAACACTGGAAAGCAACCCCGGCTTTACGTCCAGCGTGCTGGTGGCGTATGCGCGGGCGGCCTATCGTCTGAAGCAAATGGGCCAAACCGGCGCGAAGACGGTGTTTGACGTGCCGCCTGGGCTGCTTTCACCCAAAAGTGCTGCCGATTTGCGTAAAGAACTGCTCTAAAGCGCAGTCGATTTGCCTAAAGAACAGTTGTAAAGCGCTGCTGATTTGCGTAAATAACACGTTCCAACCAGCGCACCGCTGCGGCGCTTTGTTAGACTTGCCGCGCACCTGTCTCACCGTTCGCGATGAGGCAGGTGCGCGGCTTGATTACACCGCCGACAGCAAAAAACCACCAAAACGATACAAAGCAGGCCCGGCATAAGGGCTGGCGGTGTTTGTTTTTCGGGGCGTCAGCAAACCATTTACGTTTGCCCGTTAATGATCTAGATACAGGCCTGTATAAAGTGAACCAGCAATGGGTCATTACATCGTCATTAATAAACACAGGCCTGTTCAGACTTGGGTTTACTCTGCTCTGGCCAAGCGTGCATCGCAGTCATATCCCAAAAATTAAGTTTCTGACGCGGGGGGTATTTCACTACCGGGTATCTTCTGCAAAAAACCGGGAATTAACTAACTTAATGTTACGTATTGTGGCCTGTGTTCAACATTTTGTCGTATCTTTTGTTTTAATTACTCAATTATCAAGAAATTATGAATCTTTCATGATATTTTTTTAACAAATTATTGATAAGCTGCCTTGCGAGAAGAAATCGGCAGACCTGTCATTTGGTCTACCCACGAGCCGACTGATATGAAACCTCTCGAATTCGATATGGAGAAGCTGACAACCTTTTCTCCTCTACAGAAAATGCATGGCAGTTACGTGCGTGAGATTTTGCCCGCCTGTACGTCGCTGGATCGCCAGCCTTTTGAAATACTCGACTTGTCGGCCAGCACGCCAGTGGCGCAAGGTAGTGAGCGGCGTGTTTATTTGCACCCCTATAACCAGCATTTTTTGTTGAAGGTCTTGCATCGCACCAATGCCAAAGGCCTAAAAAAGAACGAAAAATGGCACGTGCGGTTTACCCGTGGAGGGATTTATCGCGGCTTTTTCACTGAGTTTTCTGAGTGTGTCACGGTCACCGCACGCATCAACAGTAAGAACCAGCCCCTACCTATTGCGCGAATTGCCGGTGTAACGTCGACTTCACTCGGAATGGGCCTGATGGTGGAGAAAATTGTCGATGAAAATGGCGCCATTGCGCCCAATCTGAAGCAAGTCGTCGCAGCGCACGGCTTTACAGCCGAATTGCGCAAGATGCTGGATGTTTTTTTTGTTGCACTGGCAGACGCGCATGTCGTTTACAACGACGTGGGCCTGAGCAACATCGCTTGCGGCCGAAATGCCAGTGGCACGAAAGGCTTGTATCTAGTGGATGGTTTCGGGTCACGGCAGTTAGTGCCGGTTTATACCTGGAGTAAATCGCTAAACCGTCGCAGGCTTGAGCGTAAGTACACCGAGATGTTACAGAAAATAGACTCTGTGCATGCCCGTGATGAAGTGCGGCTCCTGGCAGTAGAAAGCTCTGGTTAGCACCTTAATTTTCAGCACCACTGTCTGGAAATGTCATGGCGTCGTATCGCACGAAGCGACTTTTCTTGACCATCCGATAGCCCATCCAGATTCAGACAAGAAAGCCAGGCAATAGGTCAAGCAATAAATCAGGCGATGATGTAAAACAGAAACTCTTGGCCGTTTTTTACCGGATCTTTGGCAAATACGTAACCCCGTCGTCGGGCTTCTTCGGGAACATTACGAAACGAACCGGGGCAGTCTGTAATAACCTGCAGAAGCTCGCCTTTTTTCATACCCTCAAGCGTTTCAAGCGTATAAATAACCGGGTAGGGGCACGACTCACCACGCAGGTCGAGCGTAAAGTCGGGAGAAATGTCAGCTTGCATAGTCTTGGGCTCCGAGTGCCGAGCTGCGGGGGCTAGTCGTGCGGCTCGCTGTCTGCCGCGATTGCCGGAACGCTACATATGCGTAAAACAGGCCAAGCAGCAGAAGGGTGATTGTGATGGCACCCCACGCACCGGTGTAGTTGTGCAGGTTGACTTTGGCACCGCTGGCTACCAGTGCGTCATAGATGCCGAGATGATCCCAGGCATAGGCCAGCAGTGTTGCGCCGATAATATTGCCGGCAAATACCGCTACATACATAAGCTGCCCTTCCATAAGCCGGTACATCATGCCTGTTTCGCAACTGCTCGCCATAACAATGCCCACGCCAAAGAGCACGCCACCTACAAATGTGCTGGGGGCGACGACCTGAGTAATGGGAGAAGTGCCAAAGATGACAATAATGGCGATCGTGGCCACTGCGCTAATGGCCATGCCTGCAATAATGGCTTTGGCCATAACTGCGCGACCCATCATCCATAAGTCGCGAAACGCAGAGGTAAAGCAGATTTGCCCGCGTTCTATCAGTATGCCGAACAGTGCGCCAAACAGCGCGCCCAGGCCAAGCCTGTTTTGGCCTGAGGCAAAAAAATAAACCACCAGGCTGACATAGGCAACTGCCAGTAGCACACCGACTACGGGTTGAATGCGTCGTGATGGCCGTGTTGAAGGGCTTCCTTTGCCCTTGAGCAAGGTTGGCCGCCCCTTCCACCAGCGCAACGTTATGAGACGCGTGCCGAAGAAGGAGCCGATACCGGTACCCACGATGAATACCCAGGCGTGAACGGAAAACTGCGGCACACCTGTGAAAAATGCGGCCAGATTGCAACCCATGGCCATGCGTGCGCCGAAGCCCGCCACAATGCCGCCAACCAGTGCCTGGGCCCAGCGCCGCCGTAGCTGAGGTAGCCTGATCTTGAAATTGTCATTGAGCAGCACCATGATCAGCGCGCCAGTAAACATGCCCCATACTATCCAGCCATCGCCGCGCATCAGGGTATTGCCGTCGAGCTTGACCAGGTTGTAGTAGGCCCAGCCGGTGGTATCGATGCCCATAACGTGAAGTAGTTGCCCGCCCAGCCTCGTAAACTCGCCTGTAACCGCCCACACGGTACCAGTAAGGCCAAAATATGCCGCGCTGAGCACGCCCGCCACGATGAGAGCAGTTAAGGGGTGCCAATAATGCAAAAAGGGAATGCGCGAGCGCATGAAATTCTCGAATGAAAAGCTTCTACCCAGAGGTAGGAAACACGGGGGTATATTGCGAGGTGATGCAAATGCGCTCTGCGGAATAAGCTGCTGCTATACAGCAGGCCAGCGTGAGCGCAGGCCGTATTCTAAAACATTTGTATTTTATGGGCGGTCGGCCACGGCTGCTGCGGGCGGCCTTTGATAAAAAAGACCCCAAAGCCTGGAATAGATGTCCAGTTTTGGGGTGCTGTTCGAGTCAAACCTGAAGCCTACTCAGGAGAGCAGTTAAACGCCTTGTTAGTGAATTTGTTCGTGTTGAACAAAAACGCGCTAAGACGTTGCTGAGGCAAAATTCAGCTGCCGCCGCAGCCGCCGCAACATTCGCCGTCTTCCCCATGCTTGGGTTTGGCGATTTCATACCCGGCTTGTTGTACGGCTTGCTTGAGCAGCGGTAGCGAGGTCAGTGTTTCATCAAACGTGACCGAGGCGCGATTGCTGGAGAACGAAACGTTTACGTCGTTAACACCATTTATGGCGTTAAGCGTTTGGGCGATAACCTCGGCACACTGTGCGTCTTTCATGCCGGCCAATTTGAGCATTCCTGTTTCCATCTTTCTTCCTTCAGTGGGCAAAAAAAGCAGAAAGAGCGCATCTCTTTCTTAAAGATGCCTATTATATATATCTTTAAGAGTTCGGCAAGCCCGACGCGCGATTTAAGCGGAGGAAATGGGGTGACTTTGGCTTTCATGCCCGTTTGCAGCGAGCAATTTACAATGAAATCAACGACGCAATGCCCCGAGAGTAAGCGGTATGAGTAAGAGGCAAAGGTGCAAAGAGACAAAGGGCAAGAGCAGGGCGATCTGCAGGTCGACCTGGCTTAACAGTGCGCAGTGATATGCAGGTGCGCGTCAACCAGATCATAACGAGGTGCTTACTGACGTCGTATGACGTCTAGTGATAACCGATCCCCATTACATACTCCCGCAGCAGCTCTTCGGTGTACTCAACCTCATTGAGCAAAACCTGCAGCACATCGTTGGCATAAAGCAGCGCCAGCGGCATTGCCGCTGTATTGGCGATAGGCATCTGCTTCAGGTCGTTGCGTTTCATGGTGTTCCAGACGGTCATCAGTTCGTCGTCGGGGTGGCATGAGATTACCTCGCGTGTCATAACTTGCGAGACGGTTTCGGTACAGCTGCAACCTGCGCAGTGGCTTAGTTGACGCACCACATCAGCATTGCTGACCACCCCGACCATTTTGCCGGCTGCGTTGCACACGATGACCAGCGTTGCACGACCCCGCGTCAGAATTTTAGCGGCCTCTGTGACGGGGGCTGTATCTGGCACTGTGATGAGGCGTTGGCTGGCTTCAGGCATTAAATTGCGAATACTTACCATGATCTACCCCTCGTCAAAAAGGAATGAGAACAGAGTGGCACATGCTGTTATGTGCTGTGCTGCCATGATTGAGCATGGCAAAGCTGCTACTTATAAGTAACACTATAGCAAGCACTGCTACGTTACACGCAGTATATCGGAGGCGAGAATGGGTTTTTTACCGACACTTGCTTGCCAAAGTGAGATCGGCGAAATGGAACAATAAGGCCCATGCAGGCCGTACCGCTTGTGAGATATCTGGTATTTACGTATTTTTTATTGTGGGTTTATAAGTCACGCATGTGAGCGGGCAAGCGCGTGAATTTTGTCGAAATCCATGCGACCAAGTGCGCTAATTACAGCCGACCTGAAATCCTGATATTCAGGGTTCTGCACCAATGGTGAACTGACCCAGTCTTCAATCTCGCTATACCGGCCTTCTTTGGCATAGGTGGCCAATTGCTCGCACAGGTTTGAGGGCGGGGCGGTGTAGCAGCGTGGTAGCCCGTGCGGTACCGCATCGTTATAAATAGCGTCCTCCTGCACGCTTGAGACTGCTCCCACCGTACTAACCGGCGCAGTATTGAACGTGGCCGTTGGCTGCCAGCCTTGTTGTATCGCGTTCATGTCGCTGGCCTTAACTCGTAGCGTCAACGAAAAGCAACTGCCTTTTCCATGCTCACTGTTGACTTCCAATTTGCCGTGCAACTTACTGGCGATGCGCTGAGCAATGTACAAGCCCAGGCCAGTGCCTTCACGCTCAAGATCAAAACGTTGGTAAGGGTCGAAAATCTTGGCTTGATGATGGGCCTCGATGCCCGAGCCGGTATCGTAAACCTCAAAGTAAAGTCGGGCCCAGCCCGGATCATCACCCAAATTTCTTACATGCAGTGCGACACTTCCCTGATGCGTGGCCAACGCGGCATTTGACAGCAGGTTGAGCAACAACTGCTTTAGCCGACGTTCGTCACTATGGATCAGGCCAGGCAAGGCCGTATGTACGATCAGAGAAAAGCGGATGTTGTGTTGCAGGCACCAAGCCTGGCCATGCAGACATAATTCGGCAAGAAAGGGCACGACCGGCATGGGGTGCAAGCTCACACTTAATGACGAACTGTCTTCCCTTCGCTTGAGTATGTCTTCGACTAACGACATCTGGTAATTGGTACTGCGCTCTATGGCACTCATGTGTTCTATTTGCTCGGCAGTGGCCGTTTTTTGAAGCAAGTACAGATTGCCTGCAATGGTTGCAAGAGGCGCTCGCAAATCATGGCTAATTAAGCTGAGCCGTTCCAGATTGGTTTGCTTTTGGAGATAATGGCGCTGAATAATGGTAATGATTAGTGCCAGAAAGAACACCAGAGAAAATGCATAAATCGATAAAGTGGTAACGGCCCAGTAGGTGCTTTGATCAAAGCCATAGCTGTCGTTTGATCTCATTCCTTGAAGTAGCATTCGTGGCGGTGTGGCAAGCGCAAACAGCACCAGAGCGTAAAGCGTAATTTTTTCGGCCAACAAGCCCTTGCTCAGATTACGTGCTAGATAGGCACCATGAAAAAAAAGCATAGAAACTGCGCCGTGCAGTACGTATGAGCGCATTGCTCCATCTGGTTGCACCACCAGAAATTAAGCACGACAGGCCATAGCCATGGTCACAATGACAACTGGTATGCCGTATTGATATGTGCTGCCCGAAAGCTCGACGACGCCTCGTGAAAAAATAGTGACCGCAATTAAATACATCAGGCCACTGAAGATGACGTTCACAACATAATTGGCGGGCACCATAATGATTTGAGAGGTGACCCCGAGGGCATAAGCCAGATAGCCAAGGCCAAACAAAAGCAGATAGCGCGAGCGTTGCTTGTCACCATGCCATAACGCCAGCAGAGCAATCGCGATGAGGATGACAACCAGCGGGTGGCCAAGAGCAAGAAGAGTACCGCTGTTGTTCATAAGGGGGTCTCTGCGCGTGGATCAGGCTTGGACTCGCTCGGTGCCCGGGCAACTGAAATCACGATGTGACATTAGACGGCCAGTTTGTACAGGATGCAGGGCTGTGGTCAATGTTACGCCATTGTAGGTGATTGGGCAGGAGGCGAGCCCGCATCGCGTATGACCCGTTGTTGCTTCCCTGAAGAGCTACGTCGATCTGGATACTACGGATGAGGTATGTCGGAAGGGATACGACGGAAAAATTACGACAAAAAAGTTACGACAGCAAAGTTACGACAGCAAAGTTACGACAGCAAAGTTGCGACGAATAGTTTGAAACGAAAAAGCTATGTCGGAAGGGCTATATAGGAAAACCTATATCGGCTTACTGTGAGAGTGCCGGGTGCGTTTTGTGTCGAGTAGGTATGTGTTCACACCAGTCTGAGCATAGCAATAGCATTACTTTTGATATGCAATACCGTTCGTTTAGACGGGGGCAAATACCGGAGCCCTAGTTACTATGGGAACTTTATTTACTTGCTGGCGCCGCGTGCACGCTAAATGAAATGATGAAAGCAATAATTAGTGCCCTGGTAGTGAGCCTATCCGTCATTATCCTGGCGGGCTGCAGCGAAGCGGCCAGTAGCCAAGTACCGAAAGTGGGCAAGACCTATCAAGAGAAACTGGATAAGGCTTGGGACACAGCGGGGAAAGGTGAGGCGCCGGTTTTTGCGTGTGCGACGGTAGTTGGGACGGCGGTTGGCATGCAGTCGGCAGGCATGGGAAACAAATCAGAGGCCGTGCAAGCGTACGAGGCCTGTTATGTTGACGTGTTTGTGCACTACGCCAATACCTTCATGAAAACGGGCGACCATGCCAAGCTTGATGGCAGTGGACCGCCAAGGGGTTGTATAGAGTTGTTTAAGTCTTATATTGTTCACACGAATTCTCTGGGTAATTTCGCAAAAGACTTTGAAATAGACCCCCAAGCTTTGAAGAAAAAGATACTTGCAAATTTCGATGAGAAGGCATCTTTATGCCTGCCATTGATCTCGAGCATGTAGCATCGACCCATATGGAAATCAGGAAATATTAATGAGACTATTGCAACGCTTTGTGCTGGTAGGCCTGTTAGCCTTATTGAGTAACGTCGCAACGGCGGCTGATCAGGCCATGATCGTGCTTGATGCCTCAGGTTCCATGTGGGGGCAGATAGACGGCAAGCCCAAGTTGCAAATTGCACGCGAAGCGCTGGCAACTGTTCTTGAAGGCGTGCCGGCCGACATGGAGTTGGGCCTGATTGCATACGGCCACCGCGAAAAAGGCAATTGCAAAGACATTGAGCTTATTGTCGAGCCAGCGGCGGGCACTGGCCCGGCCATTGCGCAGGCGGCAGCCAAGATGAAGTTTTTGGGCAAAACGCCACTGACCGCATCTGTTAAGCAGGCTGCCGAGGTACTGCGTTATACCGAAGAAAAAGCAACCGTCATACTGATTACCGATGGCCTCGAAAACTGCAATGCCGACCCATGTGCGCTTGGTGCAGAACTGGCCAGTCAGGGTATAGATTTTACGGCCCATGTGGTGGGTTTTGATCTTACTGATGCAGAAGGCAAGCAAGTGGCCTGTCTGGCTGAAAAGACGGGTGGCAAATACCTGGCGGCATCCAATGCTGACCAACTGCGCGCTGCGTTGTTAAGCACTGTTATTGAGCCAACGAAAAAGGCTGAGCCAGAGGCGAAAAAAGAAGAGCCGCTGGTACTGCCTAAAGCCACGTTGACGCCTGATGAAACCGTGTCCATAGGTGATGATGTGCAGGTTAGCTGGACGGGGCCGAATGCAGAGCATGATTACATTGATATCGTGCCCCACGACTACAAAGACACACACGGCGAACTTTCATATACGTATACAAAGGACGGCTCGCCGCTGAGCGTCAGGGCACCCGGCAAGCCCGGTGAATACAAGGTGCGTTATATCTGGCGTGGTACTGATGATAAGCGTCATGTGCTCGCAGAGGCAGCGTTGCCGGTTACAGATAGTGAGGTTGCGCTGGTTGCACCCAGTACAGTTCAGGCAGGCAGCTTTGTTCCCGTTACATGGAAGGGCCCGGCCAATGAGGGTGACTACATTGATCTGGTTCCTCAAGGGTTCAAGCGTACCGGTGGTGAATTAAGTTATGCCTACACGGGTGAAAAGCCCGAGATTGAGCTGCGTGCACCGGCAAAGCCTGGAAATTTTGAGATTCGGTACGTTCTAAAGGCGCCAGATAAAAAGCGGGTGTTGGCGACTGTACCGCTTGAGGTGACCGAAGCCGTTGCAACCCTGTCTATTCCTGAAACCATTGAGGCGGGCGCCGTGTTGCCGGTTTTCTGGACGGGGCCGGCAGGAGAAAAAGACTATGTTGATCTGGTTCCGGCGGATCATAAACGCATAGGCGGCGAGCTTACGTATTTTTACACTGCAAGCTCGGAAGACGGCGAAACCGGCGAGCTGACGGTGCCGACCAAGCCAGGGCCGTACCTGGTGCGCTATGTACTGCGTGGCTCAGGTGCTGACAGTGTTATAGCTAGCCAGCCTTTTACTGTTACGGCAGCTGAGGCAAGCGTGAAAGCGCCTGAAAGTGTACAGGCAGGGTCCAAGTTTGAGGTGGAGTGGACGGGCCCAGCCGGTGAAAAAGACTACATTGATCTTGTGCCGGCTGACCACAAGCGCATAGGCGGCGAAATCACGTACTTCTACACAAAATCGCTGGAAGCGGGTGAGCCCGGCGAGCTGAAGGCACCCACCAAGGCAGGGCAGTATTTGGTGCGCTATGTACTGCGTGGCTCTGGTGCTGACAGTGTTTTA
Source organism: Pusillimonas sp. ANT_WB101 (assembly GCF_008369125.1). Classification (NCBI taxonomy): domain Bacteria; kingdom Pseudomonadati; phylum Pseudomonadota; class Betaproteobacteria; order Burkholderiales; family Alcaligenaceae; genus Pusillimonas; species Pusillimonas sp. ANT_WB101. The sequence continues at coordinate 1,520,511 of NZ_VOAY01000001.1, read as the reverse complement.
GCTAGCCAGCCATTTACTATTACAGCCGCTGAGGCAAGCGTGAAGGCCCCTGAAAGCATAGAGGCAGGGTCCAAGTTTGAGGTGGAGTGGACGGGCCCAGCCGGTGAAAAAGACTACATTGATCTTGTGCCGGCTGACCACAAGCGCATAGGCGGCGAAATCACGTACTTCTACACAAAGCCGCTGGAAGCGGGTGAGCCAGGTGAACTGAAGGCACCGACCAAGGCAGGGCAGTATTTGGTGCGCTACGTTCTGAAAGGTTCAGGTGCAGGCAGCGTGATCGCCAGCCAGCCATTTACTATTACAGCCGCTGAGGCAAGCGTAAAGGCCCCTGAAAGCGTAGAGGCGGGGTCCAAGTTTGAAGTGGAGTGGACGGGCCCAGCCGGTGAAAAAGACTACATCGATCTCGTGCCTGCTGACCACAAGCGCATAGGCGGCGAAATCACGTACTTCTACACAAAACCGCTGGAAACGGGTGAGCCAGGCGAGCTGAAGGCACCAACCAAAGCAGGGCAGTATTTGGTGCGCTACGTTCTGAAAGGTTCAGGTTCAGGCAGCGTGATCGCCAGCCAGCCATTTACCGTTACGGCCGCTGAGGCAAGCGTGAAAGTGCCTGATAGCGTAGAGGCAGGGTCCAAATTTGAAGTCACGTGGACGGGGCCTGCCGGCGATAAAGACTACATCGATCTGGTCCCTGCTGACCATAAACGCGTAGGCGGGCACATTACGTACTTTGAGCCCAAATCGCTAGATGCGGGTGAGCCAGGTGAGATGAAAGCACCGACCAAAGCAGGGCAGTATTTGGTGCGCTACGTTCTGAAAGGTTCAGGTCCTGGCAGCGTAATAGCCACCCACCCATTTAAGGTGACTGCTGCTGATTGAAGACATAGTGTTCACGGTAATTTCAGCGTACTCGTCGGCTGACGAGTACGTGCGTACAAGAAAATAAGGCACTGCATCCTGCGACGTAGTGCCTTGTTAACGTTTAGCCTCAACTGAAGTCTCGATTGAGCTGTTGCAGAAAGAGCGGGCCTGCCGGGGTCGCTGCGACGGCAATCGCTTGCGCAGCGGTTCAGCGAACTGCTCAGTCGCCGTCTGTTGGGGGAACAATAAGCACATCTATTTGGGCACGGCTTAAAACCTGTGTGGCTACGCTGCCCAACACAAGTCTTTTCAGACCTGGACGTCGGCTGCCCAGAATAATGAGATCAGCGTCAAGCCGCTCAGCGAGCGCGATAATGGTGGCTGCCGGGCTGGTTTCAATTTGGACTGGGCTGGTGCGTCCTCTGAGGCCGGCTTTCGTCATTTCTGTTCGAAGCTGTTTGTTCAGTTCGCTGTGCTGGTCGGCCATGTGTTGGCTAACGTTTGCCATCGTATACGTCGATGCCTGCACCATCATGTTCAACTCGGGGGAGTCATAGGCGTAGACCACCTCGCAGTGTGTGGAAACATCGGCAATTGCCTTGGCCATCCGCAGAATGTCTGCAGGTCGGTGCAATACATCAACGGCTACCAATATGCGACGATACACGCCGGCAGCAGGGGTTTTCACCACGAGCACGGGTGCTTTTACTTGTCGGATAATGCGCTCGCCCGTGGTGCCAGTAAACAGTTCGCCTGCCGTGCGACGACGAGGTTGACCAAGCACGAGCAAATCGACATCTTGCGCCAGACGCGTAATGATCTCGCACGCATCGCCCGGCATAGTTTCCATTGGCATGCAGCGGTCGTCAGGCGCCGCACTGCTGGCGCTAGTAGGTGTTGTTTGAAGCGGTTTGTTTGTGCGCTCTGGCACATGCACGGTACGGAGTTTGGCGTTAAAGAAAGCTGACAACTGCTGGGCGCGTTGCTGAGCAAGTTCAGACTCAGAGGAAAGATCAGTGGCGAAAAGAATAGTGTTCATAACACGCAGGCTTTTTCAATACGTCAATGCTCAGCTCAGTTAAAGAAAGAGCGAACGAAATATGCTGCGCACATACCTATGCCGCAGCCTGAGACAGCGCGTTCCATGATAAGACAGATTTAGCGCTCGCGTTGGTGACAGCAATTGAGGAGGTCTAACCGCGCGTTGGCGTCGGTGACTGCCAAGGACTATCGGTGTGTTGGCGTCGGTGACTGCGACGGCCTAATCGTGCGTTGGTGACGGCAATTGCCAAGGTCTAACCGTGCGTTGGTGACAGCGATTGCGAAACACTGACCGTGGATTGGGTCTTCGAAATATAATGTGGGGTTTTTAGTGCCGTTGAGCATGAGGCTGGCGCCTTTAATGCTTTGGCTGGATACGGCGTTTGCTCTGGTTGCCAGATCGATAAGATGATGCATTATCGATCAGGCAAAGCACTAACACGATGTTTGGTTGCGGGGACAGGATTTGAACCTGTGACCTTCGGGTTATGAGCCCGACGAGCTGCCAGACTGCTCCACCCCGCGTCTGAAGAATGAGAGTTTACCCTATATTTTCTTTTCGTGCTTGGAATGGGCGACAATATGTTTTTCTGGTCCAATAGCGACTGTCTCGAAGAGGCGAAAACGGCTTCTGCTGGCGTTATGCCAGCGCTATTAGTCATCAGTTAATCACCAATTAATCTTCATGGAATCCGAATGCGTCTGGATAAGTATCTTTGCGAAAGCTCCGACCTGACACGCTCGCTGGCGCGTTCTGCCCTGGCCAGGGGCGAAATTACCGTCAACGGCGAAGTGGTCAAGCGGGGTACGTTTGTTGTGCGGGAGGGCGATCAGGTGCAATGGGATGGCGAAACGCTTGAAATTATCGGGCTACGCTACATCATGCTGAACAAACCCGCCGGTTATGAGTGCAGCCTTAAAAACAGCCAGCACCTTCCTGTAATGGACCTGCTAGACGTCGACAAGCGTGATCGGCTGCACACAGTTGGCCGCCTCGATGTAGACACCACAGGGCTAATCCTGATTACCGATGATGGGCAGTGGACGCATCGCATCATCTCCCCGCGCCATCGTTGCGACAAGGTTTATCTCGCTACGCTGGCAGAACCATTGAGTGAAGACGCCGAAGAACGTTTTGCGGCTGGCATTCTTTTAGAAGGCGAAGATAAAGTCACCCTACCTGCCGTGTTAGAACGTGTGGAAGAGCGCCTGGCGCGACTAACCATACAAGAGGGCAAGTACCACCAGGTCAGGCGCATGTTCGCAGCGCTGGGCAATCATGTGACGGCCCTGCATCGAGAACGCATAGGCCCGGTCGCCCTGGACGACGACCTGCAGCTGGGCGAATCACGTTACCTGACGCCAGCCGAAGTGAGCGCCTTGGCGCAAGCTGACGATACACCGGCGTAGCTGCGCAAGTATGGTGCGCTAAAAAAGCTTCAACTCGAGGGCGCAGATGCCAATGCTTAGGGCTCAACGGTACAGACAGCAGTACTGATCACGATTTTGCGTGTGGAGCGCTGCTTGCCTTCGAGCCCTTGATATTTGGTCTCGATTTATGATGACGAACTGTTAATGCAATGTCAGGCGCGCGTCCAGACTATTATTTCTTGGTACGTGCTACCGCCGCAGGCCGATCGCCATCATGCTTGCGGTGTGAGGGTTTATTCTTTATGTCAGATAACAACAACGCCGTGTTGATCAGCGCCATGTGCGTAAGTGCCTGCGGAAAGTTGCCGCGCATGTGCTGACCCTCGGGGTCGTACTCTTCAGAAAGCAGGCCCACATCGTTTTGCAGCGTCAGCAGGCGCTCAAACAGCGCCTCAGCTTCTTTGTGCCGCCCAACCAAAGCCAGGTTGTCAACCAGCCAGAAAGAGCAGGGCAGAAAGGTACCTTCTCCTCCTGGCAGGTTATCAATATGCGTTTTGCTTGAATAACGCTGCACCAGACCGTCTGAGATCAAGTCATGCTCGATCGCCTCAAGTGTGCCAGAAACACGTGGATCATCGGGGGGCAGAAAGCCTACTAACGGGATGAGCAACAAGCTTGCATCCAGGTGATGCGAGCCGAAGCACTGAACAAACGTATTGCGCCGTGCATCAAAACCTTTGGCGCATATGTGTTCATGGATGGTGTCACGCAGCTCGCGCCAGCGTGATACAGGCCCTTCAAGCCCGAATTGCTCTGCATCTTTGATGGCACGGTCGAAGGCCACCCAGACCATTACCTTGGAGTGGGTAAACTGACGCCTGGGGCCCCGTATTTCCCAGATACCTTCGTCAGGGTTTTGCCAGTTCGACTCCAAAAAATCCAGCAAAGCCTTTTGGATCTCCCAGGCATGGGGGCCTGGATGCAGACCAGCGCTACGCGCCAGGTGCATGGTATCCATGATTTCACCGTACACGTCTAGTTGAAACTGTTTAGAAGCAGCGTTACCTGAGCGCACAGGCGCGGCGCCGCCATAGCCAGGCAACCAGTCCAGCTCCATTTCTTCCAGACGCCTTACCCCGGTAATGCTATACATGATCTGCAAGTCTTCGGGATCGCCCGCCACGGCACGTATCAGCCACTCTCGCCAGCCCACAGCCTCATCCTGATAATTGGCGGCCAGCAGGGCATTGAGCGTGAACGTGGCATCGCGTACCCAGCAATATCGATAATCCCAATTTCGTACACCGCCCGGTTGTTCGGGCAATGATGTAGTGGGTGCCGCAACAATACCGCCGGTGGGTTTAAAGGTAAGTGCCTTTAGTGTGAGCAGCGAGCGCAATACTGTTGCTTTCCAGCGGCCCTTATAGGTGCAGCGGTCTGACCAGGTGCGCCACTCTTGTTCTGTTTCTTCCAGCGTTTTTTCAGCGTCTGCCGTGGGTGAAGAGCCAAGATGAGAGGCATGGTACGCCAGTACAAACGATTTACGCTGCCCTTTACTAACGGTAAATTCTGCTTTGATGCGGGTTGCGTCGCGAGAAGTGGGCACGTCAGTGTGCAGTTCCAGCGTGTCAGGCCCAGCCGTGGCTTGCCAGCCGTGTTCTGTTTGCCATACCCACGGAACGATCAAGCCATAGTCAAAGCGGATGACCAAATCCATGCTCAGCTTTACCTGCCCGCGCATACCCTCCATGATACGAACGACTTCTGAACACTCATTGGATAGCGACATGAAGTCAATCAGTTTTACCGCGCCTTCGCTGGTTTCAAATTCGGTTTCCAGGATGAGTGTTCCATCCTGATAACGGCGTCGTGTTTGTTTAACCTCGGCTTCCGGGCAGATTAGCCAGCGTCCGTGTTCAGGCTTTCCGAGCAACTTGGCGAAACATGCGCCTGAATCGAATCGCGGCAAGCAAAGCCAGTCTATCGCCCCGTCGCGCCCGACCAGTGCTGCCGTGCAGCAGTTGCTGATCAATGCGTAGTCTTCAATAGGCGTGGTCATCCCACACCCCCCGTAGTTATGACGATGGGTTTGTGTAAAGAGGTATGACGGATGCTCATGGTTCTTCTCCGCTTTGCCAGCGTGCGGAGTGCGGCTCACTCGGACGAATAGCTCGGCAACGATTTTTTGCCGTACGAACAGGGCTTACCGGCACAGCGCAAGCTATGCGTGGTTGAGAAGGCGTAGAGGAGAGTAAATAGAGTCGGCCTGCGCCCAAACATGCAGTTTTTGCCCGCTTACTGAAAACGATGGCGTTGCATGTGTAGAAACCATTATGTCACTGAGATTAGTCGATTGCAAAGCTTGGCTTTGTTATCCGTCTTGCCACCGAGTGCCATCGAGTCTGGTCCCTACGGCGATTTCTTTTTGACAGTGTCAGGGATTGATGAAGTCGGTGCTACGGCAGGTTTGGCATCAGCCCTTGGACGACGAGATATCCAGGCAGGCGGGTCGCTGGCCGGAAACGACTCCATGCTGGCTTCGTCCAGCATCTCTTCCTCGATATCGTGCAACTCATCCGCAGTGCGGGGTGGGCTTTTGGGGCTTTCTGGCTTCATGTCATTGTCCTTGCTTTAGGGCAAGCCGTCTGACGTGCTGGGTAGCATGTGCGATCGCCAAATCTTTCTTCATCCATGGCTTGCGGATGGAACCGTGATCGGTAAGGTTCAGTGTAGGAGTGTCTCCGGCTCGCTAATCACCATAACCCTATAGGTATTGTGGTAACTGGATCGGGTGTGGCTGCTTGGGCATGACAGTGCTGCGGCCATGCAAAGCATTATCGAATGATGACACGTATGCACGGCAATGGGCAGGAGTTCGGATGGCGACCCAATGCCATAAGCCATTCACAGTGTCTTTATATCGTGTTATTCTGTATGTACTGTGTAACACATGTGGGTTAAATAATGATCGCAGCGACAGCAACATTTACCTTTCGGGTTGAAGAAGATCTCAAAAGCGAGTTCGCCGCAGCGGCTAAGTCCCGTGACCGCACCGGGGCGCAGCTACTGCGTGACTTCATGCGCGACTATGTGCAACAGCAGCAAGACGCGTCTGAGCACGACGCCTGGTTTCGTCGTCAGGTACAAATGGGCATAGACTCAGCGAATGCTGGCAATCTGATCCCCGCTGCTGATGTCGACGCTAAGTTTGCAGCAAAACGTGCAGCCACTCGCCGTCGCCTTGACTCTGAATAATGAAGCTGTTCTGGACACCAGAGGCAGCGCAAGACCGGGACGAAATTTACAATTACATCGAAGCCGACATTCCGGTGGCCGCGATGGCCCTTGATGAATTGTTCGAAAGAAAAGCTGGTAGCCTGGCCGATTATCCCGGCTGAGATCGGTCAGGGCGTATGGCTGGCACGCGCGAGCTGGTCGTACACGCTAACTACATTTTAGTTTATGACTTGGTGGGTGACATTGTGCGCGTGCTCCGTATTGTGCACGCTGCCAGGCAATGGCCGAAGCGGCCATCTCAACCGCCTTCTTCACTATCCGATTTTAATGTGGTTTCCAGCATATCCAGTAATTGTGAAGCACGATACGTATTGTCTGCCGTTACGGCAAAAACAAACTGCTGGGTAACTGAGTACCCCTGTTTTTTTGCGGCCTGAAGATGGCGTACTTCTTTTTCGTTTAAATAAGGCTGCAATGTTTCTAGCTGTTGCTTCGTAACAGAGGCGACGTTATGAAGTCGCACCTTTCTTCCATCAAAAGCAACAATCATAAAATCAGCAAGGCGTTTCATTGTCTGTGGGTCTTGTGCCAAATAGCGAGACCATTCTGGTTTAGATAATTCACCGTGAAGCCGTTGACCTTATCTTGCTCCACTGTAAAGGCGACCGATGAGCGTGACCCGGTGGGTGCGTTTTCACTGAGCGGCATAACTGCAAAGGTGTTGCCGTTCCAGTGACTTATGGGCATTGGGTGCTTGGCAGGGCCCATGGCGAGTACCAGCTTATTGCCTTCCAGCGTGATCTCGGCAGGGCCAAAGTAAGGGCTTTCGTACTGACCCGTGTAGGTTTCAAGCGGCTGGGCTGGTTGTGGATTAACCGGTGGCTTCTCGTCAACCAGATCGCCTTCGGGGCTAAAAAAACCCATCATGTGATCATGATATCCAGCATACCAATCGCGTAGCGGTTTACCGAACTGCACTGTATCCATGAAGTTGGCGTTAATGCTTTCTGGAACACCAACTGGTGCTCCGTTAGTGAGCACCACAATGCCCAGATCGGCAGATGGAAGAATTTGAAACGCGGTGGCTGCTCCCAGCAGGAAAGCGCCAGAATGGCCGAATGAGGTGCGCCCGTTGGCATTAACGCCAACATTAAAACCGTAACCGTAAAAACTGGGCCGCGTAGAAGGCGTAACGGGTTGGCCACTAAATGCGTGCGGGCTCAGCGCGGCCACTAAAGACTCGGCTGAGGCCAGTGGTTCAGCATTGTGTTTGCCATTAGCGAGCAGAAATTTCATCCACTGTGCCATATCCAGTACGTTTGAGGATACGCCGCCGGCCGGTGCCTGAGCATCCGGGGTGCGATCATAAAGTGGCTGAAATTTCCCGTCTTTGAGCGTATGCAAGACAGCGCGATCTGAGTGTGCAAGGTAATCAGCATGCCGTGCGCTGGTAGATTGCATGCCCAAGGGTTTAAACAAGGCTTGTTCTGCCAGATCTTCCCAAGGCAACTTCGCGGCGGCCGCTACCGCTTCGCCCGCGATTGTGGTGCCAAAATTGGCGTAGTGGTATGAAGTGCGGAACGCATCAAGCGGAACCTGTCGCATATGCTCGATTATCTGCGTGCGGTCATAGCCCAAATCTTCGAGCGCGTCACCCGCTGCGAAGGGCAGGCCACTGCGGTGGGCCATAAAGTCGCCGATGCTTGCATGCGCGGTAACGTAAGGCTCCTTCATCTCGAACCCTGGAAGGTAACGCACCACGGCGTCATCCCATGACACCACCTTTTTCGTGACCTCCACGGCAATCACCGAGGCCGTTAACGATTTGGATATGGAGGCAATCTGAAATACCGTAGAGGGCTTTATTTTTTCGGATTGGCCCATTTTTAGTACGCCAAAGCCTTGGGCAAAAACGGTCACGCCGTTATGCACAACCGCCACCGCTGCACCTGGAACACCACTGCGATCCAGCGTGTCCTGCACAAGCTTAGGCAGGGCGGCAAGCGCGGTGCTAAGGCCATTATCAGCTAGCGCGATGGCATCTAAAGCAGGGTTGGTGCCGGCGTTTACGACAGGCTCGTACGCATAAGAAGATGATGCAAGGCTCAGCCCTAACGCGAATACTATGGCACAAGAGCCCGGGAGCAGCGGTGTACCTCGAGCACGCAAACAGCGCTTGATCGTGTTTTGTCTGAAACCTTCGCTTGGCATGATGTTCATCTCCTGAGGGTGTGTATATCAAACCATTACATTCCGTGACGCACAAGTCTTTTCAACTATAGGTATGCAGGCCTACTGAAGTAACGCGTTTATATCTCTAGTTAATTGAAAATATTGATTGTTTCATTATTAATCACAGAGTAATCTTCAGATACAACTAACAAGAGGAGACGAAAATCATGTGCCAATTGTGTGTACAAGACGCTACGGTAAGTAATGCTCCGGCATCGGCATCCAGGCGTGCCGCCCTCGGCATGATAGGGGCTATTTCCTTGTTTGGCATGTCTGCCGTTGCCCCCACCGCTTACGCGAAAGAACCCCCCAAACCCGGAAACGCGCTGTCACCCGATGAGGCGCTTAAACGATTAATGGGTGGGAATGAGCGATATATCTCGGGCAAGACACAAGAGCGCAACTTCGCCTCAACGCGCGCAGCACTGGCCGGCGGTCAAAACCCTTACGCTTGCATTTTGAGTTGTGCCGATTCGCGCGTTGGCCCTGAACTATGCTTTGATGAAGAAAGGGGCGACCTGTTCGTGACGCGGGTGGCGGGCAACTACGTAACCAACGATCTTCTGGCAAGCCTGGAGTATGGTGTTGCGGTGCTGGGCTCCCCACTTATTATGGTGCTGGGGCATACCAGTTGTGGCGCCGTTAGTGCAGCAGTCAGCGCAGTCGAAAAAAAGGCCGAGTTTCCTGGGCACATTCAGACCATCGTCACGGCGATTGCACCTTCTGTGCGTGCCGCTGCAGAACAGCCGCATAAAGGCACCTTGCTTCAGGCGGCTACGCTTCAAAACATTAAGCACAACGTTCAGCAGCTGCAAAAGGCGACCCCTATACTGAGTAAGGCGGTTGAGGCCGGTACGCTCAAAATTGTAGGCGGCCTTTATGATCTTGAAACAGGCAAGGTAGAACTCGTCGCCTAAGTATTTTGTACTCTTCGGGTCATTAAAATGATGCCTCCGTCTTCAGGGCAACAGCCTACGGTCGGAAGTATTCATTTTTTGGCGCAGGAGGCTGATTGGTTGCTCAAGAATACGCCAGGCTATTGGTTAACGTTTTGTTCAGCACACCTAAGGCCTGCTCGACGCTCAATGAAGACACTTGGGCCCATAACACTGTTTCACCCCAGGCACAGTCAGGCTTGTTATTATGCGAGCTTAAAACTCTCTACGTAAAAGCCAACCGCTATGCCGTCAAATGCTACGCCAAGTACGACCAAGACTAAATCGGCTACTGGCATCAGCGCTGCCCAACCCGTGTCGGGTGCGTCCAGTTTTCGAATCAAGTTAATGCTGGTGCGCAATCAAATTAAGCGCATACACGAGTCACTGCCTTTGCATTGGTTGCTGGCCATTCTGGTCGCGTTCAATGGATACACTTTATTGCAGCCGGGCGTCTCCGCTGTTTACGCCTTGCGACCACACTCCTGGAACGAGTGGCTGACCAGCGATAGCCTTAATGTATTCATAAGCTCATTTGGTCTGGTGGAGGTGCCACGGTTGATGCTGGGCATTGGCTTGCAGATCATGGCGGCCGGGCTCATCTTTAAGGCACGCATAGCATGGACAGTGTCCCTGCTTTTATTGGTGAGTACTGCTGGTTTTTTTATATGGCGTTCAGACGGGCACGGTGACTTAATCGCCTACACCATTGTCTTGGCGGTTATGTTGGTCGTGTATTGGCGACGCTTCGACCGCTCTAGTCTGGCCGCTGGCAGCTTGTTTGCCTTGGTTTCCATTGCTTCACTGCTTGTTTATGCAGTATTTGGCGCCCTCTATCTTGGGCAGGAGTTTCAGCCGCCGATTACGGACGTGGTTACGGCGTTTTATTTTTCAATTGTCTCCATGTCCACAGTCGGCTTTGGCGATATAACCCCACATACCAGCGCATCCCGGCTTTTTACTACATCAATCATCATTCTTGGCATCAGTATTTTCGCCACCTCCATCAGTGCCATTGCCGGCCCAATCATAGGTGGCAATTTACGGCGACTGGTCAAAGGCAAAGCACCTACTCCCATGAGAAAAAAACACATTATCATTGCAGGCATAACGCCTCTTGCTCAAAACGTTTACGCAGCGCTGCGTGCACGCGGACACGAAGTGACTGTTATCGTTGCCCCTGAAAGTACACACGGTTACCCAGAAGATGCTGATCTGATCGAAGGTGACGCAACCGATACTGCCGTGTTGGAGGCGGCAGGCGCTCACGACGCGCTGTACATTATGGCATTGCGCAGCGACGACTCTGAAAATGCCTTCATTATTTTGGCAGCCAAAGAAGTGTGCAGTGAAAAAACACAAACTGTCGCACTGGCCAATACCACCACTCACCTCAAGAAAATAAAGCGGGTCGGGCCCGATATGGTGTTTTCATTACAGGCGCTTGGGGCAGAGATTCTTTCGCGTACGGTGGCTGGCGAAGTGATTGATAATGAGATGATTGCGAATCTGCTGTTCCCGTCGGCTGAGCCCGATCATTAGACCGGTTGGTCATCAGCATCGTACGGGTTCATCGGGCTGTTTTAACAGTCTGATTTAAATCTGGCTACAGCCATCAAGCTTATACGCGAGCGACTGTCTTTGGCTACTGCCTTTAGTGTTCTATGGAACCTATGGTCTGCGGCTACTGCGTTTAGTGTTCTATGGAACCCACCGTCTATGGCTACTGCCTGCATTGTCATACATACGCGACCCACCGTCCCAGACTACTGCTTTCAATGTTGTACACGGCCCACTGTCAACAATAGCTCGTTCGGGCCTTGCCAGCCATCGGCAACGTTATAAATATTTAGCCTTTCTTCCATCTCGTTCCAGGCCGCATTTCTTTCTGTTTCGCCAAGTTTGCTCAGCATTTGAATAATAGGCCCGGCTGAGCTTCGCATGAACTTCATATACGCACTGGAAGACGGCAAATTAAACGGTGCAGATAGCACAGTGGTACTCACTTCCTGAAAGCCTGCGCGGGTAAACAGCTCGTCAATGGTGCCTGGTTTGCTGAGACTGAACAACCCACCAGGCTGATAAGGATCGCCTTGCGTCAAGCCTGTATGCTTCAGGGCAAGCTGTATCAAAATCCCTACACTGGGGTTTTTATCGGGCTGCGAGAACACCAAAGTACAGGCTCTTGAACCTGGCTTCAAAGCATGGTGCACGCCGTCCAGCACCTTGGCGGGGTTAGGGCAGAGCATTAGACCAAGCCGACAGATTGCCGCGTCAAAACTTTCCGCTGGCAAATCAAGGTTTTCAGCGTCAGCCACTTTAAACTCAATATTATTAAGCCCAGCCTTTCGTGCATTTGCGGCAGCAAGCTCAAGAATAGCCGGTGAGATATCAGTAGCCAGCACATTGCCTGTTGGACCGGTGCGTTCTGCTGCGCTCAGTGTCTGGTCTCCTGCTCCGGCAGCAACGTCGAGCACATGGAAACCGGATTTTATGCTTGCCAGATCAAGCATGCGCTGGGTCGGATCGGCGAGCCAGTCATGAATTTGAGGCGTGTGTTCGTCCCAGCCACGCGCCGCTGCGTTCCATGTGTCACGTGCCTTTGCCTTGAACAGCTCTGGATTGAATGACTGATTTTCGACCATGAACGTCTCCTGTTCGAGTGCGGAGAACAGACTAAAACAACTGCAATATGCTTTTATGCAGAATAGAGTAATAAATACTTTTAGCGCGATTTAAATTGCATCTAAATATATGTAGATGGAAAAAATCAGCCTGACTTTTTTAATACCTTGTTGACCGTTCTGGGGTGCTTGTTACCGGGCCTTAACCTGGGGTGGTTTTTTAGATGTCAGCTTAGTCAAACAAAGCGTTCAAATCTGGCGTGAGAGATGAGCCTGACTTTGCATCGTTAGTTAGATTCCCAGGGTTAATGCTGCCGAAGTTGCTAAACGAAGATGTGTCAATTTCCACCTTGTCAATGTCTACTTCAGGGCGGCCGGTCTTGTAATGAGTTACCAAGCCGGGATACAAAAGTACCGCGACAACCATAATGATCTGCAATACGATAAATGGAACGGAACCCCAGTAGATCTCGCCGGTGGTTACTCTATTAATCATTTGGCCACTAGCCCTGTCTTTGTAGTCTTTCTTTGGTGCTACGGACCGCAAATAAAATAATGCGAAGCCAAATGGTGGGTGCATAAATGATGTTTGCATATTGACAGCCAGTAGTACACCCAGCCAGATCAGGTCGATCCCCATTTTATCGGCAACAGGACCGATCAACGGCACAATAATAAACGCGAGCTCGAAGAAATCCAGAAAAAATGCGAGCACAAACGTCAAAATACTGACTGCGATCAAGAAGCCCATCTCGCCACCTGGCAACGTTGCTAGCAGCGCCTCTACCCACAAGTCGCCATTGACCGCACGGAACGTCAAGCTGAAAACTGATGAACCGATCAAAATAAATATTACGAAGCAGGTAAGTGATGCGGTCTTGTCGACGGCTTGACGAAGCAGAGACCAATTTAGACGTCGCCGGAGAACTGCCATGATTAGCGCACCCATTGCGCCCATTGCTCCTCCTTCGGTTGGGGTCGCCACACCTATGAAAATCGTACCTAGCACCAGAAAAATTAACGCTAGCGGCGGGATCATTACGAACGTTACTCGCTCGGCAATTTGCGACAGTAGGCCTAGTCGCAGATATTTATTCAAAAGCGCACAGATGAAAGCAGTGGAGCCCCAGACCAACACGCCGCTTACAATCTGTTCGTCTACATGAGTGTTATCGGGCAACAGCAATTTTGCGCTAATTACTGAAGTGGCCACAGCAATAGTCATCAGAGCAAGTAAAGAGGGGATGCCATGGCTACCGCTTGGCTCGACGAATGTGCGGCCCTCAGGCGGGATTGCTGGTGCAGCTGTTGGTCGCACTATTGCCACTACAACTACGTACAGAATATATAGCCCCGTGAGGAGCGCGCCTGGAAGGAAAGCCCCTTTGTACATGTCGCCGACGGAGCGACCCAGCTGATCGGCAAGAACAATAAGCACGATCGATGGTGGAATAATCTGGGAAAGTGTGCCAGAAGCGGCAATAACGCCGGTTGCCAGACGGCGGTCATAGCCGTAGCGCAACATGATTGGCAAGGATATAAGCCCCATTGAAATGACGGAGGCTGAAACCACACCGGTTGTGGCCGCCAGCAACGCACCTACCAGCACCACAGCAATTGCCAACCCGCCACGCAGAGGCCCAAACAGTTGGCCTACAGTTTCGAGCAAATCTTCTGCCATTCCTGAGCGTTCAAGGATCAAGCCCATAAAGGTAAAGAACGGCACTGCTAACAACGTATCGTTTGCCATGACACCGAACACCCGCTGCGGTAGAGCTTGGAAGAGCTCTATCGGCATCAAGCCCATTTCAATGCCAATCAAGCCAAACAGCATGCCATTGGCCGCTAGCGAGAATGCGACGGGAAGACCTAGCACTAACAATACGACCAGAACGCCGAACATGATAGGCGCAATATTTGCCAGAAAAATGGCTTCCATAATCAGGCTTTCCTGTTCGGAGGAGTTTGTTCACGTTCCACCGCAATGCGACTGATTTCTTCAGCTAGGTGCTCCTCGCTGGACTCGCTATTAGCAGTCTGCGTTGGGTCTGCGCACATGCCGCGCAGATAACCAACGCACTTAATCAGATGGGAAAAGGCAGCGGCCACCAAGAGCGCAAAGCCGACAGGAATTAACAACTTGGCTGGCCACCTAATCAGACCGCCAGCGTTTGAGGATTGTTCGTTATTAATAAATGCGTCCATGAAAACTGGCCATGACAACCACATGATGACAATGGACGCAGGCAATATGAACAGCAGTACGCCGAAGATTTCGATCCTGACGCGCGTGCGTGGAGAAAACCGCTGCGATAAAACGTCTACCCGCACGTGCTCGTTCTTTAGCAGCGTGTAACCCGCAATCAAAAGAAACACGGCACCAAACAGATACCACTGTAGCTCCAGCCAAGCGTTAGAGCTTATGCTGAACAACTTACGAACCAGCGCATTGGTAGCACTGACGATAACGGCGACAAGAATCAGCCAGCTGACAGTCCGCCCGACAAATATGTTGACGGCGTCAATCAGCCGCGATAACTCAAGAAGAGTTTTCATGATTGTGTAATGTGCTGAATACAGCCCGTAGCGTGCTTCAGATAATGCCGGCACAGTGGCAGATAACGAAGACGCCCGGGATGCTGTATTGAGGAAATAGAGGCTACAAGCCTTGCTTACGTGTGGCCATCAGGTAGCTTGCTGCAGCACCGTCGTTAACACTAGCCCACAAAAGCTGGTCGTCACGGAAGGCTCGCCAAGAGGTCAGCACTTTGGCAAAGTTTTTGTCCTTCGCGCTGTAGTCATTTAGTACTTCTCGTGTTGCACTTTGCATGGCATCCATTACCTCTCGCGGCCAAGACTTTAGTTTTACACCTTCGCCTACCAGCAGTTTGAGTGCATGAATGTTTTTTGCATCGTACTTGGCAAGCAGATCACTAGCGGCAATGGCACAGGCGGCGCGAAGAGCCGCTTGGTATTGAGATGGCAGCTCAGCCCATTTGTCGCGATTGACATTGAATGCCAAATTAGCACCCAGTTCCATCACGCCTGGCCCATAATAATACTTCGCAACTTTAGCAAACCCGAGCTTCTCGTCATCGTAGGGGCCGACCCATTCGACGGCATCGAGCGATCCCTTCTCCAAAGCTGGATAGATATCGCTGCCGGCAATCTGCTGAGGAATTGCACCCAGTTTTTGGTACACCATACTAAGCATGCCGGGGGTGCGGATCCGCAAACCTTTAAAATCTTCAGGTTTCTTGATTTCGTCGCGAAACCAGCCGCCCATTTGGGCGCCTGTGTTACCACACGGTATGACGATGGCGTTAAACTTTCCGTAGAGTTCCTCCATCAGCTCCTTTCCGCCACCGTAGGTAAGCCAAGCCGTTTGTTGACGAGGAGTCAGGCCAAACGGTACTCCTGTGTCAAAAACAAGAGCAGGCTCTTTTCCTAGATAATAAAAACCGGCCGTATGCCCGCATTCCGTAGTGCCGTTCTGCACTGCGTCAAGAACCTGCAACGGTGGCACTAACTCTCCCGCTGCGAAAGGCCTAATCGTGAATTTTCCGTCTGTCAGAAGTGATACCTGCTCAGCGATGACTTCGGCTGAACCCCAAACCGTATCGAGAGATCGGGGAAAGCTGCTGGGCATGCGCCAGCTGATTTTGGGTGTGCTTTGCGCTATCGCGGGCGCGGCGATGGCGGCACCTGCGGTGCCTGCGGCAAGGGTCAAAAATTTACGACGTTGCATTGTGAGATCCTATTAGACAAGACAGTCAGGCGTTTCACGCAGCACGCGGCGCGCAAAATAGGCAAAGGTCAACTCCAGAATCCGGGGCTTGACCAGGAAGTCATGCGATTCGCGAGCAAGGTCGGCCGGTACGGGTATAACAGGTCCGATGGCACGTGCCTTGAGGTGCATGGCTGCAGCTTGCTCGAGCCAAAGAGCCATGACGGAGGCTTCTTCGATTGTTTTTCCGACAGTAAGCAGCCCGTGGTTGGCCAGAAGGATGGAACGTTTGTCGCCCAATGCCTCTGAGATGATCTCACCCTCATCGTCGCCAATGGGTAAGCCAGGCCATGCAGGCAAGTAAGCACAGTCGTCGAAGAAAGGTGTTGCGTCCATATGAGCAACAACCAATGGCTCACCAACCATTGACAGAGCCGATGTGGCAGGTGGATGAGTGTGCACGATACATTGCACATCCGGACGATGACGGTATACCCAAATATGAAATCGGTTTGCGGGATTCGCCAACGATTTGCCATCAAGCGCGTTGAGGTCCTCGTCAATCAGTATTAGCTCACTGGCTTGTGCTTCGTCTGCGCCAACGCCGAAAGGCAATGTCCAAAACGTACCAGGCTGATCGCCTCGCGTAGTAAATTGCCCGGCTAACCCGCTGCTCCAATGCCCTTGGGCCGCCAACATGCGACATGCGAGTGCCATTTTTTGAGCAGTATTCCATTGCTCGGTCGGCGCAGAGCGCTCTTCGATTTCACGATCAACACGTTTTCGTAACGCGTCCTTTTCCTGCGTACTGTATTGCTGCATCGTCCGACTCCCGATAGATATACTTCGGACATCAAATGTCCATAGGTCAACTAGTTGTCCAAGTTTAACCTGACTGAGAGTAGGGGATATAAGGCTTTTCCCTATATGTCGCAGAAAATCCCTTGTCGCGGTGTCGCAAGTTCATGTGGGCCTGCTATGTGCAAAGCGCTTGGTCTACCGTCTTGAATGCCTGGCATACAATTGTGGCTCTGAGATTTACGATGCTGCTCATGCTTAAAAGTACTCAAACTAATTTTGATCTTCCCGATGTGCGCCAGATCGGATTTCGGATCCGCTCCGCACGTCGGCGGAAAAAGCTGACTCAGGCCAGCGTTGCAGCGCGCGCCGGTATAGATAAGGGCCATCTCTCTCGTATCGAACGCGGAGAAAAATCTGCGTCGCTTGGGACGTTGCATATGTTGTCAGTTGCTTTGGACACCAGTCTGTCGCTTCTGTTGGGTGAAGGCAATCCGAAG
The DNA here is from genome assembly GCF_008369125.1 of Pusillimonas sp. ANT_WB101. Classification (NCBI taxonomy): domain Bacteria; kingdom Pseudomonadati; phylum Pseudomonadota; class Betaproteobacteria; order Burkholderiales; family Alcaligenaceae; genus Pusillimonas; species Pusillimonas sp. ANT_WB101. The sequence goes on along the minus strand of NZ_VOAY01000001.1, from coordinate 1,503,182 downwards.
GATGAAGTTCGCGTGACGCGCGCAGCAGGAGCGCAACAGGTTGAAGGTTCCGAGGCGTTAGAACAAGATGGCCACCACAAAACACTGCTTGCTGGCGGGCATGATAGCCGGCTGTCCATGATGATGGTGCAAGTTAGCAAACAAGGTGGGCAAGAATCTGCAGCTCACGGTGGAGAGGAGGTGATCTTTGTACTCGAAGGTAGCGTGCGTGTTCAGTTCGACAAGCATCGTGTCGTATTAGCCCGTTACGACAGCGTGAGCTTTCCAGGCTATTTGTCTCACAGCTTATGCGCAGAAGGCAGTGAAATCGCTCGGGTGCTTATTGCGATTTCTGGCGAAACCATATAGAGTGATCGCTGACTTTACAAGGTGTATTGTGGATTTTGCGGCGACTACTACACTATAGCTGCGAATGGTTGTTACGACCTTCAATTGGCGCGCCAACCATCCCGAGTATTAGTCCATCAGCGAAAAAACACATCAAGCTTGCATGCGTTAGCCTAACGTAATGGCCATCCATACATGAGGCCACCGTCCTTCCATTGAGCGTCCAGACCGCGTTCAAGGTTCATCGGCGTATCTTTACCCAGAGTGCGAGCAAAGCTCTCCCCGTAGTTGCCGACCTGTTTGATGATGTTATACGCCCATTTATCGTCGAGTCCGGCGCCTTTGCCCAACTCGCCTGTCACACCTAGAATGCGCTGTACATTTGGATTGCTACTTGTCATCATTTCATCGACGTTTTGGGACGTGATGCCGTACTCTTCGGCTTCGAGCATCGCGTTGAGCGTCCAGCGCGCCACGTTAAACCACTGGTCATCCCCCTGACGGACCATAGGGCCATTGGGTTCTTTCGACAGATCATCGGCTAAGATTTCGTATTCGTCAGGCTTGTCGAGTGTGGTTCGAATAGATGCAAGTTGTGATTTATCGCTGGTAAATGCATCGCAGCGGCCTCCTACGAAGGCTCGTACCCCCTCCTGGACATCGGCCACGACCACCGTTTTGAGATCCAGTTTTTGTGCACGCGACCAATCTGCCAGATTCAATTCTGTCGTGCTTCCTGTTTGCACACAGACCGCCGCTCCGCCTAGTTCCGCTGCTTTTTTGATGCCTAGGCCTTTATTTACCAGTATGCCCTGACTGTCGTAATGATTAATGCCAGTACTGGTTAGCCCCAATGTGGTATCGCGTGCCATAGTCGCGGTCACTGTGCGAGTTAACAGATCGATTTCGCCCGACTGCAGCGCCGTGAACCGTTGTTGAGGGCTTAAAGGCGTGCCTCTGAACTTGGAGGCATCGCCGAACATGGCAGCGGCCACCGCTTTGCACATATCAACGTCGAATCCGTACCATTCCCCTTTGCTGTCAGCGACCGAAAAGCCCGGGGTCCCGGTAGAAAGGCCGCACTGCACGTATCCTTTGCTTTTAACCGCGTCGAATGTAGTGCCAGCACTGGCACTCGTGACCGTGAAAGCCAGCGATGCGGATAGCGCAGCCATCTCCATGAATTTCATAATTTTTCCTAAAGAATAAAGTGGGGGATTTGCGAGGTATCGCGTTGATGAAATATTCTGAAAAATCGTATTCGCTTAATATTCTTTAGGACATAAGAGATATCCCTTATGTGAGCTGAGCATCTTCGTATAAATGACGAACTAAAACTGAGGCTATACTACTTAATTAGCAATTTTGTTCAGAATCGGTTTCGTGGATAAAAACTTTAAAGACCCCTTTGTAGGTGTTCTTGGTGGGATGGGTCCAATGGCCGCTGCCGTGTTTATGTGCCGTCTAATTGCTATCACGCCGGTGGAACACGACGAACAGCATATTCCTGCCATATTATGGAATGATCCCCGTATACCGGATCGTCGCTTGGCCTACTTTCATAATGGCGCAGATCCTATGCCATGGATTAATCACGCTATTGCGCATATGGCGCATGCGGGGGCCAAGGTTATAGCTATTCCTTGCAACACCGTGCATTTGTGGTTTGAGAAGATCGCAGCGGCGAGCCCCATACCGGTGCTGCACATAGTGCAGGCCGTTATCGATGATTTGCACCGCCAAGGAATACACAGTGGGCGAGTTGGTTTGATGGGTACGGCACTTACTCTTCAGCTAGGACTTTACCAAGGATTTTTGGAAGCGAAAGGTTACACCTGCATTGTTCTAAACGAGGACCAAGTGGAGGAATACTGCACCAAACCAATACAACTGGTTAAGTTAAACCGTTCTAATGAGGCGTTCGAACCGGCGGCCGCCGGCGTGAATATACTCAGGGAGTTAGGAGCGGATGCAGTTATTTTGGGATGCACTGAGCTGCCCATAGCGGTTCCCCATTACCGCCGCTCTGAGTTGGGGGTTCCTGTTATCGATTCCATTGATGCCCTAGCACACGCTACTTTGGAACGGTATCGAAAAGAAGAGTCCTTTTCCGATTAGTATGCAGCCTTTCATTAAATCGTCATGACATGGTGGATGGTTTACTTCCAGTTTTTTTGGTAACTCATTATTTTTCTAAAAATTTAAATTTAAATTTAAATTTAAATTAAAGATATTTTTCAGGCCTTGTGGGATGACAGGCTGGCAAATAATGTCTGTATCGCTTACTAACATATAAATAATAAAATACTTAAATCTCAGCGATATGGCCATAGCCCAAGAAAAAGAACGAAATATAAACAGCTAAGAATAGAGAATCACGGGCTGAGCATCTAGCTGCTTTCTTTACATGTCTAAATTTGTGACTGCGGGGAGGGGGGGGCTAGGTGGTTCACCACCCTCTCGCGAGTTTCTTTCTCTTTGACAGGGTGGGTTTTTTCTAAGCATCGTACGCGGGTTGAATTTTGACGTGGGAGTTGGGTGGCAGAAATCGCCCTCCGTCAATGATAGCGTTGCTTAATGTCTTTTTGTTAGTACTGGCGAGCAGCAGACTGGTTCACTGCAATCGATCTTGATGGACTGTGTTCTAAAGTGCATCTATAAAGATGAGCTTATCCCACTCATAATTCACCTTCGAACACCATCAGATGAAATGATTGCTGGGATCATTGCATGGTGTAATCAGGTATAAGAATCGCCAAAAAGAGGGTAGGCGCCAGAACAATCTTCACGTATCGCGTGAACTTACAAGTTTGACCATAGTGCCGAAGCTTTGGCTTCGATCAGTGACTGTCCGGTTCAGTAATGGCTAAGTTGTTGTCAACAGAGGAAAAAAATTCGCGATGGGGCAAAAAAGGAAATGGCTGGTCTCAGCCGTTGTTCTGTTGATGGGCATGGGGTTTTTTGCTTATCGTGCCTGGCAGGGCCCGGTGGTATCAGCGTATCAATTGGTTAACCGTCCACTCGTGCAGTATGTGGTGGCGACCGGACGTATTACGTCCGAGTCACGCGTTCAGGTAGGCAGCGAGATTACCGGCGTCGTCACCGAAAGACTGGTCCGCGAGGGGGATCACGTCGTCGCAGGAGAGGTTCTTATTCGGCTGCGGGCTGATGAATTGCTCGCCAAACAACAAGAAGCCATCGCTGCGCTGGCACAACTTAGGGATGCGCGTCGACCTCGCGCTTTGGCAGACCTAAAGCAAGCAGAGGCGCAATTGGCGCAGGCCAGACGCGAAGTAAAACGGCGCCAAGTATTGTTGGCGTCCAACGCAATGCCGCGAGAAGAAAAAGAAAGGGCTGATCAGGCATTGGCTATTGCATTGGCTGCGGCTGAACAGGCGCGTGTTGAGGTGGCATCGCTTGGGGCAGGAGAAAGCGAGGACGCTTTAATTCAGGCTCGGGTAGACGCAGCCCAGGCCGCCTTATCCAAGACTGTATTGCAAGCCCAGTTTCCTGGGGTAATTCTGACCCGCAACGTCGAACCCGGTGACTTGGTGCAGCCAGGAAGAGTGCTGCTCGAAATTGCGCGTGACGATGATGTTGAGCTGTTGGTTCCCGTCGACGAGCGCAATCTTGGTTTGCTTAGGCTAGGTCAGATGGCGGTTTGTATTGCCGATGCCTATCCGTTACAAGAGTTTCATGCTGTAGTGCATCGAATTGCACCTTCTGTAGACGCGCAACGTGGCACAGTGGATGTTCATTTGTCTATGGAAGAGATTCCCGATTATCTACGCGACGATTTAACCGTAACGGCCACCATCGAAACGGGGCGACGACAACAGGCACTGGCGCTCCCAAATGACGCGTTATTCAACAAACAAGGCTCGCAGGCCAGTGTCTGGCGGGTACGCCAAGGTGTTGCGCAGCAGGTGCAGGTTTCTCTTGGCTTGCAGGGTGGAGCCATGACAGAAATTACATCGGGATTACAGGACGGTGACTGGGTGTCGACATCGGTCGACCTGGCCGAAGGGCAACGAGTACGTCTCTCGGCACAAAAACAGGGCGCAGCGATGTCTGAAGCTGAAACAAGCAAAGAATTGCCAATTAAATTCTAGGCGGGGCATGCATATGTGGCTAGAGCTGATGATAGCAGTCAAATTTCTGAGGCAAGGAGTGTCACAAACGCTGCTCATTTTGGTAGGAATCGCGGTAGGTGTGTCGGTTATTGTGTTCATTACGACGCTAATTGTGGGCTTGCAAAACAACATTATCGAACGTACTTTAGGTACGCAGTCTCATATTCGTGTTGAACCACCCCGAGAAAAAAACGCAGTGATTGCGGTGCCTGAAGGCACACTGGCACTGCGAGTGGAAGAAAAGCGTGTGCAGCGGCTGCGTTCAATTAATAATTGGATCCAGGCCCAGAGCGTCCTTGACACCTTACCCGAGGTGACTGCCGTGTCTCCAGTGGTTGCCGGCCCCGCGTTTGCGCGTCGCGGAGACGTTATTAAAGCTGTGTCGTTGGTGGGTATTGATCCGAGTCGATACGAAAAAATTGTTCCCGTAAGTGAAAGCATTATTTCGGGTGAGTTTCGAGTTGGCGCAGGCAACGCCGTCATTGGAAAACTGCTGGCTGACGACCTGGGCCTGGAAGCGGGCAGTAAGCTGAGGCTAGAAGCGGGCGATAACCGCCACGCCATCGTGACCGTGACGGGCGTTTTCGAATTAGGCGTGCGAGAGCTTGATCTGCGGTATGTGTATCTTGATTTAAAGCAGGCGCAGTCGCTGCTTGACTTGTCTGGAGGCGTCACCCTCATTGACGTGACTGTGCGTGATTTGTTCGCAGCTGATGTTGTTGCAGCGAGAATTGGGCGATTGACAGGGCTAAAGTCTGAGAGCTGGATTGAGTCCAACGCACAACTCATGAACGCCTTAACCTCGCAGCGTATTTCAACGTCTGTCATCAGTTTTTTTGTGGCTATTTCAGTGGCTTTTGGCATAGCCAGCGTTTTAGCCATCACTGTCACGCAACGCACCCGTGAGATCGGAATTTTAAGGGCTATGGGCGCTCGACGAGAGCAGATACTGCGGGTTTTTCTCGTACAAGGGGGCTTATTGGCGTTAATGGGTTCTATCTTGGGTGGCGTTCTGGGCTACGGCCTGGTCTGGGGCTTTAATAATTTCGGCCCTAAATTGTTCTATATACCCCTTCCCACTGGTTTGCTTTTAATCACCATCGGGGTGGCAACTTTGACCGGGCTTTTGGCGGCGATGGTGCCGGCGTGGCGTGCTTCGCGTCTGCATCCGGTTGAGGCTATTCGTTATGTCTGATGACCCCGGCTCAATTCTGCGGCTCGAAGGGCTGCGTAAATCGTACAACCTGGGCAAGCCCAACGAAATCGAGGTGCTGCACGGCATTGACCTGACCATAGGCCCACATGATTTCGCGGCACTTGTGGGGCCGTCAGGATCTGGCAAAAGTACATTGCTTAATATGTTGGGCTTGCTCGATGAGCCCACCTCGGGCGAATTGTATTTATTGGGCAGGCCAACAGCCCGAATGAGCGATGCAGAGCGCACGGCATTGCGTGGTGCCCAGCTTGGTTTCGTCTTTCAGTTTCATCACTTGATCCAGGCTTTTACTTCTGTTGAAAATGTGCTGATGCCGCTTATGCTCGCAAAAGGAAAGCCGTCGCGCGAAGATCGTGAGTATGCTATAGACCTGCTCGATGAGGTTGGTTTGCGCAAATACGCAGACGTTAAACCTAGCGATTTGTCGGGAGGGCAGCAGCAGCGAGTGGCGATAGCACGTGCCCTGGTTACCCGCCCCGCCTTGTTATTGGCCGACGAACCCACGGGCAATCTCGACACAAAAACAGCGGCAAATGTGTTTGAGTTATTCAGGCGGTTTAATCAAACGTTCAACTGTGCAGTGCTCATCGTTACGCACGACGCGCGTCTTTCAGCTTCGTGCGACCGCACCATTACGTTGGTTGACGGGCGCATCGTTAGCGATGAAGTCGAGGTCAGCCAGAAAGCGGATAACTGAGGCACTACACAGAGCGCATCTAACCTTGGCAGCCCGCAAAGATTAGTCGCGACGCATTGGACGCGTCGTCTTGGGTAGCCTCATGCTTCTGTGTAGCAGCCGAGATGGGCAGTCAAGCTTGAGTTCGGTGCACCTAGGCGCTTAGGTTACCTATTGTTGGCGTAGTCGTAATCAGATCTTTGTCTTTGTGTTCATTGGACAGCAGCAAATGTTGTTTTGGCTGTGTATCTGTCTGCGAAGAATTGTAAATGCGTGACGACGAGTGCTGCTCGTTGCAGACGGCACATGTGTCAAATGCTCAAGGCTCGAAGCGCAAAGCACCAAAGCACCAAAGCACCAAAGCACCAAAGCACCAAAGCACAGGGCACAGGGCACAGGGCACATTCTCATTATCTAGCACTAATCGTAAGTAAATGCCATATGGTTAACAGCCTAGTACATCTAGCCGATGCGTCTGTAAAGCTTAAAATTCCACGCTAATTCACACCTGAGTTTGTTTATTTAAAGATGCCCTAGGGCACAAGATTAGACAAAAACTCGCGATTAGCAAGCTAAAAAATAACAGTAATAACGCTGCGTATCGATATGTTTTGCCTTCAATTTAGCTGCTGTTAGCAGCATGAGGCCTCTCAGGACCAGGGTGTCGATGTCATTGCTTCAGCCTGCCAACTCGCACAGAAACCGAGGGCCTTATTTGCTGGGTTTAGGATATGGCTCGACCAAAAAATCTTTCAAATGTAAAAATTCACTAATCTTTTCTATTTGACGTTTTGTAATAGGTGTAAATTAGCAATTCTTAATTAAATACAGAAACGATCAAAGTGCTTTATTTTTTCAATGTGTCTTTCGGCGTTTTTCCAGGCAAGCATGGCCGAGGAAACGGGAAAGTGCTGCGATGCTCTATACAGCTTGCGGTGATCGTGTTTGCCTTGGCTGGCCAGAATGCACTGGCAAAGACATCCTCCACGATCTCCCATGGAATGAAGCCCGCCAAGACCACGCTTTCGAGCGCAGGCACGCGCCTTGATTCGGGGCAGATTGATAACGATCCGCTAGGCGGCATCATCATCAACCGAACCATGACGGTTCTGGGATGGGATTTTTACAAAAGCTTTTCTGGGCTTTGGCAGACTTTGCATCCCGATTCGACCTTCACAACAACCGTGTACGAAAGAGCGACCCCCCAATTCGGTAGCGAGATTTGGGTGAGCTACAAGGACGAGCGCGTGTTTCATACATTTCTCGCGCCTGCACGGTCTGGCGTGAAGCAAGCGAGCAGTCAGGCGGTCGAAATCGCTTACAAAAACATCATTGATCTCAACATACAGCGCAGGCTAGTCAAAAGCCCCGATCTGGGTCCGGAGGAAATGTAAATGAACAACTATATGGATAAACGAGGTGCTGGATTAGCCCGCGCCTTGGCGGCCGCAGTGGCAGTGACGCTGGCTTCAGCAGCAGGAGCGACTCCGCTCACCTATACGCCGGTCAACCCAAATTTTGGGGGCAACCCGCTTAATGGCAATTACCTTCTCAGTAGCGCCCAAGCGCAAAACAAGCACGAGCCGTCTTCGCCGGATCTTGGTGCATCGGACCTGGGCCAGCAGACGCCGCTGGATCGCTTCAACCAGACGCTGGAGCAATCCATGCTTAGTAGGATTTCGGCCGCGGCGACCTCTCAGTTGTTTGATAACAGCGGCAACCTCATCCCCGGCACGGTGAACACGCAGGACTTTTCCATTGTCGTGGCCGACGCGGGCAGCGGGTTGTTAACGATTACCACGACCGACAAAACGACTGGTCAGACGACCTCCTTTCAGGTCTCCTCTTCTACGTTTGGTCAATAATGAAATCACGCTATCTTACGCAGCAACCACGGTGGCTCCATCTTACGAAAGTGGCTGTTGCCTGTTCACTGGCGAGCCTGCTATTAGGGGCCTGTGCATTTGTACCGCCAGCTGGCACGCACAACGAAGCGCACCTGACGCCGCCCACTAAAGCCACGCGCGATCTGCTGCAATTTCCTCCGCCTAAGGGCAAGGTGGTAGTGGCTGTTTATGGCTTTCGTGATGAAACAGGGCAGTACAAGCCGTCACCAGAGAGTGCTTTTTCAACCGCTGTGACGCAAGGTGCCGGTTCCATGCTGATTAAGGCGCTCAAGGATTCGGGTTGGTTTATTCCGGTAGAGCGTGAAGATCTGCAGTCGCTACTTACCGAAAGACGCGTAATACGTGCAATTGATGACGAGGACGCGACGGCGGGGCAGTCCAAAGTGAAGGTTCTTAGCCTAATGCCGGCTTCTATTGTGCTCAATGGTGGCATTGTTTCGTACGACAGTAATGTGCGAACCGGAGGCCTGGGTGCCCAGTTTCTGGGGGTTGGTGCAACGGCCCAATACAGGGTGGACCAGGTCGGCATCAACTTGCGCAGCGTTGATGTCAACACGGGCGAAGTTTTGCAAAGCGTCTCCACCACCAAGACGATCTATTCGTATGAGATACATCCTAGCGTCTTCAAGTTTGTGAACTTCAATGATTTGCTGCAGGCCGAAGGCGGCATTACCAGCAACGAACCCGCGCAGCTGTGTGTGCAGGAAGCGGTTGAAGCGGCTGTTGCGCACTTGATAGTGGGTGGGGTGAAAGATCATTTGTGGGTGCTAAAGAACGCCCAGGATTGGAATAACCCTGTGATCCAGCGCTATCTCGAGAAAGAAAGTAACTATGTGGAGCCCATCTCGCCCAAGGCCGCTGATGCGACAGCAAAGAAGGCTGATGCCACCGCCACAACCGCTGATTCACCACCCCCATCAGGGAGTCTTTAATGAGTAATAAACATGTGCAGCGTGTTTGCGTTGCGATTCTGGCGGGCACTTGTATGTTTGGGGCTGGTGCCTATGCTTCCGACTTGGGCTTGATGAGCGATATGGCACCCAGCGAATTGTCAGGTGGTACCAACTCGACCGCAAACATAACCCAGGCTGGCCAGTTGGGCAGGGCGTCGATCACCCAGGCCACTGGCGCCCAGCAACACGCGCGCATTTTGCAAGCGTCAGGAACTGCCAACAGCGATGCCCAGATCCTGCAAAGTGGTTCAGGCAACAACGCGGTGGCTGTGCAATTGTCAGGCAGCAATAACGCGCTGAACCTTACGCAAAATGGGGATGGCAATCTGGCGGTCGCCGGCCAGATGGGTTCTGGAAACCAAATCAGCATTAACCAGAACAACGGCGGAAACAGCGCCGCTGCCGCCCAAATAGGCGCCCAGAATCATATCGATATTACGCAATTGGGAAACCAAAGCATCGCTGTTACGCAAATCGGTTTTGGTGGTTCCTTCAAAGTTGTTCAACCGTAGCCTAGGCTGCTGGCCACTAGGTTGCCTTATAACGTTCGGCCTTCACTTGTAGCGATAGGTATTATCATGAGAATTAATTTGTCAGCAGTAACATTGGGCCTGGCCCTTGCTTTTGGCGCCAGCACTGCGATGGCCGCCAGTGCAACCATCACCATCAACCAGCCCGGATCGGTAAACTCTGCCGAAGCCGTGCAACAAAACTCGGGCCTTGGCATTAACACCGCAACCGTCAACCAACTGGGCGACCACAATACGGGCAAAATCAGCCAGAACGGCAACGCCAGCTACGCGACGGCCACCATCACTGAAAACACGGGTGCTAACGGCAACAACAGCACAATTACGCAAACCGGTAACAGTGGTGCAATCGGAAACACCCAAAACTGGGGTAGCCACAATACGTCAAGCATTGCTCAGGTTAATGTTGATGGGGCTTATGGCGTGGTTTATCAAAACGGCAACGCTAACATTGGCGCCATTGATCAGAGCAACGGCAGCAACCAAAGCGCGACCATAAACCTGAACACATATGGCGGTCATGGCAGCAATAACAATGCTGCCATCACGCAGGTTGGTGTTAATCAGAACGCCACGGTTGAGCAGAACGGCGCCACGCATGGCAGTGCTGTCATTGATCAGAATAGAGGTTATAGCCCCTTGTTTGGCTATGACACCGCTTCCATTACTGATTCGGGTAACCACGATTCGTCTTACATCTCTCAGGTGGGTGGGTCCAGTTCCGGCTACTACAACGCGGCCACTGTGGATCAGTCAGGAGCAGGGCATACCGCTAACATCAGCCAAGACGGGTATTCGGATCAAGCGACCGTTCTGCAAACAGGCTTCGGTAACAGGGCTGACGTCAGCCAATTATCGGGTACCTACCAAAAAGCCATTGTGACCCAGTCTGGCGCGTTCAACCTGGCACAAGTTGACCAGGCTGATTCCGGTGGCGATAAAGCCATTGTGACGCAAACGGGTACTGGCGAGGCGGCGTTTATCTCGCAGAGCAACTCGTATATGCAACCCCAAACAGCCACTGTGACGCAGTCGGGTGTACTTGAGCTTGCGCGCGTGAACCAGTCAGGGTTGTCTCAAACAGCTACTGTGACACAGTCGGGTATTTTAAATACAGCGCTTGTAACCCAGACCAGCACTGCAGCTTCAGGCATAGCGACTATTAATCAAAGCGGCTTTGGCAACCTGGCTGTAGCTACGCAGATGTAGTCTGTACCGCTGTAACGGCGTAACAGGAAAACGAGGGTGTATCGCAACGGTACACCCTTTTTTCCTCTTGTCGATCAGAAGAAAGACAGGAATTGACGATCATCAGACCTAATTACAGATTGAATGCGTTACGCCGTGCTTACAGTGTTTTTATCAAAATACGTAGTAAAGGTTAAATCTCGTTAATTTTTATTAATGGCCTAGGCCATATGGCGGATAAGCGATATTGGCCAGACAAATACGATCATTCTGAGTCGAAGCGTTACTAGTTGATGACAGAAAAGAGGGCTTTTCTTCAACGACATCATAAGCAAAAAACAAAGGTGAAAGGCCTATATTTGTGTGTTTTATGCCATAAATAGGCGGTTTTAGCAGTTATATGTTTTTTCAGTAGAGACGATCAGACTATTTCCTACGGCTGTAGCCTCGTCTGTCGAGTGTTTTTATTCAGTATGAACCAGGCATTTTTCATTAACACATATCGCTCTCTATTAATAGCCGACTTAAAGCCTATCTTAAATTTGCGTTCAATTGCTTACATTAAGCATCAAACACGAATTAGCAAGTTAGCGCATAAAAATTAGGGGAATACATGTCGGAACACATTACCCGACGCCTTTGTTGGCGACGTTGGTCATGGAGTGGTTAAGGTGCAGCGATTTGGAATACCGCTCGTCTTGATCGTGTCTGTCCTGATATGTCAGAGCGCACTCGCGAAGGCACCAGCTAAGCTCGGGCCTGGGGATAACGGCGTAGTCCGTGATTCTGGCGAAATCAATAAAGATCCGCTGGGCGGGATCATTATTAACCGAACCATGACGGTTCTGGGGTGGGATTTCTACAAGAGCTTTTCCGAACGTTGGCAAACTTTGTATCCCGACTCTAAGTTCACGATCACGATTTATGAACGAGCCACCCCTCAGTACGGTAGTGAGATGTGGGTGAGCTACAGGGATCAACGTGTTTTCCATACGTTTCTTGCGCCAGCGCGGTCTGGCGTGAAAGAAGCCGCCAAAGAGGCGGTTGCCATCGCCTATAAAAATATCGTCAATCTAAACATACAGCTCAGGCTATTCAAAAGCCCTGACCTGGGTCCAGAGGAAATGTAAGTGAACATATTAATCATTAAACATGGCGCTGGATTAGTCCGCGTCCTGACGGCCACCGCAGCGATTACGCTTGCTTCGGCAGCCGGTGCCGGGCAGCTCATTTACACGCCGGTGAACCCTAGTTTTGGCGGTAACCCGCTTAACGGTAATTACCTTCTGGGCAGCGCTCAGGCACAAAACAAGCACGAGCCGCCTTCGCGAGATCTGGGTAAGTCGGAGCTGGGCCAACAAACGGCTTTAGATCGATTCAATCAGACGCTGGAGCAATCCATGCTTAGCCGTATTTCGGCCGCAGCGACTTCACAGTTATTTGACAACAGTGGCAATCTGATCCCTGGCACGGTGAATACGGAAAGCTTCACGATTGTTGTGGCAGACGCGGGTAGCGGGTTGCTGACCATTACGACGACCGATAAAACGACGGGTCAGTCGACCTCCTTTCAGGTTTCCTCTTCCACGTTTGGTCAATAATGAAATTACACAACTCACCCCAAGCACCAGCGTGGCACCGTCGCACGAAAGTAGCTATTGCCTGCACACTGGCAAGTGTTTTACTGGGAGCGTGCGCTTATGTACCGCCCTCCGGCACCCACAACGAGGCGCACTTAACGCCGCCCACCAAAGCGACCCGCGATCTGCTGGAGTTTCCTCCGCCCAAAGGCAAGGTGGTTGTGGCTGTATATGGCTTTCGTGATCAGACCGGGCAGTACAAGCCCTCACCAGAAAGTGCCTTTTCCACGGCAGTCACGCAAGGCGCTGGCTCTATGCTGATCAAGGCGCTTAAGGATTCAGGCTGGTTTATTCCGGTTGAGCGCGAAGATCTGCAGTCGCTGCTTACCGAAAGACGTGTGATACGGGCCATCGATGACGAGGACTCCGGCAATGGGCAGTCTAAGGTCAGGGTTCCTAACCTTATGCCAGCTTCCATTGTGCTTAATGGTGGAATTGTTTCGTACGACAGCAACGTTCGCACGGGGGGCCTGGGTGCGCAGTTCTTGGGCGTAGGTGCATCGGCGCAGTACCGGGTGGATCAGGTGGGCATTAATTTGCGCAGCGTTGACGTCAATACCGGCGAGGTTTTGCAAAGCGTTTCCACTACCAAAACCATCTATTCCTACGAGATACATCCTAGCGTCTTCAAGTTCGTGAACTTCAACGACTTGCTTCAAATTGAAGGCGGCATTACCAGCAACGAGCCCGCGCAGCTGTGCGTGCAAGAAGCGGTTGAAGCGGCAGTTGCGCACTTAATCGTGGGTGGCGTTAAAGACAATTTGTGGGTACTGAAGAACCCGCAAGACTGGGACAACCCTGTTATTCAGCATTATTTGAATAAAGAGAGCACCTATGTAGAGGAAGTTCCGTCGAAGACCGTAAGCGGGGCAGCCAACGGAACTGATTTCGCTGCTGCTGACTACAAATCTCTTTCCTGGAGTAATCCATGAATAACAAACGTATTCAACGTATTCGTTTAGCGCTTGTGGCAAGTGTTTGCGTGCTCGCGTCGGGCGCCTATGCCTCTGATCTGGGTTCGATGATGGATCTGGCACCCAGCGAGCTTTCCGGCACCAACAGTTCGACCGCAACCATATCCCAAAGTGGCCAGGTGAACAAGGCGTTAATTACCCAGGGCAGCGGTGCCAACCAGCATGCACGGATTCTGCAAACATCTGCGAGCGTCAATAGCGAAGCACAGATTCTGCAGAATGGTTCTGACAACATGGCAGCAGTCGTGCAATTGTTCGGCGCCGATAACTCGGCACGCATTACTCAAAATGGGGATGGAAATCTGGCGGCCACCGGCCAGATGGGTTTCCAAAACCAAATCAATATTAATCAGAACAACGGCGGAAACACCGCCGCCGCCGCACAAATTGGCGGCCACAATCAAATCGATATTACGCAGTTGGGAAACCAAACCATCGCTGTTACGCAGATCGGTTTTGGTGGCTCTTTCACAGTTGTTCAACCGTAACCTAGCCTAATGGCCACTGGGTTGCTTCTTTATTTTCGGCCTACACTTATAGCGAGAGATAACATTATGAAAACCAATTTATCAGCTCTGGCGCTGGGCCTGACCCTCGCCTTTGGTGCCGGCACATCAATGGCCGCCAGCTCCAGCATCGTCATCGACCAGCCAGGATCGCTGAATACTGCTACCGCCCAGCAGGAAAATTCGCACTTGGGAAATAACACAGCGACCATCAACCAACAGGGCAACCGCAACACCGGCACAATCGGTCAAGACGGTAACGTTAGCTTCGCGAACGCTGTCATAAATGAGCTTCCTGGTGCCAACCGCAACACAAGCTCAATCACCCAAGTCGATAATGGCAATGGTGCACAGGGGCATATCACCAATTGGGGTAGCCGCAACACAGGGAGCATAACCCAGAGCAATGTCGGCGCACCTGCTGGCAGCGATCCTGGCGTTTATGGTTTGATTTATCAAAACGGTAATTCAAATACAGGTACCATCAGCCAGCAGGACGGTACTAAGCTAGTCGCCACGATCAATGCCAACTCTTACGGTGGTTACGGTAGCGACAACAATGCCTCCATCACCCAAGTCGGCTCTTATCAAACGGCAACGATTGAACAAAATGGCGCCACAAATGGCAATGCCATCATTGATCAGAGCGCACAATTTAACCCGTCGCAAGGCTATAACACCGCTTCCATTACGGATACCGGCGATCACGACTCTTCTTCGATCACTCAGGTAGGTTCTAACCTTCCTAAAACCGCCACTATAGATCAGTCAGGCGCGCGCCATACAGCCGATATCTACCAGCGCGGGTCGATGGAGACGGCTACTGTCATCCAATCAGGCTTTGGCAATACAGCTAATGTCTCGCAGGTCGGCAGCTACAATGACGCTAATGTGACACAGTCGGGCGCTTTGAACACCGCGCACGTCGATCAAAGTGGTGCTGTACTTCAAGCCAATGTGATCCAGTCCGGTAGCCTTGAGGCAGCGTTCATCACACAGGGTGGTAAAGGCCATATCGCTAATGTGACACAGTCTGGCTTTCTTGAGCTGGCTGTCGTTAATCAGTCGGGTAATGGCGCAGGCATCATTCAGACAGCTAATGTAATGCAGTCGGGCAACTTGAATGCAGCTTATGTCTCCCAGTCGAGTACTACTGTTTCAGGCGTAGCCACCGTCACTCAAAGTGGTAATGGCAACGTCGCTACAGCCATTCAGATGTAAGCTATTCTTATGTAATGATGTAGTAGGAGAGGGAGTGTGCCGCAGTGGCGCACTCCCTTTTTTTCTTTTTTCACAGGACGGGGGGGCGATCTTCACCCGCCCCATACGGCATCGCGTTCATCATGCACGGAACACGTTCCAATAGAGCACCGTCCCTAATTGAAATAAACTAAAGTAATGTTTTCAGGAGCACATAATGATGGTGGCTGACTTCAATCTACAGGTTTGGCTCGAAACCGTACCTGACACGCATCCAAGCGTGGTTATTCCCTACGTTAAAAGCGACAAAAGTGGCAAGCTTGAGTACGCGCTAAATGCCAAAAAAGAAGGTCGCGGTGGCTCGTCGCAAGTAAGCCAAAGTGGTGGGGTGCAGGTGGTGGCAAACCAGGCAACGGCCTTGTCGCGCTTTTCGATAAGTGTCAGCAACGAAGACAAGTGCCAAATTGAGCTAAAGTTCGCCGAAAATGGCAAGCCCGTAGGCACCTATAATTTTGATTGCCCGCGCTAGAGTGAGGTATTGATCGCTCCCATCGTTGGTGTTTTCGTCTGTATCACCGACCAAAGTGACAAGGTGACGCTCATTTTTCTCGGGCATGCCTCCCAATTGAAGTGTCGGTAAGGCATTCGCTCCTGACTGTCTTCCACATACGCGTAGCGGTATGTGCCATATATGTATAGAAACCAGCAAGACCTCGTTTTCTCCCCAAGCGATTTGACCACCTTCATGGCTAGCCCATTCGCCTCGTGGATGACGCGATGGGCACTGGAGTGTCCGCAAGATGCACCACAGCGGGATGAGGATGATGCCCTGAATACCATGCTGGCTGAAAAAGGGCTGGTTCATGAAAGTGGGCTGTTGGGCCAGTTTCAGGCCCAAGGCCTCCGGGTTGTTGATATAGGTAGTGTGGGCGACGGTGCCAACAAAAATATCGCTGTAAAACTGCAGGCAACCCATGAAGCCATGCAGTCTGGCGCTGATGTTATCTATCAGGCTGTATTGCAGTTGCCGCCGTTTAGAGGCCATGCCGATTTTCTGGTTAAGGTGGCTGGCGCCAGCACGTTAGGCGATTACCATTACGAAGTGTGGGACACCAAGCTGGCGTCCTCGGTTAAGCCGTATTTTGTAGTTCAGCTTTGCTGTTATGTAGAAATGCTCCAGGCCTTGCAAGGGCGGCGTGCCGACCACATTGTGGTTGCTCTGGGTAATCAAGAATGCATGCGCCTGAAGACCGAAAACTACTTCTACTATTACCTGGCCCTAAAGGCCCGCTTTCTGGCGGAGCAAGAAGCTTTTGATTCCACAGCCATGCCTGACCCGGCTGATTCAAAAAGCCATGGCCGATGGTCTGAATACGCCGCGCAGTTACTGCAAGATAAAGACCACCTTTCACTTGTAGCCAATATTTCGCGCTCTCAGGTCAAAAAACTAAACCGGGCAGGTATTTCTACATGCCGGCAACTCATTGACGCAAAGGCTGAGCATGTGCGCGGTGTCAGCAGCGAAACCATGGCAAAACTCAAGGCGCAGGCGGCTATTCAGTTAGCCAGCCAAGGCCAAGAAAAGCCGTTGTTTGAAGTGCTGCCGCCAGACCCTGAACAACCTGAAGCAGGGCTTGTGCTGTTGCCCCCGCATTCTGATCTGGATGTGTTTTTCGATATTGAAGGGTTTCCGCTGGATGAGGGCGGGCTTGAGTATTTATGGGGCTGCACCTACCTGGATGACGCCGGTCAACGCCAGTTCAAGGATTTCTGGGCACATGACCGCGAGCAAGAAAAACAGGCATTCAGTGATTTTATCCACTGGGTGTATGAGCGCTGGCTACGTGACCCGACCATGCACATTTACCACTACGCCAACTATGAGATCGCCGCGTGCCGGCGGTTGATGGGGCGTTACGGCATTGGTGAGCACGAGGTTGATCAGCTGTTGCGCAACAATGTATTTATAGATTTGTACAAAATCGTGAAGGGCGGCCTTCGCGTTGGTGAACCCAAGTATTCGATCAAGAATATTGAGCACTTATATCGCGGCAAACGCGACACAGCGGTGGGTAGCGGCGGAGACTCAGTCGTTGTTTACGAGCAGTGGCGCAACCTGCACCAGCAAGGGCAAGAAGGCAATACCTGGCAAACGTCGGCCATCTTGAAAGACATTCGCGACTACAACATTGATGACTGCAACTCAACGCAAGAACTTACCATCTGGTTGCGTGAGCAGCAGCACGTTCATGGCCTTGTTTACAGCGGCCAGCTCGAGCTGATAGAACCACCAACCAGCGACGAAATCACGGAACGCACCCAACGCCGTGACCGTTTATTAGCGCGAGCCGAGACAGAACCTGAAGATCAGGCGCGTATTACCGAGAACCTGGCGTGGATGCTTGAGTTTCATCGTCGTGAAAGCAAGCCCACTTTTTGGCGCTTGTTTGATCGCCTGGGCTTGAGTCATGACGAGCTTGAAGACGATATTGATTGTCTTGCCAACTGCCGCCGTACTGGGCGAGAAGCGTTCAAGCCCACTACCAGAGCCAGAAATCTGGCCTACGAATACCGCTTCAACCCCAATCAAGAATTCAAGACGCCACGTCAGTCGTCCATGTATCTATTGGAAGAGCCGTTGCGCAAGGTCACGTTCCTGGCGGACATGTCCAACCTGAAAGAAGGCTTGTGTGTGGTGCAGTCTGCCAATGATCCGGGTGACCTGATCTCGCTGATACCCGATGAGTACGTGAACCCCGGAGCCATCCAGAAGGCAATTGACGATATGGTCAAGCGCTATGAGGAGGGTGTTTTGGGCGACGCCGCCATTCTTGCTTTTTTACGGCGTGATCCGCCGCGTATCTCGTTGCATGATGGCGGCCCGATAGTCGCGGCGTCTGAGCCTGGCGAACGATTGGCCCAGGTGATTAGCGCCGTTGAGCGCCTGGACGGCAGCTACCTTACCCTGCAAGGCCCACCGGGGTCGGGTAAAACCTACACAGGTAAACACATTATTGCTCACCTGGTAAAGCAAGGTAAGCGTATCGGTATTAGCAGCAATAGCCACAAGGCAATCAACAACCTGTTGGTGGGTGTCGCCGAGTACTGTCGTACGGAAGCGATTGCCGTGCAGTGTTATTGCACCAAAGACACCGGGCCTGAGGTCACGGGCAATGGCATTGTAGTGACCAAGAACGAAGCCATCGCATCATGCGTGGAACCCGGCTGCGTCATTGGAACCACAGCCTGGGGTTTTTGCCGCGACGAGATGGTGGACCAGCTCGATTATCTGTTTATCGATGAGGCCGGGCAGGTATCGGTGGCCAACCTGTTGGGCATGAGCCGGGCCACAAAAAACCTTGTGTTAATGGGCGATCAAATGCAGTTGGGGCAACCGTCGCAGGGTTCACACCCGGCAGACAGTGGTTTGTCGATACTCGATTATTTGCTGCATGATTCACCGATTATTCCCGAGCACATGGGCGTGTTTCTTGATACGACGTTTCGTATGCATTCTGCCGTTAACCACTATATTAGCCACGCCATTTACCAGGGCCAGTTAAAGGCTGACGCCAATAACGACCGACAGCAAGTTATTGTGCCAGAAGGCTATGAAGGTAATCTAGACAAGAGCGCGGGTGTGGTCTTTGTGCCCATGGCACATCAGGGAAACACGCAGGCCAGCGATGAAGAGGTTGAAGTTATTGCCAAGCTTGCTGCGCAGTGTCTGCAGCGACAGTTTATTGCCAAGGACGGCAGCACGCGGCCCATTACATGGGATGACATGCTTTTTGTCGCACCTTATAACCACCAGGTTAATAAACTACAGCAAGCGCTTGGGCCGCAGGCCCGTGTAGGTAGTGTCGACAAGTTTCAGGGGCAAGAAGCACCTGTCGTCTTTTTTAGCCTGTGTACCAGCGATGCGTCAGAGTCGCCGCGCGGCATTGATTTTCTCTTTGATATACACCGCATCAATGTTGCCATTTCGCGTGCCCAGGCGCTGGCAGTAGTCGTAGGTAACGAGAGTTTGTTTTGTACCGATGTGGCCACAGTAAGCCAAATGAGTCAGGTAAACGTATTGTCCCGCTTATTGCCATTGATTGGTGGGGCGGCTGACGATGCCGTGTCAACGCACGCTGCGTCCGTAGCGGTCACTACCGCAGAGTAGAACCAGTCATGGTGGTGCTGACTACTTCAGCACAGCGAGATCAATCGCGGCTAGGTGGGCATTTTCGCGAAACTGGTACGCCCTAATACCCCTGTTGACGGTGTGGAGCACCTCCCGCTAGCATGGGGTTGATGAAGTTTGCTTTTTACGCCGTGGCCTTTTTCAAGACGCCATAAAATTCTGTGCAATAAACAGTACTTTTTAGGGGGATGACAAAATGAATACGACCGTATATCGGCGATGTACATGGATGCCAAAGCGATTTCTCTTTACGTCGTTGTTGGCAGTGACCTTGGCCATAGGCTATATCAGTATTGCCTCTGCCCAAGACAAGCCTGAAATGCAAAAAGCAGGCTTGGCCACGCTTATTACAGAAACACCTGAAGCAGGCTTCGCCCTTGCGGTAAAGTTGTCGCAAAAGGGTGTGGCAACCACCCAAACTGACCCAGCTGTTCGCAAAGCACTACGCCCGAGTTATGCTCATGATGCCAACAGCCTGATCGCCGTCTCTCATGTTGTGGCTACGCATTTCCAGACCATTGCCGCCGCTAACGAGTATTGGCGTAAATAGTCTGACACAAAGCACGTAAACCTCGAGCAAATGCAGGGTACTTGCCCTGCATTGCTGTAAGGAGCAAGCATGCCGAAGCTCTTTCTGCCTGAACCAGGTCCAAGTATGCGGTGGCATGTGCTTGCGCGGGTGTTGCTTGCCGTTGCATCGGCTGCCAGCAGTGTGGCAATCGCGGCTCCGCCAAAAATGGCTACACTTAAAGGGGTTTTTAACGAAACCATAAGTCAGGATGTTGTGGTGAGCGGCGCAGTAATCGTTGGTGTTTCTGATAACAGCGTGATAGATGGCAAGGCGCTGGGCAGTCTAGCCATCATAAGCGAAGCGAATTCTGCCGCGTCTGAAGTCTGTCTGAGCGTTCTGACGCGAGATGGCGTATACATGGCCAGTAATCAGTATGTGTTCCCGCCAGATACGCAGCCTGGTGATATTGTTTTACTACCGTATAAAAAATCTCTACAACTGCCTTTTCTCGCTAAATACGCAAATTTAGAAGTCGCCGTCCAGGCTGCCAACGGGTCGTGTGATGCGCCCACTGGCAATACCTATGTGGTGCATCGTTCTGATTCTGCTGAACAGCATCAACTGCGTTTGTACATTAATTCGTTCAATGCCACCGATGTGTATGCATCATTTTCCGATCAGAATGCCGTCGATTGTGTACCCGTTGAAGGGCGACGCACTAGCTTTGATTACGTCTGCAATGTTGACGTGCCGGCTGCTTTAAAAGGCGCGGCTGAAGTCACCATAGAGCGCGAAATTTACGGACGTGAATTGCCCAAGGCTTCTGTAACTGTTCTTTATGGCGGCACCCCATGATGGATGAGCCGGTTTTACCTGCGGATAAGGCCGGCGCAAACAGGACGTCTTGGGTTATGGCCAAGATTCAGGTGTTTTTGTTCTTGGGTTTGTTACTGGTTGTCGTAATTGCGCTGTTTAATATTTTGCGAGCACATGCCTCCTGGCAGCTAAGCCTGACTGCGCAGACTGAGATTATTGACATTAAACTGGTAGGCCGCACCCAATGGGACATTGGGCAGGCACTTGTCTGTGAGCGACTACCTGGTCGACAAAAAGCGGTAGAGGGCCCAGAGACACATGAAAATGCCTGTGGCAGCCAGGCTTGGCAAGCGCTGAAATGGCCTGATACGGCAAACAAACAGCTGTTGGATTTAACTGCTGACGTTGGAAACCCGATAAACGTCAAAATATCCACTCAAGCTTCCGGCGTGGTGTACATGGCTTTACGACGTGATAGCGGACCGCTTGGGTTTGTTAGTACTGATGAAAGCGATTCAGTCCGACGCCCGTTGGCTTCACAGGTCAATGTCAGCTGGCGACCCCGCTCTGAAGTGCGGCAAGTCTCAACGACCGTATTACCATTTGCAGGGCATACAAAGGTAGGACATGATGTGGCGTGGAGCGTCAATAAAATGCTGCAAGGTGGGCAGTTGGCTGTTTTTGCGGCATCTGAAGATGCGCTGGCAGGCAGAACCTTGGCCGAGGAGTCTACGCTCATGCTTGGAGACCAGGTTGTATTAGCCGGTGTCAGGGATAAAAATGGTGCGCTTGTGTTGCCAAAGGGATTTGTGCGCTTTACCACGGCGCAGCCTGATATCAGCGCGTACAAAACCATGGATGTTGTAATGTTTGCACCCGCAGAGGGCGTGGATATCGAGCGTTATGGCGGGGGCAAATACAGTTTCCAGGCCAGTTGGTGGGTCAAAGTTAAACATCAAAGCACACTGGTTATAGCCTTGGTGTTGTTGACGGGGTTTTTGACACTGGCCAGTTCGTTGCTGAATGTTCTGCGGGCGATGCCTGACGTCAAACGCTGGTGTTGGGGTCGCCGCAAAAAGGCAGTGGCGAACGCGCCTGATGATGACGCTGAAGAGGGATAGGGCTTATGCTGTCAAACACAAGCATGCGTAATAAGCTCTGGCTAATTAGGATGATGCTGGCTTGCTTGGCTCTGCTCACGTCGTCCGCATTTTCGCAACAGGCCGTGGTGTTGTCTGCCGGACAGACAGCGCTTGAAACAGGTCAATCATTTCTGACCACTTATGCAGGGCGCTGCTATGCGGTAATGCCCATGCACGTTGCTGTGGAGCAGGGAGGCAGACACAACGTGCGACGTGAGGGCAAGCAACGCTTGTTTGGTGAGGCCGGCACGGCCACTGATCTGGCGGATGATGTCGCCATAGCCCCCGTACAGGGCATAGCAGAGCCCGACTGTGGTCTAAGTGCGTCCAGCATTGCCCGCGCGGTAGACTCACAGCTGAAGCGCAACGGAATCGCTGTGTTGCGCTACGTTAACGGTGATGGCACGATAGGGCAATTGGCTGTCAGTATCGTAGATAACGACGGCGTCCAGTTACTGCGTGTTCAACCTACGCGTTCCAGCAGTGTCATACGTAAAGGTTTTAGTGGTAGCCAACTGCTTATCGACGGTGCAGTAATCGGCATGTTGGTGTCTGTCAATGCCCGGTCGGGGGTCGGAACCGTAGTCCGGCAGGACTTTCTCATGTCTAAAGTGGATGCCTTTCTGCGAAATGAAACGGCAACGCGGAGCGAGAGGAATGCCAATGCATCGCAGGCACGCGAGGCAGAATCAAATACTGAGCTGCCAGCCGAAGCGAAAGAGATCGGCGCACAATCAAACGCCATGCTAGAAATTAAAGCCTGGAGCAATCCGCCGACAGACGATGCGTTTCGGGCACAAAATCTGTACGCTCAGGGTAATGATGGGCTGTGGCGTGTCGCACCGGATGAATGGCCGCTGACGCTGGATTTTTCGCTCGGCGCAAAAAGCACTGTGGTGTCAGGTATTGTGCTGGATGGCCGTGGGCTGCCTGGTAACGAATTACCCGGCAGGGTAGAGATACTGATCAAACCTACCCCAGTTACGCGTACCTGGACGTCAGTTATATCGGTGGCGCCGGCTTACCAAGATGGTGTGGCCACCATTCACTTTGCACCCAGGCGTGCACAAATGATTCGAGTAAGCATTGCCTCGACAACAGATACAGCAGATGCTGTCAGCCTGCGACGATTGAAGGTGTTGTGGCAACAATGATGCTAAGTTCGGTTCAAAATAAATCGATCGATGCGATATATGGAATGTTACTTCGATTTAGTGTGCCTTTAAGGGAGTTGTCGTCCTGTAGTGTCAACACTGCGTTGATATTGCTATATAGAAGTAATAACTGAAGGTTGTTGACTTGGCCACTCCATGAGCTGGCAGTAAACACTCCTTCTTTCTCATCTTTTTTTTGCATGGTTAGCGCTATTGCAGAACCGTACTGTTCAAGATATTTTTTCGCCTCAGTTTGTTGTCGCGGAGATGATTTTGGATCGACAGCCAGTTTGATGTGCAGTTGCGTTAGCGACAGCACGGCGCCTTTCAGAGCTGTTGAGCGCATCATGCTATCGGCACTGGTTAAGCCAGTTTCAATGGCCAACTTATGAAGACCGGGGTCGTCTTGTTGCAGCATTTGATTGAAAACGGCCAGCCGAACACCAGGATCGGGGTCGTTTAAGGCAAGCTTGTACTCGTTATGAATTCTGGCTTCAGCGCGTGCCTTTTCCAGAATCTCTGCCACACTATCTTGGGCAACGGCGACTGGCACAAGAACAGGCCAAAGCAGACAGGCCGATAATGCGACAGATTTGATTAAGCTCATTGGATACCCCACGGCGTTTTAAGATTGCTGTTACTGGGTAGTTCAGATTGTGCTCAACAGGCCAATACGCGGGTGTTAGTGCATCAGTTGTGAAGGCGGCACATTCCGGGCATTAAGAAGGCTCTGAGCAAGCTCCGGATAAAAAATAGATTCTATAAAATCAATCAGTTAAGACAACGGACTCAACTGAAAATCGACTTACTCAGACCTTTCTTAGTTCTCTGATCAATTTTCAGTTACAGCCTGAAATAATGAAACGGGCATAAACCCTAGATTCAATATGGTGAATGATGCTTATGTGTGCTGCGGGCTGCAGTTGAGAGGGTCTCCGCGAGCCTTTTTTTGAGTTTAGTATTTCGCGTCGTTTCTCCATCGTTTTACAGTCAGATTTAATCGCAGGAGCCCACATGGTTTGATGCACTTCAGCCTGTAATTTACGTAGTTTGATGTGGCCATAACTAGCCATCTTTATGCGTAGCAAACGAGTGAACGATAAAGGCCAGAGAAACGGAAATACCATGCACTCTGCCTTTTGGTGCACACTGCAAGGCAAGGCAAGGCAAGGCAAGGCAAGGCAAGGCAAGGCAAGGCAAGGCAAGGCAAGGCAAGGCAAGGGCGGCACAGCTCAATACAACACATCAATCAAGGCTTCGTCCAGTCGTTCAAATTGAAAACGATAGCTTGCCGCGTGAGCGCAATGGGCCTGCACGCGCTGGCCACCCAACAGCAATATTGACATCTCACCCAAGGCCAGGCGCAAGAGCGCAGCGGGAACCGGCAAAACCGTGGGTCTGTGCAAGGCGAGCCCCAGTGCACGCACAAACTCGGCGTTGCGCACGGTTTGGGGTGCGCAGGCGTTCCAGGCCCCGGTGCACACGTCGCAATGCAGAAGAAAATCGATTAAACCCACCTCATCGGCAAGGTGTATCCACGGCATCCATTGCTGACCATTACCCAGTCGCCCACCCAGCCCTAAGCTAAAAGGAAGCTTCATCTTGGCCAGCATGCCGGCATTGGGTGCCAGGACAGGGGCAGTGCGCAACCGCACCACCCGAATGCCCAGGGTTTCAGCGTCACGCGCTGCTTCTTCCCAGGCTACACATAGTTTGCTGCCAAAATCGCCGGTGTCTGTGGGGCTGTTTTCGTCGAGTACGGCGTCACCGCAATCGCCATAGATGCCGGTGGCAGAGCCTGAGATCAGAACAGATGGGCGTATGGCTTGATTGGCTAACCAACTGACCAGATTTTGGGTGAGATCAACCCGGCTTTTCCAGAGCACCTCGCGCCGGGCCTTAGTCCACGGGCGATCAGCGATAGGCGCGCCCGCCAAATTGATTACCGCGTCTAAAGCAGCAGTGTCGTTCAGCTGATCCAGGCTTTGAATACCCCGAGCGCCGCTGCAAAGCTGAGGCACGTTCTGCGGTTGGCGGCTTAAAACGATAAGCTCATGCCCTTCGCCGCTCCAGCGCTTGCAAAGTTCTCGACCGATCAGGCCGGTACCACCAGTGAGCAGGATACGCATGGTATTGCCTCCATCATTACAGAACATCTTACCGCGATGTGTGTGGGTTGCATGGATTTTGGTGTTGGAGGAGCTGTCTTAGCTCTGCGAGACTCTCCACAAATGAACATGCTCCGATATACGGTTACATATAGTTTCGAATATTAAGGTTTAACAAATATACCCGCAGGTAATAGAATACAAGCGGAGAAGACAAAAAAAATATATACGGAGATAGCGCAGCAGAATGTAAACAAAGAAGGAGGACTACCAATGACCTCGATTTACAAACGTCGGCTGCGTATCTTCGCTGCCGTTGCCACCGCCGGCATATGTTTTACAGTAGCTGACGCAGTTGCTGCCGATAACGATCTCGTCATCGTGACATCGTTCGCCGCTGACCAGACAGCCGTGTTCAAGCAGGCTTTCAAAAAAGAACATCCTGATATAAACCTTGATGTCATCAACAAAGGAACGTCGGCCGGCGTACAGTATTTGCAGGAAACTGCAGGCAACAACAAAACAGATATATTCTGGGCCTCTTCGCCTGATGCTTTCGAAGTGTTGAAAGCGAACAATCTGCTCGAAAAATATGTACCGGCCACCAAGAAAACAGCATCCGAAATAAATGGCTATCAGATTGATGATCCTGATGGCTATTTTCTTGGGTTTGCCCTTTCAGGGTATGGATTCATGTGGAATACAAGCTACATGACGTCCTACAAACTGCCAGACCCTAATACCTGGGAAGACCTCACCAAGCCCATATATTTTCAGCATCTTGGTATTTCTGCGCCTTCACGTTCGGGCACGACTCACCTGGAAATCGAAACGATTCTTCAAGGCCAGGGCTGGGACAAGGGTTGGGAAACAGTCAAAGAAATAGCCGGCAATGCAAAGCTAATTACCAATCGCAGTTTCGGTGTTCCTGAGGGCGTTGATAGCGGTGAGTTTGGTATAGGCATAGTCATCGACTATTTTGGCTTTACCTCCAAAGCGGCAGGCTTCCCCGTCAAATTCAAATATCCTGAGGGAACAACGCTGGTGCCGGCGACTATTGGCGTCGTAGCCAATGCCCCGCATGCTAAGGCAGCGCATACATTCGTCGATTTTGTATTGTCTGAGAAGGGTCAGGAATTACTCTTTAACCCTAAAGTGATGCGGCTACCGGTCGCCGAGGACGCGTATAAAAATGCCCCTGAAGGCATTCCCAACCCGTTTAAGGGCGAGATTAAGGCCGGTGTGCATTTTGACTCAAACTTATCGCAAGGGCGCTATAACGTCGTCAACTCTTTATACGATGTAATGATTACCTATCGTTTTTCTGAGTTGCAGGCGGCAGTTAAGGCAATTGACGAAGCAGAAGCCGCAGTTGAAAAATCGCCTAACGATGAGGCTAAAAAACTAATCAGCCAGGCCAAAGCCTTGGTCTACAACGTGCCTATTACGGAAAAACAGGCGTCAGCGCCCGACTTCAGTGCCATCTTCAAGGTAAAGCGCAAGAAGGCCGAAGATAAGGTGGAAGGCCGTCAGGCTGAGGTAGAAAAAGACTGGGACGGTAAGTCCGTTGAAAATTACAGCAAAGCTAAAGATTTGGCTCAAAAAGCCAAGGCTATGCTGTGATGTTTCTCAACCAGGCGGCTTGTGCTCCTACTGAGCGCAGGCCGCCTTATTATATTCAGATAACCTGAGAGTGATTCTGCGATGGCTAGCAGCGTGATGCGGCGCGCATTTGGGCTACCTTCATTAAAACCTTATGTAGTCTATGGCGTCATCGCCGCCTTTTTGATTCTGTTTCTTGTCTTCCCCGTGGTGAAGGTGATTTTTGTTGCGTTTCAAAACCCTCACTCTGGTGAATTTACGCTGCTGAATTTTCACGATTTTTTCGCAAACAGCTTGTTTCGGGAGTCGTTTGTTAACTCACTGTATGTGGCGTGTGCCTCAGTGTTTTTTGCCTCCATATTTGCCTTGCCGCTGGCATACTTTACAAGTCGTTTTAATTTTTCTGGGTCTATTGTTATCCAGACGCTGTCCTTCATCCCGCTGTTGATGCCTCCGTTTATTGGTGCTGTGGCCATGCGCTTGCTGCTGGGCACAAACGGCAGCGTTAACCTGCTGTTGCGTCAGTATTTTGGCTTTACCATCCCATTTATGGAAGGCTTAAATGGCGTTATCTTGGTGGATAGCATCCATTATTTCCCGTTCATTCTCATTAATCTGTCAGCCAGTCTAAGCAATATCGACCGATCCATGGAGGAGGCGGCGCAGTCTTTAGGGTCTAGCGGGTTCAGGCTGTTTCGTAAGATCGTTTTTCCACTTTCCCGGCCAGGTTTTGTTGCCGGCGCCTCGTTGGTGTTTGTGAAAGCGTTTGATGATCTGGGCACGCCTTTGCTACTCGACGTCAGCAATATGCTTCCAACCCAAGCTTATCTAAGGATCACGTCCATTGGCATTTCCGATCCCATGGGTTATGTCATTTCCTGCATATTGGTGGCGTTTTCCGTTTTTGCCATGTGGATCGCATTTTTAGGAATGCGTGGCAAAGATTACGCGACCGTGCAGCGTGGCGGCGGAGGGCTTACCAAACGTGATCTGCATCCTGTTGAGGCGGCTGGGTGCTATGTGGTGGTTCTGTTAATTCTTACCATTGTGTTGGCACCTCATTTGGGGCTTTTGTTGCTATCGCTTGGAACCATATGGTCGTTTAGTGTGCTTCCGAATGCTTTCACGTTGAACCATTATCACGAAGCGTTCACCACTGCCTTGGGCTTTATTACCAATACCGTTATTTATGCCGGACTGGCTGGCTTGATTGATGTGCTGATCGGGACAGCCATTGCCTATATCGGGCACCGTACAACGCTTGCCGGACGCAAATGGTTAGACTATCTGGCAATGTCTGCCTTGGCGATTCCTGGGGTCGTCATAGGGATCGGATACCTGAGGGCCTTCAATAATATTAATGTGCCGTTTTCGGATCAATCCGTGGCCTCGTGGTGGGGGGTGATTGTGATTGCGCTTGCTGTGCGCCGATTGCCGTATGCACTTCGCGCCTGCGTGGCCGGTTTGCAGCAGGTGCCGTTGTCTCTGGAAGAGGCTTCGCAAAATAGCGGCGCAGGAACGCTCACGACGATCAGGCGTATTGTTGTGCCTTTAATGTCTGGAGGGTTGGTCGCGGCATTCATTACCAGCTTCGCTACGGCGGCTGTTGAACTGTCGGCAACGCTTATGTTGGTCTCTCGAGAATCTGACGCGCCAATTTCCTACGGAATTTACTTATTCATGCAGACCGTATCGGGCCGAGGTGCTGGTGCTGCGCTCGGCATTATCGCCGTGATTATCGTTGGGATAGCAACGTTCTTGTCGCATATGCTGGTTGCTGGCGCCCGGCACAGGATGGCGTAAGTCTATGCTTTTGAGGCCTTTGATATGAGAGACGCACTTTTTGCAGCAGCGGTGAGCACACAGGCCGAAGATGTTCGCCAGAACACGTCGAAGCAGGCCACGCTGCATATCGCTCCCGTTCGCATCGATATTGAAAACCTATTCCTGTCCTTTGGTGCGACCCAGGTGCTCAAAGGTATTAATTTATCTATTGAACCCGGAGAGTTCTTTGCTTTTTTGGGGCCGTCAGGCTCCGGTAAGTCTACCTTGCTCAGAGCGATTGCTGGTTTTGGACCAACGCCTGAAGGGCGCATTCTTTTAGACGGCGAAGACATCGGCGAGCGCAGGCCCTGGCAGCGAGACGTAGGTATGGTGTTTCAAAGCTATGCCTTATGGCCTCACATGAGCGTAGCCAAAAACGTGGCCTACGGGCTTGAGGAACGGCACGTGCCGCGCGCCGAAATCAAGATACGTGTGGCAGCTGCCCTGGAACTTGTCGGCATGGGTGAATATGCGGCCCGATATCCCTCACAGCTCTCAGGCGGGCAACAGCAACGCATTGCGCTTGCTCGTACCCTGGCCGTTGAACCGCGTGTTCTGCTGCTTGATGAACCGCTGTCCAATCTTGATGCCGGCTTGCGGGTGCAGATGCGCCAGGAAATCCTTCAGTTGCAACGTCGGCTTGGGATCACCACCATATTTGTCACGCATGATCAGGAAGAGGCCAATTCCATTTGTGATCGCATCGCCGTGATCGCCGATGGTGTCATCCAGCAGATAGGCCGTCCTGCAGAGATCTACGATAACCCGGCCAACGAGTTTGTCGCGCGGTTTCTCGGCACGGCCAACATTATTCCAGGGCGAACAGAACGTTCAGCGGGTGGGCTAATGTTTGTTGCTGACGGGGAGGGCCTACGATTGCCTCTGGCCGAAGATGTTCGCGAGGGTCGTGGCAACCTTGTTATTCGGCCGCAAGGGATAGATGTCATCGACGCACCACGCCAGCACGTGGTTGACGGTGAGGTCGTATCAGGAGAATTTTTGGGCAGTGCCACGCGTTATAGCATCAACGTTCAAGGCTTTACGCTGTTTGTGGATGTAAAGCATATTCGCGGTAGAACTGATTTTCGCTCGGGAGATAAAGTAATGCTGTTTATACCCCCCGAGCAGGTTATGTTTCTGGCTTCTTGAGTCGTTATTATCGTTTCGGTAGCACATCACGGAAAAATACTGCAAACACCCCATGGCCGCCGATGAGCATGCAGTAGAAGCTCGACAGCGAAGCACTCAATGCCGGGTAGTCTGATCGCTGCGCTGCAGCAGCGCCATCAATTTCTGTTTCAGGCCGGTAGAAAATATAGGCACAAATTGCGTTTTTCCGGATGGGTCGGAAAAGGCTTTGATGTCAATAAACTGCCCGTCGAAGGCAGTGGTTTTGCGGGCATTGTTTGCGTAGGCTTTTAGCAGCTTGTTCGCAGCCGCCTGTGCCTGAAAGACGCGGGTTTCAATCTGCTCACCATCCAGGGTGGCGTAGTGATCAACAACACGCTCCATGTCATCCAGGAAGAGGGCGAGGGCATGTTCGCCGATACAGTCTGCCCGTTCATAACCCCATTGTGGCGTCGTCATAGTTGTTTCCCTTGAAATGGCCGGCCAGTGTACCTGTTTGAAGCGGCCCAGTCTGGCACGGTCAGAAGCGCGGCATCCAATACGTCAATGCCGCTTTGTGTAAGGTCGGCGGTGGCGCGTGTGCCCCGGGAGATTATCCGGTTTTCGTTATACGCCAGTGGCCAGCTTCGCCATAACAACAATAATAATTACCTGCATTGCGCCCTGGCTTGCTACCACGTAGTAAAAGCGGCTCATCATGTGCCTGATTTTTTCGCCATCGGGTTGGGGCTTTTGCAATTCAAAGCACACACGCAAGCTGGTTGGCAGAAGGTAGCCAATGCCTTGTATTGTCATGAGCGTAACCAGAATCAAAGCAGCAGCGATCCAGCCAAACTGGGGCCAGGGCAATTGCGTGAAGCCGCCCTGAACGGCGACAAACCAGCCTGTTGTACCGGTAAGCACGGACAGCGTTGGCAAAAGAAACAGTGTTACGGGCGTTAGCCGTGTGATGAATTCTATGCGTACTGGCGGGGAGACACTGCGGAGGATGGGGCCGACGACAAAACCCATGAAAAGGTCAATGCCTGTCCACAACACGCCGCTCATTACGTGAACCCAGTCAAGAAACCAGAAATTACCGTAGAGAATGGCAGCAACCATTACAACCAGCGCTGCGGCAACATACAAAAAATAATGCCACCGAATCAAACTTAATTGTTCGCCAGAAACCCCACTGATCGCTGCCATAATGCCTCCAACACGTTGCTGGAATCAGTTGGGTTCGCTTTTGCGAACTACGCGCTGATCAAAGAGTAGCCCGTAGACGCTCTCGAGCTATTTTCTGCATGTACAGGCATGTAATCGTGAGGCTATCTGCAGCCCAGGTTTGCTTGATAAGCCGAGTGTCGCCAAGCGTCTGTGCACAATTCTTTTTACTCCCATTGCCAGGCTACTCGCAAGCTTCACATGACGTCGGTACTTGGCCTGCGATGGCATAAGGTGCTATATCCACCGCCGCACTTTCGCCTTATAAGAAACATACTCATCGCCGAATTTGCGCTCCAGCAGCCGCTCTTCAGGTCGGATCTGGTAGCGGTTAATGTAAAGCACGAATATAAAGGCGCATATCAGCGCCAGTATGTTTCCAAGGTATACGCCCCAGCCTATTAATAGCAGAAGCACCCCTATATACATAGGGTTGCGCGTAAAGCGATATATGCCTGATGTGACCAGTGCCGAAACCTGCGCAGTCTTTCCGGGGTTGCTGGTTGTTCCCGCGCGGTTGAAGTTGATAATGCCTAACATACCGATAACCAATCCAGCCAGAACGAAAATAATGGTTATCCAAATATGGCTGATCGAAGGCAGCGTAAACGCAGGAAATAAAAAATACAACAGCCACATCAGTACGCCGACTACGATCATGACGACTGGCGGTGGCACGGCTAATTCAAGTGCGTCCATAGGGTCTCCTGGGGTAATAAAGCGTCGCAGACGGCACTCATGTCATGGAGGTTTTGAGGTTTCCCTCTTTAGTCCATCATACAGCTGAAGTGGCTGTTTAAGTCCATGTACTTCAGCGCGCGTAGAATGAAGATTGGCTTAACCGTTGCACCGTTCTTCTCTGGCCTCAGAGGCACCATGGCTGCACTGTTGAAAAGTCTAACTGTGCCCTGCGCGCATAACATTCACTCTCCTGGGTCGCAGCCTTGGTAACCTCCGCATGACTGACACTGTCAGCACACCAGCTCGTCGAAACGCCATCTTTTCCGTCATTGCGATGGCACTGCTCATGATGTCCATCGATTCGACCATTGTGGCCACGGCGCTGCATGCCATACAGCAAGGGCTGGACACGTCCATCAACTTGGCTGGCTGGACCATTACGGCTTACTCATTCGGCTTTGTGCTGATGCTGCCCATTAGCGGCAAGCTTGCCGAACGCTATGGCAGACGTCGCATTTTCATCATTTCATCGGTGGCGTTTACGCTGGCCTCATTTGGCTGCGGGATGGCCGACAATATTTACGTGCTGATTGTCCTGCGGGCGTTGCAGGCAGCGGGGGGTGCTGGTTTTACGCCTACCGCCACAGGCATTATCGTGGATCATTTTGGTCCGACACGTGATCGCTATGTGAGCTTGTTCGGCAGCATCTTCCCTGTAGGAGCCATGATAGGCCCTGTCTTTGGCGGGTATTTTGTCACCTATGCCTCTTGGCGCTATGTGTTTTTTGTGAATGTACCGATCGGGCTGGCTATTTTTCTGCTTGCTTGGCACTTCATACCGCATGATCATCCATCAAGTGATGCTCCCGTCAAAAAAATGGATACCAAGGGCATCGCATTGCTCGGCTCTGCGCTTCTCGCCGGTATGCTCGCAGCCACAGTACTTGGTGAACAGGGGTTGGGAAGCAAGCTGCTCCTGTTCGTGGCACTATTTCTCTTGGCCATCGTGTGCCTTGTGCTGTTTTTTCGGCACATCCGGCATAGCGACGCACCGTTTATTCACCCACGGTTTATCTACGGCCCAGACTTTGGTGTCGTAAACCTGGTCAACATGATTTTTAGTGGGTTTAGTATTGGCGCCATGGCACTGGTGCCGCTTTATGCCATCAACCGCTACGACATCAGTGCGGTGGGGTCGGGCACGCTGCTTACAGCACAGGGGGCGGCCGCCATGATCTGTTCGCTAACCGCCGTCATGCTGCTGCGTCGTACTGGCTATCGTCTTCCACTGTATGTCGGCAGTGTAGTCACGATAGTCGGGCTGATCCTGCTTGCAATGCCACCCATGGCAGGGACTTCGCCTTATGCCTGGCTTGCTTTTGCGGCGTTTCTGGTTGGGGCCGGAAACGGCACCATTAACCCATCCATGCGTAATGCCGGGCTGCAGCTTGCGCCAGAATCGTCTTCCATGCTGGCGGCACTGCGAACATTGTCGCTGCAAATTGGCGCCATTGCCACAATATCGATCGTGGCGGCTATCCTGGCGCATCAGAGCAATATGGGCGAAATACTCGCCTGGGTTTATGGCATTCTTGCCGCGATCAGAGTGGTGGGGCTGCTGCTGGTCAAATATGTGCCAGAGCAGCGGGGTGCGTGGTAGTGTCCGTACTCGCCGATATCATTATTGACAATAGCCACTTGGGCGGCTGGCAAAGCAATGACTGCAGCGACAAGCTGTTCAGGGCGACGTGCATATCCAGTTTTCGTCGCCACGCACGGCAGGCTGGCGAGGCTAAAGACAAGGTACTTGTTGTGTTCACGGGGCCCCCTTAGCCCTCTTAATTGTGTGAACCGGTGATTGGTTTTCTTACAAACAGCTTAACGTGCCAAAATAGGGGCACTTTATAAGGAATATGGCATGTGGGTTTGGTTTGGCGTAGCTGCGCTGTTTCTGCTGCTGGAGATGGCTACAGGCACGTTTTATTTGCTACTGGTGGCCCTGGGCTTGCTGGCATCTGGTACGGCGGCGTATGCGGGGTTGTCGCTGGTATGGCAAATTGCCAGCGGCTTGGTTATAGCGCTAATTGGGCTGGTGGTGCTGCATCATTATCGTAAGTCTAAAGGCTACGTGGCGACGCAATCGAACCCTAATGTGGTGCAAGACATAGGGCAAAGCGTAATCGTGGAAGTTTGGGATGAAAACGGTCAGGCCCAGGTGTTTTATCGAGGTGCCAACTGGAGCGCACGCATAGACACCAACCAACCTATGCAGCCCGGCCAACACTACATTCACGAAGTACAAGGCCTGACGCTAATCTTGCGCCCAGGCCGGTATCCCTCACCAGGCACCCAAAACTAGGTATTTGAATCCTCAAATGCTTTCATCTTTTTTTTTCTACAGGATTCCCCATGGACGGTAATTTAGTGACGTTGTCTTTTTGGATAATCGCGGCATTGGTCGTGTTTGTCATTATCAAATCCACCATTCAGATTGTGCCGCAGCAGCATGCTTTTGTTGTTGAACGTCTGGGTAAATTCGATCGTACGCTCTCACCGGGTTTGGGCTTTACGGTTCCTTTTCTTGAAAAAGTGGCGTATCGCCATTCACTGAAAGAAATGGTGCTTGATGTCGCTAGCCAGGTTTGCATCACCAAAGACAACACCCAATTAAAGGTGGATGGGGTGCTTTACTACCAGGTCACCGATCCCCGTCAGGCTTCGTATGGGTCCACCAACTACGTGCTGGCAATTTCCAATCTGGCACAAACGTCTTTGCGTTCTGTCATCGGTAAACTGGAAATGGACGAAACCTTTGAAAAACGCGACCTGATCAACCTGGCTGTGGTAAAGGCGCTGGACGAAGCGGCCACCAACTGGGGCGTCAAGGTACTGCGCTATGAGATCAGCGATCTGACCCCTCCAGAAGAAATCCTTCGCGCCATGCAATTGCAAATTACCGCTGAACGTACCAAGCGCGCGCTGGTGACCGAGTCTGAGGGCAAAAAGCAGGAAGACATCAATATTGCTCAGGGTAATCGTCAGGCAGCCATTCTCAAGTCTGAGGGCGAGCAGCAATCCATGATCAACTACGCCCAGGGTGAAGCCCAGGCGTTGTTGACCATCGCACAGGCCACGGCAGAGTCCCTGGAACGCGTCGCACGGGCTACCCAGACACCTGGCGGCATGGACGCCGTTAACCTGAGCGTGGCCGAACGCTATGTCGACGCGTTCAAAGAAGTGGCTCAGAAGAACAACACCTTGATATTGCCCGCCAACATGGGTGATATGGGTAGCATGATTGCCGGGGCCATGACCATGATGAAGGCTACAAAGCCAGTTGGCTAACGGCGGCAATCGATATTAATGGCACGGGCCACAATGTGATGTTGTGGCCCATGCTACGAGCGCTGTAACAGCCGTGTACACGGTGGTTAGCTAAGTATCTTCTTGGCGCTATAATTTTTCTGAACGGCGGCGATAAAACTGGAAATGGTGGTGTGTATGAAGCGCGCGTTTCCTGCGCTGCAAGGTTTTACGATGAGCTTCTGGAGCAACTTCGAAGTTGATGTCTGATCAATGACTAGTAAATTTTCTAATTTACGGTCGAGTATGTCCCCTCAATCGCAGGCTCGCGCGGCTACCATGACCCGAACTATGCTGGCCGAAATACACCTTAACGAACCATGCCAAGTGAGTGCGTTTTTGCAAAGCCATGCTGGCCAAAATGATTCATATTCAGAAACCCTTCAGCCCCAAGATGTAGGGGCGTTCAGCCATGAGCCTATCGATCCCGAAAAGCCACGTTGAAGTTCTGAGATCAGCACCTTCCTGAATTTTTCAATGACCATCTGACGTAGTCGTAAGCACGCTGTGTGCATTGGGCGTAACGGTGCCCTGGTTTAACGCACTGATGTCAGCCCAGTTAAGCTTGCCCTGTGCGATGCCATTGGTTGTGCGTGCACACCATGCCACGGTAGCTTGCTCGACCGGAACACCCATAAGTTTTGCCAACCCTGCCGGGTTTTCTCCAATGCCTTGTTCTACACAGGTTTTGATGGCAGATTGCCTCTCTACATCATCGGCTTTCAGCGCTGCACCCAATTGCTGAAATGCCAGTTCGTCGGCCGATTGTGCCCATGCCGAGCTGACCGGTAGTACCGTGGCGATGGCAAGTGTGGCGATGGCGGATTTTATTTTCATACTGTTCCTCAATCGTTGTTTTTGGCCGTTACTTTGAAAACGCTATGGTGCAGACAAGCCATTGCTGCTTGAGCTTTAGTTGTTGTCTCCTGTGCGCTTAAACGCCATACCACTCAAGGCAATGTATCTATCGAAGCTCCAGAGACAAGGTCACATTAAACGGTACCCCGGCCACCTACAGGGTAGTGTGCGCATGTTTGTGAACCTGCATGTAAACAGGTTATTTACCTCCGAACGGCTCTGGTTTCAGTGCGCGCAAGTAAGCGATGATGGCAGCCATATCGGGGTTGCTGATATTCTTGTACCAATCAAACGCCATGACGGGCTGAAGGTGGCTACCGTCTTTGGAAATCCCCGTGCGGATAGCATGGTCAATTTCTTTATCACTCCAGCTCTTTAACCCGCTTGGGGCCGGGGTCAGGTTGGGCGTAATCACTTCTCCGCCAGGCCCCTGGATGGCCTGACCGCCCGCGCCCAGTTTGGCGAGGACGAGCATACCTTTGTTATTGCGTGGTGTATGGCAATCCATGCAATGGCCAATGTTGCTCAAGTATTCGCCGTAAAGCAGGGTGTCGGTCGACGCGGGCGTGCTCACATGGCCTACAGGCGGGCCGTAGCTGGTTGGCAATGGCATGTGGTAGGTTGATTTTTCAACAACGTTCTGTACAGCCGGCTGGGCTTTAAGGTACGCGATAATCGCGGCTAAGTCCGAGTCGGACAGGTTTCGGTAAAAGTAGATGGGCATGGGTGGCCCGATTACGCTTCCGTCGGGCCGGATGCCATCGCGTATCGCCTTGCCAAGTTGCGCGTCGGTCCATGTGCCGATACCGGTTTTGGTATCCGGGGTGATGTTGGGTGCGTAGGCTTTGAATGCGGGGTCTTCAAACAGCATGCCGCCAGATAGCCCCTTGCTGAACAACGGTTCGCCTTTGCTGCTTCGTGCCACGTGGCAATTGCCACAGGCCACCACACTTTTCATCAGGTATTTGCCGCGCACCATGAGTGCACTGTCTTGCGCCCACCCCGTCGCAGTTTGCATCGTCATCGCAATGAGAGCAGCAAGACGTAAGAGCTTCCACATGATTTGTGTCTCCGATTTCGACTTTTCTTCTGATCCCCGTTGCGTCGCTTCGGGTTCCTGAAAAAAAGCTTAGCTGGAGTTACGAAATGCTTTCTGAGAAATGCTGCCAGTCATTGCCAACCCTCTTTATTGCTTATCCGAATTTCGGGTGACTACTTTTAAAACCGGGTTTTGGACTGGTTTGGTCGTGTGCTGCGCCAAACTGTTGCTGCGAGGGGCCTGTGTTCAGAAGCGCCTCTACACCTGATGGCCGGGTAGGCTGGGTCGTTCAATATTACACCCGGCATCGGGCGGCCTCAAGCACTACGTGCTTGGTGCAGCAGGCTGTGATCAGGCGGCCATTTCTGGTACAGCATGCTGCTAGAGCAAACTAGCCCAAGCTTGCCCTACGGAGCGTTGTGAGGTGTCGCCGGCGTTGCCAGAACGGTTCATCACGCCAGTGGGGCTGAATGCCATAGTAGTAGTCTCGTTGCGTGACATACGCTTGCCAAAGTTGACCCTGTTGCTCAGCGTACTGATTAACGTATGTATTGCGACTGTCCAGTCCGGTCGAGCCCTGCGCACAGTCTGTCAAGGCGTAGTGGATCATGTGTCCGGCGTAACTGCCTGTGCTCAGTGCTTTGTCCATGCCTTGCGACGATAGCGGGTCATAAGCTTGCGCCGCATCGCCCACCGCCATCCACGCTTCACCACAAAATTCTTGCAATCGCTGGCTGTTGGCCGGGGCACCTTTGATAGCCCCGCAAGGGCGATAGCCTTTGGCCTTAAGTAGAGGTGCGATATGCGTCGACTCGTCCAACAACTGGTCAAAGCCTTGTTGACGGGCCGCCGTTTTGGCTGCGGGCAAGTCCTTGTCAGAGTGCAAAACCACCAGTCTCTGGGTTTCATTGCCTTCAGCGCCTGGCAGGCGGTTGCTATACCACCAGCCGTATGGTGCAGCCTCGACCCGGGTATAGCGGTCATTATCTTCGCCGGCGCAAGAAAACCATTGCGCGTAGGCGAACAATTGGTCGCTGTTGTCGACCGTCTGTATACCCAGCGCCCTGGCGACAACGGCCCGTCGACCTGAACAGTCGACAAGATATCTTGCGCGATGCGTCTGCGTCTGCGTGCCTGAGCTTAGGCTCACTTGCCAATTGCTGGCAGCGCTAGCGATAGGTGCGCAAGACTCAAAGCGAACGCCGCTGAGCAAGGTGGCTCCGGCTGCAACGGCATTTGACCGCAGGGCCTCATCGAATGCCAGGCGGTTAATGTTCAGACCAAAGCCAGTCAGCGTGAAAAAAAAGTCAGTGACATCGGGCTGCTCGTTCGCCCAAACCGACACATTGCCTGCGGTTCTGAACAGGCCGGGAAGGCTTGGATCTGAATCTGCAAGATCACCCAGAAAATGTTTAACCAGACCGATGGATGTTGGTGGCAGTGATTCTCCCAGCTTGAAGCTGGAGGTTATTCGCTCCTCCACCAACAATACACGCTGGCCAAATTTGGCCAGCGTAATGGCGGTTGCTGCGCCCGCCGGTCCGGCGCCGATAACAACAACGTCCCATAGCGTGTCGGGCTGGTCGTCTTGGATCGGCAGCAAGCGTCAGCTTCCTTTAACGGGTGGCCGGTTCAGTGCAGGATGACGCTCTTGCTCGACGAACACAGTCGAGCCGTTGTCCTTCAATAAACTGCCGTCATCGGTCTTGATGGGGAGCACCATGCCCAGCTTCGACCACGCATATTCCATCTGGTCGTAGCCATCGGTGGAAGAGAGTGGTTCGCCGTCAGCATCGTAGCCACGAAACCACTCTTTATAGGTTCTGGTCTGGTTGTTTTGATCGTATTCAAAAACCACATCTGGTCGCTGTGTTGGCCACCATGCTACGTTGCACGACCAGAAGTCACCCTGCCAAGGGCTGGACATATAGGCAGCCACTGAACCTGGCTCGATGTCTTTGCCTACACGAAACGCCTCGGCAAAATACTCTTGATAAAGTATCAAGTACGGGAATTCAATACCCGGGTGAAAGCCCCCACCAATGGTCGGTTGAAGTGCCGAGCTATCGAGTGCATGTGGTTGCTCCGTCAACGGCAATTGTTCCAGGGCAACGGGTTCTTGCAAGGTGCCGACCTCGAAGTCTCCGTCTGCCCAGTTTTTCATGTGATTCAACTGCCAGTCGGTCAGGCTCAAGAACTGGTCAGGAAAGTTATTGCCCAATTGCTGGTTTTGTAATGGCTTGCCTGCCGTGCCCCAAAGCTTGGGCATTTTCGTGTCGTCTTCGGTACGCTGGAATTCTTCGTTCTTCCAGCTGGTCGGTCGTTGCGGAGGGGCGGGTAGTAGCGAATCAACCAGGCGTCCGCGCTTTCCGGGTGCATGGCGCATCAGGCTATAGATTCTTTGTCTTAACGGCTTGCTGCTGTCGCTTGGGTCAGCCAGCACCGAAATATACCCCGGGTTGAGCACGTTGCCTGGCTGTTTGGGGCCATGGGCGATGCCCTTGGTTTCGGCCTGAACCCCTGACGCCTCGGCACTTACCCAACCATAATTAACCGCATTGGCGAATATCGGATACACATCGCGGTAAAAGTTTGTCTTCTGCCCGGCGTAAGGGTAGGCATCAGGAAACGTCTCGTACACGCGATCCAGAATCGACACTACGTGGTACATATGCGGCGCAAATTTAGGTGGTGCAGTAACAATCCATGCTCCGGCTTGCGGGTTTCTTGTGCCTTCATCCGTTGCTGATTTCACGTTATCACGTGTGCTTAAGATCGTGCCGTCTTTAAGCGTGACCGTGGCGTCTATTTCGCCGCCACAGGTATCGTCCCACCAGCCTGGAATATTGAAATAACCAAATTGGTTTGTCAGCGGGTTCTTGCCGTTGCTTGGGCCGTTGGGAGGGTTAACGGTTTCACTCGGGTTTGACAAGACTACCTTGGGTGTCGTAACACATCCGCCTTTTCCGGGCGATGGAACAAAGAGTAGACGATCTTTTGCGTCGAGCCGAAGCTGCCCCAGTTCGATATCTTTGGCGGCTGCGTAAGTGACATCAACGTCTTTCGATGCATCTTTTGGCGTAAAACCTTCGAAGCGCAGTTCGCCGGGTAATGTACCTTTTTCAATGCCCGTAAAAACATCACCCTTCATCACTACGGGGCCTGATTGCCCGGAAGCGATCGTATGCACACCGGGGTCGATAATGAGCTGATCACGCTCGACAGGCTTCTTGCCAGGTTGGATGGAGGGGTTTCGCAACGCGTCCGGGTCAAACAAGTACGCGCCCTGAAACGCATAGTTTGCCGCCTTCATGTTTCTGACATGAACGCGCCATTGCAGCGATTGCACCAGATCCGAATCCGACGTGAGTTCTGCAACAATCTTGTCGTTGGCATCATAGGCATACACCCGATAACGCTGGGCCTGGCGTTTTAACCGTGCCTGGTTGTCGCGGTAGGTTCCACCGTTTGGCCCTGGCCCATCGTTACCGCCCGGATCCACCACGACGCCCGGCGCTTCAGGGCCGATATAAAACTCGTCGCTGTCTCCCATGCGGGCAATGCCAATACCGGGGTGGATGCGTATGCTCGTGATCTTCTCGGACACGGCTTATCTCCTCTGTGAATTGTTCTTGTTAAATTGATGCGAAAAGAGCGGCTCACCGAAGGATAGCCAGAGGTTTTTATCCCCGGATAGCGGCAAGCTGATGGGAAATGACGATGCAGTGCGTAGCTCGCTCAAACGGAGCGCACGATTTTCCAGTCTAGCAAGTCTGCAGAAGTGACCGCGTACTGGGTACCAAAATGCTCGATGTCGGCGTGGGTCAGCCCGTTTGATTGGCGATGAGACTTTACCGAGAAGCCACCGCCAAAGCTCGCCTTGATCGATTTCTCGATGTGCATACCGGCACTGGAGGGTGATGCCTTGTTTGAGTGTTTGCCAACTGCAGCGTAGGTAACGCCTGGCAGCAGCATAACGCAGGCCGCTGCGCACCCTTTAACGAAATCTCTACGCTTCATTTCCATGCTTCATCGTCCCCTTCTTTTTTAATCTTTTTGGACAAACGAGTATACAGAATATTTAGGCTTGAAATGAAATTTGTCTGGGGCATTGGAACGTCGCTTCGGGTATCCATTCAAGATTTAAATTTTGTCCGACTTGATCACCGTTTTTGCGAGCGTATTCTGCGAGGGCCTACTTACATGCCTCCAGCACGGCGCGCTGGCAACAGTTTGCTGTCAGGGCTTCTGGAACTCGGCTATAGTCGGGATCACAGCTTAATTTTGGCGAGGCTTGTCGTCTTATTTAGACCACTGGTAGTACGGTGGCTCAGGTTTGTTTCTAGCGGCCTTTTAAGGCCGCTTACGCATTCTCAACGATGGACTGCAAATCGTTATTCTCGAAACTCAGCGTGAAAGTGGTGGGTGACGTTGCGCCGCCTTCCTGGATTGCCAGCTCTAGCGACGCACCACAGAGCGTTGCATTTTTCAGTTCGGCTACTGCGTCTGCCACCCAGGCGCGCCCTGTGACTTCCTGGTATTTTTGCTGTAGCTCCACGCGATACGGCGTGCCGTCGTACCCATTCCATTCCCATACGCCGGCAACTTGAGCGGGCACAATCCATTTGTAGATCTTGGTGCCGCTGAACTCGACGCGCTCATCCGCCTTCCAGTCGCCCATATCAAAGGCATGTGAAATGATGCGGGTACCGGGGCGCAGCTCTCGTAGAAGTCGAGGCCGTAATTGAACATTAATGGAATCAAGAAGATACAGCGTTACTACCGTAGCGTCGCTGATGTCAGCGGTGAAGATGCTGTCCTCAACAAAATCAACGAGATACTCAACGCGAGTGTGTGCAGCGTAGTCGAACGCGTCGGCAATTCGAAGCGGGTCAATTTCTACTCCGATGCCGCGAGTATCGCGATCTCGTGCGGCTGCGACCAAAATACGGCCATCACCCGAACCCAGATCGTAAAGTAAATCGGCGGGGCCGACTTCACCCAGGTTCAACATGGCCTCGATCACAGCCTCATCGGTGGGCACGAAGGGCACATCCAAAAGCATGTCCGGTTCTACAGAGTAGTCGTCAAGATCGTCAATCAGGTCTCTAAACAATGGCGATACCTATAAGATAGCGTGCACGTCTGCAAGCAGCGGTGGCAGTGGACAGTTCAGCGAGTCGGCGATGGCTCGCAGCAGCTCCGCCTGCGTTACCGTGACAAATCCATCATGTTCGACGGCTCGCGCCAGTGCCTGAATCAGCGTTCGTTTTTCAGACGGTGCAACGTTGCATAAATGGATGACAGCGGTTTCCAGTGCCGCTGCCGACAGGGCATCGCGTGGCAGCAGTGTCAAGTCTTTGAATGGCAGGCTGGACGCAGCAGCATCAAAGGCAGCCTGCGCCACGCTGTCATCCATATGGCCGGCATGTACAAGTGCCGATAACAAAACCTGGCACTCGTCGCGCAAGTTGCCAAGCGCGGCTTTGTTCGGACTGCGGGGTGGTGGCTCTATGTTATGAACCACAATACGGTATAACGCCCACTCCATAAGGCTGACCTGCTTGTCGGCCATAATCAGTTGGCCCAGGCAGCTTTTAAAGTTGGTGTATTGCGTACTTGATAACTGTTTGAGCGCGGGCAAGGCAAGCGCCACCAATGGCAGACGCAAGCGCGGATCCATTGCCGCGAGTTTGGCTGATAGTTTCAGCACATATCGATACGCATCCGGTTCGGCATGCTGCTCCAGTGCGGCCAGCTGGCTGGACCGCACGGGTTCGGATGCGTCCAGCAACAAGCCATAAATTAGGGCTCGTGCAGAGTAAGCATCATGGGTGGCTGCGCGCAATTCGGGTTCAAGCGCTGCGATGGCTTGCTGGGCATAGGCGAAATGCTCGGCGCCGGGCTGGCCAATGGCCTCAATGGCGTCCTGCGAAGCGTTGGCCTGCAATGGCGTCGTGTGTGCTGGCAACTGGCCGCCGGCCAGCGTACCGGCGGCTACTGCGCCCAACACCCCGCGAACGGCGCGAGAGCGATCACTGTCGGGCATTGCTGCATCGGCGGGCTGTAACTGTGGCGACGTGAAGCGGCCGTCCCAATCGGGCTGCACACGGCGGATGCGCTGTTCTAAGGGCGGGTGCGTGGCCATAAAAGTGCTAAATGCGCCGCCAATAGCGCGACTAAAGAACATATGGCTGTACTCAGACGCGTTTGCAGCGTGGATCTTAGATCCTGCCTGATAGCCTCCGATTTTTTTCAGGGCATTGGCGATGCCATCGGGGTTGCGGGTAAATTGCACTGATGACGCGTCGGCCAGAAACTCGCGTTGCCGGCTAACGGCAGATTTAATCAGGTTGCCGAAAAACGTTCCGGCAAAGCCTACTACGATCAGCACCACGCCGATGGCCAGCATGATAAGTGCTGAATTGTCTTTGGAGTTGCTGCGTCTGAACGGCGCGCTGCGCAGCAAAATGTAGCCCACTAGACCAAGAAGCAGAATGCCGTTTAGTGTTGCCACTAAATTGGTGTTCAATTTCATGTCGCCATGAAAAATGTGGCTAAATTCATGGGCGATTACGCCCTGGAGTTCATCGCGGGTAAGCAACCGGATGCAGCCCCTGGTAACACCGATAACCGCATCCTGTGGCGTGTGACCAGCCGCAAAGGCATTGATGCTTTCATCTTCCAACACGTACACGGGTGGAACAGGGATGCCCGATGCAATCGCCATTTCTTCTACAACATTAAGAATCTTCCGTTCTTCGAGATCGATGGTGCCCGGGTTGATGGGGCGGCCATTAAGGGATTCAGCTACCGCTTTGCCGCCGCCGCGTAGCTGCAAGTATTTGAACAGACTTCCGGCCACGACCACCCCAATGACCAGCACCGATATGGTGCCGACCAAGTGCCAGTCGAGCAGGGCAATTGTTTGCGCAAACCAACTTCCTGGCATGAAGGGGGCGTTCGGATCGCGCTGACCAAGTAAAGCCAGAATCGCCGCGACGGCTACCGACGAAATCGCGACGAGGCTAATGACCGCCAGGCACATCAGCACAACCAGCTTGCTGGTATTACGCTTGGCGCGCTCTTGCTGTTCAAAAAAATTCATGGCGGGCTCGTTTAAAACGAGACCTTTGGCGCCGCTTGAATTTCTTTGCTGTCTTCA
Source organism: Pusillimonas sp. ANT_WB101 (assembly GCF_008369125.1). NCBI lineage: Bacteria > Pseudomonadati > Pseudomonadota > Betaproteobacteria > Burkholderiales > Alcaligenaceae > Pusillimonas > Pusillimonas sp. ANT_WB101. The sequence goes on along the minus strand of NZ_VOAY01000001.1, from coordinate 1,459,146 downwards.
AACTCGAGCAAAGCAGCGTCAGCTGAGTGCCCAAAGGCGCCTGCCACCAGAACCGGCGGGAAGCTTTGCTTGTAGGTGTTGTAGGCCATGACCGTGTCATTGAATGCCTGGCGGGCAAAGGCCACCTTGTTCTCGGTGCTGGTGAGTTCTTCGGATAATTGCTGCATGTTTTGCGAAGCCTTCAAGTCGGGGTAGGCTTCCATTACCACGTTAAGACGACCCATGGCGTTGTTCAAGGCGCCTTCTGCACCGGCCAACTGCCCCATGGCAGTGGCGTTGCCAGGGTCGGCGGCAGCTGCCTGCAGACCCTTGGCAGCGGTATTGCGTGCGGCGACCACGGCCTCGAGCGTTTCGCGCTCATGCGTTAAATATGCCTTAGCCGTTTCCACCAAGTTAGGGATCAGGTCGTAGCGACGCTTGAGCTGCACTTCGATTTGCGCAAAGCTGTTTTTGTACCGGTTTCGCAGAGCGATGAGCCGGTTGTAGATACCGATAAAATAGATGACGACTATGGCCAGTATGACAAGAACAATGATTGCGGTAATGCCCATGTTTTTCCCCGAAATTGATGCAAGATGAAATCAGCAGGCATGAAACCGTGCTGGCTGTCATAGCCGCTGAGTGCCATGCGTGGGTGCAATCTATCCAATCTATCATACGTTGAGGTAGGACATGGTCAAACTTGGGTTTCACTACTCTACGACTCTACCGGACAATAATCCTGATGCGCTGCTTCCAGGAAGGCAACCCCATCCTGAAAACGTCGCACAAAAACGGTTCCGATAGGCTAAGTGCCCGGCACCCAGGCTCGAGCAAAATTTCAAAAATCACATCACGTGTCCGTCGGCGGTCTTTCTTTCTGCACACCCGCGCCATCGAGTTTGTCGCCAACAATGCGGCGCACGATCACGTAAAACACCGGAATCAGCAGTAACCCGAAAATCGTGGAAAACAGCATGCCGCCGATCACGCCGGTACCGATGGCATGACGCGCGTTAGCGCCAGCGCCGCTGGAAATAAAAAGCGGGAACACGCCAAGAATGAACGCGAACGAGGTCATAAGGATAGGCCGAAAGCGCAACTGTGCTGCGGTCAGCACCGATTCACGCAGGGTTTTTCCTTCCTTGCGTGCCGCAACGGCGTACTCGATGATCAGAATCGCGTTCTTGGCCGCCAGGCCGATTACGGTCACCAGCCCGATCTTGAAGAACACGTCATTGGAGAGGCCGCGCCCCATCGTAAATAGCACTGTGCCAAGCAGCGCGAGTGGCACGATAAGCAGCACGGCGACCGGTACTGACCAACTCTCATACAAGGCAGCAAGCGCCAGAAACACCACCAAGATGGACAGTGCCATCAGCATGGGCGCACCGCTGCTCGATGCAACTTCCTGAAACGACTGGCCTGTCCAGTCGAAGCCAAAGCCCTGCGGTAGGTCATGCGTCATGATGCTTTGCATCGCATCCATTGCCTCGCCCGACGCATAGCCGGGGGCCGCGTCGCCCACCACCTCGATCGCCGGGTTCCCATTAAAACGCGCCAAAGAAGGCGATACAAGCGACCAGTGGCTCTTGATCACGCTGGAAATCGGTATCATCGCCGGCGTGCCGTCAGCGTTCTTCTGCGTACTACTGGGCGTGTAGAAATCATCGAATGCAGAGCGGTCCATACGATACGGCGCGGCCGCCTGCAGCATCACAAACTTTACACGCCCCTCTGCAAACATCTGGCCAGCATTGGTGGGCGCGAGCATCAGGCTGGCCGCATTGGCGACGTCGGTGGCGGAAAGCCCCATCGAGGCGGCCTGCACGCGATCGATCGTGAAATCGAGCTGAGGCGTCGGCGGCAGCTGGTTGGGCCGCACATTGACCAGCACCTTGTTTTCCTTGGCTTTATTCTGCACCGTCTCGAGCGCTTGATTAAGGGCGGTGCGTCCGAGTCCACCGGTATCTTCGAGGTACATGTCGAAACCACCAAACTGCCCGAGACCATGCACGGTGGGCAGGTTGACGACGACAATAGACGCATCGCGAATCTCTTTGTGCAGTTTTGCGTTCAGCTTTGGGATCAACTGCTCCGCAGAAAGCGTGCGCTTACCCCAGTCCGTCAACTGCATGTACGCCATGCCGTTGTTTTCACCCGAGCCAACGGGGCTAAAGCCGATGATTTGCATTACGTGCTCGACCTCAGGTTCCTTTTGCAGCACGCCCCATACTTGGTCCATCACGGCTTCGCTGCGCTGCTTGGTCGCGCCCTGCGGCAATTGCACCATCGCCAGCAAGTAGCCTTGGTCTTCTTGCGGCAGGAAACTACCCGGTAGCTTGACGTAAAGAAACCCGGCCGCCAGCACTACCACGAGAAACACAACCATCCAGCGTGGAGCATGATGCACGGCGTGGCCCACATGACCAATGTAGGTACGATGCGTCCAGCCGAATACGTCGTTAAATTTACGATACAGCAGATTTTTTTTGCGCTCGTGCTCCGGTTTCAGGTAGCTTGCGCATAGTGCCGGCGTGAACGTCAGCGCGAGAAACGCCGAGAAGAACATCGACACCGCGATCGTTAGCGCAAACTGACGGTAGATAATGCCGGTTGAACCCGACTGCAACGCCGAAGGCACAAACACCGCCAGCAGCACGGCGGTGATGGCAACCACAGCGCCCGAGATTTCCTTCATACCCTTGCGAGCCGCCTCCTTGGGCGATAAACCCTCCTCGGTCATGATGCGTTCGATGTTCTCGATGACAACGATGGCATCATCCACGACGATGCCAATGGCCATCACCATGCCGAACAAACTAAGCTGGTTGACGGTGAACCCCAGCGCATCCATGCCAATAAAAGCCCCCAGCAGTGCGACAGGGATCACAATGGCGGGGATGATGGTGGCGCGAAAGTTTTGCAGAAAAAGCAGCATCACCAGAAACACCAGCACCAGGGCCTCGGCCAGTGTCGTTAGTACGTCCTGGATAGAAATTTTGATAAAGGTTGTCGTGTCGTAAGGAACAAACCAGCTCACCCCTTCGGGGAAGCCCGCCTGCAGCTTCACCATCTCTGCGCGCACGGCCTTGGCAACGGCCAGGCCGTTGGCACCAGGCAAGGTCTGGATCGCAAAGGCACCGATCGGCTTACCGTCGTAAATGGTGTCGAAGCCGTAGCTTCGGGGCCCAAAGTCTGCTGTTGCGATGTCCCCGAGCTTGACCACCGTGCCATCGGAGTTGGCACGCAAAATGGTGTCGAGAAACTGCTCTGGCGTTGAAAACAGGCCCTCACCGGCCACGTTGGAGGTAAAGCCCCAGCCCTTGACGGCCGGGTCTGCGCCCAATGTTCCGGCTGCCACCTGAATATTCTGCGCTTGCAGCGCGTTGATTATGTTGGTCGCCGACAGGCCATAACCGTGCATTTTCTCTGGGTTCAACCAGATCCGCATGGCATATTCGGCACCGAACTGATTCGCCGTCCCCACGCCGGGTACGCGTGAAATTGGGTTCAGCACCTGCGAGGCGACGATGTCGTTCAGGCGGTCCCGGCCGATGGCGGGGTTATCCGAGCGTAAGCCGATGGCCATCAACGTGTCTGGGTTGGTCTTGGCGACAACAATACCCTGTGCAAGCACCTCCGGAGGTAACAGCGGCTCAGCCCGCGAGACCTGATTCTGCGTTTGTACTGCAGCGATGTCGGGATTGGTGCCAGGTTTAAAGGTTAGCGTGATCGCCACACGGCCGTTGGAGCTTGTCGACGAATTAAAGTACAGCAGGTTGTCAATGCCGGTAAGTTGCTGCTCAATCACCTCAGTCACTGAACCTTCGGCGGTGCTGGAACTGGCACCAGGGTAGTGAGCGACGACCGAAACCTGCGGTGGCGCAATATTGGGGTACGACTGTACGCCGAGATTGTTGATCGCCAGCACACCGCCCAGCGTGATCAGGATGGCAATCACCCAAGCAAAAATGGGCCGATCAATAAAGAAATTCGACATGTCAAAATTCCATTACTGGTCGCCAGCGGTTTTAGAGGGTGCCGAGGCAGCGTCCGCTGTCGTAGCAGTCGATGCCTCTGGCTGCCACGGCTCCGTCCGGGCTTGTGCACCAATCTGCACCACCTGCACCCCCGAAACAATCACCTGATCCCCCATATCCAGGCCAGATGTGATGACCCAGTTAACGCCCTGTGTGTCATTCGTAGTCACGTTGCGGTGTGAGACCTTGCCGCTCTTATCCACCACCAGCACATAAGGGCCTGTGATGTCGCGCTGCACCGCAGCTTGCGGAATGAGAAACGCGTCATGGCGTTGACCTAGCGCCAACTGCAGATTGACATACATGCCCGGAAGTAGTTTGAATTTTGAGTTAGGTAACAGCGCACGCAAGGTGACTGATCCGGTAGAGGGATCGACCGTGGGTGCCGAGAAATCCACGGTACCGAGCTCAGGGTAGGGCGTGCTGTCGGGCAGCGTGACCTTGACCGTGGTCTTGCTAGATTCAGTCAGCTGAATGTCTCCATGTTCAGCCGCCGTCTGCAACGCGTTCAGATCATTCGCGCCGATCGTAAAGTTGACGTACAGCGGATCCAGTTGGCTCACCGTCGTAAGCAAGGTCGCCGAACCCTGACCCACCAGCGCCCCCTCGGTAACCTGCTGTTGGCCGGCACGACCATCTATGGGCGATGTGACATAGGCGTAACCCAGATTGATACGCGCTGTTTGCACGTACGCTTGGTCGGTCTGAACGGTCGCTTCATCTTGCCGCACCAGGAACTTCTGGTTGGCGTAAATTTGCTCGGCAATCGCTTTTTGCTGATTCAGCTTTTGATAGCGTGCGAGGTCTACTCGCGCCTGATCGAGGCTCGCCTGATCTTTGGCCTGTTGCGCCGTAACGCTGGCCAGCGCAACTTTCAGGGGCGCCGGATCAATTTCGAACAGCAGCTGCCCCTTCTTCACTTCACTGCCTTCAATGTAAGCACGCTTGAGCAATACGCCTGCAACCCGGGCATTCACGTCGGCGCTGCGAAACGCCGACAGACGGCCGACCAAATTTTTAACGAGTGGCACGTTCTCCGCCTGCGCAGTCACCACGCCAACCAGCGGTGGTGGGGGTGCCGGTGCCTCGCTCTTGCTTTCGCCGCAGGCCGTCAACAGTAGCGCCAGACACCAGGGTGTAGCGCGCAAAACAACGTGTTTCATGGGAGTAATGACATCATGAGTACCCTACCATCCGAAACCCGTGCGGGATGATCGGCGGCTTGGGGCGTCATGTTCGTATCAGGAAGCGATCACCGCATGCATCGCGTTGACGCGCCAGTGCCACTGACGCAGTCATACACGCCTGCCCGTTGCGCTGATGCAAGAAAGCATTTTGCACAGCGAGGGACTACACGTGGGGGGAAACCTGAAAACGAATTGGCGGCAGACACCCAGCATTTTCGAATCGACCTGACGCCGATCCTGAGTACTGTTGGCAGGCACCGCCAGCGCGCGAAAGTCGCTATGGTGCATCTCGTGCGGGCAAAGTGCCGCATCTGATAAATAAGACAACCCTTTTTTGACGCAATACAGGCAACCGACCAGCGCCGCGCCTGGTAAGGGAAAAAATGCCACACTGCCAGCGACGGGTTCAGGGGAACACTCGTCTTTTGCAGGTGTGGCATCAGGTCGCTCATTGTTTATCCGATAGATATTTAACCAATGAGATTTCAGTATATGGAGCTATACGTATATTGGTCAAGACAACATTGTGCGGTTAACGTAGACATTGCCGAGTGGTTAACCGCCAATGATTGCGGCATCTAATCTCCAGCCAAAAATTCCCGTCAACATTCTTGGTTCAGATAAGTCAATCAACCCATCATGGTAAAGATATGAATATTGACCTAGACAATGCCAATGCATTGCCGTGACAATGCGAGTGCATTATTCTGGTCAAAATCTACTGCATTAACCGGAGCGCGCCATGGCTGCCACCCTCGAAGTTGAATCCACGCTGACTGACCGCTACCAAACCACGGTGCCAGAAACCGTGCGCCGCGCCTTGGGGTTAAGTAAGCGCGACAAAATTCAGTACACCATTCGCCCCGGCGGTGAGGTCGTGCTGACGCGCGTTAAGCCTCCTGAGCAAGCCGACCCTGTCCTTGGCGCTTTCCTAGGGTTCCTGGCGCACGATATCGCCACACACCCACACCGACTCCAGGCCGTCGACGCCAGCTTTATTCAGCGCCTAAAATTACTCACCGGCGATACAGAGGTTGATCTCGATGCCCCCTTGTCGGCGGAGGATGAGTGAGTTCGGGCAAGCCCACACCCTTGCAGTTTCATGGCTGGACAGTATTTGCCCATCCGCTGTTTCGTGCGCAACTTGAAGCCTTGACGCAGCAAGTTAAGGCGTTCAAGAAAAAGGATGCTGCCGGGTACGTAAAGAAGAACGCCACCAAGCGACTGGCGGCGATCACCACGCTGGCGTTTGACGTCATCCCGCAAGACCCGACACGGCCAGAATACCGGCAGGGCAATTCGCTAGGTAGCAGCTACAAGCATTGGTTCAGAGCCAAGTTCTTTCAGCAGTACCAGCTTTTTTTCCGCTATCACGCAGCAAGCAAGGTGATCGTGTTTGTGTGGGTCAACGACGAGGACACCGAACGCGCCTACGAGAGCAACGACGACGCCTACCGGGTGTTTCGCAAGATGTTGGGAAGCGGGCATCCGCCAGATGACTGGAATCAATTGCTGGCAGAGGCCCGTGCCCAAGGGCTGCGTTTGCAGAAATTTGCTGCTGCTGCGGGATCACCCGACTGATACTAACCAGGGCTTGAATGTTGGTGAACCGAACGGTTTCCCCGCGTGGGGAAGCCTTTACAGAAGCGATGAAGCGTTATCAAGCACATAGCTGCAGGCTTTGTCCTTTAGATCACTCTTGAGCTTGCCCAGATCGAAGGTAGAACCACCGCTACCCGACAGCATGCCAGCCAGCCCCTGCTGATAGCCGCTATCTTGCTGCTGTTCTTGCTTGCCGCCTATACCCACTTTGCTCAGTAGCTTGTCTTTAACACTGGCGGCGTCAGTGCCACCCAGGTATTTGTTCTGGATGCAATACTGCAGCACCCCCGCCGCATTGCCGGCTGTATCGCCCGCGATGCTGGGCAGGCCCAGAGCCGCACCCAAGCCGCTAGCGCCACCCAAACCACCCAAACCACTAGTGCTACCCATTGCGCTTGTTCCCGACGTCGATTGAGGCGCTGTGATACCGCCCAGGCTTTCTGTTGCCTGACTTTTGATGCTGTCCATCAAGCCCGACGACCACGCGGGGGTAGCCAGACAAACTGACAGTGCCGACGCCAGCAATACTGTATGCAGGGTTTTATGCATGAGATTTCCTTTTCAGCCGAAACGGCGGAATATAGGGCTTTCGCCTCGTTGGTATTTTATCATCTGAGGCTGGCCGTAATGTGCTGGCGGGCGTTATGCGCGATAGGCTACTCTTCGTCACCAAGGTGGCACTTATCCAGCTGGACCAACTTGTGCGGCTTAGGGTCGAGTTTTCCTGACCCCTAAACATCTGGCGTTATCGCACAGCCCCGGTCGAAATCAGCGGTGTCAACGTTGGTTCGAACTCAAGCGGATATTTTTCGCGTATTGTCTCGATCCAGCAGCAGGCTACTGTTCAATCACGCTGATTTGGCGTACATATTTTTTGGAATCGCACCATGCGTTATCTGCTGGCGTTAGTCGTTCTTATGTTTGGTGCAAGTAACCCAGCGTATGCCAAATGGCCAACAACGATCTGGACGATTCTTGATGACCCCTCGCTCGGGGCACAGCCGCCTATAGGCGAGCGCAAGATCTTTGCGCAAAAATACAAAGAAAGCTTGGAGCACGCTAGTTTCTGGTTTCAATCCATGTCTTTCCAGGCACCTTACCAGTTGAATGAAGAAGGTCGTTTGAGTTTTGAGGGTGGCGAACGCTATGTGGGTTTTCTAAACGCAAATCCATTAACACAAAGTTCAACTCATGGCTCAAGCGGCAAAATGATGCTGTCTACGCATCGTGGCTTTTTAAAGCCGACTGGATCGGTAGAAGAGCTTTTCGAGGCGTCTGCCGTGCATGAGCTGTTTCATGGTATTCAGAAAGCGAATCCAGAGTATTACAACTACGCCACCACTGAGGAGCCTGGACCCCAAGAATGTTACGACGATGAGACCGCTGATGATTGGCTAACGGAAGGCTCCGCCTCAGCCGTGCAAATTCAATACATGGAACGGACGCACGCATACACCTATGGTCATGGGCTTAAGGGATCACCACGGATCACTTGGGCCCGTTTCTTTGACCAGCCGTTGGATTGGGGCAGGTTCAAACCTTACACCCCCACCAAAACCCCGAGCGGGAATTTCTCATGGCAATGTGCCTATGGAACCTGGTATTTTTGGTACGCCGTAGGCAATATGCTTGGCAGTAAGGATCCACGGGACTGGCGTCGCACTGCTTACTTACGATATATATTTGAGCAGAAAGGTGGTTGGCGGGGAACGGGTTTGGCTAAGGTAGATGCTGGTCTAAAGCAGGCAGCGCAAAAGCTGAATGCCATTGCTCCTTATCATGGCGGGCTTTATGCGTTGTACCCCCAGTTTGTAGCGCAGTATTTAGATGTAGACGAGTTCTACGAAAACGTTGAAAACGTTGTATTGACGGTGCCATCACTCTACGAGCTTAAAAGCAAGGCTAAAGGCGAGGCTAAAAATACCAAGAAAAATGAGCTTACAAGTATCCAGGCAAACGATCTGATTGAGCCGGTGGCAACACGAGTATGGCGGTTTCGGATTCAGCCTCCGACCCATACCACGCCTATGCCGTATACCGTTCGGTTCGTTCTCGAATCCCCAGAACAAAGCAGCCGGGATGGGCTGCATCTGATTGTAGGCAACGAGGTGATTGCCCGTCCAATTGATCCAGATAGTCCATACAGTTACACACGCCGTACCGACCTGGATGCGCCTAATGAGCAGGGCGAGTTTGAATACTTTGTGCGACTTGCTAACGTGGCGCACGACGCGGCAGCTACGCAACCAGCAGAATTCACTTTAAGGGTTGAAGTTGAAGGCTTTTACGGTGAAAAAACTGGGCCTTCAAACCAATCTATTGCTGGTGAGCTTCCGCCAGGTTTTGAAATTAGCGGCCCAGGCAAGTACTGGACATGCTTGGGCGGCGATGATGCTCGTGCGTCGTTTACGATTATTACGCCTGATGGTCACGCCGATCAACTGGAACGCATGTTGCCGCAAGGGCTGAAGAATCTCGAAAGCGACCTTGATCGCGCCGAGTTGGACGCGCATGCTAAGGGGCCCGATGCAGAACTAAAGCTTATTCAGCAAGAACGTAGACGGTTTGAAGCCAGCATGCAGTCCATGATTGAGAACGGCGATGTTAACGACAAAGTCACGCAGGCTGCTAAAGAGATTCGACGCAAAGACGAAACTTATGTGCAGGCTAAATTGTATGGAACGAATGCAGAGGGAAGCTGCAACGTAATGTTTAGCGTGACGCTGCCCGGCCGGCAGCCTGTAGCCCAAAAAGTTACAGGGCGGCACTTCTCCATCACCATCACCCCAGAGTCAATGGGGGATGCGTTGGATACAGTGCGTAACTTTGCTGCAACGCTAGAGCTTCCGAAAATGGATACGGACAATATCACCGAGGCGGATATTTTACGTCTAGTACAACAAATGAAACCATTTACAGAAAGCCCGTCGGCCGATTTCGAGGAGCCCGGTTCAGGTTGGACATCATGCAGTTTCAACGAAAGAGGCTGCGATGTCGGTGAGCTGACTCTGGAGCACGCCAGGCTCGATCACTTGTCTGGCACATTCAACTTTCGCGTATCGCGGTCAAATCGTGAAGATCACAGGCAAGAATATGGTGATGTAACAGGTTTTATAAATATCACCTCGGCGCAAACGCAAAACAGTGACAGCCTGCTAGATTTCATGAGCCGCGGAGAGCGAGTTGGCGAACCGCTCTATCTGCCAGGGATAGAAAAACTTTTGCCGGGCGGATCTATGTTCGGAAAATAGGGCTCTGGAGAGAATTTCAACAGAGTCTCTCCAGAAAAAAAAACCAGCCGAAACTGGTCAGGATTTAAATCTTGGTAGTGGGGTAGTGAGCTGAACTGGGAAGAAATCTCCGAGCAAGATGGTAAGGAATAGCGGGGAAATGGCGTAGTTTAGCGCTTCTGGCCGTTCCGCTCTTATGCAGCTATCAGCCGCCCAGCCGTTGCTAGTAGAAAGATAGCTGTACCCAACCCCCAAGCGCCATTGACGAGAAAAGCGGTTATCACGCCAGCGGAGTGAAAGCCCCCGCCCATAGGCAGGCCCTTGAATGGTGACACCACAAACCACGCTACCAAGCTTGGGCCGACCGCGCCAAACACGATTGCGGTTATCAGGTAGGCGAGCAGGTTACGAGGGAATTTACACTCAAGCAGGACAAACACCAAGCCCCAAATACCGCCCCAGAAAGCCAGTGACCAGATTTTTGGCACACCAAATGGTGCTGTCGGAGCAAGGGGAAAGGGCGCAAATGAAACGAAGTGAACACTATGGAGCAACGTCAACATTGCTTGGTGAAAGACAAGTACTGCAACGAAGCCTGCCGCAAAACCGAGCAGATAACGAGATAGTTTGTGTGTTGAGTCTGTCAATTCTTAACCTCTTAGAAGTTTAGTTTGCGACTGCTGTTGATAAGAATACTACCTCTTTGATACATCGCAGCATCAGGGCAGCCAAGGTGAACTGCATTGCTGGTGCATAGTCCCTCGCAACGCTCAGCGAAGTGTCGGGCTCAGTCTTGAACTTGGCGTGCTCAGCATCTTTGAGGGTGTTGCAGGTCAGGCGACATGCCGCCAGGGGGCGACAACCACAGCTACGCAGCCAGCGGGCGCGTAAGGACGAACAACTGAAGCCGCAGATCTATCGAATATGGGAGCAGAACTTTCGCGGCTACGGTACGCGCAAAGTCTGGATGCAGATGAATCGTGAAGGTATACGCGTGGCACGGTGTACTGTCGAACGCCTATCCATGCCTAACAAACTATCCATGCGATGCCGTCAGGAAGTCGGCCATGTACGAAGAAAGCGGCACGCCGGTCAAACCTTCCATAAACAGAAACTGTCCTTGCGGGTTTATTTCCAAGAAAACGATCTCATCGTTTTGGTTGATTTTTGCATCGATAATACCCATGGCCAAGCCAAGATCGTGCACCAGCCCAATAAAACGTGAGACCAGTGAGTCTGACAATGCCACCTGCCGCATCGGAACCTGCAGATCAGGGCGCCAGTCCAGGTGGGTGGATTCTAGTTGGATGGCTGTGGCCTGTTGGCCGAAAACGTGCACTCTTAGATGCGCCTCGCCTTCAATAAGGGCCTGGTAAATAGCCGGACAGGCTACAAGGGCCGCGTCATCAGTAAGGTCGGCAGCGGTGATCCGCCGTGTGGGAATAGAGAATTCCGATGTGCCGCGCACCACCTTCACGATGGCCTGGTCACCCTCTTGCTCGACAAAAGCTCTGATCTGCTCTGGATCGGCGCTGACCAGGGTTTTAGGTACCGTAAGCCCGGCCCTGATCGCGGCCCTCAGTTGCACCAGCTTATTATCGGCCCTGACTTCAGCGGCTGGGTCATTGACCCAACGCCCCTGGAAGTCTGCAAACATCAGGCCGGTCATGGCCGTGCGGCACTCGGTGGGGATAAGCGCACGCGCACTGGCGCCCACGCCTTCGTCAAAAGCTGGGCCCGCCATTACGCGTCGCCACCAGACCGTGTGTACGTCTCGTGGAAGCACGAGCTGACCGTTGATATCGCGAATTTCGGCCAGTGCCCGGTCAGAGGACCAGGATAAAGAGCGGCTATAAGCCAACCTATCGGTAGCAATATGATGGCAACGGTGGCCAAGTTTCCGGATGTGATCGGCCACCAGGTGGGCGTGGAGATCGTCATGATGAGAGAAGATCCCCACAGTTTGCTTAGCGGTCACGTTTATTCGTCATCGCAGTCGCATCGGCCCGCCGCGCCACTGCCGCCACGGCCGCAAAACGTAATTGTGCCCCCATGCCCAGTGCCGATGTCGAACGTGACACCGAACTGTTTTTGGAGTTCGCCAACCCAGTCTTTGAATTGGCTGGGTCCTACGACTTCATAGGCTAATGGCGGGAAATCAAGCACTATTGGCAGCGCATCCCATGGCCGCATACGCCCTGAGGAGCCTTCAGCTTTAGCCTTGGCGCTGGCGGCTGTTTCTATGTCGGAATCAGAGCGGGCTGCTGGCGCGCCATCGCTTCCACAGAACGTAACAGTGCCGTTTTCGGCATCGAGCTTGGCACCTGTACGCTCGGTAATTTCCGCCTGCCAGGCTTTTAGTTCCTTGGGCTCTAGCGATCGATAGGCCGTCGGCTGAAACTTCAATACCAACGGTTGCTTGGGAAATTCAACGACTTTGCCTTTGGGCACGTAGCCGTCTTCAAACTTGAGCACAGTCGTGCCCGTGCCTGATTTTATTTCGGCAAGCTGATCCTTGATATTTTCTGCACGGCCCAGTTTCAAATTAGACATCGAAACCGGCTTCCTGATTGGGGACTCTGGCATGGTGTCTTCTCCTTGTGTGATAAACGTTAACTGACCAGATTACGATAAGACCAGTGTGGTGTCGCCGTCTGTTTGAACGGGAGAACGACTGAGCCTGCTATTGATGTATTGCTCTTCTTTGGGATAACGGCTGTGGGATTATGCTGGGCAGTCCATCGAGTTATGAAATGCAACCGCCAGCGCTCAAGAGGAAATACCCCTAACTCCCGCCAACACAGGCGCTCTGGGCAAAAAAAATCCTAACCGATAGCGGTCAGGATTTTAATACTGGTGGAGACGAGGAGGATCGAACTCCCGACCTTCGCATTGCGAACGCGACGCTCTCCCAGCTGAGCTACGTCCCCTGAACCGATATTCTACAAGCTTTTAGCTCCGGTGGGCGTCACTGGGAACTATATAGATCAACAGGTTAGGGCGCATAGTTGCTGCCAGCACAGGCCAATGAGTTAATGAAAAAACACTGCCCTGATGCAGTAAGTACAATCTTACACGAAAGCGCCCACGCAATCAACTAACTTAATCTTTAAAATCAAATGGTTAAGTGACTAATTTGAATGAAAATTGGTCATTTCGATGGGGTATGCCATTGGCGCAATTTGGAGCAGGATTGGAGCAGAAATCGCCCCCTATTAAAGTGACGTTGTTCAAGTGGTGGGGTAGCCCTACGGTGTGCGTTGATGTGGGCTGCGAGCCTTCTGAGCCTTGCCGCTTATCAAAGGAATATTTCTGTTATGTGTGGCGGCATTGTCGCAAAACCTGAGAGTGGTGACACTGGTTCGTGTTCGAAGGGCTAGCCTGCAGCGCTGGTTACAGGGGGTTAGAGCTGCCAGTAGCAGGTGGAGGGTTTGGTTTTCGGTTATCAGGTTGTGTAGCGCAAGTTGGGTACAGCGTTGTGCAAGGTGTAGGCTGTGCCGAGCTTACTGCTCCGTTGCACTGGTACCGCCTACCGACGGGCGCGTCCCTGCAAGTAGGTAGAGACCGGCAAAGCAGAGTGAAGGGGGTAGTTTTTATCGTCTCCGAGTGGGCTTCCCACTACCTACCGCCTTGCACAAAATTTTCAAGTTTTCAAACTTTCAACATCTAGCAAATTGAAACCGAAAACGGCGACTGCAACCCACCCACCATCTCGGAGAAACTCGGGCACAAGTCATGGCTACGGTTCTGGCTCTATGTCTTCCCAAGCATATTCCAAGACTCTATATTGTTTGACAGGGGCGGTGACCATCGTTAGAGTTCTATTAAGTGCATGATAAAAACAGACTTGTCCAAGGCTAGACGAGGCATCACCAGACAGATTAAGTGTATTTACCTAGGCTTGATCTGATAAACACTGTTCGGCCTGTCAGGCAGCAAGCGACCTATTGTGTTGAAAAACTCGGTTTGAACGCTGAGAAATAGGTCTGCTCAAGTTGCTTTAGGCTGATTGGTTTTCCAGCGCGACGCGATTGCATCAGGAATCTGTCCTTTCCTTACCCTCAAGCGGGCATTTCTTGTGTCTTTTGATCGCTTGTTACCAACCACTTTGCCATTCGTCGTAAATTCTGCGCAGTCGCCGCCAGCAACAACTCATCTTGTGCCCCCGAGAGCCCTCGTAGTCGCAAACGATCCAGCTTCAAGATGCGCTTAAGGTGAGCAAATAGCATCTCAACCTTCTTTCTGTCGCAGCGTGATTGCTGGTACTCAGGCGTTGCGGCGATGGCCCGAGCCACATTCCGCTCGGCTTCATGGACGCTGCGAGCGATTTTACGCGTTGGCGTGTTTGGACAGCATTGGCCTTTCTGCGGGCAGGTAGTGCAATCAGATTGGCTGGCTCAGTAGATAATCGCGTCCGCTTTGGTGATGCGTGTGCGTGGATTTTTGAATGCACGCCTGTCACTGCGTAATGCATGTCCTTCTGGGCAACGGTACTCGTTTTCCTGTTCATTCCAAGCAAAGTCACTGCTTGAGAAAGTACCATCCTTGCGCTCGGTTTTGTCCCAAACGGGAACGTGCGGCTCAATGCCTTTTTCCTGAACCATCCATCCGAGCATAGGGCCCGTTCCATAGGCTGTATCACCCACCAAACGGCGAGGCTTGAGTCCGAACCGTTGTGCGACCCGATCCACCATGATCTTGGTCGACTCCACCTCTTGGGTTCGATAGGCGGGGGTCGCTTCCACATCCACGATAAAGCCCGCCTGTAGATCAATCAGGTAGTTGGTCGAGTAGGCGTAGAAAGCTGGACCGCCTGGTGCTGCGGTCCAGCGCGCGGCGGGATCGGTCAATGAAATGTTCTTCGCAGGTGTTGTCGGTTTTGTCGATGTGAGGATGTCCTCATCGGTTGGATTGCTTCCCTCCAACGCTTCGAGGTATTCGCGCACCGCGCGGCTTTGTTGCTCACCTTGGCGCCAGTCAATGGCTTCAGTGCCGGGGATACCACGTGCTCGATTGGCGTCAGCCTTGATGACACTTGCATCAATGGCGAATCCTTCACCCGCCACAAGGCCTTCGGTCATGCACCGGCGCAGGACGGGTTCGAACACATGACGTAACGCCTCACTAGCGCGAAAGCGACCGTGTCGATTCTTGGAAAAGGTTGAGTGGTCAGGCACCGCATCTTCAGGCCCCAGGCGACAGAACCAACGATAAGCCAGGTTCAGATGAACTTCTTCACACAGCCGACGCTCAGAGCGAATGCCAAAGCAGTAACCCACATCCAGCATACGCACCATCAATTCCGGATCAATCGATGGCCGACCAGTGTGGCTATAAAAAGGGGCAAGATGCTTGCGCAAATCACCCAGGTCAAAAAAAGCGATCAATGCCACGCAACATGTGCGTCGAGGGCACGTGATCATCAAGGTTGAAGGAATAAAAGAGCCTATCCTGCACGCCCGTTTGTTGACCCATCATCGCGGTGCCCTCCCGTTTATCGACTAAACGTTAAGATATCTAAAATGCGTGCGTTTCGGGGAGTTTTTCAACACAATAGGCCAGAAGCAGTCATTGGCGTCTGCGCTCGAAAGCGGCTGGTGGGGGCAGCCCAGCAGGCTACAAGGTGCGACCGCCGAGTAGCGAAACAAACCACCGGCATTGGAAGTAGCGATGCACCTTAGCTTTGCTAAGGTAAGTTTGGCTACTGATTAAGATGGATGTTGCCAGAGGGCAGCTCTCGGCACATTGAAAGGGACGGTTCCCCGCAATCGTGCTCACATCCTCTTCAGATTAACCAAAGAAGGTAATTCGTAATGAAGCTACTGGAGCCGATCAGCATCGGTGGTATCACTTTTAAGAATCGCGTAATGTTTCCCCCGCTCACCACAGGATATGAAGCGAAGGACGGCAGCATCAGTGCACAGAGCAGAGCGTTTTACACGCGTCTTGCCGAGGGCGGCACGGGCTATATTGTTCTGGGCGATGTAGCACCTATACGCAGTTTTGCTCCCACACCCAAACTTTTTAACGACAGCCAGATCAAAAGCTTCCGCTTACTCGCGGATAACGTGCATGCATATGGCGCAAAGCTCGGCGTGCAGATTTTTTATCCCGAGTATGACGTTGATGCCCTCAACGCGCTGTTTGACAATGGCGAAATGGATAACGTGCGCACTCAACTGCACCACGACATGCATAATTTCGTGAATGACGTGTCCGAAGCCACCCTGATGCAAATCATCGACAAGATGTGCGCCTGTGCGGTGCGCGCGCAGAAAGCGGGTGTGGACGTTGTTCAGGTCCATGGCGACAGGCTTGTAGGTGCACTGTGCAGCACGCAGATGAACCAGCGGGCAGATAGATACGGCGGCTCTCTCCAGAACCGCACGCGTTTTGCATTGCTGCTGGTGCGTGCGCTTAAAAGGGCCGTGCCGACCATGATCCTCGACTACAAATTGTCCGTCGTCACGCCAGAGCGCGGCAAAGGCGGCGTTGATGAGGTCGACGCGCCGCAATTCGCGAAATGGCTTGAGGAAGCTGGCGTCGACATGTTGCATGTGGGGCAGGCAAACCATACTGGCAACATGGCAGACACGATCCCGCCGATGGGTGTTCAGCCCTACTGCTTCTTTGCGGATATCACCGGCGCGGTGAAAGAGGCCGTCTCTATCCCCGTCAGTACGTCTGGGCGCATCATCGACCCCGAAATGGGAGAGGGTGTGCTGCAATCCAACAAGGCCGACATGATCGGGATTGGCCGTGCGCTATTGGCCGACCCCTACTGGGCGAACAAGGCCGCTGCAGGAAAGGCCTTGGACATCGTCCGGTGCATTTCGTGCAACGAGGGCTGCGTCGACGCTGTCCTAAACCGCGGGTTCATCGCCTGCGTGGTCAATCCCGAGAACGGCTTTGAGGAGACCCGCATCGTCACACCCGCGAAGACAGCGAAAAACGTAGTGATCATCGGAGGCGGCCCTGCAGGGCTTGAGGCTGCGAGAGTCGCTGCGAAAAAGGGGCACAGCGTCACGCTGTTCGAAAAAGAAGCCCGGCTGGGCGGGCAGTTGAACATCGCCGACGTGCCGCCGCGAAAGATAGAAATACGCCGCGCCACAGAAGATCTTGTGCACGCGGTCCGCTTCGCGGGCGTGGTGCTGCGCCTGGGCGAAACAGCCACCCAGGAAGGCGTGCTCGCATTGGCGCCCGACGTCGTGATCCTGGCGGTTGGCGCGTCGAGCTTCACACCCCCTATCCCCGGCGTCGACGGCCCGAACGTACGTGATGCGTGGAAGGTGCTTGCAGGAGCGCAGGACGTGTCCGGACGCGTGGCAGTTGTCGGCGGTGGCGTGGTCGGTTGCGAGACGGCGGAACTTCTTGGTGCGGAGGGTTACAAGGTATCAATTGTGGAAATGCAGGGACAGATTGCAAGCGGCATGAGTACCACTGTTTTACCAACGATGCTCGAAAATTACAAAAGATTCGGCGTAGAGCAATACACGGGACACAAGGTGCTGGAAGTTGCCATTGGTCAATTGATCTGCACGGATAAGGACGGCAGAGTTGTAAAAATACCCTGCGACAGTGTCGTAATCGCCACCGGCGCTCGCCCTGTCGCATTCCAGACTGAGGGGCTGATTAACCAAGGCATAAAGGTCGTCATGGTCGGCGACTGCCGCGACGTGGCCGATATTTCACACGCAACCAAAACCGCATATGACGCAGCGAATGCGCTTTGAAATAAGATGTAGATACCGCGAAAGCATCTCTTGTGGTTCAAAATCGCGCAATGAGAACACTGTTCGAGTTGAAATCAACTCGAACAGTGTTTCTTTGATTGACTTCTTTCCGCAGAGGCACCCAGCTGGGTAAGTTGAATGGGCTGCTCTGAGGGTCTATCAGGATCCAGAGCCAGCGACCGCATTCTCAGATGCTGGGAGCCCGCTCGAGGTCGTTTTCTGCATGACAGATCGAACAGTGTTTGTCAGGTGAGGTCTGGAGTAATACAGTTAAATTCCACCGTGTATTTCCCTCTCCGTTGTTGATCCGACATTTCGTGCCCCTTTTTTTACAATTTAACTAGAACGTGCAAGTAACATTATGTAGTGTTAACAACATATTGGAGAAAACCCATAGTAATTAAATGTGTCATTATGAAACAAAATTATAAAACAAATTTTACGGCGTCGAATTACAGGAGAAATTGCCTTTTTTCATCTAAGTTAATGAAGTAAAAGTGTATTTTAATTTAAGTCACGAACTAAATTTGATAAAACGACATCGGTTAATCTGATTTTCTATGATAGCGATCATTGATTTAAACGAATACACCCTCACGAATCACAGAGTTGGCCTATCTTTATTGTTTCAAATCCCAGACAATGTCGATTGTCCAACTCCAATTGCCTTATGCAGAGTTGCTCATTTTGTAGCGTCTCAACAATAATGAACCATATGAAAAACTTAAAAATTAATGCCATTTGCGCTGCAACTGTAATTACTCTGACGGCCTCCACCGCCGCATGGTCTCAAGCTGTGAACCCGGCTACGGCAACCTTCAACGTTAATATTACATTAGCAAAAAGTTGCACCGTCGTCGCCGGGCCCGATATCGCATTAGGGACACAATATCAGGGCAACGCCGATGTGACAGGAAATAGCGCGTTTACAGTAACGTGCACTAAGTTGACACCGTATACGATTGCTATGACGCCCTCAAATCTCGACACAACGGGTGCTGGTGAAATGGCCGGAACATCTAGTCCGGACCTGGTAAATTACAATCTGTATCAGGCTGTCGCAAGTACCCCGTGGGGAAATTCTGTTGGTACGAATACCGTTGCCGCTACAGGTGACGGCTCTGCACAAACTCACACTGTTTATGCCACGGTGCTCGCGACAGAATATATTAACGAGCCTGATACCTATTCTGACTTAGTTACTATCTCGGTTGCTTATTGAGCGCGATCAGCTTGTCGCACTTTCTGAAGCTTTGGGGAGGAAGTCTTACGGTAACGTTTCTCTTGCTGTTTTCAGGGGGGCAGTTTGCTAATGCCGCCACGCTGCAGGTTGCTCCGGTTTCCGTAACGATGCTTCCGAAGCAAGCTGCAGTGAGTTTGTGGCTTAGCAATACAGGAAACGACGCCATTCACGCCCAGATCCGTTCATTCGAGTGGTCACAACAAGATGATCAGGATCAGTACAAAGAAACGACGGACCTACTAATAAGCCCGCCCTTTATAAAGCTGGAGCCTGGCCAGCGCCGCATGGTTAGAGTGATGCGCGCTGGTCGTTTAAACTTGACACAGAGCGATGTAGACTCACGAGCTTCGGGCGCAGCAGCAATGGATATGTCTCCAGAGAATCAGGAAAAGTCATATCGTCTTATTATTGATGAACTGCCTGTAGCGAGCCGTTCCAAAAGCCTCAAGTTCGTTATGCAGTATTCAGTTCCGGTTTTTGTGTCTGCAGTCAGTGCCCCGCCAATAAAGCCGACGCTTCGCTGGCGCGTTCAGAACCTAGCTGGCACTCAGATGTTAGTAGTGAGTAACACGGGAACAATACATGCCCAGCTCGCCGACGTAAAGCTAGTCACCACGACCGGCAAAACCCTTGAAGTGCAACGCGGATTACTCGGATATGTGTTGCCGGGCTCAACCATGCGCTGGCGCATACCTTTTGCAATGCCATCAGCGGTAGCCCAAAATAAAATAGAGACACTGCTCAATGGCGTTATTACGCGAGGCATTCAACTTTCGGAAAACACGGCCCAGTGAGCATGTTGGTCTGACCTTAGCGGCCCTCTTATCTGCTTTTTCCCTTCCTGTTAAGTCGGCATCACTACCTCCCCCACCCGAAGTCATAAAGCGCCATATACCTTCCGTTACGTCGGTGGCTTTGGCGGGATCGCCTAAGATCCCGTCCAGTATCGACCTTTATATAGACGTATATGTAAATCAGACGCCGCGTGGCATCTACCCATTTACTTTTCGTGAAAGCGAGCTATGGGTTCTACCCAAAGTGCTTAAAGATATCGGCATTCGGTCAATGCAAGAAGGTGATGTGCCTGTACGAATTAATGGGCTCGATGGTATCACTGCTCGTTACGATGAGGAGTACCAGCGTCTCTTTGTTGAAGGGAGCATGGAAAACTTAGCTTTGCCTCTGACGACGGCCGGATTGCAGGATGCCGAGTACACGCCAGCCAGCGCGTCGCCTGGCGCGCTGTTGAATTACGATTTGTACGGCATGCGGCAAAGCGACCATGTTAGTAGCTTGAGTCTATTTTCTGAGATTAGGGCGTTTGCCGGCAACACCGTAGCAAGTTCGACATCGCTAGTTCAAAGTTTGCACGGAGTGCCTCAGTATTCGGGCGTAAACACGGTAAGACTGGATACGTCGGTTAGCACGTCTCTTCAAAAGAGTATGCTTACATTCACCGCCGGAGACACTTATACCCGTTCTTTGAACTGGACCAGATCTACGCGAATCGGGGGCATACAATTTGGGCGCAACTTTAACCTGCAGCCCTATCGGATCACTACGCCGCTACCTGAGTTATTTGGCTCCGCGACTGTGCCCTCGGATATTGAGCTTTTCGTAAACGGGTTAAAACAATACAGCGGTCAGGTGCCGGCAGGTCCTTTTCAGCTTAATGCTATGCCTGGCATATCGGGAGCAGGTAACGCACAAATCGTTATGACTGATGCGCTGGGTAGAATGCAGACGCTTGATTTTTCACTTTACGATACTCAGAGGCTCTTGAAACAAGGACTGACGGATTGGAGTGTGGAGCTTGGTGCGGTTAGAAAGCAGTATGGTTTAAAGTCCTTTAGCTATGGATCGGATCCTGCAGTCAGTGGCACGCTACGTCACGGCTTGAGTCAAACGTTCACGGCAGAAACCCATTTTGAGAGCACACGAGGTTTAGTCAATGCTGGTCTAGGCGGTGTATGGGCCCCAGGACAGTTGGGCGTGTTTTCTGGTTCTCTGACGAGCAGTCGCTACGAGCACCGTCAAGGCACGCAGTGGAGTGCAGGGTACGATTGGTCTGGGTCAAGCTTGAATGCAGGCATTAATGCCTTGGGCTCGAATGACAATTATCGCGATGTGCCTTCTTTATATGACGCTAAAAATATTCGTAGCCAGATGCGAGCTCACATGGGATTCTCGCATCCTGTGCTCGGAAATACGGGCCTGAGTTATTTGAAGCTTCAGTATCAAGGGGAGGAGGCGCTCCGTTACGGCAACCTCTTCTGGTTTAAGTCTTTGGGCCAACGAGCCTCACTCAGCCTGAACGTGAATCAGAACCTTGATCGTCGTCGAGATCGTAGCGTCTATCTGGGCTTGACCATTTCGCTAGACGGTGACATCTCCATGAGCGCTGGCGCTCAACGCGATGGCGATACTAATGCACTCACACTCGACGCCAACAAAACGACACCCTCTGAAGGTGGCTGGGGCTGGCGAGTGAACGCTCGAAATGCTGACCAGCAGAGCGGCGGTCAAGGCCAGGCAGAGTATATGGGTCGATACGGACGAGCGACAGCAGGAGCACTGAGCGTTGGCGATTTGCGTCAGGTATACGGAGGCGCTACTGGTGCAGTCGTATTTATGGGCGGACAGACTTTCGCCAGCAGGCGGGTTGACGACGGTTTTGCAGTTGTCTCAACCTCGGGTGTCGCTGATGTGCCTGTGTTGGTAGGCAATCGCCCTGTTGGTCTTACCAACGACATGGGATATTTACTGGTTACGCCTATCCATGCCTATCAGCGGAACAAAATTGGCATCGACGCACTGTCTTTGCCGGCAGATTTTCATATAGATAAAGTGACGGCCAACTCTACACCAACTTTTGGTGCAGGTACGATGGTACGTTTTGAGATAAAGCAGGTAAGGGCCGCGTCCATAACCGTGCACGGACCTGACGGTACACCTTTGCCAGTTGGCTCACCAGTGCGTGCGCTAAAAACCGGTGAAGTGTCTATGGTGGGTTTCGATGGCTTGGTCTATCTTGAGAATCTTCGGAATGAGAATACGCTGCAGATAGACATTCAGCCAGAGAACGATGCAGAAACATCGGAGGCGCATTCCGTCGGTAGATGCAAAGTTGATTTTTCTTATACTGGGCAAGGGCGAAGTGTAGCATCGCTAGGTCCCTACACGTGTACGCCTTTAGAGGTAATGCCATGACTGTCTCATATCTCGCCCAAGCCTCCAACGCACTTGCGAAGATGCTTATTGCCATTGGGATGGCTTCGATGCCAGGCTTAGCCTGCGCAATTAATTTCTCATGTAACGCGACGATGTCTTCAATGACGTTTAGCGATGTCGACTTGGCAAACAACGTTGGACTAACCTCTACCGCGACCTTGAGTTATCAGTGCAAAAATACGGGAGTCGCTTTAACCCGAAATGCTCGAGTCTGTTTCAGCATCGGTGACGGAAGTCAGGGTGCAGGAAATTATAATCCACGCCGGATGATCGGCAGTTCGAGTAATGTACTCCAGTTCCAATTATTCCAGCCAGATGGCAATACCATTTGGGGTTCAAAAAACAATGGGGTGGTACCAGCTCCTGTGGAGATCGTGTTGACTGGTGTTGGCCCGGGCGTAACACGTAGTGGTGTCATTATGATGCAGGGCCGAATCATTCAGGGTCAAGCGCCGATTGCACCTGGAAACTTTCAAAACAATTTCAGCGGCAACAACACGAAGATCAGTCTGGAATCGGCAACATTGTCGGTGCCTTCTAGTTGCGGCGTAGATAACGATGGGAATTTCCCATTTCAGGTTACAGCAGTTATTAGCAAGTCCTGCAATGTGGACGCATCAGATATGAATTTCGGAGTGGTTCAGCACCCAGTGCTCGCCACAAACGTTGATGCGCAGAGCGACATTTTCGTTAACTGCACTCCCGGCACGCCCTACAATATTGCTCTACACCCATCCAATAATAGTTCCACTGGTGCCGGACTAATGTCATCTTTAGGGGGGATATCTGGCAACACCGACAAGGTCCCCTATCAACTTTACCGCGATGTAATCAGCACGGGGAAGCAATGGGGCAGCCAAATTGGCGTGAATACTTTGGCCGGCACTGGAACTGGCCTGAATCAGTCTTATAGAGCTTATGGTCGTGTTCCCTCAACTAATTTCGCTGCTGATAGCTACAGAGACGTGGTAACAGTGCGTGTTAATTACTGAATTTTTGAGTCAGACGCCGGAAATGTCTTGCGGATGGTAAGCACTTGCGGCCTATGATTGGCATGACTGATCATTTGACTTTGGCGTTAGCGGGTTTCTTTAAGTCTGGCTTGTGCATTGTTGTTCAATAAAATTATTATCGACCGGGATCTGCCCATCATCCAGGTAACGCGTGAGCGCCACCCAGCGTTTTAGGCTGTAGTCCAATGCTTTGGCCGTTCCCGAGCCATCAGGCACCCCGTAGTCGTTGCGCCAGCATCCACGCATGCAGTTTATCTGCAATCGGTTTGGCCTTTTCCTGGCGGATCCGCCATCGTTCAGTGGCATCCATCGCTTTGGTTTCACGCTCGATCTCGTAGAGCTCGCCGATATAGTCCAGGGCTTGCTTGGCAAGCTGGCTTTGGTTGGCCACATGCAGATCGAAGAGTTTTCGTCTCGCGTGGGCCATACAACCAATTTCTATGATGCCCTGGCTAAACCCGTGTTTGTAGCCCGCGTAATCGTCCACCACCAGATTGCCGCGCCATTCGCCCAGGAACGCGCGAGCGTGCTCCCCAGCACGGCCGGGTGTGAGATCGTAGACAACGGCCTTCATATCTTCAAACACGCCGGGGGCATACGCCCACAGATAGGCACGATGTGTTTGCTTTCCCGTGTCGGGGCGCAGCATCGTGACAGGCGTCTCATCCGCGTGCAGCACATCGTGTTTAAGGATCGCCTCGCGCAGGGCATCGACCAGCCTGTACACGCTCCCGATTGGTCAAGCCTGGCGGCGGGGGGCGCGTCAGCAAGCCGCAAGCTCAGTGTGCGTTTTCGGTTTTGGTTTCGTTTAATGTCGGTAGTGTGCAGGCCTCTGCATCGGCTATAGCCTCGCCTAACAGCTCAGCCTGCACCACCTGAGGGATAGTGAGGATGCCGTCTTTAAGCGTGAGGGCTTCGGCGCGGGGGTCATCCGCCACTGCCTGTTCGGAGCCTGTCAGGAAAGGGTAGGCCCCTTCACCTTGTGCAGTGCGTACCTTCAGGATGAGGGCGAGGGTCTTGTCCATATCTTCCTGCAAGCGGCTTGCAGCCCGTATAAGCGTACCTGTTTGTTGTGGGGTCAGGTGTGTGTCGGCCAGTTGGCGCATTGTCTGATGCCATGCCGTCTCTAGAATCAAGCTTCGAGAGGTCAGGCGGCGAAGCAGAAAGCCCTGTTCATTAAAGCCGTTCTCATCGAAAACGATACCTGCCTGCGCCATCCGCATTTCGTAATCCGTATGTACGCGATCAGGTGGATAGCTGCCGTCGGGTGCGGACAAGTCTGCCAGCGTGAAGGCTGCGGCTTGCTCAGGGTCGGCAGGTAGGCGGTGCAGTTTTTGTTTTTTTGGTTGAAACATGTCTCATTGCTCAAGGAGTGGGCCGTGATCGGCACAATTTTTTGGTTTTGCTCATAATCGGGGTACAGGTGCCGGAGATAGCCCGGAGATCACCGGACATGCTAAAAACCATCTCCGGCCTTTATCCATGCGGGTTACGGAGATGCCGGAGATACATATAGAATTTTAAATAAATAATATATAACCAAGGGGCGACAGACCGCCCAAACACCTGTTCATTCCGTCACCACCACAAACACCGTTTTATGTCCGTTATCTCCGGCATCTCCGTAACCCGCATGGATAGGGCGTTTACGCGCCGGAGATAGCGCCAAGCATCTCCGGTTTCTTCTACGACATCTCCGGAAAAAGCGCTAGTCGCATACTACGCGCCAAACACTGGCGTTTGTCTTGCTATCGCGCTCCGTCACCAGCCTAAAGCCATCGACCGGACACCCTAATACACCTCGAAGGGCGTAACCTAATTGCTTCGCGGAACGCGGTGGCTCCGGCAAGTACTCAACGAGCGCTACACCCAGCGGGTCACTCCCGCCCGCTTCCGCAGATTGATACTTTAAAAACAGGTCACGCGCCGTTAACCCCTCGCCGGTCGTCTCCATCCCCCACGTAGTTAATAACGCTTTTAAGTCAGCTGTGGTTTCCCCATGCTCCATGTAGGCGTTTGTGTCGGCAATGGGGTTTATGAAGCGAGGCTCGGATAGCGATCTCGATTTCGCTTCCAACAGCCCCACCTGTTCAACGGCAAACGCAACCAACCGGCTCCAATGTTCAAAGGAATCTAGCAGGCGTGCTTTTGCAGGTAGGTTCAACGCCCACCGCATCAAAGTGATGGCGGCAGCAATCATGGCTTTGCGGTTTTCCCGTACGTGATCCAGCGGATTTACTACATACTCGCGCCCCCTAGCAGACGGGGGCTCTAGCCAAATCCATATTGTTCGTCGCCCCATATCGGTAGTGAGTGATGGGTTATTTCCGGTCGCCACAAATAACGCCTTATTAGGCAAGTAGCCTAAGGCCACATTACCCCCCAACAGCCTACCGTCGATAAACTCGCTTGTGAGGGTCAGTTCGAGAGTTTGTCCACCAATTCGGTTATCCGCCTGAACATTGTCAAATCAAAGGAAATTACGATTGTCTTTTAGCATCGTTCTTATCTGCTGCTGCCTTTCACGTTGCGCCCGGTCCAGCTCCAAAGCGGGAGTTACCCCGCCCGTTAACGCGCCAACACATTGAGCTAGTAGACTCTTGCCGCTACCAATTGCGTGTGCAGCATATAAAAACATCGGGCAGGTGGGCAAACCTGGACGAACAGCGACCGAAAGTAAAGCAGCGAGATGCGCCCCACGGTCGCCCGCCGCCTTAAACCTGAACTCGTCAAAAGCCTCCCATAAAATCCTGAGTGCTTTCAGAGCGTCATCGTCAGTTGGTTGCTCCGGTATGTTGGGCCAAAGGCCGTCAAGCAAAAACAAAAGTCCCGTTTCTTCGTCATAGCCATCTTTTTGCAGTATCCGCCCGTTCGTCAATAGTAAGGGGTGATCTACAACCGCTTTAAGTGTAGGTAGATAGCTGGGTAACTTTCCAGCCACTCGCGCTGCTAAGCGAGCGCTAACGGGGGCATCTACAAAATCCTTCGCCTTATCGTTGTAGTTGCGAAAACGTATCAACTCATCAAGGCACTGTTCAAAGCCGTCGCGATCATGCTCTTGGAGTTTTCCATCCGCCAAGCTACGCACAACAACCAACCCTTGCCCCCCGGAACCAAGCGCAAACCATTCGCCTGAATCCCGGAGTATTTCCCTGACCTCCCGAACACACTGCACAAGGCGACCCTGTCGGAACTCCATGCTGTAACGTTGTGCAACTAACGCATAGGTTTTGCCACCGTGCTTGTGACTGTGCAGGATGGCAGGCCCATTAAGCAGTCCTAGCCATGCCTTATCGCCTTCCTCCGGCTCTAGCGGATCACATAAGTATGTGCCATGCCATTTTTTGGTATCCCGCAAAATCTCGGCCACCGTTATCTGTTCGCCATCGGCCAAGGTCAATAAAAAATCGCCTGATAGTTCGCCGCGTTCAGTAGCCCGCTGCACTATACGCCTCGCTTCAGATTTAGACACCCCCGTCCTTTCCACAATGGCGTCAGACTCGGCATCTTCATAAGCCGCCTTTTTTACCATCGCTTCTTCATACTTTGCGGCATAGCTAATTGCTTTTGCAGCTTCGATCTTCGCAGCTTCGTCCGGGGTTAAGTCGGGCACGGTCGCGGTATTCAATAAACCGGCACCGAATATCTCGTACGAGCTTTTGTCTTGTCTCAACGGTGCTTTTACTTCTGCACCAGCGGCGAAGTCTAGTCGCTCTGGTTGAGTCATCGCTAAGTCCACGGCGGTGTTTTCCAGTCGCCGTCCGTTGATGGAGATTTTGTGCCAGCCATACCCAGCCAGCCATAATCGCTCGCTGATCAGCTCTACAACTCGCGGGATCTGCGATGCATCATCAACTGCGATGTAGGCCCGTTGCCCTCGCAATCCTTGCAACTCCTCGGCTGTCTCGCTGTTGTATATGAACGATGAAGAACTCGGTGCCCACAAAATCGCAGCCTGCCTCAACTCGGGCATAACCTGGTAAAGCAGCTCGATGAAGGCGACTCGACTTAAGTACGTCCCATCTTCTAGGCCGTCATGGTCGATAGCCGCAATGCCGGGGCCATCAGCCCATTGGAAATACTCGGCCAGCCTACCAATAGCGCCACTTGGTTTGCCTAGTTCAGCCTCTCGCTCTAGCGTCTTTTTGGTGACGATATCGGCATTTCCATTGATGGGGACGCCATACCCTAAGCACTGGTTCGTTGATAGGCCTTTTCGCACCTCTGCAAATTCTTGCAGGCTGGTGACCTCCATAACCTCAACTTTGCCTTTAGCCAGTTGCCCACCGTTCTCTTTATGCAGTTTGCCGTCAACCAAGCTGTACCGCTTAGTAAGGTAATCAGGCACTGTCGCCGTGTACCGGCTGAAGCGAAACACTGGGTTCGTACCAGTATCACCTGCGCTGGAAGTTACTTCTGTACTGCTGTCGGCTTGAATACCGATCTTCTGGTTATGATTTGTCATTAGGACATCCTTATAACAAGCGGGTTAGCAGGCTAAAAGCTAGCCTTAGGGTGTCTCGCAAGTTATAATAGAAGCTAGGACTGCTGCTAAATAACTTACGATTCTAAAGGCTCCGAAGCACCATGCTCCGGGGTCTTTATTCTTTACGGGGTCATCACTGCAATACGCCGCTGCAGCTGGTCTTTTAGGCGCTCAGCCTCCGTATGCAGGCGGCGCAGGTTTTCTACCAGCGCGGCAAGGTGCACAACCTTGAACAAAGAGCAGCGCACAGTCACGGCATCGTCTAACAGCCTGTATGCGGCCAGCACCTCTGACAAATCAGAGGCTTCTTTCAGGCCATCGCCCATCATCAGAGAGTGTTTGTATTGCATCGATCACCCTTTTTAGTATTTTTTATAAGGTGTGCCGGGGGTTGACCCGCCCCGGCTCGGGGTTTCTGTGAAGCCATCGCGACGATGCTTCACTCACGTAATACCAGCCTGTTCCTCATCCCTGCACTGTTGAAGGCTTAAGCCATATAAGGCAGGGCATAGCGACATAGACCGTTTTACGAATTCTTACCAGAATCGTTCTGGCTGGTCGACAAAGCGGTCAAGCGCAGCGTGACTTATTTTCCGTCCCCGCTTTGCCAGCTTTGTCGTGAGGCAATGCAAACGCGGTTTGGCGTGGAACATGCCTCGTGATAGAACCCATTCATTATGAATTTCGCGTTGCGCACGCTTGGGCAGTTTGCACCGTGCGAGCGCCATTTCGGCAGGCTCAAATAGCTGTTGACCGTCGTCCAGTATCAACCGTCCTATCTTCTTGATCAATGCAGCGTCGCTTTCTTGTATGCCATACGCGATGGTTTCAGGCCCACCCAAACGAATTGTTGCATTTAGCGTCAGTAGGTGCGCGGTAATGAGGTCAATTAAGGGTCCGCGCAGCTGAGTGCAGTAAGACTCATAGCCATGCTTCATGGTTAACTCTTCAATCATATCTTCAAGCCGTTGTGAGGCTCGCTCACGACACTGCTGGTAATAGATGATCTGGTCTTGCTGTGCTGAGTCTTGCATATGTCACTCCTTATTATTGTTGTCGTGACTGTGTTGTGACGGGTATCAAAAGTACTACTAAAGCGGCCACAAGTAAGGGCCTGTCAAGCAATTATCAATGAGCAGTCATGAATTGTTCCTTAAAAGATGCTGATTAGAACAGTAGAAGCGCTGATGCGCAGCACTCCGCCGCCCCAATTAAAGGGTATTGATAGCTGACGTGTAAATCCAACCACTGGCGGCGGTTGAACCAACCCTTTATGCGTATGTAAAGCGGTACTCGAGCTGTTGTGAGCTTTTCTTTGCCCATGAGGATTTGCTCCTTCTTATTCTTCGTTGTGGTGGCGTGTACGGCTATTAGATCCTGGACTTCCTCTTAGCGTCAGCCTCGAACTGCTGCATATACACATTTGCCTGCCGCCGGTCAAAGACAGCTGTCCTGCCGATATGGAATACAGGCTTTAGTGTGAAACGGCCGCGGTGCTTGCGCTGGTGCAGCGCGTTAGGGGTCATGCCTAGCATGTGTGCCAAGCGGGCATAGCCATAAATTAAATTGGAGTCGGGATAAGTCATGCAAAAGCCCTTGTGAATTATTTGTTATTAGTCAGGCGCTTATAAATGTGATTGTAACGCAAAATATTCCGCTTATGCAAGCATGTTTTCAAAGCTGGCTGGCCGAGCATTACTCTGGGCCAGCCTTCAAAGAAGACTACTTCATCTTGTTAAAGAACATCGCAGCCGTCGACGTTTTTTAGCCGCCTGCTGCGCTGGTAAAGTTACGCCGCATTCTGCACCTGCAGGGTGTTGGCCCACGCCTGTAAATCAGCGATGCGCCACGCCACTGCACGAGTACCCAGCGTTACTGGCCTTGGGAACGTGCCCGCCGCTATCTTGCGGTAAATCTCAGCCCTCGATATGCCCACCATTGCTGGCAGGTCTTTCATGCGAACGAACAAGGGTGGAGCTGTAGTAGATACAAACATCGGTCTCTGTATTCGCACTCCATCCTTTTGATCTGCGTTTTGATCCGGCGCCAATGCATGCTGTTGCAGGCGTACAGCCAGATTTGCAATATCCTGCTGCTGTGCGATCAATGCAGAGAGCGCGGCCACAAGCCCATCGATATCCCCTTTCATGCGCGGGCCTCCAACGAAGCCAGCTTCACGGCCAGCGTTTCAGCGCGAATATGCGTGTAGCGGCTTAGCATCGATAAACTTTTGTGTCCGCTGATAGCCGCCAGTTCAAGGGAGGATAGTCCGTGTTCGGCCAGCCGCGTCACAGCGCTATGACGCAAGTCATGAAACCGCACATTAGTAAGCCAGTCGGCATCTGCCTGCAGCCCTTGTTCGATGCAGTGCGCCTCATAGTTTTTACGCGCCTTCTTTACGGCAAGTGTCCATCGCTTACTGATGCTGTCAGGCCGAATGTCGAAGATTGCTCCTGTAGGGGGCGTTTTCGTTTTCGGTTTCAATCGCTCAAGGATGCTGATAGCCCCCGGCGCAAGCGGTACCGTACGTGCAAGGCCGTTCTTTGTTATGGGGAAGTGGGCGGTACCATCCTGCAGATCGACGTATTCCCAGCGCAGGGTGGCTAGTTCGCTCAAGCGGGCGGCGGTATGCCATGCAAGGCGGGCAATATGCTTTACGGTTTCGCTTGCGGTAGCAGCAAGCACAGCGTCTAGCTCCCTTGCGCAGACGGTGCGGCTACGGTGGTTCGTTATCTTGAGCTTTGATATGCGCAGTAGGGGGTTATCCAGTTCTTGATGGCCCCATTCCTTAATCGCTGTGTTGTATAGATGGGATAGCACGGATAAGCGGCGCTGCACGGTAGCTGGGCTTAAACTTTGCGCCCACTGATCCCGCAGGCGGGCTAATTCGTCAGGCCGTATTTGGTCTAATGGCTTACGTGCAAGTGGCAGGCGGGCCAAGGCATTGATCAAGTAGGCTTCTTTGACCGCCCCCCGTTTTGCAGCGGTTACCTTCTTGGCATAATCGGCCAAGGCTTGCGCCAGTGTGGGGAGTTCTCTTTTGCCGAAGTCATAGACACCCCGGTTGATTTCATCCTCCACCTGCACCGCCCACACTTGAGCAGCGCGGCGATCATTGAAGGTACGATGTAAGCAGGGGAAGCCTAGGACGCGAACACGAACGCTGTACTTGCCGTTACGCTTTGAGATGGTTGCCATGCAAATCACCTTGACGGTAATTTGGCGCTGTGGTGGAGCAGGCTGGGGATCGGGTTGAGCCTAAATCGTTGTGAGCCGCTTAAATAAAGGCTTTCAAGAGTTCGATTAGGCTAAGACCTTCGCATTGCGAACGCGACGCTCTCCCAGCTGAGCTACGTCCCCTGAACCGATATTCTACAAGCTTTTAGCTTCGGTGGGCGTCACTGGGAACTATATAGATCAACAGGTTAGGGCGCATAGTTGCTGCCAGCACAGGCCAGATAATTTAACAAGATATCGGAAAGATTCCGGACAAGCAATAGGGTGGCACCACATGCGTATTTATGCGGCTTAAGGGCGCCCTGCATTTGCCGCTTATAAGTTGAAGACTGCGATTTCGTGTGGCCCAACATGGCTGCAAGGAAGGGTAGAGTTTACCGCCCAACCAGCCCCAACGGGCAGTGTCTGGCGCAGGGCCTTATAATGTCGGGTTAGAAAAAACTCTCTGTACAAGGCCTGCATAACTCATGACAACCATACTCGAAGACGTTCCCGTCGGCCAGAAGGTCGGCATCGCATTTTCTGGCGGGCTGGACACCAGTGCCGCGCTGCTTTGGATGCGCAATAAAGGCTCCATACCCTACGCCTACACGGCCAACCTGGGTCAGCCTGATGAAACCGACTATGACAGCATTCCGCGTCGTGCCAAAGAGTACGGTGCTGAAGATGCACGCCTTGTAGATTGCCGGCCCCAATTGGCGGCTGAAGGCATTGCTGCCTTGCAGTGTGGTGCGTTCCATATTTCTACCGCAGGTGTTACGTACTTCAATACCACCCCCATCGGGCGGGCAGTTACCGGCACCATGCTGGTTGCAGCCATGAAAGAAGACGACGTCAACATCTGGGGTGATGGCAGCACCTTTAAGGGCAATGACATCGAGCGGTTTTACCGTTATGGCCTGCTGACTAACCCTGATCTCAAAATCTACAAGCCATGGCTTGATCAAACCTTTATTGACGAGCTGGGCGGTCGCTCCGAAATGTCTGAGTACATGCGGGCGGCAGGGTTTGACTACAAAATGTCATCCGAGAAGGCATATTCCACCGATTCCAACATGCTGGGTGCCACGCACGAAGCCAAAGACCTTGAATACCTCAACACGGGCATCAAGATTGTGCAGCCCATTATGGGTGTGGCGTTCTGGCGTGATGACGTTGAAGTCAAGGCCGAAGAAGTGCGGGTACGCTTTGAAGAAGGCCAGCCTGTTGCGTTAAACGGCAAAACCTTTACTGACAGCGTCAGCCTTATGCTCGAAGCCAACCGCATCGGTGGCCGGCATGGCCTGGGCATGAGCGACCAGATCGAAAACCGTATTATCGAAGCCAAAAGCCGCGGCATCTACGAAGCTCCGGGCATGGCACTGCTTTATATTGCGTACGAGCGTCTGTTGTCAGGCATCCATAACGAAGACACCATTGAACAGTACCGCATCAATGGCCTGCGTCTGGGTCGTCTGCTGTACCAGGGCCGCTGGTTTGACCCACAATCCATCATGTTGCGCGAAACGGCCCAGCGCTGGGTGGCGCGTGCCATCACGGGTGAAGTCACCATCGAACTGCGGCGCGGCAATGATTACTCCATACTCAATACCGAGTCTGACAATCTTACGTACAAGGCCGAACGCCTTACGATGGAGAAGGGCGAGTCAACCTTCTCGCCACGCGACCGCATCGGCCAGCTCACCATGCGCAACCTCGACATTGTCGATACGCGTGAAAAACTCATCACATACACCAAGGCTGGCTTGCTGGCACCCTCTGACAGCTCGGCACTGCCGCAGCTCAAAGGCAAAGAAAACGAGTAAGTGGTTTGCGGCGCTTAGCAGCCGCCCTGCTACAAAGCTAAAGCGCGGCCTGCTCCATATGGGGCTGCCGCAAACAAAACGCCCCAAAGACCTGTTTGACAGTCTTTGGGGCGTTTTTGTGTGGAAGGCACTGCCTGTGTGTGTTTGGCAGCTTAGCAAAAGACCGCATGTTCTGTAGATTACGCGGTTGTTTACTTGCGAGCGACGTGTGGTGCTGATTTGTCTTGATTTGTATTGCTGCCGCCGGATGAACCGACGGGCACGATATTGCAATAGACAGCGCGCCGCTACAGGTAGAAAAGTTGATAAGCTAATACACGGTGCACAGCGTTTGCCACTGAACACTTGCCTGTGGCGTCAGCAACAACGCGCGCTCAATGTTCCGCCTTAATCTTCAATTTTGCCCAGCAGCAAAAACTCCATCAACGCTTTTTGCACATGCAGACGGTTTTCAGCCTCATCCCACACCACGCTTTGCGGTCCGTCGATAACATCACCGGTAACCTCTTCACCACGGTGGGCAGGCAGGCAATGCATGAAAATGGCCTTGGGGTCGGCGGCGGCCATCATTTCGGCGTCAACACACCAGTCGGCAAACGCTTTGCGGCGTTCTTCGTTTTCGTCTTCGTAACCCATGCTGGTCCACACGTCAGTGGTGACCAGATGCGCGCCGCGGCAGGCTTCCATAGGGTCGGCATACTCTTGCAGTACGCTGGACGTTACCGGGCCTACGCGTTGTGGGTCAAGTTTGTAGCCGTTGGGGGCCGACACATGCAGGCAAAAGCCCAGTAGCTCAGCCGCCTGTAGCCAGGTGTACGCCATATTGTTGGCGTCACCGATCCAGGCAATGGTTTTGCCCTGTATGGGGCCGGCGTGCTCGATAAAGGTAAAGATGTCGGCCAGGATCTGGCAGGGGTGGTACTCGTTGGTCAGGCCATTGATAACCGGTACGCGCGAGTGTGCGGCGAAGCGTTCGATACGGCTTTGCTCAAACGTACGGATCATGACCAGATCAACCATGCGCGAGATGACACGTGCGGTGTCTTCAATGGGCTCAGAGCGGCCCAGCTGCGAATCGTTGGTCGTCAGATGGATGACAGACCCACCCAATTGGTACATGCCTGCTTCGAACGAAACCCGTGTGCGTGTGCTGGCTTTCTCGAACACCATGGCCAGGTTGCGGTCATGCAGAGTGTGGTGCGGCTGATAGCGCTTGAATTTGTCTTTGATTAGACGGGCGCGATCCAGTACATACTGTATCTCTGTGGTGGAAAAATCGCGAAATTGCAGAAAATGCCGCAAGGGGCCAGTGTGCGATGAGGCGTCCGACATAAGTTACCCTGAGTAAAAGGCTAATCTTACCCTGTCGCGGTAGAGTTCGGCCAGCATCCGGCGTGGCGATAGATTACAATCCACGGCGCGGGGTGTCTGATACAGCAGCCGGTAGCCTTCTCCAGTGCGTGCCTGTTGCTGCAAAAACCCCGGGCGCCTCAAAAGGGCGGTTATTTGTTCCTGGAAGTTTATGACACAGTGTGTACAGCAGTTGGTGATTCACGGCCTCACAAAAGAGGGCCAGCGTTTTCGCCCAAGCGATTGGGCTGAGCGTCTTGCTGGCGTAATGTCCCAGTTCAGGCCCGCAGGTTCGATCGCTGACCACCTGACGTATTCCCCGTATGTTGTGCCGATGCTTGTCGATGGCATACGCTGCGTTGTCGTCGATGCCCGCTTGCGCGAGCTTGAGCCTCTGGCGTGGAAGTTTGTCTGTGACTTTGCCACAGACAACCACCTGCAGACCTCAGAGCAGCAGTTGCAACTACAGTCGTCTTCGGCCTGAGGCGGTTTTACGCTTATAGCCCGTTTTCAGGCTTATAGCGTCGGTATCGGCGTTTTTACTTTGCCTGTTGTGGCATAGGCATCGACGTTATCGAACACCAGTTCTGCCATGGCGATGCGCGTTTCGACCGTCGCGCTGGCAATGTGGGGTGCCAGCAGCACGTTATCCATGGTTTTAAGCGCGTCGGGTACTTTGGGCTCTTCTTCATAAACGTCAAGGCCTGCGCCGCCCACTACGCCATCTTGCAATGCCTGCACCAATGCGGCTTCGTCAATGACGGAACCGCGCGAAATATTGATGAGAATGCCTTTAGGGCCTAGTGCTTTGAGCACTTTGGCGTCAATTAGCCCGCGGGTGGTCGGGCCGCCTACCGTGGCAATAACAAGAAAGTCAGCCCACTGCGCGAGTTCATGAAGCGAGGGCTCGTAGCCCAGCTTGGTGTCGTTGCGTGGCTTGCGGTTATGGTAGCGGATCTCCATGTCAAAGCCCGCCGCGCGCTGGGCAATGGCCAGGCCTATGCGGCCCAGGCCAACAATACCCAGTTTCTTGTGGCTAACCTTTACCCCCAGCGGAAAGCGTGTGCCAGAACCCCACAGGTTGTCGCGTACGTAGCGATCTGCATAGCCAAGGTTCCGGGCCGTAGCCAGCAACAAGCCAAAGGCGTGGTCGGCCACACAGTCGTCTAGCACGTCAGGGGTATTGCTGACCTGTATGCCTTTTTGCTGGGCGTGTTTTACGTCTATGGAGTCATACCCTACACCAAAGCTGCAGATAGCCCGCAGGTTTGGGAACTGGTCAATAAGGTCGGCCGGTGTAGATTGAGTGGCACTGGTAACCATTACCACAGCCTCGTCGCGCACGGCAGCGATAGCGGCGTCATTGTCAGACCCATTTTTGAGCTGAACGACGTTGTAATGTTTTGCGAGTTTTGCTTCAGTATCGGCGTGGACAATCGCCGCAAGTTGGATAAGTGTTGGTTTTTTATTGGTCATGGTTCTTGGTAATGGATGGGGTTGTCTTCTTAAAGACTATACCTTAGCTTAACGCATTACCAAAAAAAAACAGGACGCTAGAGCGTCCTGTTTTTATTCGCCGGCAAGAGGCCAGCGTGCAACCTTGCCGATCAAACCGTTACAGCAATCTTAGGCTATTGCTTTGACTGCAGCAGCAAGACGGCTTTTATGGCGAGCCGCCTTGTTTTTGTGAATGATGTTTTTGTCGGCAATGCGATCAATGACGCTGGTGGTTTTACGCAACACGTCAGTAGCAGCTTCTTTGTCACCGGCTTCAATAGCCTGGCGAACGCGCTTGATCGAAGTGCGCAGCATGGAGCGCAGGCTGGAATTGTGCTTGTTAAGCTGCACCGATTGGCGCGCGCGCTTACGGGCTTGGGCGGTATTGGCCATTTATTAGGTAATCCGTATTAGTAAGGTTTGTTCGGCAAAGACCGCTATTCTAAATTATTTGGCCCGTCGTGTAAAGTCAATCGGCCTAAACCCACATATAAACAGCAGGCTGAAGTAGGTAACGAGGCAGGCAAGCATCACTGCTGCCAGCCATAACGCTCTTTGTCCGGGGTGAGCGCCAAGCGCTACCCAGTTTAGCGTTTGCCCCACATACCACAGCAAACCAGCCAAGCCTGCCAGTGCAGGCACAATGCGCAGCCCAAAGCGTAGCCAGCCTGGCCTGGGCGTATACATGCCACGTCGACGCAGCATTACGACGAGGAATAGGGCGTTGGTGATGGCGCCCAGCCCGATGGAAAGCGCCAAACCCGCATGCGCAAAAATGGGTACAAAAATGAGGTTAAACGCTTGCGTCAGTATGAGCACGAATATGGCGATTTTGACGGGAGTGCGTATATCTTGCTTGGCGTAAAAGCCCGGGCCCAGTATTTTGATGGCCAGCAGCCCAATAAGGCCGGTTGAATATGCCATAACGGCTATACGGGTTTGCATGACATCATGCGCGCTAAAGGCCCCGTAATTGAACAGCGTGGCCACCAGCCCGTCAGAAAGCATGGCCAGGCCCAGCGCTGCCGGCAGCCCCAGCAGAAACACCATGCGCAGGCCCCAGTCTAGCAACGCGTTATAGCCGGCATGATCTTGCCTGGCATGTGCAGCGGAAAGCGTGGGCAGTAAAACAGTGCCCAACGCCACCCCCAGCAATGCAGTAGGAAACTCCATCAGCCTGTCGGCAAACGACAGCCAGGTTACGCTGCCTGGTGTCAGCCAGGTTGCAATATTGGTGTTGATCAATAGTGAAATCTGAGCAACCGAGACACCCAGAATGGCGGGCATCATTTGGCGCAGTATGCGTTGCACGAAGGGGTCTTGCCATGCCTGCCCCACGCGCAGCGAATAGCGCGGAAGCAGTTTTAGTTTGGCCAGCGCCGACCACTGCACCACTAGTTGCAGGGTTCCGCCTATCATCACGCCCACTGCCAGCGCGTAAATGGGGGTGTCAAAGTAGTTGACCAGAAAGAGGGCGGCCGCGATCATGGACAGGTTGAGCAGCACGGGCGTAAGCGCCGGTACGGCAAAACGACTCCAGGTATTGAGCACGCCCGAGGCAAACGCCACAAGCGACATGCAGATGATGTACGGAAACATCAACCTAGTCATCCACACGGCGGCTTCAAACTCTGTTTGGCGTGCGGCAGTTCGCATGCCGCTGGCCATGGCGCTTACCACCCATGGAGAAGCCAGCATGCCCAGCGCGGTGACAATCATTAGCGCAACGGTAAGCAGTAGCGCCACCCGATCGAGCAAAATTTGTACATCGCTGGCGCTGCGGGTATTGCGCGCCTCGCCCAATATGGGCACAAACGCCTGCGCAAATGCGCCTTCGGCAAACAGGCGACGCAGCAGGTTGGGTATGCGGAAAGCCACCCAAAATGCGTCGGTCAGCGGCCCTGCGCCAAACGTGCTCGCAATGAGCACATCGCGAACCAGGCCGGTTATACGTGAAATCAGCGTAAAACTGCTGACTGTAGCCGCTGAACGAAGCAAGCTCATAAAATGGTCAGCTTATCTCGGCGCCATGCGGATGGCACCATCCAGACGAATCGTTTCACCATTGAGCATTTCATTGATGATGATGCTGTGCACCAGCTTGGCGTAGTCGTCGGGGCGACCAAGGCGTGAGGGGAAGGGCACGCTGGCAGCCAGGCTGTCCTGAACTTCTTGGGGCATGCCAAACAGCATGGGTGTGCCAAAAATGCCGGGAGCAATGGTGACGCAGCGAATGCCCAGCTTTGACAGATCACGCGCCACAGGCAGCGTCATGCCGGCAACACCTGCCTTGGACGATGCATAGGCGGCCTGACCGATCTGGCCATCAAAGGCGGCAACAGAGGCTGTGTTGATGATGACGCCGCGTTCGCCGGTAGATTCTGGCGTGTTCTCGCTCATGGCCTGGGCTGCCAGACGTGTCATGTTGAACGTGCCGACCAGGTTGATCATGACCACTTTCTTGAACAGGTCTAGCGGGTGGGGGCCGTTTTTGCCGACGGTACGGGTAGCAGGTGCAACGCCTGCGCAGTTGATCAGTCCAAACAGCGGCCCAACCTTTTGAGCTGCGGCAATAACGGCCAGGCCGTCGGCTTCTTCGGTTACGTCGCAATGCACAAAGGTTTGACCCAGTTCGGCGGCAAGCTTTTCGCCCGCTTCATCCTGAACATCGGCAAGCACAACGCGAGCGCCGTTTTCGACTAGCATGCGGGCAGTGCCTGCCCCTAAACCCGATGCGCCGCCGGTAATAACAAATACTTTATCTTTGATATCCATGTCTGTCTCTAAAAGCCTCTTATGGGTGGAAAACAAATCATGCCGCCGACCAGTTCAGCAACACCGAGTGCCTGGCACTGGGTGACTGAACTGGCTGTGGGCGGCTGCCTGCAGCACGTACTGAATTGAATCGTCTGCGACAGGGCCCGGCACACCTTGCCGGCCAGGCCCTGCCGCAGACAAGTCAGGTGCTTAGGCTTTGAACGCCTCGAGTATGCGCTCGCGGATTTCATCGACGGCACCCAGACCGGAAAGCTGTCGGTAGGCGGGTGCGGCGGCGTCGCCAGAGTTGGCCCAGCCGGAGTAGTAGTCAACCAGCGGACGTGTCTGCTCGCGATAAACGGTCAGGCGTTTGCGAACCGTTTCTTCAAGGTCGTCGTCGCGCTGCACCAGCGGTTCGCCGGTTATGTCGTCAACATCGGGCGTCTTTGGTGGGTTGAACTTGACGTGGTAACTGCGCCCGCTTGCCGGGTGCACGCGTCGGCCACTCATTCGTTCGATAATGTTTTCTTCGGGCACCACAATTTCGATTACGTAATCGAGCTTGATCCCGGCTTCTTTAAGGGCATCAGCCTGCGGAATTGTGCGCGGGAAGCCGTCAAACAGGTAGCCCTGCTCGCAATCGGGTTGTGTAAGGCGGTCTTTGACCAGCCCAATGATGATTTCGTCGGAAACCAGGCCGCCAGCGTCCATGATTTTTTTGGCTTCAATGCCCAGCGGCGTCTGAGCCTTGACGGCTGCGCGCAGCATGTCGCCCGTGGAGATCTGCGGGATACCAAATTTTTGTGTAATAAAGGCTGCCTGGGTGCCTTTTCCCGCACCGGGAGGACCGAGCAATATCAGTCGCATGAAGTTTCTCCTATTGATTGATTTTATAAAAACGGATTATATGCCGCGACGCAGCAATGCAGATCTGGCCACCGCGCTAAACCATGTGGGACATGGCTTTATAACCGATTTAAGAACGCAGCCCGCACCCGTTCAAGGTCTTCGGGCGTGTCGACACCCGGCGCAGGTGGTGCGTCAGTAACCTCTACGGCAATGATGTAGCCATTTTCCAGAGCGCGCAGCTGTTCGAGTGCTTCAAAGGTTTCAAGCGGCCCTACCGGAAGCACCGGAAACTTAGCCAGAAACGAGGCGCGGTAGGCATAAAGGCCAATGTGGTGCAGCGCAGGCAGGCCAGCGGCAAGCGTGTGCTCTTTGGCAGCCAGGGCGTCGCGCGCCCATGGAATCGGTGCTCGCGAAAAATAAAGAGCGCGACGGTCACGGGTGCAGACCACTTTTACGGCATTGGGGTTGAACAGGGTGTCTGCGTCAGTAATGGGCGAGGCACAGGTGGCGATGGCGGCATCGGGCACACTTTGCAGCAGCTTAGCCACCATGTCGATCAGCGCAGGGTCAATCAGCGGCTCGTCGCCCTGAACGTTCACAACAATGTCGTCGGGAGCCAGCGTCAACAGGCTCGCAACTTCTGCCAGGCGATCTGTGCCCGTGGCATGGTCGCCACGCGTCAGAATAGTTTCAATGCCGTGAAGTTGTGCGGCAATCATGACGCGATGGTCGTCGGTGGCCACAATAACGCGGCTCGCACCAGAACGTGCAGCCTGTTCGGCTGTTCTCACCACCATGGGTTTACCGCCAATGTCTTTGAGCGGTTTGTCCGGCAGACGCGTGGATTTTGCGCGGGCAGGGATGACGGCAATAAACGTCATGGCTGCTCGTTTTTGCCTGCTGGCTGGTTGCTCGTGGATTGATCTGAAGCCGGAGTTTCAGGCGCGGTGTCGGCAGGCGATGACGGCGATTTGCCGGCATGCGTGTTCTCATCGCTGTTGGATTGCGTTGCTGTGCCCGATCCGGTTTGTGTACCATCTTTGTCGGCAGGGGCGGGAGGTTGACCTGCATGTGAGGGTGCCGCTGCATCGGTCGTGTGGTGCGCCGGCGCGGGTGCTGCAGACTTCGCGTTGCCAGACGAACTTGTGCCAGTAAAAGATCGTGCTTCGTCAGGCAGCATAATTGGCACGCCGTCTCGGATCGGATACGCCAGACGTTCAGCCTGACAGATCAGTTCTTGTTGGGCGCGCTCGTAGCGCAGAGGGCCTTTGCACGTTGGGCAGACCAGAATTTCGAGCAAGCGGGATTCCATGCGTGGCTCCAGTAATCAGGCAGATAAATGCCAAAGTTTAATCGCTTGAGGGCGTGGCGGCCATGTTGGCCTTTTTTGGTGCCAGTAGGTTCAGGCGTTGATGCAGCCAGTAAAGCCAGTTGGTGTCTGAAAATTCAGGCTCGGCGTGTACGACCCAAAGTCGCTCATCGGCAAAGCGTGCGCACTTTACGGCGTCTTTGGCGGTAATAAGAATGCAGGAAGCGGGCATGGCGGAAAATGGCGAATGCTCATACGCGTCATGGTCGGGCAGCGCCAGTGTCTGCTCCAGGGTAAGGCCATGGTGGCGCAGCATAGCGAAGAAACGCTCAGGCTGACCAATGGCCGCCACCGCGCTCACGGCGTTTTGCCCAAACTGGGTGAGCCAGTCGGCCCAAAGTATTTGCCGCCCACTTGTCAATTGCGTGACCTGTGTGGGTGCCAGACGCATAGTAATCTGCAATGCCGGGCCCGCTGCGGCTGGCGGCGCTTCCTGGCCTGGCGACAGGTTGGTAATAATGACGTCAACATCGCTAAGGCGACTGGCGGGCTCGCGTAGGGGCCCGGCTGGCAGAACGCGGCCGTTACCTACGCCTCGTGCGTCCTGCACAACGATTTCCAGGTCCCGGCCCAATGCCAGGTGCTGCAGGCCGTCATCGGAAATGACAACGTCGATGTCCGGGTAGTTATGTTCCAGCGCCTTCAGCGCAAGCGCCCGACGCGGGTGAACGGCTATGGGCGCCTGTGTTTGCTGTGCAATAAGCGCCGGCTCATCGCCATATTCATCGGCCTTGAGGGCGCCCTGGCCGGTGCGGGCCTGGGCACCAAGGCGTACGCCATAGCCGCGGCTGACAATGCCCGGTTTCCAGCCGCGTTGTTGCAAGGCTTGCGCCAATGCGATCACGACGGGTGTTTTGCCGGTACCGCCCACATACAGGTTGCCAACGACAATAACCGGCAATCGGCTTTGCTGCACGTGTTGTGGCTGATGCTGGTAACGCTGCTGTTTGCGGGCGATGATGGCTGTTGCTACCCAGGAGAGCGGCAACATCAGTGTACTGACCAGGCCTTTGTGCTGCCAGGCGTGCTGGATGGCGGCATGTAAGCGGGCCTGTATGCTCACGGCGAGTTCTGCGTGGCAAAGTTTACGCGCGCAATGCCGGCCAGGCGTGCCGCCTCCATTACGCGCACCACTGAGCCGTGGCTAGTCAGGGTGTCGGCATTAATGACGAGCACGGCCTTTTCGTTGCTGCCGGCGGCGGCTCGCAAGGCGCGAGCGACTTCCTCGGCCGAAGTGGCCGAGAGTAGTTGGCCGTTGAGCGCATAAAGGCCTTCCTGGCTGATTGCCAGCTGCATGGCCTGAGGATCTGGCGCGTCGGCACTGGCCTGGGGCAGATCAAGCTGCAGCTGGTTAAAGCGCGTGAACGATGTGGTGGCCGCCAGAAAAATTAAAATAACCAGCAGCACATCAATGAGCGGGATCAGATTGATCTCGGGCTCGTCGTCATAACGCCGGCGCTGAAAGTTCATGCCCGCGCCCCGCGGTTAATAATGCGGTTGAGTGCGCTGGCCTCGCGCTCCATGCGATGCAGGTATTGCTCCACGCGCGATCGAAAATAGCGATGGAAAACAAGGGCAGGGATGGCAATAATAATGCCAAACGCCGTGTTGTAAAGTGCAATCGAAATACCGCTCGCCAGTTGTGACGGGTCTCCGCCGGCAGGGGTATATGCACCAAAAATCTCTATCATGCCAATAACCGTGCCAAATAGCCCCAGCAGCGGCGCTACCACGGCAATGGTAGACAGGGCTGGCAGGTAGCGGTTAAGCCGATAGGCAACGTCTTTACCGGCGTCTTCGGCGGCGGCCACGCGATAGTCATTGCTTTCGTCGCGGTTCATCAGCACTTCGGCCAGCACGTGCCCTAGCGGGGCCTGGTCTGAAAGCCGGACCAGGCCTTCAGCGCCCAGCTTGCCCTGGCGTAGCATGTCTAGGGCCTGCGCAGGCAAGCGGGCTGGGAAGACCACGCTGGCGCGCAGTGATAAAAAGCGTTCGATGATAACGGCCAGGCATAGCACTGAAGTGGTTATCAACAGCCAGACTGGCCAGCCGGCCGCGTGAATGATCTCGAGCAAGGTTTTCTCCGCTCTCGTGAAATGTGTCAAAGGATGGCGGGCATTTTAGCCTTTTACGTTGCCGTGCCGACACTATAATCGACCGACAGGCGGTCGTCGAAAATCCTGAATTTCAGCTGAATAAACACCTAGATTGGCGTGGTTCCTAGCTTTCCAGAGGGTATCCACAAAATCTGTGGATAATTCTGTGCATAACTTACCGTACAGGCGCTATCCACCGGCTCTAGAGGTTCAGTGGGTAATTTACGATCAATTTTCATATTTTTAT
The DNA here is from genome assembly GCF_008369125.1 of Pusillimonas sp. ANT_WB101. Taxonomy (NCBI): domain Bacteria; kingdom Pseudomonadati; phylum Pseudomonadota; class Betaproteobacteria; order Burkholderiales; family Alcaligenaceae; genus Pusillimonas; species Pusillimonas sp. ANT_WB101. The sequence goes on along the minus strand of NZ_VOAY01000001.1, from coordinate 1,416,192 downwards.
AAAATCATTATTTATCAACTAGTTATACGGTTATATTAAAGCAATAATTAATGAGTTGCCGCAATTGGATTGATATTACATTGATTTGACAAATCCAATTCTTCTGTGGACAGAATAATGATGACAAGTGGCTTTTCTCAAGAAAACGGCTCAGAACAGAGGGCAGATGAGGTCTGGACGGTCGGGCAACTGAACCGCCGCGTGGGCGATATGCTGCAGGGGCAGTTTTCAAGAATCTGGGTGCGCGGCGAAGTGTCCAACTTTACGTCGGCAGCGTCCGGCCATTGGTATTTTTCGATCAAAGATGAGCGTGCTGCGGTCCGTGCAGTGATGTTCCGGGGTCGTGCCCAGACAGTTGGGTTTGTGCCCAAGGCCGGTGAAAAGTTTGAATTTCGCGCCACGGTCACCCTGTACGAGCCTCGCGGTGATTATCAATTGCAGGTCGAAGCGATGCGACGTGCTGGGCGTGGGGATTTGCACGAGGCTTTTCTGGCGCTCAAAGAAAAACTCGCAGCTGAAGGGCTGTTTGATGAAAGCCTTAAACGGGCGATCACAACCATGCCTCGGGCAGTGGGGGTCGTAACGTCACTGGCAGCGGCTGCCTTGCGTGACGTGTTGTCAGCGCTTGCACGCCGCGCCCCGCATGTGCCCGTCATTATCTACCCCGCGCCCGTGCAGGGCATGGACGCGGCGGGGCAGTTGTGCCAGGCGCTGCAAAAGGCGATAGACCGCAATGAGGTCGATACTCTGCTACTGGTGCGCGGCGGCGGCAGCCTCGAAGACTTGTGGAGCTTTAATGATGAGGCCTTGGCACGTCTTGTCGCTTCCAGCCCCATTCCCGTCATAAGCGGGGTGGGGCATGAAACCGACTTTACGATTGCCGATTTTGTCGCCGATCTTCGTGCGCCCACACCGACAGCGGCGGCAGAGCTATGTTGCCGCAGTCGGGAAGGCTGTCTGGATGCCGTCAGAGTGTTAAGTACAGGGTTGGCATCGCGCCATGCCCGTTTGCTCGAGCGGGCCGCACTCAGGCTGGACCGCGCAGCGGCCTTGCTGGTGTCGCCCCAAGATCGCTTGCGTCAGCAGGGCGAAAAGTTGAATCAGCTTAAACAGCGCCTGACACGCGCTGCCGCGCATCCTCAGGAAAGGCGAGCAACCAGCTTGGCGGCCCTGCGTTCACGTTTGCTGTATGCCGGGCCTGATCTGGCCGCTCGGCAGCAGAGTCTGGCGCGTTCCCGACGTGATCTGCTCGCCACTTCCCGGCGATTGATTGAGCGCAGAGCGCAGCGCCTGGTAGCCGCACGGCAAACTTTGCAGGCGCTCAACCCCCGCACCATTCTGAATCGAGGGTACGCCATCGTCCGTAAAGACGACGGGACCATTGTAAAAAATGCGTTAGACTTAAGTGTTGGCGAACAGCTCGGCGTTGAACTGGATCAAGGCAGTGTGCATGTCAGTGTTTTACAGGCACACGGTTTGCTCTAAGTTCCTTGTCTGTGCTTGCGGCACACTCGCGGTCAATTCAGGTTTGTCATCTGGGCTCCGCTGGTTTAAGGCCGTATGCTTAAAGCTCCAGACGTCAGGTCGCGGCTTGCAGGCTTTATGTTTGCAAGCCCGTGCTTCGCGTCTCGTGCTTTACGCGCCAGGCTGCGCCTTACATAACACGCTTGAATGTGTACTCATCACTTCGACTGGCTTTTATAAAGGAATTGAACATGGCTTTTACGCTTCCTCCGCTCCCCTACGCTCTTGATGCGCTGGCTCCTACTATTTCCAAGGAAACCCTCGAGTATCACTATGGCAAGCACCATCAGTCCTACGTCACCAACCTGAACAATCTGGTCGCCGGCACTGAATTCGAGTCCGCTTCGCTTGAAGAAATCGTCAAGAAATCTTCAGGTGGTGTTTTCAACAACGCAGCCCAAGTATGGAATCACACGTTTTACTGGAATTCCATGTCGCCTAAAGCTGGCGAACCATCCGGCAAACTGCTCGAGGCCATCAACGCCAAGTGGGGCAGTGTCGATGCTTTCAAAGAAGCATTCAATAAGTCGGCAGCTGGCAACTTTGGCTCGGGCTGGACATGGCTGGTAAAGAAAACAGACGGTTCGCTTGATATCGTCAACACCAGCAATGCAGCAACACCGCTCACGACTGACGACGTTGCACTGCTAACCTGTGACGTATGGGAACACGCGTACTACATTGATTACCGTAATGCACGCCCCAAGTACCTCGAAAGCTTCTGGAAACTTGCTAATTGGGATTTTGCCGCCTCCAATCTGGGCTAATCCGCTAACCGCTATACGTCAGACGCTGCCGGTCATGTACTGATCTGTTCAGGCTAAGTCTGACGCGGTTGGTTCAGCCGCCAAGCTTCCACTGCCCTCGGTTTGTTGCATACCCTCGTAAAGACGGTCGCATACAAACCGGGGGTTTTTTGTTTCAAGAATACGGTCACATACAATCGGGGCTTTCTGTATCAAGTTCGCGAAACGGCCATGGTGTGGACAACAGGCCTTCACCTAGCCTCAATAATGATGTGGTGCGCTATCATTGCGTTTTTCCGGCAGCGCTTTGCGCGCCCGCTCAATGCATGTGTTTCGCAGTGCAAAACACACTGACCCACAACTTCTCTGCAGGCATCCTCCATGACAATTGACGCATTTATCTGTGACGCCATACGTACACCATTCGGACGCTACGGCGGATCACTGGCCCAGATACGTACCGATGACTTGGCGGCAATACCGTTCAAGGCGCTAATGGAACGCAATCCAGATGTAGACTGGTCGCGTCTTGATGACGTACTCATGGGCTGCGCAAATCAGGCAGGCGAAGACAACCGCAACGTGGCCCGTATGGCTGCACTGCTTGCAGGGCTTCCGGTTTCTGCACCGGGCGGCACGATTAACCGCTTGTGCGGTTCAGGGCTTGACGCCGTGGGCACCGCTGCGCGCGCCATCAAGGCCGGCGATGCCAGCTTCATCCTCGCTGGCGGGGTAGAAAGCATGAGCCGCGCGCCTTTTGTCATGGGCAAGGCAGACACTGCATTTTCGCGTAATGCCGCCATTTTCGACACGACCATAGGCTGGCGCTTCGTCAACAAACTCATGAAGCAGCAGTACGGTGTTGATTCCATGCCAGAAACCGCTGAAAACGTGGCGGATCAGTTCAAGGTCAATCGTGAAGACCAGGACGCCTTCGCTCTGGCCAGCCAGACCAAGACGGCAGCTGCCCAGAAGGCCGGCCATTTCAAAGATGAAATCACGGCGGTATCCATTGCTCAGCGCAAAGGCGATGCGCTTATCGTCGATAAAGACGAGCATCCCCGTGAAACCACGCTCGAAACACTGGCCCGCCTCAAGCCTATTGTCCGTGCCGACGGCACCATCACCGCAGGCAATGCCTCAGGTGTAAACGACGGTGCTGCAGCGCTGCTTATCGCTTCTGAGAAAGCGGCCAAAGAGCACGGCCTGACACCCCGTGCACGGGTTGTAGCCATGGCCACCGCTGGCGTTGAGCCGCGCATTATGGGTATTGGCCCAGCTCCCGCATCTGAAAAGGTGCTGGCGCTGGCAGGTTTGAGCATCGACCAAATGGACGTTATCGAACTGAACGAAGCCTTCGCCGCCCAAGGCCTGGCCGTGCTGCGTATGCTGGGCGTTGCAGACAACGATCCGCGCGTCAACCCTTATGGTGGTGCCATTGCATTGGGTCACCCCCTGGGCGCGAGCGGTGCGCGTCTGGCGCTTACCGCTGTCAACCAACTGCATCGCACCGGTGGGCGTTATGCACTGTGCACCATGTGTATTGGGGTTGGTCAGGGCATCGCCGTCATTCTCGAACGCGTCTGAGTCTGACAATCGCCCTTGGCCGTGGGTTTGTGCCTGCCGATTAGCTACGGAAGGTTTTTTACCTTATCGCCCGCTTTGATATCATGGCGGGCGAACCAGCCTTGTTCCATTTCAAGTGCATACAGCACTGGCGCGGTAGGGCAGTGAGCATCAAGGCTAAGCGGCTGCATGTCGGCAATATTGCTTATGGTGCCCTTTGGGTCGATAAAGGCAATGGACAGCGGCAGCGGTGTGTTTTTCATCCAGAAGCAGGGCGCGGCTACTTGATCGAACACAAATAGCATGCCTTGGTTTTCGGGTAGCGACATGCGGTTCATTAGCCCATACGATCGTGACGCATCGGTTGCAGCAACCTCGGCCTGTATGGCCACGTTGTTGATCTCAAGCTGCGCCCTGGGCAGCAAGAAGGCCTGCTGGGCTGACGCGGCCAATGGCATGAGTAGTGCAGCCATGATCGCCACGCAAGCCCACTGTATCGTGCGTACAAGCGGGTTGCAAACCGGCCGTGCGGCGCCTACAAGCAAATTGCAAGCCCACTGTGCAGAGCGTAAAAGTGAGTTGCAAGCTGGCTGTGTTGTGCCCGCAAGCACGTTGCAAGCTGATTGCGTTGTGCTTTCAAACGAGTTGCAAACCGCCGGGGTTGTGCGTACGAGTAAGTTGTAAACCGTCTGTGACGCCCGCACCAGCCCTTTGCGGGCGGTCAGGTTTTCGCGGAGGCGGCTGTGGCAGAGCGGCATGTTGCTTGTCATGAGAGTGTGTCTACGAAAAAAAACAGGGCCAATAGGCCCTGGAGTTTTTATTATTTTATACATTGTTATTAAATGCTGATGGCGGTAAAAGGAGCCCGAGGCTTCCAGTTATTGGATTCAGGCCGCCGTAATGTTAAGCGCTTGCTTGCCTTTGGGCCCCTGTGCGATTTCAAAAGCGACTTTCTGGCCTTCTTTTAGGGTTTTGAAGCCATTCATCTGTATGGATGAGAAATGTGCGAAAAGATCTTCACCTCCGTTGTCTGGGGTAATAAACCCAAACCCTTTGGCGTCATTAAACCATTTGACTGTGCCAGTCAGCGCTTGGGTTTCCCCGGTGGCGGAGGTTGTGGTGGAATCGGACATGCGGACTGCCTCTCGACTATAGTGTTAAATTGAAACTTGACTACAAGGGTTACCTTTAGCCTTACGGATTCTGGCACGCATACTGCTTCCTGGCACTCAGAATACTTTGATAATGGGCAATTGCCCATGTGCCGTCAACTATGGAAACCACTAGTGTATTTGTTATGGCCACACAGATTGATAATCAGCGCGACACAGTTGTTGAGCGCAGCCTAGCCAAGCTAGCGCCGCCTCCCATGTATCAGGTCGTGCTGTTGAATGACGATTACACACCCATGGAGTTCGTGGTCGCAGTGCTTCAACGTATATTCGGCAAGACGGAAGACGAGGCCGCGCGCATCATGTTGAAAGTGCATCACGAAGGGCGCGGTGTATGCGGGGTTTACACACGAGACATTGCGTCTACACGGGTTGAAATGGTGCGCCAGATGGCGCGCGCCAACCAGCACCCCCTTCAATGCATAATGGAACCCGCGCCCGATGCGTAAGTGCGTGTGCCCTTTACCTTGCCATGCCTGTGACCCGGGCTGTTGGCGCTACTTAGCCTGCCCGGGTTTGTGCGGGCGCAAACCGGCTCTGCTATTCTGGTAAGCAAACGCCACAAAGCCTAAAAAGAGCGGGTATAGTAAAGACATGGCCCCCAGTGTGTGTTTTTGGCATTACATTGGGGATCCCGGTTTGTTAATCTTGATACGCAACGTCGATTTAGTCATAGAATAGAATTTATCGAATTGTTTGTCCGCTCCGATAAGTCATGGAGGAAGCGTGATCTCCGAAGAACTTGAAGTCAGCCTGCACATGGCGTTTGTTGAAGCCCGCAGTGCGCGACACGAATTTATTACCGTCGAGCATCTTCTGCTTTCTTTGCTCGATAATGCAGCGGCCGCTGAAGTTCTGCGCGCGTGCTCGGCCAATATCGACGTACTCCGTCAAGATCTGCGTAAGTTCATCAATGAAAATACGCCTATCTTTCCTGGTCCCGATGACGTCGATACCCAGCCCACGCTCGGGTTTCAGCGCGTCATCCAGCGCGCCATCATGCATGTCTCGTCAGGTAACTCCAATAAAAATACCGTTACCGGCGCTAATGTACTGGTGGCCATGTATGGCGAAAAAGACTCTCACGCTGTTTATTTTCTGCAGCAACAGGGCGTCAGTCGGCTTGATGTCGTCAACTATCTGTCGCACGGCATTACCAAGGCGGCTGAAGAGCCGCCGGTCGAACAGCCCAAGGCTCAGCAGGTCTCTGACGTTGAACCCAAGTCAGATCAGCAAAAGTCACCGCTTGAGCTTTATGCCACCGATCTTAATGGCGAGGCGCGGCGTGGCCGCATTGACCCGCTCATTGGGCGCGAGCAAGAGGTAGAGCGCGTCATCCAGGTGCTGTGTCGCCGGCGTAAAAACAACCCCTTGCTGGTCGGTGAGGCAGGCGTGGGTAAAACTGCGATTGCCGAAGGCCTTGCCTGGCGCATCACCAAAGGCGAAGTGCCCGATGTACTCAAAGACGCTGAGGTCTATTCGCTTGACATGGGTGCGTTGCTGGCCGGCACCAAGTATCGTGGCGACTTCGAGCAGCGTCTCAAGGGCGTGCTCAAGTCATTAAAAGAAAACCGCAATGCAGTGCTGTTTATTGACGAAATCCACACCCTCATCGGTGCCGGGTCGGCGTCGGGCGGCACGCTTGACGCGTCCAACCTGCTCAAGCCGGCCCTGTCATCGGGTCAGCTTAAATGTCTGGGCGCTACTACATACAACGAGTACCGAGGTATTTTTGAAAAAGACCACGCCTTGTCGCGTCGCTTTCAAAAAATCGACGTGCCCGAGCCTACCGTAGAGCAAACCATTCAAATTCTGCGCGGCCTCAAGGGGCACTTTGAGGCGCATCATGGGGTCAAGTACACCAGCGCTGCCATCACTACGGCTGCTGAATTAGCAGCCCGTTATATCAACGATCGTTTCCTGCCCGACAAAGCCATTGATGTCATTGACGAGGCGGGCGCCGCACAGCGTTTGCTGCCCAAGTCACGGCAGAAAAAAACCATTGGCAAAAGCGAAATCCAGGCGACAGTCGCCAAAATCGCCCGCATTCCGCCGCAATCGGTTTCCAATGATGATCGCAACAAACTGGCAACGCTTGAACGCGATCTGAAAACCGTGGTTTTCGGCCAGGAAAATGCCATCGAAGCGCTGGCTGCTGCCATTAAGATGGCGCGTTCAGGCCTGGGCCGCCCAGACAAACCCATTGGTTCCTTCCTGTTTTCGGGGCCAACGGGTGTGGGCAAAACCGAGGTTGCCCGTCAACTTGCATTTACCCTGGGCATTGAACTGCTGCGTTTCGACATGTCAGAGTATATGGAGCGCCACACCGTGTCGCGTCTTATAGGCGCGCCTCCGGGGTATGTGGGCTTTGATCAGGGTGGGTTGCTTACCGAAGCGGTCAGCAAGCAGCCACATTGCGTGCTGCTGCTCGACGAAATCGAAAAAGCGCATCCTGACGTCTACAACATTTTGCTGCAGGTTATGGACCACGGTACGCTTACCGATAACAACGGACGCAAGGCTGACTTCCGCAACGTCATCATTGTTATGACGACTAACGCGGGGGCTGAGGCGCTTAACCATACCAGCATTGGTTTCGCCACCTCAGAAAAGACGGGCGATGAAATGGCCGATATCAAGCGGCTTTTCACACCCGAGTTCCGCAACCGGCTCGACGCCATCATCAGCTTCAAGTCGCTGTCGCGCGACATTATTATGCGCGTGGTAGACAAGTTCCTCATGCAGCTCGAAGACCAGCTGCACGAAAAACGGGTTGAAGTGGTGTTTTCGCAGGCGCTGCGCGATCATTTGGCCAAGGAGGGTTTTGATCCTGCCATGGGCGCGCGTCCCATGCAGCGGCTTATCCAGGACACCATCCGGCGTGCGCTGGCCGACGAGTTGTTGTTTGGCCGTCTTGTCGATGGCGGGCATGTCGAAGTCGGCCTTGATGCCAACGGCAAGGTCGAGCTGATATTTCCGGGTAAGCCTGATCCAGACAGCCAGCCTTCATCATCGCGTCCGGAACCCGAGCTCGTCAATTAATGGGAGAAGTGCCACTTATAGGTTGCTCGCAATGTGGCACGATACACGAGCGTGTGCGTCTTGAAAACGGCGCCGTAGCTGCCTGCAGGCGCTGCGGCGCCGAGCTGTATAGGCAAAGCATCTTAACGCTCACTAGCTGGCTCGCGCTGGTTGTCACGGGCCTGGTGGTATTCGCCATTGCCAATCTGTACCCCATTGCCACGCTACGGCTCCAGGGTCTGGTAGTCGAAGCGTCATTGCCGCAGGCTTTGTACCTTACATGGCAGCAAGGGCATCGCACTCTCTCCATCATGACCGGGCTGGCTGGCTTCTGGATGCCGCTTACCCAGCTGGTTTTGGTTTTTTGGGCTTTGTCAGCCGTGCGTTCAGGGCGTCTGCCCATGGATTTCAGTGCAGGCATGCGGTTGCTTAAATGGTGCGAACCTTGGAGCATGATTCCCGTGCTCATGCTCGGTGTTCTGGTTGCCATGGTCAAGTTCTCTGGCATCGCCTCGCTCACGGTAGGGCCTGCTACCTGGGCCTTCGCAGTACTGGCTTTTATCATGACGGCGCTCAGCCGTATGTCGGCCCATCATCTCTGGCATTACGCCGAAGATGCGGGCCTGGTGGTGGTATCGGGTGAAGGCGGGGTGCGGCAAGGTGTCGCACAATGCGAAACCTGCGGATATCTGCAACCCGCGGGCGAGGCCAGTACTGACGCCGGGTGCCAGCGTTGCGGTGCACAGGTTCATTTGCGCAAGCCACATATGTTTGCCAGGGTATGGGCCCTTATTATTGCAGCCTGCGTGGTCTACATACCGGCCAACGTACTGCCGGTCATGGGTATCCGTACCCCGACAGGGGTTAGTGAGCACACCATACTTGGCGGCGTCATTGAGTTCTGGCGCTTGGGTTCATGGGATCTCGCCCTTATCGTATTCGTGGCCAGCGTCGTCGTGCCCGGCACCAAATTGCTTGTACTTATACTGCTCATGCTGCGTCGCCGATGGAACGGCGCTTCCATACAGCGACAGCGCACACGTCAGTATGAGTTCATCAATTTTATTGGGCACTGGTCCATGCTTGATGTGTTTGTTGTAATACTGATGACGACCATGGCCGACTTCCCGGGGGTATCGCAGGTGGTCGCCGGGCCGGGGGCTGCCAGTTTCGGCATGGTGGTCGTTTTGACGATGTTGGCCGCAGCAAGCTATGATCCGCGCCGGGGCTGGGATACCGCACCAGGCCGTAGCACAGCCGTTGTACCTGCCGCTAGCCTTCCCCACCAACCACAGCAGTCAGGCCTATTTGATGCCCCTGACAGGGCCACATCATGAACGAAGACGAAAATAATACAGATTCTGCGCCACCTGCACGGGTTGAAAAGCCCAGAGTAAAAACACGCCGAGAAACCCGTTTCTCATGGATATGGCTGGTGCCCTTGGTTGCCGTGCTGGTAGGCGCGTCTTTGCTGTTTCGCGACTGGCTTCATACAGGGCCTACAGTCACCATCAGCTTTGATTCGGCGGACGGGCTCGAAGTAGGGCAGACACGTGTGCGTTATAAAGATGTGGTAATCGGCATGGTAACCGGCATCAAGGTAGCACCCGGTCGGAAAACAGTGTTAGTCAGCGCCGAGCTTGATCCCGATGGGTCTGAATACATTACACAGAAAGACAGCCGGTTCTGGGTCGTGAGGCCGCGTCTGGGCATAAGCGGCGTTACGGGTTTAGGAACCCTTTTGTCAGGCGCCTACATTAGTGTTGACGCTCCCCAACAGCTCGACGAAAAAGCCAGCCCCGTGTACCAGTTTGAAGGGCTGGAGCAGCCGCCCGAGATCCGCAGTGGCCGGCCTGGCACACGCTTTGTGCTGGTCGCCAACGACCTGGGATCGCTTGATATTGGCGCACCCGTTTATTTTCGTAAAATCCAGGTTGGGCAGGTGGTGGGGTATTCGCTTGACGCCAAGGGAGACGCCGTCAGCATACAGGTATTTGTTGATGCGCCGCATGACAAGTTCGTAACCCGCGACACACGCTTCTGGAATGCGGGAGGGGTTAATGTTTCACTGGACGCCGACGGTTTCAAGGTTGAAACCGGTTCGTTGGTGTCGGTAATAGCGGGTGGGGTGGCATTTGCGTCGCCCGAGGGCAGCGATGCAAGGCAAGCAGCACCCAATACGCATTTTGCGCTGGCAAGCACTCGCGAAAAAGCGCTGGCGGATCCCGATGGGGTCGCCTTCCCTATTGTCATGAACTTTGCGCAGTCAGTTCGGGGTCTGAAAGTGGGTGCTCCCATCGACTTTCGCGGGCTTGAGCTAGGCAGCGTCACCGATATCGATCTGGCCTATGATGCCGAGAAGAAAAAGTTTTATGCGCGGGTACAGGCTAATCTTTACCCCTTGCGTTTGGGTGACATTTACGACGGAATGGTCGCGCGGGCAGGTAAAAATGGCAAACCAGGTGCTAGCCTGTTGTCCACCTTCGTACTGCACGGGTTGCGCGGTCAAATGCGGGCTGCCAATTTACTAACTGGCCAGCAGTACATTGCGCTCGACTTTTTCCCCGATGCGCCTCCGCTTGCCATGGATACCACTGCGTCCCCGTTCCCCATACCAACGGTGGCGGGCAGTTTTGATCGGCTTCAGCAGCAGATCAGCAGCATCGTCGACAAGATAGAGGCCATACCGTTTGATGATCTTGGCAAAGAGTTGCATGAAAGCCTGAAGTCCTTGGATCTACTCATACGCAATCTTGATGGCAAAGTTGCCCCGCAGGCAACATCCCTGTTGCGTACAGCAGAAAAGTCAGTAGCGCGCATTGGTCGTATGCTGGATCAAAACTCGCCGCTCAATGACAACCTTGAAGGCACCATGCGTGAACTGAGTAGTGCTGCACGTTCATTGCGGGCCTTGGCTGATTACCTGCAGACGCACCCTTCGTCGCTGATCCGCGGACGCACAGCCGACCCCATGCCGGTAACACCTTAAATGGACCTTTGTTTAATGACCGCCAAGAAAGCCCTGATTCTTACCTTCCTGTGCGGTGCGCTGACGGCCTGCGCATCCAAGCCCGCCAGTAACTATTATTCGCTGGTGCCGTTAACGGCGGAGCAGGGCTCCATTACACGTGCACCCGTCAAGTTTGCAATTAATGTTCAACCTGTTGTTATCCCGGTGCAGGTAGATCGGCCTCAGATCGTGCTCACTGATCCAGACTCTACCCAGGTTATGCTTTTGAACAGTTCGCTATGGTCGGGGCCGCTGGCCGATGAAATCCGCAGTACGCTGGCACGCGACCTGGCAGACCAGCTTGGTACCATCGACATGCCAATTACGGGTGCATCTGAAAAACAGCCGTTCTGGAAGGTTAATGTGCTGGTGCAGCGTTTTGAGTCAATATACGGCAAGCGTGCAGTGCTTGAAGCCACTTGGCGCCTGAGCCCGGTTAATGTGGCTAAACGCCAGCAACTGGCATGCAGGGCTGTACTAAGTACCACGGTAGGTGAAGGGATGTCGGCGCTTGTGTCAGGTCAACAAAAAAACCTGCTAGACCTGTCTTCCATCATTGCCAGCCAGTTGCGCGGTGGAAAACCCACGGCAGACAGCCGTGTCAATAACTGTACCTAGCGCTTGTGTTGTACGGCGCTTGTCGCCACGCAGTTAACCTGGCTTGGTGCGGGTTAACCGCGATGCGTAATAAGGTACAACCCGGTTAGTATTTTGTCCTTAAATGGATAACACCCGTTCGGGGTGTTATCGCATTCTTGTTTTATGGCACAGGGTACTGCATGGCAACGACGACATTGGGTGTCAAGGTTGATGAAACGCTGCGTGAACGTCTCAAGACTGTCGCTGCGCAGTTAGGCTGCACGCCTCACTGGCTGCACAAGCAGGCATTGCTTGCGTATATCGATGCTCTGGAGCGGGGTCAAGTGCCCGCAGAAATCGCCCAACTGGCTGAACAAGTTGACTCCGGCGATCATGACGTGGCTGTGCCAGACGGGCCGCTTCCCTTTTATGATTTCGCGCAAGACGTTCAACCGCAGTCGGTGCTGCGCGCAGCCATTACATCGGCCTACCGTCGGCCTGAAACCGAATGCCTGCCAATGCTTATCGACAAAGCACGCAGCGCGCGCCCGCAAGAGGTGCACCAACTGGCGTCTCGGCTAGTTCAGGCTATACGTGGCAAGCGCAAGGCCGGCGCTGTCGAAAGCCTGATCCACGAGTTTTCACTGTCCAGCCAGGAAGGTGTGGCCCTAATGTGTCTGGCAGAGGCATTGCTGCGTATCCCCGATCGCGCAACCCGTGATGCTCTTATACGCGACAAAATCAGCCGCGGTGACTGGCGCTCGCACATGGGCGAATCGTCATCACTGTTTGTCAACGCGGCCACCTGGGGCCTCATGCTTACCGGGCGATTGGTTAGCGTTAACAGCGAGCAATCGTTGTCTCATGCGCTCACCCGCATGATAGGCAAAGGCGGTGAGCCGCTGGTGCGCAAGGGCGTCAACATGGCCATGCGCATGATGGGCGAGCAGTTCGTATGCGGCCAGACCATTTCCGCCGCACTCGCCAACAGCCAAAAATGGGAAAGACTGGGGTTTCGCTATTCATACGATATGTTGGGCGAAGCAGCCACAACCGCCGATGACGCGCAGCGCTACTACCAGGCCTATGAGCAATCCATACATGCCATCGGCAAAGCGGCTCAGGGGCGGGGCATATATGAAGGGCCGGGTATTTCCATTAAGCTTTCGGCGCTGCATCCCCGCTATTCACGGGCTCAGCGCGATCGGGTTATGGACGAACTGCTGCCTCGCGTGACGGCGCTGGCGCGTCTGGCGCATCAGTACGACATCGGCCTGAACATTGATGCGGAAGAGGCTGACCGCCTGGAACTGTCGCTCGATTTGCTGGAGGCCTTGTGTTTTGACCCCGAGCTTACCGGCTGGGATGGCATAGGCTTTGTCATACAGGCCTACCAGAAGCGTGCCCCCTTTGTTATTGACTATCTCATCGATCTTGCGGGCCGCAGTGGCCACAGACTTATGGTGCGGCTGGTCAAGGGGGCTTACTGGGATACTGAAATAAAGCGCGCCCAGGTTGATGGCCTGGAAGGCTACCCGGTATTCACACGCAAGGTACACACCGATGTTTCATACCTGGCTTGCGCACGTAGGCTGCTTGCAGCGCCCCAGGCGGTTTACCCGCAGTTTGCCACGCACAATGCCCATACCCTGTCAGCCATTTATCATATGGCCGGGCAAAACTATTACCCCGGTCAGTACGAATTTCAGTGTCTGCATGGCATGGGCGAATCATTGTATGAGCTGGTCACTGGCCCTGTTGCACAGAGCAAACTCAATCGCCCCTGCCGCATTTATGCGCCCGTGGGCACGCATGAAACATTGCTGGCTTACCTGGTGCGCCGTCTGCTTGAAAACGGCGCAAATACATCGTTTGTTAACCAGATAGGCGATGAAAACGTTGCCATTGATACGCTTATTGCCGACCCTGTACAGCAGGCAGAACATATAGCTCCCCTGGGTGCGCCGCACCAGAAGATTCCGCTGCCTCGCGATCTCTTTCGGCAGGCCGACGGTCGTGCCAACTCTGCAGGCATAGACCTTAGCAATGAACACAGGCTGGGCTCGCTGGCCGCTGCACTGCTGGGTAGCGTTGAACATGCTTGGCGGGCTATGCCCATGGTGGCTTCCCAAAACGGAGCCTGGGACGGTATTCGTGCCCGGCCCGTGCGCAACCCGGCCGATCACCGTGATATCGTCGGTCACGTTATTGAAGCTGATGATAACGATGTTAAGCAGGCGCTGGCAGCGGCCAGTCATGGAGCCCCCATCTGGGCAGCCACGTCAGTACCCGAACGTGCGCAGTGCCTGAATAAGGCTGCGCAACTGCTCGAAGCCGAGATGCAGCCGCTGTTGGGGCTGATCGTGCGCGAAGCGGGTAAATCGTTGCCTAATGCCATTGCAGAAGTGCGCGAGGCCGTTGATTTCCTGCGTTATTACGCGGCGCAAATTGAACAGGAATTTTCCAATGACACCCATCGCCCCTTGGGGCCAGTGCTATGCATCAGTCCCTGGAACTTTCCCCTGGCTATTTTTACAGGGCAGGTGGCTGCCGCGCTGGCAGCGGGTAACGTGGTGCTGGCCAAACCTGCAGAGCAAACCAGCCTGATTGCGGCGGCAGCCGTGTCAGTGCTGCACAGGGCTGGTGTGCCCGCCCACGCCGTGCAACTGTTGCCCGGTCAGGGCGAAACAGTGGGCGCTGCGCTGGTTGCCAGCCCAGTGGTGCAGGGTGTTATGTTCACAGGCTCGACAGACGTCGCCCATATGATTTCCCGCCAGTTGGCTGAACGGCTTGATGACACCGGCCACCCTATACCCCTAGTGGCGGAAACGGGCGGGCAAAACGCCATGGTGGTTGATTCATCAGCCTTATCCGAGCAAGTGGTGTTTGATGTGCTGAACTCTGCCTTTGACTCGGCAGGGCAGCGTTGCTCTGCGCTGCGCTTGCTGTGTGTGCAGCAAGACTGTGCCGATCACGTGCTGACCATGCTGCGTGGCGCCATGCAGGAGCTGCGCATGGGTAACCCTGACAGGCTGGGTACCGATGTGGGGCCGGTTATTGACGAGGATGCCCGTCAGGCCATACAACAGCATATTCATACCATGCGCAAGGCGGGGCATAAAGTGGATGAAATCACTGTGGGGCCCGAGTGCAAGCACGGCTTTTTCGTACCCCCCACCATGATCGAACTTAACGAGGTGTCAGAGCTGAAAAAGGAAGTTTTTGGCCCTGTGCTGCACGTACTGCGTTATCGCCGTGAAAACCTGGATGAACTCATCGAAGCCATCAATGCCACCGGCTACGGTCTGACCTTTGGCGTACATACACGGCTTGATGAAACAGTCGCGTATGTGACCGACCGCATACGGGCGGGCAATGTTTACGTAAACCGAAACATTGTGGGTGCTGTAGTCGGTGTTCAACCTTTTGGCGGTGAAGGGCTGTCTGGTACCGGCCCCAAGGCTGGAGGCCCGCTTTACCTGCGGCGCATGCTGCGTGAGCTTCCACCCGGGCTACCGATGGGGCTGCAGCAAGATGGCAAACCGGTGTCTGCGGTAACGCTGTGTGGCCCCACCGGTGAAAGCAATATCTACCAACTGACGCCGCGCGGCACAGTACTGTGCATTGCTGCCAGCGCACAAGGCGCACAGGCTCAGCAGTTTGCCTGCGATACCAGCGGAAACACAGCCCTGTTTCTAGACACGCAAGCGGCTCGTGAGCTTGTTACGGCCCCGCCTGGGAACGAGAAGCCGTGTCTGATTGGGCCGGATGATATCGCGCACGCTGCCTATCAGGCGGTGTTGTTTGAAGGTGATAGTGACGCCTTGCGCGACTTGAATCGTCTGGTGGCGGCCAGGCCTGGCCCTATTTTGTCGATGCAAGGCCTGAGCACTGAAGAGATTGTTTCCGGGCAGACTTATCGGCTTGAGCGTCTGTTGCGCGAGGTGTCTGTCAGTACCAATACTGCAGCAGCAGGCGGCAATGCCAGCCTGATGATGATTGGATAAGGTGTTCTTGACGTTTTCTCGGCCTGGCACAGCCGGGCAGCATGACCGTTCAGGTGTTATAGGGTAATGACCCATTAACCGCCTGTTGTGCTTTTGTTTCAATCGTGGTGCGTAACATGCGCCTTGATCGCAGTTCTCTCAAACAATATCGGAGACCAATAAATGAAACCCACTCACGGATTCAAACTTGTCGCTGCCACCGCAGCCATTATGGCTGCCGTATCAGCGGCACCGGCACATGCGGCGGACACAGAAGTCGTCAAGTTCGGCTTTGCCGCGCCGCTGACAGGCCCGCAGTCGCATTATGGCGAAGACATGAAAAATGGCCTGACACTGGCCATCGAAGAAGCCAACAAGCAAAATATCGAACTTGATGGCAAGGTCGCCAAGTTTGAGCTGGTCTCACGTGATGACCAGGCTGACCCGCGTACCGCCGTTCAGGTAGCCCAACAGATTGTGGACGAAAACGTGCAAGGCATACTCGGTCACTTTAATTCGGGTACAACGATTCCGGCATCCAGTGTGTATAACGACGCCGGTCTGCCACAGATTGCCATGGCAACCTCGCCCGAGTACACCCAGCAGGGCTATGACACCACGTTTCGCATGATGACCAGCGACACTCAGCAGGGTGCTGCCGATGGCGAATTTATTGTCAAAGACCTGGGTGCCAAAAAGGTTGCCATTATTGATGACCGTACGGCTTATGGTCAGGGCCTGGCTGATCAGGTAGCCGGTGCCGTAAAAGCCAATGGTGGCGAAATTATTTCGCGTGAATACACCAACGATAAAGCTAACGATTTCACGGCAATTCTTACCAACATCAAAGACAAGCAGCCTGACGCCATCTTCTTTGGTGGTCTGGACGCCCAGTCAGGCCCCATGCGCCGCCAGATGGCCACACTTGGCATCAAGGCACCTTTGGTCTCGGGCGAAATGACACGCAGCGACACCTTTTTGAAGCTGGCAGGTGATGCCGCCAACGGCACCTATGCCTCGCTGGCGGGTGTGCCTTTGAAGCAAATGGCGGCGGGCGAAAAATTCGAAGCTGACTACAAGTCCCGCTTTAACGTCAACCCCGGCGTATATGCACCCTACGCATACGATGGGGCCTGGAATATGATTACTGCCATGAAAGAGGCGGGTTCGTCCAAGCCCGACGCCTATTTGCCAAAACTGGCTGCCCTCAAGCGCAGTGGTGCCACCAGTAACAGCATTGAATACGACAAAAACGGCGATCTGAAGGAAATTTCCGTGACCATTTACCAGGTTAAAGATGGCAAGTGGGAAATGGTCAAGACCATGGTCAGCAAGGCCGCCGAATAACCCCTGCAGTCTTTTTTTGCCGGGCCGGCCTTCAGGTCGGCCCAACCAGCGAGTCATAACGCATGGACATACTCCTACAACAACTTATAAACGGTGTGACTGTGGGCAGCGTATATGCGCTGGTCGCGCTGGGCTACACCATGGTGTACGGCATTATTGGCCTGATCAATTTTGCGCATGGTGATGTGGTCATGGTGGGCGCTATGGTGGCGACCACGCTGGTCGTTACGCTAATTGGCGGTGATTTGGGCGGAATGACGCCGTGGCTGGCCGTGGTGACCTCGCTGCTGGCAGCCATCCCTGTTTGTATGGCGCTGGGTTGGATTGCCGAGCGTTACGCCTACAGGCCTTTGCGGCGGGCCCCACGCTTGGCGGCCCTAATCACGGCAATTGGTGTTTCCATCATTATCCAGAACCTGGCCATGATGGTGTGGGGCCGCAACTACCTGAGCTTTCCGCACATTATTGAGCCCAATATTTTTGAAGTGGGCGGCGCGCGCATCAGTATGCTGCAAATTATCATCGTACTTTCCGCCACGGCCATTATGGCCGGCCTGCTGCTGGTTGTGCATCGTACACGCCTGGGTACGGCCATGCGGGCAACCGCGCAAAACCGTGAAGTGGCGGGCTTAATGGGTGTCAACATCAATACCGTTATTTCTGCGGCATTTTTGATTGGCTCGGCGCTGGCCGCTGTCGCGGGTGTCATGGTCACGACCTATTATGGCGTAGCGCAGTACACCATGGGTTTTATGCTGGGCCTCAAGGCCTTTACGGCGGCAGTGCTCGGTGGCATTGGCAACTTGGGCGGCGCCATGCTGGGCGGTCTGCTGCTGGGCATTATTGAATCGCTGGGCGCCGGGTATATTGGCGACCTTACCAACGGCGTGTTTGGCAGTAATTACCAGGACGTCTTTTCGTTCATCGTACTCATTTTGGTGCTGGTGTTCAGGCCATCAGGGTTAATGGGCGAGCGTGTGGGAGATCGGGCATGAGTACCGTCAATTCCCGGCGTACGCCGGTACCCACCTCTGTCTGGCTTGGTGTGGCCTTGTTTGGCGTCGTGCTGGCTGTGCTGCCGTTCTTGCTGGGCGTGGCAGGGCAAAGCTGGGTGCGTCTGCTTAACTTTGCCCTCGTATATGTGATGCTGGCGCTGGGGCTAAATATTGTGGTGGGCTTTGCTGGCCTGCTTGACCTTGGCTACATCGCGTTCTATGCCGTAGGCGCTTATATATGGGCCACGCTGGCCTCGCCACACTTTGGGCTGCATCTGCCGTTCTGGGTGGTGTTGCCCATTGGCGTGTTGATGGCGGCGCTTGCAGGGGCTTTACTCGGTGCGCCAACCCTTAAATTGCGGGGCGACTATCTCGCTATCGTAACCCTGGGCTTTGGTGAGATCGTGCGCATTTTCATGAATAACCTTGATGCGCCCATTAACATCACCAATGGCCCGCAGGGCATTAACCGCATCGACACCTTCAAGATCGGCAGCTTTGCCTTTGGGCGTTCTCAGGAAATGTTCGGCTTTCGCATTACCGGCCCCGAAAAATACTACTACCTGCTGCTGCTGTTCACCATCATCATTATTATTATGTGCGTGCGCCTGCAAAACTCGCGCATAGGCCGTGCCTGGGAGGCCGTGCGCGAAGATGAAGTCGCTGCCAAGGCCATGGGCATCAACACTCGCAACATCAAATTGCTGGCGTTTTCCATGGGCGCCAGCTTTGGGGGTGTGGCCGGGGCCATGTTTGCGTCCATGCAGGGTTTTGTCAGCCCAGAAAGCTTTAGCCTGACTGAATCCATTTCTGTACTCAGCATGGTGGTGCTGGGCGGCATGGGGCATATACCGGGGGTGATACTGGGGGCTTTGCTGTTGTCCATCTTCCCCGAGATATTGCGGGCGGTGGTCGTGCCCATACAGCAGTCTGTGTTCGGCGACGTTATTTTTGACCCCGAGGGCATACGCATGTTGATGTTCGGGCTCGCCATGGTTCTGGTCATGATTTTCCGTCCGGCAGGGCTATGGCCATCTGCCGTGCGGCGTCGTGAGCTCACGAGTAATCGGGAGGGCTCGGCATGATGGCTACAGCAACTACAGCAACTACAGCAACTACAGCAACCGCAAACGCAAACGCAAACGCAACAACAACCGCGACCTCAATGACAACGGCAACCGCAATTGAATCCTCGATGGGGGCCACGACAACTGAGCCCACGATGAAGGTAACCGGGGCCAACCCCGATGCACGCTCCATGCCCGAGCTGTTGCTGGTCGCCAACAAGCTCAGTAAGCGCTTTGGCGGCCTGCAGGCTTTATCAGAAGTGAGCTTCTCCATCTGCAAAGGGGATATTTACGGGCTGATCGGCCCAAATGGTGCGGGCAAGACTACGTTGTTTAACGTTTTGACCAGCCTGTATGTGCCCGAGTCTGGCACCTGCATTTTCAAAGGGCATCATCTAACCCGCCTAAAGCCCCACGAAATTGCCATTGCCGGTATAGCTCGTACGTTTCAGAACATTAGGCTTTTTGGCAACCTTAGCGCTATCGAAAACGTGATGATAGGGCGTCATATTCGCACGCGTGCTGGCGTGTGGGGTGCCATCACGCGCAACCGAAGTACCCGCGATGAAGAAGCTGCCATTGAGCAACACGCCCATGAGTTACTCGCTTATGTAGGCATAGAACACAGGGCGAACAATCTGGCAAATTCATTGCCTTATGGTGATCAGCGCAGGCTTGAAATCGCACGTGCGCTGGCCACCGAGCCATCACTGCTGGCGCTGGACGAACCGGCCGCCGGCATGAATGCCTCTGAAACACTGGTGCTGCGCCGACTTGTTGAAAAAATACGTGACGACGGCGTGACGGTATTGCTGATTGAGCATGACATGAAGCTGGTCATGGGCCTGTGCAATCGCGTGCTGGTGCTCGAATACGGCAAAGTGCTGGCAGAAGGTAAACCGGCCGACGTGCAGCATGACCCGCGTGTGATTGAAGCGTACCTGGGTGTTGGGGCAGCCCAAGAAGGGAGCAACGCCACCCCGTCAAGCACGGCAGGAACTGGTGCAAACTCAACTTTGACACCCATGGCAGCGGAAGGCATAAACTCAACACCGTC
Source organism: Pusillimonas sp. ANT_WB101 (assembly GCF_008369125.1). NCBI lineage: Bacteria > Pseudomonadati > Pseudomonadota > Betaproteobacteria > Burkholderiales > Alcaligenaceae > Pusillimonas > Pusillimonas sp. ANT_WB101. Next base: position 1,396,122 of record NZ_VOAY01000001.1, on the reverse strand, counting down.
GAGCTTGGCAGAAGATGGCATAGATTCAGCACCGTCGAGTGCGGTAAGCGATGATACAAGCTCAACCCTGTCGAGCATCGAGAAAGACAAAACGAGCTTAGCTCCGTCGAGCGAAGCGGGAGATGGTGCACGTTCAACTTCTTCGAACATGGTGGGAGACGACTCGCACTCACTTTCACCGACCTCCACTGACACGGCACGAAAGCACAAGGACACCTAATGGATGATGCTAGCTATTTGCTTGATGTACGCGGCATCGATGTGTCGTATGGCGGCATACGTGCCGTGCGGGGCCTAGACCTTAAAGTTGCCAACGGCGAGCTGGTCAGCCTGATTGGTGCCAATGGGGCTGGCAAAAGCACCACGCTGCGGGCCATTTGTGGCCTGGTGCCTGTGGCCAGCGGCGACATTTTTTATGATGGCAAGTCAGTGGTTGGCGTGCCATCGTACATGCTGGTGCGCCAGGGCCTGGTCATGGTGCCCGAAGGACGGGGTATTTTTGGCCAACTGACCATCGCCGAAAACCTCGCCATGGGCGGATACACGCGCAATGATACGGCACAAATTCATCGTGACATCGACCATGTGTTTGAGCTCTTCCCGCGCCTGGCAGAGCGTCGCACCCAGTCTGCAGGTACGCTGTCAGGTGGCGAGCAACAAATGCTGGCCATGGGTCGCGCCATGATTTCCCGGCCCCGTCTGTTGCTGCTGGATGAGCCGTCCATGGGGCTGGCGCCGCTGATGGTGGAAAAAGTCTTCGAAGTCGTAAAAGCCGTCGCGGCCGAAGGGGTGACCATTCTTCTCATTGAACAAAATGCCAGGCTGGCGCTAGAACTAAGCCAACGAGGCTATGTCATGGAGTCGGGGCAGATAATTCTGGAGGGCCAGTCCAACCAATTACTGCATGACCCCAAAGTGCGCGCCGCCTACCTTGGAGAAGAAGAAACCGCATAGTTTTGTACGACGTGCCACAGCTAATAAACGTTAGCTGTCTGACAGCGCATCTTGGCACAGAAGCGGCTGTCAGGCTGGGTGTGGCCTACCTAGGCAACTAGGAAGCTGTCTGGGTGTGCGTGGCTTACTCAGGCAAAGGTACTGGCTGGGTGTGCGTAGCGTACTCATGCAAAAAAGATGCAGTCTTGATGTGCATAGCTTACTCGGGCAAAAAAGATGCTTTCTTGATGTGCGTAACTTACCCCGGCAAGGAAGATGCCACCTGGCTATACGCCACGCCTCGTTGTGCAGCAGCAACTGTCTAGCTGCGTCCGGTGCTACCGAAGCCACCAGCGCCGCGTTCGCTGTCATCAAACTCATCGACAATATCGAACGCTACTTGTTGAACGGGCACGACCACCAGCTGGGCCAGGCGCTCCATGGGCTGCAGCACAAACTCGGTGTCGCTGCGATTCCAGGCCGACACCATAAGTGGCCCCTGGTAATCAGAGTCGATCAGGCCCACCAGATTGCCCAGCACAATGCCGTGCTTGTGGCCCAGACCCGAGCGCGGCAAAATCATGGCTGCGTAGGCTGGGTCACCGATATATATAGAAAGCCCGGTTGGTATCAGTTCGGTTGCGCCCGGCGCCAGCGTAAGCGGTGCCTCAACGCATGCCCTCAGATCCAGGCCTGCCGAGCCTGCTGTGGCATAGGCCGGCAGGTAGTCGTTCATGCGCGGGTCAAGAATCTTCAGGGCAATCTTTCTCATGTGTTTTCCAGTCATTAAGAAGGTGTAGACCGACGTCAAAAGCTGTCGATCGGCGTTGTTTTCATGTGCATGCCGAAGTCAGACCATGACAGCCGGCGCTGATTTTAGGTGTATGCCGAAGTCGGATCATGACGACCGGCACTGCTTTTAGGTGTATTCCGAAGCCGAAACATGACAACCGGCACGGTTTGTGTGTTTACGTGAAGGGCAGGCGCGCAGGCAGCGTAAGCACTGGACTGCGCCTGCGTCCTTTATGTGTGGGCCTGGGGCTGAGGCAGACGCCTGGCAATTGCTTGCACCAGTGCGCGGGCAGCCTGAAGCTTGGGCTGCCGGGCAAGCGCATGCGCGCCGCTGTCATCAAACAGTACAAGCTCGGTGTCGTCAGCATTCATGGCGTCTTGCGCCAGGTTTCCGACCAGCAATGGCACGCCTTTACGTTTTCGCTTGGCGTCGGCATTTTCATGCAAGTTTTCGGTTTCGGCAGCAAACCCTACACACCACGGGCCCGGGCGTAGTGCGGCCACATCGGCAAGAATGTCGGGGTTGGCAGCAAATTGCAGTTCGGGCGCCTGCTTGTTGGCGTCTTTCTTCAGTTTTTGATCGCTGGGGTTAATAACACGCCAGTCGGCAACAGCAGCCACAGAAATGAACACATCGGCGCTCGCGGCTTCATTCATGACGGCAGCATGCATTTGTGCCGCACTTTCAACATTGATGCGCGTGGTGCCATAGGGAGGGGGCAGGGCGGTAGGACCAGAGATAAGCACCACGTCAGCACCGGCCTCGCGCGCCGCGCGGGCAATGGCATAACCCATTTTTCCGGAAGAGCGATTGGTAATCATGCGCACCGGGTCGATTTTTTCAGAGGTGGGGCCTGCCGTGATCAGCACGCGTTGCCCCGCTAGCTGCTTGGGCTGGAAGAATGCAATCAGCTCGGTCAGTAGCTCGTGCGATTCAATCATGCGACCACTGCCGACTTCGCCGCATGCCTGACTGCCTTCGGCTGGCCCAAGAACCACAACACCGTCCTCGGCCAGCTGGCGTACATTGCGCTGCGTGGCCGGGTGCAGCCACATTTCACGATTCATGGCGGGGGCGACCAGCAATGGGCAATTGCCTTTGGCGACGCAAAGCGTAGACAGCAGGTCGTCAGCATTGCCGTGGGCCAGCTTGGCCATAAAGTCAGTGCTGGCGGGTGCAATAAGAATGGCATCGGCGCCGCGCGTCAAATGAATGTGCGCCATATTGTCTGGCACGCGGTTGTCCCAGGCATTGACGAACACAGGGCGACCCGAAAGCGCCTGCATGGTAACCGGCGTAATAAACTGCGTGGCCGCATCCGTCATGACCACATCAATGGTTGCGCCTTCGTCGCGGGCGCGGCGTACAAATTCGGCCAGTTTGTAGCAGGCTATGCCGCCGGTCATGCCCAGCACGATGCGTTTATTGGCTAATTCAAGCATGGGTTCAGTCACCTCGGTCGTTAGTCATACGCATGTATAAACATGCGGGGAGCATGTGGTTGGCTGGCGAAACACTGGCTGTCACGCCATTTTTTCGTCGATGTCTTGCGCTCAGCCTTTGCTGGGATTGCGTCGCTGGCGGCGCATTCTGAGCAACTCATCCAATACCAGAAGAATAGCGCCTATGGTGATGGAAACGTCCGCAATATTAAACGCCGGAAAAAACCAGGTGTTCCAATAAAATAGCAAGAAATCAATAACATGGCCGTGCTGAATACGATCAATAACATTGCCTACCGCACCGCCCAGTATGCAGGCCAGGGCCGTGCAAAACAGAGGCTCGCCGACGCTGCGTCGCAATAAATGCAGGATGAGGCCGACAGCACCAATAGCAATTGCCGTAAAAAACCAGCGTTGCCAGCCATGACCATCGGCCAGAAAGCTGAACGCCGCACCGGTGTTGTACAACAACGTAAAGTCAAAGAAAGGCAATATATGCCAGCGTTCGCCAAACTGCAGGTTGCCATCAAACCATATTTTGGTGACCTGATCGAGCAGCACAATCAGCGCGGCCAGCACCAGCCAGCGCCAAAGGCGGTTCGTGCCAAGCGGTACAACCCCGGTTGCCTCAGGAGCAGCGGGCGAGATGCCCGCCTTACCCTCGTGCTGAGCAGCACTTACAGATGCACCAGCAACTGTGCCCGCGCGCGGCCCGCTCTTCACGGATGCACCGGCACTCGTACCCGTGTGCTGAGCAGCATTTATAGATGCGCCAGAACCCGTACCCTCGTGCTGACCAGACCTCACGGGTGCGCCCGTCCCGTGTGCAGTTGATGCAGGCCGCGAAGGCGGCGTACCGACCGCCTTGCCTGTGCTGTCGCGCAGTGGGCGCTGTTTACCGATGTCAGGCATAAGCGCGGATCTCGCCCTGGCCGAACAGGTTATCTACGCAGCGTCCGCACAATGCGGGGTGCTCAGGGTCACGGCCCACATCGTGGCGGTGATGCCAGCAACGCTCACATTTGGGCGCTTCAGTGGCGGCTACTTCAATGCGTGGTTGCTCTTCTGCTGCGTCAGACGCGTCGGACGCATGCAAGGTGGCACGCGAAACAATCAATACAAAGCGCAAATCATCTTCAAGGCTTTGCAGCAGTGCGTAGTCTTGGCCGCTGGCATAGATGTCGACTTCGGCATCCAGCGACGAACCAATGGTACCCGTACTTCGCACGGCCTCAATATTGCGCATGGCTTCTGCACGAATGTCGCGCAATCTGGCCCATTTCTCACTGAGTTGTGCGGCGTCGGCCTGTTCCGGAATTTGATGATACAGCTCGGTAAAAATGGTGAGCAGGCCATCATGATTTGGGTGCAGATCCTTCCAGGCTTCTTCTGCGGTGAAGGACAGAATGGGTGCCATCAGCTTGAGCAGTGCATGTGTGACATGGTAGATGGCTGTTTGGGCAGAGCGACGGGCAACACTGGAAGCGCCTGCTGTGTACAAGCGATCTTTGAGCACATCAAGGTAAAACGCACCCAGGTCTTCAGAGCAGAAAATCTGCAGGCGAGCGACAGCTGGGTGAAACTCATAGCGTTTGTAATGCTCAAGCAGCTCTTCTTGCATGGTGGCCGTCATGGCCAGCGCATAACGGTCTATCTCAAACATGTGTTCCACAGCGACGGCGTCTTTTTCTACGTCGAAGTCGGCCAGATTACCCAGCAGAAACTTAAGCGTATTGCGAATACGACGGTAGCCTTCAACCACTCGCTTCAGGATTTCGTCTGAAATCGACAACTCGCCAGAGTAATCTGTGGCGGCGGCCCAGAGCCGTAGAATTTCAGCACCCAGCGTATCCGACACTTTTTGTGGCGCCACAACGTTGCCTACCGACTTGCTCATCTTGCGGCCCTTGCCATCAACCACAAACCCATGCGTCAGCAAGGCCTTGTAAGGCGGGCGACCGTACATCATGCAACTGGTCAGCAGCGAAGAATGGAACCAGCCTCGATGCTGGTCTGACCCTTCCAGGTACAAATCAGCTGGCCACGCCAAGTCGTGGACGTGCGAGCCATTGAGCTCGCCGTCTTTGCCGCCCAGCACATGCGCGTGCGTGGTGCCTGAGTCAAACCACACATCAAGTGTGTCGCGGTTTTTTTCATACATGGCGGCTTCTTCACCCAGCAGTTCCGCCGGATCAAGTGATTGCCACGCTTCAATGCCTTGTTTTTCGACGCGTAATGCCACTTGTTCAAGCAGCTCAACCGTGCGCGGGTGCAGTTCGCCCGTTTCCTTATGAACGAAAAATGCCATGGGCACGCCCCATTGGCGCTGGCGGGAGAGCGTCCAGTCTGGGCGGTTGGCAATCATGGAATGCAGACGGGCGCGGCCCCAGGCCGGGTAAAACGTGGTGTTTTCAATGCCTTCAAGTGCGGTTTCGCGCAGTGAACGGCCAGACGCTGGGATCACGTCCATACCTGCAAACCACTGGCTGGTGGCGCGATAGATAATGGGTGTTTTATGGCGCCAGCAATGCATGTAGCTGTGCGAAACATCTTCGGTAAGCAGCAGGCTGCCGGCCAGTTTGAGCGCCTCGATGATGAGGGGGTTGGCCTTCCAGATGTTAAGGCCACCGAACAGCGGCAGGCTTTCGGCATAGCGACCATTGCCCGTTACCGGGTTGATGATGTCCGTGTCGGCCAGACCGTGTGCTTTACATGACACAAAGTCTTCAACACCGTAGGCAGGGGCCGAGTGCACCACGCCAGTACCCGTATCGAGCGTAACGTAATCACCCAGATACACCGGCGACATGCGGCGATAGCCTTCGTCCGCTTGCCATAGTGGGTGTTTAAATTCGAGCCCTGCCAGCGCCTCACCTTTGGCTGTGGCAACGATTTGGCCTGACAAACCCCATTGCTGCAGGCAGCTTTCCACCAGGTCAGCCGCAAGAATAAGCATGGGCCCGGTGGAGCGGGGCGTATCTAGCCTGACCAGAGCGTAATCGAACTCTGGGTGCATGTTGAGCGCCTGGTTGGCCGGTATGGTCCAGGGCGTGGTGGTCCAGATAACGACGGCGCCATCATCAACCGCATCAAGGCCAAAGGCCTGCGCGATTTTGTCTTTGTCGCCAAAGCCAAAGGCAGTATGAATAGATGGGTCTTTGCGGTCGGCGTACTCAACCTCGGCCTCGGCCAATGCCGAGCCGCAGTCAAAACACCAGTTAACCGGCTTTAGCCCTCGAAACACATACCCTTTTTCCATGATGCGGGCAAGCGCACGAAGCTCGTTGGCTTCGTTGCTGAAGTTCATGGTTAAGTAAGGGTTGTCCCAGTCGGCCAGTACGCCCAGCCGTTTAAAGTCTTCGCGCTGGCGGTCGATTTGCTCAAGCGCATAGGCACGCGCCTTGGCCTGTACTTCAGCCACAGGCAGGTGCTTGCCGTATTTTTTCTCGATCTGGATCTCGATGGGCATGCCGTGGCAGTCCCAGCCGGGCACATACACGGCGTTATAGCCTGCCATATTGCGACTTTTGACGATAATGTCTTTCAGCACCTTGTTGACGGCATGGCCGATATGGATATCGCCATTGGCATAAGGAGGGCCGTCATGCAGTATGAACTTGGGGCGCCCCTCGCTGGCCTGTCGAATGGCCGCGTAGACCTTTTTTTCTTCCCACTCTGCGACCCAGCCGGGTTCACGTTTGGCGAGATTCCCACGCATGGGGAACGGGGTGTCAGGCAAATTCAGGGTGTTTCTATAGTCCATGGGAGCCGGCAAAGTAATCGCGAGCGCGCTGCGCATCGGTGTTGATGGCAGCCGTCATTGTGGGAAGGTCGGGAAATTTTTCTTCGTCCCGCAGAAAATCGAGGAACTCAATACGTGTGAGTTTACCGTAAGCATCTACCTGGCAGTCGAGCAAGTGCGTTTCAAGCATAAGTCGCCCGCCATCTTGTACAGTGGGTCGCACCCCCAGGCTGGCGACGCCGGGAAGTGGCTCGGGGCCCAGCCCGTGGGCACGCACCACGTATATGCCCGACCGCAGCGCACATCGCGGCGGAACGCGCAGGTTGAGCGTAGGAAAGCCCAGCGTACGTCCAAGCTTTTGCCCGTGAATAACATGCCCGCTAATACAGTAGCGGTGACCAAGCAGGTGTTGGGCGAGTTCAAGATTGCCCACGGCAAGCGCCACCCGCAGTTCAGAGCTTGAAATGCGCCGACCCATATCGTCGGCGACGTCGGCAATGGTCTCTACCTCGAATCCAAAGCGTTGACCAAACTGCCGCAGCATGTCGATGTCGCCGCTGCGTTTGTGGCCATAGCGAAAATCCTCACCTACCAGCAGCCAGCGCGTTGCCAGGCCTTTTACCAGCAGCTCTTCAATAAACGCCTCCGGCGACATGTCAGCCAGGGCTTGATCAAAGCGTTCGAGTACCACCTGGCTAATGCGGTGTTGCGCCAGCGCTTCAATTTTGCCGCGCAAGCTGCTGATCTGTGTAGGGATAAGTTCGGGACGCTGGCCGCGGTGTGCAAAATAGGCCCGCGGGTGCGGCTCAAAGGTCATGACCGTAGGCGCGAGTTCGCGCCTGACGGCCTCGTCGTGCACGCGCTGCAAGATAGACTGGTGTCCGCGATGGACGCCGTCAAAGTTGCCGATTGTCACGGCGCTAGGGCGCTGTGTATCGAAGCGAGGAAGGTTGCGGTAAATGGTCAGATTATTTTTCACAGATGAGAGTTTACAATTTTGCGATCATCTACTCAGGAATTATCCTCTTGCACCCACAAAACACCCCGGGCTGCCGCCTTGTCATCCTCATTTCGGGGCGCGGCTCAAACATGCAGACCATAGTTGAAACCGTACGCCAGCAAGGCCTGGCGGCTCAGGTGTGTGCCGTTATTGCCAACAAGGCTGACGCGGCGGGGCTGGCCTGGGCCCGCGAGCAGGGCATCGCAACCGACGTCGTTCCGCACCGCGAATACGCCAGCCGCGAAGCCTTCGATGCCGCGCTGGCCCAGTCCATAGAGGCTTACCAGCCTCATTATGTGTTGCTCGCCGGGTTTATGCGCGTACTCACGCCTGGCTTTGTTGAGCGATTCAATGGCCGGCTTATCAATATTCACCCTTCGCTGTTGCCGTCATTTCCGGGCCTGCATACTCATCAGCAGGCTCTGGCGCTAGGCGTGCAGTGGCACGGTTGCACTATGCACTTTGTCACCCCTGTGCTCGACCACGGCCCCATTATTGCGCAAGGCATTGTGCCGGTGCAGGCAAACGACACGCCTGACGATCTTTCAGCCCGACTTCTGCTGGTTGAACACCGACTTTACGCAGACGTGGTACGCTGGCTGGCTGAGGAGCGTGTTTCGCTCGATGCCATGCAGCGCGTACAAGTGCGCGGCATCGCCAGCCGCTCCTTTGTCCTCACGCCTGTCGGCGTTGTCTCGTCGGAACAGCTTTAAATCATGAATAAATCAAATACTCCCGGGCGTAGTGCTGCGGGCACCCGTCCGGCGCAAGCCAGACGGCAAGCAGGCCGCACAACCGACGAAGAGCGTCGGGCAAGTCGCCCTCAAAAAACGGCACGACGCCCCGAACGCCGTGGTGATAGTGCCGAAGAAGTAAAAGGGCCATACGTCATGGCTGCAGTGCGTATCGACCAGGTACAAAGCGTACTGGGCGAAGTGCTGCAATGGGAATACCCCGCTGATGCCGTGCTTTCGCACTGGTTTCGCGGCCATCCCAAGCTCGGCATGCGTGATCGTGCCGAAGTGGCCAACGGTGTTTTTGATGTACTGCGTCACCTGCGCCGCTATCGCAACTTTGCTGAAAGCGGTACCGGGCCTGCCGCCCGTCGTCTTGCCATATTAGGTTTGGCATCGGTGTTTCACCGCACCGTGCTCGACACCGGGCTGAGCGAGCAAGAGCAGCACTGGCTCTCGCACGTACACAATATTGACGTTGCCAGCTTGCCACGCGTCGTGCGCGACAGCATCCCTGACTGGCTCGAAGAGCGCCTTGCAGCGCTTGACGCGCCTGACAGCCTCATCCAGGCCTTGAATCAATCTGCGCCGCTCGACATCCGCATTAACCCCATGCGTACCGACCGTGACACAGTGCTCAAAGAATTGCGTGACGGCCCGGCCGCGCGCAATGACCCTGAGCCCACGCCGTACTCACCCTGGGGTATTCGCTTGCAGGGCAGGCCACCACTGAATCGCTGGCCTATGTTTGAGAAAGGCCTTATTGAGGTGCAGGACGAAGGCAGCCAAATTTTGACAGCGCTCATGGCGCCCAAGCGCGGTGAGATGGTTATTGATTTTTGCGCAGGTGCAGGCGGCAAAACACTGTTGTTGGGCGCACTGATGCGCTCAACCGGCCGTCTGTATGCCTTCGATGTGTCGGCCGCCCGTCTGGCGCGTGCCAAGCCACGTTTTGCACGCAGCGGGCTGTCTAATATCGTGCCGGTTGTCATCAACGCAGAAAACGACCAGCGCGTTAAACGCTTGCGTGGCAAGGCCCACCGTGTTCTGGTGGACGCCCCATGCAGCGGCTTGGGTACATTGCGGCGCAACCCCGACCTCAAATGGCGCCAGCACCCTGGCTCACTTGATGCACTCAAGCAAACACAAGCCAATATTTTGCGCCAGGCTGCACGCTTGGTAGCACCTGGCGGGCGCCTGGTTTATGGCACCTGCAGTATCCTGCCCGAAGAAAACGAAGACCAGGTTGCGCTGTTTCTGGCCGAAAACCCCGAGTTCACACAGATCGATGCAGGCAAAATTGTAGCCGAACGTTGCAAAAATCTGACAGATCAAGGACTTAACCTGAAAATGCGTCCTGACGTGCATGGCACCGATGGCTTCTTTGCTGCCGTCTTCGAGAGGGCCAAACCCGCAAAACCGGCGACTGCAGAGCCGCTCGAAGAGGTGGTTGCAGAGTCGCCCACAGAGCCAGAAATTGACATAAATTAAGCCCGTATTTTGATATGTATTAAGTCTGGGTTGAAACTTATCTGTATTTGCACGTCTAACTCAGCTAAACTTGCTTAACACATTACTAGGCCTTATAGAAAGGGTTATGGAACAAATCTTAAATTTCCTGTCGGGCGGCTTTCTTCATCTGACATGGTGGCAGGTCGCTCTGGTGACGCTTGTGCTCACCCACATCACTATCATTGGCGTAACGGTGTTTTTGCACCGCAGCCAGGCGCATAGGGGGCTAGACCTGCATCCTGCAGTCATGCATTTCTTCCGCTTCTGGCTTTGGATGACCACCGGTATGGTCACCAAAGAGTGGGTTGCCATACACCGCAAGCACCACGCCAAGGTAGAGCGCGAGGGCGATCCTCACTCACCCGTCGTATTCGGGCTGGGTAAGGTTTTCTTCCGTGGCGCAGAGCTGTACCGCCTCGAGGCAAACAACCCCGAAACGCTCAAGCGCTTTGGTCACGGCACCCCCGATGACTGGATGGAGCGCAACGTCTACACCAAGCACAGCCTGCTCGGCGTGCTGATCATGCTGGGTATTGACCTTGCATTGTTCGGCGTACTGGGCCTTACGGTCTGGGCCGTTCAAATGGCTTGGATCCCGTTTTGGGCAGCGGGCGTTGTCAACGGCGTGGGTCATGCCTTTGGCTACCGCAACTTCGCAAGCCCCGACACCAGCACCAACGTATCGCCCTGGGGCATCATTATTGGTGGTGAAGAGCTGCACAACAACCATCACGCCTATGGCACCTCGGCCAAGTTCTCGACCAAATGGTACGAGTTCGATCTGGGTTGGGCTTACATTACGGTGCTAAGTGCTTTGGGTCTGGCCACGGTCAAAAAGCGGGCACCCAAGCTCAAGCTTGAACCCGCCAACCAGGCTGCTGATGTCAATGCAAGCACGTTGCAGGGTGTTATCACCCATCGCTATGAAATTCTGGCACGCTACGGCGACATCGTTCGCCATGCCGTCACCGAAGAGCTGGCCAAGCTAAAGCACACCCCTGAAGCCGAGTCCAACTCCAATTGGCTCTCGCTCAAGCGTTGCCGCACCTGGTTGTCACGCAGCGAAGAAGTGCTCGAGCCTGAACAGCTTGCCGAGGTTGATTCCGTACTGGCACAAAACCAGTCACTGTCCACACTGGTGCAAATGCGCCGTGATCTGGCCCGTGTATGGGAAAGCTCCAGCGCCAGCAGCGAGCAGCTTCTTGCTGATCTTCAAGCCTGGTGCCAGCGTGCCCAGCAAAGCGGTATAGAAAGCCTTGAGCAGTTTGCTTACCGGTTGCGCCGCTACGCGGCATGATCGAAAGCCTTAACCCCGAACAAAAAGCCGCTGTAACACTCCCCCCGCAGCACGCGCTGGTACTCGCCGGCGCTGGCAGCGGGAAAACACGGGTGCTAACCACCCGTATGGCCTGGCTAATGCAAACCGGGCAGGCCAGCCCCTTCGGGCTTATGGCGGTTACCTTTACCAATAAGTCGGCGCGTGAAATGCTCACGCGCCTTTCTGCGTTGTTGCCCATCAACACACGTGGCATGTGGGTAGGTACCTTTCACGGTCTTTGCAATCGCTTGCTTCGCGCCCATTACCGCGATGCCGGCCTGGTGCAAACGTTTCAGATTCTCGACAGTGCCGACCAACTGGCCTCCATCAAACGCCTTATCAAAGGGGCGGGTATTGATGATGACAAGTTTCCGCCACGCGACGTGCAGCGGTTCATCAATAGCGCCAAAGAAGAAGGCTTAAGGCCTGCATCCGTTGAGGCCTGGGACGCCTATCGGCGCCGCATGGTCGAGATCTACACGCTATACCAAGAGCAGTGTGAACGAGAGGGCGTGGTTGATTTCGCAGAGTTGTTATTGCGCGCTTACGAACTGCTGCAACGCAACGCGCCCGTGCGTGAGCATTACCAGCGCCGCTTCCGGCACATACTGGTAGACGAGTTTCAAGACACCAACTCATTGCAGTATCGCTGGCTAACGCTGCTGGCCGGCGGTGGCGCGGCCATTTTTGCCGTGGGTGATGATGACCAATCCATCTATGCCTTCCGGGGTGCCAACGTTGGCAATATGGCAGATTTTGAGCGTGATTTTGCTCATGGTAATGTCATACGGCTAGAGCAAAACTACCGTTCGTACGGCCATATTCTTGATTCGGCCAACGCGCTTATTGCACACAATACGTCGCGGCTGGGTAAAAATCTGTGGACCGAACACGGTGCAGGCGAGCCCGTGCGCGTTATCGAGCAGCCATCAGACCAGATCGAAGCGCAGTGGGTGGTCGATGAAATCAAGGCACTGATCAACGACGGGCGCTTACGACGCGAAGTTGCCGTGCTGTATCGCAGTAACGCCCAGTCGCGCATCATCGAGCATCACCTGTTTTCCTCAGGCATTCCTTACAAGGTGTACGGTGGCCTGCGCTTTTTTGAGCGGCAAGAAGTCAAGCACGTGCTGGCTTATTTGCGGCTTATGAATAACCCCTACGACGATACGGCGTGGTTGCGTGTCGTCAATTTTCCCACCCGCGGCATTGGCGCGCGCACGCTTGAGCAGCTTGGTGATATTGCACGTCAGCAAAACTCCAGCCTGTTCAGGGCAGTTCCAGCCATGTCGGGCAAGGGCGGCACCAACCTCATGCGCTTTGCAGAGCTTATCCAGCAAATGGCGCATGAAGCACAAATTCTGTCACTGCCCGAGTTGGTCGAGCATGTTGTTCATCATAGCGGGCTGCTTGCACATTACCAGGGCGAGCGCGAAGGCGCCGAGCGTCTTGAAAACATGCAAGAGCTGGTCAATGCCGCTGCGGCGTTTGCTGCCGAAGAAAATTTCGAAGGGCTGCCCGCAGGGCGTATTCCAGAAATGCCCGTTCCTACGGCGCAAACTGGCGCGGCCAATGCGGGTCAGCCACAGGCTGATAATCAACCTGCTGCGGAAAATGCCAGCCATGAAGCCGCGTCGGGCGAAGAACTTCGTTCTAGTGTCTCCGTCCAGGGCGAAAGTGATCTTCCAGCAGCAACTGCGTCGATTGATAACGAAAACGCTGTGTCGGCATCAATGCGGCAGGCTCAGAGCGAAAGCAACGAATCAGGGCCGATTTCATCCGCCGACACCGCAGCCGGCGAGTCCGGCTCGATGCGCTCCATTGATATAGAAACCGGCGAGATAGAAGGCGGCCCCATGTCGCCACTGGCGGCGTTTCTTACTCATGCCTCGCTTGAGGCGGGCGACAACCAGGCCCAGGCAGGCCAAGACGCAGTTCAATTAATGACAGTGCATGCAGCCAAGGGGCTGGAGTTTGACTCGGTGTTTATCACCGGGGTCGAAGACGGCCTCTTTCCCCATGAAAACAGCCTGCTGGAATCTGCCGGCCTTGAAGAAGAACGTCGCCTCATGTACGTGGCCATTACACGCGCACGCGAACGTCTTTACCTTACGCTGGCGCAAAGCCGCATGCTGCATGGCCAAACCCGTTACGCCATGCGTTCCCGTTTTCTCGACGAAATCCCCGAAGAGCACCTAAAGTGGCTCACCCCCAAAGAAGGGCGTGTGGTACCGCAACAGCATAGCTGGAGTGGCGCATTTCGCCGTGGCGGCGATGCCTACAATCGTCCGGGTACAGGCAGTGCCGCACCACGCGCGCCGCGCACCCAGTCAAACGGTGTCACCGTGGGTGATCGCGTCTACCGCATAGGCACGGGCGTAAAACACCCCAAATTCGGCGAGGGTACGGTAATCAGCCTGAGCGGCTCGGGTCAGGACGCACAGGCACAGATTCAATTTCGCGATGCCGGCATGAAAACCTTGGCCTTGGGCGTGGCCAAGCTTGAGATCTTGATGCATTAATAGCTGCGACGCCTATCTGTGCAAAGGCCTTGCTTAAATAGCCTGGCATGGGCGAAGCAAGATGGACGGACGGCAAGCAAGCCGTTCGCCCCGCTAAGCTCTGTTACCGGTACTTTGGCATACCCAGTTCAGTGCGTGGATTATCCTGTTAGCGGCGAGTCTATGAATTGAGCATGCCGGTGTCAGGTCGGCCGCTGCAATAAGACGGCAGTAGTTGTGTTCACAGTCAACTACTGCATCACATCCGCTTCAATCTCTTCCAGTGCTTCCTGGAGCTCCAGCCATTGTTCTTCGAGTTCGCCCAGGCGCCTTGTGGTCTACAGCTGCTGTTGGAAGGCGCTAGTTTTGAATCCCATGAGCGTTTGGGAAAACTCTCACAGCAGAAATCGTCCCTATGGCCACAAACGAAATTAATAAGATGGCGCCATAAAATGTGGTGTAGCCCAGATGGTGGGCTATAAACCCAGCCACTATTCCGCCTATCATGCTGAAGAGCCCGTCGGCGCACTGAAAGAGTGTGAAATCGACACCTGCTTGCGCGTTATTGGACCATCGCATGAAGCTTGAATAAAGAGCGACATAGCCGAATGCCATAACACCGGAAGAGCTTAGGATGCCAAGTAGCAAAACGATGCTGCTAAAAGGCTTATCCAAGACAGACAGTATCAGCAAGCCCGTAAATAGAGAAGCTTGCAATACGATTGCGAGGACGAGCACAAATTTAACGCCAGTTAAACGCACCATCGCCCCACCGAGCAGCGCAGCGAACGAGCCAATGAACATGCTCCCGGCTCCCGTGAGAGTGCCGATAGTTTTTAAATCAAGACCATAATCGACCATGAACGGCCCGATCATAGCGACGCCCCACTTCAGGGCAGCAGTGAAAATACCGGTAATTAATAATCCGAGTTGAACTTCGCGTCTCTTCAGGGCATTCATCAAGGATGGCTGTATCGAAGGTGTCGCTGGCGCAGCCTTAGAGGTGTGTATGAAGTTGAACGGTAATCCAAGACCAACGACAATTGCGGCCATTATCAGCACCGAGAACGTCCAGCCGCACTCAGCCGCTATCAACAGAAATGCACCAGCACCTATTGCTGAACCGATGTAGGCCCCGCCGACCTGAGCGGCATTGCCCCAGCCGTGATGTTCGGGTCTAAGGTTTTCCACCATGTACCCGTCGCAAGCAATGTCGACGGTTGACGCTATGAGGGCGATGAAAAGCAGTATGGAGACCGTCGTGCCTGTTATGGCAGGACCATGGACGGCAAGCGCTACGAGTCCTAAAGAGCAAAGAGTACTGCCCATAAGCGTGATGGACTTCGTTCCATTGTTCCCGACGCCAAGATGTCTGAACCGCTCAACATAAGGCGACCAGAGAAATTTCAGGAACCACGGTATAAGGGTGAGATGGAGCAGACCGATCTGATCGAGAGGCAAACCCTGGTTGCGCAAGACAGCAGGCAGGCCGAGCATCGTCAGCCCGCCAATGACGCTTTGCGCTATGTATAGCGCGCAGACTGCCAGAAGGATGGCGCTCGGTGCAGATGCGCCGTCGTACAAAGAGCGTTGCACGAGAGCGTATAAGCCTAGAATTGCATGGTGGCGGTCAGGCTTACGCTGCGAGGATCACTTGCTTTGACATAGTCCGCGTGTTGGTAGGCCCAGTATCGTTTGTTCGTGATGTTTTTCACTGCCAAACGAAATGTCGTGTCGTAGCCATTGACAGCGGTATCATAGCTGACACCAACATTGAGAGCGGAATAGCCACCTAACTCCACGTCATTGCTTGGCCGCAACATGGTGCTGCTGGTGTACTTCGCATTGGCCCAAAGCTTAAGACCTGGAACCGCTGGTACCCGATATGAAACCTGAGTCGTGGCAACGAGTTTTGGTGCACCTACAACACGGTTTCCAATATTAGTAGCCCCTTTCTTATAGGTCGCATCCAGCCACATTACATTGCCGCCTACATCCCAATTAGGGCCAAATCGCACTGAGGCTCCTAGTTCTGCGCCTTGGTATACCGATAGACCATCCTGTACGAATTCGTTGGTGGCGTTTGGATACTCCGCCTTTTTTTCAAGACGAAATAACGCCGCCGTCGCCGCCCAACGTTCTTGCAGATACTTAATGCCAATTTCGTATTGCTGGCTTTTGAGTGGGGCTAGCTGCGCACCGTAATTGACATAACTGGATCCAACTGAGGTGCCTTGTTCTAGTGATTCCATATAACTTGCATACACCATAGCCTGCGGTGTGGTCTTGTACATCAATGCCACCGTTGGCGTCAGCACGCCTCTTTTGTCGTAAGACGATGTCCTGGCGCCGCCAGGACTGAAGGCTATCTGGTCGTAGTTGGTATAGCGCAGCCCGCCCAATAGTGACCACTGGTTAGACAGCTGTACCGTGTCGCTGGCAAAAACTGCCTGTTGGGTAATTTCAGCACCGCGGAACATGCCCAGGCTATTCATAGTTCCGACGCTTCGATATGTATTGGTATTTTGCGTCCACAGAGACCCGTTGCCTACCTGCTGATAGAAACCGTTGCCTGCGTAATCATTTCTCTGTTTTTGCCAAGACGCGCCTACTACAATATCGTGCCTGAGTGCCCCAGTCTGGGAGCGTCCTTGCAACATGGCTTGCCAATAGTTGAACTGATAAGCCTCGCCATAATCGGAGCGGATGTCGTTGTAATTGCCGCGCGCATCCGTAATCTGTATTACCTCCTCATTGCGTCGCGTTTTGGTAGATGATTGGCTGTAACTGGCGCCAAGGGTCCAGTTAGGTGATATCTGATGTTTCAGTCCCGTGGAATAAAAACGGAATGCGTTGTTGAGATGCGTGCCATCACCTACGAATCGTCCATTTTTGTTATGCACTGCCGACGGTAAATTAAGTCCAGTCAACAATCCGGTGTAGATTGTCGGTTCAATGTCTGATGCTTTGAAGTCCTGATAAATACCTTGGAAATCCCAAATCAGACGGTCGGTCAAGCGCGCATCCAGCGCCAGCGAAACAGCGTTTCGGTTGATGTCACCGTCGGTGTATAGATCCCCCTGCTGGTGCATGGCATTGAGTCGATATCCGAAGCGGTTGTTATCGCCCACGCGACCACTCAGATCTGCATGTTCACGCCAGAGAGTTTTTGAATCGTACCCAATGCTTAAGTCCCGAATAGGTTCTTCGGTAGGTTTTTTCGACACATAGTTAACCAAGCCGCCGGGCGAGCCGAAACCATACATGAAGCCCGTTGCGCCTTTGAGAAGATCAATTTGTTCAAAGTGCTCATACGGTAACGTGGTGGCATAGCTCATGAACGGTTTTCCATCGATACGGAAGGAGTTTTGCCAGTCTAGCGGCAGCCCGCGCACACTGAGGTAGCTAGCCCAAGCGCCATAGGCAGCGCTGTTGTCGGACACCGAGGCATCTGCCATGAACACATCCCCCAACGTGTTGACGTGACGCTCTTTGATGTCGGCATTGGTGGCTACGAACGACGAGAACGGTGTTTCAAGCTTGCTGCGTATGCCCAGTGCGCCACTTTGAACTGGAGATAGGGCATTGCGCAATGGGTCATTTACGCGGTCGCCGGTTATCGAAACTTGCGGCAACTGGAATGGAGCTTTGGTCGTAGGGGTGACTGCTTGCGCATGTGCTGAATGTTCTGCGCCGAAGCCCGTGAGAATAATTGTAGCCAGCGGCGTTAGGATTCTTGGTGGTGCTTTCCTTCCCGGTTTTAATTTCTTTGCTGTCAGAGCCATTTCGTTCCCTTTTTAGATTTTCGCGATCAATTTAAATATCTAATAAGAATTAAAATGAGGTGTAATTGCATCTATGTCGATAAGTTCTCCTTAGCTCATTTATTTCGATGCGTGCCACAGATGCAACAGAGTAGTTAGCGTGTTTCTGCGAGTGTGCGAGTGATACGTTCCTTATGGGTCAACTTGGGACAGCTCGCACATTTGTCACCATCACGGCGACGAAAATGATGGCAGCAAATGGTTCTATTCAGCATAAGCGCCGAATTTCCCCACGCATCCTCGTAAATCAATAAACCACAACCATTGGTTATACCTATGCCGTCCAACCACCGATCTGCCCACGCCCGGATCAAGTTGGTGTCCGCGTGCGTATAGCGACCCGCCAGTAGCAAGGCAGCCAGTACGCATTCGGCCAAGGTGGCGTCAACGGTTTTGTTCTTCAGGTTCAGCATAGATTGCATGGCGTCACGCATCTGGCTACAAAAATGCGCAATCTCAGTGGCACCAAATGTAATACGGTCGGTCAGCAGCCCGGGTAGTGGGTTGTGAGAAGGCAGCCACAGGCCATGAGTAAAGCCGTCTTTGTCTGACCAGCTTTGCCATGCGCCGTTTAGTTTTGGAACTTGATTATCCAAGTGCGCTGTTAACACGCATAGATACACAGGTTGCCATATGGCTAAGCCCCAGCAGCGCATCGCCAGGTAGTGCGGGCCAGCCTCGGGGTATGCACGCCCAGAAGTCACACATCGCGCATAGACCCGGATCACCCAGTTCGGTCGTTAGCCCTAAGCCGCTTGGAGTCGGTAGCGGAAATCGAAGGCCGGGCAAGACCTGATCCACGCGCACCAACAAGCGGTCCAGTTCAGTGCGGATCCGCCACGATTCGATGGGTGGCGAAAGTAAAGGCATTTTTGCGCACTCAGGGACTTGTGCCATCAGGTTGGCTACTCTGCGATAGGCACATCGCTGTGCTGCATGACTGATTTGGTGCGGAAGCGGGCGATAGGGTTACGCAAATTGCCTGCTATTTTTAGATTGGCGGCCGGGTCTGCTAGGTTGACCATTTGCAGATTGTTGCTTAACTGTAAGCGGTTCAGGCAAGAGTGCAAGAATTCTGGTGCAAACATGTCATATTCAGCGAATTTATTGGTGTCCTCGGGGTGTGACGCTTGGTATTCAGTCACACAGTCCGCCACGGACTTCCAGAATGTATCTTCGTCGCAGCACAGGTTGTCCACGAGAATTTGATTGACATATCTCAGCACGCCATCGAACACATCGATAAAGATAGCTAGTAACTTTAGTTCGTTCGGCACGTCCACGGCCAAGCGTTTAACTAGGTCCGGCATGTGTGCACGGGCCTCAATGTTCAGCACTGCAGATTCCTCGGCGATATCCTTCATGATGACGCGTACCGGCACGCAGTTCTTCATGACGAGAATGAGGTTCTCGCCATGTGGCATGAAAACCAAATTGTGACGATAGAAACAATGGAGTAGCGGCATTAAATAAGCACGTAAGTAGAAGCGCAGCCAAGTTTGCACGTCGAGCCCGGAGCGCCGGATAAGCTCTGGTAATAGTGCTACGCGTTGCTGATCCACATGGAGCAGAGCCGCCATAGTCATAAGTTTTTCACCAGAGCGCAGACGGGTTAGTGGATTCTCGCGCCAAAGCGCTGAGTACATTTTTTTATACGGCGAGTCGGCTGCGATTGCGTCCTCATAGTAGTAATTGCGAAACCCCAGCGATGCAACTTCTTGCAGTATGCTAAAGCCGTTATTGCGCAGATATTCGTCATCTTTGATCACACCGTTGATGTAATGGTTAATGGCTGGCGTGCCGGACATGTAGTAGGGGGACAACCCACGCATAAAGCCCATGTTTAGGATGGACAGCGAAGTTTTTACGTACCGTTTGCTGTGGTCGCTGACGTTGAAGAAAGTGCGAATGGATTGTTGGGCGAGGTATTCGTCCTGGCCGTAGTCCAAGCAGATGATTTTTCTTGTGGATACGTATGGCGCGAATGCGATGGAAAGTTTGTTGTGCCACTGCCATGGGTGGGCAGGCATGAAGTAATAGTTTGCTGGATCGCATTGAAGATCACGCACGATCTTGGAGAAACGCACTACAGTGTCGGTACCCAACTCCTCTCGCATCAAACGATCATAGGTCAGATCTGCCAAACTGGCGAAAGTCGCATTATCCCTGTGCACAGCTAACCAGATCAGTCGCACTGGCATACCGACTTCGGGCGCATAAACGCGGTAATCTATTGCGCTGAAACCTAGTCGACCATTATTAGCCACGAAGCTGGGATGGCCCTCGATCATCGCCGTTTCGATGCGCTGGAAATCCTCATTCTGAGCCAGTTCGGCTGCGGTAGGTGAATCGGCTTTCGTCAACTTGTACGCCGCGCTATACAGCGTACTGCTGATTTCGTCCAGATAAATAGGTAAAAATTCATCCTTAATGGCCAGCCGCGCGCGCACATCAATGACAAATTGCAGAGCGTCTAACGGCAGCATCTGTCCGTCGCGTTCTCGGATAATCGAGTCCAGTTTGATATGCCAGTGGCGCAGTTCCAATATTTGAGCAGAGAAAGTGTACGTAGTGCGTTCGTCATCACTCTTAACTTGATAGAGGTTGAGCCCTTCACCTTTCGATTCTTGGAGGACTGGTGTCAAGATCAGCTCGTGCGAATACTCTGATAACGCCTTGCGCACCAGTTGACGATTGCTGGCGGCCCAGATTTCGGGTGTCAAGTGAGTGACCGCCAGTTTAGGCTGTTGAGATAAACGGACCAAAGTAGCGGGATCCATGAATGACCTCCCTCCTATGTGGCTTGTATCGCTTGCTCGAACTGCTCGCGCGTACAGAATGCCAGGCTGGCGATCTTCTCTTCAAAGATTACGTTACGTTCATAGGAGAATCCCATGCGCCGATTCAGAATATGAATCTTGTGATTGTTGACATCAGGTTCGACTACGATGCGTTGTGCTCCCAGATGCTGAAACATGAAGCGCATCAACGCCTGGAACGCTAAGTGGGTATATCCACGCACAGGTTTGGTAGTTGGTCCTATTAAAAAATGCATACCAAGGTCACCAGGTTGTGGTTCGTAGTGTTGACCGATGCGATCGAGAAATGGGTCATAGCATTCGGCCATAAAGGCGGGTTGGCCATGACGCAGTTCCAAATAAGCTTTGGCGTGCCCTGAATCCGTCATTGTTTGATAGATCGTTGCAATTTCCTCTCGCGTTTTGTTCTGCATCTGCCAGAACGCTGCATAATCGCGGGTGAGCCAATCATGCAGCAAGGCAATATCCTGTGGGACTTGTAGCAGACGAAAGGCGAAACCCGAATTGTCTAGATATAAATATTTGCTCTCGCTGCGGCAATGCACAGTTGACAAAGATGATTCAGCGGACACGAACACAAGCCTCCAATTCGGTAGTTGGTGCTGGGTGATCAGCTCCATCTATATGCCCAGCGCTGGGAACCTTGAGAATTAATCGGTCTAACACGGCTGTCAGAACAAAAGCCAACGCGCCCACCAGAAAAGGCATGTACAGGCCAAAGCTGTCAACAATTGCACCGGCGGCGAAGGACGCCAGAAGAGTGCCTAGATTCTGGAAGAAATTTGTCACAGCGTAGTCCCGCGCATAACGCTCCGGCGTGCTGAGACGAAATAAATTAACTTCCAGTTTTACGATGATATGAAAAATGGCCCAACCGTAAACGCATCGGCCGACGACGACTAGGGTTGGGTTTGGTGCAGCTTGCAGTAAAAAACCGGCGATACCAAGCAGCAGGTTTCCCAATCTGTGGTCAGGTAGTCTGCCAAAACGTTTGTGCGCCCATGTGTGGACGCATAATGCGGTGATGGCCATGGCACCGGGTATGGCAAACACGACGCCTGATGTTAACTCTGATTCATAGCCAGTAAGCGCTTGCCAATGTGTGGAGAAAAATGGGCGTATTACGAAGCAACCGAAGTCAAATATGAGCATGACCAGCGCTAACCGTAAAATTGGCAGGTGTACGCGCCACGCGTCGAGTTTGAATAGCGGGGAAATGGTTTCAGTACCGTCGGAATCTTGCTGCGATTTAAATCGTACGATCTTGCTACTGTGTATCAGGTGTGCGCAAACGGTCATCTGAAAGAAGTCACCGGCCACCATGGCCATGATGCTAGCGGTTGGGCCCCATATTTGCAGCACGGAGCCGCCCACTACTGCACCGCAAACTGCCCCAAAATGCACCACTACCGAAAGAGTGCCTATGACTTGGGCATGATTTTTTTTGAGGGTGAGCCGCATCAGATATGGGTACATCAGAAGATAGCTGCTCTTGCAAATGAACATCAGCATAGACAGCATCCAGTACCAAGTCACGTTGGGCGCCCAGTTACTGAGTAGGCCGAATGTACCAGCACTCAGTTGCGTCCATATAAGTAAGTGCAAGAGCTCGATGCGTCGCGCGATGCGTGCCCAAAAGGGCAACGCGCTCATGACTGCAATTGAGATTGCGGCCACGTACGCACCTACATGCATGGCGCTATCCGTTCCGAATCGCAATTCGAAGAACTGCGGATAGAAAGGAATTAGGATCGCATCGCTCATGACTCCAGATGTCGTCATGATAATGATAAAAATTTTGAGATTCATGCATGCTCCGGTAGACGCATGAATTGCTCGCAATTAGGCACGGCGAAGTCCTGCAGAGCGATACGCTCCTCAATCTTGTAATGCTCTACACCCGTCAACGCGCGGATAATGCACGAGTTGCGGTAGCAGTTCATTCCCAAGTCTGGATCGGCTATTCCATGGGTGTGCAAGCCTGCGTTCTGAACGAAGATCTCGTCACCATTTATGTCTACTGAGTAATTACGTGACAGTTGATATCGACCGTGCTGGTCCCATAGGATCCGTTCTCGTATACCGGAGATGAAGGGCGGGATACGCTGGCTGTAGCCCGTCGCAAAAAGCACCACACCTGTCCGGTGTGTATAACGAATGTGGTAATCCATTTGCTCGAACTCCAGCTCATACTCGTCGAGCTCGGCGCTGTATCGGCAAGCCTGTACTTCGCAGTTTGCGATTAGGTGCGTGCGTAGGTTTTCCAGGCGCTGGCAATCGTCAAGAAGATCGTAGATCTGATTGACTAGTCGCGCATTTATCCCTTTGTACAGACTGTGTTGCGTACTAATGAGTTCATTTTTCGTGGCATCAGGCAAATTGAAGAAATAGTCGATATAGTCCGGCGAGGCCATTTCCAGTGTGAGCTTGGTATTCTCCAACTGGAAGAATCGAGGTGAGCGGGTGATCCACGTCAATGCATAGTTGTAATCACCGCGTGACTTCAACAGGTCGTAGAAGATTTCTGCTGCGCTTTGCCCGCTCCCAATAATGGTGATCGACTCGTGCCGCAGTAGACGAGGCCTGTGAGTAATGTAATCGGCTGAGTGTAAGTACCGATGGTGGGGGTCGCAGCAGCAGGGCGGAAACGTCGGCACAGATCCCACGCCCAACACTAATTTGCGGGACTGGACCACAAATGCATCACTCCTAGGGCCACACGTGCCTGTGACGACATAGTGTCGGCTCTGTTCGTCGTAGCTGATATTGTGCACTTCATGGCTAAACCGAATGCTGCTTAGCCGTGTAATAGCCCATTTGCAGTACCTGTCGTACTCGGCGCGTGTCAGATAGAGGTTCTCACGTATATAGTACGAATAGATCTTTCCTTCCTGCTTGCAGTAGTTCAGAAAGCTGTACGGACTCCTCGGGTCAGCTAGGCTAACCAGGTCTGCCAGAAAAGGGTTCTGTAAGGTTGTATTGTCGATCAGCATACCGGGATGCCACTCGAATGATGTGTTGCGCTCCAGGAATATGCCTTCCAAGCCATCTATCGGTTCAACCAGGCAGGCAAGGCTGAGATTGAATGGCCCTAAGCCTATAGCAATGAAGTCGTAAACATCCGGATTCTTCACTTTGATTCTCCAAACGTTCCGTGTTTTCAGGCATCCCAGTGTCTCTATGATCGATAATGAGACTTGTTCGCAATAATAAAAAAAACTATTATTTTGGTCAAGGAAAAATACTGAACGAAGTTGCAGTGATCGCAGTCGCACCATTGCCGGCGACATTTAGCGTCGAAGGAACTTGAAGAGTTGTACTAGATCTTTGCGAATTGAATCGAATTTGGTTGCTCGTGAACTACACTGCCAGCGTGTTTTTGATCGTTTATTTTATGATTGCTGCGCCAACTCGCTTGATTGCTTCAGACTGAGCATGCGGCGACGTGCTTTTGCTCATCTCGCTTATAGCGGCCGCTGAGTCGGTCCCGCTCTCGGGCCGAGGGTAGGTTCTGGACAGTCTGTTTAAAGCCTATAACAGCTCTCCCATCTTTATTCAGACTACTGCATCACAGCCGCTTCAATCTCTTCCAGCGTTTCCTGAAGCTCAAGCCACTATTCTTCGAGCTCGCCCAGCTGGCTTGTGCGCTACAACGCTTGTTGGAAGGCGCTAGTTTTGAATCCCATGACCGTTTGGGAAAACTCTCACAGCAGAAATCGCCCCTATAGCCACAATCGCAATTAATAAGATGGCGCCATAAAATGCGGTGTAGCCCAGGTGCTGGGGCATGGTCGGCAAGCGTGATAAGCCCCACAGCGCATAAGATATTGCCCACAAGCGTAAGGGAACGTGTTCCGTTGTGCCTCACGCCAAGATGCCTGAACCGCTCCACATAAGACGATCACAGAAATTTCACAAACCACTTTATAACAATTAGATGGAGCAGACCGATCTGATCGCGAGGCAAGCCGTCCTTGCGCAAGACCGCAGGCAGCCCTAGCATCGTCAGACCTTCGATGACACTTTGGGCTAGGTAAAGTGCGCCGATTGCCAGAAAGATGGCGTTCGGCGCGGGTGCACCGTCCCATAGAGAGCGTTGTACGTGAACGTATAGACATAGAATTGCCTAGCGCTACACAGTATGTGATGCTCATTCATGATCTGACCTTATAAATGCAGTAGTAAAAACTGTTTGCCGTATGGGTGCATACTTCTTACTATTAAATGCATTTGTAAAAAAATATTTGCATACGCAGCTTAAGTACACAGTTTCAGGAGAGGTTATGGATACAAATCAATCGTTTATTAGCATTGCTTCGGATAGCGATTTTTCTATTCATAATCTACCTTATGGAGTTTTCAGCATTGCTGATACAAACCCTCGTGCGTGGCTATGCCCAGAAGAGAGAAGTACGAGTAGGGTTTGGTGAGGTACGTGGCAAAATACTACCTGAGCACAATTTTAATTTTAGGGCAAACTGATGATCAAGCTGTATAGTTATTTTCGAAGCTCAGCTGCTTATAGAGTGCGCATTGCTTTAAACCTAAAAAAAATACCTTATGAATATATACCTGTTCATTTGGTTAAAAATGGTGGTGAACAAAACAGTAGTAGTTACCAGGCGCTTAATCCACTTAAGTTGCTGCCGACCTTGGTGGATGGTTCGGTTGTGCTTTCTCAATCACTAGCTATTATTGAATACCTTGAGGAAGCCTACCCCGAGACAGTGCCGCTTTTGCCTGATGCCGTCCAGCAGCGTGCACAGATTCGTGCCCTTAGTCAGATAATTGCTTGTGATGTCCATCCTCTGAATAACTTGCGTGTGTTACGTTACCTGGATCAGCAGCTAGAAATTAGTGATAGTGATCGCAGCCGCTGGTACGCTCACTGGATACGCGTTGGATTTGATGCCTACGAGCAGTTAGCAAGCGAACACCAAGGTAAGTTTTGTGTAGGTGACAGCCCAAGTATGGCTGATTGTTGCCTGATTCCGCAAATATACAATGCAAAACGTTATAACCTGGATTTAAGCGCTTATCCCAATATTTTAGCGATTTATTCGCATTGTCAAAATCTGCCTGGTTTTGTAAACGCAGAACCAGAAAAACAACCAGACGCAGACTAGTATCTATCATTTAAAGCATCGGGACGTGCTTATTACGACTTGATATCGTCTATGGGCTAACGGTGTTGAGGTGCTTGGTGTAACTGACCATAGTCTGTTCGACTAAATGCACTCTTTTGATCCTAATGGTCATCACTTTGAATTGCTCTATAACGATTCTAAGACTGATGAAAAGACGGCAAAGATTACTGAACAAACAAAACATGAAATTCTCGTAGAATGGGCTAAAACTAAACGTGCTCTTAGCCATACACCGTTTTTACATGTTTCAGAGTTGAATCAGTAGTTTTCTGTAATAAACATATAAACGCGAGGAGGCCGTTGTGAGCATTATTACTACAGCGAAATCATCAGAATGTCCATTTCATGCCTCAGCTGACTTAGAGCAGAAGTCTAAAGATTTTGATATGTTTGGGCCTGAATACCAAAGTTGCCCTGCTACCTCTATGCAGAATTTTCGCGAGGAAAAGCCGATATTTTTCTCCGAGAAAATGAACTACTGGATAGTCACCAGATATGAGGATATTCGTGAGATATTTCGCGATCCAATTACATTTTCAGCGCGCAATGCATTGGAGAAGATAGCTCCTAATAGCGCCGAAGCAGACGAAATTCTTAAATCTTATAACTACGGTATGAATCGTACGCTCGTCAATGAAGACGAGCCGATTCACATGGAGCGTAGACGTGAACTTCTCGATGCCTTTGCCGCACCAAACTTAGAACAGTTGCGTGAGCTCACCAAAAAACTGATTACTGAGGAAGTTGATAGCTTTATTGGCAAGGGGCAGGTTGATTTAGTTGCTACTTTGCTCTGGGATGTGCCTGTCATAGTCGCACTAAAGTTTTTGGGTGTGCCGGACGATGATATTGCCGTGCTACAAAATTATGGCGTGGCTCACAAGGTAAACACTTGGGGGCGGCCATCAGGAGAAGAACAAAAGCATGTGGCCACCAACGTGGGTAAGTTCTGGCATTATTCTGGTGAGGTGCTTGCCCGCATGAAGCAAAACAGCGAGGGTAAGTCGGGCTGGATGTACGACATGATTCACAAGAATAAAAGCAACCCTCGTGTTGTCACCGACAACTATTTGCACTCAATGATGATGGCCATTTTGGTGGCCGCACATGAAACCACAGCTACTGCCACCGCTAATGCGATCAGGCATTTGCTGTTGCGTCCTAATTTATGGAAGAAGCTGCATGATCAACCTGAGCTGATTCCGGCTGCTGTTGAAGAATGCCTACGTTATGCGGGCCCAATTGTTTCTTGGCGCCGTCAAGCCACTAAGGATGTTCAAGTCGCTGGCGTTGATATTAAAGAAGGCGATAAGCTATTTTTGGTAATGGCTGCCGCAAATCGTGACCCACAGCAGTTTGAAAATCCCGAAGAACTCGATATCTTGCGTGATAATGCCAATGAGCATTTATCTTTTGGGTACGGTGCGCACCAGTGCCTGGGGCGCAATATTGGGCGTTTGGAGATGTGTGCGTTTATCGAAGAGTTGACCCGCCGAATTCCTGATATGGAGATGATGGAGCAGAATTTTACTTCTTTGCCCAATACATCCTTTCATGGCCCCGAGGAACTTTGGGTGCGTTGGGATCCAAATGCTGTGGTACAGCACGCTAAAGAACAATCTACTTTCCCTATTGGCAACCCTGATAAACGCAGTATTGTTCGTAGCGCAAAGGTTGCAGCGATCAATAATCTGACTCCATCCATCAAGCGAATAGTGCTTGAATCTGCCGATGATATTTTGCCCTTGCCGCGCTGGACACCTGGCGCACATATTGAGCTATTTTTGCCAAATGGCTTAAAGAGAAAGTACTCTTTATGTCCTAGTGAGCAACCTAATCAATATACTGTATTAGTCAAGCATGAGCCTGAAAGTCAAGGGGGGTCTAGGTGGATTCATGAAGAGTTGCAAGTTGGTGATCAGCTTCCAATACAAGGCCCAAAGAACTTCTTCAAGCTTGATACTGCAGCAGATCATTACCTATTAGTTGCAGGAGGTATTGGTATTACACCATTATTATCTATGGCCACAGAGCTACATCAACAAAAAAAGCGGTTTGAGCTTATTTATTGCGGCCGCACACGTGATAATCTTGCCTATTGCGATATCCCTGAACAGTTTATAAGAGCACCGCAGTTATATATTTCTGGTGAGGGTAGGCGAGCTGATCTGCGCGCACTTGTTAGCGCTCAAAAACCAGGCACTCATATTTATGCCTGCGGCCCTGATAAGATGCTGGATGAGCTAGATGCGCTAGCTGAAGAGTATCAACTTGGCCTGACTTTCGAGCTATTTAGCTCAGCCAGCAGCATACTTGATCCAGAAAAAGAAACCGCCTTTGAGGTCGAGCTAATAGATACTGGGAAAACTTATCTTGTACCTAGAGATAAAACTCTACTAGAAGTTTTATTAGCGCACGATATAGAAGTCACAAATGACTGTGAGGAAGGTCTTTGTGGTAGTTGTGAAGTTGTTGTGGTCGAAGGGCAAATCGATCACCGGGATCGTGTGTTAACAGCAAATGAAAGACGAAGCAACACGAAAATGATGAGCTGCTGTTCCAGAGCTGTCGGAAAAGTCAAAATTAAACTTTAACTTTGTCAAGGATATAGTGATGATTAAAATAAAATTTGCCGCTATCTTAGCAACTGCTGCGCTGTTTAGTGTGAATGCCAGTGCTATAGCGAAGGAGACGACACTTAACGTAAGTACATGGCTGCCACCCACTCATGTACAAAATAGCGCGGTTTGGCCAACATGGGCTAAGTGGGTAGAAGATGCCACCGAGGGTCGTGTCAAAGTAAACATTGAATACACTTCCAGTAACCCAACTCAGCTCTTTCAAATGGTTGAAGACGGTGTAACTGATGCAGCTTTCAGTTTTCATGGCTTTGTACCCGGGCGCTTCCCTCTGGAAGAGATTGTTGAGCTGCCTGGTTTGGGCGTAAATGCCGAAGCTGCTTCAGCTGCTCATTGGCGTACTTATCAAAAATATCTAGCCAAGGCTAACGAACACGATGGTCTTGAGTTGTTGGCTTTGTTTGCTCATGGCCAAGGCGTTATACAAACCAATTTTCCGGTTAAAAGCCTTGCTGATTTAAAGGGGAAAAAAATTCGCATAGGTGGTGGCATTCAAGCAGAAATTGGCAAGCGCTTAGAGATCACCCCCGTAGCTGCTCCAGGTAATAAAGTTTACGAACTGATGCAGACAGGTGTGGTTGATGGTGTATTTATGCCTATGACTGAGCAAAAGGCCCAACGTTTGGTAGAGGTTGCCCCTTATGTAACGATCATTCCTACTGGTATGTATATGGGTAGTTTTGTGATGTTTATAAACCCTGACTTTATGGCTTCACTAAGTCCTGCTGATGCCGAAGCAATTCGTAGCGTATCCGGTGAGCGTTTGTCTATCATGGCTGGCGCAACATGGGATAAGGCCGATATCGAAGCCAAAAAATTCGCTAAGGAAAATGGCGGTACAGTGGTTGAGCTGGCTGTTGATGATCCTATGGCAATTGCTTATGTTGAAAAAACCGAAGGTCTTGATAAAGCGTGGCTGGAATCCGTTAAGGATAAAGGTGTTGATGCCAAAGCAGCTTTGGAAATGCTAAGAACTGAGGCTAGAGCCTACGCTGCAAATCACTAATAGCATTTTGGAGTCAGGTAATGACTTTTATCTCATGGTTAAATACACACTATGAGGATAGAGGGCCAATGAAAGCGTTGGCCTTCTTTTTCGAGCTGGTAGCGGCAATCGCTCTATTCGCCCTCATGGTACTTACCTGCATTGACGTCATAGGACGGTATTTTTTAAATCACCCCGTAATAGGCGCTTCTGAGCTAACGAAGATAGGCTTAGCTATTGTTATCTTTGCAGTTATGCCTGTTGTGACTTGGCGTGGTGGCCATATTGCAGTCGATCTGATTGATAATTTTTTACCTAAGACCGTACTACGTATTTTTGCCTTTGTCTCGATGTTGATTATCACTACATCCCTGTACTTTGTCTCAATACGTATATGGGAACTTGGTGCACGTATGTTGCGTCGCAATATTACAACCGATTTCTTACATATCCAGAGCGGCCATGTCCTTCAGTGTATTGCCATTTTCAGCTGGCTTACTGCTATAAGTGCCCTTGTTTATTTACTATTGACAACCTTTAGGGCAAATCCCCAAGAATCAGTGCTAGGAGCAAAAGAGTGACAATTGTGCTTGTAGGGTTTGCTGTTTTACTGCTCATGATCTTGGTGTTTAGAGTACCAATTGCGTTTGCTATGGGTGTAGTCGGGTTTTTTGGTTTTGCAGTTCTGAATGGGCTGACCTGGGACAATTTTGGCAATTTTAGGTGGGTGATACCGCTGTCCATGTCAGCCAATCGAATTGTCGATACAGTACAAGATTACGCTTTATCGATTATCCCTCTGTTTATTCTCATGGGTAATTTAGTTACACGTTCTGGGCTTTCCCAAGAGCTGTACAACGCTTCGTATGCCTTTTTAGGTCATAAGAAAGGTGGCCTTGCAATGGCTACCGTCGTGGCTTGTGGCGGGTTTTCTGCAGTGTGTGGCTCTAGCCTTGCGACAGCGGCAACTATGTCCAAAGTAGCTATGCCCCCTATGCGGAAATATGGGTATGCTGATTCATTGGCTACGGCTTCTATAGCTGCTGGCGGGACACTAGGCATATTGATTCCGCCAAGCGTGATCCTTATTATTTATGGCTTACTTACAGAAACCAGTATTCGCGAACTATTTGCGGCTGGCTTGATTCCAGGCATTTTAGGCATATTTCTATATTTAGGGGCTGTTAAATATACCGTATGGCGTAACCCTAAAACTGGTCCTGCTGGTTCAGCCATGAACTGGCGTGAACGTATCCGCGCACTGATTCAAGTGCGCGATATTTTGGGTCTGTTTATAGTTGTTATGGGCGGAATATACCTTGGCATCTTTACCCCTACAGAAGCTGCTGGTATAGGTGCAGGCGGTTCTTTTATTATTGCTCTGTTGCGTCGCAGTCTCACCTGGACAACTCTTTTTCAAACCTTGGCAGAAAGCGCACGTACCTCTGCAACCTTATTCGCTATCATCATTGGCGCGCTAATTTTTTCTGATTTTATAAACCGTGCCGGCTTGCCCAGTATGATGGTTGCCTTTGTGCAATCCTTAGATGTCTCGCCAATGGTTGTAATCATTATGATTTTGGGAATCTATATTGTTTTGGGTATGGTTCTAGAAAGCCTGTCTATGTTGTTATTAACAATACCCGTATTTTTCCCTATTGTGGCAGAGCTTGGATATAGCCTTGTTTGGTTCGGAATCGTTGCGGTAGTGGTCACAGAAATAAGCTTGATAACCCCGCCGGTGGGCATGAATGTGTTTGTCTTGAGTAGTGTATTAAAGGATATCCGCACAGGCACGATCTTTAAAGGCATCTTGCCTTTTTGGGCAGCTGATATGGTGCGTCTCGCCCTGATCGTAGCTTTTGCTCAGATATCTCTGTGGTTACCTAATCTGCTTTATTAATTGTGTCTGGATGGGTTCACCAGCAAAGACTGCAGGTTTGTATTTTAGGTGAACTATCTCCATGCCATCCATTAGGAAGAAATTAGCTTCAAAAGGATTTTTAATTACAGATGCGTTATGTACTTGCTCATAATGTGGAGCAGGCTTAGGCACACAAATAATATTCTTACTTTAGGATGGCGTATGAGGGTTAAGGAAAAAAATGGTCTAAGCCGAGGTGATCGCGGGCGCGACGGCGCCAGCAACCCCTACTGCATCACACCTGCTTCAATCTCTTCCAGCGCTTCCTGGAGCTCCAGCCATTGTTCTTCGAGTTCGCCCAGGCGCTTGCTCAGTTCACCATGCTCGGCCATGACTTTTTGCCGTTCAGTGCGGCGTTCGTCAGAATACAGGTCGGGGTCGGCAATCAGAACGTCAAGCTCGGCCTGACGGGTGCGCACGCGGTCCATCTCGGTTTCCACCTTGCCCAGTTTTGACTCAAGCGGCTTGCGCAGCTTGGCCAGGCGCTGGCGGGTTTCTGCCTCGGCGCGTCGCTGCGCCTTGCGGTCAAGGGGGGCTTCGCCTGACGCATCGCTTTGTGCCTCAGCCCGCGCTTCGGCGCGAACTGCAGCATTGCGTTCATTGAGCCACTCCCGGTAGTCTTCAAGGTCGCCGTCAAATTCGTGTACCTTACCGTCGGCGACGATCCAGAATGAGTCAACCGTGGTGCGCAGCAAATGCCGATCATGTGAAACCAGCAGCACACTGCCTGAGAACTCCGCCAGTGCTGTTGCCAGTGCTTCGCGTGTGTCTACGTCCAGATGGTTGCTGGGCTCATCAAGCAGCAGCAAATTAGGTTTTTGCCACACGATAAGCGAAAGAGCCAGTCGCGCCTTCTCGCCGCCCGACATGGGTGCAACCTTGCTGTTTACCGTATCACCGCTAAAACCGAAACCACCCAGGTAATTGCGCAGCTCTTGTTCACGTGCTTGTGGCGCGAGCCGGGCAAGGTGTTGCAGCGGGGTAGCGTCAAGATCCAGCATATCCAGCTGATGCTGGGTAAAGTACCCGATCTCCAGGCCTTTGGAGGCACGCCGCTCGCCTTCTAGCGCGGGCAGTGAACCCGCCAGCGTCTTGATCAGCGTACTTTTACCGGCGCCATTGACACCCAACACGCCGATACGAGCGCCGCCGCGTACCATAAGCGTTACGTTTTCAAGAATGCGCCGGACCGTGCCGTTGTGGATGTCATCGGCGTAACCCGTAGCCACCTTGTCGAGCACGATCAGCGGGTCTGGCATGCTCAGGGGCTCAGGGATGCGAATATCAATGCCTGACTCGGCCTGTATAGGCGCCAGCGCCTCCATGCGGGCCAGAGCCTTGACGCGGCTTTGTGCCTGTTTGGCCTTGGTGGCCTTGGCCTTGAACCTATCAATAAAGCCTTGCAGCCGTGCGGCCTCGCGGGTTTGCCTGTCCCAGGCAATATGCGTTTGTCGCAGGCGCTCGGCGCGTTGCGTCAGAAAGTCTTCATAACCCCCGCGATAGCGCACCAGCTTCTGCTGATCAAAGTGCAAAATGCTTTTTGCTACGGTATCGAGAAACTCGGTATCGTGCGAAATCAGAATGACAGTGCCCTGGTAAGCGGCGAGCCAGCGCTCCAGCCACAGCATGGCGTCGAGATCAAGGTGGTTGGTGGGCTCGTCGAGCAGCAGCAGGTCAGAGGGTGCCATCAGCGCACGCGCCAGGGCCAGACGCATTTGCCACCCTCCCGAGAAACTGCGTACCGGGTTCATCCACTGGTCTGGCGCAAAGCCCAGGCCCGCGAGCAACTGCTCCGCACGTGAGGGCGCGCTCCATGCGTCGGCCTCTATCAGCGCTGACTCCAGCTCAGCAATACGCTGGCCTTCGCTGTCTGGTGTTTGTGCGCGCTCGGCCTGCAGCGCCCGCAGTTGCGTATCGCCGTCAATAACAAACTCACGCGCAGGCATGCTGTTGTCACTGATTTCTTGATCGACCGCAGCGATACGCCAGCCCGGAGGCATGGTTACTGTGCCAGCGTCCGCGTCCAGGCGGCCTTGCAGCAAGGCAAACAGCGTAGACTTACCAGCGCCGTTTTTGCCGACGATTCCTACCCGCTCGCCAGGGTTAACTACGAATTCAGCGTCTTCAAGCAATACTTTGGAGCCGCGGCGCAGTGTCAGGTTTGTTGCACGGATCACGACTCTAATTGATCCCGCGTCAGCAGCAGAATTTGGTCTTCTGCGTTGGCGGTGCTAAGCCAAATAGGCTCCAGGTGCGGGAAAGCAGCCACGAAGTTTTCATACTCGTTGCCGATCTCCAGTACCAACACACCGTCTGGGGCCAGGTAATCGGCCACCTGTACAAGAAGGCGTCGGATCAGCTCCATGCCGTCCTCACCCCCAGCCAATGCCTCGGTAGGTTCATGCCTATACTCAGCCGGCAGGTTTTCCATGGACTGCGTGTTGACGTACGGCGGGTTGCATACGATAAGGTTGTACTCGCATTGAGGCAACTGATCGAAGAGATCGCTGCAATGCGTGGTAATGCGCCCGTCCAGCCCTGACAGTTCAATATTCTGGTCGGCCACCTCAAGCGCGCGTTCCGACAGATCGACGGCATCGACCTGGGCATTGGGGAAGGCCAGCGCCGACAAAACGGCCAGGCAACCCGAACCCGTGCACAGATCAAGCACATAATCAACGCTGTCGGCGTCAGGCACCCACGGGCTCAAACCCTCTGCAAGCAGCTCTGAAATGGGGGAGCGTGGAATGATAACGCTGGAGTTGACCACAAAACGGTGCCCCTGCAGCCAGGCCTCGCCCGTAAGATAGGCCGCCGGAATGCGCTCATCGATACGACGTTCGAGCAGCTTGAGAAAGCGCTCGCGCTCTTCGGGCAGTACCCGTGCATCAAGAAATGGTTCTAGCGTATCGAGCGGCAGGTTGAGCGTGTGCAGCAGCAAGTAAGCCGCCTCGTCCCAGGCGTTATCACTGCCGTGGCCAAAAGACAGCCGGGCGACGTTGAACTGGCTGACGGCGTACCGCAAAAGATCGCGCAGCGTGAAAAGTGCCTGGTAAGCGGAATCGTGCATGGTGGTTCCAATAATTAGCGCACGCCCAAGAGGTGTTGCAGCGTGCGCCGGTAAATGTTTTTGAGTGGTTCGAGGGTATCGACCCGAACGTGTTCGTTTATCTGGTGAATGCTGGCATTGATAGGACCAAACTCGACAACCTGCGGGCACATGCGTGCTATAAAACGCCCGTCAGATGTACCGCCAGTTGTAGACAGCTGCGTTTGCACGCCGGTTTCTTCGAGAATTGCCTGCGTCAGTGCCGCACTGAGTTCACCCGGAGGCGTTAAAAATGGCTCGCCGCCCAGCGTCCAGACCAGATCATAGTCCAGATTATGTTTGCTTAAAATTGCTTCAGTGCTTTGTTTTAGCGTTTCAGGCTTGCTGGCCGTTGAAAAGCGGAAGTTGAAGTCTATGGTCGCCGTACCGGGCACCACATTGGTTGCTCCTGTACCCGAGTGCAAGTTGGACACTTGAAACGTAGTGGCCGGAAAGTACGCATTGCCTTCATCCCAGGTTTGCGCAGCGAGCTCAGCCAGGGCAGGGGCCAGCATATGGATGGGGTTACGTGCCAGATGCGGGTAAGCCACATGCCCCTGCTTTCCCTTGACCACCAGTTGGCCCGACAATGAGCCACGCCTGCCGTTTTTGACGGTATCGCCCAGTGTTTCAGATGAGGTGGGTTCACCAACAATGCAGTAGTCAAACCTTGCGCCGCGGCGCGACAGCGCTTCACAGACCTTGATTGTGCCGTTGATTGACGGGCCTTCTTCATCAGACGTGATCAGCAAGGCGATCGAACCGGTGTGTTCGGCGTGGCTGGCTACGAACTCTTCAACCGCGACGATAAACGCGGCAATTGAGCTTTTCATATCAGCAGCACCGCGCCCATAAAGCACACCATCGCGCTCAGTAGGCACGAAAGGATCGCTAAGCCAACGATCGAGTGGCCCCGGGGGGACTACGTCAGTATGGCCTGCAAACACCAGCAGTGGGCTGGTGCTGCCGCGCCGCGCCCACAAATTGGTGACATCGTCAAAAATCAGTGTTTCACACTCGAAGCCTATGGCTTCCAGACGTTGGATCAGTAGCGCTTGGCAACCTTGGTCGTCGGGGGTGACGGACTGCCGGGCGATCAGGTCGCGGGCCAGGTCAAGTACAGCAGAATCAGACATTAAGCCCTCAATAAATCATTAATACTGGTTTTGGCGCGGGTTTTAGCATCGACGCGTTTTACGATAACGGCGCAGGCCAGACTATGCGTGCCGTCTGCAGCGGGTAGTGAGCCTGGTACCACGACCGACCCCGAAGGCACGCGCCCGTATGTAAAGACACCAGTTTCACGATCGTAGATTTTGGTACTTTGGGATAAAAACACCCCCATGGCGAGCACGGAGTTTTCTTCAACGATGACGCCTTCTACGACTTCAGAGCGCGCACCGATAAAGCAGTTGTCTTCGATAATGGTGGGGTTGGCCTGCAACGGCTCGAGTACACCGCCTATGCCAACGCCACCCGACAGATGAACGTTTTTACCGATCTGTGCGCAGGAGCCCACGGTGGCCCAGGTGTCAATCATGGAACCGTCATCGACGTAGGCGCCAATATTGATGTACGACGGCATGAGCACCACATTTTTGCCAATATATGCGCCGCGCCGGGCGACTGCCGGCGGTACAACACGAAAGCCTTCGTCGGCAAACTGTTGCGCAGTATAGGCCTCAAACTTGGTCGGCACTTTATCGTAGAACTGCAGGGGGCCGGAGCCTGTTACGCCGTTTTCTTGCAGCCTGAACGACAGCAAGACGGCCTTTTTAACCCACTGATGCACAATCCAGTCACCTTCGCGCTTTTCAGCTACGCGAAGCTTTCCACGATCCAGCGCGACCAGTGTTTCCTGGACGGCGTGATAGATGTCGGCGTGGCCGGATACGGGGGTGAGTTCGTTGCGAATATCCCACGCGGTTTCGATGATGCTTTGCAAGTCAGATTTCATAGGCAGATACTGCATAAATGTTAAGAAAAAGGGCTGGTCGCCTGCGACGACAGATTTTGTCTGCGGGCGGGCTGCCAGCGGATTGGTGCAGGGGCTTTATGGCCCTTACTACGCACGATTTTGGTGCACAAAGAAAGCAATACGTTCGGCCGCTTCGACACACTGTTCCAATGGGGCAACGAGCGCAATGCGGACGCGGCCTACGCCGGGGTTGACGCCCAGCGCCTCACGCCCGAGAAAGCTGCCGGGCAGGGCCGTAACGCCGGTGGCGGCGTACAACTGGCGTACAAACTCGGCGTCGCTGCCGGGTGTCGCCGCCCATAAATAAAATGAAGCGTCAGGTCGGGTAACATCGAGTACCGGGCTTAACAGCGGCAGTACGGCATCGAATTTTGCGCGATAAAGTCGGCGGTTTTCAACAACGTGGTTTTCATCGCCCCAAGCTGCCACACTGGCGGCAGACACCACGGCGCTCATAGCGCTGCCATGGTAGGTGCGATAAAGCAAAAATGCTTCGATCAGTTGCGCGTCGCCCGCCACAAAGCCAGAACGTAGACCGGGCACATTAGAGCGCTTGGACAGGCTGGAAAAGCA
Source organism: Pusillimonas sp. ANT_WB101 (assembly GCF_008369125.1). Lineage (NCBI taxonomy): Bacteria > Pseudomonadati > Pseudomonadota > Betaproteobacteria > Burkholderiales > Alcaligenaceae > Pusillimonas > Pusillimonas sp. ANT_WB101. The sequence continues at coordinate 1,359,170 of NZ_VOAY01000001.1, read as the reverse complement.
CACCAGGTTGCGATAGTTAGAGCGCCCCAGCTTGGTGGCCGCTTCAAGGCCACCAAGTGGCGCACAACCTTCGTCGAGATAAATTTCAGAATAGCATTCGTCAGACGCAATGACGAAGCCAAACTCATCGGAGAGCGCGAACAGCGTACGCCAGTCATCGAGCGACATGACATTGCCTGCGGGATTACCGGGTGAACATACATACAGCAGAGCCGTATTGCGCCAGACCTCGGCGGGAACACTGGCCCAGTCACACCCAAAACCGTGAGCGGCATCGGCATTGACGTAATAGGGCGTAGCGCCAGCCAGTAGCGCTGCGCCCTCGTATATTTGGTAAAACGGGTTGGGGCATACCACCAGAGCGCCCGCGCCAGGGTCGATGACAGTTTGGGCAAAGGCAAACAGCGCCTCGCGAGAACCCAGCACCGGCAGCACCTGCGTGTCAGAGTCTGGTTGCGGTATGCCGTAGCGTTTTGCCAGCCAGCTGGCGATGGTAAGACGTAAGGCAGCATCGCCTTTGGTGGGCGGGTATGCCGCCAGCCCGGCGGTGGCGTTTTTAAGCGCGTCTGTAATAAGAGAAGGCGTAGCGTGCCGTGGTTCGCCAATCGAAAGATTGATGGCATCCAGGCCAGCGGGTGGCGAGCCTGCTTGCGCAAGCAGCTCCCGAAGTTTGGCAAACGGGTAGGGGTGCAAGGCGCGTAGACGAGGGTTCATGGTGGCCGTCGGGTGCTGCTGTGGGTTGGTGTGACCAGCCCGGGTATCGCGTCTGGTTCAAGCCCAAAGATGTCCGTGACAGCAAGGTGTACTCAACCAGACGGGAGGCCGTGCTATGGGCCAACACGCGTAAAACCGAAATTATAGAGGATAGTAAGCCGCCGAACGAGAAGAATCATATGTTGAAGCATTTGCAACGCTGGCAAACGTGGTGACGATATCGGCGGGGCGAACACAATTTCGAATACCGAAACAATCGTATGGCGGTCAAAAGACGGACAGAGAATAATTGTTGTGTATCCCTACCAGCTCGTTGGCAGCGGGGTTTGGAAACGACGATAACTCGCCCAAAACTGAGCTTTCAGAAAATCCGTGCCAAATCGCCGTATGGTCGGCACGGGAAAAATTGGAGACAGTGCTATGCGTACGTTTTTAAAGCTCTCGACTTTGCTTACTGCCCTGGCGACCACAGGCTTGTTGTTCGCGGCTGTTGGGCAAACTCATGCAGCCGAAACCATAAAACTGAAATTTGCCAGCCCGTTTCCAATGGGCCATCCTTCGGAGGTTCTGGCCGAGAAGTTTATAGCTGAAATTGAAAAGTCTTTGGGCAAAAAGGTTGAGGTTTCTTACTTTCCCGCTGAACAATTGGGCAAGGCCAAAGACATGCTATCTGTATGCGGCAGAGGAATCGCCGATATTTGCCAGATTCATATTACTTACTTTGCTGGTCAGTTGCCTTATAACAATACTATCGTCCTGCCGCTTTGGACAACCGGAACAGAGGGCTCCACCATTTATCAATGGATGCTGGAAAATGTCCCTGAGCTTCAGGAAGAGTTCAAGCAATATGGTGTCCATGCGCTTGAGGGCAACACAACTGGGAGTTACAACGTTGCAACGACAGATAAGCCAGTTCGTAAATTGGAGGATATGTCCGGTCTAAAGCTCAAAACCGCCGGCGGCCTGTTCGACAACATTGCAAAGCGCTACGGCATTATTCCCGTAAGCATCCCTGCGTCGGAAACCTACGAGGCGGTACAGCGTGGTGTCGTAAATGGCGTAGTCTTCAACTACCCCAGCATCAAAGCCTACCATCTAAATGATCTGCTTAAGTACATTACCTTTGGTATGCGAGCAGGTGGCTACCCCGACGCAATGATTATTAACCAGAAAACCTGGGAAAAACTGCCAAAAGAATATCAGGCGGCAATTGAAAAAGCGTCTCATGATATTGCGAATATTGCTGGGGTCAGTTGGGATCAGCAACAGGACACTGTACGCAAAGAGTTCAAAGAGCAGGGCATCCAGATCTACGACTTGACGCCAGAGCAGCAGAAAACATGGGCGCAAAAACTCGACGGCCTGACCGACGAATATATCGCCGAAATGGAAAAACGCGGATTCACAAAAATACGCAACGTTGTTACACAGTACAAGTCTGAGGTTGCACGCGTCGTCAAATAAATTTGTATTCGGTATTCGGGTCGTTGATCGTTGGTTTCGAAATTGATATCTCTCGTCGAAACGTAGATGGCATAAGAACCCGTGAGTCGTTATTGCCATAACAACCGCTTATGAGGCTTTTCAACATGCCCGATTCAGTCCTTTATCAGTGCAATGCAGGTGTCGTCATCCTGACGCTTAATGAGCCAGAAACGCGAAATGCCATTTCGGCACGTATGGTTGATGAAATCGTAGACCATGCGCATCGCATCAATGAGGATCTTTCGATTCGCTGTGTCATCGTTACGGGCTCCGGCAAGGGTTTTTGTTCGGGAGGAAACGTCAAGGAGATGAAGAAGCGAGGAGTTGAACGCGATCGGACTCCGGCGGAAACTAGGCGCCATTACGAGTCTGGAATACAGCGAATTCCTTTGGCTATGTATAACCTGGAAGTGCCGACGATTGCTGCAGTGAACGGTGCCGCTACTGGGGCTGGTTGTGATCTTTCATTAATGTGCGATATTCGTATTGCTGCGCGGAGTGCGAAGTTTGCAGAAAATTTTTTGCGTGTTGGTCTTATACCTGGCGATGGAGGAGCCTGGTTCTTGCCGCGAGCAGTTGGAACATCCAAAGCGTATGAAATGGCATTTACTGCAGATTTCATCGATGCACAGGAAGCAGCGCGAATTGGGCTGGTGTCAAAGCTTGTTGATGATGACGCACTCATGGACGAGGCACTGGCAATGGCCAGAAGGATCGCAAGTCATCCCACGCATTCGCTAAGGCTAACCAAACGTCTATTTCGAGATTCGCAGCAGATGACGCTACCTGTCGCCTTGGATTTCGCTGCCAGCGCCCAGGCATTGGTGCAAAGTACGCATGATCAGCACGAAGCAGTTCTGGCTTTTACTGAAAAGCGCCCACCACGCTTTGAACATCGGTGAACGTAGGCCATTGCATTCCGTCGGGCACGGCATCTGAAACCCATCACGTACCTGTGAAGATAGCGTCGCGCTTTTCAAGAAAGGCTTTGACAGCCTCCCGGTGGTCGTTTGTCTCCCTGCACAGATTTTGGGCGTAGGTTTCGAACAATAGCTGAGCTTTCGTCTGTTCCCTGGCCTTTTGCAGCATGACGCGCTTGGTCAGTTCGATTGCTATTGGTGGAAGTGAAGCAATGTGTCGGGCGAGCCGCATCGTTTCTTCCAATAAGTTCTCGGCAGATACGACACGAGAAACAAGTTTGATCCGCTCAGCTTCGGCCGCGTCCAGCACATCAGCTGTCAGTGTGAGCTCCAGCGCCTTCTCTAGCCCCACGATTGATGGCAGCAGCAAGGTTGCACCGCCATCGGGGATCAAACCACGTTTGGTCCAGATGGCGCTAAAGCGCGCCAGTGTGCTAGCGATGCGCAGATCACAGGCAAGGGCTAACGATAGCCCAACCCCAGCTGCGACGCCGTTGACAGCGGCGATTACTGGCTTATTGATATTTTCAAATGCCAGAATGAATTCGCCAACCAGGCGTAATTTTTCCTGCCTCCCAGGTTCTTGTCCAGCGTGAGCAGCCTTTCGTTGTGACAGATCGGCGCCGGAGCAAAAACCTTTGCCTGCACCGGTAATAATCAGAACGCGTGTACCATTATCGTCTTGTGCAGCCTGTAAAGCTCGAGAGAACTCAACCCGCATGCTTTGATCAATGGCATTTAATTTTTCTGGTCGATTAAGAGTCAACAATCCAACATACCCGTCTTTGCTTAGAATTACGCTTTTTTCGTTCATGACGTCCTCATAGTGCAGGTTTTCCAGATTTTTTGGTTCCCATAGGGCCCATGATCACGCCCTTTGTGAGCATTTCTTCGATCTTTTCGGTGCTGTAGCCCAACTCGAGCAGGATTTCATCCGTGTGCTCGCCAAGCAATGGAGCGCGATTGCGCAATGGGGAAGACTTGCCCGATAAGCGTATAGGGGTTTTGAAGGTTTCCAGCACTCCCAAATCGGGGTGTATGGATTGCTCAAGCATGCCGCGCGTTTCGATATACGCATCATCAAAAAGCTCGGCCACTGAGCGCACCCTGCCACAGGGCACGCCCGCTTCGAGCAACTGAGCTTCAAGTTCTCGCCCCTCCAACGCTTCAATCGCCGGGCTGATGGCCTTGATGAGCACTGCGGAATTCTGTGTACGGAGGGCTCGGGATTTGAACCGAGAATCCGCCCCGATCTGCTCGAGATGGAGAACACGGCAGAGGTTCTCCCACATCTGATCAGAGGTGGCAGCTATATAGATGTAGCCATCACAAACCTTGAAGTTCTGATTCGGCACGACTGCAGGATGTGCGGAACCAGTGCGGGGAAAGACCTTTCCACGTTTGCGGAAATGCGTCACGTATGGGCTCATCGCATACAAGGCGATATCCATTAGCGCAATGTCAATGTGTTCTCCAGCTCCCGTTCTTGCACGTCGGACGAGCGCTGCAGCAATGGCAAAAGCCATTGTGGTACCCGAGCAATAGTCAATCATGGCCGCACGGGTACGCACAGGCGGCCGGCCAGGTTCGCCTGTGGCGTCCATGCAGCCCGAAATGGCTTGTACTATCGGGTCAAAAGCAGGACGTGTGCGCCAGGGCCCCGTCTGCCCGAAGCCTGAAATAGACCCATAAATAATAGACGGGTTTGCTTCGCGCACGGATTCATATCCCAGACCAAGTCGCTGCAATGCCCCGGGCAGATAGTTTTCGAGCAGGATGTCGGCTCTCTCAGCCAGCTTGAGCGCGATCTGCCGGCCTTCCGCAGACTTGAGGTCAAGCGCAATGTCACGTTTGTTGCGGTTAAAGTTCTGAAAATAAGCACCTTCTATGGGGTGACGATACATATCGCCCGACAAAGCTTCAACCTTGATCACTTCAGCACCCATATCCGCCAACATCATGCCGCATATCGGGCCAGCCTGGACGTGACTCAAATCGAGAACATGGATACCTTCAAGTGGATTCGAAAAGCCGTCCTCCGTTTGTAGAACGTGGCGGTCATCAGGCAGTTGAGACACAGTTGATTTCTCCTATTGGATCATGGTGGAGGGTAGCCAGGTAGACAACGCCGGGAACGCCAGCAATATCAGCAGAGTCAGTAGGTCGATCCCAATAAGGGGAGCGGCACCGCGAAATACTTCTTCTAGTGGAACCTTTGTGGTTGCACTCACCACGTAGGCATTCATACCGACGGGTGGCGTTGCCATGCCAATTTCAGCCGTCTTTGTGCAGATGACGCCAAACCAGATCGGATCAAACCCCAGGCTCGTCACGAGAGGAAATACCAGCGGCAATGTCACCAGAATGATGGCGACCTGATCCATAATGCAGCCCAGCAGCAGATAGAGCACAACGATCAGCCCCATGATTACCCACCGATTTACGTTTAAGTCTCCGATATATCGGATAAGGTTTTGGGTCGATTCGGTAATTGTCAAAAAATAGCCAAAGATCATTGCACCGATGATGATGGCGAAAATCATGGTCGTTGATTCGATCGTCTTAAGGATTGAAGTCTGGAAGGCGTCTTTGCTCATGCGGCCCATGAGCAGCGGAATTACAAAGGCACCGAAGGCACCGAAAGCGGCCGCTTCGGTCGGAGTGGCCAGGCCTGCGTACATTGAGCCTACGACAATCACCGCCAAGATAAGGAACGGCCAGAGGTTGCGCAGAGTGCTAAATCGCTCTTTCCAGGAATACATATTCGTCGATGACGGCATGCTGTGGGGCGACACTCTGCTCCAGGCAATAATGCCAATGCAGTACATGGCGGCCGTGATTATCCCGGGAATAATCCCTGCGATTAGCAACTTACCGATTGACGTTTCTGTAATGATTCCATATAGCACGAATGCGATGCTGGGCGGAATCATGATGGCCAGCGTGCCAGCCACAGCGACGACTCCTGTAGCCAGACTGCGGGAATAACCCCGTTTAACCATCTGTGGTACCGCCATCATAGATAATGTTGCGGCTGAGGCTGTACTCGATCCGGACATGGCTGCCATGGCTGCGGAGGCGAAAATAGTTGTTATTGCGAGCCCACCTGGCAGGCGTTCGAGCCAGCGCTGTGCTGCAGTGAAAACGTCATCAACAATTCCCGAGGCAGAAATAAACTGAGCCATCAGGATGAACATCGGTATTGTGGCTAACGCATAACTTGCTGCTGATCGGTAAGGTACAGTCCCAAGAATGCCAAGCACCGTATCCATTCCGCCATAGAAAAACAAACCAATTGCCCCAGCTGCACCAAGCGAAAATGCCACAGGCATTCCTAAAAACAGGAACAGGAGCATGAGCGCTATGAGAGAGATGCCTAGCATGGTCATTCTCCGTCCAGATGCTGCGCTGGTGGTCGCGAATCATCGGTCAGGTTTGATGCTTCATCAATTCCTTCGTCCTCAGATGCTACAAACATGGATTGGAGAATTCGCAAGCACAGCATGGCACTACCGATGGGCACGAGCATTAGTGCCGGCGCCATGGGGTAGGCCAGCAGACTACTGGACAGAATATTGAAGCGATATGCTTCGATGGCGGCATCCCAGCCTTCCACGGTGATGATTGCAAACAGCACGAAAGACATTACCTGATGCACTCGCCGCCAGACTGCTTCAACTCGAGGTGGAATGTATCGTTCGAACAGATTCACTCTTATGTGCCCGCCCCGTACATAGACGTAGCTCAGCGTAAGGAAAACCAGGCCGACCATGAGGTAGTCTTCGGTGAATTCGAACAGACTGGGGATTGAAAAATGTAAAAATTTTCGCGCCAGCATATCGAAAGTGGTTAACACCATCATCAGGATCAGGCAGACACCGGAGACGAAGACCAGCAGGCCTTCTACTGCCGCAAGCACTCTGTTGAGTATCTGCATTGATTGCCTCCTTTTCACAGGCTGCCGTCTGCCGGGCAACTCTCTATGGCATCCATGTGCCGGAGAAACCACCTCGGTCAGTCCGCGTAATAACGCTGATTCATTATTGACAACAAGTCGTAATGGCACCATCCTTGAATTTCGTTATACGAAATTAGCAACGAACATTGCCGCTGAGTTGCCCCGGTTGGTTGATATATGCGCCGACCCTCTGGAGTCGGCCTATATTTCGGCCGGAGTCGGTAGCCGATCAGTGGAAATCGCAGCTGAAGTCAAGCAGACGGAAGACACATGGACAAATTGACCAGCAACCCCATGATCTGTGGCAAAACCCCCTTTGCAGTGACCGGGTGTCCGTTTACTAGGGTTACCCCAGGAAGTCGATCACTCGAACGCGGGCTGGCCATTTTGCGTGCTTTCAGGCACGGTGGGTCAGCGCTGACAAATGCCGACCTGGCGGAACGGGTAGGCTTGCCAAGGCCAACAATCAGTCGTTTGACCCATTCTTTGGTAGACAGTGGGTTTCTCATGTTTGATCCAGAGCTGCGTGCCTACCGTCTGGCGCCAGTGCTCTTGAATCTCGCTCTCGCATACCAAGAAGGCTTGATCGAATATCAGATTGCACTTCCATATATGCAGGCCGTTGCAAAACGTGAAGAGATCAATGTCGGGCTGGCCGCACCGGACCTGTGTGACATGGTTTACCTCGCTTCAGTGAGATACGGCCGCGGTGGGGTTTTGAGGCATATTGTCCCCGGGTCGCGCAGGCCTATGGAAACATTGTCGCTGGGCTTGTGCTACCTAAATGCCTTGGACGAATCGTCGCTTGCTCGGTTGCTGCAGTACATATTGCCGAAATATCCAGGCACTAAGGATGCGGTTCTGTTCAGAATAGAGCGCGCGCGCCAAGACCTGAATATGCTCGGATATTGCGTAGCAGATTGGCACGCGGGGATGATTGCCATTGCCACAACACTCAAAACACCGGGGGAAGCCATTTATGCGTTGAATATCAGTTTTTCATCTTCTGATGAACTGTGGGCCAAGGATCGGATTGTCCATTATGGATCCGTTCTTATTAAGCTTGCAGAGGCGATAAATGAAGCATGGCAGAACTATCAGAAAGAATGCCCGCAATGATTAATTTAAGGGTCTTTTCCAGATTTATCTTCGCGCTCTTCTACAATAAGATGTAGTTGCCGAAACGCTTGCGTAGTGCACAAAACGTTTGCTCAAACGATATACGATTCAGGTCTCCGTAATATGTTTTTGAATATTTGTCATTTGCGCTTTTGCTCATGGTCTGGCATTATAAAAAGCTTGACAATGAATAAAGGAGCATCCATGCCAATATCAAAAATATTCGGCCCACGTGCCCGCTTGGCAGTGTCGGCGTTAGTTGTCGGGGCCAGTTTCATCGCGGCGCCCGTACATGCTGAGAGCAAAGGCACTGTAAAACTCGCCTATGTCGAGTGGTCCTCGACAGTAGCATCCACCAACGTAGTCAAGGTCGTATTAGAAAAAGCCGGTTACGACGTCAAAAACATATCATTGGCCGGGGCGGCAATGTGGCAATCCGTAGCTACCGGAGACGCCGACGCCTTGCTGGCAGGGTGGTTGCCCACCACCCACGAAGATTATTTCAAAAAGCTCGGTAGCAAAGTCGACGACCTCGGTGTCAACCTCGATGGCACCAAACTTGGTCTGGCAGTACCCGCTTATACAAAAATCGATTCCATCGATCAGTTAAATGATCATGCCAAAGACCTCAATAACGAAATCATCGGTATTGACCCTGGTGCGGGTCTGCAGCGCCTCAGTGGCCAAGTCGTAAAAGATTACGATTTAAAACTGCGTCTGCGTGATGGCAGTGACGCCACCATGACCGCCGCATTGGGCAACGCCATTAAAAACAAAGAAGATATCGTGGTTACGGCCTGGACGCCGCACTGGATGTTTTCTCGTTGGGATCTAAAATATCTTGATGACCCTAAAGGCGTTTATGGTGGTGCTGAGCAAATCCACACAATCGCACGCAAGGGCCTGAAAGAAGATATGCCTCAAGCCTATGCCATCCTCAATAATTTTTCGTGGACGGCAGAAGACATGGGTAAGGTCATGCTCGCCAATGAGCAGGGCGGTGACCCATACGAAAACGCCAAAAAATGGGTTGAAGAAAACCCAGAGCTGGTCAAAAAATGGATGGGTAATAGCTAAGATTTTTAGCCATATCCAAGGCAGGCCAACGCAGCACATTAACAGGCAGCGTTGGCCTGATGTTTTTTGACGAGCAAGGCATTACACATGAATGAAAATAACAATGAAAACAAGACCGTAAAGATACAAGTACGCGATCTAAGCAAGGTCTTCGGTTCCAATCCAAAGCACGCACTCAAATTGCGCGACTCGGGCATGAAGCGCCCCGAAATCTTCGAAAAAACAGGGCAAACACTGGCTTTGTCCAATATCTCTTTTGATGTGTATGAAGGCGAGCTTCTGGTCATTATGGGGCTGTCTGGGTCGGGTAAATCCACATTAATACGCTGCCTGAACCGCCTTATTGACCCCACAGAAGGCACCATACGGGTCGATGATGAGCCCATTACCGGCATCAGCGACAAACGACTGCTGGAAGCCCGGCGTCGTCATTTCTCTATGGTGTTTCAAAATTTCGCGCTATTTCCCCACCGTACAGTTCAGCAAAATGCCGAATTCGGGCTGGAAATTCGTGGCACCAACAAAGCTGAGCGCATAAAGATAGCCAAAGAAGCGCTTGAACAGGTGGGACTCAAGGGTTGGGAAGATTCTTACCCTCATCAATTGTCAGGTGGCATGCAGCAGCGAGTGGGGCTTGCTCGTGCACTGGCTAATGATTCTTCGGTGCTGCTCATGGACGAGGCCTTTTCCGCCTTGGATCCCTTGATCCGCAGAGACATGCAGAGCGAACTGCAAGAGCTGCAGTATCACACCAAAAAGACCACGGTCTTTATCACCCATGATCTGGACGAGGCCATCAATATTGGCGATCGGATCATTCTGTTGAAAGATGGTGAAATCGTTCAGGAAGGCACGCCCGAACAAATACTTACTCACCCAGCCAACGACTACGTCGCCCGTTTCATCGAAGGGGTCGATAAGGCGCGGGTGTTGACGGCCAGTAGTGCCATGCGCCCGGTGCGTGCTACCGCTCATGAGAGCGATGGGCCGCGAACCGTATTGCGAAAAATGAGCGAAAACAGCATAGATTCAATCTATATCACCACACGAGATCGTCGCCTGTTGGGCCTGGTTGACGCTGCAACGGCCAGCCAGGCCATGCAGGCAAAGCAAGACAGTATCCGCGACCTGATCGACCCCAATGTGCCAAAGGTTGGGCCTGAAGAGCCTCTTAACACGATTTTCGGCATGTTTGACGCACGCAGTGTGCCTGTAGCGGTTGTCGATGAAGCTGGCCGCCTTTTGGGTGTGGTCGTTAAGGGTGCCGTGCTTGATGAACTGGCCAAAGCCGGAGGAGAGCAATAATGGAAACAATTATTCCCCGCATACCGCTAGGCGACTGGATTGAGGCTGGGCTAGATTGGCTGACAACGGAATACTCCGGGGTCACACGCGCCATCGCCCGCGTGACACAAAGCGGCATTGATGTTTTGGATGGCGCACTGCTGGCCGTGCCAGACTGGGCCTTGATCGCAATCATCGCGCTGATCTGCTGGCGCCTATCGGGCTGGCGGCTGGCTTTGGGCGCTGTGTTAGGCCTGGAGCTCATTCTTAATATGGGCTTGTGGCAGCCCATGGTGCAAACATTGACGCTGGTGGTAATAGCTACCGCCGTTGCGGTGCTGATCGCTTTGCCTATTGGCATCATGGCAGCCTTGTCGTCGCGCTTATATCGCGTGGTCATGCCAGTGCTTGATTTCATGCAGACCATGCCAGCCTTTGTTTACCTGATTCCAGCGATTCCATTTTTTGGTATTGGTTCTGTATCGGCCATTTTCGCCACGGTCATATTTTCCATGCCGCCAGCTATACGTCTGACCATTCTTGGAATTCGTCAGGTTCCAGCCGAGCTGGTCGAGGCGGCAGATGCCTATGGGGCAACGCGCACTCAGAAGCTGCTCAAGGTTCAGTTTCCTTTGTCGTTGCCCACGATTATGGCCGGCATCAACCAGACTATTATGCTGGCCTTGTCCATGGTGGTTATCGCCGCCATGATCGGTGCCGAAGGTTTGGGTAGCGAAGTGTGGCGCGCCATTCAACGCCTGCGACCAGGTGACGGTTTTGAAGCAGGTATTGCCGTTGTAATCCTGGCCATGCTGCTGGATCGCATCACGCAATCCTTGCGTAAACCTAGCGCCAAGAAAGAATAGCCAGGCCGCAGCCGCCTGTCCGCCTGCGCCCACCTACCAGCGGCGCCAAGCTGACACTGCTTCTAAGCAACGACTGCACAGCACATAAATACGCCAGCCCGCGCAGAGCTGGCGTATTTTTTTGCACTTTTTGCCCGATATTCGAAAAAAAACACAGGCCGAAAATCTGCCGCTGATATCCCGCCGCCAGATCATCGCCGCCCTGCAGCGCGGGCCGTTTAGACACGCCGCGTTACACCAGGCGACACGTGGTAAAGAACGCAATAATGAAAAGTCGATAGGGATTTCACTAATAGGAACATGGCGTTTCACTTTCTATATTGGGAAGGAGATCGCAAACACCAACCGGGATGCGTGCACCATGAAAATCAGCGAAGTTTCCAGCAGACTGCTCGATCGCGTGACCAACTGGATGGGCGGGATTGGGGTGATCCTCATTCTCTATTGCATGACGTTCTCGCTTACCGATGTATTTTTGCGATATGTCATGAACTCGCCTTCACTGTGGATAGGCACAACCCTGCAAGCCGCTCTGGTGTTGTTGGCGTGTATGGCCGGAGCCTACGCCTATGTGCACGGCGACTTCATCAAACTAGACCTGTTCTACGCCAACTTCTCCACCCGCACCAAAGCCTTTTGTGACGTCATCACGGCCGTCTTCACGTTCATGTTCCTGTTCGTTCTCATCTGGAAAGGCTGGCAATCCGCCATGATCTCTATCAAATTGGGACAGGTTACGCCAACGGCCATACGCATTCCTATTTACCCCATCAAGACCATCATCCCGCTCAGCGCCATTGTTATGCTGCTGCTCGTTATACGTCAATTCTTCCGAGACCTGAGAATACTCTTCGGGAGATAAACCCGACTTCACCCCAAGCAACCAAGCTGCGCCTAGACAGCAAAGAAAGTAAAAACAGTAAAAACAGGAGAGAGACATGAAAAAACGTTTATTTATTGCCTCAATGCTAGTAGCGTTTACAGGCTTTGCGACCATGCCCGGCGCGGTATTTGCGGCAGACAAAGATGGTCCACCCGATAAAATCACCAAATGGACTTTTCAGCCCGCCTTCGATAGCTCAGACGCCGGTTGGGGGCGCGGGCTCATCCCCTGGGTCAAAGCCGTTGAAGAGGCTACTCAAGGCACCGTAATCATTCGCGTTGAACCCGCTGGGGCGCTGACCAGTGGTGCTGAAGCGTTTGGCGCCGCCGCCGCCGGCATGACCGACGGCTATGCAGGTTGGGCAACCGTTTATGGCGGGGAAATGCCTGAAGGCATGCTGGCTTATGGCCTGGCCATGGGGGCAAATGGGCCGGAGCAAGCCTGGGATGCCATGTGGGGCGACCCAAAATACCGCATAGGCGACCTGGTGCAAGAAGCCGCCCACGAGCGGGGGTTGCACTGGATAGGCTGGACCGACCAAGGTCCCAACTCCATGTTCACCACCTTTCCCATTAAAAAACTCGAAGACCTGAAAGGCAAGAAAATGCGTGCCGGCGGCCCTCAAGCCATCTTTCATGCCGCCATGGGCGGCGCGCCAGTTTCGATGGATGCCGGTGATATCTACACCGCCATCAAATTAGGCACAATCGACGGCACCTACTGGGATACCGGTGGCATTGCTGACATGCACTTCCCCGAGGTCATCAAATACGCCAGCATGCCTGGCTGGAACCCAGCTCAGCACCAGGAAACCTTTGTGAACCTGGAGAAGTGGAACGAGCTTACCGATTGGCAGCGCAAGCAAATCGAAGGAATCTTCAAGAAGATGTACTTTGAGACCAGCAAAATGCACATGGATGCCGTCGACAGCTCAATTAAAACGCTTAAAGATGCTGGCGGCGAAGTCATTGTCATGCCTGAAGAAGAAGTACAGCGCATGCGCGAAAAGGCAATGACTGATGTCTGGCCCAAGGTTGCTGAGCAATCAAAGCGCAATGCCAAAGGCGTAGAGCTCTGGAAGCAGTATTTCAAAGACCATCAGTAAAGCACCTGCTAGTCTGGCCCGGTATGTTGCCGGGCCTGCTCCTTGGGGCAGTTAGTCTGCCTCCGCCCAAATCATGAATAAGGACATCCGATGAGCCTGGAAGTCATTACGGTGCTGTATTTCTGCACCATGTTTCTTGTCCTTTTCATGGGGCTTCCGGTAGCCTTCGGTCTGGGTGGCACGGCCGTTCTCTTTGCGGCGATTTTTTCGCCGCGCTCCTTGCTGGCAATTCCTAGCGCGTTTTATTACACGCCCTGGAACTCCATCCTCATTACCATCCCCTTGTTTTTACTTATGGGGAATCTAATCCGTTTTTCTGGCGTTGCAGACTCAGCCTATTCTGCGGTCTACAAGCTTATCGGCCATATTGCTGGAGGCCTGGCCATGGGCACGGTGGTCGTCTGCACAATCTTTGCTGCTGTCACTGGCATTACACCTCCAGCGACCATCACGATGGGGCAAATCGCCTATCCATCGATGATGAAGTTTGGCTACAGTCGCAAGATTGCAATCGGGTCTATCGGTGCCGGGGGTGCGCTAGGTGCGTTGATCCCGCCCAGCGTACCGTTTATCTTTTACGGCCTGCTGTCCAACACATCTATCGGTGATCTTTTCCTGGCTGGCGTTGTGCCAGGCATTATGCTGGCCGTGTTTTACGTGCTGTATATCGGCATTCGCTGCCACTTTCAGCCGCACATCGGGCCACCGCTGCCGCCCGACCAGCGTTTTACGCGTGCTGAAAAAGCGCGCTCAGTACTAGATATATGGCCTTTCGTCGTCCTTATCGTCATCGTGCTCGGCTCGATCTGGGGTGGTATTGCCACGCCGGCTGAGTCGGCTAGTTTCGGTGCCGCTGGCGCGCTCATCATTAACCTGATTTACCGCCAGCTTACCTGGAAGATCTTTTTAGACTCCGTTATCAGCACCCTGAAGTTATGCGGCATGGGGTTCTGGATTCTGATCGGCGCCAATATTTATCTGAATATTTTCAATGCCCTTGGGGCGCAGGATCTGCTCACGCAACTGGTGCTAAGCGTGCCTGGCGGCACTATCGGTATCCTGGCCATGATGATGCTTATCGTTTTAGTGTTGGGCACAGTCATGGATGACTGGGCCATCATCATGCTGTGCACACCACTGTTTCTGCCCATCATCAACGAGCTGGGCGTCGACAAAGTGTGGTTTGGCGTGCTGTTTGTGGTCAATATCCAGATCGCTTATTTATCGCCACCCTTTGGTTTTGTGCTGTTCTGGATAAAGGGCATATTGCCCCCCGACGTCAATATGGGTGCCGTTTATGGTTCGGTATGGCCGTTTATTTCGCTGCAACTTCTGGGGCTTTTACTGATCTTCTTCTTCCCCAGTATTGCCTTGTGGCTACCTAACCTTGTCAAATAACCTCACACCGTGTGTGTACTGACTATGTACATGATTGATCTGGAGGTATTTATTGATGTGGGTATACTCAAATCCTGCTATTGAAATATAAAGCCTGAGCTGTCATGAGTCTAAATCACCCGGCTTCTAAGTCCCCGAAATTGGAAGGCGATACCCCGGCAATACGTCTATTTTCGTTGCTGGAAGTTATTGCGGAAAAGGATCAGTACTTTTCGCTGCAAGATCTGGTGCAGGAACTCGGGCTACCCAAACCCACCTTGCATCGCATGCTGCAGCAGCTCGACGATGCCGGCATGGTTCAGCGAGACGGTGATGGTCGGCACTACAGCGCTGGCGCTCGGCTGCGACGCTTTGCCGAAAAGCTGCTGCTTAATAACACGCTGCAAGGGGCGCGCCGCAATGTGTTGCGTGCCTTGGTCGCTGAGGTGGGTGAAAGCGGCAATATCACCAGTTGCGCCGGTAACGAGGTGTTGTACCTAGACCGGGTCGAGACCCCTGCGCCACTACGCTTCTACCTGCATTCAGGTTCGCGCGTGCCGCTGCATTGCTCAGCCAGCGGCAAGCTGTTTCTCATGCAGATGACGGCAGCACAACGCAAGCGCTTGCTGGTGCCATCTGCACTCGAAAAATACACAGAAAAAACACTGATCACCCGCGAAGCTGTCGAAGCCGAACTGCAGCGTGTTGGCCGAGAAGGCTATGCACTAGACGTCGAAGAATTCTTGCCAGGCTTGACCTGCATTGCCGTGCTGGTCCCTGTGGCTCGGGGGAAATCCAATCTCGCTGTGGCTATCCAGGCACCCTCGATACGTTTTCATGGCGAGCGCATCATGACTTGCCTGCCTGCGCTCCGGCAGGCTGCACAGGCCCTGGCCGACATTGAGGTAGATAACTACCCACAAGAAAAGACCGACAGAAATCGCAAGACGTCCTGAGTGAATCCGGCGAGCACCTTTTTAGGCCGCCCGCTAATTTGTGAGAGTTTGCAGTTTTTGGTAGTGGTGTCTTGGAGGTTTTAGGCACTGCCACGCGCGCCGGGCGTGCAGTGGCTTCGATACCCAGCGCGTGAGCAGGTGACTGTTAATCCCAGGCTCACGCACCATCCTGGCTTGGCTAGTGCTAGAGCTGGTGCGATGTGCCAGTCTTACTGCTTCGCGCTTGAGTCTTTTTTTTAATTTGATCTGCGTTGGCGCGTAGAATCCCCCGCTCTTTACAAGTATGCAACGACAATACCCGTTTTATTTGGGGAACCTCACCGTATTCACCTACTTGTGGTTAAACACCGCATTCAGTTCAGGGTAGGGCGCTGCGTCGGCAAACCCATCGAAGCGGCCTTCTTCTATCAAAAGGCGGGCTGCTCTCTGCATCCCGCCCCAGGCGACTCTGGCTAGGCCGCCTCCAACACTGACGCGGCGTACGCCTAGTGCAGCGATGTCTTGCATGGTTAGAACAGAGGCCGACCCGACCAATAGGTTGACAGGTTTGGGGGCAACAGCTGCCACGATCGCGGCAATCTGCTCGCGGGTGTGGATGCCCGGTGCATACAGGCAATCAGCGCCGGCCTCGGCATAGGCTTTCAGGCGCGCAATTGTGTCGGGCAGATCGGGGCGACCCACGATAAAGTTTTCTGCCCGCCCCACCAGTAGTGTGTCGCCACCGGCGGCATCGATTGCCGCACGCGCTGCGCGCATACGTGCCACAGCGTCTTCAATATCGCGTAATGGTGCGTCACGGTTACCTGTAGAGTCTTCGATTGAAAGCCCGGCAACACCCGTGTCTACGGCCAGGCGCACGTTATGGGCGACCCCCTCGGCATCTGCGGCGTGACCGCCCTCGAAATCAGCATTGACGGGGAGATCTGTCGCCTCTACCAGCGCACGTAAGTGGGTCAGCACATCGGCCAGCGCAACCCCGCCATCCGGATGGCCCCGCGACCAGGCAAAGCCCGAACTTGTCGAAGCCAGCGCTTTAAACCCTAGAGACTGCAAATACAAAGCGCTGCCAATATCCCACGGGTTGGGCAGCAGAAAACAACCCTCGTTATGAAGCGCCTTAAATGCTGCACGTTTTTGTTGAACGGTCAAAGACATGGGGCCTCCTGAAATATGGCCAAATTCTGTTAACACCGCAAAAATACCTGAACCCCATCACCCTTGATGAGCAAGTTACGCCAGGCGCTTAACGTTTGCAATGCTGACCTCACTCCGCAGGCGAAACAGGCTTTGCATCAGTTAAGAGAGTGCACTGGCAGGCACGGGGGAGCGCATCGGTATTTGTTAAGCGTGGTCTTGCGTAGTACAGGAATTAATGAAAATGATAGGCCCTATATTTGCTCAGGGGCGATACCGATATTCATTAAACTGACTCTACATCATTAATCAGGAGCACGGGCATTCGTGTGGTTTGCAAGAGCCCGCGCTCGCCAGCGCAGGCGCAACGGCCCCCAGTAGCTATTGCGTCATCGCAGCAAAGCCGTCCGAGTGGCTATCTGATGCCTAGATTAACGTAACGCCTATTAGCCCGCTAAGCCATATCGAAGAGGGGAGGGCAAGCTATATAAAAGGTGTGCCCGGCCAGCGGATCGGTCGAAAAGAGTGTGAGCGCGTTGTCTGCACAATGAAATTGTGGCGGGTCGTAATAGCCGCACGGCGGCTACGTCTTTGATCTATAGTAGTAGTGCGCCTGGCGCATCGTATTGGTCAGAATAGCGTGTTTAGTTAATTAACTTACCGCGGAGCTCTTGTGACTGATAAAAAATATATGGCTTCTCATCGCCTGATCGTTGCAATTTTGGTGGTATTTTGGTTGTGCGTATACACAGGCGTGATCATGTTCGGCGCCACTGAGTTTCCGCCAGCAGTGGTCGCCACCACATCCAAATAGCTTGAGTAAAGCCCACTGACCGTTATAAACGTATTGGCTCATTCGTCTGCGCCAGTTGGTACCGGCCATTTTCCATTGCTCGGGTAACCTAGCGCCACTAAAGCGCTGGCTCTTGCCTGAGTATGGATACAAGATCGCGCCACGGCGTGCGGCTATTCTTGCTGTGTTGGTTGCCATTTCGTATGGCGATCAAGCCATCGCGCGCTAGGGCTGGATGTGTGATCAAACAATGTATTAACCTTCAGTCTTTGTACCGTAGTTCAGACGAAAAAAAGCCACCCCGAAGGATGGCTGCTTTCAATCTTTATAGCAAAGGCCTTTTTGAATGGCGTCAAAAAAGCCCCGAAAATCACTGCAAAACCACTGTTTAAGCCATTTTATGGTGCGAACGGAGAGACTCGAACTCTCACACCTCTCGGCGCCAGAACCTAAATCTGGTGCGTCTACCAATTCCGCCACGTTCGCTGCAGGTAGCCAAGCATTATAGCTTTTTTTTCCTTGTCTGCAACTTGGTCCATCCAGGCCATTAGTCGCCCCAGAACTCGGCGAAAAGTCGCTTTTCGGGCACTTTGCATGTCATGTGCAAGTTTCCGGTAAAATGCTCTGTTCATTTCTTCAATTACTTTTTAAATAGGTTCCCAATGCCCGAGGTTGAAATTTTGTCCGGCCTGGAACGCCGTGTTGATCTGACGGTATCGATTGCCGACGTAGAAAAACAAGTCCAGGCGCAACTGAAGCGCGTTGCCCGTACAGCCAAGGTTCAGGGCTTTCGTCCTGGCAAGGCACCCCTGTCTCTTATCGAGCGCAGCCACGGGCCGGGCATTCGTTACGACGTCATCAACGCCGAAGTAGGCCGTTCGCTCGACAAAGTTGTCGAAGACGCCAATCTGCGCGTTGCCGGCTCACCGTCACTCGAACCCAAAACTGAAGGCGTAGAAGAAGGCATCATGGCTTTCTCCGCTACTTTTGAGGTGTACCCAGAGGTACAAGTACCTGATCTTTCAACGCTTACCATTAAGCGTGCAAATACCGCCGTGGGCGACGAAGAAGTGCAGCGCACCATCGACATTCTGCGCAAGCAGCGCGCCAACTACGAGGTCCGCGAAGGCCGCGAAGCGCAAGACGATGACCGCATCACGCTCGACTTCACCGGCACCATCGATGGCATAGCTTTCGAAGGCGGTTCCGCTGAAAAATTCCCGTTCGTACTGGGCCAGGGCCGTATGTTGCCCGAGTTCGAAACTGCGGTGCGCGGCATGAAAGCCGGCGAAAGCAAAACCTTTCCGCTAAACTTCCCTGAAGAGTACGGCAGCAAAGAAGTCGCCGGTAAAACGGCTGAATTCGCCATTACCGTCACTGAAGTGGCCGAGCCAATTCTGCCCGAGCTTGATGCTGAGTTCGCCAAATCGCTGGGCCAGCAAGAAGGCGACGTTGAAAAACTGCTTGCCGACGTGCGCGCCAACATCGAACGCGAAGTCAAGGCTCGTACTCACGCCCGTACCAAAGCCAGCGTCATGGACGCCATGGCTGAAGCCAGCACCTTTGACGTGCCCAAGTCTCTGGTTGAGCGCGATGCGCAAGGCCGTGTAGAAGCTGCACGCGAAGAGCTCAAGCAACGCGGTGTGCCTAATGCCGAGTCCGTGCCAATCCCCCTCGAGGCCTTCTCGGCAGAGTCCGAGCGTCGTGTACGTCTGGGGTTGCTGGTCTCCGAGCTGGTGCAAGCGGCCGACCTCAAAGCCAAGCCAGAACAGGTTCGCCAACGTATCGAAGAATTTGCACAAAACTACGAGCAGCCGGCGCAAGTCGTGGCTTACTACCTTTCCGACCGTGAACGTCGCGCCGAAATCGAAGCCATCGTTCTTGAAGACAATGTTGTTGATCACATTGTTTCCAAGGCGCAGGTTACCGACGAAGAAGTGCCGTTCGACGAAATCATGGGGACCAACTAAATGTCAATGTCACGATTTACCGATTTTTACGCTTCCATGCATGGAGGGCATTCGGTAGCCCCAACGGGGTTGGGCTACGTGCCCATCGTGATCGAGCAATCCGGCCGCGGTGAGCGGTCCTACGACATCTATTCACGCCTGCTGCGCGAGCGCGTCATTTTTTTCGTGGGCCCGGTCAACGACCATACCGCCAATCTGGTCGTGGCGCAGCTGCTGTTCCTCGAATCCGAGAACCCCGAAAAAGACATCTCGCTGTACATCAACTCGCCTGGCGGGTCGGTGTACGCCGGCATGGCCATTTTCGACACCATGCGGTTCGTCAAGCCTGACGTATCCACGCTGTGTACTGGCCTGGCGGCCAGCATGGGCGCATTCCTGCTTGCTGCAGGGGCCAAGGGCAAGCGTTACTCTCTGCCCAACTCGCGCATCATGATCCACCAGCCATCAGGCGGAACCCAAGGCCAGGCCTCCGATATCCAAATCCAGGCACGTGAAATTCTCAGTCTGCGTCAGCGTCTCAATGAAATTTTGGCCGAGAATACCGGCCAACCCATCGAGCGTATTGAAATTGACACCGAGCGCGATAATTTCATGTCTGCCCAAGATGCGGTATCGTATGGTTTAGTAGACAAAGTTCTGGTCTCTCGCACCGATTCGGTATAGTGAGCCAGTTGGGGCGGGCAAATTACTTGTCCGCCACTTATTCCCCGACATGGCTTAGGCCCTGTCCACTGAACTGAACGAAGAGTTTTATGCCCGAAAAAAAAGGATCGGCGGACGAAAAAGTGTTGCGCTGTTCATTCTGCAACAAGAGCCAGCACGAAGTGCGCAAGCTTATTGCCGGCCCGTCGGTGTTTATTTGTGATGAATGCATTGATCTCTGCAATGACATCATCACCGAAGAAAGCCAGGAGGCCGCTCGCGATGCCATTCGTAACGATCTTCCTACGCCCCATGAAATCAAGTCATTTCTTGACGGCTACGTTATTGGTCAAGACACCCCCAAGCGTAATCTGGCGGTCGCTGTCTACAACCACTACAAACGTATTCGTTATGGCGAAGTCAAAGGCGACGACGTAGAGCTGTCCAAAAGCAACATCCTGCTTATCGGGCCTACGGGCTCAGGCAAGACGCTGCTGGCGCAAACCCTTGCACGCATGCTTGACGTGCCCTTTGTCATGGCTGATGCCACCACGCTTACCGAAGCTGGCTATGTGGGCGAAGACGTTGAAAACATCGTTCAAAAGCTACTTCAAAACTGCAACTACGATGTAGAAAAAGCCCAAAAGGCCATTATCTATATCGACGAAATCGACAAAATTTCGCGCAAAGCTGACAACCCATCCATTACTCGCGACGTGTCGGGTGAAGGTGTGCAGCAGGCTCTGCTCAAGCTTATCGAAGGCACGGTTGCCTCGGTGCCACCCCAAGGCGGGCGTAAGCACCCCAATCAAGACTTCGTGCAAGTTGATACCACCAACATTCTGTTCATTGTTGGCGGTGCCTTTGATGGCCTCGAAAAAGTCATCCGTGACCGTACCGAACGCTCAGGCATTGGCTTTTCAGCATCTGTGCGCGCCAAAACCGAGCGAGGTGTAGGCGAGCTCTTCGCAGAAGCCGAGCCCGAAGACCTTATCAAATTCGGTCTTATCCCCGAGCTGGTCGGTCGGTTGCCGGTGGTCGCTACGCTGCAAGAGCTCGACGAGGCTACCTTGGTGCGCATTCTCACCGAGCCGCGAAATTCGCTCATCAAACAATTTCAAAAACTGTTTGAAATGGAAGACGTCGAGCTTGAAATTCGCCCCGAGGCGCTCACCGCCATCGCCCAGCGCGCCATCAAGCGCCGCACAGGCGCACGCGGTTTGCGTTCCATCGTAGAACAGTCGTTATTGGGCACCATGTATGAACTCCCATCCCAAAAAGATGTCAAACGAGTTGTACTTGATGAAAAATCTGTAAAGGGTGAAGGTACGCCCATACTTATTTACGAAGATGATGCCAAGGGTAAAAAAGCCGATCAGGCCGACAGCCCCGCGAAAAAGCTAAAGGATGCCGCCGCATAGCATGAAAGATCGCCCAAAACCGTTGTTTGTGGCAAACTCAAAATCGAGTGGGCTTGAAACTCGGGCGATCGCCACTATATATACCTGCAGGTAGAACTGAAATAGGGAGGCCGCGGCCTCCCGTTTTCATCTAGAGGTAAATTTTAAGGAAATTACTATGTCTGCGAGCCAGATTCTCACTTCAGAACCTACGGACTTGCCGCTGTTGCCATTGCGCGACGTCGTGGTGTTTCCGCATATGGTGATTCCCCTGTTCGTCGGTCGACCACGCTCCATCAAAGCGCTCGAGCTGGCAATGGAATCCGGTAACAACATCATGCTGGTGGCGCAAAAGTCAGCCGGCAAAGATGACCCCACCCCAGAAGATCTCTACGAGATCGGCTGTGCAGCAAGCATTCTTCAAATGCTCAAATTGCCTGACGGCACGGTTAAGGTGCTGGTAGAAGGTGTGCAGCGCGCGCGCATTCAAAGCGTCAGCGATGCCGAAACGCACTTCATGGCGGTAGTCGTACCTGTTGAGGTCGAAGCCGACCAAGGCGCAGAATCCGAAGCGCTGCGACGTGCTGTGGTTGCCCAGTTTGAGCAATACGTCAAACTCAATAAAAAAATCCCCCAAGAAATTCTTACGTCCTTGGCGGGTATTGACGATGCAGGGCGTCTTGCCGACACCATCGCTGCCCACCTGCCGCTTAAGCTCGAGCAAAAACAATCCATGCTTGAGGTCGTCGGCACCGCCCCACGCCTTGAAACCCTGTTGTCGCAACTCGAATCCGAGATCGACATACTGCAGGTTGAGAAGCGCATTCGTGGCCGTGTCAAAAAGCAGATGGAAAAAAGCCAGCGCGACTACTATCTCAATGAGCAAGTAAAAGCCATTCAGAAAGAGCTGGGCGAGGGCGAAGATGGTGCTGACATTGAAGAGCTCGAGAAAAAAATCGAAGCTGCTCACTTGCCGAAAGAAGCCCGCAAAAAGGTAGACGCTGAGGTTAAAAAACTTAAGCTCATGTCGCCCATGTCTGCCGAGGCAACCGTGGTGCGCAACTACATCGACACCGTCATCAGTCTGCCATGGCGCAAGAAAAGCCGTGTCAACAACTCTATTACCAACGCCGAGCAGGTGCTTGACGCGGATCACTACGGCCTAGAAAAGGTCAAAGAACGCATTATTGAGTACCTGGCCGTGCAGCAGCGCGTTGAAAAGCTCAAGGCGCCCATTCTCTGTCTGGTAGGGCCTCCTGGGGTGGGTAAAACCTCGCTGGGCCAGTCCATTGCACGTGCCACCAACCGCAAGTTCACGCGGATGGCCCTGGGTGGCGTGCGCGATGAGGCAGAGATCCGCGGTCACCGTCGTACCTACATTGGTTCCATGCCAGGCAAAATTCTGCAAAACATGTCCAAGGTAGGGGTGCGCAACCCGTTGTTCTTGCTCGACGAAATCGACAAGATGGGTGCAGATTTCAGGGGCGACCCATCGTCGGCATTGCTCGAGGTGCTTGATCCTGAACAAAACCATACGTTCCAAGACCACTACATTGAGGTCGACTTCGATCTGTCCGACACCATGTTTGTGGCCACGAGCAACACGCTCAACATACCGCCGGCGCTGCTCGACCGTATGGAAGTCATTCGCTTGTCGGGTTACACCGAAGACGAAAAAGTGCATATCGCCTTCGATCACCTGCTGCCCAAGCTCATGAAGAACAACGGCGTGCAAGAAGGCGAGCTCAGCATCGAAGAGTCTGCCATTCGTGACATTGTGCGTTATTACACTCGCGAAGCAGGTGTGCGGGCGCTCGAGCGCGAAATCAGCAAAATCTGTCGTAAAGTGGTCAAGCGCTTGCTCAGCAAAAACCCGGTCGTTGCCAAAAAGAAAGCCAAAAGTCAAACAGCTCAGCCCGTTGAGCATGTAGATGTCACGGCCGAAAACCTGGCAGACTTTCTTGGTGTGCGACGGTTTAGCTATGGCCTGGCCGAAAAAGAGAACAAGGTCGGTCAAGTTACTGGTCTGGCCTGGACTGAAGTCGGTGGTGATCTGCTCACTATTGAGGTTGCAGACATGCCGGGTAAAGGCCTGGTGCAGCGCACCGGTTCATTGGGCGACGTCATGAAAGAGTCCGTTGAAGCTGCGCGTACCGTCGTGCGGTCGCGTGCCCAAAAATGGGGCATCGGCAACACGGCCTTCGAAAAGCGTGACCTGCACGTGCACTTTCCTGAAGGGGCAACACCCAAAGACGGGCCGTCTGCAGGTATTGCCATCACCACTGCCATGGTATCGGCGCTTACTGGCATCCCAGTGCGCGCAGATGTGGCCATGACGGGTGAGATCACCTTGCGCGGCGAAGTGCTCCCCATCGGTGGCCTGAAAGAAAAGCTGCTGGCGGCGCACCGTGGTGGCATCAAAACAGTAATGATTCCTGAGGAAAACGTCAAAGATCTCGCCGAGATCCCAGACAACGTAAAGAACCACCTCGAAATCATTCCTGTGCGCTGGATCGATCGCGTACTTGAAGTGGCACTCGAAACCATGCCAACGCCGTTGTCTGACGAAGAAGTGGCTCGTCTGGCGGCAGAGGCCGCGGCAGCGGCTCGCGCCAACCCCGTTACCGATGTTGGGTCTGATGGTTTGATCAAGCACTAATCGATCACACTGCAAGCCTGAAACCTCGTCCTGCAACTGAACAACATGCCTGTTTGGACAATGTCCAAACAGGCGTAAATTCAGGGCAAGGCGGGGTTTTTTTGCGTCATAAACCGCAGGGGCAATCAGGACATTTACGGATGGATATTGCCTAGCTTCAAGCGCGTGGGGCAGTAGGGCGCGACATTAAAGTAGTGTCTCCTGCAACAATAGCCTAAAGCTTCCGATGTCAACGCAAGCCACTGATTACGACAGCCCCTGGAAAGAGGCGCTTAATTACTTTTTTGAAGATTTCGTCGCGTTACTGGCGCCCGAATTGCATGTGCTTATTGACTGGTCCGTCGCACCGGTGTTTCTTGATACAGAGCTGCAAGCCCTTGCCCCCGACTCGCCAAATGGTCGTCGCTATGCTGACAAACTCGTCAAGCTGCATCGTCTTGATAATGGCCAGGCCTGGGTTCTGGTGCATGTTGAAGTTGAAAGCGGCCCGCCAAGCGGCACAAGCCTTGCCCAGCTGGCTCAACGCATGTTCACGTATTTTTATCGCATATGGGACCGCTACGTGCGACAGAAAATGGTGGGCGTGGGTTCTTCAGACCGAATCGAGCTTGAGGCCAGGAATACTTCGTTTTATAGCCTGGTCATTCTTACTTCAAGCACAGGCGGGCCATCCGTATTGGTGCACCGTCAACGTCTAGGCAAATGTCAAATGTGTTTTCGTTTTCCCGTCGTACACTTGCGCCGTTGGGAGGATGACAGAGTGTCATTGGTTGATCTTGCGGCGCTCAATCCGTTTGCTTTAGTGGTAATGGCCCAGCTAGATGCCCAGGCGCATCATGGCGCAAGCGAGCGCTTGTTGACTAAAGTCAGGCTTATTCGCTTGCTGTTTCAGCATCGTTACGATCGCCGGCGCATCCAGCAGCTATTCCGCATTATCGACTGGATAATGTGTCTTCCCAAAGATCTTGAACCGGCCTTTGAACAGGCCGTAGGAGCAATAGAAACGGAGCTTAACATGCCTTATGTAACTAGCATCGAACGTTTGGGTGAGGCCCGTGGCCTGCAAAAAGGTCGTGAAGAAGGACGTCAAGAAGGCAGAAACAGCGCCGCACGGCTGCTGTCAGCAATGCTTGAGCGCCGGTTTGGTCAGTTGCCGGCGTGGGTAGCTACCCGCATTGCGCAGGCAGATACTGCAACGCTTCAGGGGTGGGCACTTAAGGCGTTGGATGCCGAGCGGCTTGAGGCGGTTTTTGATTAATGCCAGTTAGGTACGATGTGCACCCGACAATAATAAAAATATATGTTGGCATCATTACCGTGCGCGCGTTGCATTGGCCGTAGCTAAATAATCTGTGCATACAGCGGGCGCTGTAGGCCGGGCAAGCTGCCCGTTACAGCGCCAAGTAAGGCGTGCAAGTTTGCTGAAGCGCCAAGTAATTACTGCAGCGGCGTGCTGCGAATTAACCCAACAGCAATCCCTTCCAGAGAAAATTCGTCATCAGAGCTTACGTTAATAGGCTCGAAATCGGGGTTTTCAGGCAGCAGTTGTATATGGCGGCCGTGACGCGAAAACCGCTTAACCGTAACCTCATCACCCAGCCGTGCAACGACAATCTGGCCGTTTCGGGCTTCAGGTGACTTGCGTACCGCCAGCAAGTCGCCATCAAGTATGCCTGCATCACGCATACTTAGGCCGCGCACCCGTAATAGGTAGTCTGGGGTTTGGGTAAACAAAGAAGGTTCGATACCGACTTCACGCTCAACGTGTTCAGCCGCCAGTATGGGGCTACCCGCGGCCACACGCCCGACGAGCGGCACCAATAGCGGCGCAAAGGCTCTGGAAAGCGAAGAGCCGCCCAAATCGGCAGCGAGGCCCCCGACCGGGCCTGTTTCGGTAAGCCGGATTCCGCGTGACGCGCCAGGAGTTAGCTCGATAGCTCCTTTGCGGGCAAGCGCCTTAAGATGATCTTCGGCAGCGTTGGGCGAGCGGAAACCCAGTACGCTGGCGATTTCGGCACGCGTGGGTGGAAAACCCGTGCGTATGATCTCGCTGCGGATCAAATCGAGTATTTGTTGCTGACGAGCGGTGAGTTTGACGGCCATAGTCTTCCGAACTGTATTTTTATACAGTCTGAATTCTGCAACATATTTGCCGGAAGATCAAGCGACATAAGGGTTTTAAGCGGTTTTGGCCCGTTTTGACCGCGTATCTCTTGGCATTGGCCAATTAAAGCGGGTTTTACAGCGGCCAGAGTGGACTTAAAACAAGTA
Organism: Pusillimonas sp. ANT_WB101; assembly: GCF_008369125.1. NCBI lineage: Bacteria > Pseudomonadati > Pseudomonadota > Betaproteobacteria > Burkholderiales > Alcaligenaceae > Pusillimonas > Pusillimonas sp. ANT_WB101. Next base: position 1,332,557 of record NZ_VOAY01000001.1, on the reverse strand, counting down.
AATATATCGTGAATACGCCTTGAATCTGGCCGGAATTCATCAGGCTAAAGTGCTAATTAAGAACGAAGTGGATTCAATTTGCGCACGCCAACAAAATGCTCCGACGGCATGCGTGAACTGACCCCCAGAAGCTGGACGGCTTATGACGCCTGGAGAGAAATTAATCTTCTGGACACGAAGTTAAGAGAAAACGTTTAACTTCGCAGGGCTCGAGCTGATTTGAGCTGATCCACCCCAAGGATTGGATCTGTGTCCAATTTTGGGGTGTGGCTCACTGCATGAGACGGAGCATTTGGGAAAGCATAGAGGGCCAGGCCGCTACTTCGCGGTGTACTGGCCCCAGGGCTAAACGACTAGGCGATAACCGCCGCAATCGCTTTGGCCACGGCATCAATATTGCCGCTGTTTAGTGCAGCAACGCAAATACGGCCACTGCTGACCGCGTATACACCGTGTTCTTCGCGCAGACGATCAACCTGTTCGGATGTCAGGCCGGAATACGAGAACATGCCGCGCTGCTTCAGGACGAAGTCAAAGTCCTGGCTGACGCCATTCGCCTTTAGCTTTTCGACCAACTGAGTTCGCATAGTGCGGATGCGATCACGCATGCTTGCAAGCTCTGCCGTCCAGACATCATTAAGCTCAGGCGTGTTTAGCACCGACGCCACAATTTTGCCGCCATGTGTAGGTGGGTTGGAGTAGTTGGTGCGAATAACGCGCTTGAGCTGACTGAGCACGCGTGTGCTTTCTTCTTTGGACGAGCATACTAAAGTGAGCGCACCCACGCGTTCGCCATACAGTGAGAACGACTTGGAGAAAGACGAGCTGATCAGCATGGTGAGGTCGCTGTCAGCAAACAGACGCGCAACAGCAGCGTCTTCTTCGAGCCCGTCACCAAAGCCTTGGTAAGCAATGTCGACAAAAGGTACAAGATTTTTTTGCTTGACCACTTCAACGATCTGCTTCCATTGATCAAGTGTAGGATCAACACCCGTGGGGTTGTGACAGCAAGCGTGCAGCACCACAATGGTTTTTTCGGGCAGCGCCTGCAGACCGCTGAGCATGCCGGCAAAGTCCAGGCCATGCGTAGCAGCGTCATAGTAGGGGTAGGTGTCTACCGTAAAGCCTGCGGCCTGGAACAGTGCACGGTGGTTTTCCCAGCTGGGGTTGCTGATGACAACTTTGGAGTTGGGCAGCAATAGCTTGAGGAAGTCAGCACCAATTTTGAGGGCACCCGTACCACCCAGGGTTTGTGCTGTTAGCACACGGCCCGAGGCCAGCAGAGGAGAGTTTTTGCCAAGCAGCAGGGCTTGCGCGCCCGAGTTGTAGCCGGGGATGCCGTCGATAGGCAGATAGCCGCGCGGCGAGTGCGCTTGTACCAAGGCGTCTTCGGCCTTGCGGACGGCGTCGAGCAGCGGAATGCGCCCTTGGTCGTCATAATAAACACCTACACCAAGGTTGACCTTGCTGGTGCGCGCATCGGCGTTATATTGTTCGTTAAGACCAAGAATAGGATCGCGCGGCGCCAGTTCGACGCCTTCAAAGAGAGATGTCATGTTAGGGAAGCAAAAAGTAGTGGGGAAAAGAAAGAGTATTAATGTGATAATAAGGGGTTTACCCTTAAAAAGTCTAGTACGCGATGGTTAGTGTTAATCTTGCAGCCCCCGGTTTTCTTGAGTTTGAAGGCAGCCCGTTTCAACTTTACCAGCCGTATCCCCCGGCCGGTGACCAGCCGGCGGCCATCGATGCCCTGGTTGATGGCATTGATGATGGGCTTATGTTTCAGACCCTGCTAGGGGTAACTGGCTCAGGCAAAACCTACACCATGGCCAACGTCATCGCCCGCACGGGCAGACCGGCCATCGTGCTTGCGCCCAACAAAACGCTGGCGGCTCAGCTATATGCTGAAATGCGCGAGTTTTTTCCGCGTAATGCCGTTGAGTACTTTGTGTCGTATTACGACTACTATCAGCCCGAAGCCTACGTGGCGGCGCGTGATCTCTTCATCGAGAAAGACTCATCCATCAATGAGCACATCGAGCAGATGCGGCTGTCGGCCACCAAAAGCCTGCTTGAGCGCCGCGACACCATCATTGTGGGTACCGTCTCCTGTATTTACGGTATAGGTAACCCGGGCGACTATCACGCCATGGTGCTTACGCTGCGTTGTGGTGATCGCATTCCGCGTCAGCAACTGCTGGGTCGGCTGGTCGCCATGCAGTACGAGCGCAACGACGTCGAATTTACCCGAGGCAATTTCCGGGCGCGTGGCGAAACCATTGATGTGTTCCCGGCAGAACACGCCGAGCTGGCCTTGCGCATTACGCTATTCGATGACGAAATCGAATCGCTGCAGATGTTTGACCCGCTCACTGGCAAGATACGCCAGAAAATCCCCCGCTTTACGGTGTTTCCAAGCTCGCATTACGTGACGCCGCGCGAAACCATATTGCGTGCCATCGAAACCATTAAAGTTGAATTGCGCGAGCGTTTGGCCTTGCTAACGCAAGAGGGCAAGCTGGTCGAAGCGCAAAGGCTGGAGCAGCGTACCCGTTTTGATCTGGAAATGATGCAGGAGCTGGGGTTTTGCAAAGGCATTGAAAACTACTCCAGGCATCTTTCAGGTGCAGCACCCGGTGACCCTCCGCCAACACTTATTGACTACCTGCCTCGCGACGCCCTCATGTTTATCGACGAAAGCCACGTCACCATGGGGCAGTTAAGTGCCATGTACAGGGGTGACCGTTCACGCAAATCTACCCTGGTGCAATTCGGCTTTCGCCTACCTTCCGCCATGGATAACCGGCCGCTAAAACTTGAAGAGTTTGAGCAGCGCATGCGACAGTGCGTGTTTGTATCGGCAACTCCATCTGTATACGAACACGAGCACGCCGATAATGTCGTAGAGCAGGTGGTGCGACCCACAGGCCTGGTTGATCCCTTGGTAGAAATACGGCCTGCCGTAACGCAGGTTGATGATTTGCTGGGTGAAGCCAAACTACGTATTGCCGCGGGCGAGCGTGTACTGGTTACCACGCTGACCAAGCGCATGTCGGAGGACCTTACCGACTATCTGGTGGAAAGCGGCCTTAAAGTGCGTTACCTGCATTCTGATATTGATACGGTAGAGCGCGTTGAAATTATTCGCGACCTCAGGCTCGGTATATTTGACGTGCTGGTAGGTATTAACTTGCTGCGTGAGGGGCTTGATATCCCTGAAGTTTCACTGGTGGCCATACTCGACGCCGACAAAGAAGGCTTTTTGCGGTCAGAGCGCAGCCTGATCCAGACCATAGGCAGGGCAGCGCGTAATATCAACGGGCACGCCATTTTGTACGCCGATCGTATTACCGATTCGATGCGGCGGGCCATGGACGAGACCGAAAGGCGACGTCTCAAACAGTTGGCATTTAATGAAGAGCACGGCATTACCGCACGCGGCGTCAACAAGGCCGTACGTGAACTGATTGATGGCGTCATGGGCGCGCCTGTGCAGCCCAGGCCTGATGATGATATTCCACTCGAAATATTGCGTGATGACAAAGCACTGGCCCGCGAGATGCGGCGACTAAGCGCATTAATGACCGATCATGCCAAAAACCTGGAGTTTGAGCAGGCGGCGGCAGCGCGCGATGCACTCAACCGGCTCAAAGAGAGGGCGCTGTTGTCTTGATTTGACGCATGCCGGCCCCAGCGCTTCCGGGCACGGCACGCGGGAGTCATGCGCTGGGTAGGCGATGACGTAGACGGGGTAGACGATGGGCTGTGGCCGCCAATATCAGGTATCGGCTGGAAGTGTCTGGAGTTTTGTGTTCACGCCTATGATTGCTACGCATACGCATCTTGAATGAGGTATTTTAAGAATGGTTCTTCAGACCTTTTCGTGTGGCAGGTCGGACGCGTGTCCTTAAGGTGATTTTTTTGACGCCTTCGTGCGAGCTGGGGCTGCAATACTCCCAGATCAACCTGAGCGGGCGTTTGATGCCCTCAAGCCTGAGTTCTACTGTGACGGGGTCATGCGATGCGCAGGTAGCGGATATTTTTTGTAAATTGTTGGAAACAACCAACAATCTGTAATAAGTTCATGATAATTACGGGTAACCGCTGCGCCGTTTCAAAACAGTTATTGCTTTCCAATTACCTAGGGTTTACCATAACGATCTTGTGGGCTTTCTTGCAGCCATTAGTTTTTGCTGCAGTGCGTAAATATTGGCCCACACAGCATTTCGCACGGCTTGTTATCAGTATCGGGTAGGTTGTACACAGCAGCATTAAACCCCAGCACTTTGCCGTTTCTCAATTATTGTCAACAAGGCTTTAGAACTCGTTGTGGTTCTGCAAAAAGCCTTGCCTTACAACGGGTTTTCCCTCACACTCTCGTCTATGATGACTAAGGTACTTTTCGTTTGCATGGGTAATATCTGCCGCTCACCGAGCGCAGAAGGCGTATTCCGTCATATCGTCGACGAGGCGGGGCTTTCGGGCGCCATTGGTGTCGATTCCGCCGGTACCCACGGCTTCCATATTGGCGAGGCGCCAGACGCCCGTGCCCAGGCTGCTGCGCGCAAGCGTGGCTACGATCTTTCGCAATGCGTCGCTCGGCAGGTAACCGCCGATGACTTCCGCGAATTCGACCTTATTTTGGCAATGGATTGGGAAAACCTCTCCGCACTGCAACAACAGTGTCCCAAAATATACCAGCACAAGCTCATGCTACTTATGCGCTTTGCCAACGAGTTCGAAGAAGCGACGGTGCCTGATCCTTACTACGGTGGCCCAGATGGCTTCGCCAAAGTGCTCGACTATCTCGAAGATGCCTGTCAGGGCGTGCTCGAGCTTGTACGCAAGCGGGCACTTCAGTACCAGGCCGCGTAAGCACCATTCTACCGCAACTTTTGTTGTACCCCTTTGCGGGGCATTCTCGCAAACAAAGCCGCGCCAATTATCGGGCGCGGCTTTTGTTTTATGGGCGTGATTCTGTATGCTTCATCGCACTGCTGCGTTATGCATTCGTGCGTCTTGGGTTCAAGCTGCAAACGCCGGTAACCGTCCCGGCTTCACGCTAGATTGCCTGGGTCGAGAATCCAAGCCGCTTAATCATTTGCGTGCCGTTGCGCTAACGCAAAGCCGATCCGCGACTTGCTTGGAGAAAGCAGGCGTCCTGCACAGTGCTTTTTCCCGATTACCCTACAAAATTAGTCGGGTATTGTGATATACTTGACCTAATTAGTCGGGTATTAAAAGGAGCGCACCATGCGTTTAACCACCAAAGGCCGTTTCGCTGTTACCGCCATGATTGATCTGGCGCTCCGGCAGCACAGCGGGCCGGTCACTCTGGCCGCCATCAGTAAACGTCAGAACATCTCACTTTCCTATCTAGAGCAATTATTCGGTAAGTTGCGTCGGCACGAGCTGGTCGACAGCATGCGAGGCCCTGGCGGCGGGTATTCGTTGGCCAAGCTGGCGCGCAATATCACCGTGGCTGACGTTATCTTTGCGGTCGATGAGCCTATGGATACCACCAACTGTGGTGGCAAAGAAAACTGCAATATCGGGCGTAACGGCAGTTCCGGCAAATGCATGACGCATGAGCTATGGGCCTCGTTAAACCGCAAAATGATCGATTTTCTTGATTCTGTCTCATTGCAAGACCTGGCCGACCAAGAACGGATGCGTCAGTTGCAAGAAGCCAACAACGGGCAAGAGGTACCAATTCGCGTACATCGTGCGCCGGGTGCTCCCATGGCGATGGCTTTTACAAGTTAAGCTTGTCGCCAATGCCGTGTGCGGGGCAGCGCAGTAAATATGTCGTTGCTGGCGTCTTCATGGCTGGGGCCGTCTGACGCCAATTGTTTGCAGCGGTATAGGGCTCATATAATCAATGCATAGCGACACGGCCCCGGAGTACTTTTAATGACGTCACACCCCATCTATCTTGATTATTCAGCAACCACGCCGGTAGACCCGCGCGTGGTTGATGCCATGGTGCCGTGGCTTTACGAGCGGTTCGGTAACCCTGCGTCCAACAGCCATGCCTATGGTTGGGACGCCGAAGAGGCTGTTGAGCGCGCTCGTGGCCAGGTAGCCCAACTGGTTAACGCCGACCCGCGCGAAATCATCTTTACTTCAGGTGCCACAGAGTCTGATAACCTTGCAATTAAAGGCGCGGCACAGTTTCATGTCGGGCGCGGCAAGCACATTGTTACACTCAAAACCGAGCACAAGGCGGTGTTAGATACCTGCCACGAGCTCGAACGCCAGGGCTTCGAGGTTAGTTTTCTAGATGTACAAGAAAACGGCCTGGTCGATGCGGAGGTGTTCCGCAACGCCTTGCGCTCCGACACCACCATCGCGTCGGTCATGCTGGTTAACAACGAGATCGGCGTTATACAAGATATTGCTGCGTTGGGTGAAATTTGCCGTGAAAAAGGCGTTATGTTTCACGTTGATGCTGCCCAGGCCACTGGCAAGGTTGCCATAGACCTGCAGGCCGTCAACGTTGACCTTATGTCGTTTTCAGCGCACAAAACCTATGGCCCTAAAGGTATAGGTGCTCTATACGTACGACGCAAACCGCGCGCCCGCATTATGGCGCAAATGCACGGTGGCGGGCACGAGCGCGGCATGCGTTCGGGTACCCTGGCTACCCACCAAATTGTGGGCATGGGCGAAGCCTTTCAACTGGCAGGGCAATCACTTCATGAAGAAAGCCAGCGCATTTGTCAGTTGCAGGCCAGGCTGTGGGCGGGCTTGTCGGCTATACCCGAGGTGTATCTTAATGGCGAGCTTAACCAGCGCGTGCCACACAATCTTAATGTTAGTTTCAATTACATTGAAGGCGAGTCGCTCATGATGTCGCTCAAGCGGCTTGCGGTTTCAAGCGGCTCGGCCTGCACGTCTGCCAGTCTAGAGCCTTCATACGTGTTGCGAGCCATTGGTCGCAGCGACGAACTGGCACACAGCTCGCTGCGTATTTCGTTGGGGCGCTTCACCACCGAACAAGATGTCGACACCGCTGTCGATATTATCAGCGAGAAAGTCGCCTGGCTGCGCGCCATGTCACCGCTTTGGGAAATGGCCCAGGCGGGTGTAGACGTTAACGCCGTACAGTGGGCAGTGTAGGGCTATGCAATCGTATAACGCTAAAGTTCTTGATTATTACGAAAACCCGCGCAACGTGGGCTCGTTCGATGCGGCTAACCCAGACGTCGGCACCGCACTGGTGGGTGCGCCGTCTCAGGGTGATGTCATCAAATTGCAGATTATGGTTGACGCGTCGGGTATCATTAAGGATGCACGGTTCAAAACCTACGGGTGCGGCTGCGCCATCGCAGCCAGCTCCCTGGCAACAGAATGGGTTATCGGCAAAACGCCTCAGCAGGCAGGGCAGATCAGCTATACGCAAATCGCCGAAGCGCTGGCGTTGCCACCGATAAAAATCCACTGTTCCGTCCTGGCTGAAGACGCTATTCAAGCGGCAATCCAGGATTACCAAACCAAACATCAGAGGTAATTATGGCTATTACGCTTACAGAACGGGCGGCTGACCATATCAATCGTTACATAGAAAAACGCGGGCAGGGCGTAGGCCTACGGCTCGGCGTGCGCCTTACCGGGTGCTCGGGCATGGCTTACAAGCTAGATTATGTTGATGACGTTGATGCCGAAGACATTGTTTTCGAGCAGCATGGCGTCAAGGTGTTCGTCAGCCCAAAAAGCCTTCCCTTTCTTGAAGGCACGCAGCTTGATTACGGTCGAGAGGGGCTTAACGAAGGCTTTCGCTTCAGCAACCCCAATGAAAAAGCCACCTGCGGGTGCGGTGAGTCTTTTACGGTATAAGTCAGGCTAAAGTAACGTCGACGTAATCCGTCTCAGTTACTCTGCATCATCCAGTCTGATGCAATACGTATCAACCAATCTGAAGCACTCCAGGGTCACGCGTGTCATCTTCCAGTATTTTGCGTTTCGGTCTTGCCGCCAACCGTCTTCACCACGAGGGTGCAGACGCAACCCTGTTCAAATGGCTGCAGCGCTCCGCAGGCGGCTTGCGCGAGCTCGGGGTTGAGCTGTACACCGTCGGGCGTACCTGTGACGCCATCGAGCGCTCTGATCTTCTGCAGGGGTATCCGGGGCTAGTTCGCTACCCCTATGGTCGCGAGGGCGGGCTCATGAAGCTGGTTGCCCGCGTCACTGAAGGCGAAGACGGTGGTACGCCATTTGACGGCGCTATCTACCTTATTGACCCCGTGGATCCTTCTTCCATCTTTCCTGAAGCTCTCGCCCTCAAACGGCAGTGCATCACACACGGGCGGCCCTTTGTATCAACCCTGCTTGGTGCCATTGAATGGATAGAAATCGAACGCATCAGCCGAGGGCTGCCGGCAGACCCCAAGCTTAATGACGTTTTCGAGCTTGGCCATCAAACCGTCGCACTCATTGCCCACGATGCCCTCAAGGGGCAAATGGTTGAGTTTGCAGACCAGCATTTTGACCTGCTGTCGCAGTTCGCAAACCGGGTAGGTACTGGCACGACCAGCGGGCGTCTTAATGAACTGGCCTGGTCACGCGGTTGGCCACGAGAAACGCCGTGGGTACAACCCTACCTCAGTGGCCCACTGGGCGGCGATGCCCAAATCGCCGAGCTTGTACTAGATCGCCGCTGCCAGCGCGTCATTTTTTTCGAAGACCCTCATGTAGCCCGGCAGCATGAAGCTGACATCCAGTTGCTGGAACGCGCAGTGCGTGTCGTTACTGCTGACGCCAGTTGTGTGGCATCTCCAGTGGTAGCGCATAAGTGGGCAACAGCCATAAGCTCCCGGTCAGCATCTAGTGTTTGATACAATGGCATCTTTTGCGTCCTGTTATGTCTGCGGTTCAGCACATTAATAATTAGTCAGTGCGACTGATCCGACTTGGCCGGGATATTTCCGCAGTAGTCACTACGTATTCAATGACGCGTTCGTTTTTGTTTCTTCAGGGAGTCTGTTCCCCTTTTTTTTCACGGCTCGGCGAAAAGCTGAAAGCCCAAGGGCAAGACGTCTCTAAAATTAATTTCAATGGTGGTGACGCAGCCTTCTGGCGCGCTGGCCAGGCCACGCCTTGGGCGGGCTCGGTAGACGGGCTTGCTGACTTCTACCAAGACTATTACCAGACCCACGGCATTACCGACATCGTATTGTTTGGTGATCAGCGCCCCGTGCATAAGCCCGCCATTGAGCTGGCCAGGCAAAATGGGCTGCGTACGCATGTCTACGAAGAGGGGTATTTTCGTCCGTTCTGGCTGACGCTAGAACGCAGTGGCGTCAATGCTCATTCGCTGTTGCCTAAAAATCCTGAGTTTTATCTTGAAGCTGGTCGCAAGGTGCCAAACTATCGCAATGGCGAGACGTTTGGCGGGTCGTTTAGCGCCCGTGCCTGGCATGATGTGCTTTACCACGTATGCAGCTTGCGCAACCGGTGGGCGTTTCCTGAGTATGTCAGCCACGCGCCTCACAGTGTCTGGACTGAATACAGCGGCTACGTCAAACGCGCAGTGCGTTTAGGTGGCCGCAAGCGGCGAGACGCCGATGCCATCGCAAGCCTGGTGCGCAAAGACCGCGTGTTTTACCTGCTGCCGTTGCAGCTCGACAGCGACACGCAAATTCGCCTGCACTCCTGCTTTGAAAACATGTCTCACTTCATGGATCGCGTTATGCGTTCCTTTGCTGCCAAAGCTCCGGCAGATGCCTGGCTGGTGATTAAAAATCATCCCTTGGATCCCGGCCTGGTGCATCATGAGCGCAATGCGATGGCGCTCGCAAAAGAGCTAGACATACAGCATCGCGTGGTATTTTTAGAAAGCGGCAACCTGCCCACACTGCTCAGCCATGCAACAGGCGTTATCACGGTTAACAGTACGGTAGGAGGGTCGGCCCTGTGGCATGCGCGCCCACTTATTGCGCTGGGCCAGCCTATTTATGATATGGCCGGGTTAACCTTTCAGGGGCAGCTTGATGAGTTCTGGCAAGAGCTGCAAATGCCCGACATGAGGTTGTTTCATCATTTCCGCAACGTCGTTATTCATACTACGCAGATTAACGGCGGCTTTTATTCGGAGGACAGCATACGCATGGCAGTCGAACGTTCCGTAGAGCGGCTCATGGCCGAAAAATCGCCCTTGGAAGCGCTGTCCGCATGACAGCAGCACCATCAACCGTACTGATTACCGGTGCAACCGGCGGTATTGGCGGGGCTTTGGCAGAAACTTACGCGGCGCCAGGCGTTACTCTGATACTGCAAGGACGCCGGCAAGACCGGCTTCGAGAGCTCGCCGCCATATGTACGCACAAGGGCAGCCAGGTTATTACCAAAGTGTTGGATATCCGTGACACGGACGCGTTGATCGCATGGTTGGGCGATGTGTCGGCAAGCACGCCACCCGATCTGGTCATTGTTAACGCGGGCGTTAATATCGATACCGGGCCAGAGCGCCGGGGCGAAACCTGGGAAGACATCCAGCGACTGCTTGATGTTAACGTCAAGGCAGCGTTGGCAACGGTACAAGGTGTGCTGCCTTCCATGCGTGCCCGCAACGCCGGGCAAATCGCTCTGCTGAGCTCGCTGGCCGCGTACCGAGGCCTACCCATTACCCCAAGCTATAGCGCCAGCAAGGCGGCCATCAGTGCCTATGGCGAGGCCATGCGCACCTGGCTGGAACCTGATGGCGTCAAGGTCAATGTCATATTGCCTGGCTATGTTAAGTCTGACATGTGTGATGGCATGGCGGGCCCCAAGCCATTTCTTTGGCCACCACAAAAAGCTGCCCGCGTCATCAAGGCTGGGTTGGCGCGCAACAAGGCGCGCATCAGCTTTCCGTTTCCGCTCAATTTTGGCTGCTGGCTGTTAGGCGTGATCCCCTCCGCCTTCTCGGGCTGGATACTGAACCGACTTGGGTACAGTGAGTAATACATCACTTCTGTCGTCGTTATGGGCCCCATGGCTGTTGGGCCTGGCACTTAGCTTTGCCCTTGAGTGGGTGGCCTTGCCGCGGCCAGTCCACCCCATAATTCGCGGATGGCAAGCTTTGCTGGTTCATGTGGGGCTGTGGACGGCATTCTTTGGCCTTATGCTGCTTGTGTTTCAGCGCCCCTGGTTTGGTGCGATAAACCTGCTGGCCTTTCTGTTTTTACTGATAGAAATCGGCAACATCAAATGGGTAATGCTGCGCGAGCCGTTTATTTACCCCGATTTTGAATACTTTACTGACACCATTAAATACCCCCGGCTGTATTTACCGTTTTTCGGTGTGCGTAATGCCGTGCTGGCGACCCTGAGTTATGGGCTGGCGCTTGCGGTGGGCCTGTATTTTGAGCCAGCGCTTAACCTTTCCGCTGTCGCCTGGGTAACGAGGATATTGCCTGAAGCATGGCAGGTTTCCTGGTTGGGGCGGGTGTTGCAATTACTGGTTGTGATGGTGGGTTTTGTCGCCGTCGGCGCAGCGCTTTTGGCTGCGGCAGGTCGGGCCCCGTTGCCAGTTAGCTTTAATGCCGGGCAAGATCAACGCAAACTGGGCTTTCTGTACTTCTTGTGGCGTTACAGGCAAGAAGAAAGCGTGCGGCCGCCGGTTGATGAGTGCGCGCCGTTCAGAAAGCTTCTCAACGCGAAAGAGACGAAAGAGATTAAAGCAAGTAAGGGCGCGGGGCGTGACCCTGCTGCGGCAGCGGTGACTGGCGTGGGCGAGGGCTCCTCGACACGCCATCTGGAGAGGGCCACGGTTCAGGTGGTAGACGCAGCAAATCATGTCGCGAACGCTTCCGGCGGCGTGCGCATGCCGCTTGGTTCAACCGACCGACCAGACCTCGTCATGCTGCAATGCGAATCGTTCTTCGACCTTCGTCGAACATTCTCCACGGCAAAGCCTGAGCTGTTGTCTGCCTTTGACACCTTGGGCGGGCAAGCGCAGGGCAAGGGGCGGCTACATGTTCCTGCCTGGGGTGCCAATACTGTACGTACCGAGTACGCGGTGATCTCGGGCGTGGACCCTGCGCGATTGGGGGTACACCGCTACAACCCTTATCGCCGGTACGCGCGGCATGCGGTGCCGACAATCGCCACTTATCTGCGCAGCCTGGGATATAAAACCATTTGCGTGCACCCTTACGTTGCAGAGTTTTATCGTCGTACTCTGACGATTCCGGGTATGGGGTTTGATGTTTTTCTTGGGCAAGAGGCGTTTCCGGATGCCAAGCGCTTCGGGCCCTATATTTCGGACGAAGCCGTCGCCGATAAAATCGCGGCGCTGCTTGGCGAAGCGAGAGGTGACGACGGACGGCAGCCTTTGTTCATCTACGCCATCACCATGGAAAACCACGGCCCACTTGATTGGGAAACCGTAGCGGATGGCGAACAGCAACACTACTTCACTCAGCCGCTACCATCCGGGTGTGATGATGTCGTGGCTTATGCCCGGCATATCGTCAATGCCGATCGCATGATGCAGTCCGTATCAGCCACGCTGGATAGCCTTGGTCGCCCGGGTGGTATGTGTGTGTTTGGCGACCATGTGCCCATCATGCCTGCGGTGTATGCCAGTATGGGAGAGCCTGATGGCACGACAGATTATTTCTACTGGGCCAACCAATCGTTGCGGCCTTCGGTGTCAGGTCGTTTGCAAGGGGTAGAGCAAGGGGCGGAGTTGGGAATGGGGTCAAGCGTGAGGCAAAGGCTGGGGCAAGGTCAAGGTCAAGAACAGGTAGGAGACCTGCCAGCGCATGAATTGTCGATCGCGTTTCTGAAGGGCATGGGGGTGTTGTAGGCAAATAGTCGCCGCGTACTCGACGGCGCTGCTTATATTATTCAGCTCCAAGATCCATGAAAACAAAGCTCAGACGCGCACAATCGAACACGCACCGCTCGCCGCTACAGGATTAGTCTCAACAGCTTTCAGCCAGAAACTGCCGGTAAAGTGCCTGGAACGGCTCAGCGCTTCCATGATGTTACCTTCGGAAATTACGTCTGTTGGAGACGGAAGATCAGGCTTAAAGTGCTCGCTTTGGTCTACCCAGAGCAGATCAAATGGCCGACACTCCCTGCGATTATGACAGCCCTTGGAAGGAAGCGCTTGCGCATTATTTTGATGGTTTCGTTGCTTTATTTGCACCAACGCTACACGCCGTAATCGATTAGTCGCATCCACCTGTTTTTCTCGATAAAGAATTTCAGGCCTCGTCTGGACGTGGCAAATCGGGGCGTCGCTATGTCGACGCGCTCGCAGCAATACAGACAAATGGCACGTCCCCAGTGTCAGTATTCGTGCACGTTGAAGTACAAAGCGGCCGCGTGGGTCGCCGCCTACGAAATCGAACCCCACTGCGTGTGTACGACTACGTTCGTCGCATCTTTGACCGTCACTTGCAAGATCATGCGGATACATGCAAAAGCTTGCAAAAACCTGGAGAGCTCTTTAGTTTATGCGTCCTTACTGCGAGCCAAGGCGGGAGGCCATTCATGGAGTATGTGCGTGAATTTCATGGATGCCGTACCCATTTTCGGTTCCCCGTCGTGCACTTGCGCCACTGGTTCAAATTGTGGGATTATCTCGAAAAATCTGCGCAAGAAAACTCATTTACGATGGTGGTTATGGCGCAGCTTTTAGCCGAAAAGCACCGTAAGGGCGCGCCCAGGGTTGATGCCAAAATCAGGCTTTTTCGTTTTCTTTCTCAGCTTTCCTATGCGCCGCATGATATGCAGCAGCTCGCGCGGATTATCGACTGGTTTTTAGTCTTGCCCGCCCACTTTCAGGAAATTTTTTATCAAGAAATACAATCACTCAAAAAGGATCTCAATATGACCTTCATCACGAGCTTTGAGCGAAACGGAATTAAACAAGGTATGCAGCTAGGTTTGCAAAAAGGCCGAGAAGAAGGTCGCAGAGAGGGCGTGCACGATATGCTGCGGGCACAGATCAAAATAAAGTTTGAAATGCTGCCCGAGTGGGCTGATATGAAGATTAAAAAAGCTGATGCTGGTGATCTTGAACGCTGGATATGCAACGTAGTAACGGCCCAGCGGGTCGAAGACGTATTCTTGTAGTAAGTCCGTGCCGCTAATCCTGCCCCTTGCATACAGCATAGCCGCCTCAGATCGAGGTGGTTTTCATCTTGGCTAAATAACCGCGCTCAGATAAATTCTTGCTAAGTACCCCCGGCGCAGTCTATTTTCTCAACCGCGCACTGGCATCCGTTAAAAAAGCACAAGCGGCCCGCTTTTGTTAGATCACTTTCTTCAACGTCGCAATCGTATAGTCGATTTGCTCTATCGTGTGCCGACAGCTCATGAAGAAACGCAAGCGGGCGGCTTTTTCGGGGACGGCGGGGTACAGGATGGGTAGTACGTTTATGCCGGCGTCAAAAAGGGCTTCTGACAGCTTTAACGCTGACACCGTGCTGCCCGTAATAACAGGGATTACCGCCATGCCCATGCTAAAACCCGTGTCTACACCGGCGGCGCGGGCTTGCTGCAAAAAGTAGGCGGCGCGTTTTTGTAAATCGTGAACGCGCTGCGGTTCTTGCTGCATGCGGCGCAAGGCCGTTAGTGATGCAGCGGCCAGGGTAGGGGCCATGCCCACGCTGTACAAAAAGCCTGGGGCCAAAAACTTAAGGTGTTCAACCAGTGCGGCTTCGCCGGCGATATAGCCGCCACAGCCTGCCAGCGCCTTGCTGAAGGTGCCCATCCAGATATCAACGTCTTTACCGGCCAGGTTAAAGTACTCACGCAGGCCGTAACCTCGCTCACCCAACACGCCGAACGAGTGGGCCTCGTCTACCATCAAGAACGCGCGGTGACGGTTCTTGACCTCGATAAAACGCGGCAGGTCAGGGATGTCGCCGTCCATGCCGTACAAACCTTCTACCACGATAAGCACGCGTTCAAACTCATGGCGTTGGCGTGATAGGACTTCGTCCAGCGCTTCCCAGTCATTGTGCGCAAACGGCAGGCGATGCGCGCCAGACAGCTTAATGCCCATGAGCACACTGTTGTGGATGAGCTCATCGTGCAAGACCAGGTCTCGCGGGCCAAACAATTGGCCTATGACGGACACATTGGTGGCGTGCCCGCTGACGAACACCACCGCAGCCTCGGCATCGTAGACGTCGGCAATGGCCTGTTCGAGCTCGCGATGTATAGGGCGCTCGCCAGCCACCACACGGCTGGCCGACACGGATGTACCGTAGCGGTCAATGGCAGCTTTGGCCGCCTCTTGAACCGCCTGGTCTGAGGACATTCCCAGGTAGTCATAGCTGGCATAGTTGATGTAAGTTCGCTCGCCAACCCGAGTTTCGTTGCCGCCCTGGCCCTCATGCACCTTGAAAAAAGGGCTAGAAAGATTCATGCGCGCACCGCCTTCATTCAGAATGCGCAATTGCTGGTAGCCCGGCATCAGATGAAAACGGTAAAACTCTTCGGGAACAGTATCACCGGGCTTGCCTGGCTTACGCTTGGCCCGAGCCCGTGCAGGTGTAGTACCAAACGGCCCAGAACCGTTTTTGGTCGTGTTGGCACCGCGTTGTGAACCATGTCCGGTACGTGCGTTGGCCGCAGAACCACTGCTTGCGCCATGGCTACCGCCGTCATGTGACGAATCGTCATCAGCGTGTTCGTGACGCTCGGGTACAGAGCCAGAGGCCGTCGCCCAGTCTGTGGCCAGGCCGGCTTGCTTTAGTCTGCGCTCCAGCGCTTGCTGGATGAGCTTATTCTTCAGCTGAGCCGTCAAGCCGCCGGGCTTTGCTTTTTTGATGTCCATGCTTTTATTGGATGATGCGGCGTTTGTCGTCGGTAAGGTTGGATTCTAAGTCTTCGGCGAACTGCTGCATGTCATCGTCGCTCATGCGCATCACGTGCTGATTAAGCAGGTGTGACGCCTGTTTTTGCACCGCACCACCTTCATCGGCTGCAGGCTCGTCGCCGCGCAGCTTACTGATCAGTTTATCGGCCAGGCCTGCAATCGTGGGGGTTTCGCCCAGGGTCATGACAGGAAGGCGAACACCAAAACGGCTTTCAAGAGCCAGCATCAACTCAACACCTAATAGTGAATCAAGGCCCATATCGTACACCGACTTGCTGGCATCAATGCGCGCCACGGGTAAACGCAGAATATCGCTGAGTTCACCCTTGATGACTTCTTGCACGTGCAACTGCAGTGATTCTTCGTCCAGCGTCTCAAGCAACTCGGCAAAATGCTCGCCGCCTTCGTCGTCGTGCTGCTGCCCGCTATAACGGCGTGCCAACTCACTGAACTTGGGTGTGCCAGCCACAGGCATAAAGCGTTGCAGCGCCTGCCAATCGAATTCCATAACGGCAAGACCCGAACGGTTGGCTTGCAGCATGCGCTCGAGCGCCTTCAGTGCCGTTGCCGAGGGCAGAGCGGCGCCGCCCATACGATTTTGCAGGGTTTCTTTGATCTTTTCGTTACGGGCCAGAAAACCCACATCATCAATCGCACCCCAGCGCGCGCAGGTGGCAGGTAGACCCTGGCCACGGCGATAGCCGGCCAGCGCTTCCAGCCAGCTATTGGCCGCGACATAATTGCTTTGACCGGGGTTGCCGAACACTGTCGTGGCGGAGGAATACAGCACAAAAAAGTCTAGCGGCAAGTCAAGAGTAAGCGTATGCAGATGCAAGGCACCCATCATCTTTGGCTCAAGCACGCGTTGAATCTGCTCAGGCGTCATGCCGCGCACCAGGCCATCGTCAATGACGGTGGCCGCGTGCACAATGCCTTTAAGCACGGGCATAGACGCGGCCGCGTCGTTGATGACGGCAGCCAGTTGCGCCTTATTGGTGACGTCGCAGGCAGCAGCAAGCACTTGTACGCCTTGCGACTCAAGGCCAGCAATGGCTTCGCGCGCTTCATCGGTGGTTGCACCGCGACGGCTTAGCAAGACCAGATGGCGTGCGCCTTTTTCCACCAGCCACTGTGCCGTACGCAGGCCAAAGCCACCCATACCGCCCGTTACCAGATAGCTGGCGTCGGCGGGCAAGGACAGGCCGGGTACGACTGCTGCACGCGCACGATGGATCTGGCGTAGCGGGTGGTGATACGTGACCACGATTTTGCCGATCTGCCGCGCCTGCTGCATATAGCGGAACGCATCAATCACATTATTGGCATCAAACGTTTTGAAAGGCAGCGGCGTAAGTGCGCCCTCGGCAAAAAGCTCAACCATTTGGCGGAACAAGCGCCGCGTGAGGTCGGGTCGCACCTGCATGAGCTGGTCGGCGTCAATGCCAAAATAGCTGATGTTGTTGCGGAAAGGCCGCAGGCCTATGCGTGTATTTTCATAGAAATCGCGCTTGCCCAGCTCCAGGAAGCGGCCAAATGGCTTCAATACACGCAGATTGCGGTTAATCGCCTCGCCAGCCAGCGAATTGATGACCACGTCCACGCCTTCACCGCCCGTGTCTGCCAGAATTTCATCGGCAAACGACAGCGAGCGCGAATCATAAATATTCGTTAGCCCCAGCAGGCGCAAGAAATCGCGCTTTTCATCCGAACCGGCGGTTACGTAAATCTCGGCACCCATATGGCGCGCCAACTGGATAGCAGCAATGCCAACGCCGCCTGCGGCACCATGGATAAGAATACGTTCGCCCGGCTCCAGCCGAGCCAGATGCTGAAGCGCGTAATACACGGTAAAGAAGGTGCTGGGGATGGTGGCGGCGGCTTCGGCGCTCATGCCCTCGGGCACGTGGGCCACGGCAACCGAACGCGTTAGCGTGCGCGTACCAAAACTGTGCGGGCCAAAGCCCAGTACCCGGTCACCCGGCTTAAAGCCCGCAACCCCCGCACCAACGCGTCGCACGGTGCCAGCAAACTCCAGGCCCAGAGACGGGCCTGCATAGCCATTTTCCACAGCCTCATCCGATAGCATGCCCATGGTGTACATGACATCGCGGAAGTTAAGACCTGTGGCTTCCACGTCAACTTCCAGCTCTTCGTCTGACGGTGCCGGCAGACGCACGGCTTCCCAACGGAGATTGCGTAGCTGACCAGAAAACTCAAAGCCCAGGCGGCAAGATGTTTCAGTGTTCTCGGTGAAGGCTGTACCCGCAGCCGCACCCGCACTTGCAACTGACTTAGAGGTCGCAGCAGATGCGACAGTAGAAACGGATGCAGCTTGGTCTTTTCCAGTGGAAATGCTTGCAGAGATGGGCTGCGGTGCCGGAAGCTCCCGCAAACGGGGCGCGAAACGAGCGCCGTCTGGTGTGCGGATGATTTCCTGCTCAGCATCATTGGCGCCGAACTCTTCAAGCAGATAGCCTGCCAGCGTATCAACAGAGACGTCGGCCAGCGCAGGCAGATCCACAGCCCGAACGGCAAAGCCACTGGCTTCGTTCATAAGACTGCGCGCAAAACCCCATACCGCGGCGTCACTTAGCGCATCAAGGCTGTCATGCTTGGGGTTGCCTACAGGCATAAAGCCCGCCGTCGCCTGTGAGCCGATGACCCATATCGTTGGCGTAGCGCCCGTGCTTTCGCAGGCTTGCGCCGCTGCGGCGACCAATGCGCAACGATCTGTCTGTTGCAGCACGATGGAGCCATGGGTTTGCGAGCTGTCGCAGCCCAGGCCCGCCAGTAGCACAATGTGCGCCAGCGGTGCTTGGTCGTGGGACAGCCCATTGATCAGGCTTGCGAGCGAGTCTGCGTTTTGCGCAGGCATGAGCACCAGCTTTTGCTGCTGCGCGGTCAGACGGCTCTCGAGTGCATGAGCGAGCAGGGCGGATGGGCCTTGCTCGTCGGCCAGCACCAGCCAGGTTGAAGGCGTAGTGCTAAGGGCCACGGTGCCGGACACAGATTGCGTTGTCATAGCCGTACGCGCCATCAGCACATATGGACCAGACTCTATGCCCTCGGCAAACTCCAGTACCTGAACGTCAGACCAGCCGTGCTGCGCCAACGCCGCCTGCCAGAAGGCGGGGGGCTGCAGGCCAGTGATACCGTCGCCTGCAGGGGCGGATTCAGCGTGGGTACCGCCCAGCACCAGGTCGTTCCAGTACGAGGTATGCATGCCAATAAACAGCAACTGCGCGTCCGGCGCGCTACGTGCCGTGGCGTAATCGAGTGCGGCATGTGCAGCCTCTGCAGATTCAAAATCGCCCGCCAGCAATACCAGATCAGCTACAGCCCCGGTTTGCATTTGACCGCCGCCAGACCCATCAATACGCGTTAGCGTTAAATCGGGAAACTGCTCCTGCAACCCGTGTGCGGCGTCAATGGCGTCAGCATTGGTGCTGGCAAAGTCATAATCCGTCTGGCCAAAATCTACCACCCCACCGCAGTCTGCCGCGAACAGAGGTTCACCCGTACTGATTTCCAGCACACCCAGGCGCTTGCCGACTGGCAATGCGCGCTGCGTTGCGCTAATCGCATCATGCAGCAGACCAGCCAAACTCGCCTGCTGATCATCACCCACGACCTGGCGCAACATGCTCGCGCCTGACAACTCGCGTGGACGCACGGCGTCCCAGGTGGTTTCACCCACCAGCAGCGAAGCCAGGTGTGTACCCGTGCGGCCCACTGCAAAAATCAACGGCGCATAGTCTGGGTAATCGCGCAGCAAGGCGTTCCATATATCTTCGGGCGGGGTGTCAACGTCTGGCTCGGCCAGCTTCCAGCCAGCCTCAACAACGTCTGCCTCGCCGGCCTGAACGGCCTGCGCCAGCAAAAAGTCGAGTACAGGGCCAGCAGGCGGCACCGTGCGAGTCAGCGCTTCAACCGTCGTGGCGCTCAACAACCTGTTGTCATCGGCCAGCGCCGTCAGCGCACGCAAAGCATAGCGGGCCGCCAAACTATCGAGCAGCGGATCCAGCTCGTGCGCATAACGGGCATAAGCGTCGCTATCGTGCGTTTTTGCGGCCAGAGCACTCAGTGCCTGGGCCAACGCCAACCCGTTCTCATCCACACATACGGAGACCGCGTCGCCATGTACCAGAGGGCGTGGTACCGGAACGTAATCCAGGTAATCCAGAGCAAGAGCCGCGTGCTTTTGCAACATTACGCTGCGGAATCGCGCACCACGCAGGGCGGCAACCTGTCGGCCTTCGGCGTCATACAGACTGAAATCCGCCTTAAGCGAGCGAGGCCCGCGCGTAGTAATGTGGGCGCGCACATAGCGCGGCACACCAGCATCTGTGCGCAAGGCCAAGCGTTCAACCTTGACCGGCACCATAGCAACGGGTCGCTCGGCCTGTGTTTCAGTCTTAAGTAGCTGTACAACCAGCTGGAAGGCAGCATCAAGCAGGGCGGGGTGCAAATGCCCTTGCTCAACCTCATTGGCGATGCAGGCAGGTACAACCAGCGAGGCCAGCACAGTGGTCGCGTCTAACGCCCAGATATCTTCAACCGCCTGATACGCCTCGCCATACTCCAGCCCGACAGCGCGCGCCATGGCGTAGTGCTGTGCAGCCGAGCAATCTGCGGCACGCTCAGGCACGGCCAGCAGGCCATCATTTAATAACAGTGCGCCTGGCTCTTGCAAAATGCGTGCCGACGCGTGCAGCGTCCAGCCTTCGGTACTGTTTACCGGCTTGCTATGAATAAGCATGCGGCCATCGTGGGCCTCACGCCGCGTACGCACGCGTTTGGAAGGCTCAGCTGCGAGTAACAGCGGGTTGGCGATGTCGAGTTCTTCAATTTCCGCATACGACCCAGGGTAGGTCTGCAAGGCACAGGCCAAGAAGATTTCAGCAAAGCCCGCACCTGGAAACAGCACCGCACCGCCCACTGCGTGGTCGGCCAGCGTGGGGTAAAGCAGGGTATCGAGCTGGTTTTCCCACTCACCTTCGTGCTGCGCTACCGGGTAGCCCAGCAGATAATGCACCTTGCGCCGGTACAGCAAGCCCATGGCATCGGGGGTTACGGCGTGCCAGTAACTGTCTTTTTGCCAGACATAATGCGGCAGAGCAATAAAACGACCCGCAACGGGAAAGAAACCGTCCCAGTCGCTGGCTTCGCCCGATAACAGTATTTTGTCGGCGGCATC
Source organism: Pusillimonas sp. ANT_WB101 (assembly GCF_008369125.1). NCBI lineage: Bacteria > Pseudomonadati > Pseudomonadota > Betaproteobacteria > Burkholderiales > Alcaligenaceae > Pusillimonas > Pusillimonas sp. ANT_WB101. Next base: position 1,311,537 of record NZ_VOAY01000001.1, on the reverse strand, counting down.
GAACACCAGCTTGGGCTCATCATGACGACGCTTAAGCGTCGTGAGCACCCGGCCCTCTTTGTCGTGGCCGCGCAAGGTATCACGCACATAACCGGCTAGTACCGCGTGGGGGCCAATTTCCACAAACAGATTCGACCCGTCACTGACCAGTGCATCAAGCGCCTGCTCAAACAGCACAGGGAAACGAATGTTTTGCCACCAATACGTGGCGTCAAGCTGCTCCCCGGTAATGGGCTGACCCGTTACCGTGGACATCATGGGGATGGAAGTAGTGCTGGGCTTTAGCGACGCCAATACTTGCAGCAGCTCTGCCTCGGTAGGGTCCATGGCCGGGCTGTGGAAGGCGTAGTCGAGATCAAGACGCTTGAAGCGAACCTTCTTCGCTGCGAGCGCCTGCTCTACCGTAGACAGACCTTCAGGCGAGCCTGCCAGCGTGCAGCCATTGGGGCTGTTGTAGCCCGCCACACAGGCCAAGGTATCAGCAGGAAGTTGCGACAGCAACTCTGCTGCAGCGGTTGCACTGATGGCGGCCGCTGTCATTTGGCCATGGCCTTTGGTGGTTTCCTGCAGGCGGCTGCGCTCGAAGATAACCCGAACAGCCTGCGTCAGCGTCAGAGCGCCGCAAGCCCATGCTGCCGCCACTTCACCTACGCTATGCCCCACAACCGCCGAGGGAGTGACACCGCGCGCACGCAACATTTGCGTAATACCCACCTGCAGGGCAAACAGGGCAGGTTGTGCCGCATCGGTATGGGCATAGCGACCGGGCTTGCAGTTGACCAGCAACTCGTCACGCAGCGAGTAACCCGCGCGTGGCTGGAACAAGGCGTCGACCTCGTCAATCGCCTTGGCAAAAACCGGGTTTTTCAGCAGACGTGGCCCCATGCCTTCCCACTGCGAGCCGTTGCCCGAATACACAAACACCGGGCCCTTTTTATTGACAAGGGCGGTTTCAGTGACTACGCCTGGGGCTTCGCCCGTTTCACTGTCGGCAAACGCCTGCAACGCATCAACGACATCTTCTACTGAGGTGGCAAACACCATGGCACGCTTATCGTGCCACTCGCGGCGCAGCGCGGCGTGCGTAGCAACATCGTACAGATCTGTTTTAGGGAATCGGCGCAAGAAGTCTGCCAGAGCCGCCGCATTACCCTTTAGGCTCTCATCAGAGCGCGCCGATACCAGTACCGGCACCTCGGCCGGCCGAAGAGCGTAAGCAGGCTCTCCGGCGATAACGGAGTTGTGAGGGTCGGCGCTTTGCAGCAACACATGCGCATTGGCCCCACCAAACCCGAATGAGTTTATGCCTATGGTTAGCCGGCCCTTGGGCTTGAGCGGCAGGTTTTCGGTCACAATTTGCAGATTCCAGTCATCAAGCTTGATCTGCGGGTTTGGTGTTTTTACGCCTATGGTCGCAGGCACCATACGGTAATGCATGCTGTAAATGGCTTTGACCAGGCTGGCTACGCCCGACGCGGTCTCCAGGTGGCCCATATTGCTCTTTACCGAGCCTATGGGCAGAGGCCCCACGCTGCGAGCCATGCCCATCGCCATGCCAATGGCACGTGTTTCTATGGGGTCACCCACCGCCGTGCCCGTACCGTGGGCTTCGACGTAATCGATTTCATCCGGCGAAATACCGGCTCGGGCCATAGCCACGCGCATTAGGTCAGACTGGCGCGTGCACTTGGGCACGGTCAGCCCGGTTTTATTGCCGTCAGTATTGACCGCCGAGCCGGCCACGATCGCGAGAATGCGGTCGCCGTCAGCCACCGCCAGATCGTAATCTTTAAGCAAAAACAGCCCGCCGCCCTCAGAGCGCACATAGCCATCGCCATCGGCATCGAAAGCGCGGCAACGGCCATTAGGCGACAGCATGGTCGCCTTAGAAAACCCAATAAAACCAAAGGGATGAAGATGAAGGCTGATACCGCCAGCAATTGCCATGCTGGTTTCGCCAGAAACGATGGACAAGCACGCCTGGTGGAAAGCCACCAGCGAGGAAGAACAGGCCGTATCAATGGCCATGCTGGGACCGCACAGGTCAAAGGCGTACGACAGCCTGTTGGCGGCGATGCTCGACGTATTACCCGTGGCGGTTGATGAATCAGCTGCCCCCAGGTCATCCACAATTCGGTTCAGGTAATCATCGGCTGAAATACCCACGTATACGCCGGTGTTACTGCCTTGCAGGTGCGAGGGCGGCACACCTGCGTTTTCAATGGCTTCCCAGCACAGTTCAAGCAGCAGGCGCTGTTGAGGGTCCATATTGGCCGCTTCGCGCGGCGAAATACCAAAGAACTCAGGGTCAAACGCGGATACGTCGCCAATAGAACCAGCGGCAAACGTATAGGAAGTGCCTGGGTGCGACTTGCCCGGGTGCAGATAGGCGTCTGGTTCCCACCGTCGAGGATCGACATGGGTCACCAGATCTTTGCCTGACAGCATGTCAGGCCAGTAATTCGCCGAGTCTGTATCTGGAAGCCGGAACGACATCCCGACAACCGCTACTCGTTTTCCCATGGTTTCCTTACTTTCTATTGCGTGCGTTGCTTTAAGGCAACGTTAGTTTTAGTGGTCAGGGGCCACCGTTTTGTGCCCGTTATCTGCCGCATTATAGAGGGACGCAGTGAAGCCAAGTATTGTAGCAAAATGCGTTACTGTTCGAGGTGACGTCCGATGTTACTGATTGCGTCACACAAGCAATATTTAGTTGGTAAATCAATTGGCTCGGGTATGCTTTGCTAGGAAACCTTAAACGAGTGTGGCCTAATAGGTTGATTCGTAGGCGAACTCGTCACTTTTCCACACGAACGTTTCAACTAATGTTTTGCCGAATTGTTGTATGATTCTGGCCACATTTCCTCAGGTTGCTCGGTGCGTAACGAATCGCGCTGATTCTGATAATTTATCAATGATTGACATTTCGTGCATGGCGCCACCATCCACGTGAAGTTGGTTTTTACTGTTTATAAATGACATTCAAGAATACCTCTAAAACAAAGACCCTGGCCATATGGATGGTAGTGGTCCCCATGCTGTTGGGGGTTCTTTACTATACGGTGTTCGCGGCTGATCGTTACGTAAGTAGCGCCCAGGCAGTCGTCAGGCAAGCGGGGAGTGAGTCATCGGCCCCCATGCCGGGGCTGGCATTGATGATAGCCGGAGGCGTGAACCCGTCTTCCCGCGAAGAAACGCTTTATCTTCGAGAATACATTACCTCGATTGATATGCTGAAGGTGCTGCAGAAAGATCTCAATTGGAACGATCATTACAACCAGCAAGTCCTGGATCCGCTCTACTGGCTGAGTGAAAGTGCCCCACAAGAGGACGTGCTTAAGTTTTACAGGCGCGTCGTACAGGCCCGCTACGATGAAACGACGGGGCTTCTCACGGTAGAAGTCCAGGCGCTTACACCAGAGTTCGCTGAACAGGTCCTGCAGGCCATACTTCACGAAAGCGAACGCTTTGTTGATGAGCTATCCCACAACATGGCGCTGGAGCAAGTGCGTTTTGCAAATGAGCAGATGGAAGTTGCCCGAGAAAACTACTCCAGCAAACAGCAGGAAATGCTTGAGTTCCAGAATGTCAATGAGTTGTTGAATGCGCAAGCGTCAGCAGAGTCCAGGGCCACCATCATAGGTTCGCTTGAGGCCGAGTTGACAAAAGAGCGTGCAAGCTTGAAGACATTGCAATCCACGCTTGGCAATACCACCCCTCAGGTTCGCCAGCAACGGGTTAGGATTAAAGCGCTGGAGCAACAGCTCGACGCAGAAAAACGTACGCTAACGTCCAATACCAAAGCCGGAGGGCAGCTGAATGTAATCGCTGCCAAATATCGTGACGTAGAAATGGCGGTGGGTATTGCCGAGCAGAGTTACAAGGCGTCGGTTGTAGCAGTAGAAAATGCACGTATTGAAGCGGGTAAAAAGATACGTAGCCTGGTAAAGATTGTTACCCCCAACATGCCACAAGAAGCGGTGTACCCGACGCGGGTTTATAACCTAGCTACCTTGTTTATCGTCTTGTTGTTAATTTACGGTATTGCAGCGTTTGTTCTTGCCACCATTGAAGATCACCGTGATTGACGGTATACCTATTGCATTGATTTGGCGAATTTTATGAATACTCAACGAGTTTTCCACAAAAATGCGTGGCTGTCGGCGGGCCTAAGGGCTGGCGCTGTACGACGCGTTATGCGCGGCTCAGTCCTCGTCTTACTTGCAGTTGCACTTGCAGGTTGCGGTGGCAGCTTTTTCTCTGGTTCCGGCCCCACGAAAAGTGCCGTGCTTAAGCAGGGCGACGATACTACGCCTCCTTATACCTTGGTGGAGCTGTCGGCCGAGACTATAGCGCCTTATATGCGAGCACCTGAACCTGTATTGACCCGCGCTGTGTCCGATACCTCTATGCCCGAGGTCAGGCTGGTGTCGGGGGATGTTTTGCGGGTGATGATTTCAGACAGCTCGACTGAGGGGGCTTTGTTTGCACCGCTTGCCACGGGAGGCACGGTTTTTGACAAGGTGCGCGTTGATGCCAAAGGCGGTATTTCGTTACCCTATGTGGGCCGACAGAAAGTGTCGGGCCTGACACTGGGCCAAGTTGAAGATAAGCTTCGTGATTCTGCCACCCGGTATGCCAGTGATCCACAAGTGCACGTTGAGTTGGTGTCAGACCTGTCTGGGTCAGTGTTGGTGGCTGGCGCTGTAAAGTCGCCAGGTCGCTTTTCTGCGACGCAAGGGCCTCTGACTTTGCTGGACGCTATTAATGAAGCTGGCGGTGCGTTGTTAGAACCTTACCTGGTTAGGGTGATTTTGCGTACCGGCAAAGAGGTAAAAAGCTATAGTTATCAGGATATCTTGGCGGGTAACAACCACCTTGTGCCGCCCCGGTCTGAGATTATCGTAGAGCGTGCGCGACAACGGTTTGTAGCCATGGGTGCGGTTTCAAAGCCCGGCCTACTGGATTTGCCATCCGCCAACCCGAGTCTGCTTGAGGTGCTGGGGTTGGTGGGTGGGCTAAACGAGCGTACGGCAGATGCCCGAGGTGTGTTTGTTTTCAGGCTAGAAGATCAACCTGGCGCTGAACCATCAGCCAAAGTGTTCAGACTTGATTTGCGCGATCCCACTGCTATATTCCTTGCTCGCAATTTTCTGGTTCAACCAGAAGACGCGGTCTATGTAACCAATGCCCATTCATATGAGTTCCAGAAACTCATTTCGCCGATCGTGCAAGTTTTGATTTTGGGTAGGTCTATGGACGCCATCGGTAATTGATAATGAAGAAAAGGTCGTCGCTTCAAATCGTTAGATCAGTACTTTTTGCGCTGGTTCTGCGTGAACTGCAGACACGATTTGGCGAGAGGCGGATGGGTGCGTTCTGGATTCTGTTTGAATCTATGGCTCATATCGTTCTGATGATGTTTATATTTGGGGTGATTCGAGGCCGGCATGTACCGGGGATGGATTTTGCCGTATATCTCGGGATCGGACTGATGCCATTCTTCCTTATGCGCAATATTGCATTGAAGTTGATGGATGCCGTTAATGCAAACCGAGCATTATTTGCTTATCCAAACATCACACCATTCGATACATTTGTAGCCCGAGCCGTCGTCGAGTTTTTAATAATGGCTTCCGTGTACGTAATTATTATGGCAGGTATGGCGTTGTGGTTCGGCTATGATGTAGCCATCCATCAACCCTTGCAGTGGCTCGCATCGTTGGGCTCAGGTATTTTATTTTCTTTTGGGCTTGGCTTAATATTTTGTGTTGTGGTTGAAATTATGCCCAACGCAAAAAGCATAATTCGATTATTTTTTATGCCGCTATATTTCATATCAGCGGTGATTTTTCCATTATGGCAAGTGCCTGGGCAGTATTTGCATTGGCTATTGTGGAACCCGTACCTGCATATTATTGACAATCTTCGCCGATCTACTTTTTCTCAATATCCCGTCATTGATGGAATCAGTTTTACATATCCTATGGAGATGGCGCTTATCACCTTGTTTTTAGGCCTGGCCTTGTATCGTTTGCGCAGACGCCAACTTGTGTCGATATGATAGAACTACGTAATGTTACCAAGTCGTATTTGCACCATCGCGGTGGGCGTAAGGTGATTTTTCGTGATCTGTCGTTGGTTATCCCTGCTGGTAAAAATATCGCCCTGATAGGTCGAAATGGGGCTGGCAAATCTACAATGATGAGACTGCTCTGTGGCTTAGATGCGCCTGATAGCGGAAGAATTATTACAGATAAAAGAATTTCATGGCCCGTAGGGTTGTCTGGCGGCTTTCAGGGCTCGCTTACTGCTCGAGAAAATGTAAAGTTTGTCTGCCGCGTACAAGGAGCCAGAGGGGCAGAGCTTCACAGGCTTGTAAAATATGTCGAAGAGTTTGCCGATATCGGCGAATATTTCGACCTGCCAGTAAAGACGTATTCAACAGGTATGCGTGGGCGGGTGGCCTTCGGCTTAAGTCTTGCATTCGATTTTGATTATTATCTCGTTGACGAAGCCATGTCGACAGGCGACGCGCACTTCAAGAAAAAAGCTGCCAATGTCTTTAAAGAACGGACCGGCAAAGCTAATGTAATCCTTGTAACTCATGGGATGACTCAGGTAAGAACAATGTGCGAGATTGTGTTGCTGCTTGAACATGGAAAGGTCATTCAGTACGACGATGTGGAGGAAGGTATCGCGGCGTACCAAAAAGGTACAATTTAGAAACTCTCTATCTAAATGGAATGATAGTATTAGTTATTCGTTCCAGCTAAAATAATAAGAAGTAGAATTCTATCTACACAATACAATCCAAGCCGCTCTGACCTATTAAGCTAATTGTCGCTGAGCACGCTCTGTAAGTCGTTTTCTAACTCGCACATTGGTGCATATGCAGTTTGTCTATGTGTATTTAGCCGGCCCTGAATAAATCAGCTTGTTAGATTAAAATGGATCCGCTGTTGCTACCATTTTCAATGGGCCATAGCAGCCACACAAAAATGCCCCAGGCGGATGTTGTGGCCTGTACCACACAGGATGGCGTGAAGCGCATCACCTAGCGCGTCTTTGAGCCAAGTACGGACTAATTTGCCTTCGGACTTCATGTGTCCAATGGTCGGTTCGATAGCGCTACGCAGCTTGGTCATGGCCTTCAGGCCCTTAGTCATGTCCCGGCCCTGACCCGAGCGCAGGATTCGAGCCCCGGGCACCACCACGCCTTGATAGCCCCTTGTCCATGATGGTGGTGTGAATCGGCGCATCGGCCAGGATAGCCGCCTGCTCCAGCGCTTCGGACAAGGCGTGTCAATCGTACGGATTGCCTGGCATGGAGCGCGCACCCAGCACAAAGCCTTCTTTTAATGTGGTGGTGATTGAGACCTTCACACCGAATTCGTGCGGCGTGCGCGCTTTGCCCTTGGAGATGCACTCGACCTCTGGCGCGTGTAGCGAATAGAGTTTGCCTTTGTCTTTGGTACGTTGATCCAGAATCCGTTTGATTCGTGCCAACAGCTCGTTCAGCATACCCTGGCTGAGCAGTTGGAGCAGTCCAGCATCCTGCTGCAAGCCACCGGTGTGAAACCCGAGACGGTGTATACCGAATTGGGGTAGCGCGGAGTCGATGGTGAGATCCCGGGTTATGTCCTGAAGCACCGAGGCAAATACAAACGGCTTAACAAAAGGAGTGTCAGTTATTAAAAAAACGTTCTGCGATAGAACGTATTATTGGGCAACTGAAAAGCGATCACGGCATGAATCGCTGTCCTTTAAAAGGTGAAATAGGCGATGCGATCCATGCAGTATTGAGTGCGGTTGGTCTTAATATAAAGTGGCTGCTGCGCATGATTGCCCGTAAGGGCATCCGTCCACTTTTTTTACCTTATTTTTTGGCATGATTGTAGCAGCAGATTCAATCATCAGCCCTATGGGGTAGATTACATCGCCAGTATCCGAGGGCTCAGATCGCCGGAAATCCGGCGTGAGATGAGTGAAATTAATTCTTTTGGGGCGGCTAGTCGCTTTTTAGCTGAGCCTGCAGCCGTAAGTTATTTGATTATTTTATTGAGTCTGTTTTTTCAGCCACGGACTTGTTCAGAGTATCCTTAAATTTTGAATTAAGTCGATTCCTCTACAGCTTGCCATAATCGCTCAATGTTGATCGGTATCTTGAATGCGTATAACCAAAGCGGGCGCGATTTACCTGTATCGGAACACAAACTCGTTGTGGACTCATGCCTCGGCATATCGTAAACCTGGTTCAGCCGTGGCGAGGCTGTGTGCTGATAAATTTTTTGTGTCAGTCTTTCGCATGATCTTAAGCTTAACATAGCGCATCGCCCCGATTTTATTTAACTGTGTGTTCCCTGGCTAAAATGTCTTAAGTAGCTTGACGCAATCGGTGGTTATGTTGCAAATAGTTTTCGCCAGGCATAAACAAGGGATTCGGTTAAGCTATTGCGCTTGGGTACACTCATCGTTATCAGCAGTCGAGGCTTAACTCAAATAGACTAATCCTCAAAAAATCCGAGGCGCTTCAGATGAGGGGTGAAGAAGGTTGCATATGTTTTTTTTCGATATGCCTTAGAGGGATTTAAGGTATAATAAAAAAGCCTTGCATTTCCAGAGCGAAGTACCGTCTATTAGTACCCCCGTCCCTGTAGGTTGTTTTTATAATGGCTAATTGAATGCAAATATATTGATGTTAGATGATATTTCGTAAATAATTAATATGGAAACAATTGAGAGGCCTGCTGGGCAATGGAAAATAATAATATACTCGAAAGATGGAAGGCAAGCGCCAATGAGGCGCTTTATACCGCAAACGAAACTAAAATGTTGGCGTAAGAGAGATTAAATGAAAAAAAAGCCTGTGAGAAAGGTGAAATTACATAAAATATCAAAATATCTGGATGAAATGGGAAATAGTATAGTTTCCTCAGATATTTATGAAGATGTAAAGGTTTCATTTAGAGGGTTTAATAATAAATTAATAATCCACAATACGACGAGACTTGATGTTTTTTCTTTATCATTTGAGTGTGATGACGGATATGTTGAGATAAAAGGACATGAAATAGCGGGAAAAGGGATAAAGGCCTCCATACGAGTAGGCGAAAAATCACGCGTCATAATCGGCAGCGACTTAACATGTACTGGAGTCGTTTCCATTTCTGCGGCTGAAGGATCGAGCGTAATAATTGGTGATGATTGTATGTTTGCAAGTCAAAATGAAGTTCGATCAGATGATGCGCATCCAATATTTGATATTCGATCTGGAAAGCGAATAAATATGTCTCAAGATGTTTACATTGGCGATCATGTATGGCTGGCCAAGAGAGCTGTTGTTCTCGGTGGCTCTGATATACGTGAAGGATCTGTAATAGGTTTTTCAGCTGTGATCAAGGGTCATATTCCTAATAATTGTATTGCCGTTGGCATACCAGCGAGGGTAATCAAGAAAGATATTGCGTGGGAGCGTCCTCATCTGTCAATCTCTAAACCGTACGTCAAGCCAGACAAGGCTTCCATTTCCATTTCTAAATATTGGCGGTTTACGCAAGAGATTGATGATACAGAGGCTAAATAGGAATGCCTATTGTTACTGGCTATTACTTTTTGGGGTCAGTTCAAATTTACGTGGACACTCATCTTGACGAGAATTCGCTGAGATTTCCAGACGGTACTGGGCGGACTCTTACGGTGATTGAACGCCTGAACTTGCTTGCTCAAGCCAAGAGCACGGTGCAACTGGCCCAGTTCACCGAAGGCGATCGAGTCAGCTTCACCGCCGACGACGGCACCACCAAGCACGGCACAATCATGCGCCTGAACAAAAAGACCGCCGGCCTGTGCACCGATGACGGTCAACAGTGGAAAGTCTCGCCAGGGCTGCTGCGCAAGTCGACGTAGCCTGAACGGTGCTTGCCTGGATATCCGTGCCTTTACAAGTCGGTACTCACCGGATGCTCACGATCACGGCATGAATCCGAATGTATTGCATCGCTGGGTGACTGAACATCAGCGCTATGGCAAGCATACCCTGCAAGATGACGAGGCGGCCCCGGCGCGCCAAACCATTGACATGGCACCGGCGAACTGGTTTGCACTCAAGCCCCTGCACGTGACCGACGATTGCAAAGCAGCGGCACCCGCACCAGTTGCACCAACGCCTGAAGGAGACGAATCCGGTTCCACGATTGAGCTAGATCTGGCGGCGCGAGGGCTGACCATGAAGGTGCGCTGGCCAGCGAACGAGCACAAAGCCCTGGCGCAGTGGACACGGGAGCTGTTCACGTGATCCGTGTCGATCAGATCTGGTTAGCGGTGGAACCCATGGATATGCGTGCCGGCTCCGATACGGCGCTGGCGCGTGTGGTCAACCGACCGCCGGCCAAGATAAGTGATGTGCGACACAAAGCGCCTCATCGCAAAATTTATTCAGCGGGCAGGTATCTACTTGGGTTTAATTAGAAGATTAAGAAACGACGTCTTTTTGTCAGCTTCTTATTGGCAGCTCTAAGCTCCTTTTGAATGGTGCGGAGACTGCGAACGCTTTCCCTTACATACATTTGCGAGGCACTGAGTGCGGGGATCTCATTGTTCAATAAACTCGTCGTCTTAGCATGAATTTCAGCGGAGCATGAAAGAGAGGTTGGAGTTTCTTGAAATAAATCAGTCCGCAATAGATCAGCTTGGCGTACTAGCGAATGTGACATATTTAGCGCTTCGATAACAGATTGCTCAAAGTCTTCTAAATTATTACAAACATATCCGATCTCATCTCTTCTGGCAAACTCAAGTGATGTGCAGTCGAATTTCTGAACTCCAATTTTCTCTTCAGTATTTTCCTGAAATAGCAGAACAGGCACTTGAGCATAGATGGCATCAAAGATAGCACCGGAGAAATCGCTTACTACTAAATCTGCAATAGAAAGCAGTTCAAGCTGATCGGCTGCGCCATCAAATATTAAGCCAAACCCAAGTTTTGTCGCATTTGATTTCCAAGCGGGAAATCGCGAATCGTTATTGTGATGCATTTTTACAATAATATTATAACGAGTGGTCAGGGTCGCCAATTTATGACTTAGCCGGTCAAATGACCCAAGCTCTCCCCAAGTCGGCATGTAAAGAATTACCAGCTTTTCTTTATTTATTTTTAGGCGATTGAAGATAAGCTGTCGTTGTTGTGACCCGGCATACGATGTCCAGTTATCGAACTTTGGATTGCCGACAGAGAAACTGGGTGAAAAATGCTCTACACGCTTAACTGAATAAGGGCCATACATCAGGTTCATATCGGCGAGTGACCGCCATTCGCCATAATTATGGCGCTCTTTAGCTAATCCATATTGAAGCGATATAAGTCTAGTTTTTGTTATGCGTTCCATTAGAGGGAAAGGGGACTGAAAAAAAATAGCATCGTATACACCATCTATTCTAGAAATCATAGATTGTCTAATATACTCAAAACGGATGCCAAATTTATTTAACCATTTTTTGTTAAAGTGCTGTAAATTATCTCCTTTATCTATAATCAAAATATCTGAATTAATGAACAAGGGGAAAAGATTGGCGAACTGTACAATCTGAAACGGGTTCCACGCTATAAATCCAATTTTCATCTTTAATCCTGGCTAGTAATCTCTTTCAACAATAAGGCTTCTTTATCCCAATTGTGCAAATGTATGCCAATGTCCACATTGTCCTCAAAATAATGAGCTTCGAAATCAGCATTCTCTACAAAATGGCTAAAGCCATATATTTGAGATTGAGGAATTTTTCCATTTATTTTAAAAATCCAATACAGTAAGGCTAGTCCCGTGCTGGGAAGCGCATCCAGCTTCCGGATTAATTCTTGATATATGCCACTAGGTATTGCCGTAAACTGAGTTTCTCTAAGAAATAGCGGGTATACATATTGATAAGCATCTCTTCTCTTGACGGCGAAATTATTAGAAGCGAATATCTCTAACTGATTCTGGCCGGAATGGTCGGCTGTGATTTCTCTGTTTGCAACTCGTAGCCATACCGTTTGTTTTGTACCATAATCTTCTGGTTCAGATAGCGTATAGTTGTTCATACGAATTACGACTTTAAAGGAATCGATTTTTTTACCGCTGCCTAACCCTTTTTCTGTAGGAGCGTTTCCTATAATACAAAAATTCCTATTATTTTCTTTGATTAGGGCTACGAATTTTTTCCGGCCGTCCAAAAGCTGCAGGTAGATCAAGGAGGCTGCCTTACTGTGAGGATCAGTAGCCCACTTATAAACGACTGCCTGATGCTGAAGGTATAACGCTGTTGAGTTGTTTTGCCAATAAGTTTTTCCTATGCTTTTGCCTATACGGCGAGCCTGGGGAATTGCCTTTTGTTGTAATAGAATTGTTAGCAGTCGAATCCGTTGATATCTTGTGAGATGAGGATATATTCTTCTTCCGGCTAAACGTTTTATAATGGGCTTCAATTTTTCAGTGCGATATCCAAATCTTTGCACTAAATAATCGGTATGTCTAAAGTTCGCATGGATTTCACAATTTCTATTTGTTGCCAGTTTAAACACACGTTCGGTATTGGCTGAGTAGTCTCTGTTTTTTAATAATGTATCGGCCAACAAATAAGCGAAATATTTATTATTAGTGTGCTGAAATGTACGCCGGATTATTTCTAATGTTACGGTATCGTGATCTTTTATGTGTAGGCAATGTAGGCAGCAATAAAAATATATTCCTAAGCGTCTTTCTATTCGAGAGGGCGTTGTGATAATTCGCTTCCATGGGAAATAGGCCATGATAGGCATAAATAGCATGAAGAAATTTCGATACAATCCATATCTAGTTTGATATATTTTGTTTATTCTTTTTTGTAGATTTGAGTGTGGATGTATGTTTTTTTTCTTTCTTTTCTTCATGAAAAACATGGTGTCTTTGCCTGCGTGCCGTGCCGATAAATATTTGAGCCATTAATTAACTGGGTTAATATGGCTCAGTTATTAAGCTTAAAAATGAAAACTTAGGTCGAGGCGACCTAAGTCCTAGTGATTGTTTATGCCACCGCCCTGAGCTGTCCTTGGTTACCTTTCTCGATGTGTCTTTTGATCTCAGTAGTTGAAATGTCTTGCGTTCGCGGCAGATAAACAACTTCGCAGTGTTCCTTCAGAAAATCAAACTTGCCGACCCAATCATCACCCATAACGAATGTCGAAACTTGTAGGTGCTGAACATCATCTTTCTTTTGTTCCCAAGAGCTTTCTGGGATTATGAGATCAACACAACGCAACCCCTCCAGGATTTCTTTTCGATCAGGGTAAGGGATCGCCGTGACCTTATTTTTCATTGTTAAGTTGAACTCGTCCGTGGATAGTCCGACGATAAGACGATCTCCATATGATCGTGCACGTTTTAAGAGGTTCAGGTGCCCGATGTGGAACAGGTCAAATGTTCCATATGTGATTATTGTTCTCATTCTTTCCAATATCTCATTTACGTTTTGGCGGACTCTCCGGAAGTAAGATTTATTTTCCACAAGCGAGTAAGCTAAACGAGATTAAAATTTTTTTAAAGGTGTAAGTATACTATAATCTGATAAGATTATACGTTATCGTTGCACAATGTTACTTTGAAGAGCGTAAACCTCCACTTTCATGGGGGCTCCTGGTCTGCTACGCGCCCAATTAATTATGTTGAAAAAGTATGCGCACTACGCTCAAAGTTTTTTCACAGCGTTAGTATTCGTGAGAGATCAGGTGTGCTGAATGCTGGGCTAGTTACAAGAAAAGAGCTCGGTCGCTGTGCGTTGGAAATGGCGGGCTGTGCCTTGCGATGACTAGTCGGTGCATCATCGGCATTGGTTTTTTAAGCAATATATGGGATGAAGATTTAAAAAAATTTCTTTTATTTTTTTCGATAGCGAAGTTGATTATTTCACTTGCGTAAACACAGTTCGGGATTACCCGTTATTCGCTCGCCTCATGTAAACGATTCGAGCGGCTATGTTAGCCGGCGCCATCGTAATAACGATCTTGTGTCCTTGTGTGGGACTTTGCCTCAATCAAGTTGGCTGAGATGCTCCAGACCGCTTGATGACTGAAGCCGAACGCTCGAAACCTTGCCGTGGGTGCGGCAAGGTTCTGTGCAACTGGATTCCTGGAAGCAGGGTTTTGAGACGGTGGATGCAAGCGGTACCACGGCTGGCAAAAATCTGTTGCTGTAAACTGGAAAAGGTCCCTTCATGCAATAAATTGGCGCCGGCTGAAGTGGCAGCTCTGCTTGTATTATCAACGGAAGCCGAGGTCAAAGTGATCAACTCGTTTATAGTGGCTGGTATCCCTTACCGCGTGGCGGTTGGCTCAATTGAAACCATTGGCGCTACAATACGTCCCAACAAATCTTGGGATGGCGCACTTGCTCCGACATCTTGTCGTGGGGCTTTGCTATCTATGTGCTTTCGAGAAAACTGAATGACAAACCTATCCAAATCTATCAGTATTCCTTCGGCCCAGAAGGTCCACGTCGCATATGCCGTACAGGCACTTAATACACAGGCTGAGGCTATTAAGCACCTTGCAGCACGCATTAACGGCGACTTCGAACAGTTGGTCGAGATGATTCTAGCTTGCAAGGGCCGTGTTGCTATCTGTGGTATGGGGAAGTCTGGCTTGGTAGGGCGTAAGACGGTAGCAACTTTGGCGTCGACTGGTACTCCCAGTTTCTTCCTGCACCCGGGTGAGGCCTTTCACGGTGATCTGGGGATGATTACTCCTAGTGATTTGATCATATTGATTTCGTACAGTGGTGAAACCGAAGAGGTAGTCAAACTCATTCCCAGCCTTAAAGCTTTCGGCAACACGATTGTTGCTATAGCAGGCGATGGTGAATCGACCTTGGTTAAAAACGCCGACCTTTGGATTGATGTTTCAGTTGAACGGGAAATCTGTCCTAATAACCTTGCTCCTACGACCTCGACACTGGTTACGATGGCTATAGGTGATGCGCTAGCAGTGGCACTCATTAACGCTCGTGACTTTAAGCCCATGGACTTCGCACGCTATCACCCGGGGGGTAGCTTGGGTCGACGCTTACTTACTCGCGCTCGTGATGTAATGCGTAAAGATCCTCCTGCGGTTCAGTTAGCGACAGCTTTTCACGACTGTTTACTCAGTATGACTTATGGGCGAATGGGCTTGGCTATCGTGATGGATGAAGGGCGGCTTGTCGGTATCGTTACCGACGGTGATATTAGACGTACACTGCTAGCACACGGTGACGCTACCAGTCTCAAAGTCCCCGATTTCATGACTCGAGATCCGCACACAATTCCAGCAGATATGCGGATAGCAGAGGCGGAAGCTTATATGAGAGAGCACAAGATACGCGCACTCGTGGTTACCGAACCAGGCAGTAAAGATGTCATCGGTGTTGTGGAGATTTTCGACTGAAGTCGCTATGCAGACGACCATCGGTCAGCGTGTTGCGGATTAAATGCTGCTAATTCATATTTGTTTTTGAGGTTTCAATGATTGTCATCAACGACCAGATTACGGTCTCGAATTCAGCGCCGTTTGTGTTGTTTGGCGGTATTAACGTGCTTGAGTCGCGTGATCTGGCATTGCGTAGCTGCGCCGAGTACGTGCGCGTAACGCAAAAGCTGGGCATACCCTATGTGTTCAAGGCCAGCTTTGACAAAGCCAATCGGTCGTCCATCCACTCTTATCGCGGCCCTGGGCTGGAAGAGGGCATGAGGATGTTTGAGGCGGTTAAGGCAGAGTTTGGTGTGCCGGTGATTACCGATGTACATGAAACCTGGCAGGCCGCACCGGTGGCTGAAGTGGCTGATGTGCTGCAGCTGCCGGCCTTTTTGGCGCGACAAACTGATTTGGTGACGGCGCTGGCCAAAACTGGCAAGGTTATCAACATTAAGAAGCCGCAGTTTCTTAGCCCGACACAGGTTGGCAATATTGTTGAAAAGTTTAAAGAGTCTGGCAATGACCAGCTCATACTTTGCGACCGCGGCACCTGCTTTGGCTATGACAACCTGGTGGTGGATATGCTGGGTTTTGGCGTCATGAAGCAGGCGTGCAACGATTTGCCCGTTATTTTTGACGTTACGCACGCGCTGCAGCAGCGCGACCCGTCAGGCGCGGCCTCGGGCGGGCGTCGTCAGCAGGTGGTTGATTTGGCCAGGGCAGGGCTGGCAGTGGGCTTGGCAGGTTTGTTCCTGGAGGCCCACCCCGACCCCGACAACGCCAAGTGCGATGGGCCCAGCGCTTTGCCGCTAGATCAGCTTGAGCCGTTTTTAACGCAGCTAAAGGCGCTGGATGATGTGGTGAAGTCGTTCAAACCTATTCTTATCGCCTAAGGCCCGGTTATGTTGAATGTAGTATCTCCTACCGTTGCTATTGTTATTCCTGCACGATATGGATCTACCCGACTACCGGGTAAGCCGTTGGCCGACATCTTGGGCAAGCCTATGGTGCAGCATGTGTACGAAAGAGCGATGCAGGTGCCTGGCGTGACACAAGTTGTTGTCGCGACCGACGATGAGCGAGTGCGTGCGGCAGTACACGCATTTGGCGGATCCTGCGTCATGACGTCTCCGGATCACCCGTCGGGTACAGATCGCCTTGCGGAGGTTATGGAGCAAGTAGAGGCTGACATTTACGTTAATCTCCAGGGTGATGAGCCATTAGTACGTCCCAAGGATATTGCGCTGCTTGTTAGCAACATGGCGGCCTCGTCTACCATACAGGTGGGTACGCTTTGTCATCGAATTAGTGCTTCCGATGCGGATAATCCAAACAACGTCAAGCTGGTGCAGGCAGAGAACGGCGACGCGCTGTACTTCAGCCGGGCCAAGGTGCCGTTCTCTCGCGATGGGGATGAGGTGCCGTACTTAAAGCACGTGGGTATATACGCCTATCGTCGCGAAGTACTTGCAGCTTATGGACAATATAGTCAGCCCATGATGGAGCATGCTGAAAAACTTGAGCAATTGCGGCTTTTGTCTGCAGGCATTCGCATACGCGCATTTGAAGTTGACGAGGCGGGGCCTGGAGTTGATACGCCCGCGTGTCTTGAGCGCGTAAGGGGGATTTTGGGGGGAGGCGTACCCGCCACTAAGGTGAGCGACACCAACAACTCCAGTAGCAGCGCAGCCCTGCGCGGGACCGCTGGGTGGCCGTCGTTGAATGGCGTCAGACTCGTGATTACTGACGTTGATGGTGTGCTAACTGATGGCGGAATCTACTACGACGAAACAGGGGAATGTCTTAAACGCTTTCATGTACGCGACGGCCTGGGCATCCGGCTACTTGAAGAAGGTGGTGTACGTGTCGCAGTTCTTTCAGGCAGGGATTCACCCACGTTGCGTAAACGTCTAGCCGATCTTGGTGTGTCGGTGTACAAGCTTGGTGTGAAAGACAAGTTTTCCGCTTGCCACGAATTGATGGCCGAAGTGGGAGTCATTGCAGAGACGACTGTTTTCGTGGGTGACGACAGCATTGATCTACCAGCCTTCGCTGCTTGCGGCTTGTCGTTTACTGTGGCGGATGCGCCATACTATGTAAAGGCCAAGGCAAGTGCCGTGCTAAGTTTGAAAGGCGGACACGGCGCACTACGTGAATTAGCCGATGCCATTTTGTCAGCACAAGGGAAAAGTCATATATTTGATTCTGCTGAGGGCTTTGGGACAATAATGGCTGGGGCTGTGCAGTGAGTAGCGGAACCGCATGGCGCAAATGAGCCGTGTGTCCTTAGTGCTCAAGGTTAACCGGCCTGAGATAAACTCCATAAGACTCAAGCCCCGGTTCGGTTTCATAGTCTCAGTATAATCAATAAGTATAGTGAGCCTATTTGGCGCTTCACGGGTAAAGGCAAAGCAGGCGCAGTAAATTACATTAGATGCCAAACAAGAGAAAGCGTACGATTACAGATTAGGCGATGGCACGAAAACCGATACCTACATTGTTTTGTGGACGGGTTGGTGAACTGATCAAGGGATCGATGCCGATTGATGTGGTTGAGGATTCGATGCGTGCCTTAGATGAGGCGAGCTTTTGGCGCTATGATGGGCTTGTATTTAGAGGCGGTCTGGGCAGCTAGGGTATGCAGTCCAGTTCACGAGCACAACGGCGCCGGTTAATAAGTTATTGGCAGAAAATCTGGATTTCTGGTGGCAAATCTGAATGTCGACGACCTTGAAGTATCTGTAGATAAGCTGCTTTGTCCAGGTTAGTGCCCGAGATACAGCTTGTATCCTCACCTTGTGATGATACATTTATCGATAAAGGGCCTTTACTCTTGCCAAGGGGCACAATGAGATGAACCAGCAACGTCGTACTCTATTAAAATTGCTGACGTTGGCGGTTGCAGCTCCGACCACGGCACTTGCGTTGGTAGTACCAATCAAGTTCGCCGCAACGCCGTTCCAGTTAGGTGTAGCTAGCGGCTCTCCAACAGCTGATGGTTTTGTTTTATGGACACGCTTGTCGGCACCTGAACTGAATGCTGTTCCCGCAGTGCGAGTTTTATGGCAAGTATTCGACCTAGATAAACCGAATCAAATACTTGCCCATGGTGAATATGCAGCTCTGGCTGAGCTTGCACATTCTGTTCATGTAGAAGTTGATGGTCTTGCCGCTGATCGATGGTATGGCTATCAATTTCAGGTTGCTGGGTATGAAAGCGATCAGGGACGTACCCGCACCCTTCCTAGCAGAACCGCTACGCCAACGCGCTTGCGTTTTGCTTATGCTTCATGCCAAGGCTGGGAGTCTGGGTTTTACGCCGCTTATCGGCATATGCTGGGTGAACGATTGGATTTGATAGTCTTTGTGGGCGACTACATTTACGAAGGGCCGCCCAGTAAAAAACCTGATGCAGTTCGAACGCACTCGTTGCGTAGTGTGCGAAATTTGGCCGATTATCGTGCACGCTATGCCTTGTACAAAAGTGATCCTGATTTACAGAGGATACATGCTCATTGCCCTTGGTTGGTCACGTGGGATGATCACGAGGTACAAAACAATTACGCTGGGTCATTTTCCATGTATGAGACCAAGGCATTCAACAAACGTCGTGCGGCAGCCTATCAAGCTTATTATGAGCATATGCCATTGCGTACCAGTACGCTACGGGCGGGCCTTCGAGGCTTGAAGGATGGGGCAGAGTTGCGGATATACGATAGAGTGGACTTTGGAACATTAGCCGCCTTCCATGTACTCGATGATCGTCAGTACCGTGACGCGCCGTTGTGTCCAAACGATCCAAAACCAGGTGTAGCAGCGGTTTGCATGGCACCAGAAGCGTCACGCAGTATACTGGGAGAGAAGCAAGAAGCGTGGCTAGGCCAAAGTTTTCTGCGTTCAGTAAAACAGGGCGTAAGGTGGAATGTTATTGTCCAGCAGACGCGGTTTACTCCAGCCAACTATCGCTATGGCCCAGGCAGAAAAATGTCGATTGACAACTGGGATGGATATCCACAGGCGCGTCAGCGGCTATTAGACTCTATGCAGCGCAGTCGGCTGCGTAATCCCGTTATTGTGGGAGGCGATATTCACCAGAACTGGGTGGCCCGCGTACACCATGATCCTTACGATGTTAAATCGCCATTATTAGCCAGTGAGTTTTGCGGCACTAGTATTTCCTCTACAAGTTCGCGTACGCAAGCTCAGGCAAATCGCCTGATGGCAACTAACCCTCATTGCCTGCTCGACAATCCTGTAAAAAGAGGTTATGGCGTGGTTGAGATTACCCCAGCTAAGATGCTTGTGAAATTACGAGTATTGGATAATGCACTTGATGTCGATTCAGGTGTGGCAACACTGGCCCAGTTTGAAGTTGCAGACGGAAAATTTGTAGGGAGAGCTGAAGCGGCCGAATAATCGGCATTTTCTTCTCTGGTATTTAGCAAAAAACGTCAGCCTCTGCAACTGAGCGCATTACTTGCACGATACCTACTTCAGTCGGTAGCAGCCGGACTATAGGCAATTGTTGCCTGTAGTGGCAGTGTCGCGCGTCAACTATCTTGGTCGGTCAAGTTAATGGTCGCTGAACACGGCAGGCTGATCGGCAATCCAAGTTGACCTAGTATGCTATCGCTTATACCGTAGCGACCGGCGCACGCTCCGATCCAATTAGACGATCAGCCAGTGCGGCTATATTCGGTGAAATAATCAGCTCCAAACCAGCCGCCCCAATCTGCTGACAAAAATTACCAAGCGTAATCTCATATCTCTTTTTAAACCTCGCCATAGCTTCACTGCTCAGATGCATGTCCACGAGGTCAGCAAAGCTATGTTTTTTAAGGTCGGATACCTTAGCATTAGGTATCCCATGAAAAGCAGTCAGCTCAGCCACGCGGATATCTTCATATAGAACAATTGCAGGCGTACCCGCCTGCATGGCCGCTACGCCGCCGTGAATGCGATCTCCCACATATAAGTCGTGAAACGAGGCAGCCTGCCGCCAAGACCCTGCATCATTAAAGCAATAATAATGATCAAAGCTTCTGTTGATGCCGAAATGGTTCTGCAGATAGCCGTTCATAAAGCCGGCGTCTATCTCTGAGCTTGCTTCGTTGTATAGGCCTTCGATGCCTAAAATATCTGTGTACGCGGAGAGCTCGCTTTGAAATACATAGCTCACATGTTTTTTAGGCAACTTGGCCATTAATGTCATGATCCGGGCTTTTTGTGCATCTAGCAGTCTTGGGTGCAAGTGGCCTGCTGTCATTACGCGCATTGAGCGTCTATAGTGCGTAGGTTTCAGGCTTCGGATGTTCTGCGGATAGGCGAACATGCTTGGGCAACCGATAGCCTTGGCTTTTTCAAACCCCGCCTCATGGCACCATTCTTGTGTACGGTGGCCGCGCACGCCGAATAAAACGCTGCGATCGTTCAGCACTTGCAAAAGTGCGACGGTGGTTGGGTCTAGGGCCTGTATGCCGTCGCTCAAGGTGTCTTGAAGGCCGACTCCTACAGTGACAATGGGTATGTCTATGGCTTTGATGATATCGGTTAAAAACCCGTCGCTGTCGCCTTTTCGGATGATGTTCGAAAAGGTCAGGACTACGGCGTCAAAGTGTTCTCGCACGAAGTCTTTGATGTAATCAATAGATTTTCCGCTCTTTCTCAAGGCAGCTAAATCCATTTGAGCTGAGTTGGGTCTGTCAAAGTCAAGCAGTTGCAACATGGCCATTCTATGGATCATGTTGCCTTTGTTGCCCGTTAGTTTGTAGCCGTCCACGTGATTGCCGATGGTGGTGCCGGAAGACAGGGGCACACCTTGCTGAAAGGCTGTTGAAACGGACGAGGTGTACAGAGTTTGAGCGGGGCGATAGAAAAGAAGACGCATGATGTTCTACCTTTTAAATACTCGGTACATGCCAAGCACAATTGGCGACCTTGACTCTTCGAAATAACGGCGTGGGGTTCTGATAAGCTTTTTTATCTTTTTCCAGGACCTATTCCCACTGTGGTGATTGACTGAGTAGGACGCGTTGGTGACAAGCTGCGTTTCGCTAAATGTGCCTAGGCGCGCAGAACCATCGTTGGATAGGGGGCTAGCAGAGTTGTGGCCGGTCGTTTGAGAAAGCATGATTGCGTTCTTGGGCTGCACAGAATCTGCTGCGTTGATGGCCGCTTGTCTTTGCTGATAAGCCTCCATGCTCATTGCTACTCGGTAACGGTCAAACAGTATTGATTCGCGGCGGATGGCTATGTCTTTGTTGCGACGGCGGTTGTAACCCCCTATGCCTGGCACGCGAATCTGATAAAAGTCGATGTCGGTAGTGGCCGTCATGCGTTGCCCGGTTTCTTTCCAGGCTACCTCGCGTGTTTTGAACGTGCCGAAACTGTAAAAATCGTCGATAAGGTATGAGGTAAACCGAAGAACGCGTTCTGGGTCTGGTCGCGCTCCGCTATCGAGTAACTGATGGATCTTGTCGACAGTGGAGGCCTGTTCTGCTAGCCCGGGTTGTGCATAAAAGGCTTGGCCGGCTGCGATGGTGAGTTTGCCGTATATGAGCGAAAGCAGGCCTACGCCTGAATTAATTACCAGCGTGGCATCGGCTACGGCAAGCAGGTCTTTAACGTTGTTACTGTTTGCCCATTTAACGCCGGGCATATCGGGTAAGTCGTCTTCAAGAGGGTGCCGTTTTGCGACGATTGCCCAGTTGGACGGGAGTGCGTCTGCTAAGGTTTTTACCAAATTAACGAAGTTATCGAACGTTTCAATCTCACCGCAAAAGTACTGGATTACGGTATCACTTGGGCGTTGAAACGGTACAAACAGTACTTTTTTGCCTTCAAGCCCGAGTTGCTTGCGGGTAATAAGTTCACCGAGACGCTCTGGTTGTTTTTCAAGTGACGCATCAAGGGCTTTTTCTTCATTGATGTAGTCCATAACCTTCAGGCGTTTTTTATCGCTCAGGGGCTTGTCCCAATACGCTGCATGGTAGCTTTCGCTTTCTGCATTAAAGCCGTTGGGGTCAATGAAAACTGAGTCACGTAACGCCCCGCGCTCGCACACAAAAAAAGGTAGGCGGGCGGCTTTGACAGCCTTATAGATAGACTTTACATGCTCGTCTGCATAGGGGTTAAAAAACACGACACGATCCGCTTTACCATGCTGGATCAGGTTTACGATTGATTCTGGTGTTTCTCTTTTCGCGTCAAATAGCTGTATGCGGCCGAAGTAGGGCGCCGTCAGTCTGTTGTATACAAAGGGGTTTTTATTGAAGAAGATGGATGACCCGGCTTCTGGCATTGGCAAGGCCCAGGGTTCATGACTGTCTTTGGCGAATTTGAGTAAGTTTTCATTGAACAGCTTTTCATTAGCGCTTTTACGCTTCATGTAGTCGCCATTAGTTTCCACCGGGTGCCAGGCATGAAACAAAACAATGCCCTTGTAGAAAGTTAAATCACCAAACAAGCGATAAATACTCTTCCAGCCTTTGTATTCGACAATGTTCTTAAAATTTCGATAATCTTTGGAAAACTCCGAGGGTAAGGGGAATTTTTTGCTAAGACGTATCATCCTGCAATTAAACTCGAGGTCTTCATACCCCCAGCCCTCAAAGCTTTCATCTACACCGCCATGGGCCATATACCAAGGGCGGCTATATACGGTGACAGAAGTTCCGGTGGAGAATTTTTCGATAATCTCGTGATTATCTTCAAGCAGTGCATGGGTGAACTTTTGTTTTCTCAGTTTTGGCGCCGTATTAAAATACTGTTGAGTGCCTTGTTTGGTTAGATAGATGACGCCTACCATGATGAAGTCAGAGACATCATTGTGCAGCTCGCGAACCTCGATTTCGGTTATAAGATCTTTATAGAAATCATCATAAGGTACGAGGTCAACGTCAAGGAACATAACAAAAGGCGTGGTTGACTGAGACACACCAATATTTCGGCATCGCCCGAAGCTAAACAGCTTATCTGCTGTTTCCAGGCGTATAAGACGCATACCATTGCGTTGACATGTTTCTTTGATTTGCTCGTCAAAGGGCGCTGCTGAGCCATCGTCGACGACAAGAAAGTCTACGTGGTTGCTGTTTTCAGCATTCTCCACCTGATAATGTAGCCTTTCAACTACATCCGGTCGAGATGACGTAGCCCGTAAAGGAATTATGACTGTTAAGGTTTTGCTCATCTGATTAATCCAGCCGTTTTGGTTGCGATTTTGAAACAAATTAGGGTGAGCTAACGGTAGTTTTTCACAATGACTTAGCGCTAATCAAACATTTCATAGTTCAATACTGTATCTGGGGGAATATGGTGTCGGAAGTCTAGACGAAGTAAGAAATACATCAGAACAAATATTTAAACAATTCGTAATTGAACGAAGATTTTATCTTGAGAAGAGTACGTCCAGTTACAAAAAAATATTGTGAAAAACAATTATTTAATATCATTGCCATAATTGATCATTAGTAAGTTATTCATGCTTAATCTTGCAATCAAGTTTAATGCGTATAAGTGTGCCGATTATTAAGATTTTATTAAATTACAAAATGACTGTGGCTGATCTGGTGTCCTCTGCGTATATACTTGCGTTGCTCGTGAGGCTTTTTCTATGGGAAGCCGCCCACGACCACTAGCTAATTAATTGCGCCAATGTGTTGATTCATCCATTCCAATCAGCAGATGGCTTTTTTTGCACCTAGAGCAATTTGAATGACGAATTTATCCAACGCTAGCAGCATTCCTTCCCCTCAGAAGGGCCATATCGCATGCGCAGTACAGGCCCTCAATACACAGGCAGAGGCCATTAAACGTCTGGCAGCGCGTATCAATGGCGACTTTGAACGGTTGGTTGAAATGATTCTCGCCTGCAAGGGTAGGGTGGCTGTGTGCGGTATGGGCAAGTCTGGCTTGGTGGGGCGAAAAACCGTGGCGACGCTGGCGTCCACAGGCACCCCAAGTTTTTTTCTGCATCCAGGCGAGGCGTTTCACGGCGACCTTGGCATGATCACACCAAGTGATCTGATCATCTTGATTTCCTACAGTGGTGAAACGGAGGAGGTGGTCAAGCTCATCCCCAGCCTGAAAGCGTTTGGCAATATCATTGTTGCGTTTGCGGGCAATAGCGAATCAACCTTGGTTAAGAACGCTGATCTTTGGATAGACGTTTCAGTCGAACGCGAAATTTGCCCTAACAATCTGGCTCCTACAACGTCAACCTTGGTGACGATGGCCATAGGTGATGCGCTGGCCGTCGCGCTTATCAACGCACGCGGGTTCAAGCCCATGGACTTTGCCCGCTATCACCCAGGGGGTAGTCTCGGCAGACGCCTGCTTACCCGTGCCCGCGATGTGATGCGCAAGGATCCTCCAGCGGTACAGTTAGCGACGACTTTTCACGATTGCCTGCTGCGCATGACCTATGGCCGCATGGGCCTGGTTATCGTGATGGATGAAGGGCGGCTCGTCGGTATCGTTACTGACGGCGATATCCGTCGTACCTTGCTGGCGCATGGGGATGCTTCAGCATTGACCGTGTCTGATTTCATGACCCGAGACCCACACACCATCCCTGCAGACATGCGGATCTCAGAGGCAGAGGTTTACATGAGGGAGCACAAGATAAGGGCTCTTGTGGTTACTGAGCCGGGCAGTATTGATGTTATCGGTATTGTTGAGATTTATGATTGACTTCATTTTTCGGCGTGAGCCAACTGAGCTTGATGTAAACGTGCGGCGGCGGTCTATGACGGATGGTATGTCACGATCGGGAGTGTCTCAAGATGCTTTTCTATGGCCGTCCTGACGTCTTTATGCATAGGCAGGTGGTTCTTTTCGCTGGCCCAGCGCTGCATGAAAAGCGCAACGGTTTCCTGTGCGGTATCTATCACCAGCTGGCGCGGTAAGGCGGCCTTGGCGGCCAAGTGCCCAGGGTGGAAGCGTTTGCCATTACCAATCGTCCTCATCCAGTGAGTAGGCGGGCCTGGGTTCGGTGGACGACTGTTGTTGCGAGGACGTATGTGCTGCCTGACGCGCAATCAATTGCACAGCGGGCATGGCCTTGCGCGGTACAAGTATTACTTCAAGATCGAGAGCGTTGGCGATGGCAATCAAACTGGAAAGCCGCAGGTCTACCTGATTGCTTTAAATTCTGGAGATGTGTGACTGTGGCACACCGGCCAGTTTGCTAAGTTGGCGCTGGCTCAGGTTCTTGGCAATGCGTGCTTCACGCAGGCGATTTGAGATGGGTTCGAGGCTATAACGCATAGTGATGTGGATTTATGCATCAAAATGTTCATGTGATGCATAAAACTATATCACATTAGTCGAATAAACCGCATTTCGGCAGTTAGGTCATGCCGTCGAGATTGGCCTCGTTTATTCGTGCTCAACCCCATTACGTTGGCAACCGCAGGCTGTCAGTTTCACGTAGTCCAATAAATACATCTCAAACTACAGAACTGAGCAATAAAGATCCAATTCCTTCAAGTTCTGGCTTTTTCACGCCAGAATAGAATTCTCCAGACAAACTAGCCCGATCAAAACACCAGGCAGATGCCTTGGGGTTGATAGGGCTGTGCACATTCATGTGTGGACAAATTCAGCGCCCTGTTCGGGGTCAAAGAGACGGGCACATATTCGTGAGAACGTAAGTACTTGTCTTTAATCGGCCTTTTTTTCGTTCGTACTGTTTGAATTTACAAAAGCCAGCTGTTTCTTCTTGTGCATCGGCAGCAAGCTGTCTTGCATGAGGGGGGGCATTGGCTAATGCGATTCATATGGCCTTTAAGGGTCTCTGGAGCGAGCTAGCGAATTCGAGTCTGCGTGCCTGCGAGCTGGCAGCGTCAGCCGTTGTGTGGGGCGCAGTCACTCTAGTTTGTGTCAATAGAAAAAGTTAAGTTTGGATTTTAATGAGCAAGTTGAAAAACCCGCCCGGCTTTCCCTGTCAAAGGCTGACCATGCCAGCAACCGGGTGCGACGAAATACGCCGTCTGGTGCAAGAGGATAAAGCCAACCCCATCCGCAAAATCGTATTCATCACCGGCACCCGGGCAGACTTCGGCAAGCTCAAGCCCCTGATGCACTACCTGGAGCAGCGCAGTGACATCGAACTGCATGTCATCGTCACCGGCATGCATATGCTTAAGTTATATGGCAGCACGTATCTTGAGGTAAAGCGCGAAGGTTTCACGCACATTTACTTCGTCGCCAACCAGCACGCCAACGAGCCCATGTGCTCAATTATGGGTAACTCCGTCTGTTTGTTTTCTAGGCTTATTGGCGAGATAGCGCCGCATCTTATTGTGGTTCATGGCGATCGCCTGGAGGCCTTGGCAGGTGCGACGGTAGGGGCGCTTAGCAATACGCTGGTTTGCCATATTGAAGGTGGTGAGCTGTCTGGCACGGTGGATGACTTGATCCGCCATGCCGTGACCAAGCTGGCGCACATACATATGGTGGCCAATGACGATGCCGCAGCGCGGTTGGTGCAGCTTGGGGAGTGCGGCAGCAACATTTATGTGATCGGTTCGCCAGACCTTGACGTGATGCGGTCTGACACCTTGCCGTCTTTGCAGCAGGCATTGGCGCACTATCAAATACCTTCCGCTAACTATGCCATTGCCATGTTCCACCCGGTGACAAGCGAAGAGGCCGACATGCCGGCATATGCCAAAGCCTTCTTCTCGGCATTGGAAAAAACTGGCGATCGTTATGTGGTTGTCTATCCCAACAATGATGCGGGTACCGGCGCCATATTGGCAGAAATAAATAGGCACCGAGAAAACAGACGTTTTTCTGTTTTCCCCTCCATACGGTTTGAACATTTTCTGACGCTATTAAAAAACGCCAACTACATAATCGGAAATTCCAGCGCAGGCATTCGTGAAGCGCCTTTTTACGGAGTGCCTACCGTTAATGTAGGTACACGACAGAGCAGGCGTTATTTTTGTGAGTCTATTTTTAATTGCGGTTACCACGAGCAATCGATACTTGACGCTATTCACAAGGCAAAATCGTACACAAACTGCAGGCGATCTATGCCCTTTGGGGATGGCAACAGTGTTGAGAAATTCGCGTTGGCGTTGAATTCAACAGGGTTCTGGCAGACGCCGTTTCAGAAGGCATTTGTTGATATCGATGTTTGTACCTCAGATGAGCCGTTGCCAGCCCTTTGCCTGGAAACGGCTGCATGAGCAGGTTTGCAATAGTGCCTGCGCGCAGCAACTCCAAAGGCGTGCCCGGTAAAAATCTTAGAACGGTGGGTGGTGTTTCGCTGGTCGCCAGGGCTATTCAGACAGCTGCTGAGGCCGGCATCTTTTCCGACATCGTCCTGACCACTGACGGCGAAGAAATCGCCGAAGAAGGCAGACGAGCAGGGGCCAGGGTTGTGATGCGGCCGGCAGCACTTGCTGGCGATGATGCTAAATCCATAGACGCCGTGTGCCATGCACTGGAATACATGGGGGTAACGCAAGGTATTGCCGTTTTGCTGCAACCTACCAGCCCCCTTCGTAGCGTCATGGATATCGTCAAGGCAGTGCAAACCTTCGAAGACGCGGGCCAAGGGTGCGTGATCTCTGTGTGCGAGTGCGAGCACCATCCGTTCAAGACTTTTTATGTAGAAGAGGCCGCCGCACGCCCGCTGCATGATTTCGCCCACATGGAGCAACCACGTCAGTTGCTACCGCCCATGTCGAGGCCCAATGGCGCCATCTACGTCAACACTGTTGCCGATCTTCTCCGTAAAAAATCCTTTTTTGTCTCGCCGGTAACGCTCTACGAAATGAGCGCCACTGCGTCGATTGATATCGACACAGAAACAGATCTTCTATTGGCAAATACCTTGATCAGGAATTATTGATGCACGCAGAATTTAGTATCGGCAACCGCAAGGTGGGCCTGGCGCATGAACCGCTGGTGATTGCCGAGATCGGCATTAATCATGAAGGCAACCTGGATACCGCGATCGTCATGGTGGATGCAGCGCAGCAGGCGGGTGCGGAGGTCATTAAGCATCAAACGCATATTGTCGAAGATGAAATGTCTGACGAGGCCAAGCAGGTTATCCCGGGTAATGCCGATGTGTCTATTTATGAAATCATGCAGCGCTGTGCTCTGAGCGAAGACGATGAGTGGGTACTGATGAATTACGTAAATGCCAAGGGCATGCAATTTATCAGCACGCCTTTTTCACGCGCCGCGGCGTTGCGGTTGCAGCGTATGGATATACCTGCGTACAAGATAGGCTCAGGGGAGTGCAATAACTACCCGTTAATTAGGCTGGTGGCCTCGTTTGGTAAGCCGGTTATTGTTTCTACAGGCATGAATAACCTGAGCAGCATCGCAAAAACCGTGGGCATTCTTCGTGCCGCAAAGCTACCGTTCGCACTACTGCATTGCACCAATGTTTACCCCACACCGCATGAGCTGGTGCGTTTGGGCGGCATGACGGCCTTGGCTGCGGCCTTTCCAGATGCCGTCATAGGTCTGTCTGACCACACGGTTGATAACTATGCCTGCCTGGGTGCCGTGGCGTTGGGCGCGAGCATACTCGAACGCCACTTTACCGATTCTATGGCTAGGCCTGGACCCGACATCGTGTGTTCCATGGACTCTGCGGCGCTGTCTGATCTTATTGCCGGCAGCAGGGCCATCTTTAAGGCCCGGGGTGGCAACAAGGGGCATGCACCAGAAGAAGAAGTGACCATGCAGTTCGCCTTCGCATCCGTGGTGGCCGATGCTGACATAGCCCCCGGTGACACGTTTTCTGAAGATAACCTATGGGTGCGGCGGCCTGGTACGGGGGATTTTAATGCTGGTGATTATGAGAAGTTAATCGGCAAGACTGCAGCGCGGTTGATAAAGAAGAGGAGCCAGTTGCGGCGGGGTGATGTAGTTGAGGGTGACGGCGGTCAGTTGGCATTCGGCCGTGTGACTGCGAGGCAGGACAGCAGTGGTGCGAGCCAAAGCAGCAATCCAGGCCGTGGCGCGGAGGCAGCGAGCCAAGGTAACAGCATAGGGCAGAGTGATGGTGCGTCGAGTCAAGAGAATAAGCCGGGGCGAGACGGCAATGCAGTGAACCAATGCAGTCAATCGAGTCAGAACTTTGATGTGGCAATGCAATACAACAATCCAGGGCCGAACAAGGCTGCGAAGAGCCAGGCGACTATACCTGGACGGCATGCTGATGCGGCGGGCCACAAGAACCCACCAAAACTGCAGTCTGAAACAGCATCTCAGACCAATCAGCTTGCACATAATGACGCGGCAAAACGCTTAGGCGTTCTTCTCATAAAGCGTGTCGTTGTCGAAAGCACGGCCACCCAACCTGAGAAAAACATAACCAATCAACCCAAGGCAAGCACAGCCAATCAACCTAAGCGTGGCCGCGCTACAGAGCGCGCAGGCAGCGAGTTAGCGTCGGATGGCACTGCCGCCCATACCGCCCGTCAACCACAGCGGGGCGGCGTAGCAAAATGAAGTGTCATAGCATTAAAGTTGTCTACCGCTCATTCGCCCATGAAAAAGCCACCCGTCTTTTGACCCGCAAATTACGCGAAGCAGGGTGCCGTGTTGATGCCATCAGTTTGAATGATTTCGGCGGTCCTAAAGAGGCCGCGCGTGAACTAAGCGACGCAGATGTCGTTGTTTTAAGCTGCGGTGGTAAAGACATAAACGAAATACTCAGCCTGCTGCGAGACCGCAATGGCAAAGCGCTAACGGTTGCCTTGTTCCCCGGTATTGTCGTGCCCGAGCAGCTTGAGGCCTTTGTGTCGCGTGTTCGTTGCAGCATTACGCTGTTGAACTCACAGTTTGATGCGCGTATCTATCGTCGCGTGTGTAAGGCGCTGGGCATGCCCGATAACGGCGTGGTGTTTGGTGCGGCGTGGTGGGATGACATCGATGAGCAATGCGATGTGCAAGCGGCGGATACGCGGCAGGAGTTCGAACACGCAAATTTAATGAAGCGTCAGCTGAAACAAGAGAGCACCGCGCCACGTGAGCCCGAACACGTTGGGGTTATGGGATGCAAGCCAGAGCTAGAAAATACTACGGGACGTGAACTGGAACGAGCTGATGCCAGGAAGCGAGATTTCGAACAAGAGGTCGCCCCAGTCTGTGGGCACGAACACGCGGATGTTGCGGACAGTAGGCAGCAACAGACCAGCGCCGACCCTTGTCCCCCAGCAACCGTATTCTTTGAACAAGTTGACGTACCGTACGGTGCTGAACAACGCGCTCGGCTGGTGGATTTGTTGATCGCACTGGCGACACGTTTTCCTGCCAGAACGTTTTACATAAAGCAGCGGCACGCCACACAAACAGGTAAGACCGACGATGGCGCGTGCCTGCCGCTTGCGGACATACTCAATTCAAAGCCGCGCCTGCCCAATAATCTGCAGATTACAGACCAGGACGTGTCGCAGCTTTTGGCTATGGCCGACTCTTGCCTGACCATATCAAGCTCGGCAGGCATCGAGGGCATACTTGCCGGTAAGCGCGTGTACATACTGGGTGATTTTGCTTCTCGACAGAATTTCACCCACTATTTTAAAAACAGCGGTCTTATGATGCCAGCTGACGCTATCGATTTTTGCAAGGGCGGTTACCCCACTAAGACGTGGCAAAGTGCCAATGTGGCCAACCCCCATGCTTGCGCCGAGGCGGTGTTGCAGCGTGTACTGAACGGTACCGCTCAGCCCAGAGCCATTACGGTTAAACGGCCTTTATTGCGTCTGTGCCTCTTCTTTCCGTTGTTGTGTTTGAGGTATGGCCGGCCTCTCATCCGTCGGGTGCGCGTTACCTTGATCAGGGTGCAAAATGGCTGAGCAGATCGCCTATTTCCACCTGCTGTATCTGCGGCATGTTCGGCCTCTTATCCTCCCTATGCGGTTTCTACGACGTGCTCGGCCTCTTATCCGCTCCATCTGGTTTTTACGGCGAGGTCGGGCCGCCCTCCGTAGAGAGCCCGTAACGCCGATAGAGGTGCTCAATGCCTAAACTGACCAAATTTTTTCATCAGCCCGGAGAGTTTCTTAACGAATCATTGTGGTTCAGGCAGGAAGAGTTTAAGGGTGTAGATGGCGTAGATAATCTGTTTGTGGTGACCAATTTAGGCCAGCTGGCGCAAGTTCAGGCCTTGATTCAGTTTGAGCAACTGCAGAACAATTATCTTCTGATATTGCATACTGACGCCAATAAGCGCATGCCGGTTTTTATTATAAAGAACATTGATACGTCACTGTTTACGGGCCACGCCTTGCTGTGGTTGCCGCATTCGCCCAACAAATTAGTGCTTAAAAAGCTTGTGTACATGGATCGCATGTATAAGAAAGTTTTATTGGCGATTCGACCAAAAACCGTATTTTTGTTGAGCTTTGAACGGCATTATGCCTTGCTGGCGGCAAGGGCTTCTTCATGGGGGTGCAAATTGGCGCTGGTGGAAGAGGGTACGGGCACTTACAAGCTTGATCAGGCTCAGCTGCGCCCAGCCACGGTGTTTTCTGATGGTTTGAACCGGGCTGAGCGGCTGTCGGTCTGCTGTATACGTACGCTGCCCATGTTTCGGCGATACCGTAGCGCATTAAGCCCGTATCTTCATTACGACGATGTTTACGTTGCCTTCCCTGAACTAGCAAAAAAGGTCTTTAAAAGCGACAGGTTTCATCGGTTTTTTCTGCATGCGGGCGGTATGACGGCCGATGCGCGCACCAAGCGGCTGGTGCATAAATACCAAATTTCTTCGGCAGATTTTGTGTATGTAAACCAGCGCTATCGTATTGATGAAGCGGAGCATGCAGCTTCGGTACTCACCATACTAAGCCGTATTTCCGAGATGCTGTCGTGCAGGGTGTTTGTAAAAATGCATCCTAAAGACACGCCCCAGTTTCATGAGGCGTTTCGTGCCCAGATTGAGCAGCGCGTGCTTCAGGATCGCATTATTTACATTAACGAACCTGACTTTCTTATAGAGCCAGCCATTGCAGCCGCCCGGCCACGCGGCGTGATCGGCATTGCGTCTACCTCATTGGTGTACGCGCCTTTTGTCAGCAAGTCGATACGTGTGTATTCGATTGCACCAACGTTTCTCAGCATGGTTGCCAGCGGCGGCAATGCGGGTAAAAGAGCGGCGAGCTGTGCGTTAATCGCTAAACACCTGGAAATACTCAAGAAGTTCAAACATGTGGTCGTATTGCCGGAAGCGTTTATGGCTGCCGACTTTACGGGCAACGCCACAGACTGTAGGTGTGCAGGCGAGGTCAGGCACCCCGACCCTCCGCCTGCTGACAAGTTTGAAAATAACAACTCTATGTGGGCCGACGAGAACAAGAAGACCGCGCACAAGTATGCTGAGGACATCGAAGATGCCGTCCGTACACATGTTGACGAGAATGGTCGCGCAGGCAGCACTTGCAACGACGGGAATGCGCTTACCGACGGCACGTTTCTTGACGATGATGCTCACATCCCTCACGCCCTCGTCACCGAAAATGAACGGGTATTGTTACTCGCTACCGCCCGCATAGCCGCGACGCGTCAGCAGTGGCAAAAGGCCAGCTGTTACTTTTCGTGGGCGTTTGCTGAGGGATACGCCGAATTGCCACCCGCAATAGCCGCCGAGGTGTTCACCGTACTGGTAATGCAAGAACGCTATGACGCAGCGCTAGAGGTGTGGGGGGCGGCTATTTCGCGGCATTGCCGCGCTGAGATAAGAGTACAGGCTACTGTAACGGCCAGCACACCGTCCAATATCAATGCCTTTATAGGCTGCCGTTTAACGGCAGATGCGAGCGCAAACCCAAATGGAAACATTAATGTACGTGCAGGCGCGCATGGCAGCGAAAATATTGCTGTAGATGCGACGCAGACTGCACCTTCAAAGCTTATTGACACCCGTATTCTCGACGCAGCGCACCTGGCCCTGACTTACCTAGGCACGACGTTCTCAGGCCGCAAGGGCTGGAAAGTGTATAGCGACGTAGAACATATAATCAGTCTGACCACCCTCGATGGTGTGAATAGCGCCAGCAGTCCGAATATCTTGCATAGCGCGCAAGGCGCTATAGCCATACAGCAGGCGAGGGCGCGTCTTGCGATTTGGGACGAAGACTGGCAAACCGCCCTTAACGCCCTTAACGCAATGGATGCCTGCTCAGCCACCCACGTCGCTGAGCGCTCAACCCTAATCCAAAAGCTTATGTGTCTGGCAGAAATGGGCCGCCACGACAATGCCGTTCAATTACTCCAGTTAAGCGACAACGCAGGCTTGTCCACGGCAGCAATCGCTATGGCACAAGCGTGGGTAGATGCCGCAGCAGCTCAATGGATAAACGTGGCAGCTGAATTAGGCAGCAACCTTGCCCAGTTTAGCGATGATGAAAGACGCACCTTGGCTCCCGACGTCCTCCTGGCCAGGGCATACCGCACGTTGAAGGACTTTTCATCGGCAAAGCAGCATCTAGATGCCGCCAAGGCTTACTGCGAGCAACGCGTACTCCTTCAAAAAGAACATGCGATGCTTGCCCGCGACGAAAAACGGTGGGAAGATCTCGCCGCCATGCTCGAGGCCGCGTATTCCGTAGACACCATGGAAATGCCCACCTGGGCTGTTGTTGCCTATTCAATGGCGCTAAGAAAGCAAGGCCTCATCGACAAAGCGCTATCGTTTTGGGGTGATAACACGGCGAGTGAACACCTGAAACCTGAGGCTTATCTGGAGTTCGCTGCGCTTAAGATGCAGACCGGCCACTGGCAGAGCGCGGTTGTTATCGCCCAGCCGCTCCAGGCACAGTCAGACGACGCACCATGGGTGCTGGTAGCGGCATACCTTATGGGTGGTCTGATCGACGACGCATATGCGGTGTTAACCGCAGACACCACGCGCGCCGCTATAACGCCGGAGGAGTTAGAGCTGCAGGCACAAGTTGCGCAATTGACGGGGCATTGGCAAATGGCCGCCGAGGCCTGGCATACGATGTTGGCCCAGTTTGCAGAATCTGCACCACCCTACGCCTGGGATCGCCTGCTTGCGCTCAATACCTTGCTGGCAAATCACGAAAAACCCGTACTCGCGCACTAGAATTCCTAAACATCGGCACGCCCGTGCAGCGCTGATTTTCTCAGGCAATTACAATCACTCCTACTTTTACGAGGCCCGGGCGTTGATCAAGGCGGTTGGCGCTGCTTCTGTCAGCGCCGACACAAAGCATAAAGCGGCGAGGGTACTAGATGTTCGAGGAAAAACGTTGTTAACTTCAAAGTTCTGTTATTGGGATCGCGCATGAGCCGCTTTGTTGTGCCTGCTTCCTCTACGGGTATCCGCAAAAACAAAGGGCTGTCGGTCTATTTTGACGAGCCATTTGTAGCCGATATCGAATCCTTTGCGGACGAAAAAGCCATTTACCTGGGCTGGGGCAGGAAGAAAAGCGGTTTCACCGCCATAGATCAGGCAAAGAAGGCTGGCGCGCGCTATTGCCTGCTGGAAGACGGGTTTTTGAGGTCTATAGGCATTGGAAGACATTTCCCCATGCCTATGTCGCTGATTATGGACGACGTGGGCATTTACTATGATGCCACCCAGCCGTCCCGCCTTGAACAGCTTATTCGCGACATCAAGCTGGACGACGCCATGCGCGCTGACGCTCAACGTGCCATGCAGCTTATTCGTGATAACCGGCTGTCAAAATACAACCACGCACCTGAAACCCTGCCCGCTGCCATAAAGGCTTCGCAACGACCCCGCGTACTGGTGGTTGACCAGACCAATGGCGATGTGTCGGTAAAGCTGGGCGGTGCGACGGCAGAAACCTTTAAGCAAATGGTTGAGGCAGCCGTCAACGAAAACCCCGACGCCGATATTTTCATAAAAACCCACCCCGACGTCATAGACGGTGGCAAGCAAGGCTACTTGAATCAGCCTTCGCTCACGGCTTCATTAGGCGATAGAGTCACCTTGCTTTGCGATGACGTTTCCCCCATGTTATTGCTTGAAAACGTCGACAAGGTTTACGTGGTGTCCTCTCAGTTGGGCTTCGAGGCCTTGTTGG
The DNA here is from genome assembly GCF_008369125.1 of Pusillimonas sp. ANT_WB101. Classification (NCBI taxonomy): domain Bacteria; kingdom Pseudomonadati; phylum Pseudomonadota; class Betaproteobacteria; order Burkholderiales; family Alcaligenaceae; genus Pusillimonas; species Pusillimonas sp. ANT_WB101. The sequence goes on along the minus strand of NZ_VOAY01000001.1, from coordinate 1,276,029 downwards.
TAAACAAACCCGTCGTATGCTTTGGTTTGCCCTGGTATGTAGGCTGGGGGCTTACAGACGACAGAAGCCCACAACTTAATACCATTGCAGCGCGGCGTAAGGTAAAACGCAGCCTTCAAGAACTATTTGCGGCGGCATACCTTTTATACCCACGCTATATAAATCAGGGGTCTGGCGCTCGCGGCACCATTTTCGATGCCATTGATTACCTGTCACGAAACAAATCCATAAATGAAGCGGCCCGAGGCACGCTCTACTGCATAGGCTTTAGCCTGTGGAAACGTGCGGTGACCAATTCGTTTTTGCGTACGCAGTCCTGTCAGATTAAATACGTTAATTCCATTAACGCGCTTGAGAAAATAAGCCTTAAGCCTCAAACACGCATCCTGGTATGGGGTGCAAGAGCCCTGGCCCAGGCGCACGAGTTTGCTGATCGCAAAGGCATACCCGTATGGCGTATGGAAGATGGGTTTATACGTTCTGTAGGGCTGGGGTCTGATCTGTTTAGCCCCATCTCGCTGGTAGTGGATGCCCACGGCATGTATTACGACCCGGCGTCTGGCAGCGACCTGGAGCGTATACTGCAAAGCCAAATGTTAAAGCCTGAGCAATTTAAACGTGCACAGGCATTTCGTGCCAATTACGTTAAAACCCGCGTCAGCAAATACAACCTGGGCACGGGTGAACTGCGCATCGATGCGCAGGGGCGCAGAATACTGCTGGTGCCGGGGCAGGTAGAAGACGATGCGTCCATCATGCTGGGCTCACCCATGGTAAGCACCAACCAGGCGTTGCTGGAAACCGTAAGGCGCAATAACCCAGACGCCTACATCATCTACAAACCCCACCCCGACGTCGTCGCAGGCAACCGCAAGGGCGCAGTAGATCCAGAAGCGCAGGCGCAACTGGCTGACCAATGCGTGCCTGACTTCAATATTATTGACTGCATACACGCCGTTGACGAGGTGCATACCATGACGTCACTGGCGGGGTTTGAGGCGCTGTTGCACGGGCGCTCCGTGCATTGCTATGGCGGGCCCTTTTATGCAGGATGGGGCCTTACGCATGATCACTTCCCGCTGCCGCACCGTACCCGACGGGTTACGCTTGATGAACTTATTTATGCCGCCATGTTGGAGTATCCGCGCTATGTATTACCACCGGGGGCGGGAGTAGGCGGGTTTGTGTCGGCGGAAGCGGCTGTTAGCTGGGTTGCCGAGCAGGCGGCACGCATAGGCCGTGGCAGCGCTGACTGCGGTAATGGCATCGCCGGGTGGGTGCAACGTAAAAGCCGCAAGACGCGGGCCCTAACGCAGGTCTTAAAAGAGGCCCTAAAAGCACATAAAGGGTAGGCCACAACGCTAGTCGTTTCTTTCGTAACGTTTTGCCATGCACGCACTGTCGCCTTGTGATTTACTAGCGTCGTGACAGAAACTGAGTGGAAACGAACATGTTGCGAATTCTGGTGGCGGCGGTGTGTGGTTGTGTGGTTTGGGCCAGTGCTAGCCCGCAAGCGTTAGCACAGCAAACGAGTACTAGCCATCAGCCCAATCATACTCAGGTCAAACCCAACGATGCCCAGGCTGACAAGCCCAACACACAGCAACTGGCGCTAGACCAAATAGCCCTGATCAACCGCCTGTCGTGGGGCATAACGCCCGCACTCGCTGTCAGCTATTCCAAACAAGACGAAAAGGCCTTCATCCAGCGACAGCTAGCCCCGCAAGGCAAACCGCTACCCAAACCCGTGCAAGCCGTTATTGACGATATGGCTATATCGGGTGATACGACGGCGCTGACCATGGAGCTATACCAACTACGTAAGACGCTGAAAAGCTTGTCGGCGGATGACCCTGCCCGTGAAGACGCCCGCAAAGCTCTGCAGCAGCGACAAAACACCCTGGGCAGAGAAACCCAACAGCGGTATTTATTGCGCGCTTTATATTCACCCGACCAATTGCAAGAGAAAATGACGTGGTTCTGGATGAACCACTTCAATATTTACCTGAATAAAAGCCCGTATTTACGCCCGTTATTGGCCGACTTCGAAGAACGCGCCATCCGCCCCTACGCACTTGGCAAATTCAAAGACCTGCTTTCCGCCACCATGCATCACCCCGCCATGCTTATCTACCTGGACAACAACCAGAACCGGGCCGGCAAAATCAACGAAAACTACGGCAGAGAGCTGCTTGAGCTGCACACCCTGGGAGTAGGGGGCGGCTATACGCAAAAAGATGTGACCGAACTTAGCCGTGCGTTAACCGGGCTGGGTATTAACCTGACCGGAAAAATGCCCAAACCGTCCAAACGCTACAGCAACGACTACGTGCGTAACGGTATTTTTGAATTTAACCCTGCACGGCATGATTACAAAGATAAGCGTATTCTGGGTCATGTAATACAGGGCCGCGGGCTGGCTGAAATAGACGAGGTCGTCGAGCTGCTGGCCAGCCATCCCTCTACCGCCAAACACATTAGTCGTGAACTGGCCGTGTATTTTGTCAGCGATAACCCCTCCGACGCCCTGGTGTCTGATATGAGCAAAACGTTTTTAAAAAGTGATGGCGACATCGCTAAAACCTTGAACGTGATGTTTCAAAGCCAGGAATTTCGCGCTTCGCTTTCAAAAAACAGCTTTAAAGACCCTATGGAGTATGTGCTGGCCTCAACGCGCCTGATGCACAGCGGTGCAGACAAGATTGTTGATGTGCGCCTGTTGCAAAGCTGGCTGTCGCGCATGGGCGAGCCGCTATACGGCCGCCTTACACCTGACGGGTTCGCCATAGAGCGTGATGCATGGCAAAACTCAGGGCAGATGCTGACCCGGTTTGAATTTGCCCGTTTCATCGGCGGGCCAGCCCCTCAGCTTTATGTGCCTTACGTCAAAGGCGAAAAGCCGCCCAAGCGCGCCGTGCCTGAAGCTGCTCGTAAAGCCTATGACGGTATTTTGCACAATGGCATCTCTGCAGAAACCCGCAAAACGCTGGAGCAGGCGAAAACAACGCAAGAATGGAATACCTTGCTGCTGTCTTCACCTGATTTCATGAACCATTAAGTACACGAGTTAAATCATGAAACGACGCGACGTATTGAAACTGTTGGGTAGCGCCCCTTTGCTGCGACTGGGCCTGGGTAGCGCAGGGGGCCTGCTGGCCATGACCAGTGGCCAACTGTATGCCGCCCCGCAAACCGACACCCGTCTTTTTGTGGTGTTTATGCGTGGTGCCTATGACTGTGCCAACCTACTGGTGCCGACAAGCAGTGATTTTTATTATGAGTCTCGGCCCACCATCGCCATTGCCCGCCCGGGGCAGGGCGAGGGCTCGGCATTGCCGCTTAACGCAGACTGGGGCTTGCACCCGCTCATGCAAGACAGTTTGCTGCCCATGTATAAAAAGAAACAGCTGGCCTTTGTAAACTTTGCTGGCACGGCAGACCTAAGCCGCAGCCATTTTGAAACACAAAACACCATAGAACTGGGCCAGGCTCTGAAAGGCGACCGCGATTTGCGATCGGGGTTTTTGAACAGGTTAGCCCAGGTGCTAACGGCCAACAAGGCGCACCCGGCCTCGTTTACGCGTGAGCTGCCCATACTGCTTACCGGCGGTTTCGATGTGCCAAACATCGCACTAGTCGGTAGAACACTAAAGTCACCCATCAATGCTCGCCAGCAGGCTCTGATCCAGCAACTGTATCAGAGCTCTGACATGAACCGCCTGGTCAGTGAAGGCTTTACCGCCCGCAACGCGTCCGCCGAAGCCATTAAAAACGAGATGGACCAAGCCGGGGGCGACGCCTTGTCGGTGTCAGGCTTTCAGGGCGAGGCGCGCCGTATTGCCACGCTGATGCGCGAGCAATACAACATCGGGTTTGTTGACGTAGGCGGGTGGGACACGCACGTGGGCCAGGGCGGTGCCAAGGGCACATTGGCCAGACGGCTTGATGTGCTGGCCAAAGGCCTGGTTAGCTTCTCAGAAGGCATGGGCTCTGCCTGGAAGAACACCGTGGTGGTGGTCATTAGCGAATTTGGCCGTACGTTTAGAGAAAACGGCAACAAAGGCACCGATCACGGCCATGGCACCACCTATTGGGTAATGGGCGGTGCCGTCAATGGCGGCAGAATCGCCGGCGAGCAGATCAAGCTGACGCCTACTACGCTTAACCAAGACCGCGATTACCCGGTGCTGAACAACTACCGCGATGTATTCGGTGGGCTGTTCAAACGCCTGTATGGCCTTGATGACAAGCAGCTGCAGAAAATATTTGCAGGGGCCAAGCCCAAAGATTTAGGTTTGATTTGAGCGAGTACGCGGTTGCTAACCAGTATTGGCGCGCAAGGCCAGCGGGCCTGGCCGTTCGAACGCGTTGAATCGTTACATGCACTGAACTGTTCGCGGCCAACCCAGCCTCAACGTGGCCGCAATATACCTGCGATAGCCCCGGTGTACACCGCCCACACACTTTCCGAGCAGCCTGAGTTTACGCAGCCCGCCAAAACCCAGCCACACCCACTCAGCGCAATAACCCGCGCGTCCGACCACACACATCCTGCGCCGCAAACCGCCCGTGCGTTATCATGGGTTCGCCACACGATAAGCAAGTAAATCTACCGCTGAACACTGGACGAGTACCCAAGAGTCGCAATGAGCACGCTACACAAAAAAATCCCCGCCAATACGCGGGGACGAGATTTTATTATTGGCGACCTGCACGGTTGCCTGGACCTGCTCGAAGCAGAAATGGCCCGCCAGCAGTTTGACCCCAGTGTCGACCGCATGCTGTCCGTGGGCGACCTGGCTGACAGAGGGCCAAGCTCTGTGGCCTGTTTGCGACTGCTGAATCAACCATGGTTTCATGCCGTACGCGGCAACCACGAAGACATGCTGCTGGGCTACCTGCCAGCGCCCGGCTCGCCCATCAAGCCTAGCCCCGGAGCCGGAGCCTTGCTTATGCGTAATGGCGGGCAATGGGTTGATGCACTCAGCCGCGACGAACTGGTCGAGATGAAAGACGTGATCCTGCCCAAGGTCGCCGCCTTGCCGTACGTAATTACCGTAGGCGAGGGCGGCCAGCAGTTTCACATTGCCCATGCAGAGCTATTAACCACCGGGCCTAAAGAAGAAAAGCCCAGCTTCTGGCAGCGCCTTACGGGGTCAGGCAACAACAGGCAAGAAGTGCGGCGTGTCGCCACCGACAATATGCTGGATGACACCCTACTGGCCACCATGACGGAGCCCATTATGTGGGGCCGCCGCCTGATCAAAGAAGTGGATACCGCCACATCAAAAACCATAGAAACACCGCAAGGCCCGCTGCTGATCAGTCAAAACGCCTATAACCCGGGGCTTTCACTGACCTATGTGGGGCATACTCCGTTGCCGCAGATGACGCTGCACGCGTCGCATCTATACGTGGACAGGGGCGCTTACCTGCGGAATGAGAATAGCGGGCTTTTGATGCTGGATCATCAGCAGGCGTTGGGGTGGTTGGGGTTGGGGTGAACGTCAGCGGCATACTGTCAGTGTGGTCTGGCCTTTGAACGTGTTTCGAGTCTGTTTCGAGTGTTTCGTTCGTTTCGAGTTGGTGCTATCATTGTAAGCATGACTTCCAAACCGATTTCCTCTTCGTCTCGTAAAAAGCAAGCTACCCCGGCCCACGGTCGGGCATTAAGTGTGCGGGATGCGTTTGTGCGTAGCACGCTGGCGGTCAAGCTGTCGTTCGATGTGGAGCCGTTCGTGTCCATCATCCAGCGTCACGTCAAACTTAGCAAGAAAGCTCGCGAGGCCATCACCCACGATCTGGCTGAGGTGCTGGGCCACGCTGACGTGCAATTGATGACTGCTGCGGACGATGCGGCAGGCCAGCGGCTTGCTCCAGTGTCGGAAGCCGATCCCGTCCTTACCACTGAAGAAGCCGCGCGGATGGTAGGGGTGAGTCGGCCCTTTATTGCCAAACTGATCGATTCCGGCGAGATAGAACTGCACCAGAAGGTCGGCAATCAGCGGCGAGTGCTTAGCAGCGCCGTAACCCGCTGGCAAGTAACCGAACGGGATCGGCAGGCTCATTCTCTTAAGCGTCTGTCCGAGGATCTGGACAAGGAAATATTCTCGTTGTGAACATCCCTGTCGTTGCTGATGCCGATACTTTGTTTCCGGCCATAACACGAGGACTTCTGATCTACCTCGACTAGCACGGGCTGATTAAGCTCCATTGGTCGCCGTTGATTCTGGATGAGGTCACCCGAGCGTTGGTGGGCACAGGGCGAAAAAAAACTCTGAAAGATGCTAAGGCGCACGAGTCGCGCATGTGCGATGCTTTACCAAATGCACTGGTGTCAGTGAAAGACGTACATGCGCAGTTCGAGGCTGTGGCGCCTGCGGTTCGATCAGTGAAAGACACGCACGTTGCGGCTTGCGCGCACTATTTGATCGCCGCCAAGGCTTATCCTGAGGCATCAGCAGTCGCACTGGTGTCCCGCAATATCAAGGATTTCAAGAAGACTGTACTGGCCAAACTAGGAATCGTTCTGCAAGAACCAGATGCCTTTCTTGGCGGGTTATGCCTCAAACATCAGCACGAAGTCGCCGCTGCCTTCCGGTCCTTTCGCCTAGATTTGACCCGGTGCGCGGCAAGCCTCGGCCTTTAGGCCGGGGAAGGATAGCGCGGACGCCGCAGACGTCCTTTGGGCGGTCAGTGTGGCGTCTGCTGCTGTTCGATGTACTGGCGGATGGTATCGATGGGGGCACCACCACAGCTACCCGCAAAGTAGGACGGTGACCACAGGGCACCCCCCCACAGTTTCTTGCGGATGCTCGGGTAGCTCTTCTTACGAATCATCCGGCTGGACACACCCTTGGTCAAAAAGACCAAGTGGACGTGGATCATAAATACACAGTGTCTACCGTGTCGAATATCATTTTCGTTACTCATAGGCCAAGAATATAGTTCCAGCCATGCAACGCCTCCAAGCCTTTAAATACGAACTTCGGCCCGACGGCCAGCAGCAGCGCCAGATGCGCCGCTTCGCTGGCTCCTGCCGGTTCGTATTCAACAAGGCGCTGGCGTTGCAAAGGGCGCGTTACGAGCAGGGCGAGAAGAAGTTGGGCTATGCCGGGTTGTGCAAGGAACTCACTGCGTGGCGCAATGGGTCTGAAACGCCGTGGCTCAAGGATGCGCCAGTGCATCCGCTACAGCAGACGCTCAAAGACCTTGAGCGCGCCTATGCCAACTTCTTCGCCAAGCGAGCAGACTTCCCGCGCTTCAAGAAAAAAGGCCAGTCCGACAGCTTGCGCTACCCCGACCCCAAGCAGATCAAGCTCGATCAGGGCAATGCCCGAATCTTCCTGCCCAAGTTGGGCTGGCTGCGTTACCGCAACAGCCGGGAAGTGCTTGGTACGGTGAAAAATGTCACAGTCAGCTTGTCGGGCGGCAAGTGGTTCGTGTCGATCCAGACTGAGCGTGAGGTTGAGCAGCCTTTGCCGCAGTCCACCACGGCAGTGGGTATCGACATGGGCATTGCCCGCTTCGCCACGCTCTCGGATGGCTCCCATCTCGAACCCCTGAACAGTTTCAAGCGACACGAAACGGCGCTGCGTAAAGCGCAGCAGGCCATGAGCCGCAAGACCACGTTCAGCAACAACTGGAAGAAGGCTAAAGCCCGCGTCCAGCGCATCCATTCCCGCATCGGCAACACCCGCCGCGACTACCTGCATAAAGCCACGAGCACGATCAGCCAAAACCACGCGATGGTGTGTATCGAGCACTTGCAGGTACGGAACATGTCCAAGTCGGGGGCAGGCAGTACCGAAAAGCCGGGAACAAACGTGCGGGCCAAATCCGGCCTGAACAAGGCCATTCTGGATCAGGGCTGGTTTGAGTTTCGCCGCCAACTGGACTACAAGCTGGCATGGAACGGCGGTTATCTCATTGCCGTACCGCCACAGAACACCAGCCGCACCTGTCCGGCTTGTGGGCATGTGTCCAAGGATAACCGGCAAACACAAGCGCAGTTCGCGTGTGTGGAATGCGGTTTCGAGGAAAATGCTGATCTGGTCGGCGCGATCAATATTTTAAGGGCGGGACACGCCCGGTTCGCCTGTGAAGTGAGCGATGCAGTAAGGTCGCCAGCAGCAGGAACCCGCCGAGGTGAGTCAGTCCCTGCGGACTGAACACGGTAGGAATCCCCTCACCTAAGGGAGGAGAGGATGTCAACTGAAAACAAGCAGTCAAGCGCCGGCTTGAGCTTGGCGGGAGCAGTTCGGGCGGATGCCTGCCTGCACATGTGCTACCGGTATCTGCGGCTTCTGTGCAGTGATAGCACAGGCCATGGTAGACGTGACGTCTCCTACCACCGGGCGAAGCAGATTCTGCCGATTCTTGCTCAGACTTGCTCAGTTTCGAATCCAATATGTTTCTTATAATCAGACACTAATGCTTGCTATATAAAACAAAAAAGCGATTTGTATATCAAGATAAATCATACGTTATACGACTGTGTTCGTTTGAATTCTACCCCTCGCCTGGCCTGGACCCCAAGCAAAAGTGCCCGGCTTACGGGATGTCTTTCGACGAACGACCACTGGGAACTAGCAATATGTCGGCAATCATAGTTATTGAACCGCACCCATTGCTGCGCCTGGGAATTCTGCGCTTAATGTCAGAATTATCTGCGCAGCCAAATGTAGACGGCGTGGAACATCCTCTCCCTAGGCAGAGTTCGTCTGCTCCACGCGAGTACGATCTCGCCCTATTATCTATTTCGACCCACGACGACTTATCGGGGCTGATCGCTCTCGTGACACAGCAGTACTCACCCAAGGCCATTTTGCTGCTCTCAGAACATGCTGAAGAGTTGTCCAGCATAAATAGCAGCCCTTACCCGCTGGTAGCAGGCCATGTCACCAAACATGTTCCTCCAGAAGTGCTGAAGGCATCCGTCAAGCTGATACTTGCCGGGGGCACTTGCTTCCCCAGCCAGGCGACAAGAGTGCGAGAGCCAACCCGACCAGGCCAGGCTGCCACGCGAGCCCCACTTTCGTCCACAAGGATGCGAGCTGATATCCAGCTGACGAAGAACCATAATGCAGTGACCAAAAGCAAGACACAACCTGAGTGCAAAATGCTAGGTTTGACACCGAGGCAGTATGAAGTGCTGGTTGCGTTGGCGCGCGGATACCCCATGAAACTGGTAAGCCGCAGCTTGAACATTTCGCTTGCCACTGCAAAAGCGCATTCTGAAGCGCTATACCAACGACTTAAGGTACACAGCCGTAATGCTGCGGTGTATGCCGCCGTATCTCGCGGCGCTACGCTCGGCTTGCCGAGCATAGCCACGGCAACAGATCAGGCGCAAGCTATGCTTGCTGCCCAAGATAGCTAAACACTAAGTAAACGTTTTAAGCAGGCGGCGCAATCGGTACGGCGATGAAGAGGCTTCTTCATCGCCGTTTTATTCGTGTGGTTTGTGCCGAAGATGTCGTTAGAAGATGCGATTTTTGCCGTTGACGCCCAGGCCAGGTGCATATCTGCAAGTGGGGCGTGCGAACGTATCTTTGGCTATAAACCAGAAGAGATGATCGGCAGAAGAATGCTGGAGTTCGTGCATCCTGAAGACCAGCAGCGTACGGAGCAATCGATTAACAGAGTAATGGACGGTTACCTTCAACGCCATTTTGAAAATCGCTACATACGCAAAGACGGGCAAGTTGTCTATATCAGTTGGTCTGCGACGTGGTCCGAGCACCATCAACTAAGAATCGGTGTGGCCCGAGACATCACTGAACTCAAATTCGACAAGGGTGAGCTGGCTGCACGAGAACTTCTTTCCAAAGACTCATCGTACTGGCAGCTATCTGCATCGCCACGCCGCTTGATCTCGCCCATTGGCATAATTGTTCCCCTTTCTCAGCAGGATCACACTGTTTTGCTGACACTAATGAGCGGCGGCGAATGCGTTACGCGAAAAACCATTATTGAAGCCCTGGGGAAAGATTTTCTGGATTATGACCAACGTCGTTTAGATACCCAAATGCTGCGTTTACGTCGCAAAGTCAACGAGGCTTGCGGCCAATCACTGCCAGTTAATACGTTACGCAGCATAGGCTACTTCTTTTATGAGCCAGCTCAGATCCTGCGGTGAGGCTATCTTTCTATCCATCCACAGTTCGAAGGAAACTTGGCACTTTACGCGGATGCACGTGAACAGTAGATTGTCACAACAGAAAGATCATATGATATTATTTAAATATATCAATTGAGAGATCATTCATGTCCACCGCAGTCTTTGATCCTGTTGCAAAATCGGACAGTCCATTCTGGCAAGAGATTGGTGTGGCGTCTCGGGGGCCGCGGCTATATGCGCAGATAGAAAAGGGCTTGCCCTTCAAAACGTTTAAAACCCTGTCTACGATGACGGGCATCAACCAGCAGGATCTCTCTGAAATCGTCGCCATTGCCTCAGCCACTTTACAGCGACGCAATAAAGCCGGACGTTTCAGCAAGGATGAAAGCGACAGGATCTACCGCCTTGCACACCTGCTCGACAGCGCGATCGAATTATTTGAAGGAGACCGGGATGCTGCCAAACGATGGATAAGCAAACCTATCCGAGGGCTTGGTGGTGCCCGCCCCGTCGACATGATTGGCACTTATGCCCAATCCGAGGCGGTATTTGATCTTATTGGTCGACTGGAGCATGGCGTATTTTCATGAGCGAACCTGAGATGGTGTTTGCTTTTCGCTTGGTCAAGAAAAAATGGGCTAGCAATGCATTTGATGGTGAAGGGGCCAAGCAGTTTGGTGGCCGATTCAACAGCAAAGGAAACGCTTGCGTATATCTTGCCTCAAGCGAATCACTGGCCATTTTGGAGGTAATGGTGCACCTCGAAGAAAACAGCTTGCTGCAGCATTACATGCTTTATCGTTTAGCCATCCCCACTCAGTCGATACTACAATTGAATGTGGAAAAACTTCCAGATAACTGGCAGGAAGATCCCGCGCCATCTCAAACGGCAGCCATCGGGGACGAGTGGCTGAAGGCCAATGCAAGTCTGGCTCTTGCCGTACCCAGCGCAATCGTACCTCGCGAGGAAAATTATTTGATAAACCCGAGCCATGCTGATTTTCAGGCGCTTATCCAAACGGCCGAACCGCTTACGTTCCAAGCTGATCGCCGGCTATTGAAGTAGCAGTTTTAACTCGACCGACAACTGGCGGCGATCGATAACGAGTTCTCACTTAAGCCCAAGTACCGTCTGCTCTAGATTTTTACTACAGTCAATTCATCCCCAGCGTACGAGGCAGCCAAAGCACGATTTCAGGCAACCAGCACACTAAAAGTACGATGCCGATTTGGCTAACAATAAACGGGATAACTTCCCGAATTGCACTTTCATAGCTGACATTGCTGATCTTCGCCGTCGTCATTAACGACATCCCCACGGGCGGTGTTAAGTTACCCACGTTTAACGCCAAAATTGCCACCATCGCTACATGTAGCGGATCAAACCCGATGCTGATTAAGGCGGGCACCAACACAGGCCCAGCGACCACTACAGCCGGTATCACATCGATAAACATTCCTAAAATAATCAAAAACACCACCACAATAATCATTTGAATCAGCTTATGCGAGCTAAGCGTAGATATAAACTCTGCCGACTCAGCGGCCAAGCCGCTGCGCGTGATGAACCAACCCAAGAGCGCCGCAGCGCCCAGAAGCAGAAAGACGACGCCCGAGAACGAAATGGTGGCGATCAGTGATTGCCAAACATCGCGCCAGGTTAAGGTCTTGTAGACGAATACACCCAGTATCAGCGCCATGAATGCACCCAAAACGCTTGCGTCGGTTACCGTGGTAATGCCAGATAGAATTCCACCAAGAATAATGATGGGTATTAACAGTGTGGGTGCTGCTTGAAACCCCGTTTTAAATATACGCGAAACCTTGATCGGCTCATGACGTGGGTACTTTCTTCGAATTGAGATCCAGCTACTTACCACTAACAACGACACGCCCATCAGAAGGCCTGGCACGACACCTGCAGCAAATAGCGACGTTACCGATACGTTTTGAAGAGAGGTCGCGTACACAATCATGACGATGCTTGGCGGGATAATGGGGCCAATGATCGAACCGCTTGCTGTAACAGCAGCGCAATAGGCTGCCCCATACCCTTCGCGCTTCATCGAGGGGATCAAGGTTTTGCCAATGGCAATTGCATCGGTAACCGCAGCGCCGGTTATACCCGCAAACAACATGCTGACCATGATGTTTACGTGTGACAACGCACCTGGTACGCTACCGAAAAGGCTGGTGCTAAAGGCAACCAACCGATCGGTCAATCGTGATCGGTTCATGAGTTCTGCTGTCAGAATAAAGAATGGGATCGCAACAAGTACGTAGTCTGAAATGCCCGCATAAAACTGATAGGCAAGAATCGAAATCTGGCTATATCCACCGAGCGCGCTAACACCCGCCAGGGCGCTGATGATCATGACCAAGCCTATTGGCATACCAATTACCAGTAAGGCAGCAAATACGGATAAGACTATGGTCATTTTGGAAGATCCTCTCCAAGATCATCTAAAATATCCCTGGTTATTAACAGGTCTGGCCCCGCCAATAAATGAATGCAAAATATGGCTCCCGTTACCGGTATGGCAGCGGCAGGCCACATGCCTGATATCTGGAGCATGCTTGAAATCATGATCATTTGATCAGATGATTTCATGAACTCATAACCGTAAAAAAGCAGCAGTACCGCAAAAATGCCGATTAAAACAAAATTTATGGTTCGCAAAATTGTGCTGACATAAACAGGTACATGCTTGGCCAAAAACGACAGGGCAATATGCTCACCATACTTTAAGGCTACAGTCGTGCTTAACGCTGCCACCCAGGGCAGTAGGGCCTGGTTGACACCAACAGCCCACGTCAATGAAGCGCTGGTTGTATATTTATAGGTGGCAGCAATGATTGTTATCGTAAAAATAATGCATAGCAAAATAGAAGCAAATACCATCACCACAACATTTACGATGTCGCTAATCTTGGTCAGTTTCGATTGCGTAAACATAAAGCACCCTGCGAAGAGTAATTATTTAGAGGGTAATTGCATCGTTTGCATAGATGAAGCGCCGCATTGCAGCATGTCTTGCATCTTAAAATGGCGCTAAAAGCCCGGTTTACCAACCCAACAACACCGAATACGAGGCGGCCGTTCACCCTTGGTGGTGCAAGCGGCCGCCAGGCATGACTATTGAAGAAATATGCTGTCCCGTTGATCTACATCTTTGGAAGCTTTTGCAACGGCAGCCCAGAAGCTATCCACTTCGGTCTCGGCGATCCCGAAACTTTTCACTATCCACTCTTTGTAGGCGGGCAGTGCAATTGCTTTCCATTTGGCGCGCTCTTCGGCAGGAAGGATATAGCACTCGGTAAAGTGCTTGCAGGACTCTTGCCAGCCTGAAAGCGATACCCGAGCAGCCACGCCGTGCCCCAAAAAGACGGACTCACGTGCAGCGTGAACAACAATACGCTGATAATTTTCGGGTAGTGACGCAAACCATTTTTCACTTACCAGCCAGGTGGTGGTGTTGTAGACCAAACCCGCTAGTGTCGTGTATTTGGTTACGTCCCATAGCTTGAATGCTGCATTGGTACCGGGCGCGTTGTATTGGCCATCGACCAAATTAGTTGCCAAAGACGTTTGCACCTCACCCCATGAAAGAGGCGTAGCATTCGCGCCCAGTGACTTAACAATCTCTACCGCAGCAGGGTTTTGCTCAACCCTAATATTTAAGCCTTTAAAATCAGCCTGGGTTTTGATGATATGTTTGTTGTTGGTAAAGGCTACAAAACCGCCGCCATCATCAAACGTGCCCAAGTAACGAATGCCACGCTCTTTGATAAGAGGGTGCATAAACTCAGCAAACCATTTTGAATCATAAAAATCCCAAGCTGTTGCGTAATCTGTAAACAGAAATGGCGTAGAGGTGATTTGATATGGTTTGTAAAACGACGACATCGCACCCGACGATATAAGCGTAGATTGAACTAACGCGCCGTCTTTTAACTGTTTGGTTGTTTCTACCTCTGACCCAAGCTGAAGGTTGGAAAACAACTTAACTTCAATATCTTTATTCGTGGCAGACTCAACAAGAATTTTAAAATGTGTTAAGGCCGCTGCTTGCTCGTTTGATGTAATGTCAGATGGGTAAAGGTAGTTGATGCTCATCGTATACTTCGCCGCCAAGACAGTGGAGCAGACGGACGAGGCCGATACCATGAGAAATAAAGATGCTAGATGGCGGATCTTAATGTTTTTCGGAAATTTTCCGAAAAGAGAATATCTTGACATGGCTAACCTCTGATTTATTTATAAATCTTATGGGTGAGAGATGACCAACTGTGGATATGTGATATGAATGCCCCTCCTATTGGTACTGGGTAGAAATTGCCATAGACTGATTTTTTGCTTTTATTCTTTCTGCATAGAAAGATCATCAGTCAACTTGAATGCTACGCTGCAGTGTTACAACTAGGTGTAGCCAAAACTTGGAGCCAGCCAAAGGCCGCGTAAATTATTTTATTGAGGGCGTTATTGGCTTTTTAGTGTTCAGCTTGTATATATTATTGTTATGTTCAGCCATTAGCACCTGACGTTACTGTTACACAGTGATAACTGTCAAGACAATTGTTGCACTATACGTTGGCGCGATACGCCTGCTCTGCGGTAAGTTAAAAATATGTCTCAACGGCTCCCGTCACGTTGTAATCGTCATCAACCAGGCAAATGACCCTCCACTTATCAAACGTTAGGCACGGGTGAGAAATACCGAACTGAACCATGTCGCCCACCTGCAAAGGCGAGTCTTCAGGAACAGTCATGTGGCAATGCTGGTCGTCCAGCTGCGTGACCACATGCGCGTCAGCAAGTGGCTGTGGTTTGTCTTTAGAGTCAACTCGATACCAACGCTGCGGTAAAGGCAATTGGTCGTGTGAAACGTCGCGCTTGCCCACATTAAGAATTGCTTTTTTTGCCTCGGGACGCGAGATTACATAGCCCCACACTTCGAGTGCAGGAATAAACCCGTCGCCCAACTCACGCGCCTGTGCGGATCGATCCGTGATCTTTTGAAATGCGCGTTTGTACATAGACGCATCATGCGTAAGGTAACAGCCGCTGCGCGTCACAATGACGTAGGGCTGCGATAGGGCGAGATCGGCGAAGCTCTGAACAACCAAGTCATAAAATGCAGAGCCACCCGCGCTAAGGATGATGGGGCCGGCGCTGAAGCGCTGATCCGCATCGCACTGGTGGGCAACCTTGACCATAAGGTCGAGAAACCCTCGTACCTGCTGCTCGACTGCCACACCCGCCTGTGCAGGTATCAAGCCTTCAAACCCCTCGATACCTCTAAGTGCCAGAAAGGGCGATGCGTCGCCAATGGCTTGCGCAACGTCCATGCACTGTTCATAGGTGCGACAGCCTGTACGGCCACCTTCGCAGCCGACCTCCAGAAAAACTTGCAGCGGTCTGGCTATGCCCGCTTCGCGTACGGCCTGTGCAAGGTTGTTGACCAGTGCAACGCTATCAACCAGACAGTAAAAATCAAAATCTGGATCGTTACGCAGTTCCTCCACGATGTAAGCGACTGCCTGTTTGCCGACTAACTGATTGGCCAGCAGAATTCGATTGAAACCAAAGCGGCGCGCCACTTGCACCTGATGACTCGTCGCTAACGTAATGCCCCATGCGCCGTCGTTGATTTGCATTTCAAACAACTGAGGGCTCATGCTTGTTTTACCGTGAGGCGAAAACAGGCAGTTGCCAGCCGCCAGGAAACGCCGCATCCAATCACTATTGTGTTGCAACGCAGAATTTTTCAGAACCGCGACGGGTAATGTTAGCTCTTCACGCAGTAAATTCCACCCCTGTTTGCCTATGTCGGTAATGGGTATGGGCTGCATGCGACCTGGCATGCCTTTAACGCGCATATCGATCGTTGAAGGGGTATCGTTTTTAAGTTTCATGGTCACGTTAGTTTCCAATTAATTAAAGCGATTTTGGGGTACCTGCCTTTAATTAATGAATTCTCCCACCGCTAAACGCCAAGCGTTGTAGCGGGGGTTTCTCGCTTCAACGATACCCACGCCAGGGTGTTGCCACCCTGACGATTTACCGGTATCTCCACGAGCGTAGGCTGAATCTCTCCAGCCGGTTCGGAGCATCCCGCCCCTACCTTATTTGTTTTTTGCTTGGTAATCCCCACGCGTTTAACGTTCTTCTTTACTAGGCCGTCGCTCAAGATGAGTGAGACGCCACGTTTAACCAATACTTTTGCAGCGTTGGTATCCGCGTTTTCGGTGAAGTAGCAGCGTTGACAGACAAAACTGGCTTGCGAGAGCCGGTTGTCCTGATGAGTGAAGCCGCATTGGCTGCACTCCTGCGAAGAATAGTGCGGGGGTACCTCAATACTCAGCTTTCCTGAACGGCGAGCCTTGTATTGAGTATAAAGTTTGATTTGGCTCCAGCCAGAAGCGAGAATGGACCGATTAAGGCCCGCCTTCTGACGTACATTTTTACCCGGTGCCTCGATGCTCCCTTTGGCGCTAGCGGTCATATTTTTGACTTTTAGCGCCTCAAAGACAAACAGCTTGTAATCCGTATCGGTCACCAGGGCATGACTGGTTTGGTGGCAAAAATCCCGGCGCACGTCAGCGCCATAGCGTTGGTAACGGGCCACACGCTGTTTGGCTTTTTTCCAGCGGCCAGACCCTTTTACCCGACGTGCCTGGCGACGCTGCCAACGTTTTTTGAACTTGATCTGTTTCGCAACCCGTTTTTTTTGAATGTCAGAAAAATCGAATTGTTGGCCATTACTGCCTGCCAGAGGCGTTTTAACGCCTCGATCCAGGCCCAACGTCATCGATGTTAACTCAGGCGTATTAAAACCTCGTAACCACGCCGCCGTTTCTTCGTCTGTAGGCTCAGCCACACCATCGTCATAGTTAAACGACACATGCCATCGACCTGCCTGTACGCTTAGGTGAATGGAGGATGGCGATGTATAGCTGCAATGGGCGATAAAGGCCAACGTGCCGATTGGATGCTTTTTCGTACCAATATGAAGCGTATGGGTCACTTCACCGGTGTCTGGATTGGTGGTGGGTACGAACCTAAACAACTCACTGGTTAACCATACCGACTGTTTCCCATGCCTTGTTTGGATGACGGGACGCCCACCCAGGCCGGCAAAATAACGCGCGTACGCCTGCATCCATTTGGTCGCACCATTGCGCAGCACCTGGCTAGGGACGTCTGCGAGCCAAGGGGTTAATTCTGGGTTTTTGAACTGACTGTATTGCTGGTCGATAGGCGCAAACTGGCCGGTATGGCTCAGCGATTTGCGCGCAAATTTTCGGTAATAACGGTCCTCACCCACTTTAGCGTTATAGATAAATCGCTGACACCCGATCCAGCGCAACAGTTTTTGCTGTTGGGCCGGCGTGGGATAGCAGCGAAAGCGATTACCGATTTGCATGGTACGATTATAGCATAAATCAGTTAAGGCGCAGACATGCAAACTACCAGTAAATCTCTATCTCATGCCGTTTATAACATTAAGCTACACGTTGTTTTTGTAACCAAGTACCGACGCAAAACGCTAACGCCTGAGCTGCTGGATTACCTCCATACTGCGTTTTCTGAAATTTTGGCAGCCTGGCGTTGCACGCTCGTGGAATTTGGCGGTGAGGCCGATCATGTACACCTCTTGATAGACATCCATCCCGCGCTGGATATTTCGGTGCTGATCAATAATCTTAAGACGGCCAGCGCCAGGCGTAGTAGAAATCGATTTGCCGAGCACTTGGCACCTTTTTACTGGAAACCCATGTTTTGGCATCGCGCTTACTTTGTGGGTAGCGTGGGCGCAGCCACGCTGGAGACGGTTAGAGCTTATGTGGAAAGCCAAGGGACCGAAGAACATGCAAGGAAAAAAGACAAGGCTTAACAAGCACCACTCGCTTGACCCTCACCCTGCCTGTTTGGCTAGGGTGGGGAATGCGCTCGCAACATGTTCAAATAATGATGAGCAAGTAGCGCGGCACGACCACACCAACCCGACCTTATCCCACGGAATGCCTTTCTGTATACAGCTAGTATTTTTTGCTTAGTCTATACCGCCACTGCAAGGGCTTCAATGGGCTATGTCGTACTATGCGCTTGCTGCGGCCCCTTTTAATTGCAAAAGCCTGACTGCTCCGTCAACATGCCCAGGAACGGATGCTCAAATCGTCTTACTTGTGGCGACGCACCCACCAAACAACCCCTCAAGCTGCGCCACAATACGCTCGGCGGTATGCCCATCCCACTTCTCAGGGATAGCTCCTTTCTTCCACTTGCCCGCAAACGAGCGATCAAGCGCGGGCTTAAGCTTGGCTGGGTCGGTACCGATAAGCTCGTTGGTGCCGACCGTAACGGTTTCAGGCCGCTCTATGGTGTCGCGCAATGTTAGGCACGGAACCCCCATGACCGTGGTTTCTTCCGTAACGCCGCCAGAATCTGTAATAACGCCCAACGCATGCTTTACTAAATAGTTGAACTCAAGATACGGCTGAGGGTCGACCAGTTTTATGGAAGGCGGGAAGTTGTGCAACGCTTGCAAGGTTTTAGCCGTACGCGGATGAACGGGAAAGATCACCGGCATGCCATGCGTGCCTTCAACAATCGCGTTGACCCACTCCGAGAACGACGCAAGCTTATCCACATTGGCAGGGCGGTGCAGGGTGACGACGAAGTAGTTGTTTTTCTTCAGCTGCAGCGCTTCCCAAAAGTTAGGCACACGCAACCTGCGCTGATTAGCGAGCAAGCTATCGATCATGGTGTTGCCCACCATGAAAATACGATCCTCATCGATGCCAGCCTGCCGTAAATTGCGGCTGGCGTCTTCGGTTCAGCAGCAACGCCTCGTACTTTTGCATAATGCTGCCGGTCTGTTCAGCTTGCGTGCCAGAACCAACCTCAAGATTGACATCGGGCAGGGGTATTTCTAGTTGTTCGAAAAAATCCCCCGACATCTTGGCATCGTAATGCTGGCCGGTGTGAACCAGGCGATAACGCAACGGGCCACCATCAGCAGTGCGCGCCTTTAACGCCTTGATAATGGGCGCTATTTTCACGAAATTAGGACGTGCGCCTGCAATGATGTCACTCAGCATAATTCTTGTTAATTATTGAATAAGCGTGGAAGGGTTTGAGCTGTATCGTTTTGTAAATACTCACCAGTATAGGTGTGGATTTATGAAGCTGTGTAGCTAGGCTTTGCGGTAGCACCGCTCGCAACGTCGTCCATGGCATCTGCAACAACCGCAAAACAAATACACATCACTTCAACTCAAGCGGATCCCTAAGGTACTCAATAAACGTCAAAGCCTGTTTTGAGAGCTCCTTCTGGTCTGCAACGATAAGGCCAACCGTCACCTCTCGTTTGGGGCTAAATGGTATTCGCTCGATATTAGGGAACACGCCGTCTGTGGCAAAAAAATTATCGACTATCGCTGCACCGTAGCCTGCGTTAACCAGTGAGTAAAGAGCAACTGAGTGGTTTACCGTGATGCTGGCCTCATACCTTAATCCGTACTCGTGGAACGCACTTTCTATCAATTTCGTATAGGGCAAGCTGGCTCGATAAGAAACAAGCGGAAAAGGTTGCAAGTCTTGCGGCGTGACCATTTTCTTCTTTGTTAAAAAGTGGCCCTTGGGAACGATGCACACCAATTCCGAAGAATTAAGCTTTTGCGCGCCTGGATATGGCGTATCAGTTGGAAAGTGCAGCAGTCCGAAATCAATCAGATTCTTTTTGGCACGGAGCAGGATTTGATCGGTCTGCGAGATATTAAAAGTAATTTTAATATCTGGATGAATTTGCTTCAGTCTCGCGATTGCTCTGGGAACCATGGCAATGGATAGGGTTGATACCGCTTCAAACCACAAGCCATCCTCTGCGTCATCTTTGATCTGTCGAACTCGACGTTCGAACCCTGCAAGTTCTGTTTGGATCAGCTCTGCTTCTCTCAACAAGCGAAACGCGTAATTTGTTGGTTTGAGCCTGCCGCCTGAACGGACGAAAAGCTCAACACCTAGAAGTGACTCTAGCCGGGCGATAGTTTTGCTGATTGTGGGTTGCGTGGTGTAGAGCAGCTCGGCTGCGCGCTGAGTGGTGCCGTTCTCCATGACGCTCAGGAATACTTCAATTGACCTTAAATTACCGCGTAAAAAGCTGGCGTCCATTCGTTAACCTTTTTGGCACTCGTTACATAACGCCGAGCAGCGTTTTATTGGATGGAAGCGCGACGATAAACAACACGAAATAGCCCCATCGCTAGAAGCTTTTCTAACAGCGAACGCACATCACTGGTACCCAAGATCATCTAACTATGCCATCCAGGCATAGTTGAGTGGCTTTAAAGAATTAGACGGTGACGAGCACTGCGACTACGATCTGCTTCAGTGATAAGAAATAAACAACACGATCACACTTTCAACCCAAGTTTACCGCCTAAAAAAATACCAAAGGAGAAGACATAGTGAAACTGATCAAAGCTTTCGCTTTAACACTGATGGCAAGCATTCCACTGCTTTCGGCGCAGTCGCAAGCGCGTGAAGCATTTCCGAAATCGACGGTATCTTTAGTGATACCGTTCGCGGCTGGTGGAGGCGCTGACATCATTGCCCGTCTACTGGCAGAGGGCCTGGAAAAGGAATGGGGCAAGCCCGTAATCGCAGTCAATAAGCCAGGCGCGGGTGGCCAGATAAGTATGCAGTATATGGCGAAGGCTAAGCCAGATGGCTATACGATCGGGGTGACAACTTCGGGCACGCTGGCCGTCAACCCCACTGTGTACAAAGAGATCAACTACGATTCAATCAATGCCTTCGAACATGTCACTATTTTGATTGAAGTGCCATTTGTTTTGGTGGTTGATAGTAAGTCGAAATATAAAGACCTGGCCGGTTGGGTAAAGCATGCACAAGACAACCCAGATCGTGTTTCGCTTAGCAATGCAGGTATCGGAAGTCATCAATATTTAGCAGCACATCATTTTGCAGATACCGCAAAAATTAAGCTGAATATGATTCCATACAGCGGTGGGCCAGCCATGACGGCCGATCTCTTGGGTGGGCATCTTGACGCTGTTTTTGACAACACCATGGTTCAGCTGCCGTTCATAACTGATGGAAGAGTACGCGCTTTAGGTGTCTCGACACCCGAGAGAGTTGCTTATTTACCCAGCATACCCACGCTGAGCGAAGCTGGGGTGCAAGGGTATACAGAGTCGGCCTGGTACGGCTTGGTAACCCCTGCTGGCACACCAAAACATATTGTCGAGGCCATCAGAGAGACCGCAACGCGTGTTTTAAATCAGCCCGGTGTGACAAAAAAACTGAACGATATGGGGGCTACCGTTGTTGCCTCGAGTTCGGATGCTGCCCTGCAACGCGTTCGGGATGACATGGCACGATTCAAAAAGATGGTTGACCTTATCGGTTTGCAGCCACTCTAGGTCGAACTCGCACTATATGGCGCAGGGCATCGAGCCCTGGTGTAACAGCGGTAAATTAATTTTCTAGGGTGGTTTGATGGCTATTCGTATAGGTGTGGATTCTGGTGGTACGTTCACCGATCTTTGTACTTTTGACGAGAACACGGGCGAGTTAAGCGTCAGTAAAATCGCGTCGACGCCACACGATCCTTCGGAAGGGATCGCTGAGGGTGTACGCAATATGCTGCGAGATGTAGGACGACGGGCGCAAGAAGTTAGCTTTCTGGGGCATGGCACCACGGTAGGCACTAACGCGTTGATCCAACTGAAAGGCACCAAAACAGCCTTGGTGGTTACAGAAGGGTTCAGGGATCTTCTCGAGATCGGTCGACAAAAGCGGCCTAGCCTATACGACCTTTACGCCGACAAGCCAGTAGTTCTGGTTTCGCGCGATTTGCGTTTTGAAATTTCCGAGCGACTGAAGTTTGATGGAAGCGTCGTCACTCCGTTCGACCTGGATGGCCTGGAGGAAATAATTGAAACCATACGGGGCAGCGAGGCCAAAGCCGTAGCGGTTTGCTTCCTCTACAGTTTTATTAATAACCAGCACGAAGCGCTTATTAAACAAAGACTGCAAGATGCGCTTCCTGGCGTTTTTATTAGCGTATCCAACGAAGTAGCGCCTGAGTTTCGCGAATTTGAGCGTATGTCCACGGTTGTAGTCAATGCGTATCTCGGTCCGATCATGAAGACCTACATCGATCGCCTAAAGCATCGGCTTGATGATTTTGACTTGGTCGTAGAACCAAAGTTGACCCAATCAAATGGTGGGGTTATTAGCTTTGAGTCTGCGTCAAAATTTCCAGTTCGAACGGTGTTGTCTGGCCCAAGCACCGGCGTCGTTTCTGCGCAAAAAATCGCAAAAATGATCGGATTGGAGGACATCATTACCTTCGATATGGGGGGCACCAGCAGCGACGTGGCATTGTTGATCAATGGGACGTGCAACCTAAGCAGCCATTCCGAGGTGCATGGTTACCCCTTGAAGGTGCCAATGCTGGACATCCACACGGTTGGGGCCGGTGGGGGGTCAATCGCGTTCGTGGATGAAGGGGGGCTGATGAAAGTGGGGCCTGAGAGCGCCGGCGCCTTCCCTGGGCCTATTTGTTACGGAAACGGCGGCACAAGCGTAACCGTTACCGACGCCAATATCGTACTTCAAACGTTAAACCCTGAACGTTTTCTTGACGGAAAAATGCAGGTTCAGCGTGAAAAAAGCGTTGATGCAATCCAAGTGTTGGCGGATCAGCTAGGCATTGGGCTGATGGAGACGGCCCACGGCGTTATCGCTGTGGCCACCTCAAACATGGCCAAAGCGATCAGGGTAATTAGCACGCAGAGGGGGTACGACCCGCGTGAGTACCCGATGATGGCCTTTGGTGGCGCGGGGCCGTTGCATGCTGCGCGTTTGGCTCGCGAGCTGGAGATCAAGAAAATTGTTGTCCCACTGTACCCCGGCGTGCTTTGCGCGATGGGGTTGCTGCTGACTGATCTATCCACCAACTTTATGGCTACCAAGATTTTGGGCATGGATGACAAACCACTGGTGGAGCTTCAGGCAATTTTTAGTCGGCTATTTGAAGATGCCGAACAATGGTTTGTGGCTGAAGATGTGCAATTGGAAGACCGAGATACAGAGTTGTACATGGATATGCGCTATGTGGGGCAAAACTATGAATTACCGATAAAAGTTAGTAAAAACTTTGCCGATGAAGCCGATTTGCTTAGCGCGAAAGAGGCGTTTATGCAAGCTCATCACAAACAATACGGTTTTTCGGGTGATGACCCAATCCAGCTGGTTACCTACCGCTTGGTGGCTACCGGGAAAACAAAACATATACCGCTAAAGCAGCATGCTGTGAAAAGTGGCGATGCATCCCAAGCCGTACGCGATACGCGAGACGTTTGGTACAGCGAGCATAAAGATTGGCGCAAAACAACAATATATGACCGCAGCCTGTTGCAGGCAGGTGACCGCTTTCAAGGCCCCGCCATTGTTGAGCAGATGGATACCACAACCGTCATTCTTCCTGGCATGTCAGTGGAAGTTGATTGCTATCTCAATCTGGTTATTGAAGACATAGAGGCGCATTATGCATCTTAATAAAACAGTTAATTTAGACCCAATTACCGTTGAGATCATCGGAAACGCATTTTCATCCATAACTGAAGAAATGGGCGCTGCGTTAGTTCGGGCCAGCCATTCAACGAATATCAAAGAGCGACAAGATTGCTCGACCGCCATATTTGGCGTGGCCGGTAATGTGTTGTGTCAGGCCGAACATATCCCGATGCACCTGGGTAGTTTCCTGGGCATCATTCCACACATTATCAAGCGCAATGACATTTCCAGCTTAAAGGAAGGCGATGTATTCATAGGCAACGATGCGTATGAAGGGGGGGCTACCCATTTGCCCGACATCGTCATTGCACAACCCGTTTTCTTCCAAGAGCAGCTTATTGGCTGGGTTGTGAACACGGCGCACCATGCTGACTTTGCTGATCGTGGCCATGCACATATTTACCAGGAAGGAATTCGCATTCCTCCAATCAGGCTATATAGAGCGGGTAAATTACAAGAAGACGTTCAAGAGATGTTTTTATTGAACTGCCAAGTTCCTGGTGAGCGTTTGTCAGACCTTAGAGCGCAATTGGCTGCTAATCGCACAGGTTCAGATCGATTAATCTCGTTGTGCAATAAGTATGGCGTCGATGTAATTCTTGCCGCGGGAGAAGCCTTGCAAGACTACGCTGAGCGCAAGATGCGCGCCGGTATCAGGGCGATACCAGACGGTATTTACTCTTTCTCTGATCGATTTGAACTGTTCGGCAGTAACATCGATATGGAATTATCAGTTGATATCGAAATCCGTGGCGATGAAATGGATTTGCGATTTGATGCCCCACCACAGGTACGCGCTGGCCTGAACCTGGTTTTTACCGGCTTGTTAGCGTGCGTCTACTATGGCGTGAAGGCCATGATCGATCCCACGATTTTGCCTAATGCGGGCTTGGCACGACCATTGCGTGTCACTGCGCCTAAAGGCTCCGTATTGAACTGCGTACTGCCAGCAGCCGTAAATGGCCGTATTGCGATTGCACAGCGTGTGGTGGATATTATTTTTGGTGCCTTATCCAAAGCTGTGCCGGATCGATCTATTGCGGCTGGAAACGGCTCCTGCGTTGCTGCAACGTTCTCAGGCACTAAACCCGATGGCAGCATGTGGGTTTACCTGGAAACCATTGGCGGCGGCATGGGCGCCCGGAAAACCAAAGACGGTCTGGACGGTGTGCACGTACATATGACCAACACGTCCAATTTGCCTGCGGAGTCGCTTGAGCTGGAGTACCCCATTACGCTTTTAAAGTATGAGCTCGTCGACGGCTCTGGGGGGTGTGGAAAGCAACGCGGTGGAATGGGCTTACGACGTACTTACCTTATGGAGGCTAGCTGTCGCTTAACCGTCAATAATGTGTCCAGGGTTAACTCGATGCCTTGGGGGCTGGATGGTGGCGAGAGCGGTGCCGGAAGCGCCATTCGATTTTTCCGCGATGGAAACGCCTTGCCCGAGGACACCCGAGACTTCATCAGTGGCGATATTGTGGAGATCATCACACCGGGGGGAGGGGGGTACGGCCCTGCCGTATTTCGCAAGCAACGGGATGTAGTGCGCGACCTGTCTGAAAGGGTGATCACCCGTCAGCAGGCCGACACCCACTATCAAAGCCAGGTGGCTGAACCGGCAATTGCTTAACTCCATTTGACCTCTGAATTTCGGGTTTACTTATTATGCTTCAATCATCGAAAAAAACGACTCATCCCGTGTATTTAAGTCGTGCAGGGTGGAATTCTCTGCTTCCAGAACGCACCGTCAGCAAGCATCCGTTAACCGCACGACGCGTCAAGAGTCTTGTGATTGGAGGCGGGTACACAGGCCTGGCCGCAGCGCGACGACTTGCCGAGCTGGAGCCCGACTCAGAAGTGGTTGTGCTTGAAGCGAGTGAGATCGGTGAGGGGGCTGCAGGGCGAAACTCCGGGTTTCTCAATCGCCTGCCTAACAGGCCGATTGCCAATGAGC
Source organism: Pusillimonas sp. ANT_WB101 (assembly GCF_008369125.1). Lineage (NCBI taxonomy): Bacteria > Pseudomonadati > Pseudomonadota > Betaproteobacteria > Burkholderiales > Alcaligenaceae > Pusillimonas > Pusillimonas sp. ANT_WB101. The sequence goes on along the minus strand of NZ_VOAY01000001.1, from coordinate 1,250,337 downwards.
ATGGCGACGTTGCGGAAACGGCTCGGCGTCAAATGCGGCTTTACAGTGCAGGAACGGCGTGGTTAAGTGAATTGGTCCAAAAGCACAGTATCTCGTGCGATTGGGATGATGTTTCGCCCCGCATTAGTGCGGCGGCGACTGACGAGGGGGTGACAGCCCTACAGGCCACAGCGAAGCGATATCTGAGCTGGGGGCTAACATGTGAAACGCTGAGCCAGGGTGATCTACAGGCCCGGCTGGGAACGAATTACTATAAATTTGGGTTTAGCACACCGTACAACACGTTTGTTCAACCCGCTGCATTAATTCGCGGTTTGGCGGACAGCCTGCCCGCAAATGTACACCTAATAGAAAACCTGCCTGCCCTGAACATACGCGAAGGCAAAACGTACAAGGTAAACACATCTATCGGCGAGTTCGAGTGCGACAGGTTGATTCTCGCCAATAATAGTTTTGCCAAGCGTTTGGGCGTTTTGTCTAGCAGGCTTATTACCATTTTTACCTATGCCGGGTTAACCGAACCCCTGGATGATAGTGAGTTCTCCTTGTTGGGGAACGAACCCTCGTGGGGTGTAATCCCGGCCCATCGGCTGGGTAGCACGTTGCGTAAGGTACGGGGAGGCCGCTTTATGGTGCGCAGTGCGTACTCCTATGAACGCGAACTACCGGCCGAACACGCCTCGTCAATGCTGTCCGAGCTCTATAAAAATCGCTACGCTCATTTACGCTCGCACAAGTTTGAAACCGTTTGGGGTGGCTGTACAGCCCTCACAAGAAATGGTGCGCCATTCTTTGGACGAGTCAGGCCTGGGCTTTATGCATCGGTGGGGTGTAATGGATCGGGCGTACTGCGTGGCAGCATACAAGGTCGTCTGCTTGCTGAAATGGCCTGCGGGCAGGACTCCGACCTGTTGTCGGATCAATTGAAACTAGCAGGACCTACCTGGATCCCCCCCGAGCCCATCCGAAAGATTGGTGTGCTTTCGGTTATCGCAATGGAGCAGCGTAAGGCAGGTCTAGAACGCTAGGTTACCGCTTCGCTTTTGCAAACATGCGTTGATTCGACGTTACCGTCTCCAATGGAGGCGTGCGCGTCATGGGGGGCAGCTTTGATCAGCGGTATTAGTTTTTCTATTGCAGCGTCGGTTTTGTTTGGCGCCATCTATTTCTATTCAAGTTTACTTTCGCCTTTGACGGGCAGTGAACTCTTTGGTTGGAGAATGTTGTTAACGGCTCCCAGCATTACTGCTTTTATGCTTTTGCGAGGCGAGTGGGCTCTGGTCCTTGATGTTTTTCACCGTATACGGAAGAAGCCGAACCTTTTTCTGGTGTTACTGATATCTTCTGCGCTGATCAGTCTTCAGATGTGGGTGTTCATGTGGGCACCGTTAAACGGTTATGGGCTGGATGTTTCGTTGGGGTATTTTTTGTTGCCCCTGAGCATGGTCGTAGCGGGTCGACTTATCTATCGCGAGCGACTTTCCATGCTTCGCAAAGTGGCAACACTGTTTGCTGCGATCGGCGTGGCCAACGAAATTTATCAGGTGGGTAGTTTTTCATGGGTGACTATGCTTGTTGCGCTTGGTTACCCAGCCTACTTTGTTATACGTCGGCAATGGAAATTTGACCATTTGGGAGGCTTATGGTGGGACATGACATTGATACTTCCCGCCGCGCTGTGGTTTGCCATTGGTGCAGACGTATCTCTTACTGCATTTGCTGAGCGGCCGGCGTTGTACTGGATGATTCCGTTTTTGGGGCTGATGAGTGGCATGGCAAGCATCTGTTTTATTCTTGCTAGTCGACTACTTAGCTTTAGCCTTTTTGGCTTATTGAACTATCTTGAACCCGTCTTGATGATCTGTGTAGCCTTGGCTTTAGGGGAAAGCATTGCCAAGACCCAGTGGTTGACGTACGCAGCGATTTGGATGTCTGTGATCGTGCTGCTTTTAGAGGGCATTCAGCAGGTACGCTTGTCACGAACATTGCAAGGCGTACCTTCGTGATCTGGGCCTTCAGGCGATCGTGGCTGAGTCTCGTCGGCACGCTAGAAAAATTGGCGTGCTTTCTGTCACTGCAATGGAGCAGCGCAAGGCCGGCTTAGAACACTAATTTACCGCTCTGATCAGGATTAAGAGAAACTAGCAGCTGGTTTACAAATCGCGATTGAATCATGCGAAACAAATGGCGACGCTCGAACGTGCGTATGCCGCAGAAAAACACTCGAGGAGAACACACTGTGCGATTAGTAACTTTTGAACAAGCCGGCAAGGCTAAAGTCGGTTGTCTATTGACGGGGGACCGTGTACTGGATCTCGCCGATGCCTACAAACTAACAAAAAACCATGATCGCGACAGCTTTTCGAGCATGCTTGCCCTAATCGAAGACGGTGAATCTGCGTTAGAAGCAGCGCAGGGTCTCATTGACAACCCTCCTGCTGAAGCACTCTTGGCTCTGAGCGAAGTGCGGCTGCTTGCGCCAATTCCACGCCCGCCGCGTCTTCGTTCAATGTCTAGTTACCCAGCACACCTTCAACGCGCCCAAGAAGGACGAGCGAGGCTAGAAGCTCGGTCTGAGGTCGATCCCGAGGCAGCGTTTGAATTGGCCAAAACAAAGTTTGTCAAGCGTCCTCCCAAGGGCTACTACCAGACGCCTATTTACTGGTTAATGGACCACTACTGTGTTTCAGGCCCCGAAGACGAGATCGTTTGGCCCGCCTATTCCGAGTGGATTGATTATGAGTTGGAGTTGGTTGCCGTAATCGGCAAGGGTGGCAGCGATATTAAGAAAGAACAGGCCGAACAGCACATTTTTGGCTACACACTTCTCAATGACCTCAGCGCCCGAGATGAGCAGGCGCTGGCAAGTGCAACATCGCTGTCCATAACTGCCAAAGGAAAAGACTTCCACGGCGCGTACCCAATGGGACCCTGCATTGTCACGCGTGACGAAATTGACATTTACGCGCTGGACGCGAGCTTGCGCGTGAATGGTGTTGAATGGGCAAGCGCGAGTACCGCTAACCCACAGTGGACATTCGCTGACTGCATCGCTTACGCATCGCGGGCGGCAACGCTGATCCCAGGCGAGATGATTTCTTCTGCAACGGTTGCGAATTGTTCTGGCCTAGAGCAGGCAAGAAAAGGCTCAATTGGGGATATCGTGGAGCTGCATGTTGCTCCCATCGGTGTTCTTAGAAACAAAATCGTTGCCGCCTGAGCGACGACTCTCCTTAACGCTATTCGGATCATCAAGGAAGGTTATTTATATGAAACGCTTTTTGGTATCTGTACTCATGCTTTGCGCCGCAGGCCTAGCCTCAGCCCAAGCCAATTTCCCACAACAACCACTGAAGATAATCGTTCCATTCGGCCAGGGCGCGACGGATACCGTCGGGCGCTTTCTTGCTGAACGATTGCAAGAGCAGCTAGGGCAACCCGTCTATGTAGTGAATCAGCCAGGGGGCATAGGCACTATCGGCACGAGGTACGTCGCCGACAGCCCGCCTGATGGCTACACGATGACCGTGAGCAACACCGGCACACACGCCGCAGCGCCCAGCCTCTTCACTAACTTGGGATACGACCCCTTGAATAGTTTTACGCATATTGGTACGTTCGGCCGCGTTTTCTGGGTTCTGCAGGTTCGATCAGACTTACCCGTCAAGAGCGTTGAGGAGTTCGTTGCATACGCAAAAGCGAACCCAGGCAAGGTCAACATGCCTTATTACTCGGCCAGTTCACGCCTCTCGAATTACATGCTGAGCAAAGCTGCACAAATCGACGTCTACGAAGTTCCCTACAAAGACTCGGGTCAAGTTATCACTGGGCTGCGTCAGGGCGACTTGGACGCAGCGTTTTTCCTTTTTGATTTGGCCGCCCAAAATGAGCAGCTTGGCTTCATCAAGAGCTTGGCGGTCTCTTCGCCGCAGCGCGCCACAATTAAGCCCGACTTGCCCACCATTGCTGAAACCTTCAAGGGCTTTGATATGTCGTCATGGCTGGGGTTGGCCGCAGCAGCGGGAACGCCAGAGCCTGCAGCAAAACGCTTGCGTGAATCGCTTGCCCTTGCGCTCAAAGATCCCCGCAGCAAAGAATGGTTTGCCGCGCATGCCATCGATGTATACACGCTGAGCCCCAGCGAAACCCAAGAGCTGATTAAGCGCGATATGAAGGTGTGGGCTGAATTCGTGAAAGACGCGAATATCCCGCCCGTTCAATAGCGGCCAAAATCGCTGTTCTTGAGTTAGGCACCAGCAACGTTTATCAGGGAAGTAAAATGGTAATGAATGAAATCTGTCGCATGTCAGCCGTAGAGCTGGCACAAAATATTGTAAGAAAGGAGCTGCGTGCGATAGAAGTCGTCGATGCCATGCTCGCGCGCATAGAAGAGTGCTCAAACGTCCACGCTTTCGTTTGCACTGTGGCCGAGCAGGCAAGGCAAGCCGCCAAAAAGGTAGATCAGGATTTGCATAGCGGGCAAGATGGCTTGCCTCCTCTGCTAGGAATTCCCTATTCGGCTAAGGATGTCACCAACTGCGCCGGTGTACCTACCCGCTATGGCTCTCTGGCCTTGCCCGCTTTCCTGCCCTCCGAAGATAACCTGGCCGTCTCTCGCGCCAAGGTGGCGGGTGCGATATTGCTCGGAAAGACGGCGACGCCCGAACTCGCGCACAAGGCGTTCACATACTCCCCGCTGTCAGGCCTGACGCTGAATCCTTTTCATCCTGAGGTCACGAGCGGTGGCTCCAGCGGTGGCGCTGCCGTGGCGGTGGCCCTCGGAATGGGGCCAATTGCACTGGGAACCGACGGTGGCGGGTCGGTTCGCATTCCTGCCGCATGCTGCGGGGTCGTGGGTTTGAAGCCTTCTATTGGTTCGCTTCCCGATCATCAGGCACAAGACTTATTCGGCGTGACAGCGCACGCAGGGCCATTGGCACGCAGCGTAGCCGATATCCGCTTTTTTTACCGCGAACTAGAGGGCGGTCACATTCACGACCCTTATAGTCAAGGGCGTCGGCCAGCTTTGCGGGAACTGCACAGCCTGAAAGGAGTGCGCGTTGCGTGGCTGTTGAAGTGTGGCAATAAGGAGGTCGACACAGAGGTTGAGCGGCTCTCGAAAGCTGCGGTGAACACTATGCAAGATCTTGGCGCCATCGTAGAGGTGGTGGAGCTTGATTTTGCACGGCTCGAACCGCACTTTCTGGTGCTGATGGAAAGCCGGGTTGCACGCAGCCTGCGGGCGCTTGATGAAAAAAGCTTAAGCAAAGTCGATCCGTCACTTCTCACGCATTATGATCGCGGAGTTTCCCATACGGCCATGGATTACATGGATGCGCTATCGGAGCGGGCCACTGCCTTTAGGCAAGTTCAAGACGTGTTTGAGCGTTTCGACGTCATTGCATCGCCCACTATGTCGGCTCCGCCTTTGGCACATGCCCAAGATCCTCACGGATCAGTCATTATTAATGGGAACGAAACAGGACGCGTTAGGGCTGAGTGGTATCCCTACACCATGGCTTTTAATTTAACGGGCCATCCGGCAATTTCCATCCCGTGCGGCTATACGAACAGCGGGCTTCCTGTGGGGTTTCATCTCGCAGCGCGCTGGTATGACGAGGCCTATCTGCTCGATGTGGCCGAGATATTGGAGAAGGAACTTGCTGTGCCGACGCTATCTATGTAACCACGACAAGGAAAAATTGCTGAAGCTTCTCGTTAGCGATCGCCTGTGAGTCAAGGAACAAATTCACCTTCCGAATATGCGCAGACGAAATTTCATTAGGGCCAATCCGCTGTTTACGATACGATTTAACAATCAAATATCTAACAACACCGGGGAGACAACAATGAAAAAAACAGTCAGACATCTTTTGCTTGCGAGCACCGCACTAGCCACCATAACCCTAGCAGGCTGCGCAACCAAAGACCACACGCTTGCCGTCAAAGACGTAGGCAGCTTTCATGTTGGCGGGCGAGCCGTCACACTCAGTGGTTTACCTACGCGTGAAATCGTATTCACGCCCGGCGCTGCGCCCCTGAAGGTCGACCCTAACGGCGACTTCGAAGTTGAAGCCATGTACGCACGCTACACCTTGCTCGATAACCCAAAGGCGCGCTACCCGTTGCTTATGTGGCATGGCGGTGGGCTATCAGGGGTTTCTTACGAAACCAAACCCGACGGCAAACCCGGCTGGGAAAACTATTTTTTGCGTACTGGCCATAATGTTTACGTAAGCGACGCCATGGAACGAGGCCGAGCCTCGTGGGCACGCTACCCAGAAATTTTCAAAAGTGAGCCGTTCTTTAGAACCAAGAAAGAAGGGTGGGAGCTGTTTCGTATAGGCCCGGTAGGCTCATACCGCTCCGACCCTGCACAACGACAAGCCATGCCGGGTACACAGTTTCCGGTAGAGGCGTTTGACCAAATGGCCAAACAAAGCATACCTCGCTGGGCAACCAACGACGCTGCCACCCAGGCGGCCTACGACGCCTATGTAAAAAAAGTATGCCCTTGCGTGATTTTGGTGCATAGCCAAGGCGGTAACTTTGCCTTTACAGCAGCGCTGCAAAACCCCGACCTCATCAAAGGCATAGTTGCCGTTGAACCCTCAGGTTCGCCAGACCCCGCCACCACTGACTTTAGCAAAATAAAGGGCATACCCATGCTATGGGTGTGGGGCGACTACACAGAGCAGATGCCGTTCTGGCAAGGCATAGTTAAACGCCAGGAAACCTTCCGCCAAAACCTACAAGCCGCCGGCGGCAAAGCCGATGTGCTGTTTTTGCCGCAAGCGAACATACACGGCAACTCGCACATGATGATGATGGACAAGAACTCTGACCAGATTGCCGAACGCATACAGGTATGGATGGATTCGGCTGGGCTTATGCAGTAAACCTGAAGTAAATACGCGGCATCTCGAGGGCTGGACGTCCAGTCTATTCGTTGGAGGTGCCGTGTTAGCAGAAACGCCAGCGCAGTGGTTTACGTGATAAGCGGCTTGTGGGCGCGTGCTGGCGGAGATGATTCGACGCCAGCTTCTGCAGACTAGTTTGTAAGCACAGCACCCTGTGCCGAAAGCATGTTGCCCGCATTCATATACCCCCAGTACTTCATACAATGCCAGAGCAAATACAGACCCAAGCCAAACACGGGGACCAACATAATATAAACCAGCGTGGCAAAAGCCAGCAGCAAGAGGCTAGGGCGATAGTAATAGCTTTTATCGCCGCCTACCCGCACCCCGACCAGCCGCTTTCCCTTCACGTATAGAACGGAAGCCTCAGGACGACGCGAAGCCCTAATCAAGTATCTGATAAGTGGCTTGGGGACGGCAATGTCAGTCAGATTTTGATCACCGATTTCGATGACGCTATAGGTTACAGCCTTGCGACGCACAAGGGTATAGCCGAGCATACTGACGACGCCCTGGACTGACTTCATTTATTGCTCCAAACCTGGATGAGGATGTCGGAAAGCCGACGCGTTAGCCCGCGATCGGAGTGAAAGAGGCGTGTAGTTGCAGGTTTCGGCAACGGCAGTTAATGTAACAATATTGACAATTATTTGCAATCTGAGACTGTTCCCAATACAGCCTTTATTCGCGTTTATAATAAAAATCTATATGAGAATGATAGGTATTTCAGAAAACAAAGATCTTGGCTGTAGAAGGTCGTGGCTGCGATGCTCACAGATTTCAAGAGGATAGACCGGTTAAATGAAGATTATGTCCTCGACTGGAGACCGAGCTGATCCAAGGCGTTATAGCGTGGGTTGAGTAATTGCTACAGTGGCCGCACTTGCTTGGATCAGGCTGATTTCATAAAGTCTATTTGATCCGTGCTTCCCGATCAGCAAGCTTTTCTATAGAGACAATTATTTTCGTTTGATCCGCTTCAGCTAAGTAAGGATGCATAGGAATGCTAATTATGCGTTTTGCTACGTCGTCTCCGATAGGTAGGTTTACATCTGCGTCCGCTACTGCTGGTTGCTTGTTCAACGGAATGGGGTAATGGACTGCAGTCGGAACACCCGCCTCATGGAGCGCTGCCTGAACTTGATCGCGCCGGTCCACTTGCAGCGAGTACTGCGCATAGACGCTGGTGTTGAAAGACTCAATATGCGGTGTTGATTCAATGCCTGCCTCGCGTGCCAGTGCATCGTAGCGAGCAGCTACCTGCTGCCTCAGTGCAATTTCGTCAGGCAAGATCTCCAACTTGGGCAGCAAGATGGCCGCCTGCAATGTATCGAGCCGGCTGTTCACGCCCACGCGAATATGATGATAACGGCGATCCTGCCCGTGACGTGCCACCTGGCGTATCACCTTGGCAAGCTCTTCGTCATTGGTAAAAATCGCCCCGCCGTCCCCGTAGCAACCCAGCGGCTTGCTGGGAAAAAAGCTGGTACAGGCGACTGTGGTCAGGTTGCACGAGTTGCGCCCCTTGTAGGTCGCCCCAAAGCTCTGGGCCGCATCTTCAATCACTGGTATGCCGTGGCGCGCGGCAATTTCATTGATGGCGTCGTAGTCGGCACACTGGCCGTAAAGCGAGACCGGGATAATGGCCTTGGTGCGCGGGGTAATGGCGGCTTCGAGCAGCGCAGGGTCCAGGTTATAGGTGCGTGGATCAATATCCACGTACACGGGCTTGGCGCCCAGCACCGCCACCGTCTCGGCAGTCGCAATATAAGTAAACCCGGGCGTAATAACTTCATCGCCCGGCCCTATGCCCAGTGCCATTTGCACAATTTGCAGCGCATCGGTGCCATTGGCACAGCTAATGCAGTATTTGGCACCCACAAAGGCGGCCAGTTTTTCTTCGAGCTCAGCAACCTCTGGCCCAAGTATGTATTTGCCATGGGCCAGCACGCGCGCAATGCCCGCGTCGATCTTGCCCTTAATGCGGTCTTGCTGCGCTTTCAGATCAACAAATTCAATCATGGTTCAGGCTTCCTGCTTGTGGAGTTGTTTGCCCTTAAGCACATACTGGGCGCTGGTATGCTGGCACTGCACCTGGCCTTCGCCTTCAATGGGCAGGTTTAGCTGCTCGCCAAATTCGCTCATCCAGCCGATTTGGCGTGCCGGCACCCCGACCATCAGAGCATAATCAGGCACGTCTTTATTTACGACGGCGCCAGCGCCCACAAAGGCGAACTGGCCTATGGTCACGCCGCACACAATGGTGCAGTTGGCCCCCAGCGTGGCACCTTTTCTGACCAGCGTATCGCGGTACTGATCTTTACGCTCGATGAGCGAGCGTGGGTTGTAGACATTGGTAAACACCATGCTGGGGCCACAGAACACGCCTTCTTCCAGCGTAACGTTGTCGTACACCGACACATTGTTCTGCACCTTGCACTGGTCGCCGATGACGACCTTGTTGCCAACGAACACGTTTTGGCCCAGCGACACGCCTTTGCCGATACGCGCGCCCGGGCATACATGCACAAAGTGCCAGACGCGTGAGCCTTCACCGATCTGCGCGCCTTCGTCCACAATGGCGCTCTCGTGTTGGTAGTAGCTCATTTCTTTAGAAATGGATGGTAGTCGCCCTGCAGCGGGGCAATGGTCGCATTGCGGATGGCGGCGACGGTGGTGATCGCCGTGCGGTTCTCTTCCAGCCCAAACCCGCGCCCGGCCAGAATCTCTTCGTAGCTGCGGTTGTGCAGATCGGTAAAGCCACCGGAAAACTCGATTTCTTCGCCATCGACGGTGATGGAGCGGTAGGTGCGCTGGCCGTTGTCGCGCGCGGCCTGAGGCACGTCTTCGATGTCTACCGACAAGAACCAGCGTACGCGTGCGTTTTCGTATTCGAGGTAGCCTGCGGCCTTGGTGTCGCTAGAGTGATGCACCACGTTTTGCTGCAGCTCGCCAAAGATGAAGTGCAGCATGTCAAAAAAGTGCACGCCTATGTTGGTGGCGATACCGCCCGATTTCTTTAGATCACCTTTCCAGCTTTGCAGATACCAGTGGCCACGTGAAGTGATATAGGTGAGATCCACTTCGTGTTTGGTGTCTTTTGCAGCAGCACGCACCTTGTCGCGCAAGGCCACGATGGATGGGTGCACACGCAATTGCAAGATGGTATTGATCTTATGGCCCGTGTCCTTTTCTATTTCTTGCAGCCCATCGATATTCCAGGGGTTGAGCACCAATGGCTTTTCGCAGATGGCGTCTGCACCCGAGCGCAGCGCAAAACGCATGTGCGAGTCGTGTAGATAATTAGGCGAACAAATGGAGATATAAGCTATACGGTTGCCGTGATTTTCGCGACGCATTTTGTCGACATGCCGATCAAACCGCTCAAATTCCGTGAAGAACTCTGCATCAGGGAAGTGGCTGTCGATAATGCCTACGGAGTCGTTGGGGTCTAGCGCCGCGACTAAATTGTTGCCAGTGGCTTTGATGGCTTGCATATGGCGGGGGGCAATATAGCCACCTGCACCAATTAGAGCAAAGTTCTTCATTGTGTGTGCGTTCATTGAGGGTTAAAGAATAAGTTTATGAAAAGCAAGAAGGTAAACAGTACTGTACTTAAATGCTCACAGACGTATGTCTGCCTGATCAGCCGCTAGTGCATACTTAAGGTCGTACAGCACATGCTTCGGCTTGCCCAGCGCGCGGATGGCTGCAGCGCCCATTTCCACAAACTGATGATGCGACACTGCAAGAATGATGCCATCGTAGGCGCCATCAGCAGGCTGCTTGGTCGGAGTAATGCCGTATTCGTGCTGGGCTTCTTCTGTATCGACCCATGGGTCGTACACATCAACGTTGATGCTGTATTCACCCAGTTCCTTCACGATGTCTACGACACGGGTATTGCGAAGGTCAGGGCAGTTTTCCTTGAAGGTTAGCCCCATCACCAGCACGCGTGAACCCTGTACCGGGATGCAACGCATAGTCATGGCTTTTACCAACTGCGAAACTACATAACCGCCCATAGAATCATTAAGCCTGCGCCCGGCCAGGATGATCTCTGGATGGTAGCCAATAGACTGAGCCTTGTGTGTCAGGTAGTAGGGGTCCACACCAATGCAGTGCCCACCCACCAGACCGGGACGAAACGGCAGAAAATTCCACTTGGTACCTGCTGCCTCAAGCACGGCCTGGGTGTCTATGCCCATTTTGTTAAAGATGAGGGCAAGCTCATTGATTAACGCGATGTTTACGTCACGTTGTGTATTCTCAATAACCTTGGCAGCTTCAGCCACGCGGATGGATGGCGCTTTGTGTGTACCGGCAACAATAATTTCGCTGTAAAGATCATTCACCAGATCGGCAATCTCGGGCGTAGAGCCGGAGGTTACTTTCATAATGGTGGAAACCCGGTGTTCTTTGTCACCCGGGTTAATGCGCTCAGGGCTGTAACCCGCAAAGAAGTCTTCGTTAAAGCGCAGGCCCGACACGCGCTCAAGCACAGGCACGCAATCTTCTTCTGTTGCGCCTGGGTAGACGGTGGATTCGTAAATAACGATATCCCCGTGCTTGAGAAACTTGCCTATAGTCTCGCTGGCACGAATCAACGGTGTAAGGTCTGGCTGTTTGTAATCGTCAATGGGCGTTGGTACGGTAACGATGAACACATTGGCCTTGGCCAGCTCTGCCGGGTCGCTACTGAAGTTCAACTGGGCGGCCTCTGCCAGTTCTTCAGCGCTCAGCTCCAGCGTGCTGTCAACGCCGCTTTTTAACTGCTCAATACGGCGTGTATTGATATCAAAGCCCAGTACAGGACGTTTCTTTGAAAACTCAGCAGCCAGCGGTAGGCCGACACAGCCTAAGCCGACCACGCATAGTTTGACGTCTTGGATCTGCAAGTAATTCTCCTGCTGTGGAAACATATGGGAAGTTAAATAAGATGAACGCCCGAGTGCGTCAATTGATAGGTCTCTTATCGAAACCCACCGTAGGTTACGGCGTTGCTGATTTAAGGCGTATTGGGTGTCAGATCAAAAGCTGTATCGCGGGCCGTGCTGCGTTCGCCCTGAGAAGACATATTTGATTGGGTTCCGTTGAGCAAGTCCGACTGGGTGTTGAGGATGTCGTTGCTCACTGCGCCATTCTCGCGTTGCTCCACACCATAGGCTTGTGCGTCATGTTCTGAAGCTTGAGCCGTGCGGGAGGCATCGACGATTTTCTGTTTGTAGATGGCATCTTCAATGTGCTCACCACCTTTATAACCATCAACCAGCATCAAGAACAGCTGACGTATGCGTGGATAATCTTCGGCTTTAATGGCGGCCTGTAGTTGCGTTAGTGCTGCAATGAGGTCATCCCAATCAAAGCGCTTTTCGTTGGCGCGCATAATCATTTGATGCGCTGTGGGGGTTACGTTGTCACCGATGAGCAGCTCTTCGTAGAGTTTTTCGCCTGGGCGCAATCCAGTGAACTCGACTTCAATATCACCATCGATATTTCTGGCGGAACGGACGCTCAAGCCAGATAGCTGAATCATTTTTTCAGCCAATTGGGCGATTTTGACAGGTTCACCCATGTCCAGCACAAAGACATCACCACCTTCGCCCATAGAGCCAGCCTGGATAACCAGTTGTGCAGCCTCGGGTATGGTCATGAAGTAGCGGGTGATCTCGGGGTGCGTAACGGTTACTGGCCCGCCGCTACGAATCTGTTTACGAAATAGTGGTATGACCGAACCTGATGAGCCCAGCACATTGCCGAAACGCACCATGGTAAAGCGGGTACGGTTCTCTGTCGGTTCTTCGAAGCCATAAAGTGTAGGCGTGGCCTCTTGTGCCAAACCTTGCAGCACTAGTTCTGCCATGCGCTTGGTAGCGCCCATAATGTTGGTAGGGCGTACGGCCTTATCGGTGGAGATAAGCACAAAGTTGGCCACGCCTGCACGTATGGCTGCCTGGGCGGCATACAACGTGCCGAAGGTGTTGTTGACAATACCTTCAGCGATATTGCTTTCTACCATAGGCACATGCTTATACGCTGCAGCATGGTAAACCGTGTCTACCTTCCAGGCGTTCATCACATCAAGCATACGGGTTTGATTACGGACAGAACCTAGCACAGGGATCACACTTACTGGCAGACTGTTGTCGCGTGCGTATGATTCAAGCTCTTGATGGATGGCATAAAGACCAAACTCAGAGTGTTCATACAAAATCAGTGAGCTTGGGCAGATACGCAAAATCTGGCGACAAAGCTCTGAGCCAATTGAACCACCAGCGCCCGTTACCATCACGGTTTGTTCGCTAATGCAGCGTGCGAGCAAGTCGTCATGAGGGGGAACAGGGTCCCTGCCTAGCAAGTCTTCAACCTCGACTTCGCGCAGGTACTCCACCTTAACCCGTCCACTAGCCAAATCGCTTAGGCCAGGTACAGTACGTACAGGCACAGAGTAGGGTGCCAGCATTTCCACGATTTCACGGCGACGCGCACGTGTGGCACGAGGGATAGCCAATAGTATTTCCTGAGCACCAGTATCTTCAAGCACCTCTGCGAGGTTGTCAGGTGCATAGATCTGCATACCCGCCATCAAGCGGTCAGTCAGCTGCGGATTGTCATCCAGAAAGGCAACGGGCAGTCTTTCAGAACTATGGCGCAAAGCCTGCAGCAACTGACTGCCCGCTTCGCCAGCACCATAGATCAGCACGCGCTGGCGCTGGTCATGCCGCTTGCCCGGCCCATGAGGCATCAGAGGCAGGTGGCGTGAGCCGAACTGCAACTGGTTGAAATATCGGCGTATTACCAACCGCAAACCACCAACAAACAGCAAGCATAATAGCCAGTAGATAATAAGCAACGAGCGCGGCACAACAGCTTGTTCTGTGCCGTGTAAATACACGGCGGCAGCTAAGATCACCACTGACAGAGTGACTACGCGCCCGATAGTCGTCAGCGCCTGAGCTCCGACATAGCGCAGAACAGCGCGATACATGCCAAAACGAATAAACAATGGAAGTGAAACCAGCGGCGCCGTAATAAATAACCAAGCATGGCCGCCGAATGGCGCTGCTGCACTGAGGCTGTCCAAGCGGATAGCAAAGGCTAGCCATAAGGCCAGCCATATCAATACAGTATCGGCGACCAGCTGTAATAATCGTTTCTGGCTGCGCGGCAGAGCCAATAGTCGCTCTCTTGTATTCAACTGCGGTCTATTTTCAAGTTGCATGAGTTTTCAAAAAATAATATAAGAATGGAACGACCTAGTGAGGTGATCGCAGGCGATCCTTAAATACTAAGTTGAACTTCACTCACGGTATCTAACACTCATCCTAGGGGATGTCGTGAGCGACGGTTTCTTTAAGCTAACATTGTCAAATATTTATTTTTTTGATAGAAGAGGGCGGTCATGATGGACGAATGTATTTATAGCTTGAGTAGTGTTGCGACAAACTCCGCTAGGTTTTCGGAAGGGGAAAGTTTATAAGCGTACAACAATTAGTTTTTAAATGCTGATCTGAAATCGCGTTTTCTACGGCTCTCGCAACCTGTCACGAAATTTTTAGATGCGGTCTCTAGTAAGGTGATTTGGCATCATCGCACCCTGTATTTAAGAATATGTTAAAGCGATTACTATTCTGTAAAATTGCATCATCTCATGGCTTTGACATATGTAATGATCAATTTGTAGTCGACAATGATTTTTACTAAAACAAAGGTGAAAATAAAAACTCATCTATATTGATGATGCACCAGGTGCTGGTGATCAGATAATTCCGGCCGATTTCAAATGGATTCGGTCTAGTGTTAACTGTGGAAATCGTACAGTGAGCGAATTACGCGTAGGGGATTGCGCATCTACTCATTGGGCGCACACAATTAGTAGCCATTTTCGATCGAAATCGGTGTCGTTAATTTGCCCGAGCATCGGAACGACCGATAGTTATCCTTGAAGATTTCAAGTGCACGAAACATGTAGTGTTGGGTGGTGCCTGCTACATGAGGTGTGATCAGTACGTTGTCCATTCCCCATAACTTGGATGTAGACACAAGAGGCTCCTCATCGAAGACATCTAACACAGCACCCGCTATTTGTTTACTTAATAACGCATTGATCAACGCAGACTGATCCACCAGCTCGCCTCGAGCGACATTGATGAGCCAGGCGGAGCCCTTCATTGCCTCAAATGCTTTAGTATCGATCAAGTTTTGTGTCGCAGCCGTGAGCGGTGCTAAAAGCACAACAAAATCCGCTTGTGCAATCACAGTATCTAGCTCATTACTACTGTAAACCTTGTCCACCCCGGGGATTGAACGCTGGGTTACCACCGTGCCAATGACTCGCATCCCCATTAATTTTGCTAGCTCTGCGAGCTTGACTCCGATGGAGCCCACTCCGATTATTGCAAGCGTTTTGTCGTAACATTCGTCTAGTTGAAATCGCCGCCATTCCCGTCTTTGTTGTTGTTGCTGAAAAGTACCAAATCCCTTCAATATATAAAGAATGGCGCCCAAGACGTATTCAGTGATCGTAGAGGCATGAACGCCAATTGACTTAGACATGTGATACTGAGTCTTGTCAAAAGGCATATCCCAAATTTTATCAACCCCGGCGCTTAGAAAATGAATCCACTGCAAAAGTGGAAGTCCTTGTACAACATCGGAAATCCATGGTAGCGTCGGGCACACTAGCACCTCGGTGTCTCGGTGCTGCAATGCCTCTTCGGGTGAGGATGCGAACTGTATATGTGCATCGTCGAGTTGAGCAAGCTCAGCCTCGACAAATGCGCGCTGAGTCATTAAGACGTCAGGGCGCTGTATAAATAGAATTTTCATTTAACTAAGCCGTCTCGACGCTCGTATCTCGGCGATGCTTAACAAAAACCCGAATACTCTGTTGAAGTTGGGACCGATTATGCTCAAGCTCTTCTGCACTTGCATTTCGGTAAGCTCGTTCGCATTCGCGGAGTTTTTGTATTTCCGAAGCGATGTCAAGATGGGTGTCCTGTCCCTCTCTAATCGCAGCTTGCTGATGAAAAGAACGAGAAAGAATGACCATTTCGGATCCAAGCCGAACATGTTCGCCCATCACTAAATTAGCCGGTGCGGCTTCATTTCCACCAATGCGCGAAATCCCGCCGAAACCGAAGCGGATATTGCGCGCTCGAATCTTGTTGGCCAAGTAATCAACGAGTCCACCGCCTAGCAACTCAAACATAAAATCAAGCCGCATGCCCAAGTGTAGATCATTTAGTCCAATATGAATTTCATCTATACGCTCGTAGTGCTCAAGAATCTCATCTATACGCACCAGTGATTGGGGGGTTTCAAGCAGTAATGTTGTTTTTGCTCTGCCATCCACGAGGCTCAAAAAAGTATCCACTTCCTCGGCTGTTTCAAACATTGGCAGCATAATGTAGTCAGTTCCGGCGGAAATTATAGCGTCTATTTCCTCAATAGAATCGTCATGCAATGGGTTTATTCGAGTCATGATGCTAGCAGTTGGAATTGCGTTTCGGAGTGCGCGTACATCATCAGGAGTGTGGCTGGCACGATGGGTGTTTAGATGCCCCTGCCGCTCTTCTTTCCCGAGAGTCTCCATATCAACAAACAGACGATTCACACCGGCGCTAATAAACTGATCTGCCATTACAGGATTATTGGTGATAATCATAAATGTGATTTCTTCAGCAAGATTTTCTGCCAAAGTGGGTGCGGCGGACGTAGCAGTCTGTCGATACGCACGCCAATTTTTTGAAGCATCAGCGTAAATGCCTGAACCTGTAAGTACCACGATAAATGTACGACACACGATGCGTAAGTCCTGCAACAGATTATGATGTGCAGCATAATCAGTGTCATATTCCAACTGTTTCATCCAGTCCAGACCACGGCGCCCATTGACTTGCGCCAGTCCAGTGATGCCGGGACGAACGTCGAACCGACCCATACGATTTTCCGGAACAACTTCCATTTGCTCAGGTAAAATTGGACGCGGACCTACCAAGCTCATTTCACCATTCAATATATTGATCAATTGTGGTAGTTCGTCAACGCTAGACATGCGTAACAGCCGGCCCACCCGCGTGATACGAGAGTCAGTACCGCCCTGAATAACGGATTCGGCATGTTGGTCAATATGTTCACGATGATTCATCGTTCGAAACTTTATCACGTCGAACAGATTACAATCTTTGCCTACACGCTGTTGCCGAAAGAACACCGGACCGCGGCTATCGAGCTTTATTGCTATTGCGATGAGGATAAGCAATGGCGCTAATATTAATAACGCTAATGCAGAGACTATACTTTCGATTATACGCTTCACAATAATTCCATTGTCTGCATAATTACTTGATTCACTTTATTCACGTCATATTTTTGTTCGGCGATTATACGACTTTGCTTGCCCATGACGGGTATGATAGCTGGATCTTGGATAAATCGCTGCATAGCAGCAGCTAAAGACTTTGCGTTATGTGATTCGACCAGAAACCCATTTTTCCCTTCAATGACTGTTTCGCGACAGCCAGGTACATCAGTCGTGACAATGGGACGGCCCATGCTCATCGCCTCAAGTACTGATCGAGGTGTACCTTCGCGATAGGACGGAAGCACGTACACGTTCGCTGCGGATATGAATGGACGAACGTCCTTCTGGTGTCCCAAAAACTCTATGACGGGGTTGCTTCGCCATGCCTCGACAGTTTCAATCGGAAGAGCATGCGGTAGAGTTGGGTCATGTGGACCGAGCAACTGGAAACGGGCTGCCGGGTAAATCGCCTTCAATTGAGTTGCAGCCTCTACGAACTCAAGTAAACCCTTATCATTCAACAATCTAGCAATAACTAAAAAGATCGGAGGTCCCTTTGGTAACGGAGCCAAACCAAAGCGCTCCATATCCACCCCAGAACCGTTGACCAATATCGGGCAAACGTTCTTATTGATAATCTCCAGCTTACGGAAGAGAGTCAGATCGTCTGGATTCTGAAAAAAAACGGCTGTAGTGCGACGGAGACTATAGCTATAAAGCTGACGTGTGATAAAAAACAGAATGCGCTGTTTAAGGGTGCGGCCGGTAAACACATAGCCTAACCCTGTGATCATTGCATATAGTTGTGGCACTCTAGCCCAATGGCCAGCAGCGACACCATAAATGACCGGCTTGATGGTGTAGGAAAAGATCTTGTCTGGACGGATATCGCGGACATGTTTGTAGATTTCAAGAGTGTTAAGCAGGTCACGTAGAGGGTTGATTCCGGTTCGACTAAGCGCAATCGCCTTCCACTGGATACCAAGCTCATCTATCTCAGGTATGAGGTCGTAAGAAGGAACTAAAGCATGGACTTTATGATTTGCGGACAACATCGATCGAATCAACTCACCACGGTTCGAAATCAATGAGCGCGCATTACCAGCAATAAAAAGTATAGTCGCCATCAGCTCTTATAATCCAGCATATATAATTGAATGAGACGGCTCAGAAGTTTCATAAGACTCAGATGGTAAAATCGGGCTTCACATTTTCTAAAAATGTAATGAATGGTATTAGCTAATCGATCAAAAAATTACATTTAACTGCCATAAATACATATGGGAAATGCGGCTTTTATTCAACTATCAGACTTAACAATTTACACTCTAAGGACTGCGTCCTAAGAAGCCCAATTTAAAAGTAAATTTTTTTAAAATCACAATGAAAGCAGGTCGTAAATTTAGTTCTGCCTAACGCTCTATTACCGAAGCTTAGGGCTGGCATCATCATTAAAATATAACTATCAACGGCCGCCAGATTTGGTCACTTGTATCTACGCTCATCTTCTAAATCCATCCGCTTTTTTAGCCTCAAGAAATAGGTCATATAGCCGCTTAGCTTGATGCTGCCTCGAATAAAAACCTATTCTTGCGACATCGGGCCTATATGATATTGTTCCTTGCGCTTTCAAGGTTATTAAAACCCGCTTGATAGCGTCGTGGTCATTCTCCATCACAAAGCCGATCTTGCAATCTTGAATCAATTCTCCAATAGCGGAATCCAGTGGACTGCCTATACTTAGAATTGGTGAACCGCTTACCATATATTCGAACAGCTTTCCCGTTAACATTCCACGATTCTCAGGACGTGCACTCTCTAACAGCAAATTGAAATCACAATTTTTTTGGGCCAAAAGCGCTGTAGCATATGGGACATGACCGTGAATACATGTATACGACTCAGCTTCGTTTTTGGCAATGAAATCCTTCAACCCGGGTTGCCGAGCGCCATAAAAATGAACAATAATTTCTTCAGATGTCAGAATTTTACTTTCAATTAATTGGTTTATGGCAATGAATAGCGGAGTGGGATCCTGCGTGCTCGGATAAATAGTTCCCGTGTACACAATTTTAATTGGTGCATCGATTTCCCTCGTCTTGGCTTTGGCAAATATTTCTTCTAGCTCTTCAACCGAGATATCGAACCCATTCGGGATGACATGGACGGGACATTTAAGAGTTTCCTGGAGAGTATTAGCGAGTCCGCTCGAGACCGTGACGATTGCATCTGCGAGTCGGCCTACCGTAGTTGTCTCCATCTCAGCATCCATCTTGCTATTGGGATGCGCGTGGCTCCATAAGTCGCGATAGTCAGCGAACCATTTGGAATTGCGCTTTAGTTTCTTAACCTCTGCCCCTATTAAATGACAAGAACGAGGCCCATATGTACTAATTATTATATCAATGTGTTGGTCTGTAATATCATCTAGATGGTTTTTTATGAATGAGTTATACCATCTATCGCGTATATCTTTTCGACCTAACATCATTGTTATAAATTTCTTATAGGTTTTCAGTTTTTTATAGAAAGCGGCACGAAGTTCCGTTCGTAATTTTCTGAAACCGACATTCGAGTTATCGATTGTTTCTTCGTGAAAAAAAGGTACTTCGATCACCTCGACCCCTGGAAGAGTCGCCAACATCAAATCCAAGGGCTCATCAAACGTTACCTTTTTTGAAGTCACGACAGTGACTTTGGCGCCAGCTTGGGACCAGTATTTGGCCCAAGAGTAAGGGCGATGGGTCCCGATCGCGTTTCTCGGCGGCCAGTTGTAACTAATGATCAATATATTTAGATTCATACTATTTTTACGGTGATATTTATTAATCTTTACTGAGACTTTTAAGTTATCTCGCAGCAAGTGGTCGCTATTGCGAAAACGTAATGGCTAAAACAGTTGATTCTAAGAGATCTTCAAGATCAAGAGCAATCTAGCTTGGAATATCAGAATTTTTGTTTGGTGAGCGCATCTCAGACATAATTAAATCTTGTTCGTAGTGTATATATCGACCGCGGTTAATAATATAGACTGCGATAAATATACAAGCAGGATTTCCTCAGCCCATCTTGAGTTGCATAATATGTGTTATCGCATGGCTCCGCACAGTGTTTTGATGACATACAGGAAACGAGGTAAATGATGCAAGTGCTGGAGCGAATCAGGAGCGTAAATCAAGAAAAGTATAGACTCTCATTGAAAACGTCGTCCAATCGGTCGTTTAAAAATTGCAGAAGTAGTGCTGATTAATAAATTTAAAAGAGTTACAACTATTATAGGTAAAATTACACTCGTTAAATCAGCCGATATTGCCAAAGCGAGCGATATCGACAAGTATAGTGCGAGAACGCGCTTGTGTGCGTAGTTGGAGTTAACCAATCGCCAATACATCAAATTGAATATTAGAAAGCTAAAGATAAACGTAAAGAACACGCCTAACATTCCAAAGTTCACGTAGGCGCTGCCGATTAACCCTGGTGCGGCTGTAAAGCCCCAGCCGCCACCATGTAATAAATAATGCACTTCATAGCTGAAACTTTGTCGGCTTCCAGGTAAAAATCCAAGTATGTCATTGAACCATGTAGACCCGTATCTATAAGGGTTCGGATTTGGGAAAAGTGAAAATAACTCAGATACATCTTCAGAGTAAATGCGTCTGAAAGTATTCAAAAGGAAATTATCAAATTCGCGGCCAGACAATGTTTGGAAATATCGAAACATGAATATGAACGCGAAAATTCCCAGTAGTGCAACGGCGCCTCGCTTAATAAGTCTGGCCGGAGATGGAGGAGGGGAAGAAGAGAATAAGTAAGGAATGGACAGTTTCACCGCTATGAAGAAAATTCCCATATTCGCCACAGTCCATATCTGGCCATTTAATGACGCACCAATACAAAACAACAAGATAAGAAACCTTACAAGTTTGAGGCTTTGCACAGCGTTGCTAGCTCTAACATAGAGCACAGCAATAAAGATCGGGGCTATCGTCTGATAAATTAATCTGAAATAGCCCTGTCCAAAGTAAATGGTATCACCGGAATGATGTTCTAAGGTATTCATCCTTCTGGCTGCATGCATACTAATTTCCGCGCCACTCCCAAGCATGTCTTGAAACAGATAAAAGAGCGGTACGCGTCCGAGCATAGCAAAGGTAAATAGAATAGCCAATCCCCCTACAAGTATCGGTGTGTAAATAATTACAGCTGGCGGATACTTTAAATCATGGGGATACGAACCCAGTTTTTTACGTACTGATGTATTCAAAAGAATTGTGCTACATAAAACCCCTAAATTTGCGACTAAAACAGCTACTAGGGGAGTATGAGTGTCCAGCTCTATCGATGCAGCGATGATACCGGGATACACTCGCACTGCGAAATACACAAAACATATTACTAAAGGAGAGAAGAGATAAAACTTCTTCGTGAAGATATGTTTTGTTAAAATAACGCTCCCGATAGAAAGCATTATGGTTGTTAATATAATAAGCGGTAGTAAAAGCAAGGTAAACCTATTTATATTTCGGCCTTGAGCTAAGGATATATTTTATTTCTGTGTCTAATATTAGCTTTAAAAATGTCTGAGTATTAATATGCTCAAAACTCCAAGGCCTCCCCATGCAAGTATGATGGGAAAACCTTTGCCTAGTGCCTTTAGGGCGTCTTTTATTTCAAGGTCGGCAGATAAAACGACCACCAAAAAATATATTGAATAGAAGACGAAACCCGAAATAGCATAAGCCTCTATAACATAAGGCTTTGCGATAGATGCCGCTAAGAGCACTGAGCCAACTCGCATTGCAAGTCCCAGCATTTGTAAAACGAGGGCAGATCTTTGCCTGTTGAGGACATGCAGGGTCATAGATATAGGCGATGTTATAAATTGCATCACGAACCAGGGAGTCATCCAACTGACGATTTCCCCAGCTCTTTGCCAAGACGATCCAAAAACTAGTGGGAAGATATAGGGCGAAACGATTCCCGCGAAGATTAAAGGTCCTACTCCTGTTTTTACCAGTCCTGATAAGATTGTGTTGGTGAAAGTATGTAGTGTGCCTTCACGAAACTCATCTGGTGCGCGCGATAAATATACCTGCCCTACAGCACGACCTATCAGTGTCATTGGGGCAGCCATTACCCGCGTTGCTAGCATCAAGTAACCAACTTCCGGCCCTAAGCTTAGTGATGCTATCATTAATATAGGAACCTGCAAGGCAGTACTATTTCCCAGCGCTTCAAGAGTTGAGTATTTGGGAAAACGCTGATATTTTTTCAACGTGTGTAAAAGCGCACGTGGCCGTATATTGCGAAATTTATTTTTCTCTTGGTTACGAGTTTCTCGGGATAAAGACACAAAGCCAGCACTGCTACTGACCACATAACCAATCAGCAGCCCAAATGAGTTAAAGCCCAACCCGGCTAGTAGTATTTGGGTTCCTATTGAGCCCACTGCTTGAACAACCTTTGTTTTTGCTATGAGAGTAAATCTTTTTTTTCTTGTGGTCCAGTATTGAAAGCTTGCATATAAGCTATTACCCATTATACCAATAGGAATTAACCAGTAATATTTCTCTAAAGCTTGCTTCCCGAGTAACAGATCTATTTCGGACTTGAAAATGAATACAATTGCGGCAGTTAGCAAGCAAATACTGAGCGCACTGAGTATAGAAATCACTAAGAGACGTGCTGCTTCTCTGTCATGCCGTGGAATCGGTATGGCGATTTCAAGCCTGAGGCACGCTACTGATGCGACTATATTTATAATCGAGACATAAATGGCCAGGATCCCAAACTCGGAGGGCGAGTACAGTCTTGTAAGGAATGGCAGACTCAGTACATTTAGCAGTTGCGCCGCAGCCGTGCCACCTACCAATAAACTCACTTGCCTGCTGAAGCTATTCTTGCTTAGTTTTATCAATTTAGTGTGCGATTGGTTGAAACCTGCATGGCACAGGATTTTTTATTAGGCTCTCGATGATACCGCTCTTACGATAATTATCCATACAAATTGGTTTTAACCGGCACCTATTACCCGAATTTTGACTTAAGCAAAGCTTTCGCCATATAGAGGCCAAAGCGACAACGAGCATTATTGCGTATTGTACTTGTAATCCACATAATGATATGCATCATATTTGGATCCGTATCGTCTCATTGAGCTTGTAAGATCATTGAAGATGATGCCTTTCACTTTCGCACCAGTTTGTTGTATCCGTTTTACTGATTCCTGGATTTCTCCCAACGTCGTAATATCTGCTCTACAAAGCAAAAATGTGGTTCCTGCCTGCGGAGCGAGAGCCAAAGCATCAGACACCGCTAATGTTGGGGTCGCGTCCAGGATTATGAAGTCATATTGGCTAGCAAGTGAATTAATGGCTGCCGTTGCGGTTGGAGACAGAAGTAATTCGGCTGGGTTTGGCGGTAACGTGCCAGTCGTAATCAAGTCAAGATTTGTTAATACGTCCCGGTGTATCGCGTCATCGATGGTTACGGTACCTGCAATAATTTCGCTAAATCCATTCTGACGTGGTAAGCCAAAGTATTGATTTATGTGGCCTTTTCTCATATCAGTATCAACTAATAGCGTACGCTTACCAGCAGCTGCAAGTATGGCAGCGAAATTGACGCTGGTAAAAGATTTTCCTATGCCGGGAGTTGGCCCCGTTAAAAGTACGACGTTATTTTTGGCATCGAGCATGGCGAAACTTAACGAAGTTCTTAAATTTCGTAGGCTTTCTATTGCAGGATCATGCGGATTGCTATTCGCTAGAACGTGTTGTCCTGGCATCTTACGCTCGATCCGGGTGTGAAGGGATGCTTGATTTGATGAGTGGGGAACGGTAGCGAATACATGGAGCCCTAGAGCTGCTTCTATTTCGGACGGAGTTCTTATTCCTGGATGCAACCAATTTCTAAGTAAAGCCGTTGCTATGCCTAAAAGAAGGCCAAAAATTGTTGCGACGCCGACTATAAGCGATCTTTTCGGTTTAATGGGAATTTCCGGTTGGGTGGCCGTGTCCACAATTCGAACATTACCTACCTTTCCTTCTTTCACCAAACGCAGCTGTTGAGCGCTATTTAGTAGGTTTACGTACATTTCACTACTCACCTGCACGTTTCTTCTTAAACTCAAAAGTTTCTGTTCTAAATCGGGCATCCGCTTCGTGGAGCTTTCTATTCGAGCCAATTCTTCTCGCACCGCAGCTATCTGTCTTTCAATAGTCTTGATTGTTGGGTGGGATTGTTGAAATCGGGGTGCTAATTCGCGTCGTTTTTGTTCGAGCTCCAAGAGGTTAGCTTTTAGTTCTGCTCCGGCGCGAAGTGACATTTCGCCTTCAGCGCTCAAATTAAACGTTCCTTGTTGGTCACGAAATTGAGTATACAGTTTCTCGGATTCAAGCATTTGCTGACTTAGCTGAGGCAAAAACTCATCGAGAAAAGTTAGTGTTTTGGCTGCCTCCGCAGCCTTGCGTTCAATATTTTGTGCAACATATGCAGTCCCTATGGCATTTAATGTAACGGCGGTTTTGGCCGGCTCTATCCCTTCCAAAGTAGCAGCGATCATGCCGGACTGTCTTCCCTTTTCACTTATACTTAATCGTTCCTGCAAGTCGCTAATGGCCTTCAACTTTGGCAGCCTACGCACATTAAATTGAGCTCTAGGCTTGGCATGCAAGATAGTTACGTTTATTAGACCTGGCTCATTATTTACTGTGAATTTAACTTCATCTCCAATTTTGCCCTGAGCCAATAGTTCACCGTCTTGGTCTAATAGTCGGTAGCCCTCGGGCGTAGCAATGAGTTTTAAGCCTTCACCCTCCAGTTTTCTAGGCAAATCAAGGGTCTTTATCTCTATAGATTCATTGCCAAAGACATAACCCCCATATCCGAAAATACCTGGTTCAGACATTTCAGTTGCACGCTTGGCGAGCCATCGTCCAAATATCGGCAAATAATTGGGCTCAGCTTGAATATATAAATTCAGTTCATCTACCGCATGACCCACCACTAGACGAGAGCGGATAATCTCCATTTCTGCAGACGCTGGAGATTGAACTTCAAATAGGGCTGCCATTTGGCCCATAATTTCACTGCTGTTACCCTGATTGTTTTCAACCTGAATAAGTGTATTAGCTTGATAGATCGGGGTGCTAAAAAGCACATAGATGATGGAGGCCAAAACTACTGCGGCGGATATAGCTAAGACCACCCATTTCGCTTCTAAAATGATATTTAAAATATCTAGTGGGCCAATGTCATTATTTTCGAACGGAGATTGCTGTGCGGGGCTTGAGAGGCTAGTCATTAGTCAAAACAGATGTGATTGGGAATTATTAGGTGAACAGTAGGTTTGTTTATCGCGTTGCGCTACGTGTCGCAGTAACCGCCGCATAACTAGGCAATATATTCCCAATCACACGCTGCCACCTCACAACCGCTGCTGGGTCAACATAAACCAGATCGTCCGGCTGCAGCTCAAACCCATTCGCCAACACAAACGCAGTAGGGCTGCTAGCATTCAGATGATAAATCTCCGCGTCATCCTGCTTACCTTTACGCACGACATAGATCTGGTTTACTTGTGAGGTCAATGGGTTTGGTCCGCCAGCAGCGCCAAGAGCGTCAGCGAGTGTCCACTTTCCATCGCGCATGGGCTGGCTGATGGCATTGAGCACTTCACCCATCACAAATATCTTGTTGTCTTCGGCACTACGCACCCGAACCATGTCGCCATTGGTCAGCATGATCTTGTTGGGGTTGATGCCCAGGCGCAGCAGGTCGGGCATGCTAATGCGTACTGATTTGTTCTTTCGCGTCAGCACAATGGTGGAGCGGTCAGCTTCCTGGGTAAAGCCACCGGCACGGCTCAAAGCTTCTGGCAGCGTCATGGGCAAGTCGTCCATTACTTGCAGGCCGGGTTGCCGAACTTCGCCGTCTACATAAACACGACGGTTGCGGTATGACTGCACTCGCACAGTTACTTGCGGGTCTTTAATATAGGATGCTAATTTTTTCATCAGGATGTTGCGCACTTCAAGTTCGGTCTTGCCGGTTACTTTCAGTGCACCAACATAAGGAAACTGAACCAAACCGCTGGCATCAACGTTGTATCCGTTGCCGATATCTGCCTGGCTGGGTGACCCCGTGCTTCTCGACGACGTAATAGGCATCATCGCCAGCTCTGGGTGATCCCACACCACAATGTTCAGAATATCGCCTGGCCCTATGGTGTAGGGCTGGGGCGTGCCAAACAGTGCCTTTACATCGTCACTTATCGTTGCAGATACAGCTGCCTGCTGTTCTCTAAGCAGTTGGGGGGTAATGTTAATTAGCGCCCCAGCGGGTGCTTCGTCCCCCGCTTGATCCATTTTGCTTTGTACGGCAGAAGGGCTGCCCATGTGCATGCCCGGTGATAAGGCGCAGGCGGACAATGTAGCGGCGGCGAGTGTGATGGCACCAAGGCGCGCAAGGCGTAGCGGCAGGCGTGATTCTTGTGGGATCGATGCTGTCATTTTGTC
The DNA here is from genome assembly GCF_008369125.1 of Pusillimonas sp. ANT_WB101. Taxonomy (NCBI): domain Bacteria; kingdom Pseudomonadati; phylum Pseudomonadota; class Betaproteobacteria; order Burkholderiales; family Alcaligenaceae; genus Pusillimonas; species Pusillimonas sp. ANT_WB101. Next base: position 1,223,593 of record NZ_VOAY01000001.1, on the reverse strand, counting down.
TTTTTGGGAGAACATTAGGCGCTGTATCGGGCGTACAGCCTAGGCTAGATAGGGGGGTGTTGCGGGGTACATCATAACCAAACGCGCAGGCTACCGCAGTATTTTTGCCTATTTATGGGCAAAAACACGACATTTTCTATTAAAGAATCGTTAACGCTCAAGTTGAGCTAGTAGGCCATCATTAGATGACAATTTGATGATAATGTCAGCGCGAAAGTAACTATATGTAGTTCTGCGGCGTAAAACTGTCAAATAAATGACATTCTGTATTAAATTTTCGTTGTAATAGTACTACTTTTGTTTCAGCACTTACAGATTAAATCGTAATGATTGCTATTCTAGCAACATATAAGGGCGTTGTTTTGTTGCATATACCCACGCTGCACGCTTAGGCCTTCGTTTTCTGTGTTTGGCCGCCATCGGGTAAACGTGATCAGCCTTACAGCCTATGGTGTCTACGTCACGCTAAGCCTATGTTATGTAACACTTATAAACATAAATAATCTGGCCGAGGTCTGCAATTATGAACCTGCGTAGCGAACTCCTTGGCAAGCATGCTTTGGCAAGTAAGCGGCACGGTCTGCTCGGTCTGGTTGGGGGCATAAGCGTGCACGCCTTAACGCACTTTTTGGCGGGGGTTTTGATCGCTGCCTTCCTGTTGCCAGAAAGCGCACTGGTTACCCTACTGGGTCTGGTAACGATCGTTGCCATGAGAACGTTGTATCGCTTTCTGGACCAGGGGCAGCTTACAGCTAGCGACGCCTGTAACGCGGGTTTGTTGCTGTTAGGCGGGGTGCTGTGCCTGCTGTACGGGCTAATCATTTAGCAGCTTAGTCCAGCGTTTCCAGATTGTCCGACGAAATTATCAGTTCACGCTGCTGGCCCAGTATTTCCATCAACAGCGTAACCCGCTTGGACGACACCGTATGCACCAGGCCTTCAAGGCCATCTAAGGGCGTGTCGCGCACACGCACGCGTCTGCCGGGGCGCAGGCGCGCCAGTTGGTCTTCGGGTGTTTCGTTACGCTTTTTTTCTAACGCCTGTATGGCCTTGAGCACGGCAGGGTCTAGGCTGGCGATCTTCAAACCAAATCTAATTAAGTGGGTAATCCCTCGGGTAGAGCGTACCGTGGCCAGTGATTGCTGTGGGTTGGCCGGCTGCAAAAAGATATACCGGGGAAACATGGGCTCGCTGCCTGCTATTTGCTTCTTGTACGTCTTGTACAGAGGCAGGTAGGCGTTAAAGCCCTGTGCCAGCAGGTTGTCCAAGGCAATACTTTCTTGACGTGGCCGCGTATGGGCTACGTACCAGGGTTGCGCTGGGCAGATGGTGGTCATTTCAGGTTGCGGCTCAATGTGCGCTGCGGGGCAGTGTTGCTTTTTTAATGTGGCTGGCATGGTCAAAATACCCATGATCTGCTGTCGAAACTGCCGCAGGTCTAAGGCGGTGTATAGCCAGGCATTTTACTAATGGTTGATGACAACGGTGTTGCGGTTCCATCAGATGCGTGCTGGTGTTTGGCTATAGCAGAATCGGCGATGTTTAAACGGTAAACAAGGCCCTAACACGGGCTTTTTTTATAGACAACCAATTCTAACATTGGCTGTCCAATATCTTGGTTTTCTGCCACGAGGCGCGCGGGTACACGTTTTAGCAGTGGCTGGCGCTGTTTTGTGCGTGCAGTTCAGGCCTGCTGCCAGTGGCGGGCGTTATCGGAGTTTTCTTCTTGCAAGCCTTGTTTCATGTTATCGCCGGGGTGCTTATTGCGGGCTTTCTTATGCCTGAAGGGCCGGTTGTTGTTATCTTGGGCTTGGCCGTTGTGGCGCTGATGAAAGCGGTATACAGCTATCTGGACACCGGGCGGCTGGCTTTAACGCAAGTGGGGTATTTAGGGCTTTTACTGGCGGGCGGGGTGCTGTATATGCTGTACCGGCTGTTTTTTTGAGGCTTAGTGGCAATTCGTTGGCTATAGCAATGCCTGCAGCATGCACGCGGCGTGGCGCGGCTTCACAAATTAGGCCCATCACCCACATAGGCAGATGCATAGTTATAGTGCTGCATAATGGGCAAGGTTTCTTGTGCGCTGCTGGCCGCACAGTGATCAATCAGCTTTACCAATTGGTTGGTTATTTCTGGGTAGCGGCATACAGATCGCTGCGCGATGCCGATTTCTCGAAAGGGCGGGTTGCCGGTAAGCGGCAGTACACGCAGCTTATCGCTGTAGGGTAAATATGCGGCGGTCATGGGCACAATGGCTACGCCTATGCCATGTTCAACGGCTTGAACCAGGCCGCTGACTTCGTCCAGTTCTAAAGCATCTTGAACGTTAATCTGTTCACGTCGCAGGTATAGGTCTATGGCGCGGCCACCAAATGATGAGCGGTCATAACGTATGTAGGGCAGGTCGTGCAAGGCGGCCTGCCAGTTGTTACCCGAATAATCGGCCGGAACCAAGGCCACAAATGGCTCGCGCAGCAGCGAATGCCAGTGGATTTCAGGTGGCGGAATAAACGGCGGGCGCACCATCACAGCCAGGTCAATTTCGCCCGAATCGATTTGCCCCAATATATTCAATGATGCTCCGGGCAGAACACGCACCGACATACCGGGAAAGCTTACGCGAAATGCGGCCAAGGCTTTCATAAGCCATGACTGCTGGGCGGATGTGATGGCACCTAAAGCAAGTGTGCCACGTGTGCCGGTGGTGTTGTCGAGCTTGCCCAGCTCGGTTACGGCCGACACGATGTCTTCTGCGCGGCGATGCACTTCGCGCCCGGCTGGCGTCAAGATGGCGCGCCGGCCAGTGCGGTCAAACAGGGTATGCCCGATCTGCTCTTCCAGCCGCTGGATGTGGCCGCTAACAGCGCCTTGCGTCAGGCCGATATGTTCACCGGCGCGTGCAAAACCGCCATGGCGCACCACGGCTAAAAAGGTGCGTAACTCTGTAATCATGACTGATCAGAATAAATAATGAGTTGCATCATTTATTGTAGCTTTATTTCGTTCAGTGTTGATGCGACACTGGGCTCTTGCGAAGGCCGCTGGGCTACTTGTTTTGGCTTTGATGAGACTTATAAGGAATAGTGATGGATCTGCTTACCGAAAAATTCAGAAAATTGGGCACTGACAATGCGCCTGGCCAAGAAGTGCGCCAGAATAATGCTGAGGATGCGCCGGCTTTGAAGGGCGATAATCTGGAAGGCCCCGTGGTGGACTTTTCTCATGGCGATGTGGATGCATTTACGCCAATACCTGGCTCTTTTGACGTGTTCGCCGATGGCGTTAAGCGCGGTGCTGCGCAGGCGTATACCGAATATCGCGGTAGCCTGGAGATCCGCCAAGATCTGGCCGCAAAGCTGGCTGACTTTACCAAAGCGCCTGTTGCGGGTGATGAAGATCTAATTATTACTTCGGGCACACAAGGTGCGCTGTTTTTGGCGGCAGCCAGTACCATCGCACGTGGCACCAAGGTAGCCATTGTTCAGCCTGATTATTTTGCCAACCGTAAGCTGGTTGAGTTTTTTGAGGGTGAGCTGGTACCCGTGCCTATGGATTATCTGGGTACTGAATCGGGGTCGGGCATTGATTTAAATGTGCTGGAAGCCGCGTTTAAAAACGGTACCGAAGTATTTATTTTTTCTAATCCCAATAACCCCGCCGGTGTGGTGTATTCGGCGCAAGAAATTGCCAGCATTGCCCAGCTGGCGGCCCGGTATTCGGTAACCGTGATTGTTGACCAGCTTTATTCACGCCTTTTATATGATGGTCAACAATATACGCACTTACGCGCCATGGATATGGGCGACGCTGACATCGTCACTATTATTGGCCCTTCAAAAACAGAATCCATGAGTGGGTATCGGGTAGGTGTTGCCTTTGGTTCGCCCAAGATTATTAGCCGCATGGAAAAACTGCAGGCCATCGTGGCGTTGCGCGCCGCTGGGTATAACCAGGCCGTGCTAAAAACGTGGTTTGCAGAACCCCAAGGCTGGATGCTAGACCGCACCCGCAAGCACCAGGCCATACGCGATGACATGCTTGAAGTACTGCGCGGCGCAGAAGGCCTGCAGGCGCGTACACCCCAGGCGGGTAGTTATCTGTTTCCGCAGCTGCCTAAGCTAACGATATCGGGGCTGGAATTTGTTCGCGCGCTGCGTTTGCAGGCTGGGGTTATTGTGACGCCCGGCACCGAGTTTAGCCCGCACTCTGAGTCAAGCATACGGTTTAATTTTTCGCAGGATCATGGCAATGCGGTGCGTGCTGCAGAGCGAACTGTGGAGATGATTGAGCGGTATCGTGCTTGATTGCAGGCAAGCCATACCGTAAAATTACCCCCAATATGCCCGACGCCTCTGCACTTTGTGTACGCGTCGGTTCTCATTTGTGCTGGGGCATTTTCAGCCTTCAAAACCATAATGGCGTACTTCGTAGTGGGTGCTTCGACCACCCGCTGCAGTTTTCTGAAGCACTTCGTACTGTACCAACTCGGTAATGTCCCGAAGCGCTGTGTCTTGCGAGCACTTGGCGATCGCTGCCCATTTTCTCGTCGTTAGTTTGCCTTCAAACCCGTCCAGCAGCCGGTTCAGCACCTTGATTTGGCGTTCATTCATGGGGATGGTCGCAGCCCGTTGCCAGAACTTTGTCTTGGCCAGCACTTGATCGAGGGTGCCGTGTGCGTATTCGACAGTTTTTTGCAACGTTGCCAAAAACCATTCCAGCCAGCCAGTCACATCCATGCCACGCTTTTGGGTGCGTTCAAGCATGTCGTAATAGGCTTTGCGGTCTCGCTGAATTTGCGCAGAAAGGCTATAGAACCGCTGCGTGCTTCCGTCAGCCCGTGTCAGGAGTAGGTCGCCTATGGCGCGGGCAACTCGGCCATTGCCGTCATCAAACGGGTGTAATGTGACGAACCATAAGTGGCCCAAGCCCGCACGCAGCAGGGCGGGCTCTGTGGCGTGGGTGTTATTCAGCCAGGCCAGGAAGCGATCCATCTCGGCGGGCAGGCGGCTGGCTGGTGGTGCTTCAAAGTGTATTTTTTGACGGCCAATTGGGCCTGAAAGCACTTGCATTGGGCCGGTGGAGTCGTCACGCCACGTACCGACGTGAATGCGGCTTATGCCAGAGTAGCCTGTTGGGAATAAGGCGGCGTGCCAGCCAAACAGACGCTTAGTAGTGAGTGGGGCGGTCGCATTGCTGGTTGCGTCCAGCACCATATCTACTACGCCTTCTACATGACGATCTGCAGGGGCCAGAGCACCGTTGTCTACGCCCAGGCGACGAGCGACTGAGGATCGAACAGAGGCTACATTTAGCGTTTCACCTTCGATGGCGCTGGTTTGGACGACGTCTTGGGTGAGGGCAGACAGGCTGGCTTCGTCACGCAAGGCCATGCCGACGTCTGCCAAGCGACCGAATAGTAGCCCCTGGGCACGGCTAACCGCTGCCAAGGGCTCGGCCAGAGCAGCCAGATCATATTGCCAGTTAGGCCAGTGCGGGGATTGCCAGATGTATTCACCGTAATTCATGCGGTGATTATGTGGCGCCTTTGTTTTGTTGTCAAACTTTGAATCTAGGGGGACTCGTGGGGAGGCCCATCGTTGGGGATTTGCAGAGATTCAGTGAAATATCATCCCCGGTTGAAAGGGTTGAGGCGCAGCTCCACGTCAGTAATGGCTTGCAGCACGTCGCCGATAGCCTTATTAGTGCAATGGTTTGGGTTCGCGTCCAGGCAGTTCGCGTACGACAGCTTGCATCCACGCCGGCAATGTGTTGAAGCCGTTCAGCAGATCCTGGCGGATGGCATCGCCCTGAGTGGGGTCATTCACCAGCAATGAAAACCGCTTGACGATACGTGGTTTGTCTGCAGGCAAAGTGTCCTTGAGCCAATGCAGAGCCTGCACGACGCGCATCGCCGGTCGGCCCGCCCAATACAAGCGGCTTGGGGCCGTTACTTTGAATTTGATTGTGAGCTTGTCGAGCTGTATGCTGCGCCGGCGCGTGTCGGTGTGAATTGTGACATGGGCGGGCACGGCATCGGTCAGGCCAAGGTCGTTTGCGGCGGTCATGCCGTCGACCAGCAAGCGCAACTGGTCGCGGCGGGCGATTGCATCCACAACCGCTCGGTAGTCCGGTGTCGAAGCTTTCTTGGTCAGGCTGTTCAACTTGGCGCGGTCATACAGGCCACGGTCGATACGTCGAAGCTGGCCACTCGTGACAAGGCGTTGCAGCGCTTTGTCCACGGAGTCGCGGCTGCCAAGATGGGTGAAATCAGTTGGTACCCAAACTTGGCTAGGAGTGGCCATGTCGATGTGGGCCTTGATCTGAGTTTTCATATCGTTCATAGAGCACCTTTGTCCGATATTTGTATATCTTTTTCCGACAGAAGGCAAGTTTGTCCGAAGTATATAGTCAAATTTCGGACAGAACAGTCACCAACATGCTGCGTGCAAGTTCTTACGCGAGGTTTGACGATATGAAGCAGAAAGCATCCAGTTAGCAAAGAAGGGGGGGGCAATTCTGCTGACCAAGGGCGAAAGAATTAATGGCCATTGACAGCGTCTGCGCGGTGAGCACTTGTTCGAAATGATTGCAGAGACTAAAATTGTTTTAATCTCAATCAAAAGGGTGTTTTGAATGCGATCAGTTACTGTAAGAAATGTACCTGAAGAGGTACATCGTGCCATCCGCGTTCGGGCCGCTCAACATGGCCGCAGCATCGAGGCAGAAATGCGTGACATTCTTGAGTCCGCCGTAAGACCGGAGGGCCGTGTAAAGCTGGGTTCGCTGCTGACCGAGATTGGCCGCAAGGTCAAATTGACCGAAGAAGAATTTGCCATTTTCGAAAGCGTACGCGATCAAACTCCGGCTCGTGCAGCGAGTTTTGAATAATGATTTTGCTGGATACGAATGTCATTTCAGAGCCGCTGCGACCATCCCCTATTGCGCGTGTCAGTGACTGGATCGACGCGCAGCCGATCGAAACACTGTATCTGTCGGCAATGACCGTAGCCGAGCTGCGTGCTGGTGTTGCGTTGATGCCGTCCGGTAAGCGGCGGCAGACGCTGCATGAACACATTGAAAAGCGTGTGCTACCGATGTTCGCTGGCCGAGTGCTGCCGTTTGATATGGCTTGCACGAACGCCTATGCCGAGCTGACGGCCACGGCTCGACAGGCCGGTAGTGTCATCCAGACCGCTGATGCACTGATTGCGGCTGTGGCTCAGGTCAACAGATTTATCGTTGCAACCCGCGACGTAAAGCCCTTCCGCAGTGCTGGTCTGGACGTTATCAATCCGTGGGAGGATGCCTAAGGTCTAGGCACAGCGGCCTGGTATCTGAAGCACGAATGCGGGCCTGCAGGTCCGACCAAATAGTCACGAGTGGGTGGTGACTATTTGGCAAGGGGCGGTCACTATTATCAGTTAATAGCCCCGGTTGCGCTCCACCAGCCCCGACACCGGCTCACCCGCTATGAATGCGCGTACTTTTTCTGCTGTCTGGCGGATGGTGACATCGCGCAGGCTGGCTGCCGACATATGGGGCGTTACTGTGACACCGGGGTGAGCCCAGAATGGATGGTCGGCGGGTAAGGGCTCTTGGGCAAACACATCGAGGGTGGCCTGCTGGATGTGGCCTTCATCCAGCATGGCCAGCAAGTCTTGCTCGACAAGGTGCTCGCCGCGACCCATGTTTATGATGCAGGCGCCGGGCAGCAGTTGTTCGAAGGTTTTACGACACAATATTGAATGCGTTTCTGAGGTTAGCGGCAATGTGTTGATGAGCACTCGCGTGCGCGACAAAAAGCCTGAAAACTGCTCGTCGCCCGCCCAGGTTTCCACGCCATCCAGCTGTTTGGCGCTACGCGACCATCCAGCAACGGGGTAATCAAACCCGGCAAGGGTTTGAGCCACGCGGCTTCCCATTACGCCTAGCCCCAGCACGCCTACGGGCCACGCATCACGTTGGATGTCGGGCAGGCGTTGCCAATTTTTCTGTTGTTGCTGCTGCTGATAGGCATCAAAGTTACGTGAGGCGCGCAGTAGCGCCCAGGTGGCGTACTCGGCCATCTGAACCGCCATGCCGGCGTCTTCCAGACGATATATGGCGACCTTGTCGGTTAAGCCCGGGCGCTGCAATATGGCGTCAACGCCAGCTCCCAGGTTAAACACTGCCCGCAGGTTTTTTTCACGCTCAAAAATTTGCGTTGGCGGGTTCCACACAATGGCCAGCTCTGCGTTAATGCTGTCGCCGTTCTCGTCCCATTGCACGAACTCAAGATAAGGCAAAGCCTTTCGCAGTGGGTTGATCCATACGTCGGGATCATGGCTGTGTGACGAAGCGAAAAGTATTTGCATGGTGGTACCTTCTAGTTACGGGCGGGGCGGGGCGTATTTACAGGGTCGAAGCGCAAGCAGGCTCAGACCACATGTCTGTTTAAATTGTTCGGTGCTACTGTGGCGTTGCAGCCCATAGCTTTTCTATGTCAGACAGCGTCGCTGTTAGTCCATAAAAGGTGCGATGCGTGCGAAGGATGGCCTCATGGGTTTCCCGGGTCGAGGTGGCACAGGCATCTTCGCATAAGACGGGATAATACCCATCGAAAAATGCGTCAGTAGCGGTGCTATGGATGCAGACGTCGGTGTTAACACCCGCCAGGACAAGACTGCGTACCTGATGCGCATCCAGTATTTGCGTTAAAGACGTGCCTCTAAACGCCGAATACATGTTTTTAGTGAGCAGTGGTTCGTCGGGCAGTCGTGAAATTATGCTTTCGTGCCATTGGGCACCTTCTGATCCTTCGCTCACCAATAACTCGTCGTGTACCCAGCGTTCACGCGGCAGATTGCGCAAATGCACTGACAGGTAATTAGAAAGTGCTTCGGCAAAACTGTGGCTGGTCTGAACCCATATCACCAGAACCCCGGCCTCGCGGGCAACGCGCACAAGGCGGTTAATGTTATCAATAACCTGACGTTGAGGCATAAGATCAAGCCCGCGCCGGGCCAGCAGGCCTTGCTCGGACACAAAATCGTTCTGCATATCAATGACCAGCAGGGCGCTTTTTTGTCGAACAAGCTGTTCTTCCAGTGTTAATGCCAGGGGCATGCCAGCGCTTATGCCGGCGGGCAGAGTTTGCTGGTGTGACCGGTTTACAGAAAAGGTTGACATGTTTGCCTCAGTGTTGATGCAGCCCGCATACTTGCGTTGCGCGCCTTAGGTGCCAACGCTTAGCGGGGCGTGAAGCTTGCGCAACATGGCAATAACGCTTTGCGCCGTTATGCGCCCGGTTTTCGGGTTATTGGTGGGAACGTTCTGAATTTGCATGGTCAGCAAGGCAGAATCAGATACAACTTCTATTCGATGGGTGTTGTGATTTATTGTGGGGTCTGCCCACACTTCAAGGCTTGTTTTGTCTGGGCCAATACCGGCAAGCGCCACACTTACGGCCACATTCAGGTTAGCCGGGAAGCCAATCGCAACCTCGCGTGCCGAACCTGAAAAAATCATGGTGGGTTCTTTTAGGCTTAACACATCGATATTGTTTTTCTCAAGGTAGGGCGCCCCTAAGAAGCCTTTCAAGGGCTTGCGCGACACAATCTTGACGGATTCAACTGTACCTTCGGCGGTAGCCAGAATGGCGTCAAGGCCAAGAATGGCACCCGATGGTACCAGTAGCTGGCCGTGGTGCTGACGTGCCAGTTCTATTAATGCGGGTTGCAGCAATAGCGCACTGCTACTCAGGGTGATGACTTTTTTTCCGGCTTTCAGGAAGGGCTCTGCGATAACGGTAAGCAGTGGCGCGGGCGCACATTCGATTACGATGTCGCAGTATGGCTCCATGTTGTCCAGCGTTGTGAACCGCGGCGCGCCTTGACTGCCCCAGTCAAACTCGGGCGGCGCATCGGGGTTTCTGACCCCAACCACAGTCAGCTCAATGCCTTCAATGCCCTGTGCTATATGTTCAGCGATTGAACGACCAATCGCACCGAAGCCTGCAACACCTATTCTTGTCTTTCGCATTTGCCGAGTTCCTGTTTCTAAAAATTCATTCAACCTTGAAGGTATTGAAATGCATTCTAGGAAACCCGGATGGAACAAACAAACGATTTATGATCAACTAAGGCATTAGTACAGCTAATAGCGCAGTGTTTCTGCTGCTTCGGCCAGCACCCATTGGCGAAATTTTTGAATGGCTGCTGATTTTCGTGACTTGGTTTGCGTTAGCAGGTAATAGTCACCCGCACTTGGAACGGGCTTAACGCCATCGGGCAATATCACGGTTAATTCGTTTCTGCCAGGGTAGTTATGCAGCAATACGTCTGGAATGAGCGCGATCCCTTTGTTTTCTAGGGCCGCACCAAGCGCAATGTAGAAATGCCCGTACTCAAGTTTGTCGCCGTTGTCAGTGTAATGAGCACCGCCAGCGCTCAGCCAGTCGTGCCATGCGTTGGCCCGGCTGGCAGTATGTATAAGGCGTGACGAGGCAAAGTCTGCCAGTTGCGTAATAGGTGGCTGCGCGGCATACCATTGCTTTGATGCAACCGGTACCATAACGTCTGGCCACAGCAGGTCAGCTTCGATGTCGGTCCAGTCTTCAAGCAAGACAAGGTCTACGGCGGGGGCCTTTGCAGGGTAACGCTTGCCGGGCAGCTTACCTACACGTATCGCAACATCGATGTTATCGGCATGCATGTCAACGGTGCGTATGTCAGACACCACGCGCACCTCAATGTCTGGTTGTTGCGATGTAAACGAGGATAATCGCGGCATTAACCAGAGTATGCCAATGGTAGGAATGGTACTGACGGTTAATGTTTGAAGATGGTTTGGGCGTTTAATGTCGTCAACGGCTTTTTCAAAACCGTCGAGCAAAGTGCGGCACGCATGATAAAAACTACGACCATGCTCGGTAAGCTCTATGTTGCGGGCGTGACGCACGAACAGGGCGGTGCCCAGAAATTCTTCAAGCTTGCGAACCTGAAGACTGAGTGCGCCTTGCGTTAAGTGCAACTCTTCGGCGGCCTTTGTAAAGGAAAGGTGCTTGGCGACTGCTTCAAAATAACGTGCGGCCAGCAGGGGTGGAAGCCTTTGAGTCATACGCGAGTGGTAAACCGCCTTTAAATGGACTCATTAGTTTATCTCATAAAGCGAGGATATTAAATCGTTTGTACCTGCGTCACTACGTCACTAAGATTGGGACCATGTGTGCAAAACACGCCACAACACGTAAAAGCAAACGGGTTGCGCACGTTCAATGAAAACAAAAGGAGACACCAATGATCCAGCGAAGTAATTTTCGAAAAGGTTTTCGCCATTTTTTGACGGGCAGCGTCACGTTTGCACTGATCGGCATGGCAACGGCTGCGCAAGCCTGGCCAGACCGGCCTATAAAAATGATTGTGCCGTTTCCCGCCGGGGGCATTAATGATGTGGTCGGGCGCCTAACCGCTGCCCAGTTGGAAAAAGAACTGAACACCACCGTTATCGTTGATAACCGCACCGGCGCCGGGGGCACCATTGGCACAGCCCTGGCCGCTGGAAGCGAGCCTGATGGCTATACGATTCTTCTTGGAGCCAGCAGCACGATCGCCGTCGCGCCCAATTTGTATAAAAACCTTACGTATTCACCGACGAAAGATCTTCAGGCCATAGGTGGCATTGCTTCAGCGGCCAGTGTGCTTGTGGTTGGCGAAAAATCAAAATGGAAGGATTTAGATCAATTAATTAACGCCGGCAAGCAGGATTCTGCCCATCTTAATTATGGTTCGGCCGGCGCGGGAACCAGCCACCACATCCAAACCGAAATGCTTAAACTGCGCACCGGCGCAAAATGGACGCATGTGCCGTATCGCGGCGGTGCGCCAGCCATGACAGACTTGATTGGTGGCCAGATTGATTTTCTTCTGGAGCCACTGCCCACGGCACTGCAGAACATTAATTCGGGCCGCGTCCGGCCGATTGCCGTCACCACGAAAAATCGCTCTTCAGCGTTGCCTGACGTTAAAACGATGGAAGAGCTAGGCGTTAAAGACTTTGATGCATCACTCTGGTTTGGCGTGTTTGTGCCTGCTGGTGTTGACGCTGAAAAAGTGGCAATACTGAGCGACGCCTTGAAGCGCGTTTTTGCAAAAGAGCAAGTCAAGAAGGATTTTGCCGAACGCGGCCTGACAACCTATGACGGCACACGCGAGCAATTTAATGACTTTGTCGTGTCAGAAATTAAGGTTTGGGGTGATGTCATAGATCGCGCCAAGATCAGTGTGGAATAAAACACGGGCCTGGCTGGCTCTCTAGGTGATGACGTCGGCCGATTGCTTTTATTAATTATTTTAAGGAAGGCGAGGCTTGTGCGTGGCCAGGTTGATTTAAGAATCCTTTGGCTATGGGCAAAAGCATCGACGCAAAAAAAACCATGAAACGAATTCTAAGTCTCAGTATCGCCGCGTTATTTTTTAGTTCTGCCGCCGTGGCAAAGCCAGTAAGTGCCAATTTTGGACATGGATTTCCTCAAGGCTCGATTCACCACGAGGCGGCGACGGAATTTGCCAAGGAAGTGAGCGAACGCAGCGACGGTGCGATAAACGTTCACGTGTTCCATTCAGGCCAGTTGGGTAGCGCACGTGAAATGTTCGAGGGCCTGCAATTGGGGTCGTTGGAGATGACTTGGGTTCCTACTGCGCGTATCAGTGGCTTTGCGCCTCAACTTCAGTTGTTCGATCTTCCGTTTGTTTTCAAGGATATGGATTTCCTTGAGCAGGTGGTCGATGGTGATGTCGGAACGAAGTTGTTGGACTCTCTTGCAGAGCAGCAGGTAACCGGGGTCGGCTTCTATATTGATGGGTTTAAGGCAATGACGGCCAATAAACCATTGCGCACGCTAGAAGATTTTAATGGCGTCAAGTTCAGGACGATGGAAAGTGAAATCGTCATGTCTTTCTACCGCTCGCTTGGGGCAAACCCAGTTCCTATGGATTACGCCGAGGTATACAACGGTTTGCAGATGGGAACTATTGATGCCCAGGAAAACCCGGTGGTACTAATCCATGATATGAAGTTTCAAGAGGTGCAGAAGCATCTGACTATTTCTGAACATGCCGCGCTGGCTGGCGTTCTTGTGTACAGCACGCAATGGTTTAAGGGTCTTACAGACGAACAACAAGCCATGTTGATGGATGCCGGACGCAAACTGGTAAAACGTCAACGTCAATTGGCGCAGGATGTTGAAAAGAAGGATCTAGACGCAATCAGGAACGCTGGCGTCACGGTATATGCATTAAGTGCCGAAGAAAAACAGCCTTTGCGAGAAGCCACAAAAGGGATTCAGTCAGAGTATGTCAAAAAGAATGGTGATGAGCTGCTCAAGCAGATTGAGGCCCAGGCCAGTAAATGAGTCGACCCAAAAAACGGCAAAACCGGTTTAGATCGGCAGAGGAAATCTTCATAGGGGTTCTTCTGCTGGTCATTACCGGGGTAATCTTCGCCAATGTTGTTCTTCGCTACGCGTTTGGCTCAAGTTTAAGCTGGGCGGAAGAACTCGCGAGGTATGGCGTTATCTGGATCACGTTCATCGGCGGTAGTGTATGCGTGTATCGGCGCTTGCATATTGCAGTCGATATCTGGGGCGAGCATCTAAGTTACCGTGTCAACCGCTGGTGGCTTGCTGGCGTGCATGCACTGAGCGCAGCAACTTGCGGTGCCTTCGTCTGGTACTCAGCACAGCTTGTCATGAAAGCCATTCAGACCAATCAGAACACCATCGCCTTGGGGCTACCCATGTGGCTGATGTACGGTGCCATGACGATTGGCGGAACGCTTATGTTTTTTCGCTTCCTGATATTGATCTGGACCCCTCCGCCAGTATTGTCCAACAATCTATCACCCGCTGATGCCTCTACTGATAGGACGGAATCGTAATGCTGGGCTTTACGGGTGCACTCATTGGTCTCATGTTGTTAAGGACGCCTCTTTTCGTCGCGTTCTTGCTGACATCGTTGGTTTATATCGCACTGTTCACAAACTTCCCGCCAAGCATTGTGGTTCAGCGTACCTTTTCGGGCCTCGATAAGTTTCCGCTGATGGCTGTCCCCTTGTTCATACTTGCGGCAAACGTCATGGGCCGGGGCGGGATGTCTACACGTATTATTGACTTCGCCAAGTCATTGGTTAGCCCAATGCCCGGCGGCCTTGCGCTTGCCACAGTTTTAGCATGCATGCTGTTTGGCGCAGTGTCTGGATCCAGCCCGGCGACCGTTATTGCAATCGGGGGCATTATGTACCCCGCGTTGATCAAAAGTGGCTATGCCCCCGGCTTTTCAACGGGTCTGATCAGCGCAAGCGCATCCGTGTCAGCGATTATTCCGCCAAGTATCGGAATGATCATTTATGGCACGGTGGCCAATGTCTCGATAGGCAAGTTGTTTATTGCGGGCATCATACCGGGGATTTTGTACGGTTTGATGTTCATGCTGTATGCCCTGGTTCTATGCTTGTGGAGTGGTCACAAAAGCAACGACCATTATCGCTGGGAACAAATTCTCAGCTCACTTAAGCGAGCCATCTGGGCGCTCGGTGTGCCCATCATCATCATTGGTGGCATATATGGCGGGATCGTAACGCCTACAGAATCTGCTGCAGTGGCGGCGGTTTATACGATTTTTGTTGCAATGGTCGTATACCGTGAAGTGGACGTAAGGGGCTTACTCGATATTGCCATTGATTCTGCTGCAATCACTGCACAGATTATGATTTTGATTGGTGCGGCGTCAGCAATGGCATGGTTGCTGACTATTGAACGGGTTCCCGTCGAAATTTCACAATGGTTGACCAGCACGTTCAGTTCCAAGATTGCGCTTCTGCTCATGATCAACTTGATTCTGGTTATAGCGGGCATGTTTTTAGATCCCACGTCAGTAACGGTGATCTTTGCGCCATTGTTTCTTCCAGTCGCCAATGCTATCGGCGTAGACCCGATTCATCTTGGCATTATCATTTTGGTAAACGGCGCGCTGGGCATGTTCACACCACCGTTCGGGTTTAACTTGTTTGTGGCGTCATCGCTGTTCAACACGTCGATGGTCCGCCTTGCGCGGGCGGTTATACCGTTCATCATCTTGTCGATTTTGGTCGTGTTAATGGTTACGTTTATTCCAGCACTGTCACTCTGGTTGCCGCAGACATTCAAAGCGTTTTAAGTGACGGAGGGCAGGCAGGGCGAAAACCACGCATAGACGCCGATTGCGGCGCGCGTGCTGCGGCCCGCCTCAGCTTGCTGGGTAACCAGGTATTCAGGCGCGAAGTCACCCAGGCAAGATGTACATGACAGTGTCAGAAGCCTGTGTCAGAAGCCAGCCTAATCCAGGCCAGCTATAACAGCATCTACTTGTGCCGAAAAATCAGGCGATCGGCGTTTACGTAAGCCTTGAAGGTTGGCAAGCTTTCGACATAGTGCGGGAAGGTTTGCTGTAGGGGTGGGGCACTGCAGGAAAGACCAATCAGGTTCTGAGCAGACTGACTTTCCTGTCTGATTGCTGCACAAAATCGATTACGTCTGCGTGAAAACGATTAGAAATCCGGTGTGTTGCGCAGATTCGATTATTTTTTGGGTTAACGTTAGGTTGCCTTAGCAGCGCTCGCAATCAATGAAATTTCAACAGGCGCGTTGCCCGGCAATGTATAGACGCCGATTGCAGCGCGCGTGCTGCGGCCCGCGTCACCCAGTTCGTTAACCAGGTATTCAGACGCGAAGTCAGCCAACTTGGCGTGCTGTTCGAACTCTGCGTCGGCAGCGATGTACACCGTCATGTGCAGCACCTTGCCTACTTGCTCATCACTGTTTAACGTTGATTTTGCGGCCACAAGCGCATTAGCCGCTGCCAGCTGAACCGCCTCTTTGTAGTCACCCAATGCCTGTGCGCTGCTGACCTTTCCTTTAAGAATAAGCGTGCCATCGCGTCGGGGGGTCATGCCAGCGGTAAATATTTGATCGCCATCGCGCGTGGCTGGCAGATAGTTGCCTTGGGGTATCGGTAAAGATGCTTTAGCAGAGTCAGTCATTTTTTTGATGTGTAGTGGGTGTTGGTTGATTGTACCGAGTACGAGCAGCGAATAGCCTAGCAGCACAGCGTACCAGCTCTGCCTTCTTATAGACGTATAGCGGGCAGGTTACCGCTTTGTCGAATCACGAGCCAGACGAATTTTTGCGTTGCTCGCGCCGACGCTTGTTCTTGTTTTTTGACGGTGGCTGCAAAGACTTTTCTAGCGCCTGGGCGGCGACAACCGCCTGTTTGCGTTCGGCAGCGCGTTTGTTGCGATAAAGCACTATGGCCCTGACGAGGCCAAACGAGACGGCGAACGTTACGACAACAATAATAGCGCCAGTTAAATCACCCATAATCTGCTTCTTGAAAAACGTTAAACGATACCACTGTGGGGGCGCGTTAGTGTTGCTTAGCCTGGGTTAGAATTGTTTTTTGGCAGCCTGTCGTGGCCTTAGCGACAAGCAAAAGGCCAACAAGGGCTGTTTTTATGGCCTTACATAAAAATTATACGGAGACAATGCATTGAACAAGCAGCCGTTTGTACTCTTGACAGACGCCATCGCGCCGTCAGCTACCGCGCTGATGGCTGCGCGGGCACACGTTGAAATAGCTAAAGACAAATCAGAACAGGGCTTAATTGATGCCGCCCGTCTGGCCGACGTTATTGTTGTTCGCTCGCCGCTACCACCGGCCTTGTTTGAGCAGGCCACACGCCTGCGCGGCGTGGTGCGCCATGGCGCAGGCATAGACATGATCCCCGTGGATGCCGCATCACGTCATGGCGTTGCGGTGGCCAACGTGCCGGGGGGCAATGCCGGCTCAGTCGCTGAATACGCGATCGGGCAAATGTTAAACCTCTCCCACAAGTTCACCCACATTGATAAAACATTGCGGCAAGAAGGGTGGTCTGCCGCCCGTGCTCTGTCTGACAACAAGGTTGAGATCGAAGGCCAGACACTAGGCATTGTAGGCATAGGCCAGATCGGACAAAATCTGGCGCGGAAAGCACATCATGGTTTCAATATGAATGTTATTGCCTATCGACCCAGCGGCGCACCATCTGATTCATTTGTTGAAATGGTGGATTTGCCTGCTTTGTTCGAGCGCTCTGATTTTATCGTGCTTGCCTGCCCACTGAATGAGAAGACCAAAGGTCTGGTAGATGCCAGCCTGCTGGCGAGAATGAAGCCAACTGCATGTTTGATTAACGTGTCACGAGGTGGTGTCATCGATGAACCCGCCTTGATCGACGTGCTTTCTAAAGGCCATATACGAGGCGCAGCGCTCGATGTATTTACGACCTCGCCGCTGCCAGCGTCATCGCCTTTGCTGCAACTGGGTAATGTGCTGGTTACCAGCCATATTGCCGGGATCACCAAGCAGAGCATGCAGTGCATGGGAGAGGGCGCTGCCAAGCAGGTGTTGCAAATACTTGATGGCCAGCTGCCCGAGCATTTGTGGAATAGCGAATGTCGTGATGAAATTGTCGCGCGGTTTGAGCGGTTGAGTTGACGGTGTGCTGACTATGGCGCCGTTTAATCAACGAGCACTCGAGATCGTGCTGCTGATTGCAGATCATGGTTCGGTGACGGCCGCCGCAAAGGTACTCGGGGTGACGCAGTCGTTTGTTAGCAAGCAGCTTGTTCGCCAGGAGGACGAGTGGGGTGATCGCCTGTTTGACCGTACGGGTCGCGGTATGGTGTTGTCAAGCTTTGGCCGCGAGGTTATCCCGGAGATAAAAAGCCTGCTGGCGCAGGCCCGTCGCCTTGACGAATGCGTCAGAGACAACTCCGGTGTACCCGCCGGGATCCTGCGTGTATGGGCAAGATCGAAAAAGCAGCAGACGTAAAAATTAATTAGTAGAGTCGGTCAGAGAGTGCGTCGCGGTGGCGCGCTCTTATCAATGCGGAGCAAAGAATGTCGAAGAATGTGCAGCACAAGCCCGTCGCTATGACCGATGACGATCTGAAGATAGTTGAAATTGAACATGTTGCGAGCGCATTCCCCACCCTAGCCTAACGGGCAGGGTGGGGGTCAAGCGAACGGCGTTTGGTTAAAGCGCCTTGCCTTTCTTTCTCGCCTGTTCTTCGGTGCCTTGGCTGTCCACATACGCTCTAACCGTCTCCAGTGTGGCCCCGCCCACACTGCCCGCAAAATAGGCCCGGTGCCAGAACATTGGCTTGCAATAGAATGCAGCCAGATGCTCGGCAAATCGATTCCTGCTACGCCGGGCGCTGGCGGTCTTGAGGTTGTTAATCAACACCGAAATATTCATAGCTGGATGAATGTCGATTAGCAGGTACACATGATCGGACTCGCCGCCGAACTCCACCAGCTTGCAACGCCACGCCGCCAAAATGTCCGAGAACGCTGTTTGCAGGTAATCCAGTAGCTCAGGCGTTAACGTCTTGCGTCGATATTTGGTCACAAAAACAACATGCAGCTTAATGTTATAAACAGCGTGAGACAGCGATTTATTGTTGGTTTGCATGCTTGCGCCTTAATACATAATTGCTACAATCCTACCATGCAGATCGGTAACCGTTTTCGCTGCTATCCCACCCCAGTTCAACAGCGTAAGTTGTTGCAGTGGATTGGGTGCCAGCGGTTTATCTACAACGCCAAAGTAGGCGAAGACAGGTATTACCGTAACTTTGCGCGTAAGTCACTGAGCCATGTTGGAAAGTTCGCGCCCATCGATCAGCAATACAGCCAGTTCAAAAACCCAGAATTGACCCCCTGGCTCTATGAGGTGCCAAGCCAGCTGCTGCGCAATGGCGCGACCAAGTGGAAACAAGCCTACAGCCGGTTCTTCTCTGGTCTTGGTGGGCGCCCTACGATTCAAACAAGGCATGGTAAGCAGTCTGTGTGGCTCACCAACGAGTTGTTCAGCTTTGTGCCAGCCACTGACCCAGACACCGGAGAAGTGACCCATACTCTGCACATTGGCACAAAAAAACATCCAATCGGCGCTTTGGCCTTTGTCGCCCATCGCGGCTATCAGCCGCCATCCTCTATTCACCTGAGCGTGCACGCGCGTCGCTGGCATGTGTCGTTTAACTATGAGGATGGGGTAATCGCGCCTACCGAAGAGGAATCGGCTGAGTGGTTGCGCGGCTTTAGCGCGCCTGAGCTGGCCGCCATGACGCTGGGTTTAGATCGAGGCGTTAACATCCCTCTGGCGGGCAGCGACGGTCAGCAATTCGATTTTTCCGAGGTTCAAAAGAAACGGGTGGCCAAACAGATCAAGTACAAAAAGCGTTGGCAGCGTCGCCAGGCACGTCGGGTAAAAGGGTCTGGCCGCTGGAAAAAAGCCAAACAGCGTGTGGCCCGTTACCAACGCTATGGCGCTGACGTGCGCCGGGATTTTTGCCACCAAACCAGCCATGCCCTGGTGACCGATACGCGTTACAAGCTGTTTGTCTTCGAGGCGCTAAACGTCAAAAACATGACCGCCAGCGCCAAAGGGAGCATCAAAGCGCCGGGCAAGAATGTTCGCCAGAAGACGGGGCTCAATCGGTCCATCCTGGCTTCTGGCTGGGTCCAGATCAAGCTTTACACGCACTACAAAGCAAGGCGTGCAGGAAAATTAAGTATTGAGGTACCCGCGCATTACTCTTCGCAGGAGTGCAGCCAATGCGGCTTCACTCACCAGGACAACCGGCTCTCACAAGCGGTTTTTGTCTGCCAACGCTGCCACCACACCGATAACGCTGATACCAACGCCGCCAAGGTATTGGTTAAACGTGGCGTTTCGCTTATTTTGAGCGATGGTTTGGTCAAAAAGAGTGTCAAGCGCGTGGGGATTACTAAACAGAGAGTAAAAGAGGTAGGGGCGGGATGCTCCGAACCGGCTGGAGAGACTCAGCCTACGCTCGTGGAGATAGTGGTAAATCGTCAGGGTGGCAACACCCTGGCGTGCGTATCGTTGAAACGGGAAACCCCAGCTACAACGCTTGGCGTTTAGCTGCGGGAAATTTCATGAGCCGTTTCCCGCTCACGACTACCGCAGCTATCGTGAAGCACGTAACTACGGGCGCGTTCCCTTTGCATCGGGTGAAAACCATTACACCCGTTTTGAATTCAATTATTTACTCAAGGAAGAAACCGTCACCATTTGGCAGCCCGACTTATCCAAGAGTGGTGGCATTACTGAGGGGCTGCGTATCGCGGCCATGGGGTCTGCACAGAAAATACTGATCAACCCGCATAGCGCCATGTCAGGTATTAGCATGGCGGTCAGTATTCATTTTCTGGCTTCTATTGATAATGCCGGATACTTTGAAGCGGATGCCGCTAAAACCAATCTGTTGCGCGACCAGTTGGTTGAAACGCCTTATAGCGTCGACAAAGATGGTTGTGTACTGCCATTGAACAAGCCAGGTATCGGCGTTGAGGTAGATGAGGACTTTATCAAGGCTTACCCGGCAACAGATGGGCCTGCTTACGTGTGATGTGGTGAATCGTGTACCGCGCCGCGCCAAGCCTTAGCTTGCGCGGCGCGGTGTTATTTGATGGATTTGGTTTGGAGTTCAGGCATGAGCAATGATGTGGTATCGATAGTCAGAGACGATGAGGTTGCCATCGTTACGCTGAAACGTCCTGAGCGAATGAATGCCGTTAACGGGCAATTGCGGTCGCAGCTTACGCGTGCGCTTGGAGCACTGAATGATGCGCCCGATGTAGGTGCCATTGTTCTAACCGGCGACGGCGACCGCGCGTTCTGTGCCGGGCAAGACCTGATGGAATCGGCCGGAATGCGATGGGAAGATATCGTTACTTGGCTGCACGCGCAACGTGATATGTACCAGGCCGTTCGCAACCTCAACAAGCCTTGTGTTGCGGCCATCAACGGTGTCGCGGCAGGCGCCGGCTTTCAGCTGGCGTTATGCGCTGATATACGCGTGATTGCTCCTGAGACTCGTATCGGGCAGCCAGAGGTAAAGGCGGGGCTGGCCAGTATCGTCGGCTCATACTTGATGACCTTGTACGTAGGGCTTACACACAATGTAGCCATGTCGTTAACGGGCGACCTCATAACCGGACAACGCGCTTACGATATTGGGCTAGTGACGGAGCTTGCCGATGCCGATAAGGTGCTGTCAGTGGCCGTCAGCAAAGCGCATGAAATGGCGGCGTTACCGGCAACTGCGGTAAGGGTGTCGAAACAGCGTTTTCGCGAGATGACCCAGTCGGGTTTTGATGATGCGGTGCTTGCAGGGGTGAGGGCGCAGCTAGAGTGCTATGCCCAGGGTGAGCCGCAGCGGTTTGCGGAGAGGTTCTTGGGGCGGTCGGGGCGTTCTGCAGGCTAAGATGAGGCCGTGTCAGTTTGATCATGGCGTCTTTGTTTTGCGATCTTGATTTCAAGAGTTGGGAGGCTAGAAAACTGGTGACATTATCTGGTCATCGTGCCAGCAAATCCAACTCAAGTTTAACGAACTTGGTCGGGAATTCTAACCGGGCGTAATAAATGATGACACCGTTAGCGCAGGCAAAGCGGGTAACTTCCGCGACGCTTTCGCCTGGTCGCAAGAGCAAGACATTGGCTGACTCAAACCCTGCATTAATAATGGCCAGGTGCTGGCGAGATTCTGATATTTTCAGGCCAGGAACCCGCGCAATAACGGAAGCGGCCGCTTGTTTAAGAAAGGCTCGCTTGTGCTGTTTGAACAGTGCGTTATCAACATAGACCTCGCTGTAGCAGTACGGCACGCCGTCACTGCTGTGCAGTCGGCGTAGATGCTGATACGCTGGGGCCGGGGTACCTTTGCACACCATGTTGAATGCGGGCAGTTGTTTGACGGTGCGTTCTGACTCTACGAACCGATGTGTGCCCAACACATCGCTAAGCGCAACGGTTTCATCCCAGGATGTGGGTATATTCAATGAATATGCATCGTGTTTGCGTTTTTCTACAAATGTTCCCTTGCCCCGAACCCTGGATATCAACCCATCTGCTTCCAGTACACCCAGCGCATTTCGCAACGTCATGCGCGACACCTTGTACGTCTGCATGAGCTCTTCAAGTGGGGGGATTTGATGGCCAACCGGCCACACACCGACATCCAGGTTGCGTTGGAATTCGGTAGCCAGTTGCAGATATAGTGGCTGACGGCTGCGGCTCATGGCCGTTTGGCTGGAAGATGGGTCGGACATGTTCAGCCTTTTTGAAAAACTAGTGGGTGTTAGGCCCGCTTAAACGAGGTTAGTGGGTATTGAGCATCTCAATTGCCTGTTCTTGCAGCTTGCCGCGTTGGATTTTATTCGAGTTGGCGCTTTCTACAACAGGAAAGCTTTCGACTATGCCAACCATTACGGGCACTTTGAAGCCTGCCAGCTGTGCCTTGCAGTCAGAAATAATTCGCGCTTCCTGTATATGGTGGCCGGGTTTCGCAATCACGAATGCGACAGGCACGGTTTTGCCCTGATGCGGCACGCCTACCACTTGGCAGTTGGCCACGCCCTCTAGGCTTTCAATAAAGTTCTCGATCTCCAGCGGGTTAACCAGAAAGCCACTAAGACGCAGAAAGTCACCGCGTCGGGCGTGGAAAATAAAATGTTGATCGCTGGTCGTGTGGCCGAGGTCGCCGGTACGAAAGTAGCCTTGCGCATCAATGGCTTTGGTTGTCGCTTCTTGATTATCTAGATAGCCCTTCATGATGCTAGGCGTGCAGATTTCGATTTCACCCACCTCGCCATGAGGCAAGATCTCGTTTGTTTCGATGTCACGTGCCCGTACTCGTGCGTCAGGGGCTACGAGTTGGCCGCCTGGTTTTTGGCGTTCTGCCAGCGGGGCATCCAGCGGCTGGCCAGCTGTCAGGGCTTGCAGCTCACTGGATCCATACAGGCCTACCAGCTTGATGCCGGCGTGTTCGGCGCGTTGAGGCAAGTCTTCTAGCGAGGGTGCAAAGCTGGCAAAACCCGCTACTCTGAGGGAGGGGAAGGGCTTGTCTTTATTTTCGGCAGCGTCAAGAATGCGGTCGAGCAATTCGTTATTGGCAAACGTATGGGTAACGTGCATGTTCTGTATTTGCGCGGCGCACTCCGCAGGGCTAAGTATGGGTGACGACACTAATGGTGCCCCGACGGCCAGCCCGCTCAGCGCTGTCGAAAACCCGAACGCACCGCACATCGGCGCGCCAAGCAGTACGACATCGTCTTGCCCAATACCAAAGTAGCGTGCCACGTTGTGTCCGTGGCCAATTAACGTTTGTTGATCGTGGACCACGAGCTTAGATTGGGAGGTGGTACCTGAGGTTGTATAGACCAAGGCATAGGCATCGCCACCCGCCTGGGTGACGTCTTTCAATGCATCAGGCTGCGAGGGGGTTGAGTAGCTAAAGGATGGCACGCCTTGCACCAGTTGCGGGTTTTCTGACGCACCTGCAGTATCTACGCCGCCAACACTAGCCACGCCTTCTGAACCGCCTACTACCATGACTGCTTTCAGGCCTTTTAGCTGTGCAGGTTCTACCTCATTGAGTATCTGCTGGAAGGGCAGCCCCTTGAACGTGGGCCACATGACCAGCCATTGGCATTTTCCGCGGGCTATGAGGTCGCCAACCTCCCGGCTGCGAAAACGCGTATTCATGGATACAACCGTTACGCCCAAGCGGGCGCATGCCATGAAGGTAATCAACCACGCAGTGCAATTGGGTAACCACAACGCTAGTCGATCACCTGTGCGCACCCCTTGGGAAAAAAGCAGTCCGGCAACACGGTTAGACTCGGCAAGCAGCTCGCTGTAGAGCACTGGCTGATCGATGTCGTAAAAAGCGATAGCATCCGGGCGCTGTGCAACATGGTGTTCAAGAAGCGACTGAAAGTTCATGGCGTGGGGTTACTCAGGTGGTGGGTTTATACAGTGGCGATGGGTGTGACCGGAGACCCTACGGCACCCGGCAGGCGCAACGGTGGCGCGGTCAGCAGAAAGCGACTGCGTTGGTTTGCATTTAGCCATTCAGCCAGGTCGCGCAAGTACCATAGCTCGGCCAAAGGCAGGCCAAGCTTGAACAGGCAGTGATGATGCAAGGGCAGCAATGATTTCTTGTCGCCCTCAGTGCGAGCAGGGTAGGCCTCTACGGCATAGTTATCAGCACAGATGGCCACAATGCCACTTTGCGTGATCCAGTTTAATAATTGGGGGTCTGCACCATCGAGGACAGCACCTGAGTTGTGCAGTTTGTCGGCATCAGGATTGCCCCCCATCTCCATGATGGTCTCTGCAAAGCCGGTGCGCAGCACCAGCATGTCGCCTGCCTCTACCTCAATATTGTCTGACTTGAGGATAGCAGCAAGCTCTCGGTAACCGATGAGTGTGCGGCCGTGGCCAAAATGACGCACGAAATCGACCATTACTCCACGACCTTGCATACCCTTGACCGCGAAATTTTCAATGCCCAGTTTCTTGGCGCCGACGCTGGCGCCACCCTCGCAACAGTTTTCGCTTTCATCGTGCGGTGGCGCGTCTGCGATGTCTGGGCCAGCCTGATAACCGTTGTAATACACCTTGCGGGTTTGGCCATTGCCATCTACATCAAACTGGGCACCTACGTGTGCCAAGGCGTCCCATTGGGTGGAATACTGTAGAGATAACGTGACCTGGTCGTCACTTAAAACGTCAATAGACGCGGCGTCCAGGTTTTCCATGGGGAAATTCATGTACGGGATGTTGTCGCGCTCGGTAGCCGCCAGGCGTGGCGGCTTGCGGCGCGGGTTCAACACCATGCCACCAGGCAGATCGAGCGGTAACGAAAGGCAGAAAACTTTGCCCGCACGCACTTCACGCACGCCTTTCAGTACCTGCTCTTCGGTAAGCAGATTAAGGCGTCCTAGTTGATCATCGGGGCCAAAGTCGCCCCAGTTTGAGCCCTCGGGGCGATGTGTCCAGCGTGCCATGTGTGTCCCTTTTATCGTTGAAGTTTTAATAACTAGATTGGCATGAGGCCGTTAGGCGGCGCCTATGGTGATGCCGCCGCACACATAGTGCGTTTGGCCCGTTACAAAGCCACAGCGCTTGTCCATGAAATACGCGACGGCATGCGCGACATCTTCGGGCTGCCCGATTCGGCCCAGCGGGATGCCTGCCAGCAAATGCTTGGTGGCCTGGCTCTGCGTGTCATTGGCACTTTGGAAGAACTCAGTGGCGATCGGGCCGGGAGCAATCGCGTTCACCGTGATGCCATCGGGTGCGAGCTCTAGCGCCCAGGTGCGTGTCATACCCGTAATGCCAGCCTTGGTCGTGCTGTAAAGCGTGCGTGAGGGCTTTCCTAGCGCCGCGCGCGAACCGATATTGACGATGCGACCATTGCCCAGGGAGCGCATGCCAGGGAGCAATGCTTGTGCGCAAAGTATGTTTACTTCCAGGTTGAGCGCGACAGCTTTGTACAGATCTGCACTATTCAGATCCTCAAGACGCCCAGTGGGAACATAGCCCACGTTGTTGACCAGGCCGTAGTACGTTGATTGTGCGGCTATCTGCGCCATGGTTTCCTTAACAGCGTCGCGCTCTGCCAGGTCGACGATGTAGAAGGGCATGTCTTCAGGCCAATCTGCGGGGCGTGTACGGGCAATGCCCGTAACTGTATAACCGTCACTAATCAGACGTTGGCAGATGCTGCGACCAATGCCGCGACTGGCTCCTGTGACCAGGATGTTGGTTTGGTTTTTCATGGCGTGATCGACCTTGAGTGTGTGCTGGAAATAAGGATATGCGCTGGCTAGGATACGCCAGGAAAGGCAAAAAAAGATCAATAGTCTATAAATATAGCTTTTAGTCTATTATATGTTTTATAACTACTCAATAAACAGGAGACAAAAAAATGAAAGCTACAAAATCCAGTGCCACTCGTGGGCTGGCACTTGGCCTTGCCGGCGTATGTATAGCCGTAGTTTCGGCCCAGGCTGGTGCCAAGCAATTTCCTTCACAGCCCATTCAGTTGGTCGTGGGTTATGGTGCGGGCGGCGGTACGGATATGTGCTTTCGGGCGCTTGCCGTTGCGGCCAGTAAAGAGCTTGGTCAACAGATTGTCGTGGAGAACAAGCCGGGAGCAGGTTCTTCTCTTTCAATCGGCTATATTTCGCGCCAAAAGGCTGACGGCTACAACATTGCAGCGTTGTCTACCGGTGCAGTTCTTAACCAGTTTCTCGTGTCAAATATTGATTACGAGGTTATGAAAGACTTGACGCCTATTGCCATGGTTGCGCAATATCAGGTCGGTTTGCTGGTTCGCGCAGACTCACCGCTAAAGTCGCTGGCTGACATCATCAAGCTGGCTAAAGAAAAGCCTGATTCTGTGGCCTTCAGTACCGCAGGGGTTGGTACACCGCAGCATTTGACCATGGAAAAACTTGGCGAAGAGGTCGGTGCTAAGTGGGTGCATGTACCGTATAAAAGCGGCATTGAAGCGTCGACGGCTCTGGTGCGAGGTGATGTGGGTGTGATGGCGCAAACCGCTGAATGGGTACCCTTCGTGCGAGACGGGCGACTGCGTTTGCTGAACGTGTTTACTGAAGCGCGTATGGCAGGCTTTGAAGACGCGCCGACACTGGTGGAAGAAGGCTACGACCTAGTGGCCCCGAGCATCCTGGGCCTGGTTGGCCCCAAGGGCATGGACCCTACCGTTGTTGCCAAAATCGACCATGCTTTTAAAACTGCCATCGACACCGATCAGTTTCGCCAATGCGCGGACCAGTTTGGTTTAAAGACTGACTATAAAAACGCGGCTGACTTTACTCAGTATATTCAGAAGACGATTGATAAATGGGAGCCTGTTATCAAGAACCTTGATACTAAGTAGGGCATTTTTTGGGGCTCTGTGAATAGCGCTGACTATGCGGTTTGAAGCCAGATGGCACGGCGCATGGGGCAGGGCGTAGACACCTGAAACGACTACGGCAGGCTCAAGCAATGAGTCTGGAGTAGTCGTGTACTACCGGGGCCCAGAATCACCTGCATGCTAAGCACGCTAATCAATTGGATAAAGTGCACCCAGATCTACCACGGAGCCCGTGCAGGTGTCACCACACAGAAGCGTGAGCGCACCAAAGGCGTTAGAGAGAGGGAACCCCGAATTGCTCTGAACCAGCGACATGTTGAAAACGACAAAGAAAAACTAAATCTGAAAAACGTAGCCATTGTTAGCGGATACGGAACAATTATTTCGTATTTTGTGTATTTATCTGCTTGCTCACTTCTTTCATACTGAACCCGTCGAAACAAGGACTTAAACCAGGGCGAATCAATTGCCCACTTTATATCTCAACGGGATTCAATCATGAAAGTAGTTACCATCGCAGCTATCCTTGCCTTTTCTACAGTTGCTAGCGTTGCCAACGCAGAAATCAATACATCCACGACGCGCGCTCAAGTGGCGGTCGAGCTGCAAGCTGCCGCACAAGCGGGCCTTCTGCTGGGAGGCGAATCGTCGGTGTATCCGATGATTACTCACAGCTCAGACCAGAGCCGCGCTCAGGTTTTGGCCGAACTGGAAGCTGCCAAACAATCGGATGGCATCCTCCAAGGTGAGGCGTCCGTGTACCCAAGCATCACTCAAGGGTCTCACCTGAGCCGTGCTCAAGTACTGAAAGAATTAAAACAGTATGCGCGCACCGATTCGCCCGTTATTGAACACTAAATAGATTGTTAGGCTGCTTCCGGGAGCAGCCAGATTTTCTGCAGTGCTCCTATTGCGCAGGAAAATATTCAAATAAAGTGCGCTTGATCATCGGTCTTTATATTCAGAGACCAGTGCGCACTGCTCGCGTGGCCGCTCTGGTTTAGTTTTTAAAGCCAGAGCGGCCACGCGCATTATGAATAGATCAATATCCTGCAGTGTCTTTTTTTAGCGTTTCCCCACGCGCTTTTTGTACCTGCGCTACGCAGGCATTCTTCAGCAGCACCGCATCGCTAGCGGGGTTTACCATTTGGAAGCCTTGCTTGATTCGCATGGCGCACATGTCGCCGTCACCACAATAAATGCCTGTTGCAATCCCACGATCCGCAGCCTTTTTGCGGATGGTTTCAATAGCTTCGCCCGCTTCACCTTGAGGGTCGTTTCCGATGCCGCTGCCATAGCTAATGCTTAGGTCGTTAGGGCCAATAAATACGCCATCAATGCCGGGCACGCTTAGTATTTCGTCCAGGTTTTCAACCGCTTGCTTTGACTCGATCATGATGAAAACAAGTATTTCGTCATTGGCATGCTGAAAATAATCGGCGCCGCCGTACAAAAGGCCCCGTGGTGGCCCGAAAGAGCGCGTGCCTACGGGTGGATATCGGCAAGCGGAAACCACCATTTTGGCGATTTCAGGCGTGTCTACTTGAGGGCAGATTACGCCGTAGGCACCTGCATCCAGTAATCGCATGATTTGCACCGCCTCTGAGCCGCTTGGGCGCACCAGTGGCGTGGCATTGGTGGTGGAGACGGCCTGCAGCATGGTCAGTGCCTGTGCAAAATCAATCATGCCGTGCTGCAGGTCAATGGTTACGGCATCAAAGCCGCAGTTGGCGATTATCTCTGCCGAAAACGAGGAGGGGATGGCTGCCCATGCGTTGAGCGCTGTCTTGTTTGCTTTTAAAAGCTGCTTAAGTGTGTTTTTTCTCATTTTTTACTCTTGTTCGAAGGTGGCTGCACGGCGTCTGGCGCGTGTTCGTGTCACCCTCGTGGAAAATAGCCAACCTGTTAGTTGACGCGTATGCCCAGTTTCTGTGTTAAATCGCCCATTTCTTTGGAATCTTTTTGCCAGACCTGGTTCATTTCTTCGGGTGTGGACGCGATAATTTCGTATCCTAGTGCTTCAGTCGGTTTGCTGAACTCTGGATCCTTCAGAATGTCCCTTATTTCCGTGGACAAACGATTGATGATCTTCGGGTCCGTTCCATTGCGCATGACGAGACCCACCCAAATTACGTTGGTGAATCCGGGCACGCCAGCCTCTTCCATTGTCGGAACGTCAGGCAGTAGTGGCGAGCGTTTACTATCCGTGACTGCTAAAGCCCTCAACTTGCCTGACTTAACCAACCCAACAATAGATGGCAGGTTGTTGAACATAAGCGGAACCCGGCCGCCCATGATGTCGTTGAGCGACTCTGCACTACCTTTATAAGGAATGTGCAACATTTCAATGCCCGCTGCCGTTTTAAATTGCTCGCCTGCCAGATGCATACTGTTTCCAGTGCCCGCTGACGCGAAACTTAATTTATCGGGATTGGCTTTGCCGTCGGCGATCAGGTCTTGTACAGTCTGGTAGGTTGTGCTCTCGCCAACTACCAGTACATTGGGCATTTGATGGGTAATGACCAGGGGCACCATGTCCTTCAACGGATCGAAGTTGGCAACCGGATAAATATAAGGGTTCACTGCAAGGGTGCTACCTGAGCCGTAAAGAATCGTGTAACCATCAGCAGGTCTGTCTGCTGCGTATGCTGACCCCAAAATACCGTTTGCACCAGGGCGATTATCAACAATGACCGATTGCCCAAGACGCTTGCCTAGTTCTTGAGCGAGGCCGCGAGTGAAGCCATCTGCCGTTCCCCCTGGTGGGAATGGCACGACGATGGTGATCGGCTTTTGAGGATAAGCGTCAGCGTGAGCGGGCATGACAAACGCAGATGCTATTGTGCCCGCCATTAGCGCGATAGCCAGTAAAGACTTAGGTTTTGTTTTGATCATTGATGTCTCCTTACGAATCGTTCAGGTACCCGAATAACTCAAAAAAAATACGGTCATAGTCGATGCTCCGAACTTCTGGCGTAGATAAACGAAGTGGCTCATCAATGACTTGGTGCTGAAATGACCATTTAGGGGTATTTATGGATGCTCTCGGCCTGTGTTACCGGTAACATAGAGGGTATGCTAGAGCCTTTTAAAGAAAGCGCGCCATTAGGAAAAACCATGACACGCAGTAATTCTTTACGCGCATCGCGACGAAAAGCGGGTGCTTACACCATCCATGATGTTGCCGCTTTGGCAGGGGTTTCAGCCATAACGGTTTCGCGGTACTTCAATGCGCCCGAAAAGGTGTCGGAGGGGCTGCGTGTAAAACTGCGCGAGATCATAGATCGTATTGGTTATGTACCTAGCCAGGTGGCAGGTGGACTCGCATCCGGTCATGGCAGAGTTGTATGCGCCGTCATGCAAAATATTGCCAGCTCCACGTTTGCCGGCTTGGTCAAGGGTATGACCGATGAGCTTCGGGCTTCGGGGTTGCAGCTCTTACTTGCAAATGCACAGTATTCACGCGAACTCGAAGAGCAAGCCATCCGCACATTTGTGGGTTGGCATCCGACGGCACTTATTCTCACGCGCGATGATCACACGCCAGCCGCAGAGGCCATGTTGCGTGGACTTAATGTGCCCATTGTCGAAGCATGGGGCGTAGCGGAAGGGCGGCCTTTTCATCAGGTAGGGTTTCCTAACGTTGAAACGGGTGGTACGCTTGCCGAGCATTTTCTTGAGCAAGGTGCCACGCGTATTCAGTTTGTTATGCCGTCAAACCCTGAAGACTTTCGCGCGGAGCAGCGTGCGCGTGGTTTTGCCGAGCACATGAAGCGCGCTGGCTTTACACCGCACATACAGGTAGCCCAGCATGATGATGAGTTTGACGCCGGAGCCTTCTGTATCGCCTCGCTGGCCGCTCAAGCAAAAAGCACTCGCGCTCAAGCATTGATTTTTGCCAGTGACAATATGGCAGCAGGCGCCATTTTGCATGCCGAGGAATGCGGCCTCTCGTTGCCGCGTGACTGTGCCATAGCTGGGTTTGGTGACGCTGCGTTCGCTGCGCGCCTCAAGCCGGCACTTACTACGCTGCGGCCGGCGCGTTACGAAATAGGGCAACAAGCCGCTCGAACGGTATTGGCGTTGTTAGCTGCAGATCCTGCTGCGAAAGTGGAGATGATTCAAGAACTGTTGCCATGCGAGTTGCTGGTGCGTGAGAGCAGTTTGGTGCATCTTTAAAATTAGTCGAGAGAGCCTGTACCTCAAAAAATTATTTTGAAATCAGAGACTACAAAAGGAAGACCAGGTCTGATGCAGTTTGTAGATAACAATTTCGTGCCAGAGGGCATCAAGATCGACAGGCTTGATGTTTTTGTCTTTCGCTGCCCCGCAATTCCGCCGATCCAGACGTCTTTTGGAACCATGCATGATCGACCCGCAGTGCTAGTAAGGGTAAAAGACGAACACGGGACTGAAGGATGGGGAGAGATCTGGTGCAATTTCCCGACGGTTGGTGCAGAGCATCGCGCGCGGCTCACTCTCGCGTACGGTCGCCCTCTTATAGAGGGTAAAACATGGTTGCGTCCTGAGGATGCTTGGCATGAAATGTATTCCAGACTGCAGGTGCTCATGTTGCAGACGGGTGAGTCAGGACCATTGCATCAGATGATGGCAGGTATTGATACTGCGATTTGGGATTTGTTTGCACGCCGTGCTGAGCTACCGCTATGGCAGTATCTTGGCGGTGCGCCGGGTTCTGACAAGGTGCGTGTCTATGCATCCGGCATCAACCCCACTCAGCCAGAATTACTTGCAGTTGCCCGGCAAGAAGAGGGCTTTCGCGACTTTAAGCTTAAGGTCGGTTTTGGCTTGGAGCGCGATCTGGAAAACCTCAGTCGCATGCGCCAGGCATTGAGTGCCGAAGCTCGTCTAATGGTGGATGCAAACCAGGCCTGGAGCTTGGGAGAGGCGCAAAAGGCAGGCGATGTTTTGTCTGCTTTTGATCTGCTTTGGCTCGAAGAGCCGCTACGGGCCAATGCACCTATTGATCACTGGCTGGCACTTGCAAAGACATTGCCCATGCCACTTGCAGGCGGAGAAAATCTTGACAGTCAAGAACGTTTTCAGGCTTTCATCGACTCCGGCGCAATGTCAGTCATACAGCCCGATGTGGGCAAATGGGGCGGCATAACGGGTTGTTTGCAGGTGGCGCGCTCGGCTGTTCGATCAGGGCGTTGGTATTGTCCGCACTGGTTGGGAGCAGGGATTGGTCTTGCAGCGTCTATGCATTTGAAGGCGGCAGTTGGTGGGCCTGGATATGTAGAAATCGACGCCAACGCTAATCCCCTACGAGAAATGCTGGCACGGCCAGGGTTTCAGGTGACGGATGGGTGCGTGTGGCTTGGCACTGCACCTGGGCTTGGCGTAGTGCCCGATCTTCAAGCAGCGCGGAGATTTCGCGTAACTTCGGCGCCGATAAAGGATGATTGATCGTTTGGCGTTGAATGGGGATCTCCCACACATCACAGGACCGCTGCTATGCAGCAGTTTGCCATCCTTTACGAG
Source organism: Pusillimonas sp. ANT_WB101 (assembly GCF_008369125.1). NCBI lineage: Bacteria > Pseudomonadati > Pseudomonadota > Betaproteobacteria > Burkholderiales > Alcaligenaceae > Pusillimonas > Pusillimonas sp. ANT_WB101. The sequence goes on along the minus strand of NZ_VOAY01000001.1, from coordinate 1,191,273 downwards.
GAGCGATTCACTCACGCTTATTCCTATCACGACCCAGAGTCACTGGGTCGTGATAGGCAGATCAATGGTTCATCTAAACCGCCTAAAGAATTCTGACACTCTCTTGTAGCTTGCTGCGTTAACAACAAGGACAAACAAAATCTGAAAAACGTTCCCATTGTTAGTGGACATGGAACAATTATTTCGCGTTTTGTGTATTTATCTGCTTGCTCACTTCTTTCATACTGAACCCGTCGAAACAAAGACTTAAACCAGGGCGAATCAATTGCCCACTTTATATCTCAACGGGATTCAATCATGAAAGTAGTTACCATCGCAGCTATCCTTGCCTTTTCTACAGTTGCTAGCGTTGCCAACGCAGAAATCAATACATCCACGACGCGCGCTCAAGTGGCGGCCGAGCTGCAAGCTGCCGCACAAGCGGGCCTTCTGCTGGGAGGTGAATCGTCGGTGTATCCGATGATTACTCACAGCTCAGACCAGAGCCGCGCTCAGGTTGTGGCCGAACTGGAAGCTGCCAAACAATCGGATGGCATCCTCCAGGGTGAGGCATCCGTATACCCCAGCATCACTCAAGGGTCTCACCTGAGCCGTGCTCAAGTGCTGAAAGAATTAAAACAGTATGCGCGCACCGATTCGCCCGTTATTGAACACTAAATAGATTGTTAGGCTGCTTCCGGGAGCAGCCAAATTTTCTGCAGTGCTCCTATTACGCAGCAGAGTATTCAAATGACGTGCGCTTGACCGTCGGTCTTCATATTCAAAGGCCGGTGCACATAGCTAGCGTGGCTGCTTTGGGTTTTTTACGCTGGTTGTCCATGTCTGCTCGCCAAACGCATGACGTTGCTAGAGCTGCTGCCATCACCACCTGTGGCTTCCATGAAGAGAGGATTGTTTCTACGTACGTTAAAGCGTACCATTGAGACCGCTTTGGAGACCTACAATGTCCAAAACCATGACTGCGAGCGAGGCACGGGCGAACCTGTACCGTCTTATAGACCAAACTGCCGAGTCCCATCAACCTATTCGAATCGCCGGCAAGCGCACGAGTGCCGTGCTGATTTCAGAGGCTGATTGGGACGCCATTCAAGAGACTCTGTATCTGGTTTCTGTGCCCGGTATGCGCGACTCAATCAGAGAAGGCATGGCGGAGCCCCTAGAAAAAAGCGCCAGGGAGCTTGATTGGTGACTTGGCAGGTTGTCTTCGCAAATGCTGCGCTCAAAGATGCGAAAAAAGTTGCTGCGGCCTGTTTAAAAACCAAAGTGCAAACGCTGATTGCGCTGCTAGAGGCTGATCCGTTTCAGAATTCACCGCCTTACGAAAAGCTGATCGGCGATCTTACCGGTGCGTATTCCCGGCGTATTAACATCCAGCGTCGGTTAGTGTATGAGGTGTTCGTTAAAGAACATGTTGTTCGTGTTTTGAGGATGTGGACGCATTACGAGTAACCGCCGGGAACACACGCTGATATATTCACCCAATGAATCAACACCCGCAATACCGGAACTTCACTCTTTATGGTTCCATGGGTACAGTGACCTTTCAACCTAAAAAAATCTAACACCCTACAAGGAGCATCTCTTGGCACGCATACCTTATGCCGATATCGGCAGTGAAGAGGCCCGCCCACTGGTGGAGCGCATAACAAAAGAGCGGGGCAGTGTTCTGCACCTGTATCAGATGTTGCTGCATAGCCCACCGATTGCAGAAGGCTGGCTAAATTACCTGACTGCTGTAAGGCAGAAGTCCAGCCTTAATGGCGCTATTCGTGAACTGGTGATTGTGCGCATTGCCCAGATTAACGGTGCGCCGTATGAGGCTGAGCAGCATATACCGATTGCGCTGAAAGAAGGGATAACCCAGCAGCAGATCGATGATCTTGAAACTTGGCAGACGTCTGATAGCTTCAATGAGGTTGAGCGGCGTGTGCTTGGGCTTGCAGAAGAAATGACCAGAAATGTGCAGGTCGACAAGAAGCTGGTGCAAGATTTAAGCGGTGACTTCTCTCATACCGAGCTGGTGGAGCTGGTCGCCACGATTGGGGCGTACAACATGGTTTCGCGGTTTCTGGAAGCGTTTGATATTCATAGTGATGATGCTAGGTGATGTTTATTAACGCGTGTTTTGTGGCTGAGCGCCAGCAGCGACGAGAGCCGTAGCGGCGCGGGGTAGGCTGCACAATGCGGCGCAGCAGCTAGTCGTGTCACTCAGCAGGTACTAGTGCCGCACGGTAGGCAGCAGTGCGTCGCAGAGGCTTGCAACGCCGCAAGGTCAGGATAGTGTCACGCAGTATGTAGCAGTGTCACACGGTAAGCAGCAGTGCCACGCAGCAGCTAAAAGCGCCGTACGCCAAGCGGCAGTGCCACTTGGCGGGCTGCAATGTCACGCAGCATGGAGTACGTTCTACAGTAAAGAGCGCTGTCCGGTATTACCCGACAGCGCTCTTTGGTTTTACTGAATCAAGCTTTTAACGGCGTCGCCAAACAGGGCTTTTTGCCCGGCAAGATACTCTTTGTACTCTTGCGGGTTTAGCAGTTTTACTTGTGCGCCCATTACTGCCAGGTTCTTGGCAATTTCTTCACCATATTTTTCGTCGACCTTTTTGGCCGCTTCATAAATGGTGTTTATCACTTCGGGCGGTGTGCCTGCGGGTGCCAAGATGCCGTAATAAGCCGGGCTGCCCATGTTGTAGCCCAGCTCTTTAAGGGTTGGCACGTCAGGGTAGGCCTTCAGCCGCGTTTCACCGAATACGGCTAGCGGCTTCAAGGTGCCTGCCTGAATATGCGCCTGTGCGGGTGCGATGGCGCTCGAGGCCATGTCTACGTGGCCGCCCAGCAAAGCAGTAATGGCTGGTGCACTTCCTTTGTAGGGGATGTGACGCCATTTAACACCGGCTTCGTTGGTAAACGCCTCGGCCAGCAAGTGCGTAATGCCCATTGCACCTGAACTGGTGAACGTGACTTCGTCTGGCTTGTCTTTAGAGTGTTTCACCAACTCGTCTATGGAGTTCCACCCCGAGCTGGACGACACCACCAGCATAAACCCACCCTCGGTGAAGGCAGCAATCGGCTCGAAATCGTCTGTGGAATATTTGACGTCTTTATTTGCAAGTGGCACGACGACGATGGAGCCTGGCGAGGTGCCGACCAGGGTGTAGCCGTCAGGGGCACTATTGGCAACCGACCCCGCGCCAATCGCGCCGCCCGCACCGGGCTTGTAGATCAGCATGACTTGCTGACCCAGAAACTCGTGCATGCGTTCCAGATAAGGGCGCAGCATGTTGTCAGTGTCACCAGGTTGAAAGGGGATGATGACTTGTATGGGTTTTGCAGGGAATTTATCAGCAGCCACGGTGGCTGATGTTGCGAATGTCGTCAGAGCAACGGCGCAAAGTGTGGTTATCCATTTGATTTTCATGAATGTCTCCTTCGTTGGTAAAGCTGTTTTTATAAACAAGTGGGTATGGGTTGGCTTGGCGCAGAGCGCAGCATTACCCATGGCGTGTTAATCACAGCGTGCGCTCATGCCTCCGTCAACAACGAGCTCTGTGCCTGTAATAAAGCGGGCTTCGTCTGAAGCCAGAAAAAGTGTGGCGTTGGCGGTGTCCAACCCGTCACCCATAAAGGGCAGGGGGATGCGCTTTTGCCTGCGTTTTAGTAGTTGAGCGGTATCGTTGCCTGACTGGGTTCGGGCCAGCACCTTGTCAACCAGCGGCGTGTACAGTTGACCGGGCACCACGGCGTTAACGCGTATGCCTTTTTTGGCCAACTCAACAGCCGCCACGCGGCCGTACTGTATTACGCCGGCTTTGGCGGCTGCGTAGCCGATTTGTGGGGCACCCGTCCAGCGTATGCCCGAGGTAGAGGCAATGTTGACGATGCAGCCACCACCTTGTGCGGCCATGACCGGGATCACCTGCTTGCTGACCATGAAAACGGTTTTTAGGTTTAGATCGATCTGCTGATCCCAGTCGGTTTCACTTAGGGCCTCGGCACCGCCCGGCAAGGGGCCACCAACGTTATTGACAAGGATGTCGACGGCGCCGTATTTCTCTTTACAGGCTTGAACCATAGCGATGACGGCGTCGGTATTGGTGATGTCGCATTCGTAGGGGCTGATGTCACCTTCAATGGCATGGATTTTGGCTTGTGTCTCTTCCATGGAGGCCAGGCTTCTGTCGACCGCAAAGACTTTGGCACCTTCTTGCGCGAAACGAAATGCGATGGCGCGTCCATTGCCCCATCCTGGGCCCACACAGCCTGCGCCTGTAACAATGGCCACCTTGCCGGCTAGCCTTTTGGCAGGTGGAACAGGTAGTTGCGTGGCTGGGGCGGGCAGTTGCGTGGCGGGAGTGAGGCCTTGTTGCGCGGCACTTTCTCCATCATGCTCTGCACTGTTTTGGCTTGGGTCGTGTGTATTCATGGTGTGGCCTGGTTCGTGGAAGGTGGCGCAGTGCGCTCGTTACATGCGCGTGTTTAACGTGTGGCGGCGGTAATGCCGCCATCCACAATAATTTCTTGGGCGGTGATGTATTTGCTTTCATCGCTGGCAAGAAAAAGCACGGCGTTGGCGATATCCCATGCGTCACCCATGTGGCCCATGGGTACCTGCTTGTGGCGGTGTGCAACAAAACCTTCAAAGTCGCCCTTGACATACTTGTCGGCCAGGCGGCTGACGAGTGGCGTGAACATGAGCCCTGGCACAACGCAGTTAAGCCGTATGCCTTTAGGCGCATAAATTACGGCGGTGGTGCGGGTAAGCTGCATGAGAGCCGCTTTACCTGCAGCGTAGGCTACCTGCGGTTTGCCCACGTAACGTAGCCCCGCAATGGATGACACATTAACAACGGCACCAGTGCCTTGGCTTTCCATAATGGGCAGTACGTGCTTGCAGGTCAGGTAGGCAGATTTAACGTTAACGTCCATCTGCTCGTCCCAGGTATCTTCGTCCATTTCAACCGGGCCGCCGGGTTCTGATCGACCCACGTTGTTAATAAGAATGTCTATACGGCCGTAGCGTTCCATGCAGGCGTCAACCATTTCTTTTACATGGTTGGCATCTGTGGCGTTGCCAATCATGCCTTCCATGGTGCCGCCTTCATCGCGGATTATTTTCTTTGTATTTTCGAGCGCTACTGCGTTTAGGTCTGTACCGAATACGCGTGCGCCTTGTCTGGCGAGCAGCACAGCGATGGCCTGGCCGTTACCCCAGCCTTCACCTTTGGAGCCACAACCGGTGACGATGGCTACTTTGTTGTCTAATCTGAGCATGCGTATCCTTTGTTTGTTGCACGTGACTGCTTAGCCAACTATGGTAGGCGGTGTTCTGCGGTGCGGGAAATTCTATTTTTCACATGATTAATAGGTAATTGGAATGAATCTAACCCCTCGGGAATTAAGGGTTTTTATTTCCCTGGCACGATCGTTAAATTTTGGTTTGACGGCAGAGCAGTTTTTTGTGACGCAGCCGACAATGAGCAAGATGATCCGCAGTCTTGAGGACAAATTGGGCGTCAAACTCTTTGAGCGCACCACTCGCAGTGTTTCGCTTACCTCAGACGGGCGCGATCTACTCGAGGTTGCATCACGAGTCGTGGATGACTTTGAAGTTGGGGTAACAGAGCTGGAGGAAGTGGCGCGGCGTGGCTCACAACGTCTGTCTATCGCGGCTTTGCCGTCTTTGGCGGCGGCGCTGTTGCCGGATCTGGTCGCGCATCTGCGGCAAGAGCAGCCTTCATCGATTATTAAGATTCATGACGTGATCAATGACGCTGCCATAGACTTGCTGCGCTTGCGCAAAGTGGACTTCGCGCTGTCTGGGTTGGACGTGGTGTATCGCGATTTGTCTTACATCGAGATTATGCGCGAGCCTTTTGTGCTGCTGGCTTCAAGGGCGTTTCCGGTTGAGCTGCGTGGGGCAGAGTGGTGCGCGCATGAGCTGGCCGAGCTGCCCATGATTTCGATGCCGCGCGGCACGGGCACGCGCATGTATGTGGATATGGCATTTATGAAGCGCGGCGTGCCGTTTCGTCCCTTGCTCGAAATTCAAGGCCTGCCCACCATTGGTAAGTTCGTGCAAAAGGGCTGCGGGGTGGCAATTTTGCCGCTGTCGGCGGCCCACATGGTGCTAGAGGCTGACCTGTACACCATCCCCCTAAAGGGCGGCCCCGAGCGCACAATTGGCGTAATCACGCGGCACGAATCAGGCTTGTCAGAGTTTGCCGTAAAGGCGATTGAGTGGATTAGTGAGTTTGCGTTGAGTCATTTGGGGAAGGGAGGGTGAGGGGCTTTGTGGATGGATTATATGTGTTGCAGCTAAACTGGACTGAATTAAGGAGATGAACCGTGCCCAGGTTTGTAACGATCGGATATGGAGACCAAGAAGGTTACGACCGTACCGGAGTCGCCATCCGGGACGCGGCCCATTGCACGACGAGAAATTGCAGAAAGACGGAACACTGGTTGCGACCAACAAAGGAGATCGCTGGTTTTTCGTATTTGGCTTCGCCAAGAATGCTAGAGCCAACATCAGCGATTCCGAATTGGAAGCTTTGCAAAGCTTGGCCAGTGATCTACTGCAACTGACGCAAATTCAATTGAAATAAGCTATCCGTGATGGATCAATACAGGAGATCTGCTATGACAACCAAAACTAAAGTGAAGAGTCCTATTCTGGTTGCCGTACATGACACTGCCAGCGACTTGCATCGCCAAGGTTTCATCACCAAACGCCAGATGAATCAATACGATGCACTCTGCTTGGATCCGATTCCGCCCTATGACAGTGAAGAAATCCGTGCCATGCGTGAAAAGCTGAAGCTCAGCCAAACAGTACTGGCATCGGTGCTCAATACCAGCGTATCAACCATTCGCAAATGGGAGCAAGGGGATAAACACCCTAGTGGTCCTTCGCTCAAACTGTTGAATTTATTGGATCGCAAAGGGTTGGAGGCGATTCTTTGAGAAGTAGGCTATCAACAAAAGACTTATGCTGACCAAACATGGCCTGAGCGCACTTGATAAACATGACCTTCTTTAAACGCGCCGCCCGCTGACCTCGCGTGCGCACGGAATAATAATTGTCACACAGCTTAACGGGGCCATTTAGGCTATGCAAGCCGCCATAATTGAGCGTGTGCGCTGACGTTCGTGGCGACCCTCGGTGCTACTCAGGCGTTATTAAAAACCGCCTTACGCTTTTCAATAAAAGCCTTTATGCCTTCGTGCGAGGCCGCTTCGCCGCCAGAAGCAACCATGTAGCGACGCTCGGCGTCCAGGTGTTTTTCAAATGAAAGCTTGCCGGCGCTGTCGACCAGAAACTTGGTGCGTTGCATGACGTGCTTGGGCGCAGCGGCAAGTTGTTTGGCCAGGGCAGTGGCTTCATCCAGCAGTTGCTCCGCAGGGTAGACAGCATCCACAATGCCTTTCTGCAGGCAGGCTTGGGCATCAAGCGGCGTATTCATAAAAAATAATTGTTTGGCGTACACCGTGCCTGTTCGTTTTGCCAGAAACCATGAGCTTCCGGCATCGGGTGTTAGGCCTATGGCTGAATACCCGCAACGCAGCTTCATGGTGTCGGAGGCGAGGACGAAGTCAGCGCACAATGCAATGCCTATGCCACCGCCACCCACCGGGCCGTTAATTGCAGAAACCACAGGCAAGCCCGACGTTTGCAGGCGCACCAGCGCCTTGTTCAATGGCACGAGCAAGTTATCCAGAAGTTCGGCAAGTTCATCCAGCCTTGTTTCAAACATGCGAATGTCGCCGCCAGCGCAGAAGGTTTTCCCGATGGCGCGCAGCAACACGACGCGTGTACCAGTGTCGTCGCAGGCCTGGTTGATGGCAGCAGCCAGGGCATTGATGGTTGCGTCATCAAGTGCGTTGGCTTGGTCAGGCCGGTTTAGCGTGATGTGGGCCACGCCGTCTTCCAGTTTGGACAAAACGGGGGCATTGACGGCGTCAGCCGTCGTGTCTGTAGTTGTGTTGCTCATTGTTCTTTTCCGTAAAAGGGCAGCGATACGCTTCATGCTTGGGTAAATTGAAGCACGTTTCTTGAATGCCCGTGGGGTATCAATTTCTGGGGTTACGGTATCACGTAAACGTTTTGCTCCGGAGAGGCTTGGTTTGCCACCCGAATGATGACCCATGGATAGTTGCCGGAGGCAAACTGCACATTCATCATGCACCTTGCCATACGCCCATTCCGTTATGGTGTTACTAGTTCATGATGCTATGGAGTTATTAGTTTATCCTGTACAGTTTGCGTTAATATTCAACAAAATCAATAACCTATAAAAGATGATAAATTCCATTTGTGATGGCTTTTCAGTCGTGTTGTCGTGTTTGAACGGGCGTGCTCCGATCCCGGCCGGCATTGTTGTTTTACACTTGTAAATTACCTTGGCTAGAAGCCCGCTTGTCGCAGCAAGCAGGTTTTGTGACATGTGATCGTTGCCGGTGCGATGGCGGCAGGTGTCGCCCAGAATTAATTCAACTGTCTTGAGGTTTCAATGATTGTCATCAACGACCAGATTACGGTCTCGAATTCAGCGCCGTTTGTGTTGTTTGGCGGTATTAACGTGCTTGAGTCGCGTGATCTGGCATTGCGTAGCTGCGCCGAGTACGTGCGCGTAACGCAAAAGCTGGGCATACCCTATGTGTTCAAGGCCAGCTTTGACAAAGCCAATCGGTCGTCCATCCACTCTTATCGCGGCCCTGGGCTGGAAGAGGGCATGAGGATGTTTGAGGCGGTTAAGGCAGAGTTTGGTGTGCCGGTGATTACCGATGTACATGAAACCTGGCAGGCCGCACCGGTGGCCGAAGTGGCTGATGTGCTGCAGCTGCCGGCCTTTTTGGCGCGACAAACTGATTTGGTGACGGCGCTGGCCAAAACTGGCAAGGTTATCAACATTAAGAAGCCGCAGTTTCTTAGCCCGACACAGGTTGGCAATATTGTTGAAAAGTTTAAAGAGTCTGGCAATGACCAGCTCATACTTTGCGACCGCGGCACCTGCTTTGGCTATGACAACCTGGTGGTGGATATGCTGGGTTTTGGCGTCATGAAGCAGGCGTGCAATGATTTGCCGGTTATTTTTGACGTTACGCACGCGCTGCAGCAACGCGACCCGTCAGGCGCAGCCTCGGGCGGGCGTCGTCAGCAGGTGGTTGATTTGGCCAGGGCAGGGCTGGCAGTGGGCTTGGCAGGTTTGTTCCTGGAGGCCCACCCCGACCCCGACAACGCCAAGTGCGATGGCCCCAGTGCTTTGCCGCTAGATCAGCTTGAGCCGTTTTTAACGCAGTTAAAGGCGCTGGATGATGTGGTGAAGTCGTTTGCGCCAATTCATATTGCGTAAGGGCTGGATCATCTAGCGTGCGGAGTATCCAACGCCTGCCTCAGTAAGTCAAAACCTGATGTAAGCAGGCGCTTCATGGTTTCTTCGCTGCTAAAGGCGGCGTGCGCGGTTAGCGTGACGTTTTCGAGCGTTGTAAGTTCGTGGTCGACGGGCAGGGGTTCTATGTCGAACACATCTAGCGCTGCGTGAGCGATACGTTGGGTTTTCAGCGCTTCTATCAAGGCGGTTTCGTCGACGAGTGCACCACGCCCAACATTTACAAGAATGGCGGTTTGTTTCATTAGGGCAAACTGTTGCTTGCCAATGATGCCGCGCGTGTCATCGTTAAGCGCCAAATGCAGCGAGATGACGTCTGAGGTGCTGATAAGTTCGTTAAGTTCAACCTGTTTGCAGGGGAGGTCGTCAGGAACCGGGCTACGATTCCAGACGACAACTTCCATGCCGAACGCGTGCGCCATGGATACAAGCTCTTTTCCGACGCCGCCAACCCCGATGATGCCGATGCGTTTACCGGCAAGCTCTACCCCGATTGGTGTGCGCCAAATACCTCGACGCAATTCACGATCCATGACGGCGATATGACGCGTCGCGCTGAGCATTAACGCGAAGGCGTGTTCAGCAATGGTTCTGTCACCATAACCGCGTACGGTGAGTACGTCGATTCCACGTGCTTGCGCAGCAGATAGATCAATGTACGTGGATGCGCCTGTACCCAAAAAAACAATGGTTTTGAGGGCGTGGTAGCGTTCGAGCAGCGCCTCGTCCATGATGGTGTGCCCATTGATGATTCCCACTGTGTCTTTCATAAGCGCGTCGAGCTCAGTCGCTGTCGGATCACCCACATGCAGATGTAAGCCAGGGATCTTATCAAGTATGGAGTGGGCCTTTAGCACGGAGTGCCCGTACGCAGTGCAATCGATATAGGCCGTTTTCATGTGTTCACCGAGTTAGATTGATAGGTAATTTAAGGGCTGGCGTTCAGATACGTTGTTTTTATCTGTTGACAAACTTAGTTAATAAAAACACTTAAACACTTGACTCTAAAGGTGTTTGTTTCATGCCTAGGTGCAGTCGAGCGGCGCTGTTAATGTGATAACGCATTTCGGCATCTGACACGGCGACATCGCGCCGACTTAGCGCGTTAAGTATGCGACCGTGTTCGACAATGACGCGGTCAGACCATGTGGGCGTGGTTGACGGGGTTTGCCCGCGAGCCAGTATGACTTTGTCGTGTACGGAAGCCAGTTGCTGCTGCAACAGGGTATTGCCGGTCAAATGAGCGATGGTCAGATGAAACTCGCTGTCTAACGTGTTCAGGCGGTCAATTTCTTTTACCTTTAATGCGTCAACTTGTTCGTTCAAACAGGCGTTAAGGGTGTCTAGCGAGGCTTCGGGCGCGTATTCGATGAAAAGCCGAACCGACATGCGTTCTAACGCTTCTCGCACTTCATACAGATGCCGAATTTCCAGCGGTGAAAGCTGGGCTACATAATAAAAGCGGCCACGACGTCGAACGAGCCCTTCTCTTAACAGGTCGTGCAAGGCTTCGCGTACAGGTGTTCGGCTTACCTGAAATTTAGCCCCCAGATCCGTTTCTTGCATGGCTGTAGAGGGGGTGATTTCTTGTGAAAGAATCGCCGATTTCAGCCTGTCATAGACGGTGCTCGATAACCCGCCGGCTTTTACTGGCTCGGGGTTGATCATAACGGGATGGGCCATGCTAGACATATGAACCTCCTTCTTCGTGCTTTCAGTATACGTTAATTTATTTGATGTTATAAAATTCAATAAAAATAAGCGATATATACGGGAAATCCCCATTGTTTAGTACGGCGAGTTACCTTAACGTATACCGAACGCAGTTTACATTGATGTGAAACTTACAGAACGCATACTTTAAAGGTAGCCTCATGTCTCGTCAAAATGATGGATCACGATACGGAAATAAGTTTATTGGCGGCGACCCCGGTTCTTTAAGTCGACGTCAGTTTGGTGGTTTGGTGGTTGGCGTGGGCCTGTCGTTGACGGGTTTGGGCTCTTCCCGTTTCGCGTCGGCCGCAATTACAGAAACGTTGACGCCCAAGAAGGGCGGCAGAGTTCGAATTGCGCTCAATTCGCAAGGTGCCAACGACACGTTTGACGGAGCACGCGCACTAAATCCAGGCGACTTTATTAGATGTTCAAGTATTTTCAGTTACCTGACTCGCATGGACACAGATGGCGCGGCGCTGCCTGAAGTGGCACATTCGTTTGAAAGTGGTACTGATGGGAAAAGCTGGGTCTTTCAGATAACGCCTGGGGTTATTTTTTCAGACGGTACGCCGCTCACCATGCAAGACATCATTTTTTCGTTGATGCGTCACAAGGAAGAGCGTGTTGTTTCCAGCGTGAAGCAACTTATGACCAACGTCAAAGAGGTACGCGCCGACGGCCCACAAACCATTGTGGTCGATCTGCTCGAAGCCGACGCCGATCTGCCTGTTACGCTGAGTACGAGTCCATTTACCATGGTAAAGGATGGCACCTACGATTTCTCCAAGCCTCTGGGAACAGGGCCCTTTGTAGTCAAAGAGTTTACGCCTGGCATACGCACGGTTTGCGTGCGTAACGACAAGTATTGGAAATCAGGCCAACCTTATATCGATGAATTTGAAATGTTTGCCATTGTCGATCAGGTAGCGCGGGCAAATGCCTTGTTATCGGGTGATGTGGACATGGCCGTCGACATACGCGGCCAAAGTATCGCAAAGCTGCAACGCTCAGACAATGTTGAGCCTTACATAACAAAGGCGCCGCGGTATACCGCAATCCAGGGGGCCGTTAACATGGCACCCGCAAATAACCCCAACGTAGGCTTGGCGCTTGCGCATTTAATGGATCGCGAACGTGTGTTGCAAACCGCGCTGTTGGGTAATGGCGTTATCGCCAACGATTATCCGATTATGAGCAGCTCGCCGTATGCCAATAAAGAGTTGCCCCAGCGCACGGTTGATCCTGATAAAGCCAAGTTTTATCTTGCAAAAAGTGGGGTGGGCGCAAACAAGGTACCGCTACATGTCAGCGATGCGTCCGCGTTTAGCGTTGAAATTGGCCAGTTTTTACAACGCGAGGCGGCAGGCATTGGCTTGAATCTCGATTTGAAACGCGACCCTGCGGATAGCTACTGGTCTTCTATTGTGGGTAAGCGCCCGTTTTTTGCCACGACTTTTAATCCGCGGCCTACGTATAACTTGTTATTGAACTTGACGTGGAAGTCTGGGGCGCCATGGAATTTCTCAAATTACAGTAACCCTGAACTCGACAAGCTTATTGATCTTGCGCGCGCCACGCTGGACGAGCCTAGGCGTATTCAAATTTATCATGACATCGACACCATTCTTCATAACTCTGGAGCCTTGGTGCTGCCCACCTTTATTAACTTTGTCGATGGCATATCGAAACGAGTCAAAGGTATGAAGCCTATTCCCATTGCCCCTATGGGTGGCTGTTTCTTCACAGATCAAATTTGGCTGGAAAGCTAACTTAACCGTGTGCGTCTGTGTAGTTGGGCAGCTTTTTCTGGCATGCCAGGCACTCACGCGTGAATGTGTCTTCGGTATTTACAAGCATTCTTGTAAATACCGAGGAGACTCAAAAAGGTAAATGATGGCGAAGTTTCTGTTGAGCCGCACTGTACTAGCCGTGTTTGTTCTATGGCTGGTATCCGTTCTTGTTTTTGTGGGCTGTCAGATCTTGCCCGGTGATGTGGCGCAATTGGCGCTGGGGCAATACGCCACGCCGGAAGCAGTCGAAACATTGCGCACGCAAATGGGTTTGGATCAATCGCCTGTTGTGCGCTATGTCCAATGGTTTACGGGCATGCTGCACGGCGACTGGGGTCACTCTCTTTTAACAAACGTGCCGGTCAGCAGCATGCTTGCAGAGCGGGCGGGCAACACCGCCTTGCTCGCCGGGCTAACCACGCTTATCGCCGTGCCTCTGTCAATTACGCTGGGGCTTTTACTGAGTCTGGGAACTGGAAAATGGGCTGATCGCTTCGGCTCAATTACGGTACTTGCGCTTTCTGCAACACCGGAGTTTCTTATCGCTACGCTGGCTGTGCTGGCCTTTGCCGTCAAGTTGCAGTGGTTGCCTGCGATCTCATACCTGACACCCGGTTCCAGTTTATGGGCGACAGCCCAAGCGTTGTTTCTGCCTGTCATGACGTTGGTCGTTGTCGTTACAGCGCAAATTGCCCGCATGACACGCGCCATTATCAGCAATCTTTTAAGCCAGCCTTTTGCCGAAATGGCCATGCTCAAAGGGGCGTCGCGTTGGAGCATCGTGCGCAAGCATGCTTTGGTGATGGCCGTAGGGCCCATCGCCAATGTGGTTGCTTTGAACATTGCTTACTTGGTTAGCGGTGTGGTGGTGGTAGAAACCATTTTTTCGTATTCAGGGTTGGCGCGCTTAATGATTGATGCTGTGCTTGCACGCGATATGCCCGTTATTCAAGCCTGCGCCATGTTGTTTAGCGCGGTGTACGTCATTTTGATTTTGTTGTCAGATACGCTTGCCACGATCTTTGACGTGCGCCGATCCGTAACGACCAGGTAGTTAAAAAGGAAACCATGTCATTGAGCAATTCAGCCCAACAAGTGGCAACGGATCAAGATATGCTCGCTGTTCGCAAGAAACGCAAGCACTCGCCGATATTGTGGTTCTCCGGCCTGACGCTGCTGTTTTGCGTGTTGGTGGCCGTGTTTGCACCCTTGCTGCAGCCTTATGACCCGACCGCATTTGTATCGTATACGCCTTTCGAACCTTCCAGCGCTCAGGCCTGGTTAGGCACCGATTTTCTGGGCAGAGATGTGCTGTCACGTTTAATTGGTGGGGCGCGTCTGACGCTGCTCATGGCGGTCAGTGCCACATTAATTGCGCATGCCGTTGGTAATGTTTTCGGTCTGTACGCGGCAGTGCGAGGCGGCTGGGTTGACATGGTTTTATGCCGTCTGGTGGATGTGATTTTGTCGTTACCGAAAATCATTGTTGGATTGGTGATCGTGGCAGCGCTGGGTTCCTCTATTGAGGTCATCGTTGTGATGACTGGTTTAATTTATTCTGCCAGCGTTTTTCGTATTGCTCGCTCGTTGGGGTTAGACGTAAGCCAGCAAGACTTCGTAACGGCGGCGCGTGCGCGCGGCGAAGGTACGTCGTGGATTATTTTTGGTGAAATCGTGCCCCACGTGGTGTACCCGCTTGCCGCTGATTTTGCGATTCGTGTCAGCTTTGCGATTTTATTCATGAGTAGCCTTAGTTTTCTGGGGCTAGGCGTGCAGCCTCCCTTTGCGGATTGGGGAGGGTTGGTACGCGAGAATCTTGATGGCATAGCGAATGGATCGTATGCATCGATCTATGCCGCGCTTGCTATTGCGGTCGTATCTGTCGCCTTGAACCTGCTGGTTGATGCGACCGGAGAAGAGAGTGCTTTTGCGGAGTCGCAAAAATGATAGATTCGCCATTGCTTGAAATTAAAAATTTACAGGTATTTCCAACCTTGGGGCTACGGCCGGCCGTTAACAACATATCGCTCACCGTGAACAAAGGGGAAGTCCTGGCACTGATCGGCGAATCGGGCTCGGGTAAAACAACGTTGGCACTTAGTGCCTTAGGGCATATCCGGTCAGGGCTTGTTGCACGAAATGGTACGGTCACGCTTGATGGCGTTGACATGTTCCACGTCAACAAGCGCCGCTTGCGTTCAATGCGCGGAAGTGTTGTTTCATACATTGCCCAAAGCGCAGCGATGTCATTTAACCAGCGCATGCGTCTGGATAAGCAAGTGACCGAGCCCGCGTTAATTCACCATTTAATGTCGTCGGTCGATGCCGTGGCGCGCGCGCACAACCTGTATCGCGAGCTTGACCTTCCTGCGCCAGATACCATTGGTTCACGTTATCCGCATCAGGTGTCAGGTGGGCAACTGCAGCGTTTCATGATTGCCATGGGTTTGCTGCTGCATCCCAAACTTGTGGTCTGCGATGAGCCAACCAGTGCGCTTGACGTTACGACCCAAGTAGAAGTTTTGCGTGCCCTGAAAGGTGTGATCCGCGCCAAGCAGACTGCTGCACTGTTTGTAAGCCACGATCTGGCCGTTGTAACGCAAATCGCTGATCGTATTGCGGTTTTACGCAAGGGGGAACTGATCGAGGTGGGCACGACGGCTGAAATTATTGAAAACCCGCAGCATCCGTACACCAAGCAGCTTATCGCCGCCTGCAGCCGCTGGCCCGTGACTAGTTTGCCTTCATCTTCGCGGGCAACGAACACATCCGCGAATTATCTAGAAGTGACAGACTTGTGGGCAGGCTACGGCGCGACAGATGCTAAAGGCATGCCTGCGATACCTGTTTTGAAGGGGCTGTCGTTTGCGTTAAAGCAAGGGCAGGTCCTTGCCATTATCGGTGAATCGGGTTCAGGCAAAAGCACAATGGCTAGCGTTATTGCAGGCCTTTTACCGCGTGCGGCAGGCAATTTACGGGTGGGGGGAGAAGTTCTTCAAAGCCGTATCGTATCCAGAACACCAGAGCAGTTAAGGCGTGTGCAGATGGTGTTTCAGTCTGCCGATACGGCGTTAAATGCCAAACATACGATAGGGCGTATTCTGGAACGCGTTCTGAAATTCTTTGGCCATGTAAAACCCGCAGACAGGCCGGCGCGCGTCAAAGCCTTGCTTGAAATGGTAAACCTGCCTGAACACTACGCGTCGCGCAAGCCCGGCCAGTTGTCTGGCGGCGAAAAACAACGTGTCAATTTGGCTCGTGCTTTGGCCGCCGAACCTGATGTGCTGTTGTGCGATGAGATCACCTCGGCGCTAGACACCGTTGTCGCAGCGTCAATACTTACTCTTATTAAAGACCTTCGAGATCGTTTGAACCTGGCTATTGTTTTTATTAGCCATGATATGGCGACAGTGGCCTCGTTGGCCGATCAGATTATGGTGCTGCAAAACGGTAATGCGGTGGAACAAGGTTCGGCTGCAGACGTTTTACTGAATCCACAGCATGCGTACACCAAACTTCTCTTGCGTTCTGTACCCGAGTTGCGACGCGGTTGGTTGGAAGAGGTGCGTCCCGATCATGATGATCGCGTCGTCGTGGCCTAATGAATTGGCAAATAACAAATGAAACAGGCGGAACATACTGTGGGTAAAAAGCTTTCGGAGATCGAGGGTCAAGTCTTTGATGTTGTCGTAGTGGGTGGAGGTGCCTCGGGTGCCAGTACTTCGCAGAATTTAGCGGCCAAGGGCTATAAAGTGTTGCTGGTGGATAAAAGTGACTTTGCCAGTGGCACAAGCAGCCGATCCAGCCGGTTGCTGTACTGTGGCCTGGCGCATTTGTCGCCAGACCACCCAATGTGGCAGTTTATCTTGGGGCCGTTTGATCTGATGCGCAGAGTCCATATGGCGCGGCTTGCCATGAAATGTCGTACGCAGATGGTAAAGACCATCCCCGAACGTCTGATTGCCCATCAGTTCTTCTTTCCGGTGCATAAAGACGGGGATTTTCCAGGGTGGAAGGTAGACCTGGGTTTTCGTCTTTTAGAGCTTATTGGCTTTTCCAAGGTGCGACTTAATTATCAGCGCTTAGGGATAAAAAAAGCGGCAGAAAAGTACGGTATGGTCAAGTATTTGGCCCAAAACAAATCACTTCAAAGTGTTGGCGTATACACAGAATATCAATACAACTGGGCTGAGCGAATTTGCGTAGACGCGATTCTGGATGCCGAACAGTTGGGGGCCGTCATTTGCAACTACACCGAAGTTACGGCGCTAAGTTCTCAAGCTGATGGCTCGTGGCATGTATCGCTTGTCGATAAAAGTGGTTCGGGCCAGCACGCTCAGGTTACCGGGCGTGTATTGATCAATACGGCAGGGCCTTGGGTTGATCGCGTTATTGCCAAAGCCGATGCGCCCACAGGTAAAAAGCATTTAATCGGTATTAAAGGCGTCAACATTTTGGTTAAGCTGCCACCAGAATGCGAGGGCCAGGGTCTGGAAACCATTAGCAGCATTGGCCAGCCTTTTTACTGCATGCCTTGGGGCACACACCATTTCTTTGGGCCGACTGATACGGTTTTTGAGGGTGACCCCGACGATGCGCGCGTACTGCCCGAAGAAATTGAATACATTCTTAAAGAAGCAAACTTCTTATTCCCAAGCCTGAAGTTGACAGAAAAAGACATTGTGCACTCCTGGTGCGGGATACGTCCGCGCACAGCTGCAACTGGTGAAAAAGACATTATCAAATTATTGAGTATCCACGATTTGGATACCGAAGGCATGCCTAATGCGATGGCATTGACGGGCACGCCCATCATGAATCACCGCTATGCCGGTGAAAAAATAGCAGAGCGTGTCGGGCAGATGATCAAGCCCACCTTAAATGAGAATACGCTTTCGCATGCTGCCAGGCTGTTTCCTGAGGATGCGTCTTCAGAGCCGGTTGATCCTGATTTCCCCCATGTAAGTATTGCGGATTTGCGCCATGCCGCACGGTATGAGCATGTGCAAACGTTAAGCGATTTGATGTTCAGACGGGTCGGATTGGGATGGGGGCCAAAGATGGGGTTGAATGTTGCACAGCGGGCGGCCGATGCTGTGGCCGATATCCTGGGCTGGGACGCCCAAGAGGTGGACAGACAGGTAGCCGCTTATGAATATTTTGTCCGGGATAACTTTAATCCATCGTATACCGGCAAGGACATTGGGTCATGAGTGCCTCGGATAACATTTTCCATCCCGACTTTGTTGTGCAGCCCTATTGGTGGGATGCAAACCCGCCGACCGAGGAACGTAACCCACTTCCTTCAAAGGTCGATATCGTTATTGTCGGCAGCGGTTATTGTGGGCTAGCAGCAGGTTTGGAACTGGCACGATCAGGCCTTAAAGTTTGTGTGTTGGATTCAGGCAGGATAGGCGAGGGTGCCAGTACGCGCAATGGGGGCATGGTCAGCGGCGGGCTTAAGGTTCCCGAGGCCATGCGCAGTAAGCTTGGGGCTCAGCGGTTTAATCTGGTTCAGCGCGATTCGGTCGCATCGTTCACGCATTTTGAGGAGTTCTTGAAACGCGAGAACTTTGACATTAGTTATCAACGCTGCGGCCGTTTTACCGGCGCGCACTCGCGTGGTGCATACCGGCGTCAAGAACGGCAGGCTGCGGATTTGGTCAACAAGATGGGGCTGACCGTAACCATGGTGCCCGAATCAAGGCAGCATGAGGAAATCGGCAGCGATTTCTACCACGGGGGCATGGTTGTAAACGAAAGTGGTGGCATTGACCCGGCGCGTTACCATCGATTGCTACGTGAGGCGTATCAGGCAGCAGGCGGAACGTTGCACGGCTTTGCAAAGGTTGAAAATATTGCCCCGACTGCCGGGGGCTTCACGGTAACGACCTCCCGCGGCACGATTGCGGCTACCCAGGTTTTTGTGGCCACAAACGGGTACAGCGGTAGCGCTATGCCTTATCTTCAGCGGCGTATTATCCCCATCACAAGTTTTGTGATTACAACCGAAGAGCTGCCACCTGAACTGATTCTGAAACTAAATCCGAATAAGCGCATGCTGGTAGATACCAAGCGGATTCTTTACTGGTATCGTCTAACACCCGACAATCGTCGAATTATTTTCGGCGGCCGCGCGAGCTTTCGCGATGTTAATGAGCGCGAATCGGCAGGCAGCCTGTACCAATTTATGTGTGGTATTTGGCCGCAGCTACAAGGCATTAAATTGACGCACGCCTGGAAGGGCAATGTGGCGTTCACGTTTGATCACTTACCCCACATGGGTGTTCATGAGGGCGTTCATTACGCCGGTGGTTGCCAGGGTGCTGGCGTGGCCATGGCAACGTATCTGGGCCACCAGACAGCGCTCAAGATAATTGACCCTCAAAGCCCGCGCTGCGGCTTTGATGGCTTGCCTTTTTCTTCTAACCCGCTTTATTACGGCAAGCCGTGGTTTCTTCCGATTGTTGGAAACTACTACAAGGCACTGGACCGGTTGGAACAGCGAACGGGTTGGTAGTAAGACCAGGCCTCGGCCAGGCTACCCCCGACAACGCCAAGTGCGATGGCCCCAGCGCTTTGCCGCTAGATCAGCTTGAGCCGTTTTTAACGCAGCTAAACGCGTTGGATGATGTGGTGAAGTCGTTTACGCCTATTCATATTGCGTAAGGCCCAACCCATTGCGAATGTCGTACGGGTCGGGCGGGGGTAGCGACCCGTAATCCATGACACAGATACAGGTACAGGAAGAAAGCGTTGGGACTGGCTTGTTTCGTGCTCTCTGGCTATGCATCGTCTCGACTGTTTTCCGGCGTGGCCGTTTTGCGAAGTTTCGACGGAAAGGTGGCAGCTGACAAGGTAATAAAAAAGAGGCGTAAATAAAACATGATGAATACCGACTCGGTGAAATAGCCGGCAATTAAACCGGCACAAAATTTTATTTATATGCCTTAAATTATTATATAATTCCTTTATAATCAGTCAGTTAGCGATTGTTATAACGAGCAAGGAAAGCGGCAAATGTTTAACTCATCTCACCAGTTTCAGCCTTTGCTTCCGAGCGAAGAGGCGCGCGCGCGTCTGGCACCTAAGGTGAGTGAGGTTCTTGATCACGCGACGAAGCTATCGGCCGGCGCTCATTGGGTTACTGCGCTGAAAATACGCGAGCTCACACGATCGATGAACTCCTTCTATAGCAACCGGATCGAAGGGCAGGGAACGCACCCTCTTAATATTGAACGAGCATTACATCACGACTTCTCTGACCGCCCAGATATAGCCAGGCGACAACGTTTGGCTATTGCCCACATTGAAGCGGAAAAGGCGCTTGAGGCGCAGTTGGGTCAGTCACGACTGGCCCTGTCGTCAGGTATCGCAGTTTCAGCTCACAAGCAGTTGTACGAAAGGCTCCCCGAGCACGACAGATTCTCTCATGACGGTATCATCGTTAAGGGTGGCGCGATGCGAGAACACGATGTTCAGGTGGGGCGTCATGCTGCTCCCGCGTGGGCTTCGGTTCCAGTTTTTCTGGCTCATTGGGATAAAACTTATAGCAAAGATTGGGCCCCGCACGACCTACTGATTGCCGCCGCATGCGCCCACTATCGCTTTGCGTGGGTTCATCCGTTTCTTGATGGAAACGGCCGGGTCGCTCGGCTCCAAACGCACTTGGCACTTCTTCCTATTACCCAGGGGCTATGGTCAGTCAGTCGTGGGTTTGCTCGCGATGTTGACAGGTACTATGGGGCTCTGGCCTATGCAGATAGCCCAAGGCAAGGTGATTTGGATGGTCGGGGAAATCTGTCCGAGAAAGGCTTGGTTTCTTGGGTTGATATATTTCTTGATACCTGCCTGGATCAAGTCAAGTTTCAAAGGAAAATGCTTTCACTGGAAGAGATGAAGCCGCGGATTCAGGCTCTCATTACTTTTTTGTCTGCTCAGAACCCTGGTGTTCGCAAAGAGGCCATATTACCTCTGCAGCACCTTTTTATTGCCGGGCCAGTGAGTCGAGGTGATTTCGCGCAAATGACAGGCCTAGGGGAAAGATCAGCCCGGTATTTGACCTCGGCCCTACTCAAAGAAGGCCTGATTCAAAGTGAAAGTACCAGAGCACCTATTGAAATCGGGTTTCCACTAAAGCACCTGAATTTTTTGTTTCCCAATCTATACCCAGAAGCTAATACGCATAACTTTGACGACCAAGGGTAAGGGGTTTAAGCGCTAGGCTGTACCAGATGATTAGTGGAATTTCAGGTGCCACGTTGGGATAAGACCTACTCCTTAATATGTTTTTGCAAAGCTTGGTACGCGGCAAGAACAGTTTCCATTTGTGCTGTGTGGCCACGGATGAAGTTTTCACCATAAATGGTTTCATCCGGGTATTCGGTGATTAGCGTAATGGGCACGCTATAGGCGTTATCTGCAGTGATCAGGCACGGAAACCCATTAATAATACGAAAGCCTGTTTCGCCGGCGTGTTTTTCAAACAAGGCGATTTGTGCATTATTTTGCTGCACTAGCCCGTCGATGGCTGCCAGGTGGCGCGTTACATGGTCAACCAGTTTTTCTGCTTGCTGCGTCCAGGCTACTTGATGGCGTACCACCAAGAAAAAGCCTTTGGGCAAGGTCCACATGCCGAAGCCGCGCGGTATATAGCCCGAAAGAGGTCGTGTCCATTCGTGTGACGGATAGCCGTGCAAATTGACGTGCAACTTTGCGCCTGTTAGCGCTTGTGCCTTGGTGCGAATGGCTTTTTCGCCCAGCTTTTCAGCGCTGCGGTATTCCAAGTCATCACCCATGGCGGTATAGCGGGCCGCATGGTGCATGTGTTTAGGGTTGACGGCGCAAAGGCGACGATGCAGCTCGTAGCCGTCGGGGTTTTCAAGCGGCGAGATGGTGAAGTGCGCGTTTTTGCGGGTTATGAGCTGCTGCGCGGCACGCAGCGCGCCGACGACGCCGCTTGTTTCATTGGCATGCTGAGCACCGCTAATCATTATGGGCGCATCGCTGCCTTTGATGTAACGACCGTGCACGATACGGCCTGAGCGCGCGTGGGCTTGGTAGTGTTCACCACCCAGGGTGTCGAGTTCTTGGAGAATTTGCGCGGCAAAAAGCGGCGCCTGCGCTGTGCTGAGTTGCTGGTGGGGGCCGGTGCTGTCTTCGGTGTTGAGCTTTCTGGTGCTGACGCGCACAGAGGGTGCACCGGCGTGGTAGGTAATTTCAGGCACAATCTGCCCGGGTTGCAAACCTCGGTCGCCCAGTGGCCTACCGGATTTTTTCTGAAAAAACTCCAGCAATGAAAAATAAATATCTTCATGCAGGGCTTCAGTAAGGCTGATTACTTCTTCTGCGTACGGCAGCGCGCGGTCTTTAAACGGTAATTGCGCCGAAACGTTTAGTTCTTCGAAATAGGGCTCGGTATTACCCCAGTCGTACGCAGAAATGGCCGCAATGGCGTCATGAAACAGTTGTTCAAGGTCGGTTTCAAGGCGCTCAGCGCTTTCTTGGCCTTCATGGTTTATGTTGAGCCAACCCGTGGGCGACAGCAATGTTTGGCCGTCAATATCGCTATGGGTGCGATTTGGGGCAAATACCTGGTGGCTTTCTTCATGGCCATCTTGATAAGTGAGATTTACATGATAGGTAGAGTTTGCTGCATCGGTGGCGTAAAACTCAACCGTTGCGTCACCCACTAGCTTGGTTAGCGGGTAGGTTTCAAGCAAAAAGCGGTTGGGCGCACACGCTTCATGCATGGGGTAGCCAATGCTTGCCGCCGCAAGCGCAGTGCAGTCAATTTCTTCTATAAAAAAATGCACAAGCGGCTTATAGGCACTGCGCAAGGTGGCGTTTACACCCGCGGCCTGAAGTGTATGTTCAGCCGCTTTGCGGCTTTTCTGGTCGTCGAACAGCCACGCTTTAAGGGTTGCGCCTTGCATTGCGGGCTTGGCAAAGCGAGTGACCAGGCTATCAATGCTGCGTTGGTAGCTTTTTTCAAAGATGGTGCTCATCGTGATGTTCTGCCAGTGGGGTCGAGGCTGTCGCGCAACCAGTCGCCGAGTAAATTAAGGCCGAGTACCGTCAAAAGAATGGCCAGGCCCGGAAATACGCTTACCCACCAAGCGGTTTGTAAGTAGGTGCGGCCATCTGCCAGCATGCCACCCCAGCTCGGTATGGATGGGTCAACGCCCAGGCCCAAAAAGGTTAGGCTGGCTTCGAGCAGTATGTTGTTGGCCATGTTAAGCGTCATTAGCACAATAACTGGCCCCAGCAGGTTGGGCAGCAGATGCTGAAAGATAATGCGCGCGTCTTTTACGCCAATGGCGCGCGCAGACAAGATAAACTCACGTTCGCGCAATGCCAGTACAGAGCCGCGCACCAAGCGCGCAAACTGTACCCACTGGGACACAATCAGCAAAATAATGGTGTTCATTAAACTGCCGCCAACAATAGCAATAAACGTAATGGCCAGCAAAATAAACGGCAGGGCCAGTTGCACGTCGGCAAAGCGCATAACCACCATGTCAATAAAGCCGCGGTAGTAGCCGGCAATTAGCCCCATAACCACGCCTAATACCACGGCACCGGCCACGGAAGCAAAGCCGATTAACAATGAGATTTTGCCGCCGGTTACTACGCGCGCCAGTACATCACGCCCCAGCGGGTCTGTGCCGAATATGTGGCTGGCATTGGTAAATGGCGCTACAAGACGTGCCATCAGGTTGATTTTTTCACCGCTATCTGAAAATAAGAGCCCGGAAAATAATACTGACAGGCAAATGATAAGCATGAGCCCGGCACCGACAATAAACTCAAGGCTGTTCAGGCGACTGAGAAGCAGGGAGGAGGAAGTTTTTGCAGCCATGGTCTACTCCGTGCGGATACGAGGGTCGATAAGGCCGTAGGCAATATCGACCAGAAGGTTGACGCTAACAATTAACAGCGACAGCACGGTGATGGTTGCCTGAAGCACCGGGTAATCACGACCCGATACGGCATCAAAGGCCAGTGTGCCCATTCCCGGCCAGTTAAATACACGCTCAATAACCACCACACCGCCCAGCAGGCCGCCAAACTGCAGGCCAAAATACGTGATGAGTGGAATGGCGCAGTTGCGCAGGGCATGCTTATACAGCACGGTGTTTTCGCTTAAGCCCTTGGCACGCGCAACCATGATGTATTGCGATTGCAGGGTTTCGAGCATCGCTGTGCGCACCAGCCGTACATTGGTGGCTGTTAGGATGATGCCCATGGTTGCCGCAGGCATAATAAAGCTGGTAAAGCCGCTCATGCCGCTGGGTGGCAGCCATTGCAGGCTAATGGCAAAAATGAGCACCAACATGGTGCCCAGCCAGAAATTAGGGAAAGACAAGCCCACCAAGGAAACGATACGGATCAGTTGATCTGACCATTTCCCACGCGACACGGCTGCCTTAATGCCTAGCGGAATCGACAACACAATGGACACCGCCATCGAGGCAAAGGCCAACATCAGTGTGGCGGGCAATGCGTCTTTGATCAGCAGTGAAACCTGCGTACCACCAAGAAAGCTGCGCCCAAAGTCTAGCGTGAATATGCCCTTGATAAAACTGAGGTATTGCACGAGAAAGGGTTGGTTTAGCCCCAGGCCTTCGCGTATGCGTACAAGATCAGCCTCGGTTACGCTGCCAGCACCTTGCGTTAGCATGAGGGCGGGGTCGCCGGTTAGCCGGATTGCAAAAGCAACCGTCAATGTCACCACAATAATGACAAAGATGGCTTGTAAAATTCGTTTGATCAGAAACCCGGTCAAGTCTTCTGTCCTTCAGCAATAGATGCGCGATGGTGAAATTACCGCGCCAGCCTATGCCAGCGCGGTATGACGCTACTTAGTCAACAGTTACTTCGTTCAGCCGCAAGCGGTTGTCAGGTGCTGGTACGAAGTTTTTCACGCGCTTGTTGATGCCGTAAATCGCTTTAAGGTTGTAAAGCGGCATTTCCAGGGCACGGTCGGCGGCGTAATGGGCAATTTCCTGAAGAATTTTTTCGCGTTTGGGGCGATCGGTAATCGAACGCTGGGATTCCAGCAGCTTATCCATCTTGGGGTCATTGTCATACGGGTTCCATTTTTCACCGGAGTGGTACATGGAGTAAGCGGTGTTGTCGTAATCAAATGTCCAGCCGCCCCATGATTGCTGGAACATCGCGCCGGTTTTACCCTGCGGGATGATGTCATTGAGCAGTACATTGGTTTCATATGGTTTGATCGTGGCATTGATGCCGATCATGCCCAGATAACTAGAAACGGCCTGAACCACTTCGTTGAAGGTGGCGTCATTGCCGCGAATGTCGATCTGTACGGTGGAACCTTGTTTAACACCGGCTTCGGCCAGCAGCTTTTTGGCAGCTGCAGGGTCAAACGGCAGCGGCTTCATGCTTGAATCGTAGCCAAAGGAGAGGGCGCTTTGAAAGCTGGCAATAGGCTCTGCCTGACCGCCAAGAATTGACTTGATAATGGTGTCGCGATCAACACCCAAAATCAAGGCCTTGCGCACGCGCTCATCAGCCGTGATGCCGTCACGCGTGTTGTAACGTAGCGCGTAAACGGTTGGCCCTGCGGTGGTAACGAGGGCCAGTTTAGGGTCGGCTTCAATGGTGGGGATCATGCCGATGGGGATGGTGGGCGGAATGACCAGGTCAACGCGGCCTGCCTGCAACTCTGCCACAGCGGTGGAAGGTTCTGAGATAAAGCGGTAGTCGAGTTCGGACAGCTTGGGCGCGCCGCCCCAATGGTCAGCAAACGCTGCGAGCTGAATGCCCACTTTAGGCTTGTAGCTTACGAATTTGAATGGGCCGGTACCGACGGGGTGAGAATTGAAGTACTCATCGCCTTTTTCTTTAATGTATTTTGGCGGCACAATCATGGCACCGTAGCCGGCAAGCTTGGTAATAAGCACCGGATCGTTATTCTTCAGGTGAAAATCAACGGTGTTGTCGTCGATAACTTCAACCTTGTCTATAGATACGTAATTAGAGCGTTGCGGGCCTTTGGCGCCTTCATCGCCCAGCAAACGTTCAAAAGTAAATTTAACGGCTTCCGCGTTAAAAGGCTCGCCATCATGAAACTTTACGTTTTCACGCAGATGAAAGCGGATGCGCTTGCCGTCGTCCAGTTCTTCCCAAGAGGTGGCCAGAGCGGGCACAATTTTTAGATCGGGGCCACGATAGACCAGGCCGTCATAGATATTGGTGGCGACAGAGGCCCAGTTGATGAGAAATGTATCGATAGGGTCCCAGCTGCCCGGGTCTTGCGGCGAGGAAACGGTTAATTTGCCGGCCGCCAGCGCGGGGGTGGCAGTAAGCGCTGCAACGGACAATGCGGTGGCACTTAAGGCCAAGGCACTGATAAGTGGTTTGATCTTCATTTGCTCTTTCCCCTTAATGTAAAACTGAAACAGGATGGGTGGGTGTTAGGCGCTTTGTGCGACGAAGTGTCCTTGGGCGATCTCTTTATATTGCCAAATGGCCGGCTTGTCTTCTATACGTTGTGTGGTGTTGGGTATTTCGCCTTCCAGCAAAAGCCGCTCACCGCGTGCCAGAGGGTCTGCGACCGGCACGGCAGACAGCAGACGGCGGGTGTAGTCATGCGAGGGTGTTTCAAAAACCTGACGGCGTGAACCCAGCTCCATAATCTGGCCAAGATACAACACGGCTACACGATGGCTTATTTTTTCTACTACAGCCATGTCGTGGCTGATAAACAGATAGGCCAGGCCGTGTTCTTCTTGCAAGTCCATAAGCAAGTTAATGACTTGCGCCTGAATGGAAACGTCGAGCGCAGAAAGCGCTTCATCGGCAATAATTAGTTTGGGGTTTGAGGCAAGCGCGCGGGCAATACAAACACGCTGGCGCTGCCCCCCAGAAAACTCATGCGGATAGCGGTCGGCCACCGCCGAGCTTAGCCCTACGCGTTCCAGCAGTTCATCAACACGCCGGGTAATGGCGGCTTCATCCAGGATGAGACCATGTGTGCGTATGGGTTCGGCAATAGAAAAGCGCATGGTTTTGCGCGGGTCCAGCGAGGCGAACGGGTCTTGAAAAATGTACTGTACCTCTTGGCGCATGCGGAAGCGCTCTGCCGCGTTCATGTCTGAAAATGCTTTACCGTTAAAACGTATATCGCCGGAAAGCGGGTCTTGCAATTGCTGAATGGTGCGGCCAATGGTTGATTTGCCCGAACCCGACTCACCCACCAGTGCCAGTGTTTCGCCCGGGTAGATGTCAAAGCTAACCTGGGAGACCGCGTTACACACATGCGTAACCCGTCCAAACATGTTCTTCTTGATGTTAAAGCGCACAGACAGGTTGTTCACCGACAGCAGCGGCGGCTCATTAAGGCGGGCCGTGTCCTGAATTCGGGTTTCACCCATCACAATGGGCTTGTCGTCTTGTAGAACGGTAACTGGCATGCGTATGGGGAAGGCTTCGCCTGTCATGCTGCCCAGCTTTGGTACAGCCGAAAGCAAGATCTTGGTATACGCATGCTGGGGGTCAGCGAAGATTTGGCGCACCGAACCTTCTTCAACCTTTTTGCCTTTCCACATTACCACTACGTCATCCGCCATTTCGGCGACAACACCCATGTCATGGGTAATGAAGATGACGGCCATCTGCAGTTCTTTTTGCAGATCGCGGATGATGTGCAGAATTTGCGCTTGAATGGTTACGTCGAGCGCGGTTGTGGGTTCGTCGGCAATAAGTAGTTTTGGACGGCACGCCAGGGCGATGGCAATCATGACGCGTTGACGCATTCCACCTGAAAGCTGATGCGGGTAACGGCCCAGCATGCCGTGAGCGTCAGGCAGGCGGACCATTTCGAGCAGGCGCTGGCCTTCTTGTAACGCAGCTTTTTTACTCATGCCCTCATGCAGCGTTAGCACTTCGGCGATCTGGTCACCGATGGTGAACACGGGGTTCAGCGAGGTCATGGGCTCCTGGAAAATCATGGCAATTTCTTTGCCACGAATGCGACGCATGGTTTTCTGCTCGGCGCGAAGCAGGTCGAGTTTGCCTTGCGCGCCAGCAAACAGGATTTTGCCGGTAGGAAATTGTGCTCCCATCATGTCGGCCAGTCGCATGACGGATAACGAGGTGATGGATTTACCCGAACCCGACTCGCCCACAATGGCCAGTGTGCGGCCTGCCTTTACGGAAAAACTTAGGTTTTCAACCACCCGGGCACTGCCGAACGTGACGGATAAGTTATCGACTTCCAGGAGCTGCTGGAGAGGATCGTTGGGGCTGGACTGCGTGTTGTTCAATTCTGTGGTCTTCATAGGGTAACGGCAGAGCGGGCTGCCTGATTGAAAGCACCTGACATAAACCGCAGCAGGGCCGCAACTTCTGACAAGGCGTCTTCTGAAGGGCGGGCATGGGATGTTGCGTCAACCAGCAGGCGTTCGCGTATACGCGCGTAATTGGCGCAGGCCTCAGCCCCTTTATCGGTAATGCAGACTGTTTTTTCTTTTGATGCTTTGCCGGTAGTTAGCAGCCCGGCTTTTTCAAGCTTGCGCAGGGCGTAGTTGGCAATATGCGTGTCTTCTATATCAAGAACAAGGCAAATATCAGCCAACTTTTTTTCACGCCCGCGATGGCGGATGGCGTGAAGGATTAGCACTTCAATGGGGGAGAGGCCGGGCAGGCCTGCGGCGGCCATGCAGCGTACCGTCCAGCGGGAAAATGCGTGGGACGCCAGGATCAAACCATATTCAACCTCAGAGAGGGCAGGCGAGCCGCCCTCAGCCAAATGCGCAGAGGAAACAATGGGGCCAATGGACGACGGTACGGAATGCAGATATTGAGGCAAGCTGCTGACAGCCAGTGCAGCAGTATCGTCATTATTTGTGGCGTCGCACGATGCCGCATCGGCCTTTTTGGGGTTTTTCTTCGTGCCCATGGTGTTCGTCCCCTAATCTTGTCTACGATCTGTGATCATTTTGTCGATTGTTCGTCAATATAATCAAACGGTGTGTTCAAGTAAATATATTTAAGGGGAGTGTGTTTGTTGGGACGAGGCTCGATCAGCGGCAAGCTGATAATTTTGTTGAGGGGCTGGAGGAATCAGGCAAGGGCTAGCCAACGACGATCGACGGTGTCAGCAACCAGATTGCCGCATGGTATTGAGGGCGCCGCCAGATAGCTTCGAAGCGAGTGGCCGTTTTCTCTGTTTTTTGAACGTGGCACCGGGCCGGCTGCGCGCATCTACCGTCTACTCGCGTAGCAGCGGTGGGTTGGTAACTCTCCCGTAAATTAACGGTCGTTGAAGTAGAGTTTTCTAAAAGCGGTCTCAGAGGAAATTTTGCACGACGACGTCACGATTTACGGATAGCCAGATCATTGCCATTTTGAAGCAGGCTGAGGCGGGCACTGCCATCCTCGAGTTGTGCCGCGAGCACGGGATAAGCAGTGCGAGCCTTTATAAATGGTGTGCCGAATACGGTATCAGCGCCCAGTCGCGCTTCAGAACACGACGCCGACTTGACGGCCGACTGTCCGTATCGGGCACCTAGTCCTGTTGCCCGATCCGTTGTACAGCCTGATAAACACGGCTGCTTCACTTCGGGTACTAGCAGTGTTACGCTAAACTTGACGCCTTTATAATTTAGCGTAAGCCCAAGAATCCCAAGATAAACAAGATAATAACGATAAGGCCAACGAGCCAGATGATTCTATTCATATTTTGATTCCTTTGAATATGCAGACAGGGGCGAAACGGTTTATGGCAGTTTACAACGTTAGTACAAGAATCCCGTTTTCGGCTGGCTAAGCGCCGCGAAGCAAGTCTTCAGTCAGCTGTTTCAGCGAAATACACCACACTAAATCAGTTGAGGATTAAAGCTTACTATAAACCCGCGGGTGTGTTGACGTCAGTTCGACGGCTCGGTCGAGAGCATTGCGATGACTGTTTGACTGGTGCTCATGCAACCCGAGCCAAATTGACCATAAGGGGACTGCTTTTACTACATTTTTCCACTGGCTGATCTTGGCCAATTGAAGTCCATTATCTACTTGTAGTGTGCGGTATCGAACCGACTTGTTTGGCGGGATTGGTTATTCTTGCGATGGAAGCACATACCGGCAGGACGACGACCATGACCGAAACCCCAAGCACCACGCCAATTGCGGCACCGCCGCTCGATGTGATTACGCGGCTACTGCACCTCGGTCTCGCGGTGTTCGGCGTTTGGTCATGGCTAGACGGCTTGGGATGGATCGGGGCAGGTGCGAGTGATTATGATAACCCCGTCTATTCTGGGTATATCCAGCATCGCTGGGTAGGCATTGTGTTTACGGTGTTTCTATTGGCGCGGATTCTTTGGGGCTTCGTGGGCCCCGCGAGCGTACGGTTCGTAAACTGGGTGCCATGGACGCCAGCGCGCCTGAAAGTGGTCGTGGATGACGTGCGCTCGCTTCTGCGATTGCGTGTTCCCGAACACCCCGCCCACGTCGGACTATCGGGGTTCGTGGAAGCGCTCGGGCTACTTGCGTTTCTGTGGCTGGGCCTCAGTGGCCTGCTCAGCGCGTTCACGATTACGCCGGGTATTCCGGTGTTCGGTTGGCTGCATGTGGTTAAACATTGGCACCAGATCGGCAACGTGCTGGTGCCCGCTTACCTGATCTTGCACGTAGGCGGTACAGTGGCCCACAGCATCGTCGGCAAGCAGGTCTGGAAGAAGATGCTGTTCCTAAAATAGGGCGGTCAGCTCGGTCGGCCTAGTGTTGCTGGATCGCCATCTTTCATTACGACCTGAAGGTAGGCAGCGATATTTGCCTCATCATTGCCCGGCCTGGGCCCAAGGCTTAACGCATTTGCCGCATATTCTCCAGCAGCGCGTGCGAGACACCCTGTAAGAATCAATTGAACGAAATTCAAATCAATTAACTAAGTCTTATTTATTTGATTTTAAATGGCACGTTTACGTCATACCCAAATAGTGCGAAGATAAGCGTATTAAACGTTACATTTTTACGCCTAAACGCCTAGTTATGGGAAGTGTAATTGTCATTATGACTGAGAGATATCTTTTATTGGATCCGCTGATTCGTTCGCTTATTGATTCGCGCAAGCAGCAAAAAGTGACGCAAGCCCAGCTTGCAGAAGCCGCCGGTGTCAGCCGAAAGACGGTTGGTACGATTGAAGCGGGCGGAGATTGCACGCTGTCGACGCTTCGTGCCCTGTACGCGGCCGTTGGCCTAGAGCTGGTAAGCCGACCGTTCTCAGCCCCTACGCTCGATGATGTGCTGGCCGAGCGTGAAAACGCTTTCTCAACTCGCTCACAGCAAAAGTATCGGCCATGAAACTTGATGTGTACGTACAAAACAAGTTCGCAACAGA
This sequence comes from Pusillimonas sp. ANT_WB101, assembly GCF_008369125.1. Lineage (NCBI taxonomy): Bacteria > Pseudomonadati > Pseudomonadota > Betaproteobacteria > Burkholderiales > Alcaligenaceae > Pusillimonas > Pusillimonas sp. ANT_WB101. Next base: position 1,160,008 of record NZ_VOAY01000001.1, on the reverse strand, counting down.
CACTCAACTAACGGCAATTTGATGAAAGGTAGCCAAGCCTTGGCTACGCGACGTTCTTCCTATGTAGCCCAGTGAACGGCGGGCAGCGGTATCGTCGAGGGTAAACTCGCGACCAATCATCCGCACCAGCGTGCGGGACAAGGGCGGGTCCTTTCGCGAGAAAGTAACGACTGCACCGATCTCCATTAGCCACGCCAGCATAAATGCCAGCCGGTACGACACCGTGCCGAGCTTCTCGATCGACAGCCCCTGAACACTGGCCAGCACTGCTGCCTATGCACGTGCTTTGCTTGCGATATAGCCCGAGAAGCTGTTCGGGAACGATGCAGGCTATGGCCGGCTCGCCGTCCGGCCTGCGCTTTAACTGTATCTCAGCCCTCGTTCCACTTCTTGTCAAAGTCCCACACCTTCTCAAAGCCGACCAGCTTGTTGAAGTCTTGAAACTCGTACAGCTGACCTTTCAGGGCGTTGTCGGTGTCGTCTTGCTGAAGCGCGGTGTAGGCCTGCTCCAGGGCATGGCCCATGGCGAGAAAGCCGGTTGCCGGGTAGATGGCCAGTTTGAAGCCCAGTTGTTCGAGGCGTGACTTTGGCAAGATGGGGGTTCTTCCGCCTTCCACGTTGTTGACCAGCACGGGCTTATCAAGTGTGCTGGCAATGTGCGCCAGTTCGTCTTCAGACTCTGGCGATTCTACAAACAGTATGTCTGCACCGGCTTTTGAGTAAGCCTCGGCGCGCCGCATGGCTTCGTCCAGGCCCAGCGTGGTGCGCGCGTCGGTGCGGGCAATGATGAGAAAGTCTGCACTTGATCGCGCGTCGGAGGCCACGCGTATTTTCTTGACCATGTCTTCTAGCGGGATGACGCGCCGACCGGGGGTGTGACCGCATTTTTTGGGGAATTCTTGGTCTTCAAGCTGTATGCCGGCCACGCCGCCCGCTTCGTAGCCGCGTACGGTGTGTGCAACGTTGAGCAAGCCGCCATAACCGGTGTCGCCGTCGGCGATGATGGGCGTGTTGGAACCTTGAGCAAAAGCCGTGGCGCGGTTGACCATGTCGGTATAGGTGGCCAGGCCTGCATCGGGCAAGCCCAGGTAGGAGGCGACTGTGCCGTAGCCTGTCATGTACAGCAGATCAAAGCCCATGCGGTCAGCAAGACGCGCTGAAATCATGTCAAAGATGCCGGGGGCGGTAATCAGGCCGGGTTGGGCCAGGCGGGCCGAAAGGCGTTGGCGCTTAGCTGCTGCAGTCATTAAGGTAAACCTCCATTGGTATAAATAGTCGAGTAATTTTCTTTTGATTGTATACAATAAAGCGAGAACGTTAGTGAAAAAATAACGCAGCTATGGGGATAAACATGTCGAGTATTGCACCTGCTTCGCAGCACGGGCACGCCTCTGAGAAAGCGTATCAATGGATCAAGCAAAAGATTCTTGCCAATCGCTGGCCTGATGGCGCCGCACTTAAAGAAAGTGATCTGTCCAATGAGATTGGCGTCAGCCGTACGCCTGTGCGTGACGCGCTCAGACGCCTGACGCTGGAAGGGCTGGTTGAAACGATTCCCAATCAGGGCAGCCGCCTTAAGCGATGGGACAGCCAGGATCTGGAGGAGATATTCGGGCTGCGTGTGGTGATGGAGTCTTACGGGGCGCGACTGGCCGCAACACGCGTTACTGAAAAAGAGCTAGCTGAGTTGTATGCGCTTTGCGACAGTATGGAAAGCCTGGTTGCGACAGGGGTGGAATCCGCCGAGGCCAAGCAACAACTTACGCGCTTGAATGAACGCTTTCATGTGGCGATTATGCAGGCTGCACACAGCCATCGCTTGGTGGCCCTGACGGGGCAGGTTATTTCATTTCCATTGGTGTATCGCACTTTTGAAACCTATGACCCGGCTGAGATTGTGCGCAGCATGGCGCACCATAGAGAGTTGGTTGATGCGTTTACGGCGCGCGATCCTGTTTGGGCCGAAAGCGTGATGCGCGCGCATCTGTCAGCAGGGCACCAGTCAACGAGACGCGCCTTGAAAAAAACGCGCTGACCTTGGGGTAAACGCCTAATTGCGAAATCGCCATGATTGTATACAATTGCACAGCACTTATACGGAGGAGATATCCAATGAAAGCTCGTTTTGCCAAATCGTTGTGTCTGACTGCTGTGGCTTCGCTGCTGCTCAGCGCCAGTCTTTCCGCGCAAGCCGCGCGCACCCTTAAGGTTAGCCTTCAGGTAAATACCAAGCATCCCGTGGGTGCCAACATCGTTCTGTTTAAAAACGAAGTTGAAAAAATTTCGAACGGCGAGATTAAAGTTGAACTTTACGACTCTGCCCAGCTTTACAAGGGTAGCGAGGTTCCTCAAGCAGTATCGGCAGGCGCCGTGGACATGGGCCTGGTGCTTATTGATGAGTACGCCGGTACCATTCCTGCTACCGGGTTGTTCTCGGTCGCGTTTATGTTCCCTGATTACGAAGTGCTGGCCAAGGCGGCAGCGCCTGACAGCCCCGTACGCAAGGAAATTGACGAGATGATCCGCAAGACGGGCACGCGTGTACTGTGGTGGCAAGATTATGGCCCCGTACAGCTGCTGTCTAAAGGCGAGCCTATCGTTATGCCAGCTGACATGAAAGGCAAGAAGGTTCGTGTACTGGGCAAGCCTTCAGGTGACTTTATTTCTGCTGTTGGCGGCATCCCCGTGAAAATTGGCGGTTCAGAGCAGTTTATTGCCTACCAACGCGGCACAGTTGACGTCGGCATGACGGGCACCACCGCGATTGAGTCGCGCAAGCTGTTTGAGGTAATGAATTCTGTCACCATTACCAACCACGCCCAAACTGAGTTTCTGGTCGTTATTAACGACAAGCTGTGGGACTCTCTGTCTGATCAGGAAAAGAAATGGGTGTCTACGGCAGCGCGCACTGCTGAAGATACGATCCGCGCCGACACCAAGAACGATAACCTTAAGTCTGAACAGTTTATTGCTGACAAGACGCCTATGAAGGTCATCCATCTTGAGCCTGCGCAAATCGAAGCCTGGCAGAAGGCTGCAGCGCCTGCTGTTGACGTTTATATCAAAGAATCAGGTGATGTTGGCAAGCGCCTTGTTGACGAAGTTAAAAAGCTTTACTGATTAGTTGATTTTTTCTTGTCAGGCTGCGCGCCCACTGCAGTGTGGGCGAAAAGCGCAGCCTGACTACTGACGCGAGCACATCCCATGTTGAAATCCAGCACGGTCCCAAACCATTGGCTGTTACGTATTGTCGACCGTGTGGCTGACGTGTGTGGTCATATCGGCGTTTTAATGATTATCTTCATTACCGCCGCGCTTACTTACGAAACGATTGCCCGGTATTTTTTCCATGCGCCCACGCAATGGACGCAAGATATCTCGGTCACCATGCAGGTGTGGTTTACCTACCTGGGCATGGCATTGGTGTTGAAAGAGGGCAAGATGATACGCATTACTGCCATGCTGGGCATCGCGCCGGCGTGGGTCAGGTATGCGTGTGAAGCGCTGGGCCTGATTATTATTTTGTTGTTCTCGATTATGGCGACAGTAAAGGGTTTTGACGTTGTTACAGATTCCATCGCCCTGGGTCGCCGTCAACCGACCATGTTGGCGCTTCCAAACTGGATTGCCGAACTGCCCGTCGTGCTGGGTTTTGCACTGTTGTCGCTGCAATCACTGGCTGAATTGATACGGCTGCCTTTTCGTGGCCCGCCTTCGTTTGACCCAGAAAGCGAACTCGAGCTTGACGACGAACCTTCCCACAACACCGCAGGCAAAGAGGCCAACGCATGATGCTTTTGTATATTGGCCTGGCGCTGTTAGGCCTATTGTTTTTGGGTGTTCCGGTGGCGTTTTCGCTGGCTGGGCTGGGCGCCGCGCTGCTTATGCTCAAAGGCTTGCCTTTGGCCATGGTTGCGCAAAACCTGCATGGCGCGCTCGATAACTTTGTATTGTTGTCAGTACCGCTGTTTTTGCTGATGTCCAACCTGTTGCTCAAAGGCGGGGTGGGCAAAGATTTATTCGATGCTGTTGAGAAGTGGGTAGGGCATTTGCCAGGCGGCCTGGGTTTGTCGGCGCTGGTGTCTTGCGGTATTTTCTCGGCGATTTCGGGCAGCTCGGTGGCCACGGCGGCTACGGTTGGCACGGTGGCCATCCCTGAAATGACCAAGCACGGTTACAGCAAGCACTTCACCTTGGGGTTGCTGGCGGCCGGTGGCACGCTAGGCATTTTGATTCCACCGTCTATACCGCTCATTGTTTATGGCGTGATTACAGACGAAAGTATTGGCAAGTTGTTTTTGGCGGGGGTAGGACCGGGGCTTATGCTGCTGGTTATGTTTGCCATTTACACCGTTGGGTACGCGTGGTTTACAGGCTTGCATCAGGGCCAGGAAGCGTCCTCGATGAAAGACAGAATGACGTCCACTGTGCGTGCCATGCCCACCATATTGCTTGCGGTATTGATTATCGGCGGCATTTACACGGGTGCATTTACGCCCACAGAGGCGTCGGCAGTAGGGGCTTTTGCGTCGTTTGTGCTGGTGGCGTTTGTTTTGCGTACGCTGTCGTTGAAAGATTTTTACGCGGCGGTAAGCCAAACATTAAAAACAACGATCGTGCTGTTTTTGATTGTGATTGGCGCCAAGATCTTTGGCAAGGCGATTACGCTGTACCAGGTGCCGTTTATGCTGTCCGAGCTGGTCGACGTGCATATCTCTTCGGTCAATGGCTTTATGCTGCTGGTAACGGCGATTTTGCTGGTGATTGGGTTGTTTCTCGAAAGCTTGTCCATGCTGCTGATTATGGTGCCGGTATTGTTCCCCACGGTACTTTTGCTGGGCATTGATCCGATCTGGTTTGGTATTTACTTTGTTATTTTGATTGAGCTGGCACTTATTACGCCACCCGTTGGGCTGAACCTGTTTGTTATCCAGGCTATTGCACGCACCAATTTAGGGGTGGTGGCGCGCGGGGTTATTCCGTTTATCTTTATCATGTTGCTCGGCGCTATCATTGTTTATTTTGTGCCAGCGGTGGTTACCTGGATACCGAATAATCTGTAGGCAGATGGCAGCAAATGGTTTTAGGCCCGGGCATATGCACCGGGCCTTTTTTACGATGGGTGCCTATGCGCGAAAGCTAGGGTTAGGACGAGCTTGAAGTCAAAATAGGCTAATTTTCTACCCTTCGTTTTTTGGCTTTCGCCCTTCAAGCGTCGCCAACATCAATTCAGGCGCATTACCTACCAGCATGCGGCTTAGCAAGCCCGCCAGGACCTCCCGCTCGCTGGTGCTCAGCATGGACACCAAAGCGATTTCAGCGGCGGCGTGCGTGGGCATGGCCTGGTTGGCCAGTTCGTGCCCAGCATCCGTCAGTTGCACGAGCACGCCACGGCCATCATCAGGGTCGGCGGCGCGTGCCACAAGCCCGCGTTTTTCAAGTCGCTTGAGCAGGTTGGAAAGCCCACCCGAACTGCACAGCAAACGCGAAAGCAAATAGCCAGGGGCCAGACCATAGGGTTCGCTTGAAACACGCAATGTAGCCAACACAGCGTACTCAAAATACGTCAGATTATGCGTACGAAGGGCTTCGTCAATGCCTTTCAATACGACTTCCTGCAGCCGTATCAATCGCCCGATAATTTCTTTGCCCGAGCTGTCCAGGTCAGGACGGGCAGTACGCCATTCGGCAATGCCGCGGCCGACCAGATCGTCGTCGGGGTTGTGTTGAACAGGCTCGATGGCAGCGCGTTTGCGTTGATAGGCGGGTGAAGACATGCGTGGGTTTACGTCATTAATAAAAACACTGCAGAGTATGGAACACGAGGTGCCATGTGACCATCGCGCGTTAACCCTAATGGTTTTTATCTTTTCAAAAAGATAAATTGCACCATTCAAGCAATTTATTCAACGCTGCTTGTCCGGAGCACTTATTGCGCGCCAGCGCGTTTCTGTTGGGGGTTTTCCATGATGAAGTTTCGCCTTGCCGCGCTCAGTACTGCGCTTTTGTGTGTTTCAACGGTTTCAGTCGTCCACGCTGAGGAACTGGTCGTCGGGATTTTTGGCGGTTCATTTGCCGAAGCGTCGCAAACCTGTCACATACAGCCTTTTGAGAAAAAAACCGGCGCCAAGGTACTGACCAAGCCCGGTAACTCTGCACAATTTGCGGCAGGGGTGAGGGCGACGCGGGGTAAGTCAGACTTCGACATTATTTATATCGACAATTCGCTGGCCACCCAGCTTAAGAGCGAAAACCTGCTTGAAACCATAGACAAGAGCAAACTGACCAACGCAGGCTCAGTGGCCCCCATGGCCTTTGACCCTGACGGCAAGTATGTGGCGTTTATGACGGGCGCCACCGTTATTGTTTACGACACCACGCAGATCAAGACGCCTCCGCAATCATGGGAAGACCTGTTCAAGCCCGAATACAAGGGCAAGTTGGCCATTGGCGACATCAGCGGCACGTCAGGCATGCAGTTTTTGCTTGCCCTCAACAAGCTAAAGGGCGGCACCATTGAAAACATGGACCCCGGGTTTGAGGCCATCAAGCCTTTGGCCAAGGATTCTGCCCAGCTGTACACCCAGGCCGACCAGCTTGTTTCTATGTTTGAACGTAAAGAGATTGCGGTTGCAGTCTGGTATCCAGACCGTGCGGGCTCGGCGATCGATGCAGGCCTGCCTTTGGCTGTGGTTTACCCCAAGGAAGGCGCCGTGGGCATTTTGCCGACAGTGGTGATACCAAAGGGCAGCAAAAACCCTGAACTTGCACTGAAATATATCGATGAGTTGTTGTCAGTAGATGGCCAAACCTGCTTTGCCGAGAAAAAGTACGCCGGGCCAGTGAACACGGCGGTAAAACTGTCTGATAAAGCGGCAGCGATTGTGCCGATAGGGCATAACTTTGACAATCTGTGGTTGCCTGACCCAACCGAGGTCGCCAAAAACTTGCCAGGCTGGATGAAGCGCTGGCAACGTGAAGTAGCGCGCTAGGCCATCTGTTAACCCACAAGGCTTCAGGTAACGCTATGCCAGTTCTTACTTTAGATCGTCTCGAAAAAAAATTCGGTAACCATGTGGCGGCGTCAAATGTGACGCTGACCGTGCAGGATGGTGAGTTTGTGTCCTTGCTGGGGCCTTCGGGCTGCGGCAAGACCACAGTGCTGCGCATGGTGGCGGGTTTGGTTACGCCTACGTCAGGCCGCATTCTGGTCGATGACACTGACATTACCAACCTGCCCACTAATCGACGCAATATAGGGCTGGTGTTTCAGTCTTATGCCTTGTTTCCGCACATGACGGTGTTTGAAAACGTTGCGTTCGGGCTGCGGCGTCAAGGGGTAAAAGGGGCTGATCTGCAGGCCCGCGTTAACGCTGCGCTGGCCAGTGTAAGGCTGACTCAATATGGTGATCGCTACCCGCGCCAGTTATCGGGCGGGCAGCAACAGCGCGTGGCGGTGGCGCGCTCGGTGGCGCCGCAACCCAGTGTGCTGCTGTTTGACGAGCCTTTATCTAACCTTGATGCGGCACTGCGCGATGAAATGCAGTTTGAACTTAAACGGCTGCAGCGCGAACTAGGCATGACCACGCTATTCGTTACACACGATCAGTCCGAGGCCATGAGCATGTCTGACCGTGTTTGTGTGCTGGCTGACGGCGTAGTGCAGCAGTACGCCACACCCGAAGATATTTACCATCGCCCGGCAACGGCGTTTGTGGCCGGGTTTATAGGCCGATCCAACCGACTTGCGGGTGTGGTCGAGATGCTGGAAGGCAACACCTGTTCTGTGCGGCTACCCTCAGGGCAGGTGTTCAGGTCGGATCGCGGCGCTCCGCCCAGGCGCGGTGAGACCGTGGATATTGTTGTGCGCCAGGAAGATTTATTTCTTGCACTCACGCCTCGCGAGCACGCGCATGCCGGCAAGGTGGTGATGCGATCGTTTGTTGGATCTCGCGTGCAGTATGTGGTGGGGCTTGAGGGCGGGCTGGAAGTGATCGCCGAAGTGGCCACCAACGGTGAGCATGCCGGCCTCGAGTCAGGTGCCCAGGTGTTTATTGGCGTGCAACCCGGGCATGTCTATGTAAACCGTGCCCCGGCGAGCATGGCATGAGCGGCAGGCTTACCGGCATAGGGCTGGTTTCTCCGTTGTTGCTGGTGCTGCTGCTGCTGTTTGTGGCACCGGTGTTGATGATGGCGCCATTGAGCTTTCAGGAATACATCCCAGGCATGGGTATGTCTGACACCTGGACGCTGGAGAATTACACCCAATTATTTACCGATAGCTATTACCGCGAAATCGTCTTTCGTACACTGGTATTGGGGTTTGGCGTAACCACGCTTTGTCTGCTCATGGGCTACCCGCTGGCTTATTACATGGCGTTTGCCAAGCCAAGAATGAAGCTGGCGTTGACGCTGCTGGTTATTTTCCCAATGCTGCTGAACCTGGTGGTGCGGTCTTTTGGCTGGATTGCGCTGCTGGCCGATCATGGCTTGATCAACAACTTGTTGATGGACTGGGGCATTATCGCTAGCCCGATCAGAATGATGTTCAACCTGGGTGGGTTGTTGATTGGCATGTCGCACATTTACCTGCCGTTTATGGTGTTGATGCTGGTTCCGGCTATTCAAGCTGTGCCGCAAGATGTGCGTGATGCCGCTTCCACGTTATCGGCCGGGCGCGTGCGCACGTTTTTCTCGGTCACGCTGCCCATGACGGCGCCGGGGATACTCGCCGGGTCAATTATTGTGTTTGTGCTTTCGATTAGCGCGTTGGTAACGCCGCGCATGCTGGGTGGTGCGACCTATAAGGTTATGGCCACGCTTATTTATGACGAGTTTCTGCTAACGCTTAACTGGCCTTCGGGTGCAGCGCTTGCTTTTATGCTGACGCTAATCGCTCTGGCAGTGATCGGTCTTTCTAGCCGTCTGTTCGGGCGCTGGGGAGGGGTGGCATGAACGACGAACGCAAACAGGGCTGGGCCTTGCCGTTTGTGGCCTTTGCTGTGATCGGGTTTTTAATGTTGCCGGTGGCGGTGGTGATTTTGGCGGCGTTCAGCCAGACGGCTTATCTGACGATTCCCCCCAAGGGCCTTACGCTCAAGTGGTTTGAACTGGTGCTGCATGATGCTGATTATTTAAAGGCCGCCTGGACCAGTCTTTGGTTGGCCACAGCAGCGACGGCAGGGTCGCTAACGCTGGGCGTCATGGCGGCGTATGCGATTCATCGTCGCTTAATCGTAGGCGCCCGGTTTCTTAGTAATGTGTTTATGGCTCCGTTGGTGCTGCCTTCTGTGGTGTTAGGTGTTGCCATGCTGCAGTACTACGTGGTGACCGGCCTGCGAGGTTATTCGTTCAGCTTGTGGCTGGCCCATATCGTGATCACCGTGCCCTATGTGGTGCGTGCAAGCTTGTCTAGCCTGTCAGCCTGCGACGTGGCACTGGAAGATGCCGCCACGGTACTAGGTGCCAACCGGTTTACCAGCTTTCGTTTGGTGACTTTGCCCATCATTCGGCCCGGCCTGATTGCCGGCGGCTTGTTCGCTTTTATTACGTCGTTCGACAACGTGCCCGTAACGGTGTTTTTGCTTTCTGCCAGCCAGAACACATTGCCGGTAAAGATTTTTACCTCGGTTGAGCAGGGCGTTGATCCAAGTATTGCGGCGGTGTCGACCTTGTTGATTCTGGCGACTGCCTTGATTTTGGTGGTGGCAGAACGGTGGACAGGGTTCCACAAGAATATTTAATAGGATGTTTGATCATGGCTGTAACGAGTAAGGGCTTTCCACTGCTGCTAACGTTCGACCTGGATTTTGAAACCATGTGGACGGCGCGTGATCCGGCTTATGCCCAGCGGCCCATCTTGATGTCGCAGGGGGCTTATGGCTGGAAGGTGGGCATGCCGCGAATTTTGCGGCTGCTTGAAAAGTATGAAGTGTGCTGTACGTTTTTTGTACCGGGCCTGGTGGCTGAGCAGCACCCTGAACTGATGCGCGAAATCGTTGATCGCGGCCACGAGGTGGCACATCACAGCTATAGCCATAAATGGATTGTGAACCTTTCGCCTGAAGAAGAGCGCGAAGAAATGGAAAAAGGCCTTGAGGCCTTGACGCGCACGACAGGCTATCGCCCGCGCGGGTGGCGCTCACCAGCGGCGGAGTTCAGCGCCATTACGCTTGATCTGCTGCAAGAGTACGGCTTTGATTATTCGTCCAATTTCTTTGACGATGACTCACCTTATTTGCTGAATATTCGCGGCAAGCAGACCAATATTGTGGAGCTGCCCTTTAGATGGGTGCTGGACGATGCACCGTTTTTTCAGTATTCAATCGTCTTGCCCGGTCGCACCATGCAGGCGCCGTCGGCATTGCTTGAGGCCTGGACCAGCGAGTTTGACACGCTGTATGAAGAGCAGCGCATGATGATGGTGGGTATGCACCCGCAAATCATTGGTCAGCCCTCACGGTTAAAGGTGCTGGAAAACCTGCTGATTTATGCACGTGAGCACGACAATGTGTGGATAGGCCGATGCGATGAGATCACTGACGATATGCGACTTATTTTGAAAACGCAGTCGGATATTTCGACATGAGCACGCTTGACGCCTGCTTAGCGCACGAGGGCAGGCATTATCTCGTGGTTGGTGGCGCAAGCGGCATAGGGCTGGCCTTTGCGCGGCTCGCTGCCGCACAGGGTGCGCGCGTTTGTGTTTTGGACAAAGACCACGTTGCTCTAGCATCGCTAGAGGCTGAAGGCGTTTTTGCAGCGGCATTATGTGTAGACGTAACGCAAGCAGGCCTTATTGAGGCCGCCGTGGCGGATGCTGTTTCTGCATTGGAAGGCCGTCTTGATGGCCTGGTTTACTCGGCAGGTATAGACCTGCAATCGCCGGTGGAAAGCATGCGCGATGAGCAATGGTTGCGCATTATGGACATCAATCTTAATGGCCCCATGCGCGTGAGCCGCGCAGCCATTCCTTATTTAAAGCGTGGCGACGGTGATCGGTGCATTGTTAATGTGTCATCGGCCGCAGGGCTGTCGCCACTGCCCGGGCGCAGTGCCTATTGTGTCAGCAAGGCGGGCCTGAATATGTTGGGCAAATGTATGGCACAAGAGCTGGGCGAATTTGGCATTCGGGTGGTTACTGTGGCGCCCGGCGCCGTCGATACGCCACTGCTGCAGCAGTCTTATCAAGACCAGCCTGATCAGGATGAGGCATTGGCCGCCATTCGCGCGCGGTATGCATTGCGCCGTATCGCGCATGTTGATGAGGTGGCGGCATCCATACTTTATTTGTGCGGGCCGGGTGCTACATATATCACGGGTACGACGCTGGCCGTTGATGGTGGGCGGAGTTTTCATTGATGGCTGTTGATGTAGTGGCAACTCCGTGTCTGAGTGCCTGAACCTCTGAGCGTTTGAGGATGAAGCCCAACAGATATGTTGTCTGAATATGGCGTAGCAGTGCGGTAGCGGGTAAATAAGGAAAAGCCTTCACATCGTTGAGACAGGCTAGCTGGCCTTGAACAGTGCTGGCAGCCTGAGCAGAGCTCTTTGGAAGAAAATAAATACGTTGCGCAAGATTTGAAATACGCAGGCATTCTCAGATGAGATCGTAAGCCCCACGTGATGCGGGCCTACAGTAGACGGGAGCAAAATGAGTAAACCAACAGAAGGCCCGGTCGTGGTTGTGACGGGCGGCGGACAAGGCATAGGCGCAGCGTCAGCGCGTCGCTTTGTTGCTGATGGCGCACGGGTTGCCATTATGGATCTGGACTGCAGCGGCGTTGCGGATCTGGCTGAGCAACATCTTGTGGTGGCGGGCGACTGCACTTCGGCGCAGGCCATGGATGCTTTTTTTGATCAGGTTGCGTCGCAACTGGGGCCGGTCGAGGTGCTGTTCAATAACGTTGGGCAGAGCGCGCGCGAAAAGGCAACGCCGTTTCTTGAGTCGGAAGAATCAACCTGGCGCTTCGTGCTCGAGGTGTCGCTGTTAACAGCCATGCGTGCCAGCCGACGTGTTGCGCCGGGCATGAAAGAACGCGGTTATGGCCGCATTATCAATATGAGCAGCAATGCCGCGTTTGCAGGCGACGTGGGCTTGGCCGATTACGCCAGCGCGAAAATGGGTGTAGTGGGGTTTAGCCGCTCGCTGGCGCGAGAACTGGCGGCGCATGGCATTACGGTTAACGTGGTGTGCCCGGGTGCGATTGCAACGCGTGCGCATGATCGCCTCAGCGCCAAAGTTATTGATCATATTAAGGCGACTACACCTGCAGGCTATGTGGGGTCGCCCGATGACGTGGCCGCCACGGTAGCGTTTCTGGCGAGCAAAGAAGCCCGTTACATAACGGGGCAGACAATTATGGTGGACGGTGGGCGGTGGATGTTATGAACGACAAGCATGATGAGTTAAACCTTCCTGCGCGTGAGTTGGCTGCGCTGGTGCGAGAAAAAAAGGTGTCGCCGGTCGAGGTGGTTGAGGCCGCGCTGCGGCGTATTGAAGCTAACAAACACTTGAACGCGTTCATTACCGTGACCGCCGATGCTGCCATGGAGGCCGCCAAAGTCGCTGAACAGCAGGTGATGGCGGGCGCACCTCTCGGGCCTTTGCATGGCGTGCCCTATAGCGTTAAAGACCTTACGCTTACCGCAGGTGTACGCACCACCATGGGTTCAGCCATATTTGCTGACTTCGTTCCGCAAGAAGATGCCGTGGCTGTGGCACGCAGCAAGGCAGCTGGCGCCATTTTGCTGGGTAAGACGACGACGCCCGAATTTGGTGCAAAACAAAGTACGGATGCGCCAATATTCGGGCGTACCTTAAACCCTATCAACCCCGCATTTACCTGTGGTGCTTCCAGCGGTGGCGCTGCGGTTGCCGTCGCAACGGGTATGGGGGCCATTGCGCTCGGGTCGGACGGTGGCGGCTCCATTCGCATTCCCGCTTCATGCTGCGGTATTGTCGGGCTGAAAGCAACGCTGGGCGATATTGCCAACCTGCAGCCTGCTGATCTTTTCTCGGCCAATTCGTATGTGGGGCCTATGGCGCGCGACGTGGCCGACACCCGGCTTTTTTACTCGGTGCTCAACGGGCCGCATGCGCGGGACCCGTGGGGCCTAAGCCTGAGCAGGTTGGCGCAGCAAGGCGGGGCGGGGCAGCTGAGCCGGGCGCAACAGCTAAGCAGGTTGGGGCAGCCGAGCATGGCACAGCAGCTAACCGGAACAGGGCAGCCGAACCAGATGCAGCGGCAAGGTGGGACAGGGCAGCCGAGCATGTCGCAGCAGCAAAGCAACACGGGTGCACTGTTTTCTGGCCTGGACGCGGTAGCACTGAAAGGCCTACGTGTAGCGTATATGCCGACCTGCGGCAATCGTGTTCACCATGAGGTAAAAGCAGCCACCGACGCCATGGCGCGCGCGTTGGAGCAGGCCGGCGCCATCGTCGAAGAAGTCTCACTGGATTTTGTCGCGCTGGAGCAGCACTTTTTAGTCATTCTGGAAAGCATGACCGCGGCACGCGTACAGCCTCATCTGGCACGATTTCGCGCGCAGCTCGACCCTGCGCTGGTGGCATTGACCGAACGCGGTTTGAACCATACAGCGGTTGCCCTGCATGAAGCCGCGTTCGCCCGCACCCGTTGCTTTCAAGATATGCAAAAGCTGTTTGAGCAATACGACGTGCTGCTTTCACCGACGGTTTCAGCTCCTCCGCTGTCCATAGACCAAGATCCCAACGGTATTGTCGTCATCGACGGCGAGCCCGCAGGAACGATACGCGGTGCCTGGTACCCGTATACCTACCCCATGAATCTGACAGGACACCCCGCATTGTCCATGCCTTGTGGTACGTCTTCAAACGGGCTTCCCATAGGGCTGCAGCTTTGCGGAAAATGGTATTCAGAAGCATTTTTGCTGGACCTTGCGGAGCAGGTAGAGGGGTTGGTGCAGCAAATGGGCTGAGGTTTTGGGCTGGACGTCTGGGCCAATTAAACGCACATTATTAAACAATTCAAGGGGCGCCGAATAAATCGCCCACCAGTCCATATTTTGCTTTCCAAAAACCTAGTTCAAAAGTGGTTGTGAGTGTTTGCAATATGCGTGTTGGTTAAAGCAACACGGCTACTTCTGCAATAAATGTGCGCGATCTGTTCCGCACAAGCACTCCACCTTTCGCATTCGTTCGAGCGGGGCCTCGTGTTGTGGCCTTGCTGCACAGGCATTCGTATAGAGCATTCCCCTGTACGGAAGAGATCCCACTCCTAAATGCGCGATTAACGCACAAAATCGTGATTTTCGCGCGTCCACGTAAGCCAGTTCGCTCCATACTTTGCATGACAAAACGTTATAGCTACGAGGAAGACATGAAATCCAATAAATTCTCTTTAAGAAGGCGCGCACTGAGTGGCGCGATTTCGCTGGCTCTGCTGGCCACGTCCGGTATGCTGATCAGCCAGCCCGTAAAGGCTGAGGGCGATGACTACCCCACGAGAACGATCTCGTTGGTACTGGGTTACCCAGCTGGTGGCATCAACGATGTGATCGCACGACGCTTGGCTGTGGATCTGGCGGAAGAGCTGGGTGTGGCTGTTATTGTCGAGAACAAGGCCGGTGCCAATGGTGCCATTGCGGCGGGCAGCGTGGCACGTTCCAAACCAGATGGCTACAACATTATGTTTGGTGCTATCGGCCAGGTCAGCGTCAACCAGTTTTTGCGCGATGACATGCCCTATGAGCCAGACGATCTGTTGCCGGTAGGCAAGGTTGCTGAAGCCAATAATGTGCTGGTCATTAATGCGGCCAATGTTGACAAGTTTCCTGATGTGGCAGCGGTGGTGAAGGCAGCCAAAGCAGACCCCGGTGCGATAACGTACGCCTCGTTTGGTATTGGCTCATCGTCGCACCTGTCGGCGGAGATGCTTGCCAAAGAAGCAAATATCAAATTTCTGCATGTACCCTACAAGGGTAGCTCGCCTGCCATGGTCGGCCTCCTTGGCGGCGATGTTGATATTATGTTTGACAGCATCAATACCGCTTTGCCACACATCAAGTCAGGAAAAATCATTCCTCTTGCCATTACCAAAGACACCCGTTCAGCGGCTCTGCCTGACGTGCCCACCCTGGCCGAAAGCGGCTACCCTGATTACAAGGTGTCGTCATGGTTTGGCCTGCATGTTGCCAAAGGCACACCGCGCCCCATTATCGACAAGCTCAACGCCGTGTTGCGCAAAATTCAGGCCAAGCCCGAGATTATTGAATATTTCAGCCGCCAGAATGTGGACATGACGCCCAGCACCCCCGAGGAGTACGGTGCGTTCGTCGAAACCGAGAATGCTCGCTGGGGTGCTCTGATCAAAGAGCTAAATCTTAAGACCAGCAACTAATTTATATCAACGTTTACACAGGAGTATGTATGTTTGAGCGTACTGACCGGATTCTGGTCGCTGTAAAAGACCTTGACCAGGCAACAGAAAACTACCAGGCGTTGTTGGCCGCAGTAGTTATTGATGAGCAAGACAGCCCACTACTGGGTGCCAAGCGGCGTATCCTGCAGTTGGGCAGAAGCCAGGTAGAGCTTTGCCAGGCTGTGGCCGAGGGCGCCATACAGCAACATGTGACTCAGTTCGGCGAAGGTCTTTTCTGCGGCGGCGTTTCCGTGGCGGATATGAACGCATGCCGTGAAACGCTCAAACAATCAGGCATTAAGTTTCAAGAAGAAGACGGGCGTCTTTACCCTGAAAAAGCCGATATGTTTGGCCTGGCGTTGGCCATTTCAGAAGAGCAAGCACAACCCGTAGAGCGTTATTCGGGCCCTGTAGATTATCTTTATGAGATTACGCAGGTACTGGATACCCGCTGGCAAACCGTAGCAGATCATTATCGGGACAAGCTTAAGCTGGACGAAGAAAACTTTGTAGGCATTACGTTTGCACGGTTTGGCTATGAAGGGGTGTTATTGCGGTTTCACCCCGACCGCCTTGATCGTATTGAATTATCTGAAGCGCATGATGTTGCCTTCCCAATGGGGCGCTTCGTCAAAAAGCGTGGCGATGCGCTATACATGTGCTACATCGAAACCAATAACCTGGCCGATATTATTGCCCGGCTTGAAGATCGTGGCCAGAAGTACACACGCCGCACCACCACGCCTGTAGAGCAGGACGGACTGTGGGTTCACCCCGCCGCGCTTAACGGCGTGCTGTTGGGTGTATCGCGCACAACACTGGCCTGGGGCTGGTCGGGCAAGCCTGAGCTGATACTGCCACTTGAAACGGGGATCGCGTCATGAGTGAAGTTTTTCAAAATTACGTAAACGGCCAATGGCAGGCTTCTGTCAGCGATGCCACCATGGCGATTGCCGACCCAAACACGGGCAGCGTTGGTTCGCAGGTACCCACTGGTGCACCTGAAGATGCGCAAGCTGCCATCACTGCAGCCGCCTCCGCGTTGTCGGGTTGGGCTCGCACACCGTTAACGGAACGCATTGATGCGGTCAAGCGTTTGGCTGAAGCCTTGAACCATCGCGCTGAAGTGCTGGCCAGTACCATTGCGAGCGAAGTAGGCACACCGCTAAAAATTTCGCATTATGTGCAGACGATGGCGCCAATACGTAATTGCGCAAACTTCGTCAAGGTTGCTGAAGCGTTTGAGTGGTCGCGTGAAGTCGCTAATTCGCTGGTGGTGCGCGAACCGGTAGGCGTTGTGGCCTGCATTACGCCGTGGAATTTTCCACTGCACCAAATTGTGCTCAAGGTTGTGCCTGCGCTGTTGTGCGGCAACACGGTAGTACTCAAGCCCAGCGAACTTACGCCTGAAACCACACGCTTGTTTGCCGAGGCCGTACACGAGGCGGGCTTTCCTGCGGGCGTGGTAAATATTGTGAACGGCAATGGCGCGCAAGTGGGCATGCCTATGGTTACGTCCAAGCTTGTAAATATGGTGAGCTTTACGGGTTCGACAGCCACGGGGCAAGCCGTTATGCGTGAGGCCGCTGCCACCGTTAAAAAGGTGTCGCTGGAGCTTGGCGGCAAATCGCCTTCGGTTATTTTGCCTTCTGCCGACCTGCTGCGCGCCATAAAAGGCACCTTGGGCGGCTGCATGTTGAATAACGGTCAAACTTGCAACGCATTGACGCGCGTGCTGGTGCCAGAAGACAAGCTCGACGAATTTAAGACGCTGATCGCTGCTGAGGTTAAAAAGCTGACGGTAGGCGCCAGCCTGGAAGCCACCACGCGGCTTGGCCCGGTTATTTCGGCAACACAGCAGCAACGTGTTCAAGATCTGGTGCGCAAAGGCATAGAGCAGGGCGCTTCGGTTATTGCATCGGTTACTGAAATCCCTTCCGAAGGCTTTTTCGTCAGCCCTATGGTGCTGGAGGTTAAGCCGGATAACGTGTTGGCTCGCGAAGAAGTGTTTGGCCCCGTGCTTAGCGTGCTTACGTATAAAACGGTGGAAGAGGCCGTTGCCATTGCCAACGATACTGACTATGGGCTGGCCGCTGCGGTGTGGGGCGAACCTGAAGAGGCCATGAGCGTGGCAAACCAGTTGCGTGCAGGCCAGGTCGACTTAAACGGTGCGCCGTTTAACCCCTTGGCACCATTTGGCGGTTTTGGCATGAGCGGCATTGGACGTGAGGCCGGTTCTGCCGGGCTGGAAGAGTTTCTTGAGTACAAGTCTATTCAGCAACCACTGCCAGCCAAGGAGTAAGCACATGCGTGGCGCTATGGAAGATATTCGCGTTCTTGATTTAACCCGTGTGCTTGCGGGCCCATGGTGCACGCAGATGTTTGCCGATATGGGGGCCGATGTAGTCAAGATCGAGCATCCCAAACGTGGTGATGATACGCGGCATTGGGGGCCCCCATATGTACAGGATGAACTTGGCGAGCAGTTTGAGGACTCCACCTATTACGCTTCGACCAATCGCAATAAAAAGTCGGTAGCCATCGATATTGCGACGCAAGAAGGCGCCGAGCTTGTGCGTAAGTTAGCCGTAAACAGCGATGTGTTCATCGAGAACTTCAAGGTGGGTGATCTGGCCCGGTATGGGCTTGATTACGAAACCATACGAAAGATAAATCCACGCATTGTTTATTGTTCTATTACTGGCTATGGCCAGAGTGGGCCGTATGCAAGTCGCCCAGGGTACGACTTTGTGTTTCAGGCCGAAGCTGGCCTGATGAGTATTACCGGCGAGCGCGATGACTTGCCCGGCGGTGGACCGCAAAAGGTAGGCGTGGCCATTGCTGACCTGACAACAGGTTTGTATGCGTCTACCGCCATTCTCGCTGCCATTAACGCGCGTCACACTACAGGCGTGGGCCAATACATAGATATGGCTTTGCTTGATTGCATGACCGCATTGTCTTCAAACCAGGGGCTGTTTCAGCTGGTTAACGATATAGAGCCAGTGCGTTGGGGTAATGCACACCCTGCGCTCGTGCCTTATCAGGTATTGAAAACCCAGGACGCAAGCATAGTGGTCGCCGTGGGCAATGATTCGCAATGGGCCAAGTTTTGCAACGCGATTGAGCGTGATGATCTGCTGAATAACCCGGTTTATAAGCGGGCTGCCGGTCGTATTACTAACCGTGAAGCGTTATTGGCAGCCGTTGAAGAAACTGTGGCGGGCAAGACCACGGCCCATTGGCTGGAAGCATTGACCCAAGCCGATGTGCCTCACGGCCGAATCAATAACTACCGCCAGACGTTTGAGCACCCACAGGTTGTTCATCGTGAGATGGTGGTTTCGGTTAAGTCGGAAGAGAGCGGCGCGATGGTTAAGAACATAGCCAATCCCATCAAGTTTAGCGATACCCCGGTTCGTCACCACACGGCTGCTCCGTCGCTGGGGCGACACACGCATGGTGTGCTGGGTGAGCTTCTGGGTTTGTCTGACGCTGAGCTCGAGCAGCTTGGAAGCCGTGGTGTCATAGGCACGGCCAACGCTCGCAAAGACGCCGAGATTACTGCTGGAAAATAATTGGATTGCACAATGATCAAAACACATTGGAACGAAAACGTTCTCGAAATTTGCATAGACCGGGCTGAGAAGAAAAATGCACTAAGCCATGTCATGTATGACGACCTGACCGAAGCCATTGCAGGCGCTGATCGTGTACCCACATGCCAGGCCATTATTGTTTATGGTGCGGGCGGCATATTTACAGCCGGCGCAGATATTAAAGATTTTCAAAAAAAACGTGATGGCAGCGATTCGCCTGCCGTCAAGTACTTAAGACAGCTCGCCGTGACGAAATGCCCGCTTATCGCGGCAGTGGAGGGTTTTGCGATTGGCATAGGCTCGACCATGCTGCAGCATTTTGACTTTGTGTATACCACGGCTAATACGCGCTTTCGCATGCCGTTTACCGAACTGGGTTTATGCCCTGAAGGTGGCTCTACTATTTTGATGGAACGCCTGGTCGGGTTGCGCAAAGCCATGCAGTGGCTTGTAGAATGCCAGCCTTTCGATGGCACTGAAGCGGTGCAAACTGGTTTTGCCACAGCCCTTGCTGAAGAAGGCAAAACGCTGGAGCGAGCCAGAGCCACTGCCAGCAACCTGGAGAAACTGCATGGCGATGCCGTGCGCCAGAGCAAGCATATGCTGAAATACACCAATCAGTCGGCACTGACAGCGGCAATTGATTACGAAGTGCAAGTGTTCAATGAACAGATTAATTCAGACTACGCGCAAAAGGTTTTCAGCAAGTTTCTTTCTTGATGCGAGCGGTTAACGTGGGCATCACGGAGGCGTATTGCGGGAGATGCGAGGTTGGATACCTGAGGCTTTAATAGTGTGCTTGTTTAGAGACGGCGCAATTTTTCGGCCGTCGCCAGCATATCGGTCAGATATCTGTCTTTGATCTCGTTGGTATGCACATACTTGGGGTTGGACGTGACGCTTAGCGCCATTAAGAACTCATAGCCGGGCACCTGTATGGGTATAGCGATACCGCTAAGCTCCAGGCCCATTTCCTGGTCAACAATGGCGTAGCCGTCAGCTTTGGCGGCTTGCAGCGCTGCGCGCAAGGCAGGCTCTTGAGTAACGGTAAACTCTGTGTAGGGTTCAAGCCTGATCTTGGCCATATACAGGTTTAGTTCTTCTTCCGGCAGGTTTGCCAGCAATACGCGCCCCAGCGATGTGCAATACGCGGGCAGACGGCTTCCCATGCCCAGCGACTGCGGCAGTAGCTTTTTGCTCTGTGAGCGCACAAGATAAACCACGTCTTCATCATTAAGTATGGCTAGGGCGCAATTGGTATGTACTTGTTCGCTAAGCGTATCCAGCAGGGGCTGGGCACGGGTAATAATGGCTTCAGATGAAAAATAGGCATGACCTATTTTTAGCACCTGCGGCTTTAACCTGTATTTACCATCGCTACGCTCGACCATTTCTAGCTGTTCAAGCGTATAAAGACAACGCCTGACCACAGCCCTGTCGAGCTGTGTGCGTGCAGCCAGATCGGCAACGCTGGCAGCCGATTTTCTTTCAGAGAATGCAAGCAACACCTCTATGCCGCGCGCAAGCGACAGCATGAAATCAGGGTCGCCGCGCAATTCGCTGTATTTGCCAGTACTACTGGCGTTGGGTAACTTCATGTTATGTAGACGGGCTTTTATTTGAGCTCGGGGTGCGTTGATCTGGCAGCGTACGATAGCAGGGCGGCCCGATTGAAAATTGACGTTTAACCTGCGAAGTCAACCCGTAATGTACGACGCAAGGCAAGTACCCGCTGACAGTTGAGCCAGCTTAATGAGCATTTGTGTGGGTATTGTAGTGTGTGCGGCACTACGCCGACCTAAGCGCGCTGACAAGCTCTAGCAGGCCTGTAGCAAACGTTTTCAGGCAGGACCTTTGCGTGCATTACGTCTTGTTCGCTGTCGCTGCGGCCTGCAACATGGCTTTTTCTGCATTGCAACCGCAAAGACAGCGTCCATGACCCAAACCCTCACTGATTACGACAGCCCCTGGAAAGAGGCGCTTGATTACTTTTTTGAAGATTTCGTCGCGTTACTGGCGCCCGAACTGCATGCGCTCATTGACTGGTCCGTCGCGCCGGTGTTTCTTGATACCGAGCTGCAAGCCCTTGCCTCCGACTCGCCAAATGGGCGTCGCTATGCTGACAAACTCGTCAAGCTGCATCGTCTTGATAATGGCCAGGCCTGGGTTCTGGTGCATGTTGAAGTTGAAAGCGGCCCGCCAAGCGGCACAAGCCTTGCCCAGCTGGCTCAACGCATGTTCACCTATTTTTATCGCATATGGGACCGCTACGTGAGGCAGAAAATGGCGGGCGTGGGTTCTTCAGGCCCGATTGAGCTGGATGCCAAGAATACTTCGTTTTATAGCCTGGCCATTCTTACTTCAAGCACAGACGGGCCATCCGTTTTGGTGCACCGTCAACGTCTGGGCAAATGTCAAATGTGTTTTCGTTTTCCCGTCGTACACTTGCGCCGTTGGGAGGACGACAGAGTGTCATTGGTTGATCTTGCGGCGCTCAATCCGTTTGCTTTAGTGGTAATGGCCCAGCTAGATGCCCAGGCGCATCATGGTGCAAGCGAGCGCCTGTTGACTAAAGTCAGGCTTATTCGCTTGCTGTTTCAGCATCGTTACGATCGCCGGCGCATCCAGCAGCTATTCCGCATTATCGACTGGATAATGTGTCTTCCCAAAGATCTTGAACCGGCCTTTGAACAGGCCGTAGGAGCAATAGAAACGGAGCTCAACATGCCTTATGTAACTAGCATCGAACGTTTAGGTGAGGCCCGAGGCCTGCAAAAAGGCCTGCAAAAAGGCCGTGAAGAAGGACTTCAAGAAGGTAGAAACAGCGCCGCACGGCTGCTGTCAGCAATGCTTGAGCGCCGGTTTGGTCAGTTGCCCGCGTGGGTAACCACCCGCATTGCGCAGGCAGACACAGAAACTCTTCAACGCTGGACGCTCAACGTATTGGAGGCAAAGCGTCTCGAGGCTGTTTTTGAATAATCGAAATATTAAAAAAATCCGCGCCCATCTAATGCGCCGTGTAGGCTAGTTAATGCATCCAACGCCCGCATGGGCAGTGACACTATTTCTTTTCGGTGATGCCCCTGCGCTTCACGCAGGTTGATGCGGATCAGCGGTACGCGCTGCTGTTCGCCAAAGTATCGTATGGTCGGCAGAGCCGTACCGGCACCCAACTCAATGACGACCGGGGCTCGAACCTTGCGGCGCCACAAACCAAGTGCATGGTGTTGTTGCTCGCTGCGAGCTTCCACCCAATCCCAGTCGTTAAACATCAAAATATTGGGGCGTGCGATGCCGCTGCAATATGGGCACACAGGTGTATCGTTTAGCAATTCACAGCGCTGTTCATCCACCTGCGGCGTAAAGTTCGTGGCGGGCCACACTTCGCTCTGACAGGTGTTTAGGCACTGCAAGTAATGAATTGATCCATGACATTCGACCATGCGACTGTCGTCAAAGCCTGCTTTGCCAAAATGCCCGTCAACATTGCTGGTAAAAACAAACGCGCCATGTTCCAAGCGGGCTGCAATGTCGCGCAATATATAAAAACCTTCATGTGGTTCTGTTTCTCGATACATAGCCAGCCTGTGGCCATAAAAACCCCAGGCACGATGCGGCGTTTTCTGGAAATGGATGGGGGACGCCATGTCAATGAAAGACAACCCTGCCCGGCGCAGGGCAGGGTAGGCGCGCCAGAAGCCGTCATCGCCACGAAAATCAGGCAAGCCTGAGTCAACACCCATGCCGGCACCTGCCGTGATTAAAATGCTGTCCGCGCTGCAGATGAGCTCGGCGGCTTTGTTTAGTGCGTGCGAATAGGGATGTTGAGTCATCGTATTAATTGGATTAATTCTGGAAAGCCGCCTGTATTTATCAGGCACACTCAGTCTAGGCCAGAACGGGTGCGACATGTTGTGTGGCATGTGCCGGCCATGTCTACCTCGCTGATCACGCCCGTTGCATGGCGGCACGCTATCATTGACGGCAGTGAGGCAGGTTTGATAGGCAAAGAGGAACGTCAGTAACCAACATGCTAGCCTTAAATCTTGAACACTTAACTGCAAGCTAATGCACTAATCAGCTCAGTAAACTGACAATCTAACCTCCTGATAATCTGGCATCCTGGCAAACAAGTACTCAAGCTAGCAACTACACACCCCCCGGAGTTATAAACACGTGAAGTTTATCCACGCCGCAGACATTCATCTTGACAGCCCACTGCATGGCCTTAGCGCTTACCCCGACGCACCGGCGGAGCTGTTGCGCAATGCCTCGCGCGATGCGCTGGTAAAGCTGGTAGACCACGCCATCGAAGAAGATGTTGATTTTATGGTGATCGCCGGTGATCTCTATGACGGTGACTGGCGCGATCACAATACGGGTATTTTCTTTAGCCAGCAGTTGGGGCGTTTGCGGCGTGCGTGTGTTCCGGTATTTCTGCTTTATGGCAACCACGATGCCGAAAGCGAGATGACCAAAAAACTCACCCTACCTGACAATGTGTCTGTGTTCGGTGCACGCAAGCCTGAGGTTTTCCGGCTTGATGACTTGAAAGTGGCCCTGCACGGGCAAAGTTTTCGCACCAAGGCGGTGGTTGATAATTTGGTTCTGGGCTACCCGGAACCAGTGCCCGGGTATTACAACATTGGTGTGCTGCATACCGCTCTTGAAGGGTCTAGCACTCACGCCAATTATGCGCCGTGTTCCCGCGCAGAACTG
The DNA here is from genome assembly GCF_008369125.1 of Pusillimonas sp. ANT_WB101. Lineage (NCBI taxonomy): Bacteria > Pseudomonadati > Pseudomonadota > Betaproteobacteria > Burkholderiales > Alcaligenaceae > Pusillimonas > Pusillimonas sp. ANT_WB101. The sequence continues at coordinate 1,136,289 of NZ_VOAY01000001.1, read as the reverse complement.
CATGCCAGAGGCTACGATTATTGGGCACTGGGGCACGTGCATGAGTTTCAGCAATGGGACGAACAGTCTGTCATTGTGTTCCCCGGAAACCTGCAGGGTCGGCATATTCGCGAGACCGGGCGCAGGGGCGCCGTGTTGGTCACCGTAGACCAGGGCCATACACAGGTTGAGCGCCTGTTCATTGATGTACTGCGCTGGGAGGCGCTAGACCTTGATGTCTCAGGGTGTACTTCTATGGCCGACATTGCAAGGCAGACCGGCGCTGCGCTTGAGAACCTGCTTTCCATTGATGAGCATGTGCCGCGTGCGGTAAGGGTTACCCTGCGCGGTCGCAGCGCCATGCACGGCCCGCTGTTTGGCAACGCGCAGACACTACATGCCGAGGTGCGCAGTCAGATCGCCGTGTTGGGCAATGATAAGGTATGGCTGGAGAAGGTTAAGGTGGCTACCGAGCCGCTTGAAGATGCATTGGCGTTGCATTCGCGGTTTGATGCCATTGCCGATCTGCAGGCAATTTTGGCAGACGCGGCAGACGACCCGGATTTTCTGGCGGCGCTGCAGAGCGAGCTTCAGCCTTTCTTTGGCAGGGTAGTAGCAGATGTCAACAATGATGTACCCTTGCTCTCGCTGGCGCGGGCAGGCGATTTCGCTGATCTGGTAAATCAGGTTTCACCCGCACTGCTTGCCCGTCTGGCTGAGGGAGAATAAGCCATGCGTATCAAACGTCTTGATCTAATCAAATATGGCAAGTTCCATGACGAGTCTTTGGCCTTCCCGACAGCCACTCACGATTTTCATCTGATTGTGGGGCCAAATGAAGCTGGCAAGTCTACGGTGCGCAGTGCGGTTGCCGAGTGGTTATTCGGTATGCCCCAGCGTACACCGCTGGGCTTTCTGCACGATTTGAGCGAGCTTAGGCTGGGTGGTGTACTCGAAGCAGACGGTCAGGAAACCGTGTTTCACCGTGTGCGCGGCCGTACTCCACTACGCACGCCTGAAGATGAAAAATTACCCGAAACTTTTTTGCAGCCCTTGTTAGGTGACACCAGCAAGGCCTTTTTTGAGAATATGTTTGGGTTGGATCACACCAGGCTGATCGCCGGTGGAGAAAGCTTGCTCAAGGCTTCTGATGAGGTCGGGCAGGTGCTGTTTCAGTCAGCGGCAGGTGTGGCCAGCCTTGGGCCGGTACGCGAGGCACTTGAGGCACGTGCCGCACAGCTCTGGACCAAACGCAGCAGCAGTACAGAGTATGCAAAGGCGGAGGCACGCTATAACGAGGCCCTGGCGGCGTTAAAGTCGTCGACCGTGCGCACGCGCGCTTGGTCCGAAGCCAAAGAAGCGCTTGATCAGGTTAATCAGGCCATTGATGCTGCCAACGATAAACGCCTGCAGTTTGATACCTTGCGATCACGGTTGGAGCGCGTGCGGCGTGTGGCACCTTCCCTGCAGATGCTTAAAGAAAAAGAGGCTGAGCTTACAGCGCTAGGAAAGGTGGTCACGTTCCCGCCGACGGCCTATACCGACCTGCAAAAGACGCAGATTGATCTTGAGGTTGCCCAGCGCGTTCTGGAAGAACGCGGTAAAGACGTGCAAGCCAGAGAGCAGGAGCGCGAGGCCATTGTGGTTGATCGCGCCGTGCTTGAGATGGCGGACGACATTGAAAACCTCGACGTGCTGCGCGGGGCATGTGTTAATCATCGTCGCGATATTCCGCTGCGTGAGGCTGAGGCTGATGGTTTGCTTGAAGCCGCACTCGACGGGGCTGCACGGCTGGGTTGGCCAATCGAGGCACAGGCTTTGATAGCAACGCTGCCCGATGAGCGTGCGCTGCGACGCGTTACGCAACTGTTGCAACAGTATGGCGGCCTGCATCAGGCAAAACAGTGGGCTAAGGAAGCTGTTGATGAAAAAAACCGCGAGCTTCACACACAACAGCAGCAGGCGCAGCAGCTTGCTACCACTGAGGTATCTGTGCCGCTCAGGTTGGCACTCGAAGAGGCGCAAGGCTTTAGGGCGGGTACCGCACGTTTGAGCAGCCTGCGTCAAAAGGTCGGTGAGGCGCACGTGTTGTTGCAGAGCGCATTGGCCGAGTTGGGGCGATGGTCTATGGATATCCACACGCTGCGCACGTTGTCGCTGCCATCCTCTGCCCGCGTGGTTGATTTGGGTCGCGAACGTGAAAGACTGGCTCGACAGCTAAGTGATGCACACGAACGCGCTGCCCAGGATAAGGCCGAGCTTGCACGTCTCAAGCTGGAGGCCAAACAGTTTGAACAGGGTGGAAAGCTGGTCACGAAGGCCGAGGTCCATCAGGCGCGTTTGCAGCGCGACCAAGCCTGGCTGCAGGTCAAACATGGCGAGCTCGCGCTCGATGATGGTGGGCCGCTGGTCGACGCGGGTATCCGGCTGGCTGATGAACTGGTGGACGCCCAGCTTGGCTATTCTGCAGAAGCGGCGGCATTTCAGGCTGTGCGCCATGCCACCGAGCAGGTCGAAGAGTCGTTGCATCATAAATTACAGGCCGTTTCAGACAGCGAAAAAGCGCTGCAAGATCATGACCTAATGTGGGCGGCGATTGTTGATGAGGCGGGCGTTGCCGGGATGCCGCTAGGCGACATGCCAGACTGGCTAGGCAAACGCGATGTGGCATTGACGGCTGACGCTGCTTTGCGTCAGCGTGAGTCAGAGCTGAACGCTGAGCAAGACGCTTACGCTCAGGCGGCGCAGGCGCTGGCAAGCGCGTTAAAGGCAGAATCGGTCGATTTAGGCGGTATGAGCGATACGCCTGATCTGCCAGCACTGGTTGTGACCGCAGCTGCGCATGTTCAACGCCTGGATGCGGCACGATCCCAGCAGGCCAGTCTGGCCAAGCAAGTTGCGCAGGCTGAATCGGCGCTCCATACCTTGAAGCTAAAGGCGCAGCAGGCCGATGCAGCATTCGAGGCTTGGCAGCAGCAGTGGCAGCAGGCCGTGCAGGATGCCAGGCTGCAGCAAGCGATAGGGTCTCAGGCTGAGGCCGAAGAAGCAGTCGGGCTGGCCTTCCGCGTGGCAGACAAACTATCTCAGGCGCAGGTTATACGTCGTACGCGTGTTGACACTATGCTGCACGACCTGCAGCGCCTGGACGAAACGGCGCAGCAACTCGCCAACGCAGTGGGTGAAAAGGTGGTGCCAGGCGCTGATGGGGCAGATCTGGCCCGTGTATTGATGCGCCGGCTGCGGGCAGCGCAGGAAGCGCTCAACGCAGCGGAGCGCATCGATGGTGCCATTGCAGCGGCGCAGCAACAAAAGCGTGATGCGGCGGCAGCCATTGCGAATGCTGAAGCACGCATTAATCCCTTGCTGTCGCTGGCTGGCACGCGCGATGTTGCCCAGGCCTTGCCAATGGCCGAGCGTTCAGACCGGTATCGGGCCTTGCAGCAGACAATTGCAGAAGCCGTTGCGGCCGTCACGCGCGGAAGCGATGGTTTGTCGCGTGAGGCAATCGAAGCTGAAGTGGCCGAGTATGCTCCAGCTGAAGTAGAAAGTTTGCTGGAACAGGCGAAACGTGACGTGGCTGAGATCAGTGAACACTTGCATATGCTTTATCAGCAACGAGTAACGGCCGAGCAGGCGTTTTCATTGATTAACGGTCAGTCTGACGCAGCGACGGCGGAGGCCCGACGCCAGGAAGCATTGGCCGAAATGGAGGAGCTTGCCGAGCAATACCTGGAGGCAGCTACGGCGGGCCGTTTGCTTAGATGGGCAATTGATCGTTATCGGGATCAGCAACAGGGGCCTATGCTGCAACGGGCGGGTGAGGTGTTCTCAGGCCTGACGTTGGGCCAGTTTGTGAGGCTGGGGGTGGATTATGAAGTACAGCCGCCGGCGCTGGTGGCAAGGCGGCAAAATGAACAACGTGTTGAGGTGGCAGGGCTGAGCGAAGGCACGCGCGATCAGTTGTTCTTGGCCTTGCGCATTGCTGCGCTGGAACTGCACCTGACTCATGCTCGCGCATTGCCCTTTATTGCTGATGATTTGTTCATCAACTTTGATGATGCACGATCAAGGGCAGGCCTGGAAGCGTTGCGTACACTTTCGCAGCATACCCAAGTATTGTTTTTAACGCATCATGAGCATTTGCTGCCCCTGGCCCACGAGGTGTTTGGCAATGCCTTGAATGTGGTGCGGCTTGAACGAGGTGCGGCTTGATTGTGGCGCAGCTTAAACGTGGTGCAACCTGAACATGCTGCAGCTTCAGTGTGATGCCACTTGAATGTGGTGCAGCTTGAACGGCAAGAGGGCTAGCCTTAATGGTTAGCCCTCTTGGCCCTGCAGCCTTTTACTAACACCTTCGTCCTGCCCGCACACGCGGGAAACCACGGTTACGCGCGACGAGGGTATTACGGGTATATGCCTAGATCACGCCTTGGTCTCGCAGCTTGGCCAGATCTTCCTCAGACAGATCAAGCATGGCGTGCAAAACCTCGTCGGTGGCTTCACCCAGTTGGGGTGGGCCACGGCGCACTGGAGGGCGTTCACCATTAAGCTTGTACGGCGGTGCCATGATGTGCGCCTGGCTGCCATCGGGCAGGCCAAAGTGCTGGATTAAGCCACTTTGTTGCGCACGCTCAGACGTTAACGCCTCGTGCAGCCCTAGTACCTCGCCGCACGGTATGTTGGCTGCCGACAAACCCTGGAGCAGGTCTTTGCGTTTACGTGCAGCGAGCTCTTGGTTGATGACGGGCAACAATGCCTCGCGGTGCTTGGAACGGCCAAGATTAGTGCGGAACCGCTCATCTGTAGCCAACTCGGGCCGCCCGATCACGTCAGTACAAAAGCGGGCAAACTGGGCGTTATTGCCTACGGCAAGTACCAGCGGCCCATCTTGAGCTTCGAACACGCCGTAGGGCACGATAGAAGGATGCGAGTTGCCACAACGTGGCACGTCTTCACCAATAAGCAGCGATTCAAGGCCATAAAATGCCGAAACCATGACGCCGCTGTCGAATAGTGCCATCTCGATGTGCTGGCCCGTGCCTGTGCCGCGTCGCTGGTAAAGCGCAGCCAGTATGGCCTGCGTGGCGTACATGCCGGTAAACATGTCGACGACAGAGGTGCCAAACTTGAGCGGTGGCTGGGTAGGCTCGCCGTTCATGTACATAAGGCCGGTTTCGCCCTGCATGACCAGGTCGTAGCCCGGGCGGGCCGCTTCAGGCCCGCTGCGGTCATACCCCGAGATAGAACAGTAAATGATGTCAGGGCGAATTTTGCGTAGCTGCTCGTAACCAAGATTGAGCCTTTCTACGCCGCCAAACTTGAAGTTTTGCACGACAACGTCGCATTGTGCAGCCAGCTTGCGGGCGATTTCCTGACCTTCTTTGGTCTGCAGATCAAGCGTGATCGACCGCTTGTTGCGATTGGCACAGTTAAAGTAGGTGGTGCCAGTTGGACCGACACGCTTGCCCCAGTCGCGCGTGTCATCACCACGCACTGGATGCTCTACCTTGATAATTTCTGCGCCGAGGTCTCCGAGTGCCATGGTGCAAAGCGGCCCCGCGAAAACGCGGGAGAGATCAAGTACACGGACACCGGCAAGGGGAAGCGAAGAGAGTGTGGTGTTTGGCATGGCTTTAGTTACGCGCGCCGAGTTTGTTGTCGTTGATGACTTTTTCCCAGACGGCCGAATCAGTAACAATGCGCTTTGCCATGTCGTCGGCAGTACCATAAGCCGGGTAGGCGCCGACCGAGATCATGCGTGCAGCAACTTGCGGATCTTTCAATACTGTTTTGAGGGTATCAGAAAGCTTGGCAAGCACTTCGTCAGAGGTTTTGAGCGGTGCGAAAACGCCTACCCAAGAAATAGCCTTGCTACCTGTGACGCCTTGATCTTTCAAAGACTTGACGTCAGGCAACGCGTTGAAGTTTTCGGTGTTGACGGCGATGGCGCGCAGCTTGCCGGCCTTGATCTGGGGCAGTACGGCGACCGAGTCCGAAAACATGATGGGAACATCACCCGCAAGTACGGCGGCAACGGCGGGCGAACTGCCTTGGTAAGGGATGTGTGTTGCTGCAAAGCCCATTTCAGTTTTCAGCAATTCCATGGTGAGGTTGCCGGTGCTGCCTGTGCCTGCTGAGGTGTAGTTGAGATCACCGTTTTTGGCTGCCTTGGCCAATGAGGCCAGATCAGTAACATTGGGCAGAACCTCGGGGTTGACGACAAGAATGAGCGGGGTTACGTAAGCAACGCCAATAGGCTGGATGTCTTTGCTGAGGTCATAGGGCGTGCCGGCCAGCATATAAGGCGCAGTAAGACTGGGCGATGCAAGCATGCCTATGGTGTAGCCGTCGGGCTTGCTGCGCATGACGTTGCGTACACCGATGGTGCCTGATGCGCCAGGTTTGTTTTCGGCAACAAAGGTGGCGTCGAGTGCTTTGCTGAAGGCTTCGGCCAGCACACGGGTTGAAACGTCAGTGGGGCCGCCCGGGGGGAAGGGAATGACCCATGAAACAGGGCGGTCGGGGTAAGCAGCGTTGGCTGCACTAGCAGCACCGGCTGCCACAAGCAGGGACCCGGCTGCGACGGCCAGCAGGGTTTTGACCGACATGCGCCGGCTAAGGGAGCTAATCATATTGGGTATACCTTGAATGAGGTTATCTGAAGAGAGGGAGCAGCCAAAAAACTGGCTATCGAAAACCACTGTGCAGAATCAAAGTCCATTCTATTGCATAAGCTTATACCGAAGCAAGGGTAAACATGGAGGAAGCTGTTCTGCATTTGCTATATCATTTCCGGTACGCAGAATGTGCGGTGTAAACAATGTTGCTTATGAGAATGCCTGATAATGCCGTTTGGGCCGTCAAGGCATTATCTTGCAAAGGTTAGTTATGATGAGTACAGCCCCATCCCAAACTGCGCTTAACACGCGCTCAGAAAAAACCCCGCCGGGCGAAGATCGGCATTTTGTTACCGCGCTGGCGCGAGGCCTAGAGGTGCTTGCCTGCTTTCGCTCAGGTACCCGTGTACTCAGCAATCAAGAGCTTGCCGAGCGTTGCCGGCTTCCCAAGTCAACCGTATCGCGTCTTACCATGACGCTGGTTCGGCTCGGGTATCTGACTCACGATGAAGAAAGCGGTAAATATAAAATTGGCATGGCCACGCTGTCGCTGGGCGTGGGTATGTTGGCCAAGCTTGATATCCGCCAGGTGGCACGCCCTTATATGCAAGAGTTGGCTGATTTTTCACAGGCTATGGTGTCGCTGGGCGTGCGCGACCGTTTGTCTATGCTTTATATCGAAAACTGCCGCAGCCAGGCGGCGCTCACGCTAAGCCTTGATGTGGGTGCGCGTATACCTATTGTTACCTCGTCCATGGGGCGTGGCTATCTGGCCATTGCCACGGCAGCTGAGCGGCGCGAAATTGCCGAACGGTTGGGAGAACTGGACGCCTGGTCACAAAAAGACATATTAAATGGCATAGAAAAAGCGGTGGTTGAGCACCAAACGCTTGGCATTACGACTTCGTTCGGCGATTGGCAAAAAGATGTCAACGCCATTGCTGTGGGCTTTCAGCTTAGCAAAAACCAGCCAATTATGGTTATTACTTGCGGCGCGCCTTCGTTTACAGTCTCAAAAGAGTTTTTGCTTAACGATGTACGGCCGCGGTTGCTGGAAACCGTTGAAAAGATCAGAACGGCAATGGGCCACTGAGGGCGGGGAGGCCCTTGGCTACTAGTAGCTCTCTGACGGCATCAGCCTGAACCTTAACCCCGCCTTTCAACCACAGCAAACACGCCGTTAGCCCTGAAAATAAGCGTGTCGTTTACATACAGCGGGCACTCTGCAAACGCCAGCGTCTTGCCATTGCGGTGTACAACTGGTCGGGCTTCCACCCAGTCGCCTATGGCGGCGGGCTTGAGAAAGTCAGAGTTCATGCTGACTGTTACCACCCCGAATTTGTAATCGTAGGCCCGGGCCAGAATGTCACCCATGGCATTGTCGGCCAGCGCCATCAGCATGCCGCCATGTGTGATGTCGCGCTGGTTCAGGTGTTTTCCTTCAATACGCAGACCCAGGCCAATGTGTACGCCGTTTTCGACTTTCTCAAAGTAAGGGCCACACAGCGTGTTGAAATTGCTGGGGCGGCTGAGCGGCTGATACCCCTCGGGGATATCAGCCACTTGCATTACAACTTCAGCAGTTTTACTGCTCATTAGCGGTCTCCAGCATGTCGCTGTAGCGTTGCAGATGATACGCGGCATCGCCAAACATCAAGCTTAGCGTGGTAAGCCTCTTGAAGTAGTGCGCTACATCGAGCTCGTCAGTTACGCCAATGCCACCATGCAGCTGGACGGCATCTTGCCCGACCAGACGTGCCTGTTGATCCACGTAAGTTTTGGCGCCCGACGCCTGACGCAAGCGTGCTGTAGGGTCTTGATTCTGCATTTCAATGGCGGCACGCAAGGCCATGGAGTCAGCCTGCTCGGCAGCAATGGCCATGTCTGCAAGACGATGTTGCAGGGCCTGGAAGGTGCTGAGCGGCACACCAAACTGCTGGCGTGTTTTCAGGTACTCAAGCGTTGCGGCAATCAGGGCCCGCATAATGCCTGTGGTCTCGGCCGCCATGGCGCTGTTGGCCAGGGCAATGGCCTGCCTGATGGCGGGTATGGCTTTGCCTTGCTCGCCAATTAGTTGGTCGGCATTAACCTTGACCTGTTGCAGTACAACATCACCGGCACGGGTGCCATCGTGATTGACCCAGCTGTTAATGCTCAGGCCGCTGGCATCTGCAGGCACCAGAAACAGGGATACGCCTTCTTCGCTGTTGCTGTCACCTTCAAGACGGGCAGAAACCAGAAAGTGATCAGCACTGGGTGCACCCAGTACAACAGCCTTGTGGCCGCTTAGCACCCAGCCGTCGCCCTGGGCCACGGCCTGGGTTTCAACCAGCGATTCGTTGTAGCGCGACTGAGGTTCGTAATGCGCAAGCGCGAGCAAGCTTTCACCCGAAGCCAGTGACGGGATCAGCACCTGTTTTTGGGCCTGGGTGGCAAAGCCGCTGATAACCCCGCCGCACAACACAATGGTGCTGAGGTAAGGTTCAAGAATAAGGCCTTTACCCAGAGTTCGCATGACCAGATACGTGTCAACCGCCGTACCGTCGAGGCCGCCAAATTCTTCCGGGAATGGCAGGGCGAGAATGCCAAGTTCTGCGTAGGTGGCCCAGGCGCTGCGGCTAAACCCGTCTTCATTCGCGAGTAGGGCGCGGCGTTTTTCAAAGGTGTAGTCTCTGTTCAAAAAGCGCTGTAGCGTGTCTTCGAGGCCTAGTTGTTCTTCAGTGAGGTTGAAGTTCATAGTCTTTCCTTGTCCGCGATATTTTCGGGTATCTGCGGGTGATCATTGTCTTGTTGTACGTTGCGGCCTGGGCCGGAGAAAGGCTTAAATACCCAGTATGGCCTTGCAGATAATGGTTTTCTGAACCTCACTGGAACCACCATAAATAGTGGTTTTGCGATTATTGAGGTAGCGCGCGGTAGAGCTGTAATACTCTGCCGGCATGGCGTCTGAAACACCGTTGGCGTACTCGCTGCCATCCGCTGCAATGTGTGCAATGCCATAGGGACCCAGCGCTAATGAGGACAGTTCAGACAGCTCTTGCTGAATTTCCGAACCTTTTATTTTCAGAATAGATGCTTCAGGGCCAGGTGCGCGCTGTTGACCGTCAGCGGCAATCAGTTTGAGGTTGGTAATTTCAAGTGCCTGTAACTCAAGCTCGACCATGGCCAGACGCTCGCGAAAAGACGTGTCATCGATAAGACGGTCACTGCGGTTACCAGGCTGCGAGGCAGCGATGCGCTTGAGCCGGTTAAGAATGGCCTTGGATCGGCCTACACGCGCAATATTGGTGCGCTCATGGCCGAGCAGGTATTTGGCGTAAGTCCAGCCTTTGTTTTCTTCGCCAATGCGGTTGGCAACCGGCACGCGTACGTTGTCAAACCACACTTCGTTTACTTCGTGGCCACCATCTAACATGATGATGGGGCGTACGGTAATGCCGGGGGTGTTCATGTCGATCAGCAAAAATGAAATGCCTTCCTGCTTACGTACTTCGCTATTGGTGCGCACCAGGCAGAATATCCAGTTGGCATGTTGAGCGAGTGTGGTCCAGGTTTTCTGGCCATTGACGATGTAGTCGTCGCCTTGCTGTACGGCGCTTGTTTTAAGCGAGGCCAGGTCTGAACCCGCGCCCGGCTCAGAGTAACCCTGGCACCACCAGTCATCGCCCGAAATAATGCCGGGCAGAAAGCGGTCTTTCTGCGCCTGGCTGGCGTACTTCTGAATAACCGGCGCAACCATTTTAAGACCAAAAGGCAGTTGCTCGGGCGCAAAGGCGCGACCGCATTCTTCTTCAAAAATATGTCGCTGGATGGCGTCCCAGCCGGTGCCGCCGTACTCAACAGGCCATGCGGGCGCTCCCCAGCCTTGCTGGTAGAGCGTGCGTTGCCAGCCCTGACGCTCTTCTTTGCTGATGGGCTGATCGTTCATGACTTTGCGCTGCACGTCTTTGCTGAGATGCTGTGCAAGAAATGTGCGTACTTCGTCACGAAAAGCCAGTTGATCGCTGGTGTATTGGATATCCATGATGAGACCTGTTGTTTGTTTTCGAAGGCTGTGCGGTTAGTTCTGCACAGCGAAACGTTCATTGATATTTCGGGCGGATTTGTGGGTACGTACTGCTTTACAGCCACTATACTAGCGATTAGTATAGCTGCAGTAAATCAAAATTTAGTTCTGCAATGCAGAATATCACCTGCATTTCTAGCTCATCTTCTGGAGTATCCATGCCCGGCGCACATTACGAAGTGGTAGGTAAAACTGCCGTCATTACCTTTGATAATCCTCCCGTAAACGGTCTTGGTTTTGACCTGCGGCACGCCATTGTTACCTTGGTTGATCGCGCGCAAGCCGATGACAACGTCGTAGCAATTGTGCTCACAGGCACCACACGTGCATTTTCGGGTGGTGCTGATATACGCGAGTTTGGCACACCCAAGGCGGGGCAAGAGCCCACATTGCGCACGGTGATTAAAGTACTGGAGTCATCGGTCAAGCCAGTTGTTGCGGCCATTGATGGCGTTTGCCTGGGCGGCGGCCTTGAGCTGGCACTGGGCGCACACTACCGTGTAGCCGCCACGTCTGCACGTGTAGGCCTGCCTGAAGTCAAGCTGGGCATTTTGCCGGGCGCCGGCGGCACACAGCGTTTACCGCGGCTGCTAGGCCTTGAAAAAGCCCTGAACATGATTGTGAACGGTACTATTGTGTCGGCTACCAAGCTTGCCGACACACCACTCTTTGACCTGGTGGTTGATACAGATGTGGTTGCCAGTGCAACAGCCTTCGCCGAAAAAATGGCAAAAGAAAACGCCTCGCACAAGCGCGTACGTGACCTTAAGGTTAACCAGCCTGACGCCGAGGCGCTGCTGCAGGTGGCCCGTGCCAACCTGGCCGCAGGCGCAAAGCGCTTTCCTGCGCCGCTCAAGTGTCTTGAGGCAGTTGCGGGCAGTGTTTCGCTGCCGTTTGATCAGGGTATAGAGCAAGAACGTCAGCTTTTCCTGCAGTTAATGAGTTCGCCTGAGTCTGCGGCCCTGCGTCATATTTTTGCGGCCGAGCGCGCTGCGACCAAGATCCCGGGTATTGCTTCAGACATTGCGCTGCGTCCCATCAAGGTCGTAGGTGTAATTGGTGCCGGCACCATGGGTGGTGGCATCACAATGAACTTTCTGAACGCGGGCATACCCGTAACCATGCTTGAAACCAAGCAGGACGCGCTCGACCGTGGTGTGGCCACCATACGCCGCAATTACGAAAACACCATGAAAAAAGGTCGCCTGACACAAGCGCAGGTTGAAGAGCGCATGGGTTTGTTGTCCACCTCACTCGACTATGCGGACCTGGCGCAGGCAGATCTGGTGATCGAGGCCGTATTCGAAAACATGGACGTAAAAGAGCAGGTGTTTATCGCGCTCGACAAGGTAATGAAGCCAGGTGCCATTCTGGCCTCGAACACGTCTACACTTGATGTCGACGCTATTGCCAACTTTACCAAGCGCCCTGGCGACGTCATTGGCCTGCACTTTTTCAGCCCCGCCAACGTGATGCGTTTGCTTGAAATCGTACGTGGCAAAAAGACCGCCGATGATGTGCTGGCCACATGTATCGACCTGGCCAAGAAAATTGCCAAACAGCCTGTGGTCTCGGGTGTGTGCGACGGGTTTATCGGTAACCGCATGCTGCATCGCTATTACACCGTTACCAACGACCTGATTGTTGAGGGCGCTTTGCCCCAGCAGGTTGATAAAGTGCTTGAAGATTTTGGCATGGCCATGGGCCCATTCCGCGTTGGCGACCTGGCCGGCATAGATATTGGCTGGTCAATTCGCAAGCATCGCGCTGCACAAAACCCTGATCAAGATTTCTCCATGGTTGCCGACAAGCTGGCCGAGGTTGGTCGTTTCGGGCAAAAGACCTCTGCAGGCTGGTACCGCTATGAGCCGGGCAACCGCAAGCCGATTCCTGATCCTGTGGTTACACAGATTATTGAAGCCTACCGCGCCGAAAAAGGTGTTACACCACGCAAAATTTCAGATGAAGAAATTTTGATGCGCTGCCTTTGCGCACTGGTTAACGAAGGCGCCAAAATACTGGACGAAGGTATAGCACTGCGTGCCTCTGATATTGATGTGGTGTATTTGAGTGGCTACGGCTTCCCGGCATTTCGCGGCGGCCCCATGCATTATGCAGAGCAAATTGGTCTGTACAACATCGCACGTGCCATCGGGCAATACGCGCAAGAGTCAGACAAAGCGGCCAAGTTTTGGGCTATTTCGCCGCTGCTGGTTAAACGCGTCGAAGCCGGTGGTCGCTGGGCTTGAAGATCTGGACATGGTCGCGAGGTTGTTACGCGCCGCGCGGCGTTCCAGCTGCGCAAGGCTCGTGAGCGTGGCCATGTACTTGAAGGCTTGGCAGTGGCACTAGCCAATTAAGCAAACAGACATTTATTCTTTGAATTGAATCTGGAGACACGTGTGACTGAAGCTGTAATCGTATCCACCGCTCGCACCGGGCTGGGCAAATCGTGGCGCGGGGCATTTAACATGACTTACGGCGCTACGCTGGGCGGCCACGCCGTTGAGCACGCCGTAGCACGCGCAGGCATTGACCCTGCTGAAGTTGAAGACATCATCATGGGCACGGCGCAGCCCGAAGGTACGCTGGGCGGTAATGTGGCACGCGCCATCGCGCTGCGGGCTGGGTTGCCTGTCACAGCGGCCGGCGTGACCATTAACCGTTTTTGCTCCTCGGGGCTGCAGGCTATTGCCATGGCTGCTCAACGCGTTATTGTTGACCAGGTACCCGTGATGGTGGCCGGTGGCGTTGAAAGTATTTCATGTGTGCAAAACAGCATGAACCCGCTCATGCGGCGTGATCCCTGGCTGCTCCAGCACAAGCCAGAGCTCTACTGGAGCATGCTGCAAACTGCTGAAACAGTGGCTGATCGCTACAATATTTCCAAACAGGCTCAGGACGAATACGGGGTGCGCAGTCAGTTGCGTGCCGCCGCTGCGCAAGAAAAGGGCTTGTTCAATGATGAGATTGCACCCATGACGACCACTATGGGTGTATTCGACTCGCGTAGCGGACAGATGTCCACGCGCGAAGTCACTATTTCCAGTGACGAGGGCATACGCCCCGACACGACGATTGAAGGCGTGTCGCGCATACGTTCGGCCTTGCCCGGCGGTGTCATTACTGCTGGCAATGCCAGCCAGTTTTCTGATGGCGCCTCGGCATGCGTGGTTATGAACAGCAAGCTGGCCGAACAGCGCGGGCTGCAGCCTTTGGGTATTTTCCGTGGCTTTGCCGTGGCAGGCTGCGAGCCTGATGAAATGGGCATAGGCCCGGTGTTTGCCGTGCCGCGCCTGCTGGAGCGCGCAGGGCTTAAAGTTGATGATATCGGGTTGTGGGAGCTTAACGAAGCGTTTGCCTGCCAGGTTCTGTACTGCCGCGATCGGCTGGGCATTCCTGACGAGCGTCTCAACGTTAATGGTGGTGCTATTGCTGTAGGCCACCCCTATGGCGTATCAGGTGCCCGTATGACCGGCCATGCGCTGATCGAAGGCAAGCGGCGCGGCGTCAAGTACGTGGTGGTTACCATGTGCATAGGCGGCGGCCAGGGTGCAGCCGGGCTTTTCGAGGTCGCCTAATACACCGGGGCCAGAGCACAGGCTGACTTGATCAGCATGTGCACTGGCCCCGAGTGTTATTGATCAGCACATGTACGGATCCCAAGCGTGATTGATCAGCACATGTACCGACCCAGAACGTTATCGATCAGCACAAATACTGACCGCCCAGCGTTATCGATCGGCGACACTGGTCCCACGCGTTATCACGAAGCGTTGGCATCGCGCAGACGCATCGGTACAGCAATAATGTCGAGGTGTTTGTGTTGCGATGCGCCCACTAGCCGCCTAAGGCCTCGAGTACGTATTAACACCAGCCAGATCACATCTGATTATCAGGCGCGTGTGGTTCGACGAACAGAACGTAACGCGCGTTCAACCAAAAAACCAAGGAGTAGACAATGAATCATAGATATATCAAACGCACACTCACATCACTGTTTTGCGCGGCGGCCATGGCCGCTGGCTTTGGTGCTCACGCCGCGAGCTGGCCCGAAAGAACGGTTGAAATGATTGTGCCCTATACGCCAGGTGGTGCCACTGACACGGTTGCCCGTGCGGTGACGCAGCGTCTGTCTGAACGCCTGGGCCAAACTTTTGTGGTTACCAATAAGCCTGGTGCCAATGCCACCATAGGCACGGCGGCAGCCGCGCGGGCAAAGCCCGATGGCTATACGTTTGTGACGGTTATTGCGGCACACTCGGTTAACCCGCATCTTTACAATTTGCAGTACAAGCTTTCTGATTTTGCGCCGGTAGCACTGGCGGCCGAGCTGCCGCTGTTTTTGTTTGTGGCCAAAAATGTGCCGGCCGACACGCTCGAAGAGTTGGTTGCGTATGGCAAGAAAAACCCCGGTGCCCTGACGTATGGGTCGAGCGGGGCAGGGTCCAGTGCACACCTTACTGGCGTTAACTTTGGCTATCAGGCCGGTTTGGACATGACGCACGTACCCTATAAAGGTAGCGCGCCTATCTTGACGGATTTGCTGGCAGGTCGGGTTTCTATGGTGTTTGACCCGATTCTGGTGCCCATGCAGTACGCCAAAAAAGGCGAGCTTAAAGTGCTTGCCATTTCTTCGAGCGAGCGCTGGGCCGATGAACCTAACGTCCGTACCGTGGCCGAGTCTGGCTTCCCGGGCTTTGCCATGGGTTCGTGGGCGGGTATTCTGGCCCCAGCTGGTACCCCGCAAGACATCATCGACAAGATGGCGGCCGAGATTAAAGAAATTGTCAAAGAGCCTGCGGTCGCTCAGCGTTTCAAGGATGCTGGCTTTGTGCCGGTAGGCGACGGGCCACAAGCCTTCCAGAAACGTATCGAGTCTGACTCTGCCATGTACGCAGAGATCATCAAGAAAGCCAATATTTCGTTAAATTAATTTTTTATCTGGCAGGTTTACACGCAAATGATCAACAAGTTTATAGACAGCCTCGAAGAGGCGGTCGCTGACATCCATGATGGCGCGACCGTTCTGGTGGGCGGTTTCGGCGGGGCGGGCATGCCCACCGAGCTTATTCATACCCTCATTGACCAGGGCGCGCGCGATCTCACCGTCGTCAACAACAATGCCGGCAACCACGAAAACGGTCTGGCGGCACTGATCAAGGCGGGTCGGGTACGCAAGATTATTTGCTCGTTCCCCAAAGCCAGCCATTCGTGGGTGTTCAACGAAATGTACAAAGAAGGGAAGATAGAACTCGAAACCGTGCCGCAAGGTACGATTGCCGAGCGTCTTCACGCTGGCGGTGCCGGGCTGGGGGGCTTTTTTACCCCGACGGCCTATGGCACCGATCTGGCGGCCGGAAAAGAAACCCGCGAGATCGACGGCAAGCATTATGTGTTCGAAAAACCCATACGAGGTGATTTTGCACTGGTTATGGCCGAACGCGCCGACAGGTGGGGCAACCTGGTCTATAACAAGGCACAACGCAATTTTGGGCCGGTTATGTGTATGGCGGCCCGCAAGACGATTGTGCAGGTCAAACACTTTGTTGAGCTGGGCGATCTTGATCCCGAGTGTATTGTTACGCCGGGCATTTTCGTCAATCGCATTGTGCGCGTATCCCACCCCGAACTATCCAGTTAAGCGATATTTATTATGTTAAAGCGGTTAAATAGAAATGAAATGGCTGAGCGTCTCGCGGCCGATATTCCGGCCGGCAGCTATGTAAATATCGGCATCGGCATGCCCGAACTGGTCGCCCGCTATCTGAGTCCGGAGAAAGAAGTCATTCTTCAAAGTGAGAACGGCATTCTGGGCATGGGGCCACCCGCGCCTGAGGGTCAGGAAGACACTGAGCTTATCAATGCCGGCAAGAAACCAGTAACTTTGCTAACAGGCGGCGCGTTTTTTGATCACGTTATCTCGTTCGCCATGATGCGCGGCGGCCATCTTGATATTTGTATTATGGGTGGCATGCAGGTTTCGCGCACGGGCGATCTGGCAAACTGGAATCTAGGCCGTCCGGGCGAGCCGCCTGCTGTCGGCGGCGCCATGGATCTTGCGGTGGGTGCACGGCGTGTGTTCATTCTTATGGAGCACAACGCCAAAGACGGTTCACCCAAAGTTCTCGAATCGTGCTCGCTGCCGGTTACGGGCGTAGGCGTGGTCAGCCGTATTTACACGGATCTGGCCGTGCTCGAAGTTGCGCCAGAAGGGCTGAAGGTTTTGCAGATCAATGATGGCGTCAGTTTTGACGATTTGCAGGCGCAGACAGGTGCACAACTGATTCGTCCTTAAGCAGGTTAGCGGCGGGTTATCACTAGTTTCTGGCTTGTTTTAACCCTCATTGCGCTTCACCTCATTCTCGGTGATCAACTTATTGGAAGACTTGCACCTGCAACAGGGCGCTAGCGCACACGCAAAAAGGGCTTGCACATTTGGCAAGCCCTTTTTGTTACCCATATATCATGCCGATATGTCCTGACCGTACGCCCTGCAGGCACTCATGTGTTGCTCGTTTGACCTACCGGTATGTCCTGAAGGCATTCCTGTGTAGCTCGTTTGTCCTATCGCTATGTCCTGCAGGCATTGCGGCGAGGCTATCGGCCTGGACTGGAAGTGGCTGGCGCTACGAACCGCCTACCGCTCAAAGAACCGCTTGAAGGCGGTTTGGGCTTCGTCAGACTTTAAACGCTCCTGGAAGCGATCGCGTTCTATATCGAAAGCCTGCATCAAAGCAAGACGGCCCGGCTCTCTGAGCATGTTTTTGGAAAGGCGCAATGCCGCGACAGGTTGCTTGCCCAGTAGTGCGGCGGCCTGTTGAGCATCAGTTAGGGCCTGGCCGTTTTCAGAGATGGCGGTGAGCAGCCCGGCATCCAGCGCCTCGGCGGCGTCGAAGCGCTTGGCCTGCAGCAGCCATTGCGCCGCTTTGCGTGGGCCTACAAGACGCTCAAGCAGTATGCTGGAGCCACCTTCGGGGCAAAGCCCCAGCGTGACAAAGGGCAGACTGAAGACAGCAGTACTGTCTGCATAGACAAAGTCGCAATGCTGCAGCATGGTTACGCCTACCCCAATGGCGTAGCCTTGCACAGCAGCGATGACGGGAACGTCAACCGATGCCAACGTACGTAAAAAGGTGAGGGCAGGGCTATCGCCTGGCACGCGCTGACGCTGAAAGTCGGCAAGGTCATTGCCTGCGGTGAAATGGTCGCCCGCGCCGGTAATAATGACGCTATAACATTCAGGGTTGTTATGCGCCGCCTGCAGGCCTTCGCTAAGCTGCAGGTACATATCGGTGCTGAGCGCATTGCGCTGTTTGGGACGGTTAATGGTAAGCACCATGGCGCCGTTTTCATACTTGGTATCTATCATTACATCATCACTTTTTTAGATAAATTTGTCATTGAGCGAGTGTACGGTTGCAACATACTCACGCTTAAGCTGATCGACGATGTCGGCGACAGACAACACGCGTTCAATATTGCCCACACCCTGACCGACGCCCCAGATGTCCTTCCAGGGCTTGCTTCGAGTAGAACCAAAATTGGCCGAGCTTGGGTCGACAGCAGGCAGGTTGTCGGGGTCAAGCCCTGCGGCCGCAATGCTGGCCTTAAGGTAGTTGCCTGGGATACCTGTAAAGTAGGGGGTGTAGAGTACATCTTTGGCGCTGGCATCGACGATGGCCTGTTTGTAGGCCTCTTTGGCATTGGACTCATCGCTGGCAATAAACCGCGTACCAATGTAGGCAAAGTCAGCGCCCATGGCGCGTGCCGCTGCAATATCTTGCCCCCGGCTAATGGCACCCGACAAAATAATGGGGCCATCAAACATTTTGCGTATTTCGCCAACCAGGGCGAAGGGGCTAAGCGTGCCTGCATGGCCGCCTGCGCCAGCGCAAACAAGAATCAGGCCATCTACACCTGCCTCAAGGGCTTTTTCAGCGTGGCGCAGCGTGGTGATGTCATGGAACACCTTGCCACCCCAGCCATGCACGGCATCGACCACGCTATGTGGTGCACTCAGGCTGGTAATGATGATGGGGACTTTGTGTTCGGCACAAACTGCAAGATCCGCGTCGACGCGGTCGTTTGAGCGATGAATGATCAGGTTAATGGCATAAGGCGCGATGCGTCGGTCAGGTTCACGCTGACGCAGTTCGGTCAGTGCGGTCTCGATTTGCGTGAGCCAGGGTGACAACTGCTCTTGTGGCCGGGCATTGAGCGCAGGCATGGAGCCCACAATGCCGCTGGCGCATTGCGCAATGACGAGCTCAGGGCCTGAAACAATAAACATGGGCGCGCTGATGACGGGCAAGGTGAGCTGACTATACAGCTCGGCGACGGTGGGGTGCATGGCAGATGTTTCCTCCACATGGTTCAAGAGGCCTATTCTAGCTTTTGTTGCAGAGTCACTGAAAAGATAGACCGATCAATGAGTCATCTAAACTGCGAGAATGTCTGGAATTTTGTGTTCAGGCTTATGATTGCTACACGTAAGCATCTTGAATGGGGTATTCGAAGAATGGTGCCCTCGACGCGTTCGTGCGGGCGGCAATGTGTTGTTTGGTGGATTTTCCCGTGCAAACGGGTAAGACAGTTGATCGGCTGAGTGCCACAGTGCGTAGCCATGTATTACACGTGATCTGGGCCGGCCGTGGTCGACTCGCCAGTGGGAGGCCGCAAAAAATAAAGCTGCTGCCAGTCATCGATATTGTCTCGTATTATTTTTTCAAATAAAACGTCAAGCTGTCGGGCAACATCGGCCTGCTCGGTATCGTCTTTGGCAGGTGCTGCAATGTCTGGCAGCACGCGCAACTCGAAGTGGGTGCCGCTGGTGCGCTTGAGGTAAACGGGCACAATGGCCGCACCCGTGGTTGCTGCCAGTCGTATCGCCAGGCTGAGGTTGCTGCCGTAAGGCATTTCTCGCCCAAATGTCGGAAAATAAACCTGGCGACTACGTGCCTCGTCAATATGGATAAGCACCAGGCCACCGGGTTTGCGCAGGTGTTCCATAAGATGGCGTGCCGTGCTAATGCCGGGCCCAAGCACTTTACCCTCATGTTGCTGGTACAGCGTCTCGCTAAGGCGTTGGCTGAACCGATTGGGCAGCATGCGGCTTACTGTCGTGACATGAAGGCCAGTGGCTTTGCGCAAGGCTATGCCCATAAGATAGCCAAGGTTGCTGGTATGGATGGTGACGTAAATGCGCGGGGTAGCGGCATCCCTGATTTCCGAGCGCCGCGGCTCTACGGGTTCGACTACATGGTCAGCCGCGCTAATGCGGTCTGAAATCAAGGTTTCGACCAGCGCTCGCCCGGCGTTCTGTCGCAGTCTGTTTAGCGTGGCGGCCACTTCAGACTGGGACAACTCAGGCGAAATAAAAGCCAGTGCGCGGCGCGCCTGTTCATGAGTGCGTTTGCGAGCACTGCCGATAAACCGGCCGTGATACCCGCCCAGCCGCGAACCCCACTCTAGCGGCAGCATGCGCAGCAGCCGGAAAACACTGCGCTCGGCCAAGCCCTCCAGAGGGTCGAGCAGCCAATAGCGCTTCCATGCCTTACGGCTGGACGCACTGCGCCAGTTAGGGATGAGGCTGGGCGCTTTGGTGCGCGCCGAAGCGCGCACTTGGGGTACGTTGCGTTTGCGCTGGCCGGTCATGCGTCAGCAGGCTTAGTCTTCACGGCGCAGATGCGGGAAGAGAATGACGTCACGGATGCTGGGGCTATTAGTCAGCAACATGACCAAACGATCAATGCCTATGCCGCAGCCGCCTGCAGGAGGCATGCCGTATTCGAGCGCACGGATATAGTCGGCGTCGTAATACATGGCTTCTTCGTCACCGGCGTCTTTGGCTTCTACCTGCGAAAGAAAACGGGCCGACTGGTCTTCGGGGTCGTTAAGCTCAGAGAAGCCGTTGGCGATTTCGCGCCCGGTAATAAACAGCTCGAACCGCTCGGTGATTTCGGGGCGGGCGTCAGAGGCCCGTGCAAGTGGCGACACTTCAACCGGGTAGTCAATGATAAAGGTGGGGTTCCACAACTGGCTTTCGGCGGTTTCTTCAAACAGTGCCAATTGCAGGGCACCCATGCCAGCGCGTGCCAGTACAGGCCCATTGACGTCAGCACCCAGGCGTTTGAGCTCGGCGCGAACAAAGGCTTCGTCGCTAAGCTGGGCTTCGGTGTAATGGGGCGCGTACTTGATTATGGCTGCGACGATGGTTAGTCGGTCAAAGGGCTGGCTAAGGTCGACGGGCTTGCCCTGGTAATCAAGCACGGCACTGCCGGTGGCAATAATGGCTGCGTCACGCAAAAGCTGCTCGGTAAAGTCCATGAGCCACTGGTAATCAACGTAAGCGGCGTAAAACTCCATCATGGTGAATTCGGGGTTATGCCTGGGGCTGACACCTTCGTTGCGGAAGTTGCGGTTGATTTCAAACACGCGGTCAAAACCACCCACAATAAGCCGCTTGAGATAAAGCTCAGGGGCGATACGCAGGTACATTTGCATGTCGAGCGCATTGTGATGCGTTACAAAGGGCTTGGCCGTGGCGCCACCCGGAATGGGGTGCAGCATGGGTGTTTCGACCTCAAGAAAGCCTGCCTCAACCATGAAGTTGCGAATACCTGCCACGGCTTTGCTGCGCGTAAGAAAGGTGTTGCGGGTTTCTTCGGTCATGACCAGGTCTACATAGCGCTGGCGATAGCGCAGTTCTTGGTCAGCGACGCCATGAAACTTGTCAGGCAAAGGCCGCAATGACTTGGACAGCAGACGTATGGTGTCCGCGTTAACCGAAAGTTCGCCTTTGTTGGTTTTAAATACCAAACCTTCAACAGCGATGATGTCGCCCATGTCCCAGGTTTTGAAGCGGGAATACAGGTCGTCACCCAGCTTGTTGCGGTCAAGAAAAACCTGAATGCGGCCTGAGCCGTCTTGCACGGTGGCAAAGCTGGCCTTGCCCATGACGCGTTTAAGCATCATGCGTCCGGCAACTTTTACCTGTTTGCCAACAGCTGCCAGTGCCTCTTTGTCGAGTTCATCGTAGGCGGCGTGCAGGTCTGCCGAACGTGTGTCAGGACGAAAGTCGTTGGGGAAGGCGGGGCCTTCGCTGCGCAGATTGGCCAGCTTTGAGCGGCGTTCGGCGATCAGGTGATTTTCATCGACGGGTAGGGGTGACGTGGTGTCGTTCATGTTCTGTACTTATGCGTAATTTCGGATGTCGTCGAGCACGTTGCTGCCAAAGTCATCGCGGTCTATGTAGCGCAAAATGCGGGCAGCCGTTTCGTCAGGCGAGGTAAGACGCCCTTCGTCGTGCAGTTGGGTAAAGCGTGCCACATTTGGAAAATCGTGGACATCGCTGGAGCGTATGGTTTGCTGCATGCCTGTGTCTATGACGCCGGGGGCAAGCGACACAATACGCACGCCATGTTCTTCAGCGTGCAGTACACGAGTGTAGTGATCGAGCGCCGCCTTGGTTGCACAGTAAACACCCCAGCCAGCCGTGGGGTTGCGCCCTGCGCCCGATGAAATATTAAGAATGCGGCAGTCAGCGCCCAAGGGTTTGACCGTCTGTAAAAAAGCCGTGGTCAGCAACATGACGCTGGTGACATTAAGGCTGAAGGCAGCGGTAATGGCTGCAGCATCAGACAATTGGTCGGTCTGGCTGATGGGCCCCACCGTGCCTGCGTTGTTGATGAGCAGATAGCGCTGCGCGCCGGCAGGCAGGTTGGCCACGATTTGTGCAGCCAGGCGTTCGGCGGCGGCCGGGTTGGCAAGATCAGATTGTATTTGCTGCACGTTACAGCCGGCCTGGGCTGCCTGCTGGGCCAACGCCTCATCATGAGAGCGCGAGACGGTGACCAACTGAGTGCCGGGCTGCAGCAGGCCCCGCGCAAGTGCATGGCCCAGGCCGCGGCTTGCACCGGTAACGATTGCAACGGTAGTGATTTCCATACTTATACCCCCTGTTTGAGGCTGGCTTCGATGAATGGGTCGAGGTCGCCGTCAAGCACCTTTTGCGTATTGGAGATTTCGACGTTAGTGCGCAAATCTTTGATGCGGCTTTGGTCCAGCACGTAAGAACGAATTTGATGGCCCCAGCCCACATCGGTTTTGGAGTCTTCCATTTTTTGCTGCTCAGCCATACGCTGACGTATCTCGAGCTCGTACAGACGCGAACGCAGCATTTGCATGGCTTCGGCGCGGTTACGGTGTTGCGACCTGTCGTTTTGGCACTGCACCACGATACCGGTGGGTTCGTGTGTGATACGTACCGCTGAATCGGTTTTGTTGATGTGCTGGCCGCCGGCACCGCTGGCACGGTAGGTGTCGACGCGCAAATCGGCCGGGTTAATGTCTACTTCAAAGGTGTCATCGACCTCTGGGTAAACGAACACGCTGGCAAATGAGGTATGACGCCCGTTGTTGGAGTCAAAAGGGCTTTTGCGCACCAGCCTGTGCACGCCGGTTTCGGTGCGCAGATAGCCAAAGGCGTAGTCGCCTTCGACCTTGACGGTGGCAGACTTGAGGCCAGCGACGTCGCCGTGTGACTCTTCAAGCACTTCAGCCTTAAAACCTTTGTGTTCGCAGTAGCGCAGGTATTGGCGCAGCAGCATTGAGGCCCAGTCTTGCGCCTCGGTGCCGCCGGCACCCGCCTGGATATCGACGAAGCAGTTAAGCGGGTCTGCCGGGTTGGAGAACATGCGCCGGAACTCAAGCGCTTCTAGTTTTTGCGCGATTTCCTGGGCATCGTGCTCGATGGCGGCCAACGTGGCGTCGTCATCTTCAGCAGCCGCCATTTCGAAGAGCTCGCGCGCATCGGTCAGGCTAGCATTGATGGCACCAAGCGTTTCTACTACATTTTCTAGACTCTTTTTCTCGCGACCTAAATCTTGAGCATGCTTGGGGTCATTCCAGACCTCAGCGCTTTCTAGTTCGGCATTAACGACGTGCAGGCGTTCAGCTTTGGCATCGTAGTCAAAGATACCTCCGAAGTGCAGCCTCACGCTCGGCGTAGTCTTCAAGGTGGGCTTCGAGTAGGTTTTGGCGTTCGGCTTCCATGAGTGTTCCTGTGCGGCGCGTTGGCGCGAAAATTGACGGTGAATAATTACGGTTAACCGACCATTTTAACCCGTACTTGCTATGGTGCTGTGGCGCATGGCGCTAGAATGGGCCCTAATCAAAGAATAAAGACCAGACACATGGCGTTTTCAAATACTCCACCCGATAATTCTCCGCTTGTTTCGTCGTCTGCCGGGCAGGGCAGCAAGCATAAGAAAGCAGGCGGCCTGGCGGCCATGTCACCTGCCAATTTCGGCATGGTGATGGCAACAGGCATTGTGTCGATTGCGGCGCACATGCTGGGGCATCCGTTAATTTCACAAAGCCTGTTTGTTCTGAACAATGGGCTTTTTTTGTTGCTGTGTGTGCTGACGCTGCTGCGTGCACTACGCTATCCGCGTCATTTTTTTGACGACATGGTAGACCACTTGCGCGGGCCGGGCTTCTTTACCACGGTGGTTGCCTGTTCGGTGCTGGGGTCGCAGTATTTGGTGCTCAGGGGTGATTCGTACATGGGGCGCGTGCTGTGGATGATGGCGCTGGCGTTATGGGTGGTGCTAACGTACACCATTTTTACGGCGCTAACCATCAAACGCAACAAGCCTTCGCTCGATAAAGGTATTAATGGCGGATGGTTGCTGGCCGTGGTGGCTACGCAGTCGATTTCGGTGTCCAGCGCGCTGCTGGCGACCACGCTTGGTCAGCCCTTCAGGCTGGAGCTGAACTTTCTGGCACTTTCCATGTGGCTGTGGGGTGGCATGCTTTATATCTGGACGATGGCGCTTATTTTTTACCGCTATACGTTCTTCCGGCTCTCGGCAGGTGACTTGACACCGCCGTACTGGATCAATATGGGTGCCATGGCCATTTCGACGCTGGCCGGTTCTTTGCTAATCGGCAATGCGCCCGACGCGCCGTATCTTCAGTCAGTGCTGCCATTTTTAAAGGGCTTTACCATTTTTTATTGGGCCAGTGGCACCTGGTGGATACCCATGCTGCTTATTCTGGGTATCTGGCGCTATGGATACCGGCGCTTTCCGTTTGAATATGACCCGCTTTACTGGGGCGCCGTCTTCCCACTAGGCATGTATGCCGCCTGCACGTGGCAAATGGATCATGTGATGGGCTTTGGTTTTTTGCAGCAAGTGCCGCGGCTGTTTTTTTTGATGGCGCTTGTAGCCTGGGTGTGTACAGCATATGGCGCACTAGCCAGCGTATACCGATTAATGCGCCATAACAGGTTCCGGCAAGGTTAATAAAACACACGTTGCTGGTATGTTCCACGTGCTTGATGCGGCTTGCGCTACCAGAACTGACTCCGGCAAGGCTAACAAAATAGACCTTGCCGGCGTGTTGCGCTTACTTACTGCTGCAGCTTGCACTACCAGAACTGGCTCTGGCAAGGCTAACACAATAGACCTTGCCAGAGTGTTGCACCTGCTTACTGCAGCAGGTTAGGCAGCCACAATGAAATAATCGGCACGTAAGATATAAGCATCAGGAACGACAGCAGGACGATCAGCCACGGAGAAGCTGCTCGCACGACCTGGCCTATGCTCATTTTAGTAATGCCCGCCGTGACAAACAGGTTGAGCCCTATAGGCGGCGTTACCATACCGATTTCCAGGTTGACCACCATGATAATGCCCAGATGCACTGGATCTATGCCCAACTGCGTGGCGATAGGGAACAGTATGGGTGCCATGATCAGGATGATGCCGGTGGGCTCCATGAACATACCGCCGATCAACAAAAGAATGTTGACGACAATAAGAAACTGCCACGAGGCCATATCCCAGGCTATGATTTGTTCAGCAATGACCTGAGGTATGCGCTCGGTGGTGAGTACATGCGCGAAGAGCAGGGCATTGACGATGATGAACATAAGCATCACCGTAACCTTGGACGCATCCATGAGTACGGCGGGTACCTGGCGCAACCCAATATCGCGGTAAACAAAAACGGCTACAAAAAACGCATAGACCGCTGACACCGCTGCTGCTTCTGTTGGCGTGAAAACGCCACCATAAATACCACCCAAAATAATGACGATAAGCATCAAGCCCCAGAAAGAATCTCGACCAGCGGCCAAAACTTCTTTGAGCGGCGCCTGAGGCTGACGCGGGTAGTTTTTGATACGGGCCACGATATAAATGGTGACCATAAGTGCAGCGCCCAGTGCAAGACCGGGTATCACACCCGCCATGAACAGACGCCCAACCGATGTTTCAGTGGCTGCGCCATACACCACCAGCACGATAGATGGCGGTATCAAAATACCCAGGGTGCCGGCATTGCAAACTACACCGGCAGCGAACGGAAGCGGGTAGCCCGTGCGTACCATGCCGGCGATTACGATGGAACCCACGGCCACCACGGTGGCGGGCGAGGACCCTGAAACAGCCGCAAACAGACAGCAGGCCAGGACCGAGGCAATAGCCAGACCGCCATGCAGATGGCCCACCGAGGCAACGGCAAAACGGATCATGCGCTTGGCAACGCCACCCGTCGTCATGAAAGCACCCGCCAGCACAAAGAAGGGGATGGCCATCAGGGTGAAGTGTTCAGAAGATTCGAACATTTTCAGTGACAGCGAGGCGAGCGAATCGGTGCCAAACAGCATAATGGTCAGCAACGAAGAAAGCCCAAGCGCGACTGCCACTGGCGTGCCCAAAAACATGAACACGAACAGCATAATGAAGAGGCCGGCAATGTTCATTATTTTTCTTCCTTGTCGGTAACAGAGGGGTCGGCACTTTGGAGCTTGAGCGCGTCTTCGACTTCATCGCCGAGCAATCGGGAGCGTCTGCCGCGCAGCATGTCATAGAGCACACCGGCAAAGCGCAAAAACAGCAAGCCAAAACCCACGGGCATTACAAGACGGGGTACCCACTGCGGTATGGGTATGTCTTGCGCAAGGATGCCGATTTCGTACATTTTATCGACGTAAATCCAGCTACCGTAAAAAACAATGACGGTGTAGATCAGGCACAGCGACACGGCGATAAAACCCGCGACGCGTGCGGCCTTGGGCGGCAAAACCTTGACGAGCGCATCGACCCCAATATGCGCACCTATGCGCACACCGTAGGCCATGCCCAGAAAAATAAGCCCGCCGAACAAAAACGTGGCGAGCTCTAATGCCCAGGTAAAGCTGTAGTTAAACACGTACCGTGCAATAACCTGGATAAATGTAATGAGTGTCATGGCAGCAAGGAACGTGGCGATTAACGCCTCCTCCAACCGCTCAAGCAATGGAAACTTCATGATGCTCTCCGAATCCGGAAAATGGCCGGGGACTACAAATTAATGCGGCGTAGTCCCCAGCAAGCGTTTAGCTCTTGTTGGCCTTCTGGGCGGATTCGATCAGGTCTTTACCGATGTCGCCTTCAAACTTCTTCCATACAGGTTCCATGGCAGCGCGCCATGCAGCGACGTCTTCTTTGGAAAGCTTTTGTACTTTGGCTTTGCCGGCGTCAACAATAAGTTGACGATCACGAGCGTTCAGCTCTGCAGCCAGGTTGTTGGCAAACACGGTGGCTTCTTCCATAGCCTGTGTCAGCCCTGCGCGTACATCTTCGGGCAGACCATCCCACCATTTGGCGTTAGTGACGACCATGTAGTCGATCACGCCGTGGTTGGTTTCAGCAATGGTTTTCTGCACTTCGTAGAATTTCTGCGAGTAGATGTTGGACCATGTGTTTTCTTGCCCATCAACCACGCCTGTTTGCAGGGCC
Source organism: Pusillimonas sp. ANT_WB101 (assembly GCF_008369125.1). NCBI lineage: Bacteria > Pseudomonadati > Pseudomonadota > Betaproteobacteria > Burkholderiales > Alcaligenaceae > Pusillimonas > Pusillimonas sp. ANT_WB101. Next base: position 1,108,834 of record NZ_VOAY01000001.1, on the reverse strand, counting down.
TGATACACCTCACTGAAGGCGAGCTTTTGTGGGTTGGCACCAAGCGCCCTGAACTGGGCTTCGAGCACGTCAGAGCTTTGAATACGGAACTTAAGCCCTTTTACGTCTTCGGGGCGAGTAAGTTTGTCTTTGTTGGTCGACAGTTCTTTCATGCCGTTATGCCAGTAAGCCAGACCTTGCAGCCCACGGTTTTTCATGGCACCAAGTAACTCTTTGCCGGCATCGCTATGCTGGAAGCGGTCAACGGCGTCCATGTCATCAAAGAGGAAGGGCAAGTCAAAAAGCTGCAGTTTTTTGGTGTAGCGGTCAAACTTGGACAGCGACGGAGCAATCAGTTGAACGTCACCCAGCAACAGCGCTTCCATTTCTTTGGAGTCGCCAAACAGTTGCGAGTTAGGGAAAACCTGCACATCAACTTTGCCTGGCAGAAGTTTTTCGGCGATTTCTTCGAACTTGAGTGCGCCCTGGCCCTTAGGCGTTTTATCGGCCACAACGTGGCTGAACTTGATGACGATGGGCGATTGCGCTGCGGCTACCGACGAAAAAGCCAGCGCGATGCTGGTGGCCAGTAGGCCTAATGTTGTACGTGAGGTGAGTTTCATGGGTCTCTCCATGTTGGTTTTAGTGGTTGTGGAAAACGTTGCTCGACTACTGTATAGGCGTGAATGCCGACTGTCAAAATTCAGTTTTGGGGCGCCTCGCCGCCATAGCGGATGCGCTCGGAGCGTCTTCGCAGCGCTTCTAGTGTTGCCAGAAACAAAATGGAGACAACAATGAGCAGTGTAGCGATGGCGAGGATCGCCGGGTTGATTTGTTCACGCAAGCCAGCAAACATCTGGCGAGGAATAGTACCCTGTTCTGGGCCAGCAAGAAACAGAACCAGTACGATTTCATCAAATGATGTTACAAAAGCAAAGAGCGCGCCCGAAATAACGCCAGGGCGTATCAGGGGTATGACCACATCGCGAAACACCCGCAATGGAGACGCCCCCATGCTTAGGCCTGCCCGATAGAGTGACTGGTCAAACCCCGAAAGCGTTGCCGTGACGGTGATAATGACAAATGGCACCCCCAACGCCGCATGGGCAATGATAATGCCTGCAAAGCTGCCCACAAGATTGTAGCGCGTGTAAAAAAAGAACATGCCTGCCGCCACAATAATAAGCGGAACAATCATGGGCGAAAGCAGCAGTGCGGTAAAGAGGCGTCGCATAGGCATGTGTTCGCTGACCAGCCCCATGGCGGCAACCGTGCCCAGCGTGGTGGCGATCAGGGTGGCGCATATGCCAATAAAAAAGCTATTGCGTATGGCCAGCATCCAGTTCTGGCTGTGAAACACCGAGCTGTACCATTTTAGCGAGTAGGCCTGCGGGTCGAGCTGAAGCATGCCTTTGGTAAACGAAAAAAATGGCTCGGCATTGAACGACAGCGGGATAATGACCAGTATGGGCAACATCAAGAAAAACAACACAGCCCAGGCCGACAGCTTGAGCGCGTACGAACCCAGTTTGAGGCGCCAGTTGTAGTAGTCGGGTGTCATGTCCATATGCTTAGCCCAGTTTGATCGAACCAGCACCAACCAGGCGGTCATACACCCAGTACAGCGTCAGTATCAATGCCAGCAATAGCGTGCCGAGCGCAGCGGCCAAGCCCCAATTGCCCGAACTCTGCATGTGGAAAGCAATAATGTTGGATATCATTTGCCCGTCGGTGCCGCCGACCAGCGCAGGGGTAATGTAGTAACCCACAGAAATAATGAATACCAGCAGCGCCCCGGCGCTCAGGCCCGGTAAGGTCAGGGGGAAAAACACCCGCACAAAGGCCGACCAGGGGCGGCTTCCCAGCGAAAGTGCAGCACGCACGTAGCTGTGGTCTATGCCTTTCATGACGCTGTACAGCGGCAGAATCATGAACGGCAGCAAAATATGCGTCATGGCGATAATGGTCGCAAAGCGCGTATACAGCAGCTCGAGCGGCTGGCCGATAATGCCGGTTGCCATGAGCGTAGCGTTGATGACGCCATTGGTTTGCAATAGCGCGATCCAGGCGGTGGTGCGTACCAGCAGTGAGGTCCAGAAGGGCAGCAGCACCAACACCATTAACAGGCCCGCAGTACGTCTCGGGGCATGGGCAAGATAATAAGCCAGCGGATAGCCCAGCAGCAGACACAACACGGTAATCGTCAGGGCAATGCCCAGTGTCTTGCCGTATAGCTGCAGGTAGATACGCGCCGATTCACGCCAATGTACATCGCCCGCGCGGTTACGCTCGAGGTCTAGTGCGGTCAGGTAGTAGGTATCGGTATAAGGTCGACCCACTGACTTGATGGATCGCCACAGCTCGGGTTGGGCCCAGCGTTTATCCGCTTCGCGCAGCTTGAGCGCGCCCGACCCTTCCATGTCCTCGTCTTTGATGGCTCGCATTTTGCGCGCCGTCGCGTTGATCAGACTGGCTGAGCCCGGCTCTGCGCGATTGACGGCCGCAGCCAGCATGCCGGCCTTGCGTTCGGCCGCCAGGCTTTTCAGCTCATTAGCCATGGTGGTCAGGGTTGCGTCGTCAGGCATACCTTCACCAGACCACGTGGACAGCTTGGCCACCGTCTTTGGAATGAGCTCGACGACATCAGGGTTGTAAACACTGCGAAACAGCATGGTGGCGATAGGCGCCACAAAGGCAAAGAAAATAAAGGCCAACAGCGGTGCCACGAGCAAAACGGCAATACGCCGACGCCGACGCATCTCGTGTTTTTCTGCCCGAACCTCATCGGCTGACAGGGCGGTGAGCGGCGCATCATGGTGTGATGCGCCGGTATGGCTGGCTGTGGCCTTCATGTGTTTATGCCTGACTACTTAGTTGCATGACTCTGCCGTTTATTTCAGCAGCCACTCGTTGAATTTTTCACCCAACGACTCACCGTAATCAGCCCAGAAAATGCCGTCGGCCTTGATGCCTTCGTCTACGTGCGAGCTGGGAAGGTGGTCGATCACGTCTTTGGCAACCAATGCCATGGAGGACTTGCGTGGTGGGCCATAAGCAACGTCCTGGAAGCCAGCCAGTGCCTTGGTGCTCGTGGTAAAGGCAACAAACTTAAGCGCTTCCTCAAGATTGGGCGTGCCTTTTAGTATGCCCCATGCGTCAAGGTCGTACAGGTTGCCATCCCATACCAGGGTAAAAGGTTTGCCTTCTTTTTTGATGGCGTCAAAGAAGCGGCCGTTGGCAGATTGCACCATGATGGCGCCACCGTCATTAAGCAGCTGAGGTGCCTGTGACCAGCTGTCAAACCAGACAATATCGTCTTTTATGGTGTCGAGCTTGGCAAACGCACGATCCTGCCCTTCGGATGTAGCCAGTTCTTCGTATACTTTTTCGGGGGCTACGCCGTCAGCCAGCAATGCCCATTCGAGATTGACCTGGGCACGTTTGCGCAGCGCGCGCTTGCCGGGAAACCCTTTAAGGTCAAATAAATCGTTAATGGTCGACGGCTTTTTATCGCCTATGGTCTTGTCGTTGTAAGCATATACGGTTGCCCACACAATTTCGCCGACACCACATTCGTTCTCGAGCGCTTCGGGGATAAAGTCTTTTTCAGCCGGTGTGCCGTCAGCGCCTTTTAGCAAAACATTGCGCGGAATAACCTCTAGCAGGCCCTCGGCGCAGGCGCGTTCAAGGTCAATGGTTTCGATATCGACGACATCCCACTGAATTTTCCCTGATTCAACCTGGGCTTTCATTTCGGCAACGCCACCCGTGTAGTTTTCAAACAGCACCTTGTTACCGGTTTCTTTCATGTAGGGGTCAATCTGGTGTTTTTGCTGTGCTGCGCCATAGGCACCACCAAAGGAAACCACGGTCAGGGTTTTATCCTGGGCTTGTGCGTTAACGCTCAGGGCAAGGCCAAGCAGTATTGCGGGGCCCAGCGTAAGTGCGAATTTTTTCATTGTTAATCTCCTCGAGCTAAGGTGGTGTCGTATTTGCATGCAAAGCAATCGCTTGCGTTCCAGCCCAGTATGGCGGACTGTCCTTCGGTGAACTCGGGTGCGCGTGTGTCGTTAAGCGTTTTTACCGTTACATTGTTCGCACCGGGCAGGGCGAAGTAATACCGAATGAAATCGCCCACGTAATGGCGTGCGATAAAGCGCGCTTCAACCTGGTTGTCAAAGTGTTGGCTCTGCGTCGTAATAACGAGTTTTTCAGGCCGCACCGAAACGATGCATCGCGCGTCATCCGCACTGCAGTCGCTGTTCTGGGCCATGACGGTTGCGCCACAGTCAAGCGTACTTTGAACCTTGCCGTCATCTTGAAATACAGGAGCCTGGGCTGGCATGAGGTTGTTCTCGCCGATAAAGCTGGCGACAAAGGCGTTGGCCGGGCGTTCGTATAGCTGTTCGGGCGAGGCATATTGCTGCACCACACCCTGGTTGAACACAGCGATACGGCTGGACATGGTTAGCGCTTCAACCTGGTCGTGGGTGACATAAATAACCGTAAAGCCCAGTTGCTTGTGCAAGCGGGTAATTTCGAACTGCATTTGTTCGCGCAATTTTTTATCAAGGGCGCCCAAAGGTTCGTCCATGAGCACCAGTGTGGGTTCGAAGATTAGTGCGCGGGCCAGGGCTACACGCTGGCGCTGGCCACCTGAGAGCTGGCCCGGGTGCCGGTTGCCAAACTGATCCAGCTCAATAAGTTTGAGGTATTCGCCAACCCGCTTCTGTACCTGCTCTTTAGCCATGCCCCGCACTTTCAGCGGGTAGGCCAGGTTTTCGGCCACGGTCATGTGCGGAAACAGGGCATAGTTCTGAAAGACCATACCTATGTTGCGTTTGTACGGGGCGGTTTTGGTAATGGAGCGGCCATCAATGGTAATGCTGCCGCTGGTTACGTTTTCAAAACCGGCCAGCATCATGAGCACCGTGGTTTTGCCTGAGCCAGAGGGGCCGAGCAGGGTGACGAACTCACCTCGTTTTACGTCGAGGTTAAAGCTTTTAACGACCAGTGTTTTTTGATCGTAGGTTTTTTTTACGTTGGTAAATTGAAGAAATCCAGCCTCGCCCGTTTGTTTCATGCAGTGTCCCGTCTGTGCTTCTTGGTTGCGCGGGACCGGCCCGGCACGATCATTTTCTCTGCGAAACGAAATACGCTTCGCGGCGTGGAAATTAGAATAGCATCCGGATGTTACCGTGAGTACAGGGGTTTCCCCCCGCTGGGATGAGCGTCAGCGGATAGCGATAGCGACAGGGTGTCTGTAGCCGGGCACAGCTAATACGATTCAGCTTTGGCGCTCATGCATTGTCAGGAATGCCGCGGCGCAGGCGCATGGCGCGGCCGATGCGCTCGATGTCGTGCTGACTTAGCAGCCGGTCTGCCATGGGCAGCACCTCGTCTTCTTCGATCTGCATGTGTCGAGCATAGGCGCCTGTAAAGGCTTCGACCGTATGGGCGGCAAGCGCTATGCTGCCACCTTCTGAAATTTCTAGCAAAATCTTGCGTAGAGCCCACCAGGCGGCTTCAAGGTGGCGGTGTTCGGCGGCCAGTGCGCTGGTCATTTCACGTATACACACCGCGTCAGACCCAGCCATGGATTCGAGCATGGCCGGAAACAGGTCTTCTTCTTCGTCTGCATGGTGATGTACCGCAGCCGTATCAAAGTAACGAATGACACTGGCCGCAGCGCTGCGTGCGTCGGCATCGCATCCATGCTCTTTCAGGTGAGCAACCAGGCGCAGCAGGGTGTCGCATTGCCGACGTATACGTATGTGGCAGGCTGCCAGCATTTCAAGTGGGGCTTCTGTACTTGCCTGAGGGCCTGAATACCCTGGAAACTCGGTTGTCATGTGTTGATTTCTTATGGAGTAATGATAGGTGCCAGGCTGTTGCACGGCTATCTTCTATTATTGTCCTGCGGGGTGAAGGCTGCAAGTCTGCGCGCAGAGGTAAACAGACAACGTTGGGAGGGCGATTGAACGTGTGAGTGAAGCAATGAGCATGTTCTACGGCTAACTTGTCTGAAGCCGCTGACGCCGCGACGTGAGGTGAGGTGGCGTCACGTGAAATCCGCGTTGCACGGGTGGGCTAAATGTTTGCCATCACAAGCCGTTGCGGGTATGTAGAACAGCCTGATGCTGGCACTAATGGTATTACCGGCGTATTGCTTTGAAAATGATACAGTGAGACAAAGATTAATAACCAACGACAAACTGCAGCAAGGAGGTAGACACATATGCCACAGCCCGATTACGTATCCGCACTGGGCGCACCCGATCCCACAAGCCTTGATGACGATCTCCAAGAGGTTTTTCAAAAATGTGTCGACAAGCTGGGGCTGGTCCCCAACGTGCTGCAGGCTTACAGTGCGCGCCCAAACAAACTGCGCAATTTCATGGCCATGTACAACGAGTTAATGCTGGGGCCTTCGGGGTTAAGTAAGCTCGACCGTGAAATGGTGGCGGTGGTGGTTTCCAGCGCTAACCATTGTTATTACTGCCTTGTCGCGCATGGTGCTGCAGTAAGGGTCTTATCAGGTGACCCACAGTTAGGTGAGATGATGGTCATGAACTACCGTGTGGCGCCGCTGGACGCACGGCAACGGGCGATGCTGGATTTCGCATGGAAGCTGACCAAAACGCCTGAAATCGTGGTCAAGGCTGATCGCGACGCGTTGCGGGCTGTTGGACTCACCACGGATGACATTTTCGACCTTGCAGATACTGTGGGCTTTTTCAATATGTCTAATCGCATGGGTATTGGCATCGACATGATTCCCAACCCTGAATACCACGGCATGGCGCGGCCTGAACCGTTTAACCCGCCTGCAAAAAAAACCTGACGAGTGCGGCGATAGAGGTGGGGCTCGTGTGTCAGAGCCTTTTGCGGTAGTTCCTTCAGGCTGAGGGAACTATCAAATAAGTGCTTTAGCGTGTGGGTGAGCGACAGGTAATGTCTGCCGGCAAGTGGCTTCAATGCACAAAACAGCTGCGTGACATTTGTTTTCTTCGCAGTCAAAAACTTGCTTTAAAGGCCAAAAACTCGCGCCTCCACGGCAACAACACACGCCCTTAAAAAAATCTTTAGGGCGCATTGTGGCGTTTTTTTACTCCCCATTCAAAAGATGGCTTGGACGCCCAGAACGCGAGCCTTCGCCACGGCAATGCACGCCCTTGAACAGATCTTTGGGGCGCATTGCGAGCTTTTGGATGGTATCAGCCAGGTCACAGACTGTCTGTTTGTGATGGGTAGCGCGCCAAATATATACCCAGAGCTTATAAGCATAGTGCAGAAAAATTCTTGTTAAGCAAGATAGCGGCCAGTACAGTTCGATATAACAAATAAGTTAATCGAGCCCATATGAAACTAAGTTTCAATAATATAGAAAAGCAGTTTTCTGGTCTTCCCGTCATCGAAAACTTCAACCGCAGCATTGACGACGGCGAATTGGTCGCGCTGGTAGGGCCGTCGGGTTGCGGCAAGTCAACATTGCTGCACATGGTGGCAGGGCTTGAACGCCCCAGTGCCGGCCAACTGCTGGCTGACGGCGCGCCCATCAAAGGCCCACACCCTTCGCGCACGCTCATGTTTCAGGAAAACGCGCTCTATCCCTGGATGACGCTGGCGCAAAACGTGGCGCTGGCGCTTGAGTTTCAGGGCGAAAAAAAGAAAACGGCCCAAACCCAGGCGTATGGCTGGCTCGAAAAAGTAAACCTTAAAGGTTTCGAAACCTATTACCCGCATCAGGTTTCAGGCGGCATGAGGCAACGCGCGGCGCTTGCGCGTGCGTTTATTTCAAGCCCGCAAGCCTTGCTGCTCGATGAGCCTTTTGGTGCGCTTGACGCGCTCACGCGCCTGACGCTGCAAGATGTATTGCGCCAGTTACTTAATGAAGCGGCCCCCACCGTGCTTCTGGTCACGCATGATGTTGATGAAGCCTTATTTCTGGCTGATCGCATACTGGTCTTTAGCAAAAGGCCCGCCACTGTGCTTAAAGAGTTCAGGCTGCAACAGCACACCAAAACCCATGACCTGTCTCAGTTTGCCGCCTTGCGCAGCGAAATTCTCGTCTTGCTGGGCATCGAAGCCCACGCCGCAAGCGCTTCAGAGGCCTCAGCTTCTGATGCCGCGGCTCGTGCCATTGCCAAAGCCAATAACCCTGTATCTGTCAACGTTCCCGAGGAAGTAGAAGCATGAAGCTATCACGACTATTGCTGCCCGCGCTGGCCGCATTCGCGCTTACCACCCAGGCAGTCGCTGCCGACAAATTCAAGGTTGGTTATCTGCGCGTCATGGATGACGCGCAGGCGATTGCTGCCTACGAAGGTGGGCTTTATGCGAAGCACGGGCTTGATGTCGAACTGGTTGAGTTCAAGTCTGGCACTGACCTCATTAAGGCCATTGTTGGCGGCCAGCTTGATACCGGCGTGCTGGGCTTTACGAACGCGGCTTCCTGGTCTTCGCGTGGGGCTGACCTGAAGGTGGTTGGCGGTGCGCAACATGGCTACCACGCCATTGTTGTGCGCGATGATGCTGGCATTAAAGACGTCAAAGACCTCAAGGGCAAGACGCTGGCTTCGCAGAAAGAGGGCAGTACGGCAGATACCGTTTTGAAAGGGGTGGTGCTAAAAAATGCAGGGCTGGAGCGCGGCGACGTCACGGTCATGGGCGTTAGCCCGCAGGTTGCAGTGCAGTCACTGGTTGGCAAGCGTGTCGATGCAGCGTTTTTGTTCGAACCACAGGCCAGTATCGCCAAGCTGATCGCACCCGTTACGCAAATCTATGAAATTGGCGAGGTATGGCCGTTTCCATGCATGGTCGTTATCACTGCAGGCGACACACTCAAAAAACGTAAAGACGATGTCTGGAAATCACTGGATGCACAGCGTGAAGCCATTGATTTGCTGCAAAACAAGCCAGCCGAAGCCGCCAAGCTGATCGCCAGCTACTTTGTTGCCGAGCCTACGATCAAGACGCTGAAAAATGGCGACGTAGCGCGTGAAGACGTTATCCAGAAAGCTATTGAAAGCCAAACGTTTAGCCCTGTACTTACAACGCAAGAAGTCGCCCGCATGCAAGAGATCGCTGACATCATGCAAAAGCAGGGTGCACTGAAAACGCGTGACGGTAGCTCGTTCGATGTAAGCAAAATCGTAGATCTCGAGTGGCAGCAGGCGCGCAAGTTATAAAGCGGCCGGTACAGTACCAAGTCGTCACGCCTGGCTGGGTTAAGTATCCCGTGGCGTGACATCGCAGCACCAAGGCGGTCGGTTGTGCCGATCGCCTTTCTTATTAGCAATCATGAGCACTCAGAAAAGACTTTCTCCTTCTAACAAACGATTGGCCATGGCAGTCGCCGTTATCGTTATTTTGCTGTTCTGGCAGACGGCGGCCTGGATTTTGCCCGACTTTCTCATGCCTGGCGTGCCGTCTGTGTTTGTCCGACTAGGGCTTGAAACACAGTCTGCCGAGTTTCGCGCGGCGCTTTCGGGTAGCCTGGGTCGCCTTGGCGTAGGCTACGGGCTGGCCTTGCTGTTTGGCATAGGCTTTGGCCTGGCAGGGGGCGTGCTGTTCTTTTTCCGCGAAGTGCTCAAGTCAGCCATTATTATTTTGCAGTCAATTCCGTCCATTGCTTGGGTGCCGCTGTTTCTGATCATGATGGGTTTTGGCAACACGCCCATTATTGTAGTGGTGGCATTGGCGGCGTTTTTTCCTGCTGCGCTGTCAGTCATGAACGCAACAGAAAGTGTGCTTAGCGTTCATGTTTCTGCCGCGCGGGTTATGGGGGCCAGCCGCTGGGGCATGATTAAGCGCGTGTATTTGCCAGCGGTCACGCCCGAGCTTATAACGGGTGCCCAGCTTGCTTTCGGCAATGCGTGGCGCGCGCTGATCTCGGCCGAAATGCTTATTGGTTTTGGGCAGGGGCTGGGTCGGTCGCTGGCATACTCGGGCGAAACGGCCGACATGATAGGCGTAATGGCCAATATTTTGACCATTGCCATACTGGCGACCTTGATCGATCAGGTTTTTCTTGAGAAACTCAAGCGCCGCCTTTTGCGTTATCAATACGTATGATAAAGCCAGCCACTCTTCGTCTACAGGCCCGTGGCGCACTATTCGCTGCGCTTTTAGTGGCTGCACTTATGGCACGTTTTCAGCCCGCGTTTGCAGCATCTTCTGAGGTGGCCGACAACAAACCAGTGGTGGTCGCCATGCATTATGTCATCCCGGAGTTTGTAGGCGGTCAGAAAGTGCGTACGCCTGAGGCACCGGATGCAACCATGGCACAAGCCTTGGCGGCAATGCTGGGGGCTTCTGACGAAATGCCGTTGCGCGCTGATGCGCACGTGGCCGAGCGCCTGCAAAAGGGCGAGGCTGATGTGGCGTTGCTGTCAGTGCCTGACGGTGCTGCTCAGCTTCCCGAAGGAATAATTGCGCTACCCACGGGCTATCGTTCACGGCCCATGGCGATTATGCGCACCGACACTGACATCAAGTCATGGGAACAACTGCAGGGGCGTACGGTATGTGTTGCCGAAGGTGGCCTCTATATAGGCAAGATGGCTGCACAGTATGGTGCCATCGAGCAGGTATACCGGGCACCGGCAGATTCTCTGCTGGCGCTGCGTACGGGTAAATGCGATGCGGCCGTGCACGATGAGGCGTTATTTCGTAGCCTGTTGAAGTTACCCGAATGGAAAAAGTTTTCAGCCAGCCTGCCGCCGCGTGACAACATGGATCTGGTGTTTGCAGTACGCCGAGACAATACGGCGGTGCTTGAGGCAGCCCAAAAACTTGTGCAAGGCTGGCGTTCTGAAGGGTATCTGAAAAAACTGCTGAAGCAACGCGCCAACGATATTGCCTTCGAGGTTTATCTCGACCAGTCTGTGCCAGACTGCCACTAGACCTATACCCTTGATCACTTCCCGTACCCTTGATCACCTCCAGTACCTTTAATTGCTTCTGATACTTTTAATCGCTTGCAAAGACTGTGTGGCTGTTGAGGCCTGGCCCATATCGCAGTAAGCTGTCGTCCCTCGGGCAGTTTTACCTGGCACATTGCGACCGAAACATATCACGGGATCTTATACCGATACTGCTCAGCTATTCTGCGTGCAAACGGGTATGAGCCATCACACCAACGGGGAAACTAATGAAAACCATAGGCTTGCTCGGCGGCATGAGCTGGGAAAGTACAGCACATTATTATCGCGACATTAACCAGGGCGTACGCGCACGTCTGGGCGGGCTGCATTCTGCCCGCATCGCCATGTACAGTGTTGATTTTGAAGAGATTGAAAAACTGCAAAATGCAGGCGACTGGGTTGCAGCGGGTGTTGTACTGGCCGAAGCCGCCGCGCGCGTAGAAGCCGCTGGTGCCGATTTTTTGGTGCTGTGTACCAATACCATGCACAAGGTTGCTGATGACATAAGCAATGCGGTGTCTATACCATTGCTGCATATTGCCGACGCCACAGGTGACGAATTGCAACTTGATGGCATTGAAACCGTGGGGCTGCTGGGTACGGCCTTTACCATGCAGCAGGGCTTTTACAAAGACCGCCTGGCACTGCAATCAGGCATGCGCGTGCTGGTGCCCGACGACGCCGACCAGCAAGTGGTACACCGCATTATTTATGACGAGTTGTGCCAGGGCGTTATACGGCCTGAGTCAAAACGCGATTACTTGCGCATCATAGACAAGCTTGCAGAGCAGGGTGCCGAGGCCGTTATTTTGGGCTGCACCGAGATCGGCATGCTGGTTGAGCAGGCCGATACGCCGGTCAAGCTGTTTGATACCACGCGTATTCATGCCCAGCGTGCTGTCGCCATGGCGCTGGCGAAATAAGGCTGGCGTGGCGCTGGGCGCATAGAGGCTCGCAGCGCTGCACTGGGCACTTAAAGCGTGCGCTGCGTGGCGTTCGCTACATAAAGCTGGCGTGGTGCTGGCTTATTGGGCGGCGTCTTCAGCCGCCGGGTCGCAGGTTGCCGCCCCCTGAAACTTCGCCTGGGTAACATGCGTACCGGGGGGCACATCATCGATGAGCCACACGTTACCGCCTATGGTGCACCCTTTGCCCAGCGTAACGCGGCCAAGTATGGTGGCGCCCGCGTAGATAACCACGTCGTCTTCGACGATAGGGTGGCGGGGCAAGCCTTTTTCGAGCTTGCCGTTTTCATCAAGAGGAAAACGTTTGGCCCCCAGCGTAACCGCCTGGTAGAGGCGTACGCGATCGCCAATAATGGTTGTTTCACCGATAACGACGCCCGTTCCGTGATCAATGAAAAAGCAAGAGCCTATCTGCGCGCCGGGGTGGATATCAATGCCGGTTTTTGAGTGAGCGATTTCTGATGACATACGGGCCAGCAGAGGCAACTCGAGCTTGTAGAGCTGATGAGCTATGCGATGATGGATCATGGCCAGCACGCCCGGATAGCACAGCAACACCTCGTCGACGCTGCGCGCTGCAGGGTCACCCTGAAAGGCAGCCAGTACATCGCTGTCGAGCAGACGCCGCATGGCAGGCAGTGAAGCGGCAAACGTTTGTACTGCCTGAATAGCCTGTGCTTCGACGGCGTTGTCAGCCAGCGTTTCATGCCGTCTTTGGTAACGCAGCTCGAGCCGCACCTGGCTTAATAAGGCATGCAGGGCGGAATCAAGCGTATGCCCGACGAAAAAGTCTTCGCTTTCCTGGCGCAGGTCAAGCGGGCCAAGCCGCATGGGGAAGAGTATGCCTTTGAATGCCTCAAGAATATGCTCAATGGCCAGGGGGGATGGGAACTCACGCCCGCCCGGCTCGCGCGACCTGCGCTGTGACGTGCGCCATGCTTGCCTTTCGGCGTTCAGTGCGGCAACAATGGGTTGGATGTCGAATACGGCCATGAGCGGGAAAACCTCGGGGTTGAAATAAAGCCTGTGCCAGCGCCGCTGCACCTGCACTTGGTGGCAATGCGTGCGTTTGTGGTGTACAACTGCACTAACGTGACTGGCAGTGTGAACGGGGAGAAAACAATTATGATACCAATCTATTCACCTAAGTCAGAGTCTGAGGCAGCGGTTATTGCTTCCATGATGCAAGCCTATGGCATTCACTTCGTCATGCAGGGCGGGGCGTTCAGCTCCATGTATCCAGGCCCGCTTACGGGAAGTCTAAATGCCCAGACGCTTTTGGTCGAAAAAGAGAACGCAGAGCTGGCGATGCAGTTGATAGCGCCCATGATTGCTGAGTAATTCTTGTCGACATGTCTGCTGTTTGCTTGCGGGTTTTGAGGCAGGGTGATCTCACGCACTTGTTGTAAAGTGGTTTCGGCTCGTAGGGTGCCTAAAAATGGGCGCTTGCGCGGTAGGTTACGATAATGCCTGTCGCGCGCATCTGGCGCGCTGTTTCTATTGTGCTGCCTTTGCCTGATGAGTCATAAACTTACCCCCACAACTGTATTGCTGCTTGTCATTCCGCCACTGCTATGGGCGGGCAACGCCGTAGTGGGGCGGGCTGTGCACGACGTTGTCCCGCCAGTTACGCTTAATTTTTTGCGCTGGGCCATCGCACTTGTCATTCTGGCGCCATTTGGCCGGGTTATTTTCCGCAAGGGTAGCGGGCTTTGGAAGCATCGCAAGCGTTACGCGCTTTTGGGCCTGTTGGGCATAGGGCTGTACAACTCCATGCAGTACATGGCCCTGCATACATCTACGGCGGTTAACGTAACGCTGGTGGGCGCCAGCATGCCGGTATGGATGCTTGTTATTGGGGCGCTGGTTTTCGGAACACGCGTCAAGACCTGGCAGATTGCCGGTGCCGTGCTGTCGTTGGTCGGGGTGCTGGTCGTTCTAAGCCACGGCGAATGGTCGCAACTAATGAGTCTGCGGTTTGTGCCTGGCGACGTGATTCAGTTAATTGCGACCATTATCTGGGCCCTGTACAGCTGGCTGCTTATTAAAGGGCATGATCCGGCCGAGATTCGTTCAAACTGGGTAGGGGTGTTGCTGGCGCAACTGGTTTATGGCGTAGCCTGGTCAGGTGCGATGGCCGGTGGCGAATGGCTGGTGGTGGACGACGCACATATTACCTGGAGCTGGGGCCTGGGTGTGGCACTAATTTATGTCGCCATTGGCCCTGCTATTGTGGCCTTGCGTTGCTGGGGGGCTGGGGTGCAGCGGGTGGGGCCAACACTTGCCGGTTTTTTTGCCAATCTTTCGCCCTTGTTCGCCGCGCTTATGTCGGTGGCTTTTTTGGGCGAATCACCCCAGTTTTATCACGCCTTGGCCTTTGTGCTGATTGTTGGCGGCATTGTGGTGTCTTCGAGGTCATCGGCCTGAGCTGCGCGCGTGGGCAGGCTAAATAACGAGAAAAACTGCTGCAGCGCCGCTTTGTCACCACTGTAAGCCGCTCCATGGCCACTGACAGCGGCAGCCAGGCTGAGGTTGCCAAAGGCGAGGGCGAGCAGGGTATCGGTGGGGGCAGTCAGGCTGGCCTGGGCACTGGGCGCAGCGGCCCGAGTGATGGTAAACACCCCTGTCTCAAGGCAAATATGATAATCGTCAGCCTCTTGGCCCGGCTTGATATTTATGCTGAACGCCTGTACGTCAGCGGCTTCAGGCCTGAACATGGCCTTGAGCGACAACATTAATGCATCGGGCCCCAGGGCGGCCCCTCGTAAAAAAACAGGCGAACGTACGCCCCAGCGGGCCAATTGCAGCACAATCGGTTCGAGCTCTTGACCCCACTGGGTAAGTTCGTAAACCCAGGCGCTGGCAGGCCTTGGCAGTTTGCGCCGCACAATAATGCTGAAAGACTCCAGCTCACCCAGGCGCTGAGTAAGCACGTTGGGGCTAATGGCCCCCAGGCCGCCACGCAAATCGGTAAAGCGCTTGGGGCCCAGAAGCAGCTCGCGCACAATGAGCAGCGCCCAGCGCTCTCCCACAAGGTCAAGTGCGTGAGCGGCGGCGCACGCATCATCGTAACTACGTTTTATTGCCATGCGTAACAGTTTAGCACGATAGTCCTTAAAAAATATTAAGCAGTTGTTTTTTAGGACTACCTGGTGTTAGAGTGTGATTGCACCGATCAAAAACTGAGCCAACACATCAGGCAGCCGGTGACAACTTACCCCTTACGGAGACGTACATGGACGCAAAAACACACAGTGCGCGAGCTGAGATTGTCGCGTGTCTTGACAGCTGGAGCGAGGCGGTCAAGACCAAAAATGTAGAAGCCGTACTCGCCCTATATTTGCCTGACGTTGTGGCGTTTGATGCCATTCAGGCGTTGCAGTTTAAGGGCATTAAAGCCTACGGTGAACACTGGGAAAAATGCATGGCCATGTGCCCCCTAGGCATGGTCTTCGAGGCCTCACAACGTGAGATACAACTCGATGGCAATCTGGCCGTGGTCCATGAACTGGTGCATTGCGGCACGGTTGACGAGCAGGGCAAGGAAGAAGCCGGCTGGGCGCGCAAAACAGCAAGTCTGCGCAAGGTGGATGGGCACTGGCTAATTGCCCACGAGCACTTTTCTGTGCCCTTCGATATGTTGACGGGTCGTGTCATGAATGAACTGGACCCCAATGCCGAAACAGCAGGTACGCCCAGGGCCATTCCTGATGGCATGAACGCGATTACGCCCCATCTGGTTTGCAAGCATGCCGACCAGGCCATTGCGTTTTACAAAAATGCCTTTGGCGCTACAGAGCAGTCAAAACTAGTATCGCCAGATGGCTCAATTATGCATGCCTGCCTGCGAATTGCCGGGTCTCCCTTCTTTTTGATGGAAGACGTACCTAAATGGGGTGCCACAAGCCCCAGCACGCTGGGCGGCACGCCTGTCAGCCTGCATGTTTACGTGGGCGATGCGGATGCTGCGTTTGCCAAGGCCGTGGCGGCTGGCGCCAAGGTAATAATGGCACCGGGTGACATGTTCTGGGGAGATAGGTACTCATTGGTCGAAGACCCCTTTGGTCACCGCTGGTCGCTAGCCACCCATAAACACGACCTGTCACATGAAGAAATTATGCAGGCCGCAAGTTCAGCCATGCAGGCCGACATAGAATGCCCGGCATCGGCGTCCTGAAAATGTTTGAACTCGGGCCAGGCGCGGCTTTTTGCATAGCACAAAGACCGTCGTTAGGGGTCATAGTGCGTCTTAACGCGCGCCGCCTGGCCCGCAGGCGTACTCAATAATTAACTGGGCTGAAACCCTGCCGTTCCAGATGTTTTGATCAAGACGGTAGGCGCAGTCTATGTGCTCGGGCAGCATTTCAGCCTGGTTAAACCATATGGCATCAAAACGCTGGTGGCCGCGCTCCAGGCTTAATTTCAGGTGTTTGTCTTTAAGCAGACGCTGCTGTCGTACATAAAATGTATCCCGAAATATGGGGGCCGGGAAGCCCGCTCCCCATACCTGCTGCTGCAGCAGGCCGGCAACATCAGCATTGGCATAACCTTCCTCAAGCGAGCCATCGGTTTCGATAATAGGCTCAAAGCTGCTGCGTCCGGTCAGCTCGGTAACCGCCGCATCAAACGCGTCAATAAACATCTCGTAGGCGTCTTCCCGCAAAGTCAGGCCGGCAGCCATGGCGTGGCCACCAAACTTCAGAATAATGCCGGGGTAACGCTTGGAGACCAGATCCAGCACGTCGCGCAGGTGCACATCGGGAATCGACCGGCCCGAACCGCGCAGCTCACCGCTGTCGGAGCGCGCAAAGGCCAGCGTGGGACGCCAGTAGGTTTCTTTTAACCTTGATGCCACCAGCCCAACCACACCTTGATGCCAGCCGGGGTCGTAAACGCAGACCGTGGCTTTTATGCTGGGGGTTGCTGCCTCAAACGCCACAAGGGCTTCTTCACGCATGGTGGTTTCTATGCTGCGACGTTCCTGGTTCATGGCGTCAAGCTGGCGCGCCAGTTCGAGGGCGCGCCCTTCGTCATCGGTGGTCAGGCACTCAATGCCGATGCTCATGTCTGCCAGCCGTCCTGCCGCATTGATACGCGGGCCCAGCGCAAAGCCCAGGTCAAAGCCACTGGCATTGCGCGGTTCTCTGCCGGCCACGGCAAACAGGGCACGCAGGCCCGCCTGCATGCGGCCGCTGCGCATGCGTTTTAGCCCTTGTGTGACCAGAAGGCGATTATTGGCATCAAGCCGCACCACGTCGGCGACCGTGCCCAAGGCCACCAGATCGGCCAGCTGATCCAGGCGCGGCCCGCCGTCGGCGGGGAATACGCCACGTCGTCTGAGCTCAGCCCGAAGCGCCAACATCAGGTAAAAGATGACGCCCACGCCAGCCAGATTTTTTGAGGGAAAGCCGCAACCCGGCTGGTTGGGGTTGACGATGGCCAGTGCGTCGGGCAGCGTATCTGCAGGCAGATGGTGGTCGGTGACGATGACGTCCATGCCTGCCTGTCGCGCTGCGTCGACGCCGTCTATGCTGGCTATGCCGTTGTCCACCGTGACCAGAATGTCAGGTTTGCCGGCATGATGCTGCTCTGCCAGGCTGACAACGGCAGGCGACAGCCCATAACCGGTTTCAAACCTGTTGGGCACCAGATAATCGACGCTGGCACCCATGCTGCGCAGGGCGCGCAGCCCGACCGCACAGGCCGTGGCACCGTCACAGTCGTAGTCGGCGACGATTAACAGTCGTTTGCCGTCGCGGATGGCGTCTGCCAGCAGACCTGCAGCGTATTCCACCTGGGTTAGCTGGCCTGGCGGGATCATTGCGCCCCAGGCCAGTCGCACGTCTTCGGGTTGATGCACGCCACGGGCGGCCCAAAGACGCGAGAGCAGTGGGTGTATGCCCGACGCTTCAAGCAAACGGGCGGCTTCAGGGTTGGCGGAGCGTACGCTCAGTTTTGGGGTGACCACCATTTTCTCCATGCTTCCTTGCTGCCGGGCAGCCACTGGGCCCACAGACGCCGCGCGCCGGGGGTAAGTTCTATGATGGCGTCCCGCCCAGTCATAATAATCTGGCGGGGAGGTTGCCCGGCCAGAGGGGCAAACACCTGCGCTTCCAGCTGGCCCAATGCGGTTATCCAGCCATTCCAGTCTTGGCGTATCAGTGGGCCCAGCAGGTCGGTGTAAATGTTGACGTTGGCAGGCGCAGCATGATGCAGCTGTCTGGCGCGCGCACCGCCGAACAGCCACAAGCTGTTGATGGCCGGCAGGCCTTGTTGCTGACGCGCAAGGTTGACGGGGTGGTCAAACCACCGCATCTGCACCTCGTTGGCCAGCCTGCGCCAAGGTCGTGAGGCCGCATCTTGCGACCACCATTCGTTAACAGAGGAAAGGCTGACAAGCATAGGGCTGGCGACCGGCGCGCTGTGCCCGCTTGGCGGTTGTATGCGCCAGCGGTTTGTATCGCAAGGTTGCAGCGCAAACCCATCTTCTTCAAAGAAAGGCTGCACCGATTCGAACAACGCTACACTCTGTTCTGGCGTAATGGCCAGCTCGGACGCCGGTATCAGTGCGGCGCCATCACGCGAAGGCGCTACATGAACCAGTTCGACCAGCCAGACGGGTTTGTCTGAATCGCTAACTTGCCCTGCCCAGAGCGGGCCCAGACCTGTGGCAAAATTCTGTCCGGCGTCTGGTTTAAAGCCACGGGCCACAAGTTGCCACTGCTCATGCGGCACGCAGCCGCTGAGAGCGGGGTCAGCCGCAAGGCGATGGGGTTTTGCATGGCTTAGCCATGTAAACAGGGTGGGCGCGGTTTTGGGCAGGTATTGAGCCAGCTCGCGTGCTTCACGCGGGTCGGGCAAGGCGCCAGGTAGTACGATTTGCATTCCAGGATTGTAGTGTTTATGGGGAAACGGTGGCTTGATGATGTCTTATGAGTTCTGGATAGGGGCGCGCTACGCGGGCCTGGCACGCTCCCGACGCAAGGGCGGGGGTGGTGACCGCTTTGTGTCGTTTATTGCCGCAAGCTCCATGGTCGGCATCGCGCTGGGTGTGGCGGCGCTGATTGTTGTGCTGTCGGTGATGAACGGTTTTCAGAAAGAGGTGCGTGATCGCATGCTGTCTGTTTTGCCGCACATTGAATTGTACGCGCCACGCATGGCTCCCGATGAAGTACTTTCACAGTGGAAGAACATCGCCCGTATGGCCGAGGAAAACCCGGAGGTAAAGGGTGCCGCGCCGTTTGTAGCGGGCCAGGGCATGATTGTGCGCGGCGAAACACTCAGTGGCGTGCAGATACGCGGCATCGATCCCAAGCTAGACGCGGCGGTATCCGACGTGGCTGAACAAATGGTGTCGGGCGAGTTAACGTCGCTGGTACCGGGCAGTTTTTCTATTGTGTTGGGCAATTATCTTGCTCACACGCTGGGCGTGGGCATGGGCGATACGGTGCTGGTACTGGCGCCGCAAGGTTCTATTTCGCCGGCAGGGTTCACCCCTCGCATGCGCCAGTTTACGGTAACAGGTCTGTTTTCCTCGGGCTATTACGAGTTTGACGCGTCCATGGCGTTCATCAACTACGAAGATGCGGCCAAGGTATTTCGCGACAGCGGGCAAACAGGCGTACGCCTGCGTATTGCCGACATGCAGAAGGCGCCACTGGTGGCTTCGGAGCTGCGCGCGGCACTGCCGCCGTATGTGCAGGCGCAAGACTGGACGCAAAACAACCGCACCTGGTTTGCCGCCGTCCAAACTGAAAAGCGCATGATGTTTTTGATTCTGGCGCTTATTGTGGCCGTGGCCGCGTTCAATTTGTTGTCGTCGCTGGTTATGGCTGTCAAAGACAAGCGCTCTGATATTGCCATTTTGCGTACGCTGGGCGCGACACCGCGCGAGGTGGCACGCATTTTTCTGGTGCAAGGCTCGCTCATTGGCGTGGTTGGCACCTTGCTGGGCGTAGGCTTCGGAATGCTCGTCGCCTTCAATATCGGCGTAATCGTGCCATTTATTGAACGTATGCTGGGGGTGCAGTTTTTACCGCAGCAGGTGTATTTCATCAGCGAATTACCATCAGATCCGCAAATGACCGATATCCTTATTATTGCCATTACGTCTCTTGTGCTGTCGCTGCTTGCCACGCTGTACCCCAGCTGGCGTGCATCCAGCCTGCAGCCAGCCGAGGTGTTGCGCCATGACTGATCGCACCACAACACAAAACCACAATGGCGCGACCGCAACGAGTTCGGGTGATCGAGCGGCGTCCAATGCCGGAAGCACTACATCGCACAGTGTCATGCAGCCCAGCCGCTTTGGTGGCGGCCCGGCGCCAGCGCACACCGCCGTGCACGCCATTGAGGCACGCAACCTGGTCAAAACCTATACCGAAAGCGGGCAGGAGATCCAGGTTCTGCGCGACGTAAGCCTTCATGTGGCGCAGGGTGAAATGGTGGCCATTGTGGGTGCATCGGGCTCAGGAAAGAGCACGCTGCTGCATACACTAGGCCTTCTTGACCAGCCCACATCCGGCACGGTATTGATTAATGGGCTTTCTGTGGCCGGTCTTTCTGAAGCCAAACGCAGCCAGTTGCGCAACAGGCATCTGGGTTTTGTTTACCAGTTTCATCACTTGTTGTCTGAGTTTTCTGCGCTTGATAACGTGGCCATGCCGCTCATTGTGCGACGCGAGAAACGCAGTTACGCGCGCGAACAGGCCGAGCTGGTTCTTGAACAGGTTGGGTTGGCTGCCCGTGTTGACCATTACCCCGGCCAGCTGTCTGGCGGTGAGCGGCAACGTGTGGCGCTGGCCCGGGCCTTGGTTACACGGCCCACGTGCGTGCTGGCTGATGAACCTACCGGTAACCTGGATCGCTACACGGCTGAGAGCATGTTTGAGTTGCTCACGCGGGTAAACCGTGAGTTTGGCACGGCGTTTGCCATTGTTACGCATGACCCGGCACTGGCTGCGCTGGCGCATCGGCGTCTGGCTATCGAAAAGGGCAAGCTGGTTGATGATTAACGCGTACGCTGGGTGTGGCTGTCACACCCAGCGATATCGACGTTAAGGCTTGAGCATTGAGGGGCAGCGCAACGTCAAGTAAGGAGCATGCATGCTAATCGATACACACTGCCATCTGGATGCCGCCGAGTTCGACGACGATCGCGATGGCGTTATTGCACGTGCTGCCTCGAACGGCGTTTGTACCATCGTCATTCCGGCGGTGGCGTGTTCAAACTTTGATGTGGTCAGAAAGCTTGCACATTCATTTGACGGTGGGTTTTATGCCCTGGGCATCCACCCCATTTATGTGCCGCAGGCCAGTAACTCTGATCTGCACACGCTCGAAACGCAGATTGAGCAATCGCTGGATGACCCACGGTTTGTTGGCATAGGTGAGATTGGGCTGGATTTCTTCCTGCCCAACCTTAAACAACCTGAAATGGTAGCGCGGCAGCAGTTTTTTTACGGCGCCCAGCTAGACTTGGCCGTAAAGTACCAGTTGCCGGTGATCTTGCACGTGCGTCGTTCGCAAGATCTTATTCTGAAAGCCTTGCGCCAGCGCGCCATTACCGGTGGCATTGCTCATGCTTTCAACGGCAGTTTTCAGCAGGCCCAGCAGTTTCTGGACCTGGGTATGGCCATGGGCTTTGGTGGCGCCATGACGTTCGAGCGCGCTTTGCAGATTCGCCGGCTGGCCAGCACCTTGCCTGACGAAGCCTTGGTAGTCGAAACCGATGCCCCTGATATTCCTCCGTCGTGGCTGGGTCAGCCCGGTGGGCTTAGCGCCAGAAATGAGCCGGGTGAAGTGTCGGGTATTGTCGATGTGCTGGCTGATTTGCGTAGTGTAGGGCGCGAAGACATTGCGCGGTTGACGACGACTAATGCCATGCGGGTGCTGCCGCGGCTTGGGGGACGCGTGTTCCACTCTTAGAACAATGAGTGCACCAACCACATCGGCGTTTTCCTCGAAACCACATACCACGCACTCGAGCCGAGCCTACGTCTGCCGGTTGTCCGCCGACACATGGTCGCAACACGAACCCCAGCGGGGCTGCCGCGCACCGGATCACGCCAATAGCGGCGCGTGCCATGAGCCTGCCGCCCACCCGTAATTCCCACACTGAACGATTCGCTCTCGTCTGCGGCCAGCAGGTCTTCAGACCGCTTACGCTTGCCTATTTTTTATGCGTGACGGTATGAAAGGGCGTATGTGTTTGTTGGCTTTTGTGGCCGCCAGCGGAGCGGTACACCTGCTTGCGCACTTGCCTGGGCGCAGCATGTGGCTGGTTACCGCGTTTGTCGTCACCTTGCTGTCTATTGTGACGTGGGTGGTGGGTTGGCGCAGCCTGGCCTTGGCCTTGCTGGCCGGTCTGGCGGGTTTTTTGTTCACGCTGGCACGGGCTGAACACCGTTTGGCCGATGCCTTATCCGCGCATAATGAAAACAAAGTTTCCCGTATCGTTCTGAGGGTGTCTGGGCTACCCAGGTTAGACCCAGACAAGCGCGTCTTTGACGCTGAGGTTTTGTCGTCCAACCCCGAGGGGGTGCCGACGCAGATACGGGTTACGTGGAATGCACCCGGGTACTCAGGGCCTTACGGGCGTCGTGGTGATGCTTATGATTTTCCTGAGATGGTACCCGGCCAGGTGTGGCGTATGGCACTTACGTTAAAGACGCCACGAGGTACGCGTAACCCGCATGCTTTTGATTATGAAGGCCACGTGTTTGCGCAGGGTGTGCGAGCCACAGCAAGCGTGCGCGGTACGCCAAGGCTTTTGCGGGATGAGCCCCACGCCAGCTTGAGCATTGTCGCGCAACGCGCCCGCCATTATGTGCGTGCCGCCTTGCTTGAACATGTGGGCGGCTATCGCTATGGCGCGGTTTTACTGGCGCTGGTCATAGGCGATCAGGCCAGCGTCAGCGCGTCAGACTGGCAGGTGTTTAACCGTAGCGGCATTACCCATCTGGTTTCCATTAGTGGCTCGCACATCACCATGATCGCGGCAATCGGTGGTGCGTCCATGTTCTGGTTCTGGCGCCGGGTGCGCATAGCCGGCCGTATGCTGGCCGAACGGGTGCCTGCGCACGTGGCGAGCGCCGCGACCGCTTTGCTGGTGGCGTGGCTGTATTGTCTGCTGGCAGGGTGGGGCGTGCCCGCGCGACGCACGTTTCTGATGTTGGCCGTGGTCGCCGTGTTTTACGTGCTGCGTCTGGGGTTAAACGCTTCTCGTCTTCTGTGTCTGGTGGCTTTTGTCGTGGTGTTACTTGACCCCTGGGCACTGCTGCAAAGCGGCTTCTGGTTGTCATTTTCAGCCGTTGCCGTGCTCATGATTAGCGCGGCTTGGGCCGGACGGGCCGTTGGCCACACCGATATGTCTGCAGGGCAACGACTTCTAGGCTATGTGCGTGCTGCCGTCGGTTTGCAGATAGCCATTTCACTGGCGTTGACGCCGGCGTTGGCGTTTATGTTTCATGAGGTGTCAGCGGTTTCACCACTGGTCAATGCCTATGCCATTCCGGTTATCGGTCTGGTGGTAACACCATTGGCGCTGTTGGCAGGTGGTGCGGCGTTGGTTCCGGGCCTGGGTTGGCTGGCCGGGCTTCTGGCTTCGTTTTCTCACAGCGCTTTGCATTTGGCCATGTTGCCTACCGTATGGCTGGCGTCGCTGCCGGCGGCCAGCTTTTCTGTGGCGGCCGCACCCTGGTGGACGCTATTGCTGTGTCTGCCTGGCCTGGCTTTGGCCTTGGCGCCTTATGGCCCGCCACTACGCCATGCAGGCTGGCTGCTAATGTTGCCTGCTTTGTGCTGGCAGCCAGCACGCCCCGATGAGGGCGGCTGGTCACTGTATGCGCTTGATGTAGGGCAGGCCGGCGCGGTGGTCGTGCGCACGGCGAAACATGTACTGGTGTTTGACGCGGGTGCGCGCCATAGCCCCGACGCGGACGATGGCACTCGAGTACTGGCTCCGTTTCTACGATCGCTGGGCGTGCGGCACATTAACACTTTGGTGGTGTCACACGCCGATCTTGATCATGCTGGCGGTGTGGGCGGCTTGCTGCAGGCTTTTCGTGTGGATCAGGCGTATAGCTCTTTTGACCTAACGGCTTATCTGGCGCGTGAGACGCAGTTGCTTGGAACGCAGACCATGTTGCCGCAGCGGCTTGCCCGCTGCGAATACGGTGTTACGTGGCAGGTGGATGGCGTTACGTTTGAGTTTCTCTGGCCACCCAAACACTTTGCAACTGCGGCCTCATTTGTGCAAAAAACCGATGACCAAACGCAGTCACCGAAGTTGAAAGGCCGACGCGGCAATGCTCGCAATGCCGGCAGTTGTGTGTTGCGCATACGCGGTGCTCATCACTCCGCCTTGTTACCGGGCGACATCGGTAAACGCGAAGAATTTATGCTGGTTGATCGTGGGTTGGAAACTGTTGACCTGGTACTCGCCCCGCACCACGGGTCAAAATCTTCATCCAGCCCTCGATTTGTGCGGGCGACCAAACCTTCTGATGTGATTGCACAGGCGGGGTTTCAGAGCCGTCACGGTCACCCCAGCCCCGAAGTGCAGGCACGCTGGTCAGATCATGGGGCCAAGTTCTGGCGCACAGACCTGCATGGTGCGATTATCGTGCACTCTGAGGCAAAGGGGCTATCGGTGTCGGCCGTACGTGATAAAAACCGAAGATATTGGCACGCTTCCCGCAAGGGTGATTAGTGCATTGTTTGAAGGATACTCACACAATCGCTGGCGCGGCCACCGGGGTAAAAAATTTTGGCCATCTCTTTTCGTACATTATTTCGCTGAACATTGAGCACCGAATCTTCTTTGCAGGCGCACTGCCTTCCCCGTGAATTGATACAAATGAATCGCTTCGTTCAGTGACGGCAGACTTTCGAGTTTACGCAGCCGACTAGCGTATGGGCCCCAGAGCCCAAGCGCTATGGTGCGCACAATGTGACGGGGCCCTACAACTCGACGTGACTAATGGCCGCGATCGCCAGGATGTCGGGCAAGTCCAGAGCGTCACGCATTCAGCATAACGGTATGGCCGTTGGTGTCGAAGGGGATGAGGGTGCCGACGGTGCCCGCCTTAATCATTTCAACCATGCGGTTTAGCGGGGCTTCGGCGTCTTCGGAACGTGGCGGCCTGTCTTTGGAACCTGATAATGCTGCGGCGAAAACCAGCGTCCAGTCAGGCAGGTGTTGCCGCGCCTCTTCGAGCAAGGCCTCGAAACTGATTAATTCGTCTGGTGATTTATCCAGACAGGCTAGTGGCGTTAATGTACCGCCTTCTCCCGCCTCAAACGCAGCGCGCTGTGCAGGGGTGCAGTCGTCAGGCAATTCGACAGCGGTGAACACAAAGAGCAGGCGCTGGGGTTCGGGCTGCGCGCGGGCGGCGACGATAAAATCGTCAAAACTTGAGATACTCATATACGGGTGCCTTGCGATGCTTAAGCCTGGACCACTGCCCAGGCAAGAAAACCGATGTTTTAGCCTGGAGCATTGCCCAGGCCAGAATTTAGGTAACTATACCCGAGGCATCTTACTGCAAGATCTGGCCTGGCCGCACCCCAAGGGGGGTTACTGCAACAGCAGGCCTGGCCGCACGTTAACGGTGACACCCTGCAGTTCGGCGCTGGATGTCAGTAGGGTTAAATACTGCTGAATGGCCTTGTGCCTGACGTATTCTTGCAGATAACGCGCAATGGTGTTGCTGACCATTTCATAAGGCATGGCCACCCCTTCAACCCTTCGTTCAACCAGAACGATATGGAAACCATGCCTGGTTTTGATCAGGCCCGGCAACAGGCCGGTCGCGGTGCCTTCAAACAGCGCCTTATCGAATTCTGGCACGCATTCTCCGCGACTAAGTTGCCCCAGATTTCCGCCCACTTTGCCGGAGGGGCAATTGGACAAGGCACGGGCTTGCTCGCCAAACGTACCAGGATGGCGTGTCAGATCGCGGCGCACCTCTTCGGCGCGTGTACGCAACAATGGCATAGAGACGCCCTCAGTCAAGGCAAAAAGTATATGACTGGCATGCACCAGATCTGGGCTGCGAAATTTTTTTGCATTGGCCTCGTAATAGCGTCTGCATTCTTCCTCGGAGGGTTCAGGTGTAAGGCACTCTTGTTCAATCAGTCGGTCTATGGTGTCATCATCGATGTCCTGACTTTGGTCAATGAGCCCTTTGGCGCATGCTTGCTGGCGCAACAGCTCTTTGGTCATCAATGCACGCCGTGCCGCCTGATCGGGGTCAGTTTCATCGGCATGGGCAGTGATCTCAGACGCGATAATGCTGTCGTCGATCAACACGCCATTGACGCGCAGCTCAGTTGCGGGTGGGGTGCTTGGGCGCGAAACAGAGGTAGAGTCCATGAGCGAGCCTTGTCCTTTTAGCGCTTACGCACTATTTGATGCGGCCGGCCCAAATAAGCCACTGTGGCTACCCCGCTCCATATATGCACAAGCCGGGTAAAGGGCGACACCAGGAAAATGGTAAACCCCAGAAAAATATGCATTTTGTACACCAACGGTACACCAACGAGCAGTGCGGCAACACTGGGGTTGAAGGTGACGATGCCTTTAACATAGTCGGACAGGGTTTCAAACATAACGCCATCCATGTGCTGCAATGACAGCGGTACGGTCAGTAGCCCCAATGCCAACTGAAGCCAGAGCAGTACCAGCACAAGGATATCTGCATTGGCGCTATTAATGCGTATGCGTGGGTCTGAAAGCCGACGGTAGAACAGAATGGTCAGACCCACAATGGCAACAATACCTGCGGCACCGCCACCGGCCATGGCCAGCAACTGATGCTGAGAAGCATTTATAAAGGGCGAAACCATCCAGTGCGGCGCAAGAAAGCCAACAAAATGGCCGGCAATCACAATCAGGATGCCAAAATGAAAGAGATTGCTGCCAAGACGCAGTTGTTTTCGTCTGAGCAACTGAGAAGAGTCGCTCTTCCAGGTGTATTGCTCGCGGTCAAAACGTATAAGGCTGCCCAGCAGCAAAACCGTCATGCAAATATAAGGGTACACACCAAAAAGCAATGTATTCCAGATGCTGTTGTTCATGATCTGTCTCCCGAAGGTTTCCGTGTTCTGGGTGCGTACGTGTGCGGTCTGACACGGTCTCTGCGTGATGAATTAGCGTGGTGGTCTTTTCTCGTAAAACTGTACAGGCTGATATTCGTTACTGAGCGGCGCTGGTGCGTTCAGAAAGCTTACGGGTTCATCCTGCCACTCTTTGTCCAGAGCCTCGGTGTCGATCGCGGCTTGCTCATCTTCAACAGGGGATATTTCGTCAGGATCCAGAGGTTTTGCCCCCGCAAGCGGCAGCAAGGCGGCTACGGCGGCATAGTGAGGGATGCCACGTTGTGCCAGATGCGTGGCGATGGTTCGATTGATTTCGGCAATTTCTTCCAGCAGCGCGCGGGCCTTCTGCGGGGCCTCGCGTGCGACAAACTCCAGAAATACCGGCAAATAATCTGGAAGCTCACGCCCATGAAGAAACAAACCGCTTTTTTCGTACATGGCCAACAAATCGACCATGGCCTGACCGCGCTCGCGTGATTCGCCATGTACGTGTTCGAACAAGTAAAGCGAGTTGGCCCGCCCACGGTCAAAGATCTCGACGTAAGCCTCCTGCATGGCGATCAGGTCGATGCCATCAAGGTGGTCGATCAGATCAGAAAGTGCTGCGCGACTCGCAGCGGGCAGGGCGCTGTGGCCGGTAACAATGTCGCGGATCTCGGGCAAGGCGTCGAGCAGGGTCTGATCCGGGTAGTCCAGTAATGCGCCCAGCGCCTGGAGCAGGGGGCCATGATTTTTCATTTAGTCTCCCGCCGCACGTATGGGGATGGTTTTGCGTTTCTTGCCTATGCCTTTGTGGCCACCAAACAGGCTGGTTTCAGTAGTGCCTTCAGAGCAGCCATTGCCAAAGGAAAAGCCACAGGAAGCGCGCAAGTCGAATGCGTCTTCGGCATATTCGCGATGCGTGGTCGGGATGACGAAGCGATCTTCATAGTTGGCAATCGCCATGTACCGGTACATGGCTTCAACTTGCGCCAGACTTAGGCCGACCTCTTCAAGCAACGCCACATCATCATGTCTGTCTACATGACGACCGCGCATGAATGCGCGCATGGCCAGCATTCTCTTGAGCGCAAGCCTTACAGGTTCTTCTTTGCCGGCGGTAAGAAGATTGGCGAGGTAACGCAGGGGGATACGCAGGGAGTCCACATCAGGTATTAACCCATTCGAAGCCAGCCTGCCGTCATTGGCGGCAGTGCTAATGGGAGACAAGGGTGGCACATACCAGACCATGGGCAGGGTTCTGTACTCCGGGTGAAGCGGAAAGGCGATCTTCCACTCCATGGCCATCATATAAACCGGCGATCTTTGCGCGCCTTGAATCCAGTTATCGGGCACACCATCACGTCTGGCCTGTTCGATGATTGCGGGATCATGTGGGTCCAGAAATATGGATAACTGGGCTTCGTAAAGATCCTCAGGGTTTTCGACGGATGCAGCCTCTTGAATGCGGTCTGCGTCATACAGCACCACGCCAAGATAGCGTATGCGCCCAACACAGGTTTCTGAACAGACAGTGGGTTGCCCCGCTTCAATCCGCGGGTAGCAGAAAATGCATTTTTCAGATTTACCACTTTGCCAGTTGTAATAGATTTTTTTGTACGGACAGCCTGATACACACATGCGCCAGCCGCGGCATTTGTCCTGATCAATCAGTACGATGCCGTCTTCTTCGCGCTTGTAAATAGAACCCGAAGGGCAAGAAGCAACGCAGGCAGGGTTAAGGCAATGCTCGCACAGGCGCGGCAAGTACATCATGAAGGTGTTTTCAAACTCACCGTAAATATCGGTTTGCACCTGGTCAAAGTTGTAGTCGGCCTTGCGCTTTTCGAATTCGCCGCCAAGAATCTCTTCCCAGTTAGGGCCCCATTCTATTTTTTCCATACGCTCGCCCGTAATTAATGAGCGCGGTCGAGCGACCGGCCCGACCTTTACGTCGGGCGCGTCGTGCAAGTGAGCATAATCGAAGGTGAATGGTTCGTAGTAGTCGTCAATTTCAGGCAGATCGGGATTACCGAAAATTTTGGATAGCACGCGCCATTTACTGCCTGCGGCCAATTCTATCTTGCCGTTGGCCTTGCGTTTCCAGCCGCCGTGCCAGCGTTTCTGGTTTTCCCAATCTTTCGGATAGCCTACGCCGGGCTTGGTTTCGACGTTGTTAAACCATGCGTACTCCATGCCCTCGCGCGACGTCCATACGTTTTTACAAGTTACTGAGCAGGTATGACAGCCTATGCACTTGTCCAGATTCATGACCATGCCGATCTGAGCGCGAATTTTCATTTTTCGTCTCCGCTTTCTTTGGTGGCCATGGATAAGGTTGGCGCGCCTTCTTCAAGTGTGTGCTGGTGCCGCGCTGCGGCGCTGTCCGACAGCACGGAGTCTGGCGTCGACTCGTCTTTCCAGTCGATGACGTTCATTTTCCGAATGATGACAAACTCATCCCGGTTTGAGCCTACGGTGCCGTAGTAATTAAAGCCATAGGCCAGGTGTGCATAGCCGCCAATCATGTGGGTGGGCTTGGGAATGATGCGTGTGACCGAGTTGTGTATGCCCCGTACGCCGGTTACCTCGGAGCCAGGTTGGTTAATGATTTTTTCTTGAGCGTGGTACATCAGCACGGCACCCTTGGGGATGCGCTGGCTGACCACAGCGCGTGCCGTGAGCGCGCCATTCAAGTTAAAGGCTTCAATCCAGTCGTTATCGACCACGCCTATTTTTTGCGCGTCAATCTCTGACATCCAGATAATGGGGCCTCCACGCGACAGCGTCAGCATTAAAAGGTTATCGGTATAGGTGCTGTGTATGCCCCATTTCTGGTGCGGTGTTAAAAAATTAAGGGCAATTTCAGGGTTGCCGTTTGAATGGGTGCCTTCCATGCCCAGGGTGCTGCGAGTATCCATGGGGGGCTTGTACACGCACAAGGCCTCGCCAAAATCACGCATCCATGTGTGGTCCTGGTAAAGCTGCTGGCGGCCCGACAAGGTACGCCAGGGAATCATTTCATGCACGTTGATATAGCCCGCGTTGTAAGACACGTGCTCAGACTCTATGCCGCTCCAGGTCGGCGATGAAATAATTTTTCTGGGTTGAGCCTGTATGTCACGAAAACGTATTTTCTCGTCTTCGCGGCTGCGGGCAAGGTGTGTGTGATCAATGCCGGTCGATTTCGACAAGGCTGCCCATGCCTTGACCGCCACCGCACCATTGGTTTCAGGCGCCAGCGTCAGCACAACCTCTGAGGCATCAAGGCCAGTTTGAATAGACGGCCGGCCTTTGGATACGCCTTCTTCCAGCACGGTATGGTTCAGGCCACGCAAAAGCTCGATTTCTTCACCAGTCTGCCACGATATGCCTTTACCTCCATTGCCCAGCGTGTCTAGCAGTGGCCCGACTGATGTATATTTTTTGTAGGTGTCGGGGTAATTGCGCGTCACCTTGATCACATTGGCCATGGTTTTTCCAGGTACCGGGTCGCACTCACCTTTACCCCAGTCTTGTATTTCGGGCCCCTGGGTAATTTCCTCTGGCGTGTCGTGCAACAGGGGAGCGAGCACAATGTCGTTTTCTTCACCCAGATGGCCAACCGCCAGCTCAGAAAACCGCTTTGCAATCCCTTTGTAGATATCCCAGTCGCTCTTGGACTGCCAGGCCGGGTCAACCGCCGTAGACAGCGGATGAATAAAGGGATGCATGTCAGACGTATTCATGTCGTCTTTTTCGTACCAGGTGGCGGTGGGCAAGACGACATCAGAATAAAGACAGGTGGTAGACATGCGAAAGTCTAGTGTTACCACCAGATCCAACTTGCCTTGCGGGGCGGGGCTGCGCCATTTCACATCCTGCGGCCGTATGCCTGATTCTGCCCCAAGCTCCTTGCCCTGGACGCCATGCTCGGCACCCAGCAGGTGCTTGAGAAAATACTCATGCCCCTTGCCCGATGAGCCCAACAAATTGGATCGCCATACAAACAGGTTGCGAGGGAAATTCTCTGGCGCATCGGGGTCGGTACAGGCCATTTCCAGCGAACCATGCTTTAAGCCGTCGGCAACAAAGGCAGCGGCGTCACCTCCGGCAACCGCACGTCCTATATCCAGCGGGTTGCTTTTAAAATGCGGGGCGGTAGGAAGCCAACCCATGCGTTCGGCCTTGACGTTGTAGTCGATGAGGCTTTCGGAAACCGCCTGTGTGCTGGCCAGCGGCGACAATATAGTTGAGACTTTCAGGGTTTCGTAACGCCACTGATCGGTATGTGCGTAAAAGAAAGAGGTACCGTTCATGAAGCGCGGTGGGCGATGCCAGTCTGTGGCGAAGGCCAGCGGGAGCCAGCCAGTTTGTGGCCGCAGCTTCTCCTGGCCCACATAGTGCGACCAGCCGCCCCCTGATTTACCCACACAGCCGCAAATAACCAGCAAATTAATGGCCGCGCGGTAACTCATGTCCATATTGAACCAATGGTTCAGGCCGGCACCGATAATGATCATAGACTTGCCTTCAGTCTTATGGGCATTGACGGCAAATTCCCTGGCCACGGCGATGACGTCAGCGCGTTTTACACCCGTGATCTGTTCCTGCCAGGCTGGCGTGTAAGGGATGTCATCGTCGTAGCTGGCGGCCACATTGTCGCCACCCAGGCCCTGATCGACGCCGTAGTTAGCTATAAACAGGTCATATACCGTGGCCACGAGCACTTCGCCTTCGCGCGTATTGACCCGGCGCACGCCTATGCGTCGCGGCAATATGCTGTCATGGCCGGTATGCGTAAAGTGTGTAGTCTCGGTATTGCCAAAGTAGGGGAAGGCAACGTCTATCACCTGATCATGATGCGCCACCAGCGAGAGGCGAGGACGAATGGCATTGCCTTTGGCATCTTCTTCCTTGATGTTCCACTTGCCCGCATCACCGCCTTCCTTCTGGCCCCAGCGAAACCCTATGGAACCCACAGGCGCGACCAGGTTGTCGGTGATTTCATCCAGAACCACTGTTTTCCAGGCGGCGTTGTTGTCTTGCCCCAGCGCATTTTCACACTCGTCGGCGCGCAACATGCGCTCAGGCACGTAATGATCACCTTGTTTAACGATGCGCACCAGCATAGGCATGTCGGTATAGCGACGGCAGTAATCGGAGAAATACTCGCTCTTGCCGGCCACATGAAACTCTTTGAGTACGACATGACCCATGGCCAGGCCCAGCGCTGCATCCGTGCCCTGTTTAGGGTGCATCCACAGATCGCCGAATTTTGCGCCTTCGGCATAGTCAGGAAAAATCGACACCACACGGGTGCCACGATAGCGCGCTTCGGTCATGAAGTGGGCATCGGGGGTTCGAGTTTGGGGTACGTTGGACCCCCACATGATGATAAAGGTAGAGTTGTACCAATCTGCCGATTCGGGCACGTCGGTCTGCTCGCCCCAGGTCTGCGGTGAAGCGGGCGGAAGATCGCAGTACCAGTCGTAAAAGCTGAGGTTTACGCCGCCAATCAGCGACAAATAACGGCTGCCAGACGCATACGAGATCATGGACATGGCGGGTATCGGCGAAAAGCCCACGACGCGATCCGGGCCATGACGCTTTATGGTGTGGATATTGGCCGCAGCGATCATCTCGTTGACTTCGTCCCAGCTTGACCTGACGAAGCCGCCCAAGCCGCGGCGGCTGGTGTACGAGGCCCGTTGCGCGCTGTCGCCAACAATAGCTGCCCAGGCGTCAACAGGTTCGAGCGTGGCACGCTTGTCGCGCCACAGGCGCAGCAGTGCGCTGCGCACCAAGGGGTACTTGAGCCGATTGGCGCTGTACAGATACCAGGAATACGATGCGCCGCGCGAGCAGCCGCGCGGCTCGTGGTTGGGCATGTCGGGGCGTGTGCGTGGGTAGTCTGTCTGCTGGGTTTCCCAGGTGACGATGCCGCCCTTGACGTAGATTTTCCAGGAACAGGAACCGGTGCAGTTGACGCCGTGGGTAGAACGAACAATTTTGTCGTGTTGCCACCGCTTGCGGTAGGCTTCTTCCCACTTTCGATCTTCTTGCGTTGTAATGCCGTGGCCATCGGAGAAAGCCGGCCTGGATTGCGAAAAGTATTTGAGTCTATCGACGAAATGACTCATGGCGCGGCCCGTGTAAAATTGCCAAAAATACAGGCTGCGCTTTGCGGACAATACGTATAAGGCATAGGTCCCTCCGGTGTCGCAAACAGGATAGGCCCTGGCCAGCGTGTATGGGCGCATTACCTGGTGCAATGCGCGATAGCCGGTCGGTCCTGGCGATACAACGTGGGGTCATGATAGTGCGGGTATCGACATCGGGCAATACCCATACAAACACTAAGCGTAAATAAAAAACAGGCTTCACCCGGCACCAGACGCCTGCCATAACGACGAGTCAGCTTGCAGATTGCGGCGAATCGGCGATAATGTTTTTAACCCATGAAAAAGCGGGTTTGCCCGGCTCACAAGGCCGGGTAAAGCAAGGCAGCGAAGAAAATTCCACAAGATATTTTCAAGAAGCGAGTATGAGACAAACCAAACCATTACGGCTGCACGTGCCCGAGCCGTCCGGCCGTCCGGGGCACGCCACTGATTTTTCCTATCTGCGACTCGCCCCAGCTGGCGAAATGCGCAAGCCCCCTGTTGATACCTCAGCGTACGATACGCGCGACCTGGCCATTTCGCTGGTGCGTGTGCTGGACGATGAGGGCAGGGCAGTTGGCCCCTGGGCCGAAGAGCGCATAGACCCCGAGTTATTGCGCAAGGGCTTAAGGGTCATGATCAAGACGCGCAGCTATGACGCGCGTATGCTTATCGCCCAGCGCCAGAAAAAAATGTCGTTCTATATGCAAAGCCTGGGCGAAGAGGCCATCGGCACTGCCCAGGCCTTGGCGTTAACCAAGGGTGACATGTGTTTTCCGTCGTATCGTCAGCAAAACCTGCTTATTGCACAAGATGTGCCGCTAGTCGACATGATGTGCCAGCTTTTTTCCAACGAGCGTGACAGCCTGAAAGGTCGTCAGCTGCCCGTCATGTACTCCATGCGTGAGCATGGTTTTTTTTCGATCTCCGGTAACCTCGCTACCCAGTTTGTGCAGGCCGTAGGCTGGGCTATGGCCTCGGCCATCAAGGGTGACACACGCATTGCATCTGCCTGGATAGGCGATGGCGCCACAGCAGCCTCTGACTTTCAGACAGCATTGACCTTTGCCCACGTGTATCAGGCACCCGTTATTCTTAATGTTATCAACAACCAATGGGCTATTTCGAGCTTTCAGGCAATAGCCGGCGGCGAAAGCACCACGTTTGCGGCGCGCGGCATAGGTTCGGGCATTGCATCCATAAGAGCTGACGGCAATGACTTTCTTGCCGTGTACGCCGTATCAAAGTGGGCCGTCGAGCGAGCCCGCAACAACCTGGGCCCAACATTAATCGAGTGGGTCAGCTACCGAGCTGGCCCGCACTCCACGTCTGATGACCCCTCCAAATACCGACCCGCCGACGATTGGGCCCGCTTTCCATTGGGAGACCCCATAGAGCGCCTTAAAAAGCATTTGATTCTGGAAGGCCACTGGTCTGAAGAAGAGCATAACCGCACACAAAAAGAGTGTGAGGCTGAGGTGATCGCCGCCCAGAAAGAAGCCGAAAGTTATGGCACCCTGGCTACCGGGCGCTCAAGCAGTGTGGCAACCATGTTTGAAGATGTTTACAAAGACATGCCCTGGCACTTGCGTCGGCAGCGTCAACAGGCGGGGGTGTAATCATGAGCTATCGTCCTTCTACCGGTAAAACCCGCAACATGACCATGATCCAGGCCTTGAGGTCTGCCATGGATGTCATGCTGGGGCGCGATGAAAATGTAGTGGTTTTTGGGCAAGACGTGGGTTATTTCGGCGGCGTATTTCGCTGCACCGAAGGCTTGCAGACCAAATACGGCACGTCCCGTGTTTTTGACGCCCCCATATCAGAAGGTGGCATCGTCGGTGCCGCGGTGGGCATGGGCGCCTACGGTCTGCGGCCCGTGGTTGAAATTCAGTTTGCCGACTATTTTTACCCAGCCACTGATCAAATCGTTTCTGAAGCGGCTCGCTTACGTTACCGCTCGGCCGGCGACTTTATTGCGCCGCTCACCATACGCATGCCTTGCGGCGGCGGTATTTTTGGTGGGCAAACGCATAGCCAAAGCCCGGAAGCCCTGTTTACCCATGTCAGCGGCTTGCGCACGGTTATGCCTTCCAACCCTTACGATGCCAAAGGCATGCTTATTGCGGCAATTGAATGCGATGACCCTGTCATCTTTCTTGAACCAAAGCGTTTATATAACGGCCCCTTTGACGGCCATCACGATCAACCCGTCGTGCCATGGTCCAAGCACCCCATGGGCGCAGTCCCTGAGGGGTATTACTCCATTCCCCTCGAATCAGCATCTGTATTCAGACCTGGCAGAGACCTTACCGTACTTACTTACGGCACCATGGTGTTTGTAGCTGAAGTGGCGGCGCAAGAATCAGGCATTGATGCCGAAATTATTGACCTGCGCAGCATTTGGCCACTGGATATCGACACGGTCCTGGCATCGGTGCGCAAGACAGGACGTTGTGTGGTTTTGCATGAGGCAACCCAAACCAGCGGCTTTGGCGCCGAGCTGGTCAGCTTGGTGCAGGAGCATTGCTTCTATCACCTTGAAGCTCCCATAGAACGCATTGCAGGCTGGGACACACCTTACCCGCACGCACATGAGTGGGCATATTTTCCTAGCCCGGCCCGTGTGAGCGAGGCTTTTCGCAGGGTTATGGGGGGAACGCCAGGCCGTGAGGTTCAGGAAGACAGGTTTACGGCCGGGAGGGAGGGCTGATCATGGGTATACACATTATTAAAATGCCTGACATCGGCGAAGGTATTGCAGAAGTTGAGCTGGTAGAGTGGCATGTGGCGGAAGGCGAAAGCGTGGTCGAAGATCAGGTGCTGGCCGATGTCATGACGGACAAAGCCACGGTGCAGGTACCGTCGCCCGTGCACGGCAAAGTGCTGGCACTGGGCGGTAAGGTGGGCGAAGTCATGGCGGTTGGCTCCGAGCTGGTGCGCCTGGAGGTCGAAGGCCAGGGCAACGAGCATCTGCATTCTGGCAAAAGCCGTCGGCCCGCCGCGTCAGTGGCGACAGTATCGGGCAGCGCAAGCAGCGAACATGCTGTACGTGTCGGGCAGTTTGACGACAGCGCGTTGGGCAAAGACGCGGGCTCGACCGCCAGCGCCGCTGCAGGTCATGGCAAAGATTCGAACAAGGCGGCGGAAACGTTAGCGCACCATGAGAATAAATCCGGTCATTTGGCAGCAGGGCAGGTGCAAGGACATGGGCAAGGGCAGGCAAGTTCTGGCTCAAACCAGCCCGCCGCACCCTCCGGCGCAAACCACTCATCCGCCGGATCTGACGCACGTGTAGCGACGGCCAGTGCTGCGGGCCACGGCAGCGGCATGGCAGCCCGGCCTGATGGAGAAAAACCACTTGCTTCCCCCGCAGTACGTAAACGCGCCTGGGATCTGGGCATAGAACTGCAGTATGTAGCAGGCTCTGGCGCAGCAGGGCAAATTACCCACGGTGACCTTGATCTGTACATTGAGCGGGGCGCCAAGGCAAGTGCCACAGCGCGGCCCTCGGCCTATGCCCGTCGCGATGACGAACAAGACGTACCCGTAGTTGGCCTGAGGCGTCGCATTGCCGAGAAGATGCAAGAGTCCAAGCGGCGAATTCCTCATTTTTCGTACGTGGAAGAGGTCGATGTCACTGAACTCGAGGCCCTGCGCCAGAAGTTAAACGCCCAATGGGGCGCGGAGCGCGGCAAGCTGACGCTTTTACCCTTGCTGGCACGTGCTGTTATCAATGCGTTGCGTGAGTTTCCGCAAATCAATGCGCGCTATGACGACGAGGCGGGTGTTGTAAAACGCTATGGTGCCGTGCATCTGGGCGTTGCTGCTCAGACGGCTGCTGGGTTAATGGTTCCGGTTGTACGGCATGCCGAAGCGCTTGATCTGTGGGCCTGCGGGGCTGAAATCACGCGTCTGGCCGAGGCCACACGGGCAGGCAAGGCAGCCCGCGATGAGCTCAGTGGCTCCACCATTACCCTAAGCAGTCTGGGCCCCCTGGGCGGGATAGTGTCTACACCCGTCATCAACCACCCCGAAGTGGCGATCGTGGGCGTTAACCGTATGGTAGAGCGGCCCATGATTGTTGGTGGTGCCGTCGTCGCACGCAAAATGATGAATCTGTCATCGTCGTTTGATCACCGCGTCGTGGACGGCATGGATGCCGCCCAATTCATCCAGCGCGTGCGCGGGTATCTCGAATGCCCTGCCATGCTGTTTATCGAGTAAGGAGCCCGGGTTTTATGCAATCCACAACACTGTTGATTATCGGTGGGGGTCCCGGCGGCTACATCGCGGCCATTCGCGCCGGCCAACTGGGCATTCCTACGGTTCTGGTTGAAAGCGACAATGTAGGAGGCACTTGCCTTAACATTGGCTGCATTCCGTCCAAGGCGTTAATTCATGCCGCTGATGAGTTTCACAAGGTGGTTGGGTACGGTGGCAGTTCGTCACTGGGTATACAGGTATCCACACCTGCCATAGACATAGGCAAAACCGTTGCCTGGAAAGATGGCGTGGTCAAGCGATTAACCGGCGGTGTGGCGGCACTGCTGAAAAAGAACGGCGTGCACGTCATCAAGGGCTGGGCCCGCATTATCGATGGCAAAACCATTGCAATCGATCAGGGTGGCAAGGCGGGCGAGCCCTTACAGATCAGCTGCGAGCATTTGCTGTTGGCCACTGGTTCAGCGGCCACCGAGCTGCCTGACATGCCTTTTGGTGGCAAGGTTATTTCATCTACCCAGGCCTTGTCGCCAACCACGGTGCCTGAGCGCATTGCCGTGGTGGGTGCCGGCTATATAGGCCTGGAACTTGGCATCGCTTATCGCAAACTTGGCGCTCAGGTAAGTATTATCGAAGCGCAAGACCGCATTTTACCGGCCTACGACGCCGATCTGACAAAGCCCGTGCTGGCATCGCTCAAAAAACTGGGTGTCACGCTGCATCTGTCATGCGCGGTAAAGGGCATGAACGCCGCAGGCACGGCGCTGCGTGTACTAGACCAACGCGACAGCGAACTACTGTTCGAAACAGACCAGGTACTGGTGGCCGTGGGCCGGCGCCCACGCACAGCGGGCTTTGGCCTTGAATCGCTCATGCTCGACATGGACAGCCGGTCGCTTCGCATCGATGACCAATGCCGCACGTCCATGCACAACGTATGGGCCATAGGCGATCTGGTGGGCGAACCTATGCTGGCTCATCGGGCCATGGCACAAGGTGAAATGGTGGCTGAAATTATTGCGGGCAAATCACGTCGGTTTACGCCTGCCTCCATACCAGCCGTGTGTTTTACAGACCCTGAAATCGCCGTGGCGGGTCTTAGCCCCGATGAGGCCACGCAGCAGGGCCTGGACTGCATTCATGCCATGTTCCCATTTAGCGCCAATGGGCGGGCCATGACACTGGAATCCACCGAAGGCTTTGTACGAGTAGTCGCTCGCCGCGACAATCATCTTGTAGTAGGGTGGCAGGCTGTCGGACCAGGGGTTTCCGAATTAAGCACGGCCTTTTCGCAATCGCTGGAAATGGGCGCACGTCTGGAAGACGTGGCGGGCACGATTCACGCGCATCCCTCTCTGGGTGAAGCCGTGCAGGAAGCCGCACTGCGGGCCCTTGGCCACGCACTGCATATTTAAGAACATGGCACCCGGGGTTGTCGACGATACAATAATCACTGTTTTACCCCTTTCACTTACAAACAAGGCAGCCCTCCATGTCAGCAAGCGATAAAAACCCTGAGGCGACACAGCCGCGCCTGGACTATGTCATGTGTGCCAGCCCTGCGGGCACACACCGTATGGCGTATTGGGAGTGGGGTGACCCCAGCAACTCCCGAGTTCTTCTTTGCGTGCACGGCCTAACGCGCACAGGGCGTGATTTTGACAAGCTGGCACAACGATTGGCTCCGCATTACCGTGTGGTCTGCCCCGACATCGTCGGTCGTGGCACGTCCGACTGGCTGATCAACCCAGCGGGTTATGTCGTACCTCAATATGTCGCCGACTTGCTCACGTTGATTGCGCGCCTGAAACCCGCAACGCTCGACTGGGTGGGTACGTCAATGGGTGGCCTGATTGGCCTGGGGCTGTCCGGGGCGCTGGCCATGTCGGCACTGGCCCAGCCTGTGCGCACGGGGGCAGGGCTACCAGAAGATCGGGGTGTTCCGCTGGGCAAAATGGTACTTAATGATATTGGCCCCATGCTTAAAGCAGACGGGTTAGAGCGCATTGCCGCCTACGTGGGGCAGCCCATGAGCTTTGACAGCTTTGACGAGGCAGTTGCCTACGTGCGCAGCGTGTCGGCAAGCTTTGGCGAACACGACGAAGAGGGCTGGAAGGCCTTGACGCGTTACGTGTTTGTTGAGCAGGACGGCCAGTGGGTCAAACATTATGACTTGCGTATTGCTGAACCCTTTGCCCTGCAAAACGAGGCGGCGATGCAGGCCTCTGAGCTTATGCTTTGGCGGGCTTATGAAAGCCTGACCGAACCGGTGCTTATTGTGCGAGGTGAACTCTCTGACCTGCTAACCGAAGCCACCGCCCAGGAGATGCTGCGGCGTAATCCGCAGGCACGTTTGCATACAGTACCGGGCGTGGGGCACGCGCCTACGCTGCGCAGCGACGATCAGATCACTGTAGTAGAAAAATTTCTGCTAGGTAACACAGCGTAAACTACGCTTTTAATAGTAAAACAGGAGACTGGGTGAACGTTGATTTGCACTGCCATTCCACGATGTCTGATGGCGTGCTCGAGCCAGCCGTCGTTGCGGCCCGCGCGCAGGCCAACGGCGTTGACCTTTGGGCGCTCACAGACCACGATGAGCTGGCGGGGCTGGCTGAAGCACGACAAACTGCCGAGTCTCTGGGTATGCGGTTTGTTACAGGGGTAGAAATCTCCGTAACGTGGGCCGGTCACACCGTGCACATCGTTGGTTTAAACGTTGACGAACACAACAAGGCCCTCAATGAAGGGTTGGCAGGCATACGCAACGGGCGTGCCATTCGCGCACACGAAATGGCCGACAAGCTCGAAAGCCTGGGCATCCCCAACAGCTATGAGGGCGCGTTGCCCTACGCAGCCAACCCTGATCTCATTAGCCGCACCCATTTTGCGCGCTTCTTGGTCCAGGAAGGCTATTGCAGCAAGCTGCAAGAAGCCTTTGACAAATACCTGAAAGATGGCGGCCCCGCTTATGTGCCCATGCACTGGTCAACCCTGGACGACGCCGTGGGCTGGATTACCGGCGCGGGGGGGCGGGCTGTCATTGCTCACCCCGGCCGTTACAACTACACACCCATGCAGTTTGATGCTTTGTATGATCACTTCCTGAACGTGGGTGGGGTAGCCATCGAAGTCATGACAGGCAGTCATACGCCTGATCAGTACGCACAGTACGCGACTGTGGCGCGCCAATACGGCTTTATGGCTTCCAGCGGGTCTGACTTCCACAGCCCCAGAGAAGGTAAACTAGATCTGGGTGAAGTGCCGCCCCTGCCAGCTGACCTCAAACCTGTCTGGCACGACTGGATCTGAACTTTTTACGGAGAAACGGGCCAATGCACGCGCCAGATCGCGCAAGCGCACCGTCGTCTGGCGGTTAGCCCTGAAGTTAAAAAATGAACAAGGCATTTGTCAAAGAAAACGACAACGACGACGATGATGACGACCTCGGCCCTGAGGCCGTCCCTTTGCCTGCGGGTACAAAAAACTACATAACCCGTGAAGGTTACGACCGACTGCGCGCAGAGTACGAGCATTTAATTAACATTGAACGGCCTGAAGTGGTGCAAGTCGTTTCGTGGGCAGCCTCCAACGGTGATCGCTCAGAAAACGGCGATTACCTGTACGGTAAAAAACGCCTGCGCGAAATCGACAGGCGCATGCGGTTTCTGACCAAGCGGCTGGAGATCGCCGAGGTGGTGGACCCTGCCTTGCAGCCCAATCGCGACCAGGTGTTTTTTGGTGCCACGGTCGTGTACAGTGACAAAGCGGGCGAAGAATTCAGGGTTACCATTGTTGGTGTAGACGAGGCCGAGCCTCTGCACGGCCGCATCAGCTGGATCTCGCCAGTTGCACGCGCTTTGATCAAGGCGCACGAAGGCGATACGGTTGTGCTGCGCACGCCAGCGGGTATAGACGAACTGGATGTGCTCGAGATCTCTTACCCTGAAGCCTAACGCTTTTCGAACTGGCCATCCCCTTCGAGCGCTCAGTCTTTCCCCCACGCTAACTGGTAAAATGCTATGTTTACCTCCCCCTCCTTTGCCTGCCTCGTATCGTGAACTCCTTTCTGCATTTCCCCGGCTCCCTGGTGTTATCCTCTTTCAGGCGCGAGCAATTGCTCCAGCGCTTTTCCCGGTTAGATTTGCCCGTTGCCGATATTCAAGGGCATTACGAGCATTTCGTGTGGGTTGACAGTAATCTCGACGACGCGGCGCAACAGCGCCTGCAACAATTGCTCGATTACGGTGTAGCGGGCGAGGCCCCGAAGCACACCAAGAATACCCTGACGTTAAGCGTAGTACCACGGCTTGGCACGGTGTCGCCATGGGCCAGCAAGGCCACCGATATTGCCCACAACTGCGGCTTTTCTGCCGTACGACGCATAGAGCGCGGTATCCGCTACGTTATTACGCCTGCACGCGGGCTGCTGGGCGCCAAAACATTCGACGAAACCCAGTTGGTGGCCATTGCAGGCTGTCTGCACGACCGCATGACCGAAACCGTGGTCGATCAAAACTTTGACGGCGCTGCACTGTTTGCCTCGCTGCCTGGCAAGCCCTTGCAAACCATTGACGTACTGGGAAGCGGGCAAGAAGCATTACAAGAAGCCAACCGCACGCTGGGCCTGGCACTCTCGGCCGATGAGGTTGACTACCTTGACAGTGCGTTTCGTCAATTGGGGCGCAACCCCACAGACGTCGAGCTAATGATGTTCGCCCAGGCCAACAGCGAACACTGCCGCCACAAAATCTTTAATGCGCAGTGGGTCATAGACGGGCAGGCTCAAACTGAAACTCTTTTTGGCATGATACGCGCGACGCACAAGGCGCAGCCCGAGGGCACGGTTGTAGCCTATTCCGACAACGCCGCCGTTATGGAAGGCGGGCAGGCCACGCTGTTTCACGCCAGCCAGCCGGGCGAAGAACGTGTTTACGGGCATCACGCGGCGCGTGTGCACACCTTGATGAAGGTCGAAACCCACAACCACCCAACCGCCATTGCGCCGTTTCCTGGCGCGGCAACGGGAGCAGGCGGCGAGATTCGCGATGAAGGCGCTACGGGCAGGGGGTCCAAGCCCAAGGCCGGCCTGACCGGTTTTACGGTTTCCAGCCTGCGCTTTGACGACGCCATAGAGCCCTGGGAGGCCGACAACTACGGCGCACCTGATCGCATCGCCAGCCCGCTCGACATCATGATAGAGGGCCCTATCGGCGGCGCCGCATTCAATAACGAATTTGGTCGCCCCAATTTGCTGGGCTACTTTCGCGCATTTGAGCAGACTTCTGCCGGTGTGCACTGGGGCTATCACAAGCCCATTATGATCGCAGGCGGCCTGGGTTCCATCGACGCGCGCCTTACTCATAAAGACCCTATCCCTCCGGGTGCACTGCTCATTCAACTGGGCGGCCCCGGCATGCGCATAGGCATGGGCGGCAGTGCTGCATCCAGCATGAGCGCCGGTGCCAATACCGCCGAGCTTGATTTTGACTCTGTACAGCGCGGCAACCCGGAGCTCGAACGACGAGCCCAAGAAGTCATAGACCGGTGCTGGCAGCAGGGCGACAACAACCCCGTCATCGCCATCCACGACGTTGGCGCAGGCGGGCTGTCCAATGCGTTTCCCGAGCTGGT
This sequence comes from Pusillimonas sp. ANT_WB101, assembly GCF_008369125.1. Classification (NCBI taxonomy): domain Bacteria; kingdom Pseudomonadati; phylum Pseudomonadota; class Betaproteobacteria; order Burkholderiales; family Alcaligenaceae; genus Pusillimonas; species Pusillimonas sp. ANT_WB101. The sequence continues at coordinate 1,065,880 of NZ_VOAY01000001.1, read as the reverse complement.
CAATGACGCTGGCCGCGGTGCATTGTTTGAACTGCAACAAGTGCATGTTGAAGAGTCGGGGCTGTCTGCCGCTGAAATCTGGAGCAATGAATCGCAAGAACGCTACGTGCTGGCGATTGCCCCTCAAGATCTTGCCCGCTTTGACGCCATTGCGAAGCGCGAACGCTGTCCCTATTCTGTTGTGGGCGTAGCCACTGAAGCGCGCCAGCTTAGGGTTACGTACGGCGAAGGTTTGCCGGGCGTCAGTGAAACCGTTCAGGCTTTGCCCCAAGGCGACATTCGTCCGGTTGATGTGCCCATTGATGTCATTCTGGGCAAGCCACCGCGCATGGAGCGCGACGTACAGCGTCACGAAATCATGCACGAAGAGGTTGATGTCGTCGGAATAGACCTGAGCGAAGCCATAAATCGTGTGCTGCGTCACCCCACAGTGGCCAGCAAAAACTTCCTCATCACCATTGGTGATCGCAGCGTTGGCGGGCTTAGCAGCCGCGACCAGATGGTTGGCCCATGGCAAATTCCTGTGGCCGATTGCGCGGTAACACTGGCTGACTACGAAAGCGTGCGCGGTGAAGCCATGGCCATGGGCGAACGCACGCCATTGGCTGTCATCAACGCCCCGGCATCAGGCCGTATGGCGGTTGCCGAGGCACTGACCAACCTGGTTGCCAGCGATGTGCAATCACTTAAAGACATTAAGCTGTCGGCCAACTGGATGGCTGCCTGCGGGGCAGAGGGGCAAGACGCCGCACTGTATGACACCGTGGCTGCGGTCAGCGATTGGTGCCAGGCGCTAGATCTGTCTATACCCGTTGGCAAAGATTCACTGTCCATGCGCACGACATGGGAGCAAGACGGCGAGGCGCGTGAGGTTGTCGCACCGGTTTCGCTGGTGGTAACCGCTTTTGCGCCCGTCGTTGACGTGCGCGCCACGCTGACGCCACAGCTTCGCACAGATGTGGGCGACACGGTATTAATTCTCATCGATCTTGGCCTGGGCCAGCAACGCCTGGGCGGCTCCGTACTGGCACAGGTGTTCAAGCAGGTAGGGCAAGATACCCCCGACATGCACGATGCAACTGTCATGCGTGCATTTTTCCAGACCATACGCAAACTGGCGCAAGACGGTGATATTCTCGCCTACCATGACCGCTCAGACGGCGGCTTGCTGGCCACGGTGTGCGAAATGGCATTTGCAGGGCGCACTGGCGTTTCTCTTAACATTGACATGCTTACCTTTGACGCCAATGTGGCGGACTGGGGCGATTACAAAATAAGGTCTGAACAGGTGGCGGTGCAGCGTGACGAGGCCACGATCAAGGCTTTGTTCGCCGAAGAGGCTGGCGCCGTCATCCAGGTACCTCGCAGCCGCCGTGATGCCGTGCTAGAAGTGCTGCATAAGGCAGGGCTGTCTACACACTCACACCCCGTAGGCACGCTCAATACCAAAGATGAAGTTCAGATCTACCGCGACGGCCAGTGCATTTATCAAAAGCCGCGCGCCGACCTGGGCCGGCAATGGTCCGAGGTTACACGTCGCATCATGAGTTTGCGCGACAACCCGGCGTGTGCCGAGGCCGAATTTGAACTCTGGAATGACGTCGAAGACCCGGGCCTGACGCCTGTAGTGCCGTTTGATCCGCAAAAAGATGTGGCCGCACCGTTTGTGGCGCGCGGAGCCCGGCCACGCATGGCTGTGCTGCGCGAGCAGGGATGCAACAGTCAGGTCGAAATGGCCTGGGCGTTCGACAAGGCTGGTTTTGAAGTGCTTGACGTTCACATGACAGACCTGCTGTCGGGGCGCGTGCGTCTTGACACCGTGCAAGGTCTGGTTGCCGTGGGCGGCTTTAGTTACGGCGATGTGCTGGGCGCCGGAGAAGGCTGGGCACGCACCATACGCTTTAACAACCAATTGTCTGACCAATTTGCGGCCTATTTTGCACGACCGGATACCTTTGCGCTGGGGGTGTGCAACGGTTGCCAGATGATGGCAGCACTTGCCCCCATGATCCCCGGTGCAGAACACTGGCCCCGGTTTACGCGCAATCAATCTGAAAAATACGAAGCCAGGCTGTCTCTGGTAGAAATCCCCGAGTCACCATCGCTGTTTCTGCAAGGCATGGCCGGCACACAAGTACCCGTAGCGGTTGCGCACGGCGAAGGTTACGCTGACTTCTCGCGCCAGGGCGATCAGGCCAAGGTGCAGGGCGCGCTGTACTTTGTCGATAACCGTGGGGTACGCACAGAAGACTACCCCGCCAACCCCAATGGAAGCTCGCAGGGGCTCACAGGGGTAACCACGGCAGACGGGCGTTTCACCATTATGATGCCGCACCCTGAACGCACCACACGCAATGTGATGATGTCGTGGGCACCCAGCACCTGGGGCGAACAAGACAGCGGTGGCCTGGCTTGCCCTCAGGGCGGCTTCACGCCGTGGATGCGCATGTTCCGCAACGCGCGGGTGTGGCTGGGTTAATCGGGCTCGCGTCTGCCCAAACAGCCCTCTGGCGCAGCAGCACGTGTTGCTGCGCCAGATATCTCTTGACGCCAAACCTTGCCTGCTAGTGCTGTTGGTTCAACAGAATCAATCGCTTTACGTGTCGTCATTACTTAATGATGAGCCTAAGCGTCGCAAGTACCCGACACACAACCCACGGGATGGCCGTGTGGGCGCCGCGAAGGCTAGGTAAATACCCTCATGTGGCGTATAATTCTGCTTTGCACGGAGCTAGTTTATGCGTCTCATAAAAAAAGCGCTCACCTTCGACGACGTTTTGTTGGTGCCAGCATACTCAAACATCCTGCCGCGCGATTGTTCGCTTACCACGCAGTTTACGCGCGATATCACGCTTAATATCCCCCTGGTTTCTGCAGCCATGGACACGGTTACCGAGTCCAGGCTGGCCATTGCCATGGCCCAAGAAGGCGGCATCGGCATCATCCACAAAAACCTGAGCACTGACGAACAGGCCCGCGAAGTTTCGCGCGTCAAGCGTCACGAGTTCGGTATCGTGATCGACCCGGTTACCGTAACCCCCACCATGAAAGTGCGCGATGCCATTTCGCTACAGCGCCAGCATGGGTTTTCAGGGTTACCCGTGGTAGAAGGCGGCAAGCTGGTCGGTATCGTTACCAACCGCGACCTGCGCTTTGAAGACAGGCTTGATCTGCCATTGCGCGATGTCATGACACCGCAAGACAGGCTCATCACCATGCATGAAGGCGCCACGCTCGAAGAAGCGCAGTCACTCATGCACAAGCACCGCTTAGAGCGCGTGCTCATTGTCAACGACAAGTTTCAACTGCGCGGGCTGGCTACGGTCAAAGACATCGTCAAAAACACAGAACACCCCAGTGCGATCAAAGACAAACACGGCCAGCTTCGAGTAGGTGCTGCCGTGGGTGTGGGTGACGGCACTGAAGAGCGCGTCGAAAAGCTGGCCAATGCCGGCGTCGACGTCATCGTGGTTGATACCGCCCACGGTCATTCTGCCGGGGTTCTCGATCGCGTTAGCTGGGTCAAGAAAAACTACCCCAATATTCAGGTCATAGGCGGCAACATCGCCACTGCCGACGCGGCGCTTGCCCTGGTTAAGGCCGGCGCTGACGGCGTCAAAGTCGGCATAGGTCCGGGTTCCATCTGCACCACACGTATCGTGGCAGGGGTTGGGGTGCCGCAAATTACCGCCATATCCGACGTTGCCAAGGTGCTGCAGGGCACAGGCGTGCCGCTTATTGCCGATGGCGGCATCCGCTATTCGGGCGATGTCTCCAAGGCATTGGCTGCAGGCGCCAACGCCTGCATGATGGGCGGCATGTTCGCCGGCACTGAAGAAGCGCCTGGTGAAGTAGTGCTGTTTCAGGGGCGTTCGTACAAGTCATATCGCGGCATGGGCAGCCTGGGTGCCATGGCTGATGGCTCGGCCGACCGCTACTTTCAAGACCCCGCCAATAATGTCGACAAGCTGGTACCTGAAGGCATTGAGGGCCGTGTGCCCTACAAAGGCAGCGTCGTCGCCATTATTTACCAGCTTCTGGGCGGCATACGTGCCTCCATGGGCTATTGTGGCTGCGCTTCCATCGAAGATCTGCGCAACAAGGCAGAATTCGTCGAAATCACCTCAGCAGGCGTGCGGGAGTCACATGTGCACGACGTGCAGATCACGAAAGAAGCCCCCAACTACAGGGCTGATTAAGCCACCCAAAGGCTTGCCGCGCTACTCGTCGCAATCAACGGGTCGCGCGGCATCAAACGCCCAGGCTTTTCTATTTAAAGAGCCATTCGCGTTACGTTAACGCGTTAACCTGGCAGCTTTCTGGTTTCAGGCCGGCATGCGCCATGTTCAGGCCCGCATCAGCACAGCCTGTGCGCCCCACACTCAGCCCCCCGCAACAGCCAGCAAAGTCTGCGTCACATCTTCAGGGTGTGAGACCATTGCGCAATGTCCGGCACGCAGCGTTTCTAGTTGCCATAAAGTGTTGGCCCTGACCCATTCAAACGAACTTCGCACAGCCATAAACTCAGGCTCCACACACTGCACATAGGTGGCGGGCAGGTTGTTGCCAACGGGGTTTTTAAGCTGCAGGGCAGTACGATAGGTGTTGTAGGGGTGTGGGGTAACGCGGCCTTCTTCAAATGCCAAGTCATCCGCCTCGGTAAGGCCAAGCGCTTCCAGCCTAGGAGGGGCCAGCACCGGCACTGGCCCACCGGCTTTTTCTACGCCTGCCTCCAACTTTTCGATGATATTGGCGGGCAGCGTATCCAGCGTTGAAACACCGCTTTCCAGAATAAAGGCATCAAGATACACCAGCTTCTTGATGCGGTCAGGTACCACATCAGCCACGCCGGTTATGGTCATACCGCCAAAACTGTGCCCCACAAGAATAACGTTGTGAAGATCTTCCCAGACCAGCACGTTGACAATATCTTGCACAAACGTCTGCAACGTAATGTCGCTTGACAGCAAGTGGCTGCGTTCACCCAGCCCGGTACAGGTTGGGGTGTAAACGGCGTGACCTGCGGCACGCAGCCGGTCGGCAACGCGTGCCCAGCACCAGCCGCCATGCCAGGCGCCATGCACCAGAACAAATGTAAGAGGGGCTGTCGCCGCAATTGGATTAGAAACAGTCATGTGGTGGGTACTCGTAGATGTCAATGAGAAGGAGTGGCAAGCGTAGACGCCGACGGAAATGGACGCAGCAGAAAGAAAACCCCCAGCACCAGTACGGCACTGGCCAACTCTAGCGCAACGTCTAGGCTGACGCCCAGCCAGCCATGGATGACACTGAAAAATATGGGCCCAATGAGCTGGCCAAGCGCGAACGCGGCAGTAATGGCGGCGGTTAGAATTCGGGTATGCGACCCGCCACGGGCCTGAGCTTCTTGCATACCAATCATGGTGATCACCAGCAACGTGCCCCCGACGCACAAGGCAGCGATGACGATTGCAGCAATGCTGCTCCACAGCGCCGGCAACAATACGCCCACCGCCATAATAAGCTGGGAAACAATCCAGATTTTACGGCGCGAAAATGCTTGTAGCAGCCGGCTTGTGATCAAGGTGGAAACGGCGGCAGCAATGCCAAATACCGGCCACGCCAGGCCAAAAATTGCGGGGTCAGATACCAGCTGACGCGCCTGCGCCGGCAAAAATGTTGCGGGCAGAATATAACCAAAGCCAAAGCTGGTGTAACAGACGATCATGCGCCAATGACGCATGAGCACACGGCGAGCCGACCCGTCAGAAGGCGCCTGCAGCGCGGCAAGGCCTGCGTCGTTCGTACCAGGTCCATCGTGCCGGGGGAGAGCCGTGACGTCATCAAGAGAGACCGTTACAGCACGAGGTGGGGAGACGCGAACAGAGATCTCATCGGCGATCACGCCGTCAGCCCTTGACTGCGGCCCCGGGGCTTTAGCTGTGTCGGCGGCCGGCTGCTCGAATGCGGTGGGGACGGGCACCGAGGAAAAGGAAGAACTGGAAGTAGAAGTTGAGGTGGAGGTGGAGGTGGAGGTGGAGGTGGAGGTGGAGGTGGAGGTGGAGGCAGGTGACGCCCAGAGACGGCGTGCAGCAATTGTGCCGAGCAATGCCATTAACCCCATAACAAGCCAAGCCGTCGACGAAGAAACATGAGCCAGGGCCATGCCCATACAGAGCAGCCCGGCGAGGGCAATGCCACTACCCACCCCGGCGAACACTATGCCCGCTTTGCTAGACTGGCCCAAGGCTGCAAGTCTGCCCATACATAAGGTCGCCGTGCTGACCAGCACAATGGCACTGCCCAAGCCAGCGATAAAGCGCCACGTCGCCCAGGCCGCCCAACTGTCGCCAATGGCCATAAGGGCTGTGGTGATGGCCACACCAGCAAGCCCCACACGTAGCTGTGTAGCAACTGACCAGGGAAGGGCACCCGCAGCCACAGCGCCAACCAGATAGCCCAGGTAGTTGGCACCCGCCAGCCAGCCTGCCTGCGCCAGTTCAAGGCCAGCGTCTTGCTGCATCATGGGGAGCAAAGGGGTAAATGCGAATCGCCCGATACCCATAGCGACAGCCAGTGCGATCATGCCCGAGAAAGCGAGTTGGGCGGCAGAGGGTTGTTGGTGTTGCATGCAAACTCCAGATTACTCATTAATGTAGCCGCAGAGACACCCACGCGCCAGCGCAAAGCCCGCTGATGCAGTACATTAACGCCTTGTTTTCTTTTTTCTGCCAAGCCATGCACCAGCGTATCCTTATTCTCGATTACGGTTCACAAGTCACTCAGCTTATTGCCCGCCGCGTACGCGACGCTGGCGTTTTCTGCGAAATACACCCTGGCGACGTCGATAACGACTTTATCGCCTCGCAGCGGGATGGCCTCAAGGGCATTATTCTTTCAGGCAGCCATGCATCGGCCTATGCCGAAGCCTCTCTGAAAGTGCCCAGTAAAGTGTTTGAAGCTGGTGTGCCGGTGCTGGGCATTTGCTACGGCATGCAGTCTATGGCTACACAATTGGGTGGCAAGGTAGAGTGGTCTGATCACCGCGAGTTTGGCTACGCTGAGCTGCGTGCGCACGGCCACACCCGTTTACTTAGTGGCTTACAAGACTTCGAAACACCTGAAGGCCATGGCATGCTCAAGGTATGGATGAGCCACGGTGACAAGGTTACCGCGCTGCCACCGGGCTTTAAGCTTATGGCTTCCACGCCATCGTGCCCCATTGCTGGCATGGCCGACGAAGACCGCGGTTTCTACGCACTGCAGTTTCATCCAGAAGTTACCCATACGGCCCAGGGTGAAGCCATTTTGTCGCGCTTTGTCACCGAGATCTGTGGCTGCAACCATGACTGGAATATGCCTGATTATGTCGAAGAGGCGGTCGCGCATATTCGCGCCCAAGTGGGTGACGATGAGGTCATTCTCGGGTTGTCAGGCGGGGTAGATTCCTCTGTGGCCGCCGCGCTCATCCACAAGGCTATTGGCGACCAGCTTACCTGCGTGTTTGTTGATCATGGCCTGCTGCGGCTAAATGAAGGCAAAAAGGTTATGGAGACCTTCGCCGGGCATTTTGGCATCAAAATTATTCATGTTGAAGCCTCTGAAGTGTTTCTTGGCAAGCTGGCCGGGGTGGCTGACCCTGAAGCCAAACGCAAAATCATCGGGCGCGAGTTCGTAGAGATTTTTCAAGACCAGGCCAGCAAGCTTAGCAATGCACGCTGGCTGGCGCAGGGCACTATTTACCCCGACGTCATCGAGTCAGCCGGCGCAAAAACCGGCAAGGCGGTGGCGATCAAGTCACACCATAATGTAGGTGGGCTGCCCGAAACCCTTAATTTAAAACTGCTTGAGCCACTGCGCGAGCTGTTCAAAGACGAAGTGCGCAAGCTGGGCGTGGCCCTGGGTTTGCCACCTGCCATGGTTTATCGGCACCCGTTTCCGGGCCCAGGCCTGGGCGTGCGCATACTGGGCGAAGTCAAAAAAGAGTTTGCAGACCTGTTGCGTCGCGCTGATGCGATATTTATTGAAGAGCTGCGCAACACCATAGACCCTGTCAGTGGGCAAAGCTGGTACGACCTTACTTCGCAAGCCTTCGCGGTGTTTTTGCCAGTGAAGTCGGTGGGTGTCATGGGTGACGGGCGTACCTATGAGTACGTTGTCGCGCTGCGCGCGGTTCAAACTACTGATTTCATGACAGCCGACTGGGCCGAATTGCCGTATTCACTGCTCAAGCGTGTGTCGTCACGCATTATCAATGAGGTGCGTGGCATTAATCGGGTTACGTACGACGTGTCGAGCAAGCCGCCTGCGACGATTGAGTGGGAGTAGGAGTATTATAAAAATTCGTTATAAATCATTATTTTATATCGTTTAATTAAAGTAAATTATAAAATATTTATGCTGATTTATGTGAACTCCCACCTATCATCAGCGGACACAATCCGACAGGTTCAGACCAGATAGAGCGGCTGCTTAGGAAAGACGCCGATGCTGGCCGGAGGTCAGGCGGATACGCATGACCTCTGATAGGGGTTCGTTGTACATCGGGGCTCCCGGACGCACCCTAATTGATTGATGAGTGGGTTAGTGGTGTGGGTGACGGGTTTTACACCAACGTTATTAAACTAATGTCGTTTAGCCAGTAGTGCCTGCCCTTGCTCGGTAATTCGATATTTCTGCAAGCGACTATTGGGTTTATCCGGTATGGTCATCGCAATCAACCCCGCGTCGAGTGCGGGCTGCAGGTAAGCAACTCGAAAATGCTTGCGGTCGTTTAGCTGAAGTGCATCCATTAATTCCGTTCGGGTTTGCTCTCCCCGGATCGCCGCCAGTAAATCCCCGACTTGGGGGGTGACTTGGGGGGTGACTTGGGGGGTAGTCTCGCTCGGTAGTTGAGGCCTCGGCAGGACGACCTTGAACTGGTTGCTGGCTATCTCATCCAGTAGCTCAATGGTAGGCCAGTCATGCAGTGCGCGCGGTATACCAGTACCTAACCCCCGGTATGGCAGGATATGGACAGCATGTTCCGTGAGCGTGGGATTACGTCGGTTGGTTGCGCCATGGCGGATGGCCTCAGTGCTTAGGCTATCGGGTAGATGTCCGGGGCTGATGATTTCAACACGATCAGCAAACACCATTAGGCGGATAGACGCACTGGTGAAGTAGTCTCGGTGAATCAGGGCGTTGACTAATAACTCTTCAAGAGCCTGTTCTGGAATTTCCAACTGCCCCAAGGTGTTGAAACCCCGGTCAGCTTGAATGTGGTGCAGGTTACGTTTAATGAAGGCAAAGCTGCGCTGGTACTGCTCTAAAAGCGTACCGCCGATATCTTCGCTATCCAGGTAACGGCTGTCATGTAATACCAGCCCAGGAAAGGCAACGGCCTTGACCTCAAAAGCAGGGCGATAGCGCTGAGGGCGTTTGCCAAACAGCATCAAACCAGCCAGGTTCAGTTCGTGCCCATCGCCCAACCCCAAGTTCTGCAGTAATTGCGATAGAGGTTGCCCCGCAACTTCAGACGACTGACCATAACGGCGGGTAAAGTAGGCAGCAAAGGCTTTTTCGTCGATATCGTCAGCCGACGTGCCGGTGACGGGAATAACATCTGCATAAACCAACCCGGCACGCTGAAATAGGCGCTGGATTTCTTCGCGGGCAGTGACGTGACGTTTATCGGATCCGTTTTTTACCCAGATGCGTCCGTGATTATCAATGTAAGGTTTAGATAAGCCATCGGGCACCGTTACGACCATGACAACACCGTGCTCGGTCTGAACGTTATGAGTAATGGGGTGAATGGGTGGGCGTACGTGCTGAGATGCCGCATTGCTTAGCAGCTGGTTGACCCGTCGGACATTCGCCGCATCCAGGCCGACAATTTGGCCATCGTCGCCGACGCCCAGGAACAAACGACCACCTCCACTATTGGCAAATGCCGCCAATTCTGCCGCGATGCTGTCGGCGTTATGCGCTTCGCGCTTAAATTGGTGTCGGCTATCTTCGCCGCGCGTCAGGATTTGAACTAGCTCTGCTTCAGACATGGGGGTGTACTCAATTGCAAATGGCTGTGTGACCAAGCCTGTTGTGTTTAGATCATAGACGACTTCGTGAATGGATCCGTTCAAGAAGGTATAAAAGCACCTTTCCAATACCACGAGCTAGCGATTTGCCCCCAAAAGCACCATTTGTATACGAGAACCCGAAATTCGCTAAAAATCCTGGCAACAGCAGGCAGGATTAAGAAATACCAAGCAGACTTCTGGGCATGGTATTTTGTATGGTATTGGCAGTAGCGTCGTCAAATAAACTAAATTAAATCAATGGTTTTATTGGGCTATTGATAATTGAGTGGGAATAAAGTTGATTAAAAAAATTAATTAGTATCAAATAGTTATAGTGTTTTATTAAAGTGAATTATAAAATATTTATGTCAAGTTATGTAGGCTATCATCAATCATCAGCGAACGTAATCCGACAGGTTCAGACCAGATAGAGCGGCTGCTTCGGAAAGACGCTGATGCTGACTGGAGGTCAGGCGAATACGCATCACCTCTGATAACGGCTCGTTGTTCATAGAGGCTCCGGGACGCGTCCATAGTATAGGCACCGTTTATTTCAGGGCCGCCCTGGCTGATGGTTGGGTAGGGTACGAAATGTGGGTGAAAACTATCGCCATAACTTGATCAGCTAAATCCACCTTTAGCCATGATTCGCGATATATCTCGGGCACCGTGCAATACACGATAGGTCTGCTTCAGCACTTTCGGTTAGGTGGAGCGTGCGGCTAATAGCTTTCTCCCTCGCTCGGCGATTCGTTGAGCATCAAATTCTCTTGTACGGCCAGAGGCTACATCAGCCAAGCCCTTGTCGATATCTTGCTTGAGTGCAGTCAACTGATCAAGCATGAGTTGGCGTTTAAATGACCAGTCTCGCAGTGCTTCACGGATAACCTCGCTGGTCGATGCATAATCGCCCATTTCCACGGCGCTTTTGAGCGTGGCAGCCATTTCCTTGGGCATGGTCACAGTCAGTCGTTCGATCGTAGTCATTGTTAGGTACCTTTGAGTTGGGAATTCATACTTAATCATACTTTTTCATAGGCATAGAGGGAAGCTCCTACGTAAAAGACCCAATCCAATACCACGATGTGCCATTTGCTCACAAAAACCTCATTTGTATACGAGAACCCGATATTCGCTAAAAGCCCTGGCAACGGCAAGCAGCCTCAAGCAATGTGAGGCTGGTTTCTTGGGATGCTATTTTGGATGGTATTGGCGACAGTTTTAAAGATTAGCTGAATGAAATCAATGGTTTTATTTGGTTATTGATAATTTAGTGGGAGTGGATGTTTTAAAAAAACCATTATAAATTAATATATTACATTGGTTATTTAAAGTGATTTATATATTTTAGGTGTAGTGCAAAGTACTTTTGTTTCTAGAACACTGTTGTGCTGCGGTATCTCAATTGAGATGTGCGCGAGCAAGCGTTCGCGTTACATCTAATTCGGAGCTACCGATGCTCACTACGAAGCAGTACGTTTGCCAATCACGGTCTTATCAGCTGAATCGTACTTCCAGCTTCTTGCCCAGGGCGGCTGCATACTTCTGAAGCGTAGCAATCGACGGGGAATGCTTGCCAGTTATTAGCGCATTTTCCAGTCGTGCCACGGCGCCGGAGCTTTGGTACCCATGCGTTCGGCTACCTGGGCCCGTGTAAGCCCGGCTTCAGCGCGGGCCTTGAGGATGGTGTCCAACATTGGCATTTCCTCGTGCTCGATGCGTTCATACTCGGCACTTACGGCCGGATCTCTCATCATTTTTTTGATCCAAGGCTGTTGTACCAACCATCAAGACAAAAAATGAACTACAGCATTTATTATCTTTAGTGCTTTGCTCAAGCCAATCGGCATCATGTCGACCTGCCGGGCTGTCACCTCAGTCAGAGCCTGTTCGTCATAACCTCGCAACAAGCGCCAACCTATGGGCATCCATTGTTATGGCTGTATTATGCGTTATGAATAAGCGTCACTGCAGCTACTTTAATGCGTCCTACATAGGTGTCGACACATGAAGGAATTCGTGCCCGCTTCTGGCAGCATGTACATTCGCGGAGTTGGAACGGCTGTCCCCGCGACGCGTTATACCAAGGCGCAATGCCTGCTCGCGTTTGAACAGTCTGCATGGTTCAATCGACTGGACGCGCGCTCACGCTTCATCGCGCAAACCGTACTCGAACACGAAAACGGCATCGAGGTGCGGCATCTTGCGTTAGATTCATTAGACGAGGTTTTCCACATCGATCCCGACACGCTGGCGCGGCGTTTTCTCTACCATGCACCCAAGTTAGCAGTTTCCGCCGGATCACGTGCCCTGAGCGCTGCAAAAATCAGTGCAAATGACATTGACGCTGTAGTGGTGAGCACCTGCACTGGCTATCTTTGCCCAGGGCTGTCTGGTTACGTCGTAGAGGGGCTGGGTCTGCGTGCTGATGTTCAGGCTTACGATCTGGTGGGGCAGGGTTGTGCGGCAGCGCTGCCAAACATGCAACTTGGCAGGGCACTACTGGCAACGGGCTCTTGTGCGCATGTCTTGTCGGTATGCGTCGAGGTTAGCAGTGCTGCGATGTATCTTGACAATGACCCCGGGGTCATTGTGAGCGCTTGCCTGTTTGGCGACGGTGCAGGTGCCGCCGTGCTGTCGCGAAGCTCGAACGCGAGCACGACCAAGGGGACGACCACGGGCACGAACGCGAGCACGACCACGGGCACACGTCAAATTGAGTGGGTAGACAGCAGTTCCGTGGTAAAGCCGTCTCATCGTGACGTGCTCAAGTTCGAAACACGCCGCGGCATGCTGCGCAATGTGCTCACGCGAGCGGTACCTGCGCTGGCTGCTGAGCATGCCCTGAACGTGCTGCACACGGTGTTGCAACGCGCGGGTCTACATTCGCATGATGTCAACACATGGATCATGCATGCAGGTGGGCGCGACGTCTTGAAAGCTGTCGAACTCCACTTCCCCTTGCAAAGTTCAGACTTGCGCTACAGCAGCGACATACTGCGTAGTTACGGCAACCTCTCTAGCGCATTCGTCTATTTTGTCCTTCAGGCCGCGCTGGCCGACAGTGCGCCCAGTGGTTACTGGTGGCTGTCCTCCTTTGGCGCAGGCTTTAGCTGCCATGGAGCATTGCTAAAGGTTCGGTAATGACGCTGATACGAACAGTTGTTCCTGAGTTGTTGGACGATTTAGACATGCAAGACCCGAGGGCGCAACGTTCACGCAGAGACCTGCGGCGTTTGCACAGGATCATGCGCACAGAGACGATATTGCTTGACGCGCTGCGTAAAATTTCATGGCAGCGCTCGGTCTCTTCATCGTCGCCACGGTTGCAAGTGCTGGAAATTGGCGCTGGAGACGGCAGCTTGATGTTGGGTGTTGCCCGTGCACTCCAAGGCCTGTGGCCAGCTGTTTCCCTGACGCTGTTGGATCAGCATAACTTGCTGGAGACGACCACTGAGCAGGGCTATGCCAACGCTGGTTGGCGTGTTTCGGCACAGGTGTGCGATGTGCTCGACTGGGCTAAGCCCGAATTCATGGCGCAATTGATCTCCGGTACAGCACACTGGGATCTGATTGTCAGCAACCTCTTTCTGCACCATTTCGACGATCCGCAGTTGGTCTTGTTGTTGGACGCAGTGGCCGCACGTTCAAATCACTTTATTGCTTGCGAACCCAACCGGAGCTGGTTCGCGTTGGCTGGAAGCCACTTGGTGGGCGCAGTGGGCGCCAATGCGGTAACGCGGCAAGATGCTGTGCTCAGTGTGCGGGCAGGGTTTCGCAACAGAGAACTGTGTACGCTCTGGCCAGTGGGAGAAGACGACTGGGTTCTTGAGGAATACCCTGCCGGTCTTTTTAGCCACTGCTTTTACGCAGCCAGAACACGTGGTTTGCGTGCGGATGCGCGCTCGTGAAAACCGATTTCGATGCGATTGTTGTTGGTGCCGGGCCGGCAGGATCAAGTGCCGCCATTCTGTTGGCCCAAGCAGGATGGTCGGTCGCATTAATTGAAAAACAGGCCTTCCCACGCCGTAAAGTATGTGGTGAATGTGTCGCTGCAAGCAATCTGCCTCTTTTGCATGCCTTGGGTATCGGACCTGAGTTCATTGCCCGTGCCGGACCCGAGTTGCGTCAGACCGCCGTAATGCGCGGTGCGCGCACCATCTTGGCTGATCTACCGTTGGCCCCGGACTCCCGGTACGCGTGGGGCAGGGCGCTGGGTCGGGAAGTTCTCGACACGATGTTGCTTGAACGTGCACATGCCGTTGGTGCAGAAGTATTTCAACCGTGGGCAGTCCAAAAAATCGATGACGCATCAGGGTTGCATCGTTGCACGGCACGGAAATCCGGATCGAATGAGCGGGTCATTCTTGAAGCTCCCGTGGTGATTCTTGCCCACGGTTCTTGGGAGCCACTGCCTGCAGATCGGGAGGAGCAGCGGCTGGCCCGTAGCGACAGTGATCTGCTGGCGTTCAAGGCCAATTTCAGTGGGGCGTCATTGACTCCCGGACTACTACCCGTACTGCTATTTCATGGCGGATATGGCGGCATGGTGCTTGCAGGCGATGGCCTCACAACGCTGGCCTGCTGTGTTCGCGCTGATCGCCTTGATGCATTGCGCCGCTCGGCACCCGGCAAACCCGCCGGTGAAGTGATTGAAGCAATGCTCAAGCGTGAATGCCGCGGCGTAGAGGACGCGTTGCTCGGTGCAATGCGCCAAGGTACTTGGATGGCATCTGGCCCCCTCGCGCCCGGGATACGCCTGAAGAGCGAGGAAACGGTCTTTCGTATCGGAAACGCAGCTGGAGAAGCGCACCCCATCATTGGCGAAGGCATGAGTATGGCATTACAGTCTGCCTGGTTGCTTTGTGAAAAACTGATGCAAGCCGGGCAAACGAATGCTGCGAGTGTCAGTACAACTTGGCAACGCGCGGTCTGCAACGATTACGCAGCCCAATGGCGCAAGAAGTTCGTACCGCGCATGCGACTTGCGAGTACCTTTGCATACGTGGCGATGCGACCGGCAACCTCTGCTGCTTTACTGATACCGTTAACACGCTGGCCGTCACTGATAACACTGGGCGCAATCTGGGCCGGCAAGGTCAACTGCCCTGCGTCTATCGCAAGCACCGATGACCGTTTCCATGGTGCCATTGACGCTGATACCTGCGACCCGGGGCCAGCAGTCAGAACGCTTAAAGCCGACGATGATTCTGCAGGGCATGCATAACGCACCGCGGTTTGGGTGGCAGTTTCTCGCGTTGGTTTTCTGAGGGCGGGAATACGTTGTGCAAACTTATCACCGTAATGAGCACTTACCAAAAATCGATTGCTCGACCCAGGCATGTTTCTTGCTTGCACAATGAGCGTGAATAGAGAATGTGGAGATGATCAGGTACATCACTCCGCAAGTCGTGAAGCTCGCGCAGACTTGAGTTTTCCATCTAACAGGAGATTTTTCATGCCATCGCCCAAACCTCTTTTTACTGATCGACATTTTCCCCATGCATTGCGAATGAGCGCAATCGCCTTATCCATGGCGACCTTTTCAGTGGTTACGTTCGCCCAGACCTCGACGGCAGATACCTCGCCTACGTCCACATCCTCAGCAACGACGGCCTCAGTCGCCCAAAAACAGAGCGCGGTGCGCGCCAGTAAGTTTATTGGAATGCACGTGCAAGGCGCAGATGGTAAAAATGTAGGTAAGATCAAAGACTTGATTGTTAACGTGAGTACGGCCGAGGTGCGCTACGCAATACTCGAATTTGATCCCGGCTTTCTGAAATCAGATAAGTTATTTGCCGTGCCGCTCAGCGCTTTCTCCTACGTAGCCGACGATAAGCCCCTGGTTTATAAGGAGCTTACGCGCGCCCAGCTCGACAAAGCAGCAGTCAGCAAAGCTGACTGGCAGAAAGCACTCGAGAACAGTCGCTACGTGTTAGAACTTGACAACAACTATGGTCTCAACCCGCCCGCTGGTGATTTTCGATCAATGCGAGCCAGTAAGTTGCTCGGGAAAGACGTTGACAGTCGTGACAAAAAGAGTATCGGAAAAATCAACGATCTGGTTCTTAACGTACAGGGCAATAAGGTGGATTATGTTGTGCTCGCTTTCGATCCGAGCTGGTTTTCGAAAGATAAGATGTTCGCATTTCCTCTCACCGCATTCAAAGTTAATGGTGACAAGGACGATTTGATACTCGATGTGGATCAGAAAACCGTGCAATCAATGAAGAACTTTGATGCGAAAGAATGGGGGCATTTGAACGATCTGAACCGAGACGAACTTATTAACAGACCAGCGCCGAAGCAATGAGTCGGTACAAACACAGGTGGAGCCTTTCTGAGGGATAGGCTTGGCTTTGCATCGACGCTGACAGTCATCTGCGGCACGCGAAGCCTGGCACACTGATTCTGATTCAACGCCCTGTTCGGTAAGGCGCTGTTGATTTAAGGTGCAGCCTTGGATTGGCTGACGATAGCAGATGGCTGCCCCATATCTCTTGCTTGGCCGTAACCTTAGCGCAGCAGAGCAATGTTCTGATCGATGCGACCTTGTATTATGTGCAGCCTGTCTCGCGTGATAGCAGCAGGGTAAAGATTACCAACGATGGCGGCAAACTGACCGGCCACGTCGCACATGCGAACAATGATTTTGCTAGCTTCCGCTGTCGAGACTTCAGCCTCCTCGGCTAGGCGAAGTAACGCTGTGCGGTCGATCATCAGTGCTTCGCCCATCACATCCATCTGATGATATCCATTTGGCCCTTCAAAGAAGGTCGCATCGAACGCCGGTGCTAGCCGCTGCGCAGCGGCCCGTCAGGCGTCAACGACGTTAAAAATCCAATGACACGCCGGCATAGTATCTTCTGCCGTCCAGCGTTTTTCCATACAGTTCGCTGCCGACCTGCTTGTCCAGGAGGTTGTAGATGCCTAGAAAACCGGTGATATGGCGGTTGAACTTGTAGGTGGTGCCGACATCCACCAAGGTGTAGGATGGAATCCGGTCTTCACCACCGTCTATGGTGTCGCTCTTGAATTTCAGCTTACCCCAGACCCCTAATTTGCTGCTTGGCTTCCAGTCAAGGCCTATGTTGAACATGTGGCGTGGTGTGTTGTTCAGTGGTTTGCCTTCGTTTTGACCGCTGGTAATCTCGCTGTCAGAGTACGTATAGTTGGTCGTCATTCTGACTGGCCCTAACGGCATGCCAAACGTGGCCTCAACACCTTGCAAGGTGGCGGCATCCAGGTTTGTGTATTGCTGAATGCTGTAACGGGTCTCGCCGTTATATGTGCAAGAGGGCGGGGCACCGTCGGGTGTATTGCAGATGTAATCCTTACCTATTTTGTCCTTGAACCTGGTGTGGTAGGCCATAACACCGAAGCTCAGTTCGTCTGGTGAACTCCATGCAAACCCAAGCTCGTAGTTTGTGCTGCTTTCGGGTTTGAGGTCAGAGTTGCCCATGTCCCATGAACGACCGCGCCCGGCCTGCTCGACGATGTTTTCATCGGCCTGTTTCAGCGTAGGTGTTTTATAACCACCGCTTACACCGCCCTTTAGCACGAGGTTATCGTTCCAGTGATAAACACCATACAACCGTGGTGTCACATGATTGCCGTAATGCTCATTCTTATCGAAGCGAATGCCGGCAGTGAGCGCAAAATTTTCAGTTAGGTTGTACTCATCTTCTGCGAAAAGTGCTGTTTGCCAGCGCGTCAGGTTCAATGATTTAGAGCCAGGAAAGCGCCCCTCGTCATGATCTGTTTCTTCAGTTTTGTACTCGGCGCCTACTGAAATCATATGTGTATCGAGCGGGATAATGGTCTTGGTGTTGAGAATGGTGGATTTGTACTCGGATTTATTTGTACCGTTGTTAATCTTGACGTCTTCGTTTAGCACATAGGTTTTGGTGTTGTTATTTTTGCCCCATTTCCAGTCGTGGGTCAGCCCGTAGTTGGTACGTTTATTGTCCATATCGCTAGGCGTGCCCGATCTTTCGGTGCGCAGATTGTCAGTACTGGTTAAACCCGCCTCAAGTTGCAGGCTATGGTCAGCATTAAGTACCCAGTCAAATCTTGCGTTATTGCTGGTGATGCGCTGTTTGGCGTATCCAGACTCTATGTTGTCTTCCATGCGCTGAAAGCGTGAGCCATAAAGCGTCAACCCAAGCCTGTCTTGAACCAACGGCCCACTCAGGTAGTACTTGCCCTGGTAGGAGTCTCCTGAGTCTGAATGCTGCTGCAATGTGCCATCCAGGGTGACGTTGCCTGTCCACGTGTCCGTTACTTTTTTGGTGATCACGTTGATCACGCCGCCCAGGGCACTGGAGCCATAGAGCGACGACATAGGTCCGCGGATTACCTCTATGCGCTCGACTGCCGATACAGGTGGCAACCAGTTTACTTGTGTACCGCCGCCAAATCCGTTGTAGTAGGCCTCTGATGATGCGCCCAAAGGCTTGCCGTCTACTAAAAACAGCACATACTCTTCGCCCATGCCACGAATTGTGACTCGTGTGTTTTCAAGTTTACCGCCGGCGCCGCCTTCTATGGATACACCGGGTATATCTTGTAGTGCATCGGTGACGTTGCGGTATGCCTTGCCCTCGAGTTCCTCTTTTGGGATGACAGTAATGGAGGCCGGCGCGTCAGCAATGATCTGCTCAAACCCTGAGGCGGTCACGACGACGTTGGATAACGTGGGTACGTTGTTCTCGTGGGCCTGTGCAGATGGTGATAATACAATCAATGCAGCAGCTCCAGCCTGAATAGTGCATAGCCTTAGGTGTTCGGTGCCGGTTCGACGATAATTCATTCTTTCCCTCTTTGGAAATTCAATACAATATTTACGCTATTGCAAATAAGAATCAGTTCTATTTGAATTTCGACATACTATTATGCAAGCCTGACCAAAGTCTGACTGAAGGCTGATTTAGTCGCCTAAACCCTCTGATTAATTCATTTCAGACGTGTGAGGCTGGATTGCCAGCGATCCAAGGCTTGCGAGACGCCGAGGTTTAGCTGCCCCGGCGCTTCAGGCCGCAGGCCATAATCTCGCCTTTGATGCCCCGACGCCCCGGGTTGGCGCAGACCGTGTCCGGAACAGCAGCGCGATTCTGCTACTGGATCGATGCCTGCTTTAGTTGCTCGGTCAGCGTGTGAACATTGTTTCCACACGAGGTCGCGCGCCCGCAGTCATGCCGGGCAAGCATCAACGCGCAATCTTCGCGATCGATTCCTTTTTGTCTGCACGGAAACCTTCACTCTTTGGGTCGCGTGATTGCTTGATGCTGATAAAGACCTCTTGCCCATTTGGGCTTAACGCAAAGCTATTGGGAAAGGGCGGCGTGTCAATTGACTGCTTGACCACGAGTTCTTTCGCGTCCACAACGGTAACCGTCCCCGACTTTCTGTTGCTGACATACACCTCATGGCGCGACGCATTGTGCTTGACGCCCATTGCGCCAGCGCCTGTGGTTATCGTGCGTATTAGCTGACCATTTTCGGGGTCTAGCACCAGGAGCTCGCCATGCTTGCTGTCGCTTGCAAACAGGCGATTGTTTTCAGGGTCAGCGTCAATGTTTACCAAAAAGCGTTCTGCCTTGTCTTGCACTGAATGGCGGGCAAGAATTTTGCCTGTGCCTAGGTCAATGCTGCTCCAGAACCCACGCCCGCTGGTGTAGAGCCTGTTGCGCTGTGCATCAAGCGTCAGGCCAGGGCCGCCTGCACCTGCGATAGTGCCGCTCACCTTCATGTTCGGTCCGTCAATGATCCAGACGGGGCCGTCGGTAGATGGGCTACTGACATAGACCGTGTCAGTGCGCTCGTCGACCAGCAATTGGCGGCTGCGGTAAGGTTTGCCGGATGAATCTGCTCCTTCAAGCTGAATAACTGCCTTGCGCGTCATGGTTTGCATGTCATAGACACTGACACGACGATCCATGGAGTGGCCCACGTAAAGCGTATTCGTTTTGTGGTTTGCCGCGAGTGCAAACGGCTTTTCAGGGCTCTGAACAGTTTGTGCGATAGCAAGCGTGTATGGATTGATCAGCAAAATATGGCCTGCTTCGCCATTGCGTCGATCGTCGCCGGCCGACGTGGCGAACAACATACCATTCGCATGAACAAGTTCGAACAGGCCCGGGGCGATAGCGCTGCGAATCGTTTTTGCCGTTGATGTGGTGTGCGCAACGTTGTCTGCACCGGCCTTTTCTTTTGATGTGTTTGCAAGGCTGGCGCACCCACTGAGCGCCAGTGCAAGCATAAACGGCGTCGATTTTCTTATGAATGCAGCTAGAAACACGCTACGTGGGCGGTAAGACGGTTCAACATGATCAGTCACTATGATTTCCTATAAATGTGCGAAAGCAAATGAGAATTAACCTCATATTGCTGGCATCATGCACGTATAGACTGATCGGAACCTGACGAACAAAAAACCATGCGAACGATGCATGGCGATTGTGAAATAAACGCGATGGTTGCCCCCATATTCAATATATGCCGGCGGGCTATCGCCAAACCCAGGCCTGATCCCGTCGTGCTCTGAACGTTTTTGCGAAAGCGCATGAACATGTGGTTTTGTGTTTGCAGATCGACCCCAGTGCCTTCGTCGACGATTTCTATAATGCTGCCTGCCTCGGGCTTGGTAAAAACGCGCAAGGTGACGGTGCCTGCACCGTGAAGCAGGGCGTTCTCCATGACGTTGATCAGGGTTTCATGAAGCAGATTTGCGTTACCGTGAACGAATACGTGGTCTTCAATTTCTACCCTTAATTCACGCCGGGCTGTTTCGAATAGGGGAATAATCACTGCTGCTGCTTTGCGAGCGGTACGAGACACGTTGACGCATTCAATGTACTCAGCGCCGGGGGGCATCTCATGCTCATGGCAAGACAGTGTAAGTAGCTGCCCCAGCAGCCGTCGAATTTGAGACATATCACGCGTTAGAGCCAGCCAGTCTGTTTGGCCGCCCAGTCTGGCCTGCTGCAGACGCAAATCGAGTACCGTCAGCGGCGTACGCAGTTCATGGGCAGCGTCTTCGAAGAACCGTTTTTCGAGAGTATAGGCGTGCGACATACGATCCATACCGCTATTGGCGGCCTGAGCCAAAGGCAGGATTTCGCGTGGAAGCTTGTGCAGGGGAATGCGATAGTCGGGATGGGCTGGTCCAAACTTATCTGTCAGGCGAGCAGCCTGCCTGATTGGGCGCATCATCCAATGCAGCAAACCGACGATCAAGGTGACCGCCACTAGACAGAATAGTAGCTGAATGATCATGCCTCGAAACATACGCGTCGTAAGCAGGGCACCTATAGTTTCACGTTCAAAATCATCTCTTTTGGCCACCATCAGCACTGAACCGTCGTCCAGCAGTACAGGAACGTTAATGACAAAGCCACTGCGCAATGGTTTGCGAAATAATCGGTATTCGTCTTGAAGGGTTAGCAGCCTGAGTCTTCGGGGTTGCTCAAGGTTTTCTGATTTCCAGACGTACTCACCTGTCGGTGAATACAGTGTGTAAGACAGTTCGCCGCCGGCAAAATGCGTGGGGAGGCTGGCAGGATCGCTGTCAGCGGTAAACCGCGCAGTGATTTCCCGGGCCTGAATGAACATCGTCGTACGTCTGAGTTCATCGCGTGAATCGTAGAGATAAAGTACGAGGCTGCAGAAGCCTAACGAAAACACGATCAACAATGCAATCAGCATTCTTAGTTCGAGGCTGCGCCTAAACATCGGTGACGGCCTGATGGATAATGCGGTAACCGATGCCTCGCACTGTATCGATCTTGATCGTTGCCCCCATGTCGGTCAGCTTGCGTCGCAAACGTGAAACCAGCGCCTCTATGGCGTTGAGCGTGACGGCTTCACCGGATGGGTATAGATGCTCTTCCAACCTGTCTTTGATGACGATGCGCGGCGCAACTCTTAGCATTTCTTCTAGCAGCAGTGACTCGCGGCGTGGCAGGTCTAGGACCTTGCCTGCGATCTGAAAAAACCTGAATTCACGCTCATAGGTGACATTGCCGCGTATGAGTTTATGCATGTCAACGGTGCTTGATCGTCTTAATACCGCACGCAACCTAGCCTCAAGCTCGGCAACCTCGAACGGCTTTATAACGTAGTCGTCTGCGCCGGCGTTTAAAGCCGTAATGCGGCTGTTGAGCGCATCACGAGCAGTCAGCACTAGACAAGGCGTTTTGAGAGGCTGCGAACGCTTCAGTACCTGCATGCCATCCATGTCAGGCAAACCCAGATCGAGAATAAGCGCATCAAATGAATGGTCAGTAAGGGCTTTTAGTGCATCGCGACCATTCGCGGCGATATCTACCTCAAAGCCGCAATTTCTTAAATGACCGGATAGCAATTGTTGGAGAGCAGGGTGATCTTCGACGACAAGTATGTGCATTGGTCAGGCTGCCATCAGGAAGATATGGCATGATAATGATGGTAAATAATATTAATACTGCTTCTCATTACTATTCTAACGGCTTATTTAAATAATGCATACTTCACCACGACCACCGAATACGATCACGCTCAAAAAGACTGTGCCTTTGTCCGATGCGTCGCGCAAATGGGAGATCGCCCTACGCACCGCGCTTGTCTTCCCGGTCGGTTATGTCGTCGTGTCGCTTTATACCGCAAGCCTCAGTCTTGTCGTGCCAATGCCCAGCGCACAAGCTGTTCTTGCTTCAACCATGCTGTCGTTCGCGCTCTACAGCGTATTTATCATCTGGGCCTACGCGGCATCCGCACTGCGTAAAGTAGTGCTGGTTGCATTGATTGCTGCAGCATTTCCTACCGTGCATTTGCTGTGTACGGCGGTTATCAAATGAACGGGCTTGGTTTCAGGCAAACGAATTCTTGGTTGCACACGTGGTCGGGGCTTTTGCTCGGATGGCTTCTATATGCAATCTTCTTCACGGGAACAGTAAGTTTCTTCAGGGACGAGGTTTCATTTTGGATGAAGCCTGAATTGCACGCCTCCAAGCCAGATGCAGAAACGCCGGCCCGCGTTATTAAAACGATGCAGCAACTGGCCCCTGACGCGGCCTCATGGTCTATTACCCTGCCCACCGAACGAAACCAAAGTGTTCAGGCTCAGTGGTATGAGCAAGGCGAGCGCATGACCAAAGGGGGCGGAAAGCGTGTTGTGATCGACGCAACCAGTGGGCAAACGCTACAAGCTAGAGAGACGCGAGGCGCAAATTTTCTGTATCGCTTCCACTTTGAACTGTACGGCATGCCACGCGTATGGGCACGTTGGATCGTAGGCATTGCGACAATGTTTATGCTTATTGCCATCATCAGCGGCGTGATCGTCCATAAGAAAATCCTCAGGGATTTTTTTACCTTTCGACCAAAAAAAGGGCAGCGTTCCTGGATGGATGCACACAATGTGCTGGCGGTGATTTCACTGCCATTCCATTTCATGATTACCTACAGCGGTTTGCTTTTGTTCATGTTCATGATGATGCCATGGGGTTTGCAGACTGCTTATGATGGGGATACGGCTCGGTTCTTTGCAGAAAACCGTTCACGAGGCGTAAGTGCCGTCGCCAGTCTTGCCACCCAGGCACCCACTGCTTCAGCTGCACCGCTTACGCCCATAGCACCCTTAATCGCTCAGGCCCAGCAACAATGGTCTGGTGCTGTAGTTGGCATTACTGTCAGTCAGCCAGGGACGACTCAGTCCGTCATTGAGTTGAGGCAGCATGGCGGAGACAGTTTAATTGACAGGGGCCAAAGCAAGCGCTTGCGGTTTGATGGCGCAACTGGCATGCAATTGCCCGATGCGGCGCCGGCAGATACTGACACGGTCAGGGCTATCTACAATGTTTTCACCAGCCTGCACTTGTTGAGGTTTGCCGATATCAGCCTGCGCTGGCTCTCTTTTATTGCAGGCGTGCTGGGCACTGGCATGATAGCCACCGGCCTGGTGCTGTGGGTAGTTAAACGGCGCCCCATGCGCGCTAAGGCCGGTACGACTCCATTCGGTGATCGCCTGGTTCGCGTGCTGAACATCGGTACCCTTATAGGCCTTCCGCTTGCCCTAGGTATTTACTTTTGGGCTAACCGGTTATTGCCTGAGGCGCTGCCCAATCGTTCACTTTGGGAGATACGTTTCTTTTTCCTTGCCTGGCTGTTGTGTTTTCTGCACCCGCTTTTTCGAAGCGACAAGCGCGCATGGATTGAACAGCTGCTCTTTACTGCGCTGGTGTATGTCGGCCTGCCGATATTCAGCTTTTTCTACCTGTCGCAATCGCACTTGCTGGCGACGCTGAGTGATGGTCGCTGGCTTGTCGCTGGCGTGGATTTGATCTTACTGGCTGTCGCCGCCGTGTCTGCCTGGTCTGCATACCTACTTATCCGGCGCCCTGTGGTGTCGCCCAAGAGGGTTGTGGTGGCCCGCAAAGCGCCGGCAAGTTGCGAAGGGGCTGTCACATGATTTTCGCAGGCATGATGTTGGGCTTTGCCGGTTTTTGCCTGCTGGGCATCAATATGGAAAGGTATCAGTCGGTTGTATTTAAGAAATCGTTGGCTAACCCCGCACATCGGCTGCTCACAGGCTTGGGCTGGTTACTGCTGGTGGCGGCTCTAATGACTTGCATGCAAAACCTTAGCACTTCGGTGGGGCTCGCGCTGGGGATAGCCATGCTAACAATACCAGCCGGTCTGTGCGTCCTTGTCCTGAACTATGTTCCCCGGCTTATGCTTCGGGCGGGTGTACTGACGCTCGCGATGGCTGCGCTGATTCTGAGCAAGGGTGTGAGTGGCGGATAGCCGCTACCAGAAATACGCGCCTGCCCTGAACGATTGGAGAAGCAATTAGTCGGCGGGGGCGACGCGATAGTGCACGCCCGCTGCCACACTTGGGGTCAACTCATTCTCCAGGATTTATTCAGAAAGGAGCTGTAATCGATCTATGGGCGTGTGATGTGGTCAGGTATGTACGGTCTCAAAAACACTGGCAACCACGCGCTCAATGGCATCGACGGGAATCCAGGGGGCGAGCTGTCGATTCCCGTGACGTTATTACGGCTAGTTGCGACTAACGTCATCATAGTTCTCGTTGTTCTAGACGTTTTTTCTAACAACCTCACTGTGTCTACGCATCTTTGGCTCTCGCTAGGCGATTTTTATCTGGACAGAGTTTTTTCTCTAACGGACCCTTCATACGCAGTATTTTTCCAGTTTTTCGGCAGAGCTGATGATCTGGCCTAAAAAAAGCGTGGTTGCCGTTACGATTTCGCATAAGAGGTTTTATTTTATATATGAAATTAAACTTAAACCAAATTTAAAACAAGCTTCATTTCCCTGAGGTCCATGTAAGGGAATGTACTAGCCTAAAGCTACGGTTTTATTGTTGACCCGTGCAAGTGTGTACCTATAGTATTCCTTGAAGGAGATAAAAATCTTTTTTATCCATGAGTTTTCAGGGGCATATGGATAACGATTCTATGAAACCCTTCTATTTGCGTTCTAGGGGATTGGTTTAACAACCCTGAGCATCTGCACATGACGGCGCTGTATTAAGAGCGCTCCATCTACTGCTACACCACTTCTGAAAAATTGTGTCTGGGCAAACCAATTATCTGCATTGCGCTAGCTGCCCGGAAAAAATCTATCAAACGGTGATGAGGCTGTCATCGAAAGAAGCGATATTTGAAGAGGCGCTTAAGTTCAGATAAATCATCACGCCGCTTTTCAAACATAATTATTCACAAAAAAACGACGTTTTCTTTTATGTGTGGTCGGTCTTTTAGGAGCAGAGGGGTTCGGTGCAGGGCTATACAGGACGCGAGTTCGATCTATATAAACTCAGCCTCGTCGACATCGGCCGGGGCGTTAAAACGATACTCAGGAGACAATAAAATGAACATTAAAAAAATTATCAATAATACGATTATTCCGCTGGCGTTTGCCGCCGCATGTGCCGTGGGCATAACTGCAACGGCCCAGGCACAAACAGTTAGCGATTTGATTGCCAAGGGAAAGATAAAAATCGGCGTCATCAGCGGACTTCCACCGTTTGGCAGTATTGACGCAAAAGGAACACCGGTAGGTTATGACATCGATGTCGCCAATCTGGTTGGTAAGTATATGGGCTTACCAGTCGAGGTGGTTCCACTGACGCCGCCTGCACGCATTCCGGCCTTGGAGTCCGGAAAAGTTGATTTCCTCGTTGCTACACTGGCACCAACGCCAGAGCGGGCGAAATCTGTGATGTTTACGATTCCTTATAACGGTTTTGAACTAGCCATCGTTGGTCCTGTTCAGGACCAATACAAGACGCTTGGTGACCTGGACGGTAAGCGGGTCGGGGTTGCACGCGGCACTACGCAAGATAGCGCACTTAGCCGTGTCGCATCCAAGTCGACCGAACTGGTTCGGTTTGAAGACGATGCGACCGTAACTCAGGCGTTACTGAGTAACCAAATTGATGCGATCGCTATCCCCAGTGTTTTGGCACTTGAGATAGTGAAGACCCGCGGGGCTGGAAAAGTCGAGATGAAATTTCCGTTTTCAGTGCAACCAAACTCTATGACAGTACGTAAAGGCGCATTTGATCTGCAACGGTGGCTGAATAACTTCATCTACTACATCAAATTGAACGGCGAGCTGGATGTGATTTCGCAAAAATGGGCCGGAACACCTTTGCCAAATTTGCCTGTGTTCTAGAACGTAGCCAAAGGTAAAGAGCCGTGAGCTGGTGTTTGACCGGGTAGTGCATGGGAGTTATGCACGTCCGGTCAGATGCCGGAGTAATGCCATTACGTTCTACTGATGCGGTCGCCTAATTTGGGCGGCTCTGCAAGGAGCAGAGGATGTCTTACGATTTTCAATTCGCATTTATCTTTCAGCATATGGATAAGTTGCTGTGGGGAGCCTTGCTCACTATACGGCTGAGTGCGCTTTCTATGATCTGCGGTCTTGCAGTCGGAATTGTGGGTGCTATTGTAAGCATTCATGGCTCTCGCCTCGCGCGACTAGTGGTGACCTCATATGTGGAAGTCGTACGCAGCACTCCTTTTCTTGTGCAGCTGTTCATTATATTTTTTGGCCTACCCGCTGTAGGTGTGCAGATTAATGCCAACTGGGCGGCGCTTTTAGCAATGACGGTCAATCTGGGGGCTTACTCGACTGAAATTGTGCGCGCCGGCATGATGGCGATTCATCATTCGCAGATTGAAGCCGCCCAAGCGCTTGCGATGACGAAGTGGCAAGTAATACGTCACGTAGTGTTAACGCCAGCCTTGGAAAAGGTCTATCCGGCTTTGGCTAGCCAGTTCACGCTCATGATGTTGGCCTCAAGCCTGGTGTCGACCATATCGGCGGAAGATCTGACCTCGGCTGCCAGCCTACTGGACGCTCAGACGTTTCGCAGTTTCGAGATATTCCTGGTCGTGATGGTGCTGTATATCGCACTGGCGCTATTGTTCCGTTTCAGCTTCTGGGGCATTGGGCTGTTTGTGTTTAAACGCCGTCGTCGACTCGGTGTGTCACGTGCTAGAGGAATGGCATGATTGCAGAATTCTCTTGGGATCAGTTCAGGTTTATTGTCGAGGCAGGGCGCTGGACTTTGTTGCTCTCGGCACTGGCATTTTTCTTCGGCGGAATCGCCGGCTTTGTGGTGGCGCTTTTGCGCACTTCGAATACGAGGATGCTGCGTGTTATTGCTGCTATCTACATTCAGATTATTCAGGGTACGCCGGTCTTGATCATCTTGTTTCTGGCGTTTTACGGTTTGGCGATTTTTGGCTTTGAAATGCCCCCCATGATCGCTGCGACGGTAGCGATGACGATTTACTCGGCAGCCTACCTTGGAGACATTTGGCGCGGGTCGATTGAGGCTGTAGCCGTACCGCAATGGGAAGCGTCGACGGCTCTGGCGATGAATCGCTGGCAACAGTTGCGTCACGTAATTTTGCCGCAAGCGCTGCGCATTTCATTGCCCCCCACGGTTGGCTTTCTGGTTCAGCTTATTAAGAACACATCCATTGCTTCGATTATCGGTCTGGTGGAACTCACACTGGCCGGCAAGCTTGTCAGTAATGCGACATTTCAACCGTTCGTGGTGTTTCCGGTCGTCGCTGCGCTTTATTTTGTAATGTGCTACCCGTTGTCGCGCTTCGGTTTTTTCTTGGAAAGGAAATTGCATGCCCATCGTTGAGATCGATAACATCACCAAGAAGTTCGGCGAGACCCAAGTACTCAATGGAATTTCGCTATCGGTCGAACGCGGGCAAGTGGTTGCGGTCATTGGTCGCAGCGGTTCGGGGAAAAGTACGATGCTGCGTTGCATTAATGGCCTCGAGATGATCAATAGCGGCAGCATCAAGGTAGCCGGTCATACGCTGACCACTAAAGGCGCTGGCTTGATCAATCTGCGTAAAGATGTGGGCATGGTGTTCCAAAGCTATAACCTGTTTCCTCATCTGACAGTTGAGGAAAACGTCATGCTCTCGCCCCGAATTGTCAAAAAAATCCCGATAGAGACGGCGCGTGACACCGCAATCAAGGTATTGACACAGGTCGGGCTCGATCATAAGCGCGATGCGTACCCAGAGCAATTGTCGGGTGGTCAGCAGCAACGAGTGGCGATAGCACGTTCACTGGCAATGGAGCCGCAAGTCATGCTGTTTGATGAAGTCACGTCAGCACTTGACCCTGAACTTACCCAGGAAGTGCTGATGGTGATGGAAAAATTGGCACGTGCTGGGATGACGATGCTGCTTGTTACGCACGAGATGGAGTTTGCTCGTCGTATGGCGCACATTACCGTTTTCATGCATCAAGGAAAAATATGGGAGGCTGCGCCTTCCGAAGCATTTTTCTCCGACCCCCAAACGCCCGAGGCGCGCCAGTTTATCGGCGCCGGGACAAGACGAGCAGAGTAGCAATCTCTTGCTGCACCTCTGGGAATCTCATCCCGTCAGGCAGGCGTCTGGGCTGATTGATTATTGTGTATCTCTTTACCGCGCAAACCCAAGCCAATCTATTGAATTTCCATACGAATCACCCCGTTCATTGGAACGGGGTGATTTCAGTTTGTCTGTAGTAAATTCAACAAGAAACTACACAAGGCTGCACACGATTTGAAGACTACTTTGCAGGGAAGTGACTGATGAACAAGATTCACAGTGAAGTGTGTAGCAAGGCCAAGTGCTGCAGGTTGGCAGCCCTCCTTGTTGGTCTGGTGTTTGCTGCGCCGGAATGGGCACAGTGGCCCCCCAAAATGCCGCAAGGCAAGTATCAGTGGGGATGACTGGATAACGGAAGGGTCTGCGTCCTACGTTCAGATTTGTTGGCTGGAATACAGCAATGGTTACCGATACGGTCACCCCTTCAAAGGCTCGTCCCGTGGTAATTGGGTACGCTATTGTGATCAGCCACTGCATTGGCCCTCATTGCCGCAGAATCTGCGTGACAGTTCACGCGACCAGAGCCTGATTAAACAGCATCGGGCTGAAGGTTTGTCGTATTTGTGCAGCTATGGCACTTGGGGCTTTTGGTATGCAATGGGCGAGATGCTGGGGAGCACGCGGCCCGACGACCCGCGCCGTCTGACGTATCTGCGCTATATTTTTGAGCAGCCCGGCCCATGGCAGGTAACAGGCCTGGCCCAGGTTGACATGTGCAGGGGCCTGGCGCCATGTGGAATTGCACGGGTGGAGCTACTGCACGGGCGTCTTTCGTCCTTATGACGCCTGACGGCGTTGGCACGGAACTTGAGCGCATGCTTCCTCAGGCAAAAAAAAATCTTGAAAGCGACTTTGATAAGGCACAAATAATGGCTAAAGAGCTTGTGGAGATGCAGGCTAAGGAACTGGCAAAAATCAAGGCTAGAGGGCTGGCGGGAGCAACGGACATGGGACAAGATAATAATATGATTATCAATGCCGATACACTGGACAAGATGGAGGCGCTGCGTGCCCTTGTTGAGGATAAGATGGCTGCCGCCATGGCGGGACAAACCGGCGCCATCATCGATACTGCTGCCGATAAGGCTCGGGCTCAGAGTGAAACCCCGCTATCGGCCCAATTCAATGGCCGACATGGCAGTCAAGATTGCCTTCTAATGCTGACTGCAACTCTGCCCGGGCGTAGTGGTGGTGCGCAGACGGTAACAGGCGTAACTTCAAGGTAGGGGTCGTTCCAGAGTGGGCTACTTCAATGGCCGGCGCGCAAGCGATGGCTGGGGATGACTCGACCAAATGGGGTGTTTGCAATGATGCTCCTTGCATGACACCCAAGCTCGTGTTGGAGCAGGCCGAGCATAATCATCTGGTAGGCTGGTTTCAATTGCAAGTCGTCCGTCATGACGTGCACGGCGTCCCCACTGAATATGGAAATGTGTCGGGGCATTTCAATTCTACTTCTACACACACCGAGAACGACACCGGCTTGCTGGACTTTATGAATCGGTTCACCGATACCGTTACAGGCGATATACAGAGGACAGGCCCCGAGCTGCCAGGAGGGTCAACGTTCATGCCACCGCACTAATTTACCGGGGATTGCTGATGTGCTGAATAGCCCGAGATGCGTAGAAATGACGTATTGTCTACAATGAGTACACTACGAATCATTACAGGACTAATTATATCAGCACTAACAAGCATGGGTCGCCGTGTACAAACGTTGACGGTGGCACTTGCCGCCTGCACAAGTTTGCTGGGCGGTATGGCTCATGCTGAGAGCAAAGGCACCGTTCATCTAGCATACGTAGAGTGGTCATCAAATATTGCCTCCACTAACGTCGCACGCGTAGTTCTGGAAAAAGCGGGTTACGACGTAAAAACCACATCACTGGCAGCAGCTGTGGTGTGGCAGGCAACAAAAACTCATGATGCGGATGCGTTTTTAGGCGCCTGGCTGCCAACATCTCAGGCTGACTATGCGAAGCAGATCGGCGATGCAGTGGTCGATCTGGGTCCAAACCTGGATGGCACAAAGCTGGGTCTGGCAGTGCCTGCATGCTCTGAAGCCAATTCTATTGAAGATCTCAATGACCATGCTGATGCCTTCAACCGCGAAATTATCGGAATCGACCCCGGTGCGGGAATACAGCGCTTGACAGAACAGGCTGTAAAAGACTACGGCTTGACGCTGAAATTACGCGATGGCAGCGATGCGACGATGACTGCGGCACTGGGCACTGCCATTAAACGTCACGAGGATGTCGTGGTTACCGCCTGGACACCACACTGGATGTTTGCCGGATGGGATCTTAAGTATTTGGATGACCCAAAAGGCGTTTATGGTGGTGCCGAGCAAATTCACACGATTGCGCGCAACGGCCTGAAAGAAGACTTGCCAGGCGCCTATAAAATTCTGAATAACTTCTATTGGGCTCCCGACGACATGGGGAAAGTGCTTCTGATGAACGAGGCCGAAGGCAGCGACCCCTATGAAAATGCAAAAAAATGGGTAGACGAAAACCCTGAAAAGGTAAAGCAATGGCTGGGTGAAAGCTAACAAACTCGCTTTTGCAGGACATGTCTCCTTTTGTGGGACGTGTTTTTGTTCATTAGCGTACTTGCTGCGACAGATATGGAATTCTTGGCGCGACCAACCCAAGAATGTTACCAATCTGTCGTAGCTTTGGACAGGGGGCCACCTCGTCTAGGGAGAGTCTGAAGAAGACCGAGGTCGACAAAAACAGATTCAATAAAATCAATCGTTCGCGACAGTGGATTCAGCTGAAAACCGACTTGTTCAGACCTTGCGTAGTATGGGCAGCGTTGCAGCCATACGCTGCGCCGAGACGTACACATGCGATTTATCCATACGGCATCGATGTATTGATAAATTCAGGTAAAACCATGACAGCTTCAAAAAGCATGGCAGCATCAAGCAGGCCAGGCAACGCCACACAGACCCAGGCAACATGAAACGGGTTTATGGAGATAGCATGTTGAATGGTATTATCAAGGGTTAATTGAAATAGCCTAATAGATTCAATGCTTTTGTTGCTCATTGAGCGTGAGCAGAGTTTCAAAGCAGATGCGTTTTTTGGCTAACATGGCCTGAACACGCCGGTTTCCGATTGAACCTGCTGCTGTAAATGATTGACTTTATTGAGCCTGTTTTTTGCCCTGACTAGTTCAGGGTTTCTCTGGTTAATTAACTATTAAAGCCCTGGTTTTACGGGGCTTTTTATTCTGGATTGCTGCTTGTTGGTTCTTGTATTCTGAAGAATACTGGAAAAACTCGTGGCGGCCCCGTCTGGTGCTTGTCGCTGCTGTGGAAATCACCATGGCGCATGGAAGTTCACCGATTCCAATTTTTTAGAGTTTACACATGGAAATTAAAGTCAACTTTCTCGACAAGCTACGTCTTGAAGCAAAATTCGATGACTTCACGGTAGTGGCCGACCAACCTATCCGCTATAAGGGCGATGGTTCGGCACCAGGCCCCTTTGATTATTTTCTGGCCTCATCCGCCTTGTGTGCCGCTTATTTTGTAAAGCTGTACTGTGTGACGCGCAATATCCCTACCGAAAATATCCGTCTGTCGCAGAACAATATTGTAGATCCAGAAAACCGCTACCAGCAGATTTTCAAGATCCAGGTCGAGTTGCCGCCTGATATTTCGGATGCAGACCGCCGCGGTATTTTGCGCTCCATTGAGCGTTGTACTGTGAAAAAGGTGGTGCAGACCGGGCCCGAGTTTGTCATTGAAGAGGTCGAAAATTTAGATGCTGATGCTCAGTCGTTGCTGACATTGAAACCGGCTGCTGACGCCAGCACCTATATTGCCGGCAAGGACCTGCCTTTGGAACAAACCATTGCCAATATGTCGGGTATTTTGGCTGGCTTGGGCATGAAGATAGAAATCGCCTCATGGCGCAATATTGTTCCCAATGTGTGGTCGCTGCATATTCGCGATGCGCACTCGCCCATGTGTTTTACCAACGGCAAGGGGGCAACCAAAGAAAGCGCGCTGGCTTCGGCGTTGGGCGAGTTTATCGAGCGCCTCAATTGCAATTATCTTTATGGTGATGCGTTTTGGGGCGAAGATATCGCCAATGCGGCGTTTGTACATTACCCGAACGAGCGCTGGTTCAAGCCCGGCCCTGAAGATGCACTGCCTGCTCAAATCCTGGATGACTACTGTCTGCAAATTTACAACCCAGATGGCGAGCTTTACGGCTCGCATTTGTACGACACCAACTCCGGTAATAGCCAGCGCGGTATATGTTCGCTACCGTATGTGCGGCAGTCAGACGGCGAAGTAGTGTATTTCCCCATTAACCTGATCGATAACCTGTTCGTTAGCAATGGCATGAGTGCGGGTAATACGCTGGTTGAAGCACAGGTGCAAAGTCTGTCCGAAATTTTCGAGCGGGCGGTAAAGCGCGAAATTCTTGCAGGTGAAATCGCGTTGCCTGATGTACCAGACGACGTGCTGGCGAAATACCCAGGCATTCAGGCTGGCATTCAGGCTTTGGAAGAGCAGGGCTTTCCTGTGCTGGTTAAAGACGCGTCGTTGGGCGGCACCTACCCTGTAATGTGCGTCACCTTAATGAACCCTAGAACGGGTGGGGTCTTTGCGTCGTTTGGCGCGCACCCAAGCTTCGAGGTGGCGCTAGAGCGCAGTCTTACAGAATTATTACAGGGCCGCAGCTTTGAAGGCCTTAACGACCTGCCTCAGCCGACCTTTGTCAGTGACGCCGTGACTGAGTCAAACAACCTTGTCGAGCACTTCATTGATTCCAGCGGCGTGGTGTCCTGGCGCTTTTTCAGCGCCAAATCAAATTACGCGTTCGTTCAGTGGGACTTTTCATCTCAGGGTGAAAACGCTAACGCACAGGAAGCCGCCACGTTGTTGGGCATTCTCGAAGACATGGGCAAAGAGGTCTACATGGCGGTGTACGACCAGTTGGGTGCCGTAGCCTGCCGCATTTTAGTGCCCGATTATTCGGAGATTTACCCGGCAGAGGACTTGATCTGGGATAACACCAACAAGGCGCTGTTGTTTCGCTCCGATATATTGAACTTGCACAGGCTAGACGATGCCGGCCTGGTAGCGCTGCTTGAGCGGCTGGAGGATAGCGACCTCGATGAGTACTCCGATATTGCCACGTTGATCGGCGTCGAGTTTGACGAAAATACTGACTGGGGACAGCTAACCGTTCTAGAGTTAAAGCTGCTGATTAATCTTGCCTTGCAAGAATTCGAGACGGCGCAAGAGCTCGTGGGAGCCTTCCTGCAGTACAACGACAATACTGTGGAGCGTGGGTTGTTTTACCAGGCTTTAAATGTCGTGCTCGAGGTGCTGCTCGATGACGATATGGAACTCGACGACTACGTGGTCAACTTTCGTCGGATGTTTGGCGATGCGCGCATGGACGCCGTAATGGGTGCATTGGACGGCAGTGTGCGTTTCTTTGGGCTCACGCCAACCAGTATGAAACTGGAGGGTCTCGAAAGACACCACCGGTTGATTGACAGCTACAAGAAATTGCATAAGGCGCGATCCAATATAGCGGCTGTAGGCAATGCGCCCATCCACGCGTAGCAGTTTATGGGAATATCCGATTCGCTCACGCACTCCAGTCCCCAATTAATTCTACGAACCCTTAGGAACGCATGAGTGGAGTAATTCGCGTGTGATTTATTTGTCACGACAGGCGTTGGCGTTGGAATTTACGCGCAACGCCGACAGCGCTGACGCAGCCGTACGTACTGCGCTGGCTGAGCTTAAGCAGCAAGGGTTGATCCGGCACGTCGTCACTTGCACATCTGCAGGAAAACCTTGCGGTGCCAAAGCTGAGTCTGCCAGATGGTGTCGTTGAAGCCTCAAACGGTATGGCAACGAACGTCGTGTCTTAGAAGGCCAGCCATGCATGGCCCGCTTACTTAATGACCCGATAAATAGGTGACGCTCGCGGTGCGATATCAGATATTAATCACGTAGATACAATGTTTTTCTACGTAGCAATGTGTAATAAGATAGAGTGCTAGTTGGGAAGAAAACTCTGTTGTTCGTCAACAGAAACTGGATCACGGCTCAATCCATATACACTAGTACGGCTTATCTTATGTTAATAACTGCTAAAATGAACTCAAAAAACAAGTACCTTCAGAAAGCGTACACAGAGGATTGTAATAATAAGGCCCTCATTTTATGCATATATATCGTCACGATACGATATATTTGATAGTAACTAGACCAGTAATATGTTGTGTGATTTACACCTATCACAGGAAATTTCTGCTTTTAAAACCTAGATTATTGCTTCACTTTGTGACTCTGCTCGAGCCTTGGTCTCAACCTAATCGCAAAAAAACAGAACGGTGTACTTCATAGATGGATAATTACATTGAGCCTTGGACCAAGCGAGTTGATGCAGCAACGCATGTATTTATGGCGTTAAAAATACAAGAGCAAACGTTGCTGGGTTTGCTGCAATCAGCAGAGCAGGGTGATAATTTTGCGCAACAGATCAAGCTACGCGCACGGTGGTTTGCTGCCAGGGAACAAAGGCTGGCTATGAACGCGCAGATAGTTGATCTCATTAAAAACCGCACAAGCCAAGCCAACCAAAAACAAAGCAAGCTTTCTGCATAAGAAAGACGCTCCATCTCACACTGAGCGCAAACAATACAGCATCGAGGTCCACAAAGCCGAACCACGTTGTCGAACTCGATCAGGCGTACTGGTATTGCCACGTGGAGAGGTGGAGACCGTCGCGGCGCTCGAATTTTCGGAGTTTCAAAGCATGCGTTATGGCGTTGAACCTATGACGCACGACGAATAGGGCGACGGCCGTCCAAGGTACACTGGCAGCCTAGACCCACGCGGCCTCAAGGGCCGTATTTTTTCGCAGATTTTTTGCACTCCCTTCTCGAGTACCCATGCTGCTCACGCTACTGAATATTGTTTTGCCGGTGTTTGCCATCGCGGCCCTGGGTTTCGGATTCGGGCGACGTCATTTGCGTGCGTCCGACATGAGCTTCATTAACAATGCCAATGTGGTGCTGTTCTGTCCGGCACTGGTGTTTTCGGCGCTACTGAACAACCCGGTGGATCTGACGCGGGGCTGGCCGCTGATAGCGGCGGGGGTGTTGATCTGCGTCATACCCGGCATACTGCTGTTGCTGGTGCGCAATGCCGGGATGAGCCGGCCTGCTTTTGTCGTTACGGGTATGTTTCGTAACACAGGCAACGTCGGTATCCCGCTGATGATGTTGGCCTATGGCAAGGACCAGCTGGGCGATATCGTGCTGCTGTTTGCCCTGACGAACCTGCTGCAGTTTTCGCTCGGGTTATTTATTCTTTCTAGCGGCAGAAGCCGTTGGGAATGGGTGCGCAACCCAAACGTCTGGGCGGCGGTGCTGGGCCTGCTGTTGTCATCACAGCGTCAGTGGATACCGGAATTCGTCCTGACTACGGTTGATCTGGTGGGGCAGATTGCCATTCCTCTGATGCTGTTTGCTCTGGGTGTGCGACTGGCACAAGATCGCATCGAAAACATAAACAAAGCCCTGCGCATCAATCTTATCTATCTGTTGGCTGGTGTACTGACGTTGATTCCGGTAGTGTGGTTGTTGCCGCTGACACAAGACTGGACGCGTCTGATTATTTTGTCAGCGTTGCTGCCTCCGGCCGTCATTAATTATCTGTTGTGTGAGCTTTATGATGTAGAACCGCGCTCTGTCGCGGCAGTGGTGTTGATGGGCAATGCAATGTCGGTGTTGGTCATCCCGCTGGTGGTGTGGGTGACGCTGACCTGGGTCTAGGGTAGTGTTTTACCAGGGATCGGGAGCCTGGCAGCGCAAGCCCGATGCCCGAAGCGCCGTCAGTAACAATGACGACGCCTTTTTCAGCGGAGTGGTCTTAATTCATAAGCACGAGTCCTTGTAGGTGGCGGGCGGCTCAGGGTTGAGGCAGGGCCTCGCGGTCGAGCAATTCTTGGTAGATGATTTTTTTGGTGATTTTGCCGTAGCCCGATTTGGGCAGCTCAGGCCAGATCACGAAATGGCGGGGGTGCTTGTAGCGGGCAATGTTGGCATCGAGCCAGGCCTGAAAAACTTTGGGATCCCAGCTGGCGCCTTCCTTTAGCACACCCACCATCACGCCAATCTCACCCCAGGTGGGGTCAGGCACCCCAAGAATGCAGACCTCGTGCAACAGGCCGGCCACGAGAATTTTCTCTTCGATCTCGCGCGGGTAGATGTTGGAGCCCCCAGATATATACATATCAGAGGCCCGGCCGGTAATGTAAAGATAGCCCTTGGCATCTTGGTAGCCCATGTCGCCGGTACGGAACCAACCATCGCGAAAGGCTTTTTGATTGGCTTCAGGGTTGTTGTAGTACCCGGCGAACACGGCCGGGCCGCAAATACAGATTTCGCCGTTTTCATTTGCTGGCAGTAACTTGCCGTCGTCGTCCTGGATGCTAATTTCCATACCAGTACGCGCGTAGCCACAAGACCCCAGGTGCGGCATGGCCTCGTCATCGGGCGAGTGGTCTTCGGGCGGCAAGACTGAAATATTCCCGGTGACTTCACCCAGGCCAAAGTATTGCACCAGCACCGAGCCCAGTTTTTGCAATGCGGTTTTCTGGTCGGCGCGGTACATGGGCGCACCGGCATAGATGATGTAACGCAGCGAGTTATGCCGGTAGCGGTCGACGCTTTCGTGCTCGACCATCAATTTAAGTATGGTGGGTACTGTGAAAAAATTGGTGACGCCCCAGCGTTCGATTGCAGCCCAGGCTGCCTCGGCTGAAAATTTGGGGCTGGTGGAAAACACGGTTGCCGCACCGCGAACAAGCTGTGCCAGGTAATGTACGCCAGCCCCATGCGTAAGCGGGGCAACCACCAGGCTGCGGTCATGATGGGTGGTGCCCGGCATGAGGTCGCACAAATGGTTAGTGAGCACAAAGGCCATCTGGCCATGCGTGAGCACCGAGGCTTTAGACTTACCGGTGGTGCCAGAGGTAAAGAAGAACCAGCAGGGGTCGTCGTAGTCGACGCGTTCAGCCTGGTGCACGGTTGCGTGTTGCAGCGCTTCGTCTATTAGTGCCTCGACGCCGCTATCTCCGGCAGTCTGGCCAATGCCTGCTACCAGTTTCAGGCCGTCCAGCTTACCGGCCAGAGCGGCGTGGCCGGGGAAGTCACTATGGCAGATAAAGGCCGACGCCCCTGAACTGCGCGCGAGATAGTCTACATCGTCAGGCGTGATACGAAAATTGGTAGGCACCCACACCGCACCGATACGAAAAGAGGCCAGCATGACCTCGATGAGTTCGCGATTGTTGGGAGAATGGGTGAGAATGCGGTCGCCCTTAACCAGGCCGGCCTGCGTGAATACTGAGGCCAGCGCCTGTACACGCTGCTCAAGTGCGCCCCAGGTTGTGATGTGCTCGTCAATGATGAGGGCTGGCTCATTGGGCAGGCGCGCAGCAATCTGGCTCAAGAAGGTGGCGAGGTTCATTACGCGCCGGGAAACCGGCAACAGGCCGCCCTGTGGCGCTGTTTGTGTAGTGCCCGCAGCGAGCGAGGCGTGGCTCATTTGACGCGCTCCATAATGCTGACGTAGTTGGCCACCGCAGTACCACCCATGTTAAACACCCCGGCCAGGCGGGCGTTGGCAATCTGCATATCACCGGCGGTTTCAGTCAGCTGCATGCAGGCCATGGCGTGCATGGAGACACCCGTGGCACCAATGGGGTGGCCCTTGGATTTAAGCCCGCCAGATGGGTTAACGGGTAACTTGCCGTCTTTTTGGGTAATGCCCTCGCGTACGACTTTATAGCCTTCGCCGCGTGCAGCCAGGCCCATGGCCTCGTACTCAAGCATTTCGGCAATCGTAAAGCAGTCGTGGGTTTCGATCAGGCTAAGGTCATTAAGTGTGAGGCCGGCCTGTTGCAAGGCCTGGCGCCAGGCGCGTGCGGCACCTTCGAAGGCCAGAGGGTCGCGTCGGCTTAAGGGGAGCAGGTCGTTAACGTGCTGACGTGCGCGAAAACGGATGGCGCGCGGAAACTGGGCGGCCAACGATTCTTCTACCACCACAATAGCCGCAGCGCCATCAGACACCAGCGAGCAGTCAGTGCGCCGCAGTGGTGCAGCCACATAGGGGTTTTTGTCGGAAATCGTATTGCAAAACTCTACACCCAGGTCTTTGCGGATTTGAGCGTAGGGGTTGGAGACTCCGTTATGGTGGTTTTTTGCTGCGATCATGGCAAGCTCATGACTGCGATCACCATAACGGTCAAAGTATTGCGCCGCAATCTGGCCAAACACGCCGGCGAAGCCGCCTTCGATGTCAGCCTCTTCTTTGCGGTAGCTGGCATTAAGCAACAGGTCACCAATTTCAGGTGTGGATTTTGCCGTCATTTTTTCGGCGCCTATCACCAGTGCAATGCGCCCGCGCCCAGACTCGATAAAGTCCATGGCCGCATAAAGGGCCGCTGTGCCGGTTGCGCAGGCGTTTTCCAGGCGAGTGGCCGGCACGTAGGCCAGATCTGGGTCGGAGAGGGCGACCAGAGCACCCTGAAAATCTTGTTTCTGGAAGCCGTTGTTCATGACCCCGACGTAAATAGCGTCGACGTCCTTGCCGGTGATACCGGCGTGCTCCAGGGCTGCACCCGACACGCGGGCCATTAGGCTTTCAGTGTCTGGATCGGGGAGTTTGCCAAAAGGGATGTGCGACCATCCCGCAATCAGTGCTTTTGCCATGTCTTTCACCCTATGAAGAAAAATCAGTGTGTTTAACGTTTTTGTGGGAGTCTTGCAGGTATTTTTCTAGCGCGTTTGTTTCGGTTCGCAGCAAGCGATACAGCACAGCTTCGCGCTCGGCCGACATACGGCTTTCGACCGTGGCGATGCTGTACGCACCCATAACTTGCCCATCTGGGTCTCGTATGGCTACGCCTACCCCCCAGGAGCCTTTAAGCACCAAACCTCGGTTAACGGCGTACCCCCGCGAGCGCGACTCTTGAACCACCGATTCGAGCACGTCACGGGTGTAGACCGGATAGAGACTACCGATATCTTCGATACTGCGATCAAGGTAGTCGTTGACCCATTTGTCGTCCATGGCAGAGAGCATGGCGAGGCTGCCTCCGCCCACGCCCAGGGGGTGGCGATCGCCGGCATGCAGCACATGAGACTTAAGCGGGTAGTTGCCATCTTCGCGCAGCAGACACAGCGCATGGGTGCCCTGACGCACGGAAAAAAACGCCGCATCACCGGTTTCACGTGCCAGGCGGCGCACAGGTTCGTCTACTACATTGCGCAGCCGAAAGCGGTCGGCTGCGATCAGACCCAAGGTGTAGCATTCGGTGCCCAGGTAATAGCGGCGCGTCTGTTCGTGTTGTTCGACCAGACCTTCGCTGATTAGGGTGGCGGTGATGCGGTGTACAGTGGACTTGTTGAGCTTGGTATGTTGGCAAAGTACAGACAGGCCGATGCCGTTTTCATGGCTGCGGGCGATGCTGCGCAGCACCAGAATGGCACGTTGGATAGCCTGCGACCCACTGGGGCGTGTCGCCTGTAAAGCAGCGGAAGGTAGTTCCATAGTATGAAACAGTAATGAATTCAGGCGTTAAATATTCTTTGATTTTAGGTTAATCCCTATTAAAGTCAATATATTAGCGCAAACCCTAGTATTAATTATGTCTCACTATATAAAATTTAAATATACAATCAACAGGGTTGGCGAGTGACGGCTGTACTGCCCGGGTTCTGTCCAATCTTCCCGGTGCTGCTTGGGTTCCATCTGATCGACCACACCAGATTCGGTGCATCCCGCAAGTCGTCCATCATCCTTTTTGGGTGCCCCACGCGCCGGCATCGGTATCAAAATTTAGAACAATCGATTTTTGGAGACTACCCGGAGGGTCTGAATATGAAAGTAACGAAATTGGGAACCGTGTTGGTGGCAGCCTTGGTGACGGCGTTTGCACTGCCAGGAGCCGCTTCAGCCACTACCTACCGCCTGTCGCACAACACCAGCGACACCACTACCTGGCACAAGGGCGCCGAAAAATTCAACGAACTGCTGAAGGCAAAAACCGATGGCAAAATAGATATCCGCATCTTTCCGAATGCAACCCTGTCGGGTGGCGATCAGATGAAGCAGGCCACCATGGTGAGCCAGGGCGCGTTAGACTTTCTGATTACATCGGCCATTAACGTCACGCCACTGGTGCCGGAAATGGCGGTGTTCTCGCTGCCCTACCTGTATGCCGACTACAAAGACGTCGACGCAACCACCACCGGTGCCACCAGCGACAAGATGGCCGAGATCTTGGCCAAAAAAGACATTGTCATGCTGGCCTGGGGTGAGAATGGCTTTCGCGAGGTTACCAACAATGTTCGTCCGATCAAGACGCCTGCAGACATGAAGGGCCTGAAGATGCGCGTGGCTGGCCCCATGTACATCGACGTCATGAACGCCTTGGGCGCCAATCCGCAGCAGATGCAATGGACCGAAACGTTCTCCGCCCTGCAACAAGGCGTGGTGGATGGCCAGGAGAACCCCATAGGCGCGGTAATCATTCCGCAGCGCGTCTACGAAGTGCAAAAATACCTGACCACCTGGCACTATTCGTATGATCCCGTCTTCGTGGGCGTAAGCAACAAACTGTGGAGCTCCTGGGACGCCGATACCCAGGCCAAGGTGCGCGCCGCCGCTGTCGAAGCCATGAGCTTCCAAAAGCAGCTGACACGTGACGACACCGCCAAGGGTGTGCAGTTCTTGCGCGAC
This sequence comes from Pusillimonas sp. ANT_WB101, assembly GCF_008369125.1. Taxonomy (NCBI): domain Bacteria; kingdom Pseudomonadati; phylum Pseudomonadota; class Betaproteobacteria; order Burkholderiales; family Alcaligenaceae; genus Pusillimonas; species Pusillimonas sp. ANT_WB101. The sequence continues at coordinate 1,024,112 of NZ_VOAY01000001.1, read as the reverse complement.
AAGGGCATGGAAGTCTACGAGCCCAACGCCGACGAACTGATGGCCTTCCGCGAGGCGACCAAGCCAGCCTTCGATACGTGGGCGAAAAAGGTCGGCCCAGATCTGGTTAAGAGCTTTCAGGACGCCATCAAGAAAGCCCAGTAGTTTTTGCCAGCAGCCTTTGTGCGGTGGTCTCATCCATGACGCCGCACAAAGGTTTTGCACTCCTGTCCGGCGGGCTGGTCTCGCCGGTATCGCCGGGGATGCTTCCGGCACCCCCCGCCTAGCTCACAGCCCGGAAATCCCGTCCCATGGCCTATTTTCTACAGAACGCGGAAAAGATCCTCTGTGCGATCTTGTTCATGGCGATGACCCTGCTGGGTTTCGTCAACGTAATGGTCCGCTACCTGACTAATTATTCATTGGCGTCGACCGAAGAGCTACTGACTCACGGTTTTCTTTTGCTCACCATTCTGGGGGCCGCGATTGCAGCACGCAGTGGTGACCATCTGGCCGTGACGCTGCTTTATGACCTGGCGCCGCGTCCTGTGCGCAAGCTGATCCTGATTGTGTCGACCCTGCTGGCGGCCTTTCTACTGGCTCTGTCTGCCTGGTTTTTCTGGCAACTGCTCATGAATCAGGTGTCTTCGGGGCTGAAGTCTTATGCCTTGAGCGTACCCGCCTGGTACTACACCGTGGCATTGCCGTTTGCCTTTGCCATCGTGCTGATCCGCTACATACAGTACGCCATCGAGTTCTATCACAGCGCCAATCGCAAAGAGGGCGAGCACTATGTTTGATATGAGCGCTGGCACCCAGATGGTGCTCCTGTTTTTTGTACTGATGTTCATTCGCCTGCCTGTGGCCTTTGCGTTGGGGCTGTCTGCGCTCTACGCCATGTGGGCCATGGGCTTTGGCCTGGATCTGGTGGGCGATCTGATATCCAGCGGCATCGTAAAGTTTTCATTGCTGGCGATTCCGTTTTTTATTCTCGCCGGCATTCTGATGGGTTCGGTAGGTATCGCAGAACGCATGATCCGTTTCTTTCGCATCCTGGTAGGTGGCCTGCCGGGTGGTATGGGGGTCGTGGGTACTGTAGTGTGTCTGTTCTGGGGCGCCGTAAGCGGTTCGGGCCCAGCCTCTGTGGCGGCGATCGGGCCACTCATCATCAAAGGCATGGAAGAAGACGGCTACTCTCCGCACTTTGCCGCTGGCCTGGTATGCACGGGGGCAGCACTATCCATCGTCATCCCGCCGTCCATCGGTTTGGTGATATATGGGGTTATCGCCGAAACCTCTATTTCTGAACTGTTTATTGCCGCCGTTGTGCCAGGCCTGGTGCTTGGTGCACTGATGCTGCTCACATTACCTTTCGCCAGCCGCTACGCGAACCAGCCTACGTCTTCGCCCAGCCTCGAGGCGCTCTCGCCAACACCAGACACCACCCTGCGCTATTTTCCTCGTCTGTGGAAATCTTTTGTCTCCGCATTCTGGGGATTGATGATGCCGGTTGTCATATTGGGCGGTATTTACTCCGGTGTCTTCACGGCAACTGAAGCCGCTATCGTTGCTACCGTTTATGCGTTGCTGGTGGGGGTCTTCATCTACCGCACCCTTAACTTCAAAAACCTGTACAAAACCCTGGTGGATGCAGCCGCTTCATCGGCAGTGGTCATGCTGGTGGTTGCCTACGCCAGTCTCTTTGGCTGGGTAATCACGGTGGATGACCTGATCGGCCGGGCGTCAGGTGCTTTGTTAAGCTTTAGCGGTAACGAAGCCGTGATCCTGCTAGTGATCATGGCGGTGCTGCTGATTGCGGGCATGTTTATGGACGCCGTCACGATTATGTACATCACGCTCCCGATTTTTCTGCCGGTAGCGCGTGAGTTGCACTGGGATCTGGTGTGGTTCGGTGTGGTGGTCATGATCAATCTGGCGATAGGGCTGTTTACACCGCCTGTGGGGATCAATCTGTATGTGGCGGCCAATATCACTCGAATGCCGCTGGAACGGATCGCCCTTGGGGCGATTCCGTTCTTGATCACGAGTGTCATAGGCTTAGCCATTGTGGCAGCGGTGCCTGAACTGTCGAGCGCTTTGGTTAACTTTATGAAATAAACTCTGGCCGTTGCATCAATACGCTGCGGCTTGGGGCATCTAAACTGGCAACGGAGGCGGCAGCGGGCGCCTATGATTGGTATCATCCTCAATATGTTGAAGCCGCCTGCGACCGCCTATGCTTACTGCCATATACACGGCACAACTAAGGGAGCAACCACGCCATGATGGTTGCCCGTAAATCGCATTGCATATAAAGCTTCGCGCTGTATTAATGGTTGCCAATAAGCAGGAAGCGAATGCCAACAAAAACAATTACAGAGCCAAATTCATTGCTGGCTGAATTATGGGCTCGCTTACGCGTCATGTGGCCGATGCTCATCGGCCTTGTCGTATTCGGTTTTGCGCTATGGTTCATCCATCGCGAACTGGCACACTTTCACGTGCACCAGATTTTGCGACAGATTGCTGCGATTCCAGTGCAGACCATCGCACTGGCCGTGGCCGCCACGGCCAGCAGTTATCTGGCGCTCACGCTATTTGACTGGCTTGCACTTACCTGGATCGGGCATCGGTTCACGTATCGTCGCATCGCGCTGGCCTCATTCACCTCGTACACGCTGGCCCATAATGTAGGGTTCGGAATGCTCAGTGGTGGGGCTGTTCGCTACAAACTCTACGGCAGCTGGGGGCTGAGCGTTGCCGATATTGCCAAGGTCATCGTGTTTGTGACTCTAACAACGGCACTGGGTATGTCGACCATTCTGGGCGTTGCCGCCATTGGCGAAGGCAAGCGCCTAATGGAATTAGTCAGCATGCCGGGTTGGTTTGGGCCCATATTCGGGGCCATCGTACTCTTGCTGCCTCTGACATGGCTGGCGCTCGCAAGCTTTAAGGTTGGCAAGCTAACCTGGCGCCAGTATGAGGTTTCCGTTCCGCACGTGCCCATCGCAGCAGGGCAAATTCTTATATCCATCGTAGATAACAGCTTCGCGGCACTGACGCTGTATATACTGCTGCCAGATTCGATCGGATTCGGTCTGTTGGGGTTTTTGGGGCTTTTTGTCGTTGCCAACACCATTGGAATTATCAGTCATGTCCCCGGCGGAGTTGGCGTATTCGATGCCACGATTCTCCTGGCTGTGCCTTCTGATGCGTCCGGTGCTACGGTCGCCGCACTGGTGGCCTACCGAGTTATTTATTACCTGGTTCCTCTTGCCATTTCGTGCTTGCTGATTGCTGCCCATACGCTGGGGCGTCCCAGCCGCACGATGTTGGCCCGAACGCTGCCTCTAGCACCCTCGCTGTTCGCTGTACTGGTCTTTGTCTCTGGCCTCATACTCTTGATTTCGGGCGTAACGCCGGTCATCAAAGCCCGGGCCGACTGGTTACTCCACATTGTGCCTCTTGGGGTTATCGAGGTATCGCACTTTCTTGGTAGCTTAATGGGGGTTGCGCTACTACTCATCGCAGACGGATTGCGTCGCAGGCTTGATGGTGCATGGCTACTGGCATGTGGCTTTCTGTCAGCAGGTATTGTTTTTTCGCTGCTCAAGGGGTTTGATTTCGAAGAGGCGCTAGGGCTGGGCATTACCCTTGTCGCGCTACTTCCTTGTCGACACGCATTCAATCGCAAGGCTCGCTTGTTCGCCCTCACGCCGACGCCCGGTTGGCTGCTCGCGAGTGCCGCCGCGCTGGCCGGCTGCTTATGGCTTGGCTTTTTTGCTTACCAGCGTGTTGAGTATGCAGACGACCTCTGGTGGTCGTTTGTGGTTCATGGCGATGCACCTCGCTTTCTTCGAGCCAGCGTTGGTGCGGTTATCGCGTTTCTTATCGTGTGTCTGTATACCGTCTTGCGTCCCGCACCGGTGTCCGTCTTGTTGCCTGAAGAAACCGATTTGCCCCAAGTCGAAAACGTCATTCAACATGCAGAAGGAGCCAGTACCTCGGCCTGTCTGGCATTGTTGGGCGATAAACGGTTTTTGTTCAGCCCAAGTGGACGAAGCTTCATCATGTTTGGTGTTCAGGGGCATAGTTGGATCGCCATGGGAGAACCCGTCGGCCTGCAGGAAGAGCAGCAGGATCTGATCTGGTCTTTCATGGAGATTTGCCATCAACACGCAGGACGACCCGCTTTTTACCAGATCACACCAGATACGATGCCAGTGCTTGCCGAGGTGGGACTTGCCTTCCAAAAGCTTGGAGAGCAAGCCTATGTGTCGTTACCGCAATTCGATCTTCAAGGCCCTGGCAGAGCGAAGTTACGTCAGACCTGGAATCGAGGCCAGCGTTTGCCGCTGGTATTCGAGGTTGTGGCCAAGGCCGACGTTCTTGCAATTACCGATGAGCTAAAGCGTATTTCGGACCAATGGCTGCGTGGCAAGAATGCCCGCGAAAAGGGCTTTTCACTGGGACGTTTCAATGTTGATTATATTTGCCACTTCCCCGTTGCGATTTTGCGTCTGGAAGGGCGCATTATTGCGTTCGCCAATCTGTGGGCCGCATCTGATCACAGCGAGATCTCTGTTGACTTGATGCGTCAAGTTGATGATGCCCCTAATGGCGTAATGGAATATCTGTTTATTGCATTAATGCTGTGGGGACGCGAACAAGGTTATGCAGAATTCGACATGGGGATGGCCCCTATGGCGGGGCTAGACGGGCGTGCTTCAGCACCCATGCTGTCACGAGCTGGCGCACTGATATATCGCCATGCCGAGCATTTCTACAATTTTCAGGGCCTTCGAGCCTATAAGGAAAAATTTTCACCGGAGTGGCGATCGCGCTACCTCGCAGCACGGCCCGGTATTGAGATGACACGAATGTTGGGTGATACAACGCTGCTGGTCAGTGGGGGGGTGAAGGGGTTGATCAGCCGATAAGAACCATGCCTGGCTTCCTGAATCACACCAATCTGTATTGGTCGTAATTAGTGTTACCGGGTCTGGTGAAGCGCTCTGGTCACACCAACATTTCAGTATCACAACGAGCTGCTATCACTTATAAAGACAGTCTGACAATAGCGACAACGTCACCACGGTGGGGCTAAACATGGACACTCGGTACTTCTGTTCACCACGGTTAGGGCACTACTTAAATGCGACAGCGGCCATACTCGCTCTGGGCATCACATCGTCGGCACCCGCATGGGCATCCGGCCCAGGGTTCGACTGTACCAAAGCCACACTTCAGGTCGAGAAGTCCATTTGCAACTGGGATACAGTAGGTTCGCTTGACGGGAAGATGACTAAGGCCTACCGGGCAGCACTTGCTGCACAAAACAACGATGCCGACCGGACAGCGCTGATGTCAGGCCAACGCGAATGGCTGAGCAAACGCAATCGCCAATGCGCGCTTGACGCCGTCACACCAGACCCCACCAGCGAAGAGGGCTTAAGCCCTCGCGAAATGGGCCAGCTTATGTGCCTGCAGGGGATCTATGCGGCGCGTATCGAGGCACTTTCTACAGCTGCTCCCACTACAGACCCCTGGGTGGGGTCCTGGTCGGGCAAGGGCAGTGGAATGCTTTCCGCAACCATACGACGCGGCACCGCCAAGCCCGACTATCTGGTGGTGGACCTTATCACAGGCATGCCGGGCTGTTCAGGAGCTGTCACGCTCTATGGCAAGCCTGAGGGCAGGGCACTTCACGGTGCAAGCTATGACCCCACCGAGCCAAGTGCGCCGGTATGTGACATTAACTTCGATCTGGATGCCAGCGGCACGTTAAACGTCGATACCTACGGCGATTGCAATTATTACCATGGCGGTGGCTGTATTTTCGACGGTCGCCATTGTGTTTTTTCGTATGGCGACTTTGGCGCTGACGTTTACACCGGCGCCAGGCTCAAGCCCAGTTAGCACTGAAAGCTTGCGGCAACGCATGCTGGCCATGAACAACGCGCCCGAGTTTCCTTTTGTTATCAAGCCCGGAAAACGCGACGACCAGCTAATTTTGGACTGGAAGTACGCGGATGCCACCTGGTTTGATCTGATGCGCATACACCGTATTGCCTATTTAACTCGCTTTACCATCTGGGTTGACGAGTCTGACCATGTGGTGCGGGTACGTGAATATCAGTCCCAGTTTGATGGTTCGGGCAGCCCAACCAGTTTAAATTTACAGTTCAAGGCGCAATGGGGCATTGATTTTTACAACTTCAGGCACGAAACCGTGTATGGGGTGCAGGTCGAGAACGGGCTGCCCGTTCCCAAGCTCAGTTACACCTATAAGTTTGATATCAACGAAATGCGCGAGCCGTTGCACAAACTTGTTGTGGAAAACGGCTGGACATATAAAGGCGTGGTGATGTTCGCCAAGTGGCTCACAGGGTAGGGCGGGCCTCAGGCGGGAAGAGTACAGCTTCCCTCTCAGTACACCGAAACTAACCGGCATTGCCGGTGTTTATTTCTGGTAAAGCGGCAGCTCGCCCTCTGATGCTTATTACCGTTAAACCGGCAGCTAGCCATCAGATGTTCATGACTGGCAAACTGGCAGACCGCCCTCAGACGCTCATTATTGGTAAACCGGCAGCTCGCCCTCGGGGCGGCGCTTAAAGCGACGATGCACCCAATAATATTGTTCAGGAATATTCTGTATCTGCGCTTCCAGAAACTGATTGGTCAGCAGGGCATCAGCTTTGTCGTCGCCACATGGGTAGTTTTGCAGAGGTTCAAAAATCTTTAGCTTGTAGCCACGGTAATTGGGCAGCACTTCGGTCACGAAGGGCACTACGCGTGCGCCGCTTATCTTGGCCAGACGGGATACAGCTGTTAGCGTACAAGCCTGAACGCCAAAAAACGGTACGAATACCGAGTCGCGCAGGCCAAAATCCATGTCAGCCGCCAACATAATGGGCTTGCCTGATTTCAGTATATTCAGGGTTTGGCGGGCACTGCTACCGCGTGGAATCATTTCGGTGCCAAATCTGGAGCGCTGTACGCGAGAGATATCTTCCGCAGCCTTATTCGACATTGGTGTATACAGCGAGGCAACCGGGTGGTGGATAGAGTAATACATGCAGCCCGCCTCAATGCCGGCAAAATGAAACCCCAAGAAGATGGTGGGCTGCTCGTAAGCGTCGGCCAGATCTATGGCGCTGTGTAGCTCAGTCAAACGCGTAAGCGTCTTGGCACTGCCATACCATTGCACACCGCGCTCGAAGTAGCTGCGAATAACATGCTCAAATGTTGAACGCGCCAGGCTTTCGCGCTGTTCGTCAGTTTTTTCCGGAAAACAAAGACGCAAATTTGTATGCAAAATGCGCTTACGTTTGCTTGGAAGCCGGTACAGTAATCGGCCTAGCCCCTCTCCGGCCCGGGCGACTAACCCATAAGGCAGCGCGGCAAACACGCGCAATAGACCCGAGGTCAATACGTGTTGTAGTTTGTAATTCAAATTTTGTCCTAGTGGCGCCCAGCCGCTAAACGACGATGACGGTATCCGAAGGGTTAAGGTAACTGCGGGGAGTACACATTGAGCGATAAACCCCTGACGAGCCAGGCATTTAACAATGTTATTCCGCCGACAGTATCATGCATTGTATGGTGCAATACCAAATAAGAGCGCAATCACTACGTCAACGCTAACATTGCTCTGGCGCTTGGCTTTATCGCGCCATCAACTGTCTTTGCCCTGAATCTCCGTAAGGATGCCGCAATGCAAGTAACTTCTTCCAGCCTGAACGTGTCGGGTACCTCAACTGACTGGCGCGGCGTGGCACTGTCAAATTTCAGCCTCTCTCCGTTTGTACTTGATGACATACTGCTTGCCTCAATAGAAGGGTTTATTCAGGGCATTAAGTTTCCAGAAACTGACCCGCGGCGAGCCATAGCGTTTTGTTCCAGTGGCTGGGATGCAAAGAGCCTGGCCAGCCAGGCAGACCGCCGTGCTGTGTACTGGGCAGGAATTAGCATTACATACGGCTCGGCCGAGCACCATCAGCTTATTGGGCGTGCCATTTGTGCACGTATAGAGCAGTCTATTGGCTTACAGAAGGTGCTGATTTCTACGGAGGGGCTGACGCTAATACACGAAACGGGTTCTGAACCCGAATCTTCCACGACCTCGTTGCCGGCCACCGTATTCTGCAAGATTATGACTGATCTTCGCGAGAAGCTGCTTCTTATGCATCGTCAGGGCTGATCCAACTGCAGGGCAAAGGGCTACTTGGGTACTGGCTTTTGTCGGCTGGCTTGGCATGCGATATGCAGTGCTGATACCCATCTGCCTGGCGGGATCAGGGGAGGATGGTCACACTACGAAGAGCATTCCTGCGCACTATTATTAATAGTAAGCATCTTGCCAAATCTAACTCGTCTGGCTATATTACAGGCAATATCAGGAGATAAGCCATGAGCACTGCGCAGAATCGCGCCATCCAAGCCTATCGAACTCGCCTAAGCGAGCGTGGCCTCGCACGCTTTGAGGTACTGGGACGTGATACAGATCGCGAACTGATCCGCACATTGGCGCGTCGGATGGCTCAAGACGGTCCCGAAGCTTCACGGTTACGCGCCTTTGTTAAACAAACAATCGCTGATGAGCCTAAGCAAAAAGGGGGTATCCTTGCGGCCCTACGACGTTCACCGCTGGTTGATGCTGATCTAGACCTGACACGTACCCGCGATACAGGACGCCCGGTTGAGTTCTGATGCGATACCTTCTTGATACCAACATCATTAGTAACGTGATCAAGCCAATACCATCAGAATCATTACTTAAATGGATGGCCACTCAGCGTGACGAGGATCTGTTTATTGCTTCATTGACGCTCGCAGAAATCCGCCGAGGAATACTCGAGAAGCCTAGCGGCAAACGACGCGATCAACTTGAGGCTTGGTTTTCCGGACCTGAAGGTCCGCAAGCGCTCTTTTCAGGGCGCATTCTTGCGTTCGACGAGCGCGCTAGTCTCATCTGGGCTCGCCTGATGGCAGAGAGCAAAGCGAAAGGGCAACCCAAAAACGCACTCGATACTGTCATCGCCGCCGTTGCTGAGGCGAACAGTTGTATTGTTGCGACCGACAACGAAAAAGACTTTGCAGGCACTGAATTATTCAATCCCCTCAGGGCGGGCCGGTAATTTCGTAAATCGAACTGGGCGTTTAAGCCAGCTGCGAGCACTCAACAGTTACCAAGTTTGAGGCTCCCAGTTCTGGTCGTTGTTGTCTTTGAGCATACCCACCTTGATCAATGTATTTGACTCAAAATAATAGGGCGGTACGGGCAAATTAAGCGGGGCAGGAAAGTTTGCCAGTACCCGGCCTGACAGGTCGTAGCGCGTGCCATGGCAGGGGCACAGAAAGCCGCCTGGCCAGGTTGGGTCTAGCGATCCGGGCGCCGGCATATACGTTGGAATACAGCCCAGATGCGTACAAATGCCAACTAAAACCAGAAACTCGGGCTTAATCGCGCGAAAGCCTTCTTTCAAATTGAGATTTTGCATGTCGGGAGGTTGCTGGGAAGTAAGTGAAAGGGGGTCTGCCAGCAAAGACTCCATTTTTGGCAATGCGGCCAACTCTTCTTTGGTGCGATGCACCACCCAGATTGGCCGGCCGCGCCATGCCGCCGTTATCATGTCCCCGGGTGCGATCTTGCTGACGTCTATGTCGACTGGGCCAGCGGCCGCCAGTGCCCGCGCGCTGGGCTTCATTGAGTCGACAAATGGAACAGCCGTTGATATGGTGCCCGCAGCGCCCATTGTGACTGCGGTGCCCAGTAAGAGGCGACGTTTTTTCAGGATGATTTCGGCGTGATGAAACTTGGCATCTAGTTCATTGCTCATGATTGGAACCTTGCTTTAATTTGATTTATTCAAGGAAGGTGTCCAAAACACGATCAGTCTGGCCGTCTTTACCCCGCATTCAAAAACATGAACTACTGCGAGCTAATGGGCGATGCAGGCATGTACTACCCATTTCGAGCACTCTCTTTTGTAGATGACCGGAGCTGGCCATGAAAAGTTCCGCACTAAGTGAACAACGACCCCAAAAATGTTCAGAGCACTCAGGTGTATGAAAACTACTCTGGGGCGGCCTCAATGGCCTGAACACCCAGCAGCAGCTGCCCTTTGAAGCCTTTGCTGGACGACAAAGGGATAACGTATTGCCCCTTGCCCTGTTCGGCAAGCGTGCCCGTAGACTCGCTCCATTTGTTGTCGGTGCTCACGTAACGTACATTAAAACCGTCTGTCGTATGCGTCACGCGAATGGTTAACGTGTCGCGATACAGGTACTCACCCTCGACATGTTGATCCAGCCAGAGAAAACCGTCAATGTTATAGCCCGTTGTTGAAACAGCAAGCTCTACCGAAAAGACAAGTGTGCGCCCCAGTGTTATTTTTTTGCTATCCAGAAATACCGAAAACAGCATCGGGGAGCGCGGCGCATCTAGTTCTGCGCGCTCAATCTTTAATAACTCATCGTAGCCGCGCAGCACTGCACTATAGGTGTCACACCGCCGCTCGGTGAGGTTGTAGCTCATTTCTCCTCGAGGCGCCACGGTTGCCTCGAAATAGTAGGAGGCACGAACGGTTTTGCCTGCATCCTTGGCCTTTTGCACTGAAGGAGGCAACGGCAAACATGCAACGGCCAGTTCGCCGTCTGCGCGGACGTCGCCGAACAGAAATCGCACCAGGTTTTGGTAGCCTTCCTCAGAATTGACGACACCGTAAGGGCCACTATGGCTGCGATAAGCGAAAGCTCTCGGTGCCTTGCTAACGGTAGCGTTCTCGATTTGCACCAGCCCATCGCTCATTTCACCGGCAAGCCGTTTGGAAAGCCCCAGAGCAACCTCATAGTCTCGATGATTAGTGCCGACAAAACAGAAGAACTTCTGTGGGTCGAACTTGCCATCGAGCGAGTCAACACGATCGCGTTGCCCGGTCATGCCAAGAAACTCGGCGATTTTCTTGCGGTTAAAGTTATTCATGTCCCACAGGCCCAGAAAAGCGGGTACGTTCAGGCCCGCCATCTCGATACCGTTATGTGGTGTTGCGTAAGTGAAAACCTTGTCTACCAGGCTTCGATCGGCCTTGGTGCTTATCTTATCGTTTTGCAGAAAACTGCGCACGACCAGGCCCCCCATAGAGTGAGCCACCAGATGGACCTTAAACTGATCAAGCAATGTTTTATCGTCGCCACAGACTTGCTTGCGAAGCCCGTGAATCAGGTCCTTCAAGCCGGCTGCCGCCTCGGGTATGGACAATACCTTACCCGTACCCAGATCCGAATCTGCCGGGTCGTAGTAGCGGTAAATAATGATGCTGCGCGGCTGAATTGTGCCTGCAATTTCCAGGCCATCAGAAAAAATGTCGCGATAGCCATAGTCTTTCATCAAGCGGATCAGCGGAGATTCAAAAACATGCCGAACCACGCGGCCGTCCCAGGCCTGCCGGGCCTTGGTGGCACCAAGATTGAAGCCCATGTATGGCGTTGATACAGTTGCCGCGATTTCGCCTGGCGTCATTGCATAGCCACGAACGTAGATAATGGGATAGTACGGCGCGAGCGGGTTTGCCATGATGGGCCTCTCTGAACAGGTATTCAGGCGGGGTCGCGAAGCGCTCAGGAGGGCTGGTAATAATGCTGCGCCTCGATGACACACCAGAAACTGCCTGTAGGGTTGAACAATCATGCTGCCGACAATGCTGACATAGTACCCGGCTAATACAGTAGCAGGCACACTATATGCTGAATAGGAGATCTGTCATCAACTCAATCATGAGTTGATGACAGCCGGCAGTTGCGCCGGGGTCTCTACGACAAGGAGTGTTTATATGAGCAGCAATAAACTTTTCACTAAAACCCGTCTGGCGGTTCTGGCAAGCAGCGTGATGATCGCCGGTTTGGCTGGCGGTTATGGCGTTGCCATGGCTGCGCAAAGCAAAGTGATGCTAAGTGGTGCTCACGAAGTGCCGGCTGTCACGACATCTGCCAAAGGTGAGGGCACGATCACAATTGAGGACAACATGGCTGTCACCGGCAGCGTTACAACGTCGGGGCTGAACGGGACCATGGCGCACATCCATGAAGCAGCAGCCGGTAAAAACGGCCCGCCCATCATTACCCTGGAAAAAAAGGGTGATAACGAATGGATGGTGCCGACAAATGCCAAACTTACCGATTCACAATACAAGGCTTATAAGGCGGGCGATCTCTATGTCAACGTGCACAGCGACGCCCACAAGGGAGGCGAAATTCGAGACCAACTAAAGCCTTAGTATCTGATCATACTCGCCAGACCCTCGCGAAACCTGCGAACGACGCCTATCATATCTACTGCACCATGCGCATCGCATGGTGCAGTATTAACCTCGACAGGTCGTTAGTTCTATAGATGATAGGGCGAAACGCGTGCCGGCACTTGGGCTGTCTACCTCATGGAGCTTCAAAATGAGTGTTATCGCATTTGTAGGATTGGGGTCCATGGGGTTGCCCATGGCAACGAATCTGCTATTGAAAGGACACGAGGTTAGGGGCGTAGATCTTAATAAGCAATCTTGTGCAGCATTTATTCAAGCGGGCGGCAGTATCTTGGCCTCTGCCGCAGAGGCCACCCGAGATGCCGACATGCTGATCGTGATGGTCGTTAATGCCCAGCAGGCAGAACACGTCCTCACGCAACCTGACGTATTGAGCGGCCTGAAAAGCAATGGCATTGTCTGCGTCATGGCAACCTGCCAGCCAGCCGCCATGCGACATCTAAGCACACTCGTACAAAGCGCCGACCGACGGTTTATTGATGCACCCGTCTCAGGCGGGGTTGTGGGTGCCGAGTCGGGTACGCTCACAATTATGGCAGCTACCGAGCAAGCCTGCTTCGAGGAGGCTGCACCCGTTTTAAAGCAGATGGGTGAGCGTCTGTTCCATGTTGGCGAGCAGCCTGGTCAGGGCGCTATGGTTAAAGCGGTCAATCAGTTATTGTGTGGCGTGCATATTGCCGTAACCGCAGAAGCCTTCAGCCTTGCGGCAAAGGCCGACATTAATCCCGAGCTTTTACTGGAGATCATGGGGGGCTCTGCCGCCTCCAGCTGGATGTTGCGCGACCGCGGGCCGCGCATGCTGCAAGATAACCCTGCAGTCTCAAGCGCCGTCGACATTTTCGTAAAGGATCTGGATATTGTGCTCAGTGCGGGCAAAGACGTTAAGGCGGCACTGCCGCTTGCCGCAGCTGCCTACCAGATGTTTTTGACTTCTTCAGGCCGTGGAGACGGTCGAGCCGACGACAGCCAGGTAATCCGCAGTTATCAGGTACTTAACGGGGCAAGCCTGACGCCACAGTCAACAAAGTGACCCGATAGCTGGGCGCTCCCGCATGGGATCACTAGATCGGGGTGCAGACAAAATCTTGAACTACTTGGCCAATGTGACGCTACACGCCGCAGGGTGCTTATGCGTACACTTGGGAAACTAGGGCTTGTTGTCGCGCAGTCCCTCGGGTTTGTGCCCATTGAAGCGATACAACATCGTGCCGTAACATAAAGTGGCATTCGTTGCCGTCTGGAAGTTTACGTTTCAAGTTGTTGGTTTCCGGTATTCTCCCGGAGTCTCCGTAGCCGCAAGCCCCAATGGTTTATAAGTAAACCCCAAGGCACACACCGAAACTCCCGTCTCTACCGATATCTAAGCGCCGTGTTGCCAAACCAAGGTACGACCGGTCACGGCCCGCCAGATATTTGCTCCTGAATGCCGCCTGGTTTATATGCCTGAATAGTCTCTGCACACTGCAAAAAATAAATGTGCAGCACCGCATAACCAAAAGGAAATGATGCATATGTCTACCGTAGGGATTCATGGCGTTCAGAAGTACTTCGGTGGCACTCAGGTTATTCGGGGAGTCGATATTGATATCAAGGATGGCGAGTTCACGGTGCTTGTGGGGCCATCGGGCTGCGGAAAATCCACGCTGCTGCGCATGATTGCCGGCCTGGAAGAGATCTCTGAAGGTCAGATCATGATTAACGACAAAGTCGTTAATGACATGCAACCCAAAGAGCGGGATGTCGCCATGGTGTTTCAAAACTATGCGCTTTATCCTCATATGACGGTGTTCGAAAACATGGCTTTCTCGCTAAAGCTTGCCAAATTCGACAAAACCGAAATCAAAAGTCGTGTTGCGCGCGCAAGCCAGATTCTGGGGCTGGACGAATTGCTGGAAAGATACCCGCGGCAATTGTCGGGGGGCCAACGCCAGCGTGTGGCAATGGGCCGTGCCATCGTGCGCAATCCTCAGGTGTTTCTGTTCGACGAACCGCTATCCAATCTAGACGCCAATCTGCGTGTGCAGATGCGCACTGAAATCCGCGAGCTCCATCAGCGGCTGCGCACGACATCCATTTACGTGACGCACGATCAGATTGAAGCCATGACCATGGGCGATCAAATCGTGGTTATGAATGACGGCCGTGTAGAACAACGCGGCTCACCGCTGGATTTATACGACCACCCAGATAACCTTTTTGTCGCCAAATTCATTGGTTCGCCATCCATGAATTTTTTCACATGCACGGCCCATAAAGAAAACGGCAGCACTTTGGTTGAGTTCGCAGACGGCACTCGCCTTGCGGCACCCAAATCCGGCGAGTTAGCGGCGGCGGGGCAATCTCTCGTCTTCGGCGTACGCCCGGAACATATCGTGGTGGGTGGCGAAGGACCAGGGCTAAAAGCCACAGTCAAGCTGGTGGAGCTGACCGGTGCCAATACAGAAATTCATTACCAGTTTGCGGGCGTGGCCGCCGTTTCCGTATCCAATGAACGGTATACGTTCAAGCTCGATGACGTTGTAAACCTGTATCCCGACATAACCCGGGCACACCTCTTCGATGCAGAAAGCGGGAAAAACCTCGGCTAACGCCTGAACGCAGCACAACGGCATCATGAAACGTCTTTTAGTACTGGAAGGAGCAGCATCACGCGCCAACCAGGCATTTGTAGGTTTATCAACCAACATGCGACAAGGAACTAAAGGAGTGGAGACATGGCAACGCATACAAGGCGGGACTTTCTGATATCTTCTGGTGCCATAGCAGCGGCATCCGCGGTCGGGGCTACAGGCTCGGCTTTTGCTGCAGATAAGCCCGATATGGGGTTTAAGATCGAATCAGGTGCAAAGTTGAGCGTTCTGCGATGGACGCAGTTTGTGTCTGCCGAAGAAAAGCGCTGGATGGAAAACACTAAAAAATTCACGGAACTGACGGGTGTAGAAGTCCAGATGGACCGTGCAGGCTTCGAAGATATTCGCCCCAAGGCGGCTGTTGCGGCGCGCATCGGGGCGGGTCCCGACATTATTCTTGGCTGGTTTGACGACCCACACCGCTACCCGGATAAATTGGTCGACGTGTCAGAAGTGGCCAACAATCTGGCCAAGAAATACGGTGGCTGGTATGACGTGTGCAAAACTTATGGCATGAGTGGTGACAAATGGATAGGCCTGCCGATCGCAGTTATCGGCAACGAGATGGTCTATCGAAAAAGCCATGTTCAGGCAGCAGGGTTCGATACATTTCCTACAGACTTTCCTGGGTTTCTGAAGCTCTGTCAGGCCCTTAGCGCGAAAGGTACGCCTCCAGGGTTCCCGTTAGGCCATTCGGTGCTCGACGGTAATGGATGGACCTACTGGATACTATGGGGCCACGGTGGCAAGGTTGCCGACGAAAAAGGGAATGTTGTCCTGGATTCGCCAGAAACGGTTGCGGCGCTTGAATTTGTGCAGCAACTCTACAAAACGTTTCCACCGGGGACCTTGTCCTGGCTGGATCCTTCCAACAATACGGCGTTCTTTGATGAAAAAGTAAGCCTCATTAATAACGGTATTTCAGTATATTTTGCGGCGCTGAATTCAACAGACCCCAAGCGCCATGCCATGGCCGAAGACATCTTCCATGCCCACCTGCCGATAGGCCCGGTTGGCAAACCCACCGAATTGCAGGGCATCACGCAGATGATGCTGTTCGACTACACCAAATACCCGAACGCGGCAAAGGCCTACATGCAGTTCATGATGGAGGCCGACCAGTACAACGCCTGGTTGCACGATTCGCTGGGTTATGTGGGCCAAACACTGAAAGCGTACGAGAAGAACCCGATCTGGACGTCGGATCCCAAGATTACGGTGTATCGGGATGTGGCCAGCAGAATGCTGCCTGATGGCTATGCAGGCCCGTTGGGTACGGCCTCTGCCGCCGTGATGGCGGACTATATCGTGATTGACATGTTTGCTTCTGCAGCCAGTGGTGAGCAAACTCCGAAGCAGGCTGCCGCTGCGGCGGCTAAAAGGGCGCAGCGGTATTACAAGGCTTGATGGGCGATGCGACAGGCCGACTCAGACAGTTTCCGATAGGTGTCGCACCTTGATTACCCAGTTTCCTATAGCCAAAACCCTGGGGCGCCACGTCTGATGGCGTCCTGGGCTGGTTTCCCGGGACTCACTCATGTTATTTCGTAGTCTGAACAATCGAAATACGCTGGGGCTGCTGTTCATGCTGCCGGCTGCCGCGATTTTGCTGTTTTTTCTGGCTTACCCGCTAGGCCTGGGGATATGGCTGGGATCTACGGACACGACGCTTGCAGGGCCCGGAAAATGGATAGGGCTGGATAACTATATCTATCTTGCGCAGGATCCCATTGCCCAATTGGCGCTTTTCAACACCATTGTCTACACCGTGGTGGCAAGCATTATCAAGTTTGCACTGGGTTTGTGGCTGGCACTGATATTGAATCAGAATGTGCCCTTTAAGACCCTGTTTCGTTCGCTGGTACTGCTGCCATGGATAGTGCCAACGGCACTTTCTGCACTTGCCTTCTGGTGGCTTTATAACCCGCAATTTTCGGTGTTCAGCTGGTTGCTGGTAAAAATGGGCCTTATTGACAACTACATCGACTTTCTGGGCACGCCCTGGAACGCACGGTTTTCCGTTATTGCCATGAACATCTGGCGCGGCATTCCGTTCGTCGCCATCACGCTGCTGGCAGGGCTGCAGACCATCTCGCCAACCCTGTATGAGGCCGTCTCCATTGATGGCGCCTCGTCATGGCAAAAATTTCGTTACGTGACCTTGCCGCTGCTGACACCAATTATCGCGGTGGTTATGACGTTTTCCGTGCTGTTTACGTTTACAGACTTTCAGCTTATTTGGGTGCTGACGCGAGGTGGCCCTTTGAATGCGACGCACCTGATGACAACACTTTCTTATCAGCGCGCCATCACGGGTGGGTCACTGGGAGAGGGCGCCGCATTGGCAATTATGATGATCCCGTTTCTGCTTGCCGCCATTCTGTTCTCCTATTTTGGATTGCAACGTCGCGCATGGCAACGAGGGGGTGACAAATGAAAAAATCCACCAAAAACCAAGAAGACCAGGGCATGGCGTTTTTGCAGTCATTACCCCGACGCTGGGTCACGATTTATATCCCGCTGATCATTTTCATGATTATTCTGTTGTTCCCGTTTTACTGGATGATTATTACCTCATTCAAACCAGACGCTCAACTGAACTCTAGTGATGCAAACCCGTTTATCGTGGTGGGAGTTACGTTTGACCACTACAAAGACCTGATATTCAATACAGCCTTCCCGAAGTGGATGTGGAATACGCTAATGGTCGCGTTCATGGCCACGTTTATTTCGCTGTTTACCAGCGCATTCGCAGCCTATGCCATTGAGCGCCTGCGCTTTCGCGGATCGAAGCAGGTGGGGCTTTCTGTATTTTTCGCCTACTTGGTGCCACCTTCCATTCTGTTTATTCCGCTTGCCTCCATTGTGTATCAGCTAGGTCTGTTCGATAGTCCCTGGGCACTGATCTTTATTTACCCTACGTTTTTGATCCCATTTTGTACCTGGCTTTTAATGGGATATTTTCGCACCATACCTTACGAAATTGAGGAATGTGCACTGGTCGACGGCGCAACCAACTGGCAGATTCTTACCAAAATTATTTTGCCTCTGGCCGTGCCTGGCCTGATATCAGCGGGGATTTTTGCATTTACGCTTTCCTGGAATGAATACATTTATGCGCTGACCTTTATCTCGTCGACCTCAGAAAAGACGGTTGCCGTAGGCGTGGTCACCGATATTATCGAAGGCGACGTTTATCACTGGGGCCAGCTTATGGCAGGCGCTGTATTAGGGTCTTTGCCTGTTGCGTTGGTGTATTCGCTTTTTGTTGAATACTATGTGTCGGGGATGACGGGTGCCGTCAAAGAGTAGAACAGCCGCGAGTCCATAACTCGCCGGACACCGGTTCAAGAACAATTCAACGATTACAGAGGGGAAAAATGGCTTCAATCAAGTTGTCTCAAGCGCTGCAAGTTCTGGAGCAGGGCGTTGAGCGTATGGATAACCCCGCAGGAAAAGCTGTCTGTCTTTCAATCTGTGATGCGCAGGGCTTTCTGGTCAGTTTCGTCCGTATGGACAAAGCCACCCTGCGCAGCATTGAGATTGCTCAGCGCAAGGCCTACAGCAGCGTAAGGCTCGGGCTGACAACAGCGGCTTTTGATGCCAGGCTCAAACACGAAAACATACCAATAGGTTATTTTGCAGATGCTTTACTGACGGCACTGCCCGGCGGCTCGGTAATACACAATGAAAGCGGCGACATTATCGGTGGCGTGGGCGTAAGCGGTCTTACACCGCAAGAAGACCAGGAACTGGCCGATGATCTGGCAGGCTTTGCCAAGACGCTTTGACGTTCTAACATGCATGTCATATTCTCGTTAATCAGTGTCTGGACGCGCTAAATTTTTCTGACGATGATGCCGACGAACACCTCTATGCAAAGGTTTAAGTGCGCGTCGTTCTTACCGCCAGAAAGAAATGGCCACATTGTTGACGAGAACCAACGGTACATAGCGCCTCCGTGGCGACCGCGTTGAAATGGTCGGCCCAGCGCAGCAATGAGGAGATTAATGTGAAAGTAGTTATCACTGGCGCCGCCGGTTTTCTGGGGCAGCGATTGGCACAGCGGCTGCTTGATTTGGGTCACCTGAGCGATAACAATGGCCAGGATCAAAAAATAGACCAGCTGGTGCTTGCAGACGTTGCACCCGCGCCCCATTCAGGCGACCCACGTGTCCGCATTGCTACAGGTGACCTGAGCGATGTGGCATTTTTGCGCAGCATCATAGACGCTGAAACGCAATCGATATTTCACCTTGCCGCAATTGTCAGTGGCCAGGCAGAGGCCGAGTTTGAACTTGGTATGCGGGTCAACCTGGATGCATCACTCGCATTACTGGAAATCTGCCGCGAGCTGGAACAAAAACCCAAGGTAGTCTTTACCAGTTCGGTGGCGGTTTACGGTGGGGATCTGCCACAAACCGTGCTGGACACGACCGCCGTAAACCCGCAATCGTCGTATGGCACCCAGAAGGCCATTTGCGAACTGCTGCTCAACGACTATAGCCGTCGTGGCTTTGTAGACGGGCGAACCTTGCGTCTGCCCACCATCAGCATCAGGCCCGGCAAGCCGAACAAAGCTGCATCCTCTTTTGCCAGTGGCATTTTGCGAGAACCTCTAAATGGCGAAACCGCCATCTGCCCTGTGTCGCCACAGTTGCGCTTGTGGCTATCTTCCCCACGGCAGGCCATTGCATCGTTGATCGCTGGCCACAATCTGCCAGCGGCCGCCCTGGGCAATAACCGTAGCATCAATCTGCCTGGTCTTTCAGTAACCGTGCAGGAAATGCTGGCCGCACTGGAGCGTCAGGCAGGGCGCGAGGTTGCTGAGCGCGTACAGTTCAGCCCTGACCCGGCCATCGAAAGAATCGTGGCCAGTTGGCCAGGGGCCTTGGATGACAGCAGGGCAAAGGCGCTGGGCCTAACTGGAGACGCTGATTTTGATGCCGTCATCCAGGCATATATTCAGGATGACCTGGCAACCTGAACCGCACTCCTTAGCCCACTATGTAAGGACTACCGTCAAAGCAAAGTGACGATAGGCTCGTTCAGACCAGGGCGAGCGACTTCAATGTTTCAAAGCGACACTGGGTAGCCAAGTCGCCAGAGCAGGAACCAGCATAACCAGAATAAGGCTGAGCAAAAGCACGGCAACAAATGGCCAGACAGCCCGTACTCCTTCAGCGAACGGGATGCGGGCAATGCTGGATGTAACGAAAAGAAGAATGGCCACTGGCGGTGTTAGGCCACCTATCTGGGTGATCATGACCATCAGCACACCCAGATGCAAAGGATCTATGTGGAAGGCGTTTCCGACATAAACAATGGTGGGAACCATAACCACCACCACTGCCAACCCGTCCAGCATCATGGTCAAGACTAGCATGATAATGATCAGCAGCAACAACATTAGCAGGGAGCTATCGGTTATCCCACGCAATGCACCCAAAACAGCATCATTGAAGTTGAGATAGCTGAGTAGCCAACCCAGTACGCCAGCCATACCAATCACGCCAGCAACCATCGCCGTGGTGACGGCGGCGTCGACCAGTACTGACGGCAGGTCACGCCACCGCAGAATGCGGTACCAGGTCATACTAACCACTAAACTATAGACACACGCAACGATGCCCGCCTCGGTTGCGGTGAAGATACCCCCGAGGATGCCACCCATGATGATTACGGGCGCGAGGAGCGCCGGCCATACTTTAATCGTTGCGGTTTTAATTTCGCGTAGGCTAGATCTAGGGAGCGTGTGCCGCAGCTCTGGGTACGCGGGCAGGTATGACATGGCATAGATCAGCGTCATGAGCAAAATAGCGATAATAATGCCCGGTATCACGCCCGCCATGAATAATCCCCCGATAGACACACCTGTGATCGATCCGTAGATGATCATGGTCATGCTGGGCGGGATGATAGGCCCCACTGTGGCGGCGGCCGCAACGATTGAGGCGGCATAACCGGGACGGTAGCCTGCAGCCTTCATCGGCGGAATGATTACAGAGCCCACTGCTGCGGCTTCCGCCGTGGACGATCCCGAAATATTGGCTAATGCCACGCAGGACAAAACCGCAGTATGCCCAAGACTTCCTCGAATATGACCCACGATTTTTTGTGAAAACTCAATCAAGCCGGCACTTAAGCCCCCTCGGGTCATGATGGCGCCAGCAAGAATAAAATAGGGTAGAGCGAGCAGACTGAACGAGTCCAGCATGGCGAAGGCTTTTTGCGGCATGAGTGCCGGCACCAGCTCGGGGATAAGCATGATGCCTGCCAGGCTCACGGTTGCAATCGACAACAGGATGGGCACGCCCAAAAATACTAGGGCCAGGATGCCCGCGAAAATCATAACCAGACTCATGGGCGGCCCTCTTTGAATGCCTGGCTATAGAGCCGGTGTAGTACGCAAAGAACCTGGTATACACCGCCAATAAACAGCCCGCAATACACCCACGACATGCTCAATCCAAGCCCAGGACTTTCTTGCGACTGCGTTACCTGCATGATGCGAAGCGTCAATAGCGCCAGCGCTACGCCAAGCGCAAGCCAAAGAAGATCAACGACCAGTCTTAGCAAGCGTTGCAGACCTTCGGGGAAAAGTGCAACTAGCGAGTCTACCCGCAAGTGCGCATGACGATTGTAGGCAACAGGAATGGCTATGAACACCAGCCAGATGAATGCATATTTCTGAAACTCCTCGCTCCAACTCAGCGATTCATTGATAAAGAATCGGTTAAATACCTGAAGCGTCCCCACAATGATCATGGCGGCAAATAGCAGGCTAAGCACACCTTCCGCAAGCTTGTTGATGTGTCGCATATGCATTCCTCTTGCGCGCCACCCAAAGGACAATGCCCGAAGATGGCGCGCGTGGCTGTTTACTGAGTGGCGCGGACTTGCTGCAACAGATCCTCAGCGCCTCGCTCTTTGGCGAACTCATCCTGGAGCGTAAGCGCTTTCTTGCGAAAGCCCGTGGTATCGATCTCGGTGATCTCCATCCCCTTGCCCCGCAGGAAGGTAAAGGCCTCTTTTTCGCGTTTGGGCGCCAGCGCCCAGTTCACGTCAGCCGACAAACTGGCCGCTTCGTTCATTACCTGCTTTTCCCGATCATTGAGCTTGTCCCACACAGACTTGGAGCAAACTAAGGCAACGGGGCCAAGGAAGTGACGCGTGAGCGCTATGTACTTTGCCACTTCGTAGAACTTTTGGCTCATGACGATGGCTGAACCGTGTTCAAAGCCATCCAGGACGCCGGTTTGCATGGACGTGTAGACCTCCCCAAAAGACATCGGCGTAGCGTTAGCACCCATGGCATTGAGCGCGCCGATATACACGGGACTTTGAATGGTGCGAATCTTCAGGCCATGCAGGTCTTCAGGCTGGGTAACTTTCTTTTTGGAGGTCACAATATTACGTGCGCCCCAGTTTGTCATCCAGGCCATCACCTTAAAGCCGGATTTTTCAAGGTCCTCGGACAGGGAGTCACCAATGGGCCCCTCAAGCGCAACTTGCATATGGTCGTAATCTCGCCAGATGAAAGGCAAGTCTATGACGCCTAACCGCTTGGAAAAATTATTCAGAATCGCCGTACCCGTTACCGCACATGAAGCCCCACCACCCAGTTGCATGGCTTCGTAAACAGCACGCTCTTCGCCCAACGCGTTGGAAGGATATATTTTGGCTTTCAGCGTGTCCGAGTTTTCGTTGATATAACTGCTGAAGACCCAGGCAGCCATGTGTAGCTCGGACTCAGACGTACCCGGCGCCGAATGCGAAATTTTCAGCTCACGCACTGTCTGGGCCTGACCCGGAAGCGATATGGCAAGGGCTAGGGCAGCACCCAATAAGGCACGCGTTGCAGCCCCTTGAAAGAATGGGATAGTTGATTTCATTTGTCTCTCCGTTTTATGTAATATACCGATTTAGTAAATCGATTTATTAAAAACTAACATAGCTTTTTAGAAGGTGCAATATAAAGCTTGTGACAGCAATATATTTATGAATCTTAGTCTTGCCTTAGGATAACTATATCGATATAGTAAATCGATATAGTTATAGCTGGATGTTAATGTGACGACAATACAAGATGTGGCCAGACTTGCGCATGTTTCGGTGAGCTCAGTATCCAATGTGCTCAACGGAAAAGCCGACCGTATGCGGCCCGAAACCTATACACGCATAGAAGAGGCCATTCGCAAATTAGGCTATCGGCCCAACCAAGCTGCTCGGCAACTGAAGACGGGGCGTAGTCCCATTCTCGGCCTACTGGTCCCAACGACGGCCAACCCGTTTTTTGGCCAATTGGCCATGTCCATGGAAACCTATGCTCAGCAGCAATACGGCTATAGAGTCCTTCTGTGCAACACGCATCGCGACAAGCAACTCGAAGCCGCGATGTTTGATGACCTTATCGCGTTTGGGGTACGTGCGGTCATTGTGGTGTCGTCGTTGAGTGACGAGCAACATATTGAGGCCGCTATGGCTCGCGGGCTCGCGGTGATCAGCTTTGATCTCGGACCTGATCCGGGCAGCACGATCCGGCACGACTATGTGCTGCCAGACAACGTGGCTGCGGGTACCTTAGCTGCCAGACACTTAATTGAATTTGGGCATTCGCACCTGGCGTTTGCGATGCCAAAAGGTTTGACCTACAGCCGACGCCAAAAAATAGAGGGTTTTATGGCGGCCATCGATCAAGAGTCCGGGAAAGCGTCAGGAAGGGTGGTCGAGGGGAAATCGGCGACACGGTATGGCGATACAGAACTTGCAAGCATGGGCTACGAAATGGCCGCAACAATAGTGAATATGGATCCTAGACCAACGGGTATTGTGACGGTGAACGACATGATGGCGGTCGGCCTTATGGCCGGCATCAGAGATCAAGGCCTTCTCATACCAGATGATATGTCTATTGTGGGTATGGATGACTTGACCTTGTCCGCCTTCACCTGGCCGCCACTGACATCGATTTGCATGCCGATGCAGGACATGGCCTGCACCATGGTCGACCGGGCCGTGCGTCGCATCGCGCAACCAGACCTGAAGGCTGAGGAAATCTGTTTCGAGCCCACGTTGACGATACGAAAATCGGTTGCTGCACCATCCACTGGCCGGCACCAGTCTCGCCCAGGAAGCCGCTAATCATGCCCAACAAAATCAATATCTATCTTACCCACAGTCCGCAATCTTGCATGCTGTATTACGGCGATCAAGCGCTGGCCAAACTACAGGCGCTTGGCACGATAGTACGTAACAAGCACGACTCCGAGCCTTCGCACGAACAAATCCTGAATGAAGCAGGCGATTGCGATGTCATTGTCGCATTTCGCCAGCCATCCTTTCCTGCGACCCTCTTGGAGCAATTACCCAGGCTTGCGGTGCTTTGCCGTGTTGCGGTGGATGTGAGTAATATCGACATCGTCGCGGCGAGCCGCAACGGCATCCTCGTCACCCGGGCCACCCCAGGCTTCGGCGCGTCAGTGGCCGAGTGGGTTATCGGAGTGATGATAGACCTGAGCCGCAGCATTTCAGCAAGCAATGCCGTATACCATGAAGGACGTGAGCCTGCGGTATTCATGGGGCGAGAATTACGTGGTGCTACGCTGGGCGTCATTGGCTATGGCACGATCGGCAGGTATCTGTGTAGGCTGGCGCAAGCCTTCGGAATGAACATCATTGTTCACGACCCCAACGTCGACGTCGACGACGTGCGAATTCAGCAGATAAATTTTCACGATCTGCTTACGAAATCAGACTACGTCGCATGCCTGGCACCATCTCTTCCAGATACCGTAGGGCTGATGAACGACGCAGCATTCGGCCTTATGAAGCCCTCATCATTCTTCATCAATGCATCGCGCGGCGAACTGGTTGACGAGCCCGCACTCCTGCACGCGCTAGAGAACGGGCTCATCGCGGGTGCAGCGCTGGATGTCGGGTCGGAAGACGATCAAAAACCTGCACGCCAGCTCGCCATGCACCCATTAGTCATCGCAACACCGCACATTGGTGGCCTAACCCCAGAAGCCGCAACGCATCAGGCCATGGATTCTGTGCGGCAGCTCGCACAATTGGTGGCTGGCGATGCACCGGACGGCGCTTTGAACTTGGGCGATGCCTGGAGACTGAACCAACTGCGAAAACGACTGGCGCAGCCAACACAGGAGGGCACTCATGCAAACTGAAGAAACACTACTGCCAGGATGCGATTGTCACATTCATGTCTATGATCTGGATCGCTATCCGATTCCGCAGAAAGACCCTGTCTCGCCCCCACAAGCTCCATGGTCAGCCTACGCAAAACTTCAGACTGCATTAGGGCTTGGGCGAAGCGTTATCGTTCAGCCTATGGGTTACGGGCTGGACAACCGCTGCACGCTTGATGCTCTTGCCAGTGCGCAGGGTAGCGCGCGAGCAATTGTCGCTCTTGAACCCGACACTGCACGCCATGAGCTGGATCGGCTAAACGCACTCGGTGTGGTGGGTGTACGTTTTATGTTGATTCCAGGCGGTGGCGGCACCATGACGTGGGCCAAACTTCCACTTATTGCCGAGGAAATCGCCGCGCTGGGATGGCATATTAACTTGCAACTGGATGGGCGTGATCTTCCACAGTATGCTCCATTGCTCATGTCGCTTCCTTGCCCCGTCGTAATTGATCATATCGGCAAGTTCCTGGAGCCTGTCGAACCAGAGGATCCAGCATTTAACTGCCTGCGGAAGCTGCTGGATACGGGGCGCTTCCACGTGAAGCTTTCCGCTGCTTATGAAACCTCTCGGATAGGTCCGCCCGACTACGAGGATGTCGGCGCACTGGCCAGGGTACTGGCGCGCGAGCACACCGAACGCTGTCTTTGGGCCAGCAATTGGCCACACCCAACACAAGCAATACGTCCGGACGATGAAGGGCTGCTGCACATGCTGCGCGACTGGGCGCCGACGCCTAGCGCCTACGACCGTATCTTGTGCAAGAATCCCCACGTTTTATACCAATTCTAAATAACAAGAATTGGATTATCGAAATTTAAGCTCCGACTAAACCGGCCAGTATTACGCTCCAACACCTAGGCCTGGCGTCACATTTATGTACTCCTGCTGACCAAAGCACTGCAATCACCCAACGATATTTTCGTTGTCATACACCGCAGTATGCAAATCACTCGCCGCTGGCGTAAAGCCAGCGGGCAACAAATCCATAGACGTTGCTGGCGGGGCAGCTGCTGACCCTGCTGTGTTTGTTGAGTGCGTCCGCATCAAACCGTCTTGCGGAGCTGCATCACCAGCTTGGCAAGCCAGTGCTTGTGCATAGCCTGTACTCAGATCTGCGACCTTCACCGCTGACACGCATGCGTGAGGCCGCATACCCATTTATCACTATGTCGAACTGGCTGTGCGCTGCATGCAGGCGCTGGCGGAGTTCGGCGGGGCTCGTAACTGCCCACTGCCCGACTGTTCCAGCCGATATCCGGGCGCAGGTGCAAGCCCAACCAGGCACTCGGCTTGTCTGGTCAGTCATGACAGACGGAATAATAACTGTTCGGGTAAAGAGCAAACCCATGCTCGACATGGCAGGCATACTCAAGGCGCCAAAAAGCAAACATGTCAGTGTAGAAGACATGAACCTTTGGCGCTGAGTCACCGTGGTGCTTGAACGTGAGTGAGTACTACGCTTGAATTTCCAGTTTCGGATGGATGAAATACTGCAGAACACGCCTTCCACAGGGCGGATATCCCTTGCAGCCCATAGGTAAATAGAGGACCACAGCAGGCTCCAATATCCCGCAAAACAGGAAAAAATGCCAAAAAAGCTTCATTTCTTGTATAATGTTCCTATTAGTTTCAATAAAACGGCGTAAAAACCGATCAAACGCAGCGTACGCAGCACCTCGTTGTTTTCCAATTCATCCACGTATCCGGGTGTAATGCATTACTGGCAAATTCGCATAGGGCGATTAATCAGTCATGCAATGGGTACCGCTGGAAAAAAGTAGCTCCATCCGATCTGTCTGAAGTAAATCCGACATTCTGAACCGCATGGTTTTGTTTAGTTGACGATGTAATCGCCAACCAAAGCGCTATCGTGCGCGCCAACTGGACCACGCTTGTTTGCATGGCTCCTACTCTTGTTCTTGTAGTGCAATAAAAACAACTGCGCTCCTGATCAATGGATCAGTGTTGCCTCTATCGGCAATGCTGGCGTATTGGTCAAAACCTTGAAACGAGTGGCTTCATCACTCTTTCAACAAATGGAGGGAATTTCCCATTGAAACTCGTTAATCAACTCAGCGTTAGCCTTCTGCTAACTGCCGGTGTTATCGCCGCACCCGCCTACGCATTCACGCCCGAATCAACTGACCCCATCAAAATCGTTGACAATAATTGGTCAAGCCAAAAAGTACTGGCTCGCGTTGCACAGCAATTGCTTGAAAAAGTCGGCTACGAGACCAAAATCGTGCCGTCAGACAGTCAGGGGCAGTTTGCCGCAATGGGCTTGGGCGACCTGGATTTGCAAATGGAAATCTGGGAAGGCACGATGAACGACAGCTTCATGAAGGAAGTTAACGCTGGCCGCATGGTCGATCTCGGCAGTCATGCAGCAACAACACGTGAAGACTGGTGGTATCCAGACTATATGGAAGACATTTGCCCCGGTTTGCCAGACTGGAAAGCGCTAAATGCATGTGCAGAAAAATTTGCTGCACCTGAGACAGCCCCAAAGGGGCGCTATCTGGCAGGCCCTGTTGACTGGATTAAACATGACAAAGAGAAGATCGAAGCACTGGATCTGAACTTTACCGTGGTCAATGCCGGCTCGGCCGCTGCCTTATTTGGCGAACTAAAGTCAGCCGCCGCGCGCAAAGAACCTATCGTGCTGTTTAACTGGGCCCCCAACTGGGTAGGCGCGGCGTTTCCCGGTAAATTCGTTGAATTTCCGGAACATGAAAAAGCCTGCACCGAAGACCCGAAATGGGGCGTGAATCCAGACAAAACCTATGACTGTGGCTCACCCAAGGGCGGCTATCTGAAGAAGGGTGCCTGGTCAGGTTTCGAGAAAAAATGGTCGTGTGGTTATCAGTTGATTAAAAACATCGACTTTACTGGGTCCATGATTGACCAGGCCGCTGCATTGGCGGATGTGGAAGGCATGAGCCATGACGCTGCTGCCACTGCATGGATAGAAAAGCATCAGGAACAGGTTTCCGCATGGATGCCAGCCTGCGCTAAGTAATACCCGGTTGTGCGTGGCTACATGTGTGCAGCCACGCACAATGCCTCTTGGTCTTCGCGTCACGATGCGCATGACCATCGTTCACTTTCTACACTTATCCGACACCCTATCGTTTTAGTTCTGAGTCAGCTCCAATATCGTCATATCGCTGCTCCTGTCGGAAAGTGACCGCGCTTTTGCGCGTTTATTTGACGGATGCGGCTATGAATAAATCAATAAAAATTTCCTGTAAAAATCTCTGGCAGTTGTTTGGCAAAGGCGCCACGGATTTTCTCGACAAACACCACCACAATCCAAGCGACGCCGACCTCGAGTCCGCAGGCTTAATTGCAGCCGTACGCGATGTCAGTTTTGATGTCTATGCGGGTGAGATTCTGGTCATCATGGGCTTGAGCGGCTCGGGCAAGTCAACGCTTGTACGAGGTTTGACACGACTTCTTGAGCCCAACGCCGGCCAGGTGTTGTTTGATGGGATAGATCTATTACAGGCCTCACGCAGTAGTTTGACCGATATCCGTCGGCGCAAAATGGGCATGGTGTTTCAGAGTTTTGGGCTGTTACCGCACCGCACCGTATTGGACAACATTGCTTTTCCGCTGGAGATCCAAAACGTACCGAAAGCCGCGCGTTTGGCCAAAGCACAAGAACTGGTTGCAACAGTGGGTCTTGAGGGGCGCGAGCACAATTTTCCAAGTGAACTGTCCGGCGGTCAGCAACAGCGTGTCGGCATTGCGCGCAGCCTAATTGGGGAATGTGATGTCTGGTTTCTGGATGAGCCTTTTTCGGCGCTTGACCCGCTGATTCGTCGCGAGATGCAAGATGAGTTTGTCAGCCTGCAGTCTCGTCTGAACAAGTCCATCGTGTTCGTCACGCATGACTTTGATGAAGCCGTGCGTCTAGGTGACCGTATCGCCATTATGAAGGATGGTCGTTTGGCGCAAATTGGCACTGCTGAAGAGTTGTTAATGACGCCGGCAGATGACTACGTGAAAAAATTCGTACAGCACGCACCGCGTGCAAAATTGATTACTGCGCAAAAAATCATGGTGCCAGCAAACCCTGGGGACATTAACCTTGCCGGCAGCCAAATTACGATCAAGAACACAGATGTATTGGAAAAAATCGCAAAGCGCGTCATCGAAGCGGATCAGGCCTTACCTGTTGTCGACGCTGCTGGCATAGTAGTGGGCCAGGTAAACCGAGAGCATTTGGCGAGGGCGTTATTCCAATGAGCCAAACTGTCACCTTACCTAATAATGGACCACGCAAAGCGGCTGCGGGCGCACACGCTTCAAATAAGCCAGCCTCAGCTGTACAGGCTTCAAATAAGGCTGTCTTGCCTACGCAAGGTTCAAGTAAGTCTGCCTTGGCTGCTCAAGCTTCAAGCAACGCTGCTCAAGATGCAAACGCTTTAAATAAAACTATTTCAGGTGCGCAGCAGTTAGCTGCACCCACCATTGAGGCAGGGCATGTTGCTAATCCCGTTGCCACGTCACTGACAAACAGTGGCGTCAAACCAATACGTCATCGGCTTTTATTTTGGGTCGCTGCGCTTGCGATTATCGCGCTGGGCCAATTTGCGGCAAGTCGGCTCGACTGGGTTGCACATTATCCATCTGACTGGATTTTCCCTCTTAAAAACTGGATCGACGCGTTCTTCGAATGGTTGGTGTACGGGGTTCGTTTTTTCGACGGGACATCATACGGATTTTCGCCCCGTGACGTAACGCGTGGCCTTGCATCAGTGCTGGCCTATCCCTTGCACTTGTCCGAGTCGATATTTTTTGATGGTTTCTCTAAAAGCATTCCGGCACTTCCATGGATAACCGTGGCGGGCCTGGCGGCGCTCTTGGGGCACTGGGTTGGCGGATGGCGTAGCGCGCTGCTCGGCGCCGTTGCGTTTACGTATCTGGCCTTGTTTGGCGTTTGGCAGGCATCGATGCAAACGTTTTCGCTTGTGCTTATCACCGTACCTTTGGTGTTTTTGATCGGTCTGGTGGCCGGCGTATTGATGAGCAAAAGCTCGCGTTTCAAACGTGCCATAACACCTCTGTTTGATATCTTGCAGAGTATGCCGCCGTTTGCGTACCTGGTGCCTATTGTGGTGCTGTATGGCGTAGGCGATGTACCCGCCATGATCGCGACGGCTTTGTTCGCGGTACCGCCTGTTGCCCGTTGCATTGCACTAGGCCTGGAAAGTGTGCAAAAGGGAGTACTTGAGGCTGGCCAGATGATGGGCTGCACGCGCTGGCAGTTATTGTGGAAGGTACAAATGCCAACGGCGCGCTCCGTGCTCTTGGTTGGGTTGAACCAGGGCATTATGCAAACCCTGGCCATGATTGTGCTGGCGGCGCTAATTGGTGCATCGGGCCTTGGCAGTGAGTTATTAACCTCGCTACAGTCGCTGCGCCTGGGCGAGGCGTTAGAGCAGGGCATTGCCATTGTTGTAATCGCTGTGGTGCTAGACCGTTTAAGCCGTGCTTACGCATTGAAGACACCGAAATACACAGACCCAACCCTGGCGTGGTGGCGACGTCATCCTTACATGGTGATGGCACTGGTGTTTTTTCTTGTAAGTGTTTTGCTTGCACGCGTACTGCCAGATCTGGCGCTATTGTCTGATGAACACAGCATTACCACGGCCCCATACTGGAACGCCGGAATCGACTGGATCAACCTGCATCTTTATGATTCGGTTCAGGCATTTCGCAATTTCACGCTGATGGAAATATTAATTCCAACACGTAATTTTTTCCTGGCCATCCCGTGGGTTACTTTTCTTGCCCTGATCGTTTTAGTCGGTTATCGCCTGGGCGGTTGGTCCGTGGCGCTGATTGCTGGCTTGCTTATATTATTCCCGGCAGCCACGGGCCTTTGGCCTGAAACGATGACGACGCTGTACATGATTGGTACGGCAGCCGTCATTTGTGTAAGCGTGGGCTTTGTCATCGGGTTGGGCGCATCGCGTACCGCAGGCTGGTCTCGTTTTGCGTCAGGCATCTGCGATTTTCTGCAAACCTTTCCGTCCTTTATTTACCTGATTCCGGTCGTCATGTTGTTCAAGGTAAGTGATTTGTCTGCCATTATCGCGGTGTTGATGTTCGCGGTAGTGCCGATGATACGCTATACCATCCTGGGTTTACGCGGCGTACCTAAACCGATTATCGAGGCGGCAACGCAACAAGGGGCAACCCGGCTGCAGCGCTTGATAAAAGTGGAACTACCGATTGCCTTGCCAGAGCTTATGCTGGGCGTGAACCAGGTTATCTTCATGGCCTTGTTCATGGTCGCCATCACCGCATTAATAGGCACACAGGATCTGGGCGCTGAAATTAACGCAGCACGTTCGGGCAATGAAATTGGCAAAGCCCTGGTAGCAGGCTTGTGTATTGCGTTTCTGGGCATTACCGCAGATCGTCTGATCGGGGCCTGGGTGAAGCGTAAAAAGATGGCGTTAGGGGCAGTGTGAAGAAACACTAACTATCCAGGTCAACGCTTCTAGAGCTCGAGACTGACTATCAACTTACGTGTGTTGTAGTCTGGTTTGGCAGAGTCAAAGTTGCTAAGCTAATAGAATCTAGCTTGCAAGGCTGTCGCAATGTAGTCGGCTGCGAACACCCCTGAGCAACTTCGATGACGCCGCGTTGGGGCCTTTTACGCTCAGGCACAGGATCAAGGTGGCCATCGAACCAACACGTATACAGAATGGGGAGGAAAATTGGCCAAGACTAAGAGAACCGCAAGTACTCGCCCAGCCAGTGACAACACTGCACCGCTAATCCGAATAGGGTGCGCCGGGTGGGGGCTCGCGTCCCCCGTGACCGACATCTTCCCGACTGAGGGCAGCCATCTTAAACGCTATGCTCAGGTGTTTTCGGCGGTTGAGGTCAACTCGTCTTTTTACCGCACGCATCAGCCTAAAACATACGAACGATGGGCAGCGAGCGTACCGGACGGCTTCCAATTTAGTGTAAAGATCCCGCGCACCATAAGCCATACGCTCAGGCTGCGCAACGCGGATTCAACCATGCGTGCATTTTTAGACGGGGTCACTGCGTTGGGCGAAAAATTGGGATGTCTGCTATTGCAGCTTCCGCCTAGCCTTGCACTGAACCCGCCAGCAGCTAACGATTTTTTTACTATGCTACGCAGGCTTACGAACGTGCGAGTGGTCTGCGAGCCACGCCACGAAAGCTGGTTTACACCCGCATCCGCAGCGTTAATGACCTCTGCAGGCATCGCGTGTGTACGCGCTCATCCATTGCCTGTGCCAAACGTTGAGCCAGCGGGCCATCTTGATACCCTTTATATCCGTCTGCACGGTGCACCAAAAACATACTACTCAGCCTATGACGAAGTGTTCCTCGACGCAGTAGCCTTGAAGATTACCGACGCGCACCGAGCAGGCAGTGAAGTGTGGTGCATATTCGACAATACGGCGCGTGGCGAAGCAATACCCAATGCGCTGAGCTTGATGAAGCTGCTTGGCGCCGCTCCTCAGTGCGCCGCAATGTAAGCTCGCGTTCCACACGAAGGGTGGTGTATTCCCCGCCTGGCAGCGTCCTTGATAAGGGCTGGCCGTGGCGTTATCGCTTATTTCGACTATGCATTGGCGTGCAACATCGGGGCAAGGCTAGCCCACCATCAAGTGTGCTCCCGTTTGATCCATTTGGTAACAGGTGGCGCCTGGTAGTTTTCAATCGCAGCCAGCAGTGTAGTCACATCGTTTTCCACGATCAGCATGTCGCGATGGGCCTGCTTCAGAAAGCCCTCGGCCACGACATGGTCGAGAAACGTCGACAAGCCATCGTAAAAGCCGTTAATGTTCAGTAGTGCGCAAGGTTTGGCATGTTGACCCAATTGTGCCCACGTCCATACCTCAAACAACTCTTCCAGCGTACCCAGGCCGCCGGGCAGTGCGATAAAGCCATCAGACAGCTCGGCCATTAACGCCTTGCGCTGATGCATGGAATCCACGATACGCAAGTCTTGCAGGCCGTTATGTGCAACCTCTTTTTCGACCAGAAAGCGTGGGATAACACCGATAACTTCACCGCCATGAGCTTGGGCAGCATCAGCAGCAGCGCCCATCAAGCCTACCGACGCACCGCCATAGACCAAGCCAATATTGGCATCGGCCAAAACGTGGCCTAAACGTGTGGCCGCTTCAGCGTAAATCGGCAGGTGGCCGGGGCTGGAGCCAGAAAATAGACAAAGTCGCATGGTACTGTTCCCTTTGTTCAGTTGAGTGTTTGAGGCAGGTAATTTTATGTGTGGATGGGGCGCGCGTCATCTGCAGTTACCATCGCTATTGCCGGACGTTCAAGTTTTGTATTTTCATTGGAGCAGGTTTTATGAAGTTTTTGTTCTCAGCCCTTGTTTTGTCGGCTGCGTCGTCTTTTGCTCATGCGGCCGGCGAGGCCATCACCGTTTACCAAGACCCTAACTGCGGCTGTTGCACTGGCTGGGTCGAGCACATGGTAGACGCTGGTT
This sequence comes from Pusillimonas sp. ANT_WB101, assembly GCF_008369125.1. Classification (NCBI taxonomy): domain Bacteria; kingdom Pseudomonadati; phylum Pseudomonadota; class Betaproteobacteria; order Burkholderiales; family Alcaligenaceae; genus Pusillimonas; species Pusillimonas sp. ANT_WB101. The sequence continues at coordinate 990,459 of NZ_VOAY01000001.1, read as the reverse complement.
TTGACGTTACCGCAATAAAAACAACTGACATGGCTACCGTTAAACAAAAACTCGGTGTGCCGGTAGAGCTTGCTTCCTGTCATACGGGTGTTGTAGAAGGCACTGGCCAAATCATAGAAGGGCATGTACCTGCAAACGTTGTCGACAAAATGTTAGCTGCACCCTCGGTAAAAGGTGTTTCGGCGCCAGGCATGCCGTTAAACGCGCCTGGCATGGGCAAACTGGACGGCAATTTGGTCACCGTCGATTTCACCGGCAAGCCGTTTTCCAGAGACTAATGGCATCAAACAGCCCGTGCTGGCGGTAAAGGTACAGCCGTTGATGCCAAGTAGTGCTCGGTAATCCTGAACATAAAGCTGGTGCAAGATCGCCTCAAGTGCAGCTTAACGCAGCCATTGTGTGCTGTAGAGATGCCAGCGGTCAGGCTGGGGTAATCTTGATCAAACCGGTAATTTTACAATTAAGCATTCAGTTCTCGCGCAAAGTCGGCCACGTCATTCAATGATGTGCCGATTTTGTGCGGTTGCACGCCAAGGCGTTCCAGTGGCAAACCGTAGCGGTTCAGCCAAATGGTACGGTAGCCAAACCAGGTGGCGGAGCACGCATCCCAACAGTTCGAAGACACAAACAATATATCGCTGGCTGCGCACCCTAATGCATCTGGCCCTAGCTGATAGGCTTCTGGCGCAGTTTTAAATCGGCGCACGGTATCAACGCTGAGAATGTGATCGAAAAATTCACCAAGGCCTGAGGCGGTTACGGCTTGGTCGAGCATGCGTGGCGTGCCGTTTGACAGTATCGCCAATGGAATACCCATGGTTTTTAGCTGTTGCAGAGCCTGGGCATTTTCCGCAAAGGCGGTCAGCTCGGCATAGGCACCCATCAAACGCTCCCGTGCATGCGCAGTCAACGTCTGCGCCAGCCTTTCACAGGCGAACTCAAGCGCGTCTTCGGTTACCTGCCAGAAATCAGCATAGTGATCACATAAGGTGCGCAAACGCGTGTACTCGATCTGTTTGTCACGCCAAATGCCAGCAAGCTGCGCACCATGCCCGGGGAATAACTCCTCGGCCAGTGTCTCGACAGAATAAACATCGAACAATGTGCCATAAGCGTCAAATGCGATACCTTTGATGGGCATGCGATCTCCTTGATTTTACTTGGTGGCGTAGAACGGTTGCGCGTCAGGACTCTGATGTGGCTCAATGCCCGCGCTCACGATTAAAGCTATGCTAAGCATATAGGTAATTCGTAGGCGTCGGCGGTTACATGAGGCCGCGTGGCTGCCACAGCCAGGAGTGAACATGCACGATCAGCGCGCTGTACTCGCATTCTTGACGGATCCAAGCAGCTATGGGGATCCGACGTTGCGCATTCACACGAAACCAACGCATATATCCCTCATAATTTTTGTGGGATCGCGGGTTTTCAAGGTAAAGCGCGCGGTGCGACTGCCATATGTCGACTTCTCAACCGTCGACAGGCGACTTGAAGCATGTGAACGCGAACTAATTCTAAACCAGCGAACCGCGCCAAGTATTTACATTGCCGTGCGACGTATTACGCTTGAGGCAGATGGTAGCCTGATGTTCGACGGGCAGGGCACGCTGCTTGATGCCGTCGTTGAAATGGTTCGTTTTGACGAAGACACGTTATTTGACAGGCTGGCCACTCAAGGTCGGTTGACACCCGTCGCGCTGACCCAGTTGGCACGCACTATTGCACACTTTCACGCCGATGCCGACGTTGCACTTGACCATGGGGGTGCGGCCCGCATGGCAGCGGTGCTCGATACCAACGCAAAGTCACTGGCAAGCAGTGGGCTTTTCCCTTACGAAACGATTGCGTCACTGACCACGGGGTTATGGCGGTCTTTCGACGAGCATGTCGCGCTTTTAAATGCCCGTGCACGCGCAGGTAAGGTACGACGCTGTCACGGGGATATGCACTTGCGCAACATTTGCATGGTGGAGGGGGTTCCGACCTTATTCGATTGCATAGAGTTTGACGAGACACTTGCCACCATCGATGTGCTCTACGATCTGGCTTTTCTGCTCATGGATCTGTGGTACAGACAGCTGGAGCCTGAAGCCAATCTCGTTTTTAACCGCTACCTGGACGAATACGATGAGGTGGACGGTCTGGCACTGTTGCCGTTTTTCATGTCGCTGCGCGCCACCATCCGGGCCCATGTCACGGTACAGCAGGCCCTACATGCAAGCGGGCAGGAACGTGATGGGTTGGTGGACGAAGCAATGTCCTACGCAGCCCTGGCGCTTCGTCTGTTAACACCAGCATCTGCCTGCCTGGTTGCAATCGGCGGGCTGAGTGGCTCGGGCAAGTCTAGCGTTGCGGCCGCCATTGCACACAAAATCGGATCAGCGCCTGGTGCGCGCATTCTGGCCTCTGATCGCATTCGCAAACACTGCTATGGCGTGATCGCAGAAACCCGCTTGCCTGAGCGAGCATACGAGCCCGAGGTATCGGCACACGTTTATGCGACGTTAGCGCAAAATGCACAAAAGGCTCTGGCAAGTAATCATGGCGTAGTGGCCGATGCGGTATTCGACCTGCCCGTAGAGCGCCAACGAATCGAAGATGCGGCCACCGACTCAGCGGTGCGCTTCACGGGTTTCTGGCTGCAAGCACAGCCCGACAAATTGCTTTCACGGGTAGAAAAACGCGTCGGTGACCCGTCCGATGCAACAGCCGAAGTCGTGCGCGCACAGCTTGCGAGTGATATCGGCAGGCCCACCTGGTTTCGCATTGATGCGGGTGGCGACATCGACAACACGGTGGCACAAATAACCCAAGTGCTGGGAGAGCGCTCGGTCACATTTAGTCAGCACCTGTCTTAGGTTTTATTTACCTTGCTTTTCTTCGACGCGCACAGCGACGTTGTTGAGGAGAAACATCCTTACTGACGGAGAATCAACATGAAACAAGCTATCAAGATGATTGCAGCGGGATTGGTCATCGCGGCACCACTGGCTGTCTGGTCTCAATCTCAGGAATTAGCGCCAAGCATGATGCCCGGTAACGCTTACGGTCAAGGGATGATGGGTGGTCATGGTCAAGGAATGATGAGGGGTCATGGCTCAGACATGATGGGCGGGTTTGGGCCGGGCATGATGGACCCTGACATGATGGGTGGCTTTGGCCAAGGCATGATGGGAGACTGTGGCCCCGGCAATTATCGCGGCGGTGGCGGTGTGCCCGACCTCACTGCCGAGCAACAAACCAAAATTCAGGCGATTCAGGAGGAGTTTCGGGGCAAGCAGTGGGAACTCATGGGCAAGATGCGCGAGCTTGGTCTGCGCTCGGGCATGATGGGTGCAGGCCGTGAAACATTCGACGAACCGGCGGCCCGCAAAGCCTACGATGAAATGGCCGCGCTGCGCAAACAGATGTTCGAAAACCGTCTGGATGCCCGCAAGAAAATCGACGCCTTACTGACCGACAAACAACGTGAACAGCGAGCACGTTAATTTTGCCTTAATGAGATCGAAGTACGCACTGTAAACCGCACAATCCATGCAGTTAGGGCGGGATGATGCACGCGGGCTCCTTCATAAAGCCCGCGTCTTGCAGATCAAGCATTTTGCGCCCAAAAGACCCGGGCCAGAAAAACTCTCGATACCAGTACCTTTGATTAATGCATAACGCGAGGATAAAAACCATGAGCACCTCTGAAAACACCCTTACAAAAGAACAGATTAAGCATTTCGAACAGCGGTTCGACACGCGCAAAGCCCTTTTGCTCGATGAAATCCGGCAGGTGTTGGCACGCTCCAAAAGCGAGCACGATGTTGAACTCCTAGGCGGGGAGGGCGACCCTGGCGATGCAGCCGCTGAATCCTTGCTGCGCGGCATTACCGAAGCCGAGGTCGTACGCGATGTAGAAGAAGTGCGTGACATCGTTGCAGCGAGACAGCGTTTGGCAGCGGGGCGATACGGCCTGTGCATCAACTGCGGTGAACCCATCCGGTTCAAGCGGCTGGATGCGTATCCAACTGCCAAACGTTGCTACACATGCCAGGTAAGCCACGAAGAACGCCGAGCAGCCTCACCTTACACGAGCTGAGAGCCCAGTTTGAAATGTAGGTTTTTTGCTCACTCATAGTGAGCAAAACAGAGCAAAGCTAAACCTTGTAGTGGTCAGTTTTAAAGATGATGCATAAGTCACAGCAGGCGAGAACGGTTTCAATGCCAACCAAAGTGCCGAATGTAATAGCGCTTCATCAACGATGTCAGCACTACGTATCCGAACACGATGCCAACAAGCCAGAAAAAATAGGGCCAGGGCAGCGCCTGCAGTTTGAAATACTCTGCCAATGGCCCCATGGGCAGAAAAACACCTATGGCCATGACAAGCAGCGTCATGGCCAATAGGGGCACCGAAGCGCGGCTTTCGATAAAGGCGACTTTGGGCGTGCGAATAATATGTACGATCAATGTTTGCGTCAGCAGGCCAACGACGAACCAGCCCGATTGAAACAGTGCCTGATGCTCAACGGTATTGGCCTTGAACACGTACCACATCACGGCAAACGTAACCAGATCAAAAATAGAGCTAAGCGGGCCAAAAAAAAGCATGAAGCGACCAATGCCGTCAGGGTCCCAGGTTAGCGGCTGGCTGACTTGCTCGGTATCCACACTGTCGAACGGAATTGCAATTTGTGAAATGTCGTACAGCATATTCTGCACCAGCAGTTGCAATGGCAACATGGGCAGAAAGGGTAGGGCAACGCTGGCGATCACTACCGAGAACACGTTGCCGAAGTTGGAGCTGGCCGTCATGCGAATGTACTTCAACATATTATTGAATGTCTTGCGGCCCTCGATCACGCCTTCTTGCAGCACCATTAAGCTGCGCTCCAGAAGAATAATGTCGGCTGCTTCCTTGGCGATATCGACAGCACTATCAACCGAAATGCCGATGTCAGCGGCACGTAAGCCAGCAGCGTCGTTGATGCCATCCCCCATAAAACCGACAACGTGGCCGTTGCTGCGAAGACTGCGTACAATGCGCTCCTTGTTAAGCGGTGAGAGTCTGGCAAAAATGGTGTTGCGTTCTACCGCTTCAGCCAGCGTTTCATCGCCCATTGCATCAATTTGCGTGCCCAGCACCATCCCGCCAACAATCAGCCCGACCTGGCGGCACACCTCTGCAGCAACCAATTCGTTGTCCCCCGTAAGCACCTTTACCGTCACACCGTGAGCCGACAGCGCTTCAATCGCTGGTGCCGTAGACTCTTTGGGCGGATCAAGAAAGGCGATATAGCCCATTAGCGTCAGGCCCGATTCATCGGCTTTTGAATACCTGAGCTGCTCTGGCGGAATCTCTTTCATCGCCACGGCCACCACGCGCAATCCACTTTCATTAAGCTGACGAAGCACGGCTTCTGAGCTTGCATGCCAGCTGGCGTCGAGCAGATAGGTCTGGCCGTCGCAATACACGTGGGAACAAACCTCAAACATTTCTTCGGCGGCGCCCTTGCAGATCAGTTCATGGTGGTCTTCACGCTCCGACACCACGACCGACATGCGACGACGCTCAAAGTCAAACGGGATCTCATCAATTTTGCGGTAGTTGCGCGCAATGTTCAGTTCGGTTTTTAATTCAACGTGTTCCAATACGGCGCGGTCGAGCAGGTTTTTTAGCCCCGTCTGAAAATGACTGTTGAGATAAGCAAAACCCAGAACCTCGTCTGACTCTTGCCCGTCTACGTCTATATGGCGGGCCAGTGCGATCTTGTCCTGCGTCAGCGTGTCGGTTTTGTCGGTACACAGCACGTCCATAGCACCAAAGGTCTGGATCGCATCCAACCGCTTGACGATCACCTGTTTGTGCGACAGCACCACCGCGCCGCGAGCCAGCGTCGATGTGACGATCATAGGCAGCATTTCTGGAGTTAGCCCGACAGCCACTGACAGCGCGAACAGAAAGGCTTCTGACCAGTTTCCTTTGGTAAAACCGTTGATAAACAGGACCAACGGCACCATGACCAATGCGAAACGGATCAGCAGCCAGCTAACTTTGTTTATGCCAAGCTGAAAGGCGTTGGCCTCTGGTTCGGTCGATGCCAGGGAAACGCGCGTGGCCAGTGTGCCAAAGTAGGTTTCGTTACCGGTGGACAACACCACTGCCGTGGCGACACCTGAAATAACGTTAGTGCCCATGAACACCAGGTTATTCATGGCGAGCGCTGAGTCAGATTCGGGGCCCGCCACAGAAAATTTTTCGACCGGCAGCGATTCACCTGTCATGGCCGATTGGCTCAAAAACAGATCGGTGGCCGTCATGATACGGCAATCTGCAGGGATCATATCGCCGGCGGACAGCACAACAATATCCCCAGGAACCAGTTGTTTAATGGGAATTTCAATGGGATCATCGGCGCGACGTCGAGACTGCGCATTGGGTGGCTCTTCGGTCGGGTCTACAGGCCTTTTGACACTGACCGTATTGCTGACCTGTTCTTTTAGCACCTGGGCAGCACGACTGGATCGCCGCTCCTGAACAAACCGTATCAATGTCGCCAGAAACACCATGCAGCAGATCACGATGGCGGCTTGTATATCGTGCGTAAGATACGACACGGCCGCAAGCAGAGTAAGCAGCAGGTTAAACGGGTTTTTGTAGCTTAACCAGAGATGGTGCCACCATGGCACAGGGCGTTCGTGCTCGACCTCGTTGGGCCCGTATTTTTCACGCAATGCGTCGGCCTGGGGCTGCGTTAGCCCCTGGGGCGAAGTACCCATCTGCTCCAGCAAGCCAGGCAGATCGCTACGCGCCTGCTCGACCAACCGGCGATTGAGCGTGCCGGAAAGCCGGACTGCACGCTTGCTGCGTGACAGTGACTCGAGGATAACCTGGCGACGAAAAAGATTACGGCGGCGTCGTGATGCCAGGTATCGCTCAAAGTATTGGCTGAAAATGCTCATGGCGTCTTACCGATTGCAGAATATACATAACGGGTTGCACGCCGCTTGACCAAGAGGTGCAGCACCTAGCTTACTCCTTACATAAGCGAAAAAACCAGATCAAGCGCAGTACACTGCATGCGCTACGCTCAGGTACACAATCAAGACACTGTGCCATCTCCCAATTTTTTATCGCTAAATTAAACGCCCCTGCAACCTATGTTCTTAGCCTCTGCAATATTCATCCTGACCCTGGTCTTCGTTATCTGGCAGCCGAAAGGGTTAGGCATAGGCTGGAGTGCCAGCACAGGCGCCATACTGGCGCTCGTGACGGGTGTTGTTCACCTTTCTGATATCGCAGTGGTGTGGGGCATAGTCTGGAATGCGACGGCAACCTTTATCGCCATTATCATCATTAGCCTCGTTCTTGATGAAGCAGGCTTTTTTAAGTGGGCCGCACTTCATGTGGCGCGATGGGGCAGGGGTAGTGGCCGGGCATTGTTCGTGCTGCTGATTCTGCTGGGTGCCGCTGTTTCCGCATTTTTCGCTAATGACGGGGCGGCGCTGATTCTTACGCCTATCGTCATGGCTATGCTTCTCGCGCTGGGCTTTGGCCCCGCAGCCACGCTCGCATTTGTAATGGCCGCGGGTTTTATTGCCGACACCGGCAGTTTGCCTCTGGTTGTATCCAATCTTGTAAATATCGTCTCCGTCGACTTCTTCAATATTGGCTTTAACCGTTACGCCGCCGTCATGGTGCCGGTAAACATAATCTCGGTGCTGGCCACCTTAGTCGTTTTACTCGTCTATTTTCGTAAAAGCATTCCCCAACGTTACAACCCCGCCCTGGCGGGCGACCCAGCTAGCGCCATACGCGATCCTCGTACTTTCAAGGCGGGGTGGGGCGTGCTGACGTTGCTGCTGGTGGGGTTCTTTGCGCTTGAACCCCTTGGTGTTCCGATCAGTGCGGTGGCTGCCGCAGGCGCGATTGTCTTGCTTTTGGTGGCTGGACGCGGGCAGGTGATCAGCACGCGCAAGGTCGTGCGCGAGGCACCATGGCAAATCGTGCTTTTTTCACTCGGCATGTATCTGGTGGTGTACGGCCTGCGCAACGCTGGGCTCACCGCCCACCTTGCCCAAGTGTTGAGCATGGCGTCAGAGCAGGGGATATTCGTCGCAACACTGACCACCGGTTTGATCGCCGCGGCACTATCGTCCATTATGAACAACATGCCAGCCGTTCTGGTCGGCGCATTATCCATTGATGCCAGCCAGACCAGTGGCGTAATCAAAGAAGCCATGATTTATGCAAACATCATCGGCAGCGATCTCGGCCCCAAATTTACGCCCATAGGCAGCCTGGCAACCCTGCTGTGGTTGCACGTGCTGCAAAAGAAAGGCATGACGATTTCCTGGGGCTATTACTGCAAAGTAGGCATAGTGTTGACCCTGCCAGTACTTGTGGCGACCCTGGCGGCACTGGCATTCTGGCTGAACCGTATGCCGGTTTGAGTGAGCGGGGCGAGCGCCAGACCATCCCTGTTTGCTCGTCATGCCAATGTAGCTCACACGACAGTTTTTATCGTGTCCGGCCTATTACTCAACCTGCCTTGTTGTTGCATTGACCGCACCGATAGCGATTAGGGTTACGCCAAAGTTGCCCCTTGGTGCAATATTTAAATCAACTATTGCCTTCGTCGCTTGGTATAAGTACATTTAGCACGGATGCCAGACGTGTGTTCGCAACGCCTGAAACGTAATTCTAATTTTAAGAAAACATAAATTTCTATGTTGTTAACAAGACATAATGCGCGCATTACAACAAAATTGAAAACCCGGCCAACCCATGTAACGTCAAACATCCGCCAGGCTAGTACAAGGCTAGCTCCGAAGACAGGTTCTATTGTCGTGTCTTTTCAATAATAGCTGTACGCATCATGGTAACGAAATGAATTACTACCTTGTCCTTGCAGCGTTGGTCATCTCTTTTGTGTTGTTGTTATTGCTTGCAGTTCGCATCGGCAAACATCTCGGACGTAATATTCCTGAAAAAAACCGCCCTGGTGCGTCCGCGATTGAAGGCTTGGTGTTTGCGCTGTTGGGCCTGCTGGTAGCCTTCATGTTCTCAGGCGCCGCTCAGCGTATGAGTGACCGGCGAGATTTGATCGTACAAGAAGTCAATGATGTCGGTACCGCGTGGTTGCGTATCGATATGCTAAATGTCGGCGACCAGCCGCAACTTCGTGATCAGTTCCGCAGCTATGTGGACGCACGCATAGACTACAACCGCTATCTGCTCAACGCGAAGTACCGCGAGGCCTTTACCAATCGAATCGCGGTACTTCAAAAGGAGATCTGGGCGACGTCGATAAAGGCAGCTCATAATAGCGTGCCGCCCTTTGCCGTTGCTTATATTGATGCAGTTAACGATATGTTTGACATTTCAACCTCTCAGACCGTAGCGCAGAAATTACATCCCCCTGTCGTAACCTATATGTTTTTGTGCTTTCTTGCACTGGTGGCCGCCTGTCTGGTGGGCGTAAACTTGGCAGTCTCCAAGCGCACTGCTTGGCTGCACCAACTGATTTTCGCCGTGGTAACGACCGCTGCCATTTACATCATCATCGATTTCGAGTTTCCCCGGATCGGTATCATTCGTATTGATCAGAGCGATGCTCTGCTCGTCGCGCAGCGGCAAGCCATGGTTGACCCTGCTGAGGCAATTCAACCGGGGCAATAGGGGTCTGCAGTGCGAAATTACCGGTGCGTATGCGGGCGGCAATGCAACCCTCAGTGCATAGCGCTCAGGCTGAACCGTATGCCAGTTTGAGAGGGCGCTGCGATCCAGACTGGGTACGCTAAATGCTGTTTTTAGTATGCATTATCGAACTGGCACGTCTATCCGTCATTTGATTATCTTATGGCTTAAGTTGCCATGTTCTCGGTCGGATTTCAACTCAAAGTTTTCAAACACGCTACGTCCATGAAAACCAACAGATCGCCTGACGAGCAACACTCTGCAACGACCAGCCGCATCGCCATGCGTTTCGTCTTGCTGATTGGCGTATTGAGCTTTTTCGCCGATTTTACGCATGAAGGGTCGCGCAGTATTTTGGGGCCATTTCTGGCTTCCATGCAGGCAAGTGCGTTTGTTGTCGGCGTGGTTACTGGCTTCGGTGAGCTAGCAGGGTACGCCCTGCGTTATTTTTCTGGTCGCTTTGCCGATATCACGGGTCGATTCTGGCCAACGGCAATAACCGGCTATGTGGTGCAGATGGCAGCTGTTCCGGCGCTGGCACTTACCCATACCTGGCAAAGCGCGGCTGTTTTCATCATCCTGGAAAGAGTAGGTCGCGCGATCCGCAATCCGCCAAGAGACGTCATGCTGTCGCATGCGGCCAAGCATATCGGTGGCTATGGCTGGACGTTCGGCATACACGAGGCCTGCGATCAGTTTGGTGCCATGTTCGGGCCTTTGGTAATGGCCGCTGTATTGTCCTATCACGGCACGTATCAGTTGGCTTTTGCCGTACTGTTGTTACCCGCCTTACTCAATCTTCTTTTTGTGTTTGTTGCGTACCGTCTATACCCTAAACCGCAAGAACTGGATGAGGACATAACGCAGACAAACACCAACCCTAAGCGTTTTTCAACTACGTTTTGGGTCTATCTGGCAGGTGCTTGCCTGGTGGCGGCTGGCTTTGCCGATTACCCGTTACTGGCTTATCACTTTGCTCATACCGATGCCATGCCAGCCCCGTGGATTGCCGTGTTTTACTCGGTGGCCATGGCCGTCAGCGGTGCCTCATCGCTGCTATTTGGCCGCCTGTTTGATCGCTATGGCTTTCGTGTGCTCATTGGCCTAACGCTACTGGTCAGCCTGTTTGCACCACTGGTATTTTTGGGCGGGTTTAAAACAGCGTTGCTCGGCGCGGCCATCTGGGGCATGGGCATGGGTGTGCATGAATCTATTATCCCAGCAGCCGTCACCCCCATGGTGCCCAGCCAACACCGTGCCACGGCTTTCGGGCTGTTTACCGCTGGCTACGGCATATTCTGGTTTCTGGGCAGTGCAACCATAGGTTTCGTCTACGACTACTCAGTGGCCTGGACCATTGTATTTTGTGTTGTTACCCAGCTACTGGCCATTCCACTGTTCGCTTGGGTGGGGAAGCGCCAACCGTGTAGCACCCCACCTGACGGAGCTTAATCCCGCTCTGACCAAACCACACAATCACGGGGTGACACCGACTAAGTGGGCGTAAGGTTTTCTAGATGTGCAGTGTCGTTGATGCAGGTTATGGTGATCTTGCCATCATGAATATCAATCTGGTTAATGCAGCCAGGGCTTTGCGCTATGCGCCAGTAGGCAGAAAGCGGTTGATCCAAAAGCTGGAGCAGAAGGGCGCGGTTTACGCTGTCATGTCCGATGAGCAGGACGACGTCAGATTTATTCGGGTGGCGTTTCAAAACCTCGCGCAAGCCATCAGCCGTGCGCGCCACAAGATCCTGTAATGACTCGCCATCAGGAAAACGCAGCAGGTGTGGTGTGTTGTACCAACAGTTATACAGTTGTGGCCATTGTTTGCTGACGTCTTCGTGGGTTATGCCTTGCCATTGGCCATAATCAAGATCATGCAAGCCGCTGAGCACTTCGGATGAAAGACCCAGAGCCTGTGCAATGGGTGCGCCAGTAGCGATGCATCGGGCCATAGGGCTGGTATACAGTGCTACAGGCGCAAAGCGTGAGGCTACACGTTTGGCCAGTGCCTGGGCCTGACGCTCTCCTAGAGGACTTAACGGCAGTTCGGCGCGCCCACGAAATCGTTCAGGATGTATGCCTTCAACATGGCCGTGGCGCATCAAAACAAGTGTGGTCATTGCTTTTTTCCTCGTATAAAACCAGTGAATGTTCTGTACAACACCTATTTCAATTGCCAGCCAAACAATTAATCAGCATCGCCTATAACACCGAACTCCACGGGCGATTTGGCGTAAAACAAGTGAAGATCGGCTTCGGCACGCAAACGCGCCATAAGATCATCGCACTCGGCATTGGTCAAGACTACCGTAATCTCAATCGGCTGGTCTGCCAAGTCAAAAAACCTGGCGGAATGAAGCTTATGGTGGATGCCCAACCCCTCTTGCGCGGCTGTCATGGTGGCGCCCCGAATGCCCATCGTTCGTAAAAGCTCCATTAGCCATTGATGGAGTGGGTGATGGCCGTGATGGCGGTCTTGTTGGGTAAAAAACGTGACTTGATAGCCTGTCATGATGTTGGCTCCTTGGTTAACGACTGAATAACGCCTGCACGATGGTAATGCCGAGAATAGTCAGTGCAATGGAGCCCATGACATGCAGGCTTATTCCCATTGCTGCACTTGCCAACTCACGGTTCAAGATCATGGCGCTCATTTCTAACGAAAATGTAGAGAAGGTTGTCAGCCCACCCATAAACCCGGTAATTACAGCAAACCTAAACTCAGGAGCAAGCCCACTGTGTCGGGTGAGTAATTCACTTGCCACACCAATTAACAGACCGCCTATTAGGTTGGCTGCCAATGTGCCTAGCGGTAGTGTCGGCCAAATGGAGTTTAAGCCCGTGCCCAATACCCATCGCAATAATGCACCCAATGAAGCCCCAATGGAAATTGCAAGGATTGCGCTTAGCATGACGAGATCTCTGCAGTTGCGCTTATAGACAGCCCGTCTGGGCGAAAAGACCAGGGCAAAGGAAGAAAGGGGGGAAGATGCACGTTAATCATGGGGTCGGATGGTTATTTGGGAATAACCCTGGACCACAAGTAGCGCTGACATACTGCCTACAACCCTTGTGCCAGGGATCTGTAGGCATCATTAATTGACGTTAGCCAATGGTTAAAGGAGGAATGCCATCTCCGTGTTCAGTGTAACAAGCGCACAAAGGCCTAGCAACCGTTTCACGCATATTCAGCGATGCAACGCGGCAGTATCAGCAACTCAGAGATGCAGCGCAAACCACTTCGATAGATCGCCCACATCGCCAAGTGGGACATTTTTGTATAGCTCTTTTCGTGTCTCTAGGTTCTGTGCCGGGTATTGCCAAAAACACCCGTAGGAGTAGACTACTTACAAGGAGATGGCATTCTTCCTTTAACTGCCTCTATCGGCTGATGATGCCTACCAAACAATTCCTGTATTGCAGGAAAGAGTTGGTGGTGCCAATGACAAAAAAGACAATAACTCCTCCTTTGGCCACTTGCCGTAGCGCTCGCTACTTTCGGGCTGCGGTACACATGGCGGCGCTGCGTGTTCTACCGTTGCGCAGCGAGCGCTAAGGAGCGAGCCTAATGCGCGACATCCTGCTCCAAATTGCCCAGGTTGCTACGGTTCTTCTTCTGGCACCATTGCTGCAAGGCATTATTGTGCAATGGGACGAACGGGTGCAGCGGGCTCAAGGTCCAGGCATTTTTCAGCCATATCGCGATTTATGGAAACTCTTCCATAAACAACAAGTCGTGCCCGAGACGGCCAGTGTTATTTACTGGTTGGCGCCCATCGTCGCGTTTACCTGCATGCTGACGGTGCCTATTCTTATTCCGGTGTTAACCAATTACCCGCTGCCTGCTTCAGACATGGGCGATATTTTGGGTGGTGGCCTGATCCTCACGTTGGGCGCCTTCATGATCACCTTGGCAGGATTGGATTCAGGCAGTGCCTATGGGGGCATAGGTGCTTCGCGATCAGCCATGCTGGTTATTCTGGCAGAACCTGCACTTATTCTGGTATTTGTCGGCATTACGCTGCTGGCCAAATCCATGCTGCCTTTTGTAGTCAATCATTTGCTTGTCCAACAGCCCGAGGTGTATTGGAGCCCGGCACATCTGTTTCTGGTCGCGGCTTTTTTTATTCTTCTGCTGGTCGAGACAGACAGACTGCCTATTCATTCCAGTACGCACATTGAAGTTTATATGATCGAGGAGGCACGCATTCTGGAATATTCGGGCCCGCTGCTCGCCTTGCTGAAATGGGCCTCCATGATGAAGCAGGTCATTTTCTATATCTTGTTCTGCAATGTCCTGGTGCTGCCATGGGGGCTTTCCTATCGTGGCCAGGTGCTGGGTGTTCTGGGTGCACTGTTTGCTCTCTTACTGAAATTCATGGTTGTTGCGCTTGCTGTGGTGTTTGTGGAAACCGCACAGGCGCGCTTGCGCTATTACCGCTATCAAGAACCCCTGGCTGCCTCGTTTCTTTTGGCGGTCCTGGCCATTGTCGCTAACCAATTAAGGTAAGCATTATGCTGGCTGCGCAGTTACCCCCGCTGGCCGCCTCACTTTTCAGCTTATTGGCCATAGGCAGCCTGCTATTGGCGTTTGTCATGCTGGGTTCACGGTGGCTCAAAGATTATTTATTGGCTTTTGCCGTGCAATCCTGGCTGATTGCGCTACTTTCAGCCGCCATTGGCTATTACGGGCATTTTACCGAGCTGTACCTGATCGCGATCTTGACCGCTGTGTTTCGCGGCGTCATCCTGCCATGGATGATTTTACGAGTCGTCGATCGCCTGGCGGTTGATCGCGAATTGCACGAGCGTCTGTCAGCCAGCACAAGCCTCGTGTTGGGCGGTCTGCTCACACTGTTTGCGTTTGTGGTGTCCACGCATCTTGCACAATCCCTGAACCTTGGCGGCACCGTTGCTGTGCTGGCGCTTACCGTCATGCTATCCATGAAGTTAATTGGGTTTCTGATGCTGGCCGTACGTGGCGAAGCGGTCAGTCAAGTACTTGGGCTATTGGTACTGGAAAACGGCATTTTTCTTGGTAGCCAAATCCTCGTACCCGGCATGCCATTATTGATTGAATTGGTCATTCTGTTTGATCTGCTGGTCGTTGTGGCATGTTTTGGCGTCCTGGTGCGCTATCTGGCCATGCACGCAGGGGCAACCAATGTGCGCGCTTTACGCAGGTTGGTGGGCTGATGTTACTCACATTGGTTCTCATTATTCTTCTTGCGCCCATCGTTGTCGTTCTGGCTTGCCTGGTGCTGCGTCGCCCCCGACCTGCCGAATTTATTAACCTGGCAGCTGCTATTTTGGTGTTCCTGGCAGTGCTCCGATTATTGCCAGAAAGCCTGGATGGACCCCATTATTTCTGGCACGGCTATCTCATCGTGGATGCACTGGGTGCCTGGGTTTTGCTATGCGTCTCCAGCGTCTATTTGTTGGGTTCGATTTACGCCATTGGCTATATGCGTATTCTCAATGAAGACCGGAGGTTGCATCGGTTTTATGCACTTTATGCAGGGTTTGCACTCACCACGTTAACCAGCCCCATTATGAATAATGCGGGGGTGTACTGGATCGCCATCGAGCTGACCACATTGGTTTCCACGTTTCTTGTCTGCTTTGAGTTGGGCCGTGAAAGTATTGAGGCTGCCTGGAAATACATCGTGGTTGTTTCAGCCGGCATCAGCCTGGCGCTTTTGGGCACTGTACTTTATTACTGGGGCGCCAGCCTGATACTAGGGCCAACGTACGATATGACGTGGGCAACCCTTAGAGCGGCAGCGCCACGCATGAACCCAGCTATCAGCACGCTGGCGTTTCTACTCGTCGTTGTAGGGTTCGGCACCAAAGTTGGGCTTGCACCCATGCACACCTGGTTGCCTGATGCCCACAGTGAAGGGCCAACGCCCGTGTCTGTCATGCTTTCGGGCGCCTTGCTTAACACGGCGATGATTGGTATTGCCCGTTATCTGCAAATAAGCGATGCTGCACATATCGGCCTGCTGCCACGCGCGCTGGTTGTCGTGCTGGGCGCTGCATCACTGTTTGTGGCAGCACTGTTCATTGTGCGCCAAACAAATATCAAACGGCTTATGGCCTACTCCAGTATTGAACATATGGGCATACTGGCGCTGGGTTTTGGCTTCGGTGGCCCATTGGGTGTGGCGGGCGCGCTTTATCACATGCTCAATCACTCACTGAACAAGTCGCTCATGTTTTTTGGGGCAGGCAACGTTATGCGTGTTTGGGGAACCAAGAAGATCAGGGCCATACACGACGTGCCACGTCGGTTTCCGGTTTCTGGCTGGCTGTGGCTTGCCGGCGCCGTGGCCATTACCGGCGCTCCGCCTTTTGCCCTGTTTTTAAGTGAAATCGTCATTCTGCGTGCTGGCTTAAATACACCGTTTGTGTGGGCGGTGTTTCTGATGGCGCTCTTGTTAATCGTTATCTTTATCGGCTTTTTGAACCATTTTCGTGCTCTTTTCTTTAGCCCCGTCCCTGAGAGGTTTTCAGAAGACTCAACGTTAAGAAACAAGTCTGCCGCACCCGATGGCTTTCCTACGGTGTGGTGCACCTTGCCCATGTGGCTGGCCTTAATCCCCCTCCTAATTCTGGGCTTTTGGTGGCCCGATTTTTTCACGCGTTTTTTTGCTGCTGTAGCAGCCAGCTTGAGCGCGGGAGGCACCCCATGAGCGAGATGTCTATTGAAGACCTTGAAATTGAACAACTACGCGCGCGCTGCCAGCAACTGGTTGAGGAGGGCGGTCATCTGGAGTTCGCTTACGCGTGGTTTCCTGAAGAGGCCGACCAGCCCGAAGTTCGATACATCGTTCACCCAGCGTCATCCGCAGGCTTGCAGATCTGGCGCTGCCATCCAGGCCAGGGGGCTATTCCAAGCCTTGCTGACATAGCCCCTCTGGTGTCCTGGTATGAGCGTGAGATAAGCGATATGTGTGGGGTACGCTTCGAGGGCTACCCTGAAGCCGTGCCACTTATATTTTTACCGGGAACACATGTATCTGCTCCAGTGCTGAATGCAGCAGGTATTGAGCCGGTGCTTCAGTATGAACCATTGGCTTACGAGCTACCGGAAATTGGCGGGCCAGATCGCGACGACATTCAGGTACTGCCTTTTGGTCCCGTTCGTGCTGATGTGGCTGAATCTGCACAGTTTGTATTTTTCTATATCGGTGAAGCTATTCTGCATTACCACGCCCAGCTTTTTTTCAAGCACCGCGGTATGGAAAAGCGTTTCGAAGGCAAGCCCTCTAACTTGGGCATGGTACTGGCTGAACGCGTCTCTGGCGTGGGCAGCCTGTGTCATGCGCTCGCATACAGCCAGGCCGTTGAACAGGCTGCCAGTTGTGTGGTGCCTGCGCGTGCACAGGCCATGCGCGTCATATTGGCTGAGCTGGAACGTTTATATAACCATCTACATTATCTGGGCCATCTATGCCATACGACTACGTTGAAGGTGGGCGAGGCCCAAGGCAAATACCTCGAAGAACTAGCCAAACAAATCAACAGTCGTGTAAGCGGAAATCGTTTACTGCGCAACGTGATTATCCCGGGCGGGCTGCGCCATGAGCCGCAACTGGAAGGGCTGACGTTTGATCTGCAAAAACTGCAGGACGAATTTGCCGTCTATGCACGCATGCTCGAGACCAGTACGCCGCATCTTGATCGGCTTTTAACAACTGGTGTGCTAACGCGTCAGGCTGCTTTTGATGAAGGTGCAACCGGGCCGATTGAGCGCGCGTCGGGCAGTAATCGCGACTTGCGCCGCGATCAGACCTATTCCGGCTACGCACAGCTCGTGGTGTACGAAACAGTGAAACAAGCGGGTGATGCGCATGCACGCCAACAGGTTCGTATTGCCGAAATCGAAAACAGCCTGGATTTGATCGAACAGGTCATGAACACGCTGCCATCCGGCCCAATACGTGTACCGTGCATTCCGCCGGACAACAGCGAAGGTCTGGGATGGGCCGAGTCACCGCGCGGCTCGCTTTATTACGCGGTCCACATTGGACGCGATGGTCGTCTGGCGCGCGTCAAGATCAAGTCACCCAGTTTTTCCAATTGGCGCGTTTTTCCGCTCACTGTCTATGACAGCAATATGATGGATTATGCAATCAACGAGGCCAGCTTTGGCCTGACCATGGCCGGATGCGACCGCTAGGAGAACCTTATGCCCATGTGGACACTTTACGGACTGTTGAAAGGAAACGCGAGCACCCCATGGCCAGATAAAGGCGAGGATGGACAAACCGGTGTTATCGGCATGCCACGCTTCGACCCCAACAAGTGCCAGGAAGATTGCCAGCTCTGCGCAGACGCGTGTCTGCCGCAAGCGATTACCATGATCGACTCAGGTCAAGCGCGTCTCGCCGTCGATTACGGGCGTTGCGTGACGTGTCAGGCCTGTGTACAGGCCTGTCCTACCGGCGCTTTCATGTCATCCTCAGATTGGGCGTTTGGCGTGCGACGCCGTGAAGACCTGGTGTGGGCGCAAGCGCTGGACGCTTTACCCGCAGAACAGTTGAAGGAGAACATTCACAGGGTGTTCGGACGTAGTCTGCACATCCGCCATGTCGATGCGGGATCATGCAATGGGTGCGAGTCTGAGCTGCAGGCATTGAATAATCCGTTCTATAACCTACATCGCTTAGGCATTTTCTTTACGGCATCGCCACGAGCTGCGGATTTATTGCTGGTCACGGGGCCCGTCACGTACGCCATGCGCGGGCCACTTCTGGAAACCTACGACGCCATGCCAGAACCCCGCTTTGTCATGGCGATGGGCACCTGCGCGGTATCGGGTGGCACAAACGGCGGTGGCTACGCATGCGGGCACGGTCTGGATGACATATTGCCGGTCGATGTGTATTTGCCGGGGTGTGCTCCCAATCCGGCAGCCATCATCCAGGCACTACTGGTATTGCTCATGCGCACGCCGCAGCGGGTACACGGTGGGCAGCTTACGCACGGAGACAATCATGCCTGAAGGCCTGGTCGTCGCATTCTGGCTCATGGTGGCGGGCTTACTCATGGCATTCTTGCAACGTAGTATGCCTGCGCGCTGGCTACTTGGCGGGGGTGCAGCGGCCGGCGTAATCACTGCAGCCACCGTGCTTCCCTACGGAGGCACGGCACTGGTTTTGCCCTTTACGCTGGCAGGCCAAACCGTAACCCTCAGCTATGGCACTGAAGCCCTATGGCTCATGGGGTTTGGGCTATTGCCCGCCATTGTGGCCATCGGCTTGTGCAGCCCAGTCGTAGCAAGGCGACCCGGTTGGCTGGCCGGCGCCGCGTTGTCGCTATTAGGCGCCTTGGGTATCTTTGGCGTACAGGATGCGTATTCTTTTCTGATTGCGTGGGAATTCATGAGTCTGGGCGCAGCCATGATGCTGTTGGCCGAGCGTTTATCAAACGACGATGGCAAGAGCGTTCTTTTCATGTTGGGCTTGCTGGAAGTGGGAACCGTAGCAATTTTGCTTGCCTTGTTGCTGCTTGGGCATGCGAGTGGCAACAGCATGTCTTTCGCCGCCTTTCCCGGCGGTGCCCAGACACTGTCGACGAATGCCTGTATCCTGATCGGCGCATTGCTGACCCTTGGGTTTGGCGCCAAACTGGGCCTGCTGCCGTTTTATGAATGGTTTCCCGCTGCCTATGCATCGGGAAGCGGTGCGTCTGGCGCGATACTGTCCGGAGTCGTGTTAAATGCCGCGTTTTTTGCACTGTCGCGAGGCTTGACCCAATGGTTGCCTGCGACGGGTGAGTGGTTATTCGTATTGGGTGCTGGTATCACCATTATCGGCGTTTTTTCTGCCATTCTTGCGGCACTTTTCGCTTTTCAGCAAAACGATTGGCGCCGCCTGCTTTCGTTTTCTACCGCTGAAAATGCTTCAATTGCTGTCACCGCTTTGGGAGCTTGCCTCATTTTCCGGGAAGACGGGCAATCGAACCTGGCGGCCCTGGCGTGGACGGTCGCACTTTTGCATCTTGCCGGACATGCCTTGGCCAAGGGTGGGCTTTTTGTGTGTGCCGATGGCGTTTACAACGCCAGTGCAAGTTATGCCATCGTTCAAGGCGGGTGGCTGCGCAAAGCTGGAATCAGGTTTGGTATAGGGGCCTTGTTTTGCACGATGAGCCTGGCGGCCGTTCCCCCGCAAATGGGGTTTGTAAGCGAATGGTTTGTCTTTCAAACATTATTCCAGGGCTTTCACCTGAGCAGTCTTATGGGCAAGCTTATTCTGGCACTGTCGGGCGCAGGTCTGGCCCTGACCGCTGCCGTCGCGCTGGCGACCTTTATAAAATTATTTGGCGTCGGGTTGCTGGGGGCGCCAAACCTGTCAAGCAAAGCGACCGTGGGTGCGCGTTACGGCTGGTGCGTTCTGTTATTGGGGTTGGGGGTACTTGTTTCCGCGTTGGGGCTGATCGTCTGGCTGCCCGCGCTGGGCAATATGGGTTTTGCCCAATCGGCTGCAGACGGCACAGGAGCAATGGTTAACGAGTGGATCCTGGTTCCGTTGACCAATACGTTTGCCTTTATCTCACCCGCGAAGCTGGTTATCGCCATGCCACTGCTCGCCATCGTGCCATTGCTGTTGTTACTGAACCTGCGCAGACATCACCTACGTCGTGTGCACGTTTGGTATGGCGGCATGATCGAAAACCCACAGCGGGCAGCCACGACATCACTAAGTTTTTCCAATGCTATGCGGACCACGTATCGGTTTATTTATCGCCCCACACAAGATACATCGCGCGAGCATCAAACCAATGCCTACTTCGTGCATAAGCTTGATTTTCGTCATGACGTTGTGAATATGTTTGATGCACTGCTGTTCAAGCCTGTACAGCACATTATCTGGGCCCTGGCAGGGCGTTTGCGTGCCTTGCAGTCAGGCGATTTAAATTTTTATCTGGCACTTATCGGCGGCTTGCTGATTGCCATACTTTTCATAACCCTATTGCAATAAGCGAAACTTATTTTTTTGTTCAGAATTAATTTGTGCTCTAAGAGAGGCCACTATACATTTTCAGCCGTTGACAGCTTGCGCGACAGCAGTCAGCCTATGAGGTACAGGATTGATTGCCAGAATGCTGCCTAATGTCATCAATACAGCATTCTGTTTTCAGCTTAGCCTACGGGAGAAAACATGTGGTTATATGGTGGCATCTTCGTTCTACTGGTGGCCCTCACAGCATTTTTTAACCTGACGGAGATGGCGTTAATCGTTTCACGTCCAGAGCGATTGAAGTCAGCACCGGGGGCGTCTGACCAGCTAACTAATCAGGTTTTAGCACTAAAGGCTAATACCGGAGCACTTCTGGCCGCCACACAAACTGGCATTACAGTCATGAGTATTCTGGCCGGAACCTTCTGCGTGACTGAACTGGCCAATGAGTTGAGTCGTGCACTTGGCTGGCTACCTCTTTTAAACCCCTATGCTACCGGCGTGGCCACATTTTTATCCATTATGGTGGCTACTTTTTTGACGTTGATTTTCGGAGAGCTATTGCCAAAGCGGGTCGCGCTTGCGGCACCCGAGCGCTGTGCCATATTCGTGATCGTGCCGATGCGATGGGCCATGTTGGCGGTTTCGCCTTTTGTGGCATTACTTCTTCTATTTAACAACTTGTTGTTACGTCTGCTCAATGTGCCAGAGTCCCCCTCAAACCAAACTACGGCGGAAGAAATCCATTATGTTATTGCAGGCGGACTTGAGTCTGGAACGATCAAAGCCATTGAACACGCCATGCTCGAAAGCATTCTTGAGCTTGGTGTCCGGTCTGCACGTACTGTAATGACTTCACGACGTCGGCTTGAGTTTGTGGATGAAGCAATGAGTGCAGAGGAAATCGAGAAACGTATAGCTGAAACTCCCTGTTCCCGATTGATCATTACGCGTGATAAAGACCTGGATCGCCCGATTGGCGTAGTAGCCAAAAAGGACATCCTCACAAAATTACTTCAGGGCGGCACAATTGACTATTCGTCAATAACGCAGGCTCCCGTTTTTGTATCCGAAACATCTACGGTATTGGGGCTACTCAATAAACTAAAGCATGCCAGAGCAGGGATGCTTTTTGTTGTTGATGAGTTTGGCTCGGTCGTCGGGATTATTACATTGCACGATGTGCTGGAGGTTGTAGCCGGAGATGTTCCAGAACCTGAGCGCAATGCATTCGGTGAAAAAATGCTGAAAAAACAAGACGATGGAAGCTACATTGTTCCTGGTTCGCTACCCGCCGACGATCTGACCGAATACCTGGGCCTAAAGGACGACAGCCTTCCAGACTACAAAACGGTTGCAGGCCTGGTGCTGTCAAAACTTAAACACTTGCCTCAGCCGGGAGAAAAACTGAATTTTGACGGATGGACAATCGAAGTATTAGATGCAGATGCACGATCCATAAAAACGCTGCGACTGATTCCCTCTGCAAAAGACGGCGCAGAAACAAAAGAATCGTAAGCGATGCGCCCAGAACAAACTCAACTTTTGAGCCTATACCATTCGGAGACGCTTGACGAACCCCTTTTGCGTCGTCAAAAACAACACATAGGTGTTCGCTCCTACTCTCAGCAGCGCTGGGTTAAGCAACGTCGGTGCGGACATGTATAGCTTAACCGCAGCTGCGCAGGCTCAGCCTCACTCCTGCGCAGCTGCAAGCGGAATCAATCACCACCAGCGCTTTCAGGCCGTATGCGCAACGTAGTAGCCTGCCTGTCTGGGCTAGTAGTAACACCGGGTGTTTCTAATTGGAAAACCTCACGATAAAGATCGGCACCGTAACTGGTCTGCAGGGGCTCCCCTATCTTAAGCTTGAAGGTACGCGTACCATCTGGAAGGCGCTCGGCGCGCAGATAGAGGGCGTGCTCAACCGGTCGGCTGTAAAGCTCATGTGCAAAGGCGTACTGGTGTGTTACAAAAAACACCTTCATTCCGCTCTCTAATAGCGCATCGGTAATCATTTGCGCCACCTCTGACCCTTCTCGTTCGTTTGTGGATGAAAACGACTCATTAAAGAGCACCAAGGCATCAGGCGATAGTTGATCGATAATTGCGTTCATGCGCTTGAGTTCTTCGTCGAACTTGCCGCTCTCCATAGAAATGTCTTCTTCTCGTTTGTAGTGCGTAAACAGCCCCTCGCTCAAATTGGCTGAAAATGTCTTTGCGCCCACGAACATACCGCTTTGCATCATAATTTGTGCAACGCCGATGCTACGCAAAAAGGATGATTTTCCACCTTGGTTGGCACCCGTAATAATCACCAAACGGCTATCCTGAGCGTCAATGGTGTTGTCCACTATCTTTTTACCCATTTTCAACGCCAAACAAACGTCATATAGGCCATCAAAGCATTGCTGCCGTTGACTGGATTTCACAACACCCGGAAAAGCGATGGGTTCATCGAGTTTGCCCAGGCTTTCTTGCAAGTTTATGCAGCAAACATAAAAGGCTAGCTCGGCGCGCAGCAGCGTAAAAAAGCTCGCAATATGCTCGGCCGACTGAGCCAGCGCATTAGCCACCAGATTAATACCCCGATCGGCCAGCTCGGACAAGGCCCTGGCCCCATTTTCATCGCGAGCGGGAAGGGTGTACGAGTATGAATCCGGCTTCTTGGCAATGATGCGCGTAAACCAATTATGCCCATCGTCAAGAGGCGTGCGAAGTATGTAATCATTGCCACGATTACCTTGGCCTAAATGTGCGCTGACAAAAATGCCGTGGCGAAACTTTAAGGTTTTAAGATGGGCCTGCACTTCTTCGATGTAGTCATCGCTGAGCTCCTTATCCAAGGTTGCAAAAAGCGTTTTCCATCCTGGGGCTGCGAATTGCGGTGCAACCTCATTTGCAATCTGCCGCAACTCTTTAAGTTTGGGGACTAATACGTCGATCACTTCCATTGACCCGTGCAAAATCGCAAGCGGGTAGTGCAGACCTACACCCCAATAGCCTTTTTTCTTTAACTCGAGTGCGTCAATGGATAATTGATAAAGCTGCCGAACCACATCAGTATTTTCCAGCGAATCACGCAATATCGCCTGGCGGTGCGCAATGGTCTCAATGTCCGACTTCACCGCCGAGAGGAGGGCGGATCGTGCAACTGTCTGCAGAAACTCATCTTCACCGGCCATAGCCTGTATAAGCGTGTCCAGCTCTAAATCAGCGGTGAGGTCACGGGCGTTCAATGGTTGTGGCGCAGTGATATCGAAGTCGCGCGCTTCATACATTAAATGAACTTTCATGATTGCACTCGCTCTTTGATGGATTCAGGGGTCAGCGCATACTTATGCGCCAATGCCATGGCGTATGAACGACCTGTCGCCGAGGCTCTGATTATTTTGAATGTGCGTAGGGTTTGTGAGGGGTCGACTGTGCTTATCATGCTGACCACGCTATCCCCATATGACGCCAGTTCATCAATAAACGTTACCCATATACCAAGAACGTCCAGCTTGATCGCCTCCTTCATGACTTTTTCACTTAGAAACAATCCGTCGGTCAAAGACGTCGAGGTAAATATTTCATTCATGACCAGAACGCTGCGTGGGGTTGCTGATTTCAATATATGGTGGATCCGAACGAGGTCGTCCTTGAGTTTTCCGCGCAGATTATTAATGTCCTCTTGCCGCTCGAAATGCGTAAATATTTCGTTACTCAACAACAAGCTGGCTTCCGTGCCTGGCACGGGGCAGCCCATGCTGGCCAGGTAAAACATTTGCCCGAACATCCGCGAAAAAGTGGTTTTACCCCCTTGGTTTGCACCGCTCACGACAATCATGCGTTCGCCATTCTTTAACTCGATATCGTTACATACCACGCTCTTTCCCACTAAAAGCAGCTTCTTACCGAGCGCAATGTCAAAGCAATTTCTGGCGAGTATGTGTTTATCTGATTCACTTACGCAGGGATAACAAAAATGGCGATCAATCTTCGCGAACCCCGCCATATACTCTATATACGCTAGATAAAACTGAATTTCGCGATCAAACTCAGCAATGGTTGCATCCAGATAATTCTTGCTGCGGGCGTGAAGATCATCCAGCCGTTGGAACGAATCGGGGTTCAGTAAGGCCACGAAATCCAGCACTTTCGCCTCGATATGGTTCATTTCCGGATACTCAGATATCTTGACGCGATGGTCGTGAACTTGGCCCTGACGAAATTTTTCAAACGTGGCTTCAATTACTGCACTATAGTCAGCCTCATCGCCATAATGACGCACAGTCAACGTGTCACCATTGATGCGAACGCTATAGGTAATGGAATCCAACTCAGAGAGCAGTGAGCGCACCTCATTATTTAGCGTTTTAAACTGTGCTGATGCTACATAAGCAGATAGATATTCCCTCAGTAAACCACCCATGGCACGAGACTTCACGGCACTGCCCGTCAGAACCTGGGCCAGTGCAATAACCGCATCGCAATAGACCAGAATGGCCTCGATGTACCAACGTTTTGATTGATAGGGGTAATTAAGTTTCTCGACCTGTGCCAGGTAGTTGCGCATTTTTCGCATTTCTACCGCGAAAGCGATCAACGCCTGCTGTAACGGCTGTTCCTCGAGGTCACGAAATACCTCATGGCGGTACTCAACGTCGTCTTTGACACGCAGCGGTTCACGAAAGACTCCGGCCAGGTTGTACTCTTGGCGGATCGCAATAATGGTGTCTACAGCCTGATCTATATTTAAATCAACAAAATAATCGGGCTGTGGCGGCAAGGTTTTAGATAATTTGATACTGCGTTGCGGGTCAAGAAACAAGACGCTTAACGCGGGTGCGGTACCTGGCGCGCAGCCTGCCGGCCTGGGTTCTTCTTTTGAACCGGCACGCCAGAATGAAGAGGGGTTTGAACTTGCCATTGCACACCTCCGATTGATTCGGTTGGCGGCAGCATCAGGCCAAAAAAACGCCTACGGGCCTCGACTGCCGAGGTTAACGTAGGCATCATCAGCCCGGGGCAGGGCGGTTAAGGAGGAATACCATCTCCTTATTCATTCTAACGAGTTGGCAGCAGATTGCCTAGATCTAAATTCGAGGTGTCTGGCATTCATGTGTTGTCCGATTTTGGGGCGAGAGATGAGAACAATTCCCCAGGGTGGGGTGGTTACAGAAGACCCGGACATTGAGAGTCGATTAGGCACTATGAGTGCGTTAGTAGCTACGCATACGGTATCGACTGACACTTCATTGCCAACACTGTTTTATGCACTCGGGGCATTTCAGCCTACATAAAATAACTCGAACCAGAACAGAATTACCATCGTCAGGCCGTTCAAACGGTACTACTATATATGGTAAGGGAAGGGCAATAACATGAAAAACCCATTGTGACTTCATAACGGAAACACTGATGTCAGCATGCCCCTTCTGCACCCCCGGCCACAGCGTGTTATTCCATAATAGTCTGGTCTATGCCCGGCGCGACCTAAACCCGGTAACACCCGGGCATCTGCTGTTAATCCCGCGTCGACACGTAGTCAACTACTTTGACACAACGGATCAAGAACGTATTGCGTTGCTGCAATTACTCAGCGAGGCCAAAGTGTGGCTGGTTGAAAACTACGCGCCTGATGGCTACAACATTGGCATCAATGTGGGGGAGATGGCGGGGCAGACCATTGCCCATGTACACATGCATTTAATCCCTCGTTATCGCGATGATGTGGAAAACCCGCGCGGCGGCGTGCGAGGCGTAATCCCCGCAAAGCAATCGTATTAACCGCGTTTAGCCTGAAAGGCTGTTCGTCCATAATGTCAGTACTCAACAAAGAATCTGGAGGCACTCATGGCTAACAACACACGAGTCTCATTTGTGAAAGCCTTTGAGGTGCTTGATTCTCGAGGCTATCCGACCATCGAAATGTCTTTGGGGCTGGCCGACGGCACAGTGGCCAGCGTTGCTGTACCTGCCGGGGCGTCAACAGGAAAATACGAAGCAATAGAAAGCCGCGATAACGATACCGCCCGATACGAAGGCAAAGGCGTACTACATGCTATCGCAAACGTCACCGACATTATTGCGCCGGCATTGACCGGTTTGATGGCAGACGATCAGCCCGCTATCGACGCAGTATTGCTGGAGCTGGACGGAACTGAAAACAAGCAGCGCCTGGGCGCCAACGCCATTGTGGGCACTTCACTGGCATGCGCGCGAGCCGCTGCGCAATCCCACGGTGTTGAGTTATACGAGTATCTTGGGGGGCATGAAGCCCACGTGCTTCCTGTTCCCATGTTTAATGTACTTAATGGCGGCAAACACGCGCCCGATGGTTCAGACATCCAGGAATTCAAACTCGTCCCGCTGGGTGCATCAACATTTCGTGAAGCGTTGCGATTCGGAGCGGAAACCTATCATGCACTGCATGATGTGTTGCACGATGCCGGCGCGCCCACCACCGTAGGGGATGAAGGCGGCTTCGCGCCATCGTTTGCATCCAATGCTGCATATCTGGATGTGCTTATGCAGGCCATCGAGCGCGCAGGCTATCGGCCTGGCGAACAAATCGCCATCGGCCTGGACCCGGCAGCGACGACATTTTTTCACCACAATGAGTATGTGTTGCATAGGGACGCGCACAGGCTATCCACGGACGAAATGATCGACTACTGGGCCGACTGGCTCAAGCACTACCCAATTATTTCACTCGAAGACCCGTTGGCAGAGGAAGAGTGGGACGGATTCCAGCGCCTTACTTCCCGCTTGGGCAAGAAGGTGCAAATTATTGGTGACGATATCTTCGTCACTAACAAAAAGTTTCTTCAACGCGGAATAGACACGGGCTGCTGCACCGGCATACTCATCAAACCCAACCAGATCGGAACCGTTACCGAAACACTGGAAACAGCAAAAATTGCACAACAGGCCGGTTACGCCTGCCTGGTATCGCACCGATCTGGCGAAACCCTGGATACCAGTATTGCTGACCTGGCCGTGGCGCTAAATTGTGGGCAAATTAAGTCTGGCGCGCCGGCCAGAGGCGAAAGGGTGGCTAAGTACAACCGATTGCTGCACATTGAAGCTACGCTGGGTGATCGAGCGGTGTTTGCGGGCAGGGCGGCCTTTCCACGAGCCGGAGCGGCTTGAGATTTTACAGAGCAAAATCTGAGCATAAAAAAGGCGCTTGAAAATGACTACAGACATGCATCGCCCTGGCCTGAAGTTTCACAGAACAAGTTCTGATCATAAAACGGGCAGCTGAAAATGACTAAAGACACGCATGGCCCCGGCCTGAGCTACCCAGTCCAAAGGCGTAGCGTTTGTTGTGCGGTTGAAGGCCAGTCAGTCTGGAGGTTAAAACCATGAAGGGCTATCAAATAACATTTTTTACTGTGCAAGATCGTCGTCACGGGCATAAGCAAATCGGCGACTGGTTGCTTGATCTTGCCAAATCCATGCAACTTCATGGTGCGACACTGATCGGCGCGCAAACCGGCGTTGGCGGCCGGCATAGACTACATTCGGCGCATTTTCTTGAATTGGCAGATCAACCACTAGAGGTCACAATGATTGTGTCTGAAGAAGAGTCTGTCAGGCTATTCGAGCGCCTCAATGCAGAACCCAATCTGGAATTGTTTTACGCAAAGACACCGGTCGAGTTCGGATCTATAGGTCGTGCGGAACAATAAGTAAGAGGCGTCTGGTGGCTGATCACAATGCTTTTCAGAGATTGGCATGAGTGAGGCTCAGCCTATCAATGCGCGTCAAGCGCTTCTAAGCGTACACGGACAGCGCGATTGCCAAATACCGTCTCGCTCCTCGGCGACCTGGGCGACGAATGGTCGGTCAGTCAACTCGACGCGACGTAGCCGGAAGCATGCGGCGAAGCACACTGTCGTGCCGGAAAAAATGGTGATACAGCGCGGCCGCCATGTGTAGACCAATTAGCGCAAGTAATACCCACATCATGAAGCTGTGTACATCCCCCGCAGTAAGTGCCCAAGAGGCTTTGGGCGCGGCGATACTGGGAAGGGGGATGACACCGAATACGCTAACTTGCAGTGAATGAGCCGATGCCGAGGCCCAGCCCAGAAATGGCCCAATCAACAGAATGAAGTAAAAAAGGCCATGGGTTGTATAGGCCGACCAACGCTCCCAGTCAGCCAGTTCAGACCTGTCTAGCGGAACGGGGCGACGCAATCGCAGCACGAGCCGAATCGCCATCAGCACCAAGATCACGACACCGAGCGAAAAATGGCGGGTGATCAGCGGTACAAGCTCTGTATTACGACCGATATGCGGCATTAACAGCGCAACCACAAACTGCGCCAACACAATCAGCATAATCAGCCAATGCAGGGTTTTTGCAGTGGCGCTGTAGCCTCGAGCATTTAACCGGGTACCGTTGACGAGCGGCATAAGCGGCCTCCAGACGATGTAGCTTATAGCGCCACACAGGCATTACATACAAAGATGGTGCGCCAGGACATACGTCTGGTCAAGTGGCCGAAGGGCCTAGCAAAAGCTGCGTGCAGTTGCTCCCAAACTATCGGGTGCAGAAGAAACCTTTCCCGCCAAGCGCTCACATGTACTGAATAGACTGAGTTACCTGGACTCCATACTCAGAGACTAGCGGAACTTCTACAAGCTGACAGGTTACGGGATTTCAACGCTGTGGCCATGGTTCAACGCATCAGTGCTGAAGTGAGCGGCAGTGGGAGATGGATAATTGCCTATGGCTGTCCAAATACACGACTTTACATAATACACATTATGCGTTTTAAAGAACATGAGTCTTTCACGTTTCCACCGGGCTGAACATGCGTCTCTCACAGTGCCCGGAACTAAATTACCGCCCAGTTTAGGAACTAAATTTTCAACAAAGCTGCAACGCACCTTTGCTCCAAATTTAGTTCCGTTCTTTCGATCTGACTAAGCGAGCTGCCGCAAAGAGGCCGAGTGTCTACTGCTGTGGCCAACTACCAAGTCGACTTACGCCACGTTCGTGACAACCTCGGGCATGCGTCCGTCACCACTCTGAAAAAATCATTAGCGTCTTCCCGTCATCAGTTGCCCACGAACTCGAGAATTGCATTTGGGAAAATCCGGATCTCTGAGCGGATCTCAATCGGGAGTGGCGAGCTGATGTGTGCGATCAATCATTCTTGTACGCAACGATGAAGAGTAAACGCCATTCACTCAGTCCAGAGTCAATTCTGCCCCCAGGCTGGCGGCATGCACTGAAACCGAGGCCGGAAATGGTACATACAGCCCTTCGCACCCCTGCCCTGCCAAGAGAACGGGAAGCGGGTCGACGGTGGATCGAGGCGCGTCCCGCTTGTTGCTATGCCAGAGACACCGATAACAGGCGCCGGAGCTATTCGCGTAACCCCCGGGCAGGTAATAACCGTTGATCATTCGCTTCACCCCCAGAAGTGCGGATATTCCTCACCGACTGACTAGGATAAACAACCTACTCCTTTCGTCTCCGCTATGTAGGATAAACAGCACATTTTCTTTACTGCGAGTAGGCCTCATCATGTTTTCTAGCACTCAGCAAATCAAAGACTAACAATACGACAAGCAGGCATGTATCAGTCATACAACCGTGCCACAAAGATCGAGCCAAAACGCGCAACGGTTCTAGGAGTAAACCGATGGGAGGAAATGTCCATGCTTATGGCTGCACCTGGTCAGGGCAGTCTGACGTAAAATGTTAGGAAAAACTGCATACGTCTGCATCAGCAGCGTAATCATGGGCTTGCTAAGTTGCCAATCGCAGGCGCTCACCCGACAAGAGTACGACGCAAAAATTCTCCAGGCGCGTGCGGGCAATTTTAAACCGGCCTTGGAAATGCTCCGTGATCAGCAAAGACTGAATCCACAAAACCTGCGTGCTGCTTACGATCATATTCTTATCGCCTCATGGGCCGCATCTCCCAGTGAGGTGATTACAGCTTATGAAGTGATTAAATCTTCGCCACGTCCACTTCCTGCTGATGTGCAGGCCGACGTCGCGGCAGCCTACCGAGATCTGAAACAGTGGGATGCAGGTATTGCCCACTATCGAGAAGGACGCAAGCTTTACCCCGAACAAGCAAGGTTCATAGTGGGGGAAATCAAAACTCTCGTAGATGCCGGACGTTCAGACGAAGCCCTTTCCATTGGTAAGTCGTTGACCGAACAACGGTCTGACACGGCCGACATCGAATTGGCGCTCGCTTATGCCTATCAAAAACAACAAGATGTAAGCCAAGCGCTCGCACTAACGACCCGCGCTCATACAATGGCGCCCAAGAAAGCGTACGTCACTCGAGAGTACCTAAATAGCCTGCGCGCAGCCAGGCTATATGGACCTGCCCTTCGCGTTGCGCGGGAACACCCCGAACTAGTCAGCGCCGCCGAACTTCAGATGCTAGAAGCCGATGAAGCCGCTGAGCTGACACGTTTTGCACCTTTGGCAAGCCAGGACGAAAGTAACCGATTTCTGGTTGCGGATGAGGCTATCGATAAATACGACAAGCTCCTTGGTATCTCGCAGGGTGGTATCCCGGCCTCAGACGCTGCTGATTTGCGTATGCGCACCGACCGACTGCAAGCACTTCACGCAAGAATGCGAATGGCGGATGTTGTTCAAGAGTACGAGTCCATGCAGGCAGAAGGAATAGAAGTACCTAGCTACGCTTTAGGCGATGTCGCCGACGCCTACCTGTATCTGCGAAAGCCTGAAAAGGCGGTTGAGATTTATACGGCTCAAATAAATAGTAAAGGCGCAAGCACCGATAAACAACTAGAAGCAGACCGAAGCATTGGTATGTACTACGCGCTACTTGAAAGCGGTCACTATCGTGAGGCTAGTGATTTGCTCCAGGCGGCAATCGATGCGGAGCCCGATTGGCTTCTTCTGAAAGGCCAGCCGATTAGACAGCCAAATGAAAAGAAAGTGGACTTAATGAAGACATCCGCTCTGGCTAACCTGTACACCAGTGATGCAAAACTGGCTGTGACTCAACTCGAGGCAATGGTGTCCAACGCGCCCAATAATACGTCGTTGCATACCGCGCTGGCTTCGGGGTATCGGAGTCAACAAAAACCTCGCAAGGCCGAACGTGAACTGAAGCTAGCCGAAACGCTCTCGCCCCGCGCCCTGGAGGTAGAACTGGGGCAAGGTTC
This sequence comes from Pusillimonas sp. ANT_WB101, assembly GCF_008369125.1. Taxonomy (NCBI): domain Bacteria; kingdom Pseudomonadati; phylum Pseudomonadota; class Betaproteobacteria; order Burkholderiales; family Alcaligenaceae; genus Pusillimonas; species Pusillimonas sp. ANT_WB101. Next base: position 958,638 of record NZ_VOAY01000001.1, on the reverse strand, counting down.
AACTGCGCTCGATCTGCAAGAATGGCAACAAGCAGAATCGTTAATGCAAGACACAAACACCCGATTTCCAGAAAATCAGCAGGCATTGCGCCTAAAGCGCGACTGGGATGTGCACACCAAACAAGAACTTAGGGTAGCGGGCTATCGCGGCATCTCCTCAGGTAGCCCAGTATCAGGCAATGGCGATATGGGGATAGATACTGTACTTTACTCGGCACCCATTCATTACAACTGGAGAGCTTTTGCTGGTGCAGGGTATGCCGAGGGAAAATTTCAAGAAGGAAAAGCGCATTATCGCTGGCAGCGAGCAGGCGCAGAATGGCGATCTCGTGGTATCACTGCGGAAGCAGAAGCATCAACAAACGATTATGGGTACGGCATCAAGCTCGGATTACGCGCAAGCGCCACTTATGACCTGAATGATCATTGGCAACTTGGCGCAACAGGCGAGCTGCTTTCTCGAGACACTCCGCTACGCGCCCTGTTGGCCAACGTTTACTCAAACTCACTAGGGTTCAGCGTCAGATGGCACTCAGACGAGACCAGTGAATGGTCAGCAAACCTGACCCCCTCACGCTTTACAGATGGGAACAAGCGGCTCGCTGCCACCATAACTGGGCGCCAACAGCTTTATGTCTCGCCCACCTTCAAGGCTGACCTTTTGTTTGAGCTTTCGAGCTCACGCAATTCCCAAATTGAAGCAAATTATTTCAACCCACGTTCTGATCTGTTCGTCATGCCCTCCCTTCGCTTGTCTCACAGTCTTTACCAACGCTATCAAGACTCTGTGGTGCAGACCTTCACGGCTGGGGCTGGCGCCTATGCCCAAAAAGGTTATGGAACTGCGGCGGTCGTGTCCTTAGGATATGGCTTGCGTTACCGAACAAACGATGTCTTCGATGTTGGGGCGGTTGTCAACGTAACTAGCCGTCCTTATGACGGCATACGTGAACGTGACATCCAAATCATGTTTGACATGAATCTGCGTTTTTAGGAAGTGATTATGCAATTGACTTGCCAAACGTTATTTCGTCTTGCCACTGGGTTAATTGCCATGATCACGCTAGTTGCCTGTGCGTCAAATGCGCCCAAGTTTGTTCCACCCGCAGCGCGCGGAGCTGTAAGTGTGGGGGCCACTGCACCTCCAAATACCTTTCGGGCGCTAGCCTACCATGAGGTCGAGGACGACGCACCCGATCAAAGGTTCATGAGCGTAACGTCATCTAAGCTGCGGGAACAATTCGCGTGGTTGAAGGCAAATGACTATCACCCCATTTCAATTGATCAAATACTCGCTGCAAAACAAGGTGGCAAGCAGCTACCCAAAAAAGCTATTTTGCTCAGCTTCGACGATGGATATCGCAGCTTCTACACAACGGTTTTCCCACTTTTGAAGTCTTACGACTGGCCCGCAGTACTTGCACCGGTAGGAGCATGGATCGACACGCCAGCGGACCAAACGGTTGCGTATGGAGACAACAAGAGACCGCGCGACCAATTTCTAACCTGGAAAGAGATTGCCGAAATGTCACGATCAGGTCTTGTTGAGGTGGGGTCCCATAGTTACAACCTTCATTATGGTGTGCCTGCAAATCCGCAGGGCAACACACAGCCTGCCGCCAACACACGCATTTATGATGCTCAGACCGGAATGTACGAAACACAGGCGCAATTCGAAGCACGCATCACTCATGATGTAAAAACCATCACGAATAAATTAATCGAAGTAACTGGAAAGCATCCCAGAGTATGGGTGTGGCCGTATGGCGCGGTCTCTGGAGAAGCGCTTGAAATTATCGCTAAGAATGGCTATTCGGTAGCGCTCACGCTTGATGACGGGCTGGCATCGGTAGATGACCTCATGCATACCCCCCGTCTGCTTATCTCCAATGATCCTAGCATCACTGCATTTGCCAATTATCTTACCCATATCGCGGAAAAACCCACACTGCGTGTTGCCCAAGTAGACCTCGACTATGTATACGATGCGGATCCTGCACAGATGGAGCGCAACCTTGGGGAGCTGGTTCAACGAATTGCTGATATGCAGATCAATACAGTGTTTTTGCAGGCGTTTGCAGACCCAGATGGAAACGGTTTGGTCAAGTCGGTATATTTTCCAAACAGCGTCATTCCTATGCGGGCCGACCTATTCAATCGCGCAGCTTGGCAGCTTATGACGCGTGCCCACGTCAACGTTTATGCTTGGCTACCAGTATTGAGTTTCGACTTGGACTCCAACATAGATCGCGTCATGCGCTGGAATCCTGACACAGGCACAACCTACTCGGACCCCGATTATTATCGCCGCCTTTCCCCTTTCGACCCGGCTGCGCGCAAAGCCATTATCCGACTGTATGAAGACCTATCACGAACGTCTAATTTCGACGGTATTCTGTACCATGATGATGCTGTGCTTACTGACTTTGAGGATGCCAGCCCTCATGCGTTGGCCGCATACAAAGCCGCAGGGTTTACACCCGACTTACAAGTTTTGCGCGCAAATCCAGATACCTTATGGCGCTGGACGCAATTTAAGACCGAGGCCCTGACCGCCTTTACCCTCGAGATCACACGACACGTGCAACGAATCCGTGGGAAAGAAATCAAGACGGCCCGAAATATTTTCGCGCAACCAATTCTGGATCCCGAAAGCGAACAGTGGTATGCGCAGAATTTCGATAATTTCCTGGCCTCGTATGATTGGACCGCGCCTATGGCTATGCCATTGATGGAAAAAATACCTATGGCTCAGGCCGGCGCATGGCTCGATAGGTTGGTCGATGCCGTGGCTACACATCCGGGGGCCATGGACAAAACAATTTTCGAAATCCAGGCCACCGACTGGGGCAGACGCCATAACGACACAGACAATAAGCCTATTGACTCCGCAGTGCTGGCCACGTGGCTGAAACGCATGCAGTTGCGCGGCGCCAAAAGTTTCGGATATTACCCGGATGATTTTGTGCAGGACCATCCAAAGCTGAAAATTATCCGGCCTGCGATCTCGAATTCCTGGTACCCGATACGATGACCGATCGATTGATTGCCTTTCTTATTTTGTGCGCGGCGCTAGGTGCTCCAGTGGGGCTACTGCTGTCACTCACCAGTGACATGCTGCTTAGCTATGTATTCTTCTATCCTCTCTTCATGTCGGGTATCTGGATCGCAGGCGGTATTTATTTCTGGGTGCACTGGGAGAGAAAGTGGACCTGGCCCAGCGACATACCTCCCACGCTTGTCGACCATCCTTTGGTTAGCATACTTATCCCGTGTCACAACGAAGGAGCCAACGGCGAGCAGACGATAATGGCGGCGCTTAATCAGCACTATCCAAATATTGAAGTCATCGTCATCAACGATGGTTCTACGGACGATTCCCGTCAGCTTTTTGACCGTTTAGCCATGGTTCATCCTCGGCTGCGTGTGGTGCACTTGGCTATTAATCAGGGCAAGGCAATGGCATTGAGAATGGGCGCGTTGGTGGCCCGCAGTGAGTATCTAGTATGCATTGACGGTGATGCCATGCTGGCGCCACACGCCGTCAATTATTTAGTTGAGCCACTAGTAAATCATGAGCGGGTAGGTGCTGTTACGGGTAACCCACGAGTACGCACCCGTTCTACGTTAATTGGTCGCATTCAGGTAGGTGAGTTTTCATCAATAATTGGCCTGATCAAGCGTACACAACGTGTTTATGGGCAAGTTTTTACGGTATCAGGAGTGTGCACGGCCTTTCGGCGCCAGGCAGTCGCAGAGGCTGCGTACTGGAGTCTGGACATGATCACCGAAGATATTGACATCACATGGAAGCTTCAGCGTCGACGTTGGAGTGTGCTATATGAACCACGCGCTTTATGCTGGATTCTGATGCCAGAGACATTGTCTGGCCTGTTTAAGCAACGTCTACGTTGGGCCCAGGGTGGCGCAGAGGTGTTTCTGAAAAATCTGCCAACGATATGGAAGTGGAAATACTCCCGCCTATGGCCTTTGATGCTCGACTACTTTCTTTCTATCGCATGGGCCTTTGCGCTCGCGCTGTCAATAGGCCTTTGGGCACTTGATCAATTTATCGTCCTACCAGAAGACATACGTGTACGCGTTTTAATGCCGCCATCTTTCACGGGTATGGTGCTGGCAGTAATGTGCCTGGTGCAGTTCATGGTCAGTATCGTAATCGACCGTCGCTATGAGCCAGGCTTGTCTCGCTCGCTCTTCTGGGTGGTTTGGTATCCATTTGCATACTGGCTCATTAGTTTTACAACGGTTATCTGGGGCTTTCCCAAAGTTATGTTGAGAATACGCCGACGTCGGGCCCGGTGGACAAGCCCCGATCGAGGGATTAAGGAATTGCCATGAACAATAAATCGTTAATTATTTTTACAAAACGTACACCTCTGGGCTATGTCATAGACTTTACCCTTACCACTGCAGGCTGGATTGGGTTTGTCTTTCTAATAGGACAAGGCGTGTTTGACACTTACGGTGCAAGAAGCATTTTGAACATAGACAATGTAGCTGGCTCTTTGGGCCCAACAGCTGACATACTTAGCCTGTATCTTATTGCGGGATGCGGCAACGCGGTACTCGTTGCATTGTGGGGCCACTACCGGAAGCCACTTTCACGGCATTTCTGGCCCCGAATTAACCAACGTGTCATATTACTAGATAATCGCACGAATCAATTTCACGTATCTGACTATCAATTACACGAAGTGGAGAACAGCCGTGTGACAGTTGTCCATCACTTGATGGATGGCGAGATTGATCGGTTTGAAACAGACCAGCTGGGCACGGGCGAGGCGCAACTCGATGTCGAAGTAGCGTGGCCACTTAGCGCCTCATGATGGCCACGAAAATTTCCATAGCTACTTGGGACTTGCATCGAATAATAATAGGCCATACTAATTTGAATAAAAACTATCGCACAGTGTTTCCGGATATATCACCTTTTTTAAAAAAGGTAACTCATGAGATCCATTCAAATTGTCGAGCCACATCCGCTGTTGCGACTAGGTATCGTGCAGGCGCTATCAAGCCTGCGCACAGAATACGTCTTGCAAAGTACAGACTACTCATCCATCTTTGACGTACGACCAGAAGGCGCTGAGTGCGCGATATTGGTGCTTTCTATAACCACATTCAAAAACCTGCATCGCCTAATTCCCGACATCTGCAGCGCGTTCTCACCCACTTCAATATTATTATTGTCGGACGATGAAACAATGCCGCAGTGGGTTCAGACCTTGCCAGCGCCTGTGGCGGGGTATCTTGCGCGGCATGCTGTGCCCGCGATACTCGAAGCTTCCGTCAGATTGGTGTTGGCGGGTGGCAGGTGTTTTCCATTGTCACAGCACAAAACTGAGTCTAAACGACGCCTGGATGCAGACGTATCGTCGGGAGCTGTGCGAGCCGTGATGTCAACTAAACTTAGTTGTGTCTCCATTGAATGCGAAATTTTAGGGGTCACACCCCGTCAGTATGAGGTGCTCGTTCTACTTGCTCGTGGCTACCCTATAAAACTGGTAAGCCAGCACTTGCACATCTCGGTGGCAACCACCAGAGCTCACACAGAATCGCTTTATCAGCGACTGAATGTCCATAGTCGAAATGAAGCCGTATATATAGCAGTGGAACGCGGAGCCTCTCTGGGATGGCCGAATATGACCTCGGCGTTGGAGTACGCCCAACATGTACTACCTAACGCTACACAGACTAGTGCCCCGTTCTCTGATGAAGCTGACGCTCCCGTTCTAGAAGAAAAGAAGGCGTCGGCAAGCAAGAAAGTCTGACAACTCCGCTTTAAGGCAATCCTTGACTTCCTTTTTGCTCAGCAGTGTCCAGTACGAGCCGGCGCTGAAACAAATCAATATTTCGACTTTCACTTATTGTTTGAGTGTAGGCGTATATCCAACCTCTCGAATGACGCGATGGATGGCCTCTGTGTCGGAGGTTCCTTCGATGCGGACTACATGCTGACGTAGATCAATATGAACAGTCGCTTGAGGAATCGTTTCTTTGACTGCACGGGTTATCGTCTCTACGCAATGCTCACACGTCATGTTTTTGACTTCGAACTCAATCATTTTATTCTCCTAGGCAAGCACACCCCTCGCATTGCTAACCCTTCCATCATCACGCCGTCAAGTTGGTCGAAGCCATAAAACTCATTCTAAGCCACGAATTGAGAGCCAGAGCAGCGGCGAGTCCAATCGTTCGTTCAATCTTGAAGAAATTTCTTGGGCGACAGCTTCGCTTTAGAACGTCAGATTTCTAATAAAGAACTAAATATTTACTTTCTCAGCAATTTGGTTCACTACATCGGCATGTTTTTGCCGATTAAGTCGTTAAACATCTAATCCACAGGACCAGGTCATATACAGCGGCTCTAAAAGCGATCAATTGCGATCATATAAATTATTTTCGCTCAGGCTATATGAACGCTGTTTACTATAGTGCACATGGACAACGAATGCTTATCGATCTTCGTAAGACTTCTGTCGTAATTCTCGCCGTTCTTGTGCTTCTAGCGTTAAGGTAGCGGTCGGACGTGCTAGCAAACGGCCAAGGCCGATTGGCTCTCCGGTTTCGTCGCACCACCCATAGTCGCCAGACTCTATGCGGCCCAACGCCTGCCGTATCTTGATAAGCAGTTTAAGTTCACGATCTCGTGTTCGAAATTCCACTCCGTATGCTTCTTCGATAGTGGCACGATCGCTTGGATCTGATACAAACTCCGTACCACGCAAGGTTTCGGTGGTCTTATCTGTGTTGTTATGAATCTCTCGCTCCAGCTCCTGCAAGCGATGTTGGAAGAACGCGAGTTGCGCTGAATTCATATACTCAGAAGGAGACATCGCCAATAGCTGTTCTTCCGTTGGCAAATGGATTTGTTTACCAGCTGTTCTTGTCTCTTTTGCCATGATGATTCCCCATTTCCTTCAAGTTAGCGCGACGATGAGTAATCAAGTGTCACGACTTCAACTTGCGTTTTCTGATACGCATGCGTGGTCGATAGAATCAGGATAGCACGAGCGAGACTGCTCCGTTACTGGCGAGAACAGTTCCAGCGCAATGTCTAGGCGACACTTTTCACCCCGCATTAGCGAAATATTGAAATCTTTTGCTTTGAAGCCTCGGCGTTTAAAAAGATACACATTACAGGCGACGCTCTTCCGATCACAGTTGAATGACGAGCGGTAAACGGTCCCAACCGCGATCAATTTCGATTCTCCGAAAAGCCGTTCAAATTGCACTCTTGTTTGGCTAGTGAGCGATACCCTGTAATAGCGCGCAAAACGGGGACTCCAAACACTGAAAAGCGTTTTTCAGGCCGACGGGCGTACCGGTCGTATGCCCACAAGACACCGCAGTTGCAGCCTGCATCGCCTCTATCGCGCACTCAGGCCTTGGGTCAACTATGGTATCAACCATGCCGCCTACGCGCGAGCCTATAGGAACGGTGCCGTAACGCATTGGATAGAAGGCACTCTCACAGCACCAAAAGAACTTGCCGAGCGAGCCATGAAGATTAACTCATTTGCCAGCCGCTTCGACACCACCGCGACTTTGCTCCCAACGCCATGCGTCTTCACACATTTCGGATAAGGTGCGTGAAGCACGCCATCCCAACAGACGATAGGCTTTCTCTGTATCGGCCCAACATTGTGCAATATCACCAGGCCGTCTCGCGACGATTTTATATGGAACCTGTTTGCCGCTGGCTTGCTCAAATGCTGCGATCATTTCAAGCACTGAATGCCCTTTTCCTGTACCCAGATTAACGGTCAGCAATTCATTGTGAGTACGCCTGCAGTACGCGAGCGCTGCAACATGCCCGTCGGCCAGATCAAGAACATGTATGTAATCGCGCACACCTGTGCCGTCGGGCGTGTCGTAATCTGCACCAAATACTTGCACCTCAGTTCGCCTGCCTGTTGCAACTTGGGCGACATAGGGCAACAAATTATTTGGTGTTCCCTGCGGTGCCTCTCCGATCCGTCCGCTGCCGTGAGCACCAATGGGATTGAAGTACCGTAAACGCGCCACACGCCACCCTGCTTCGCTGGCATGTAGACTCTCGAGCATTTCTTCTACCACCAACTTCGTGTGTCCATAGGGGTTGGTGGCGGATCGAGGGTGGGACTCGGTTAGCGGAAGCGACTGCGGCTCGCCATATACGGTTGCTGATGACGAGAATACGATGGTGCGAACACTGGCCCTTTGCATAGCCTGAAGCAGCTGCAGGCTGCCATTTACATTATTGTCATAGTACGACAGCGGTTCGGCGCTCGATTCACCTACGGCCTTCAGCCCTGCAAAGTGCATTACGGCATCAATACGATGGTTGGCAAAAACCTCATCAAGCAGAGCTCGATCTCGAATGTCTCCTTCGATGAAGCCAGGTGCCTCACCGGTAATCTCGGCGATTGCATCCAACACGGCAACATCACTGTTGCACAGGTTATCGAGGATAAGCACGCGGTATCCAGCTTCTTGCAAGGCAACTGTGGTGTGACTGCCAATAAACCCAGCGCCGCCTGTCACCAATACAGTTTCTTTCTCTGTGATCATGCTTAAATTCCTGTACTAAATATCTATGTTCTTTGGTCTATGTTCTTTAGCGATTAAAGGACGGGGAATACAACAATAAAAAATTGATAGATAAAGATGTTAAATAACAGGTTTTGTTCGGATGTTAACGCATGACGACTAATGGCCGGAAGCACAACCGCCCTAGCCTGTCCGTTACTCCGCGCAAGGCGACACGCGTTATCAGTCTTTGGACAAGGCTGCAAGGTTGATAGTTAACAGATGCCCGTCGCTTACATACGGTATTAGCCCATCGCCGCGTATGCGGCGCACTACGTCGTGCGCGCATTGTTTGTCAGCGGGCGCACAATAGTCAATGGCAATAACAGGCAAACCATAGTTACGCTTAACTATACGGGCGCGATCCAGCAGCCACGAACGATCATCCTGAGGCACATCGACGTACATGCCACGTGCTTCGCTCCAGCCTTTGAACAACGATTCAAACGCGACCGCGTAGACCTGATCGTGGATCTGGGGCAATAGCTCAAAGCCGCGATTCAAAATTATTTTCGCGGACGGAAAATGTTTATTGACTTCGCGAATAACCGCGATCAACCCACGTTGATTTCTTAGTCTTGTCTTCTCGTCTGTAGCAAAGAGCTGATAAGAATCCAACGTATCAAAAAAGAATCCGCGATAGCCACTCTGCACGAGCGGTGCAATCACGCGTTCGGCAAAAAACACAGGCCAGCCCGGCGCGCCCTGGTCGATCAACTCGGAGCCCCATTCGGTATTGCGCCCAACTACCCAGTTTTTTGGCATTGCCGAATAATAATCTCGCAAGGATGTTACTTCACCCACACTAACGTACGCGAGCCAATGCGTGCCCTGCCCTCTGTTCGTGGGAAGCTTAAATTGGCCACTGGGTTCAAGTACGACAAACTGATACTTTTCCAATTCAGAAAAGTCGGGGGTGTTTCCATAGAAAAAGGCGATATTACGCAGTGCAGGAGAACTTCGTGCATACGCGCACCGGGCGCATGACGTCATACCTACCAGTGCAATTGCCAACCCACCAAAACAGCGCTGGCAGAAGTGACGCCGGCTAGAAGAAGTAAAAGAAGTGCGCATAGGTTCAGGAGTTGGACTGCAGCATATATGTCTGATACTCGAGCAAACCAAAGCTTCGATTCAACATATACATGGCGATTAGCACAACGATGAGCAGCGAGCCCGCAAAGCCGTACCCGTATAAGTTTGGCCCCACTTGCAAAGTAAACCAAGTCAGTGACCCATTCAAGACCACAAAGAGCGCTGTCAGACTCAGCACGGAGTTGCGGCGATCAATATAAAAAAATATATTTAATATGCCCAGAAACAAGATTTGCAGACTGACCCCGATGACGTCGATATGCAATAGGGGTAAATAAAGTACGGAAATGCCCAGCAACCCCAGCAATTTTCCGCCAAAGGCAAAGATCAATAGCACCACAATGGTCTGCACCTTTAAAACTTCATAAAGCGCGGCCCTGGCACTGCGTACCATCGCATCATGAGCATAACGTATTTCTTGAAGGGTTCCACCGAAACGGACTGCATCAAAGAACTGGCGTTGATCTCCCACAAAACTCGTCTCTAGCCGATAAAACAGCACCGCCATCCCAGGAATAATGCACAGATATGCAATAAATATCGGAATGTCGTAGATCACAGACGCATGCAAAGAACCTATAACTTTCTGCCCGGTGGCGGAATACCAGAACACGAACTTATCCAGCCACACACCGAGATTAAACAAAAAGCCGATGAGGGCCAGGCTGACGTAAAAAGCCCGCCGGTCAAAAACATCCATCGATATGTACCGATCTGAGCGAAACTTGTAATTTACGAGACTGATAAGCGCAAGCAATATGATCACATGGCCTATTACGAAGCCTGCCAGCAAGCCCTCCAAGCCATAGCCATTGAGCCTGATCGCAAGAGTGACTGCAACCACATAGCCCACAAAGAAGAACAGGAAGACCGCATGGTATTGCTTGACGCTGGTAAGAAAGGTGACACCTATCCATATATTGCTGAGCGTGACGAACCCAAGCAACATCAGCACTCTGTACATCAAGGATTCGTCTTTGAAAACCGTGAGCATAGCCACCACACCCAGCAGCCCCGTTACTACCGTTGCCACCAACGTGACCCCGTTAAAATTCGACAGCACGCGGCTGAACTGCCGCTTGTAGAGCCGATCAGAGATAAAGCGGGTAAAAGAGAGTTGAAAAGGCCCTGTCGCAATCAGGCTCAGCGCAGTCAGATAGGTTGCCGATACCTGAAACTGCACCAGTTGCTCCGGGTGTGCCATCTCGGGCAAGCTTAAGATACCGATCAGCAGAATCCCGGTAATCGACAAGATCAGTGGGCCCGCACTGATCATGCCCGCATAGGCATAGGCAGACAATTCGGTGCTCAGGCTGCCTCGCCGAGCTCTTTTGCGCAGTGTGATGCCTACCCCTGACATGATGTGCTCCTCAAGATCCTGCAACTCCTGGCTTGATATCTTCTGAAGGACCGAACAGCAACTTGCGGTATAAACCGCTATAGCTTTCTTCCATCAGGGTATCGGTGTAGTAACGCTCAACGCGCGCAATCCCGGCCGCCTGGGCCGCATACCATTGTTCGGGAGAACTCAGCAAATCAACTATGGCATCCGCAAACGATTCGGGATTGGCGATCTGCACAACAGAGCCTGCCGCACCCAGCGCCCTGTCCGCAGCATCTACACCCTCTATCAATTCACGACAGGAACCAACATCGGTGGTGACAACAGGCACGCCCGCAGCAAAGGCTTCTAGCACAACCAGCGGCAATCCTTCACTAATGGACGTGAGCGCGACCAGGCCAACTTGAGGTAACAGTGCATCGATTTTTTTAAATCCGAGAAACTTGACAGACTCATGCATACCAAGACTCACCTGCAATTCATGACACTCACGTGCGTACTCGCCATCCTCGGTTTCAGGGCCGATAATCCAGCCCTGTACATTGGGTAGTTTACGGTTGGCAATGAATATGGCCCGGATGAAGGTCTTGATATCCTTGATCGGCACCACTCGCCCAATGAGCGCCACGACGAGAGGAATTTCCTCCGTACGCTGGCTGCGCAGAGGCGCGAACTTGGCAATCGAGATGCCATTAGGAATGACATGGGTCTTGGCCTCAGGAGCACCGTCGGATAATTGGCGCTGGCGATTGCCTTCGAACAGAGCGACGATGTCGCTTGCGCTCTCATAGCAGATGCTGCCCATTGCCTGGAAAAATCGGATCCACATATCCTGAAAATAGCTGACCTGGGAAATGTCTTTCTCAAACATGCCGCGGTTATCTCGTATCCACTGGCTTTGCAAAAGATCTATCTTTCGCTCCTTAGTGTAGATGCCATGCTCCGACACCAACAAAGGACGATTCGTACGCAACTGCAGCAAGGCACCCAAGAAGCCGGCGTAGCCTGTCGACACAGTGTGATAAACCTTGGCTGGGATCAGGTTTTCACAAATTCGCACCAACTGCCATATCGGCTTATGAATGATGCGAACTGTCCAGAAATAATCGGTAAATGACGGATCTGTGCAGTATTTCTCATACTCTTGGGTGATAAAGTCCCAGGAACGCTTGCTATGCATAAATTGCTGCTCGCTCAGATCGCCGTTGCCAGTCATCATAGGAATCATGTTGCGCAACAGCCTGCCCACTACACCCATATCCTTACCTGTGCGCAAACTATCATGCATCGCAGCAACACGCTCGTAGACCTCACGCTTGCCAGTCACGCCGCGAACCGAACTCAAAACGGGCGGTTCATGGATGTAATGCTCCTCGAAATGCACAACATTGGCCGGCAGCTCGTAATGTGGCGCGCCGTAATCTTCGCGACGCCCTCCCAGAAAAACAATGGCGAAAGTGTGCTCGGGAAAGGCCTGAATAATCTGACTGACCCACGCGCCTACGCCACCTGACACATACGGAAATGTGCCTTCGAGCAATAAAGCAATATCGGCAGAGGCAGCGGAACGACTAAGATCCATATTAGGTCGTCCAATAACGCACAACAGGCTTCAATATGGATGACGCCGTTCCACTGTGACTCAATGGGGCCAGCATCTCTGGAATCTTCGTATACTCGCCACGCAAAAATGCAGCCTCAGCCATCCACGGAAGAAGGCGCCCAGAGGGAAACTGATTGCGCTGTGCTCTCGAGAAAAAAGTCTCTGCTTCGTCTGCACTCTCTTTGAGTAAGGCGCAACGCCCAAGCAAGTACCACATGTTGGCGTCACGGCTATTGAGCTCCAGCGCCTCCTGCGCATATTGCTCTACGCGCTTTAACGTATGGCCACGCATCTCACCCCGCACAAAATTCTGATAGATTAATTCCCAGTGCAGTTCGGCCAGTCGGCTATTTGCGCCCGCCAGCTCGGCAGAGGTGGTCGCGTGGGCTATTTTTTCCCGCGCCAGAACCACTTCCTGCATGATGACTTTTTCAGCCGTATCAAAAATACCGTAAGCTAATAAACGGATCTCCTCCGTCTTGTCTGACAGCAGATTCTGCAATACGCTACCCGTAAAATGAGGAGGTAAAGACCGAAATGCCGCCATGGCTGACAATCGATCGTCCATGGGCACAAGGGGGTTTTCCAGGCGCGCACGCAAACGCGCACCCATTCCGTGCCTTACCCGGGCAATCAAATAAGTCACAAAGGTCGGGTTCTCCACCAACGTAAATTCGGCCGGTCTGCGCACAGAAGGAAACACCACAGCCGTAAGGATGAGGCTCATAAACAGCACGAGCCCACCAACAGGCAATAGCAGGCACATGACGAATACGTGGGCAAAGGCCATCCCCCCCAAGCGGTGATATCGACGAGATTGCACCGCCAGCACAAACCAAGCCATCATGAATGCAGCAAGAACCTGCCAGAAAAAGAACCCGAGCATAGGGTCAACGATGCTAATCGGCTGCAAAATCGTATATACGGCCAAACCCTGCAACGAGATAGCCGCAGCACCCAAAATATACTTAGTCAGCGCATCAAACATGATATCCACAGAGCAATAGAAATTGCAGCAGCCCCTCGCCTGGATTATTCGGATCTATATCCGAGCGGTAAGACGCGATTTGTGCCTGGACAAAGTCGGTGTTGAACCGGCTTTTGAAGGCACTCTCAATACGGAATAGGTACCCTTCAACGTCATTCTGGTCTGCCAGAGGCAGCAGGGCCACACTTACTTGAGCCGACTCCGTCGCAAACGACCAGGAGATATCCAGAGCGCGGTGAAAATGAATCAGTTGATCAAACAGCGAGTCTCCGACCGGGCCGCGTGGAATGACCAGTGCCACCAGAGAGGATTGCACGCCACTCACGCGCCGCATGCGTGCCAAACGCCCGAGTTCCAACGCAAAATCTTCGGGACACATCGGCACAAGCTGCTGCACGGGGTCTACCAACACGTGCTGCTCAATCCCGTCTGCGTAGTAGTTGATCAATACCAACAATAATTGCAGGTTATCAAAATTTAACGACAAAAATGGCATTCTGCGCACGATCAGCACACCCGCGAGCCGCTCTCCGGAAAACAGCACTGGTACACATGCCAGGTATGCGCTGTCCAGCCCGTCGAGTTGGCGAAAGTGCACCAGGGCCTGAGTGGCAATACACTCGTGAACCAGCGGATCCTGCGCATCTAATTGGAATCGTTCACCGATACAGGCTACCGATTCGGATGACAAGCTCTTGCCTGTGACGGGAAACACACCTGCTTCGCCGATCTGACAACTTAGCGCAACGTACTCGAGCATGGCTTGCATATTAGGCAAGCCATCACACTGGCCGTCAGACGCGGCCAGTCCGCGTAGGTGTCCTAGTGCATCGCGCAATGTTGAAGGCTTGGCAAGCAGGTCTTTTTCAAGGCGCTCATGCGAGATGCGTAGCAAATAATGGTTATTGGTAATGGCCGCCAGACGACCGGCGAGATATTCATTTACAGTTAACTCTCGAGCAACACGACTTGTCCAGAGATCGGAGAAATGCCCCACGAGAATTAGTTGCACCAGGCCACCAACAAACGATATGGGCGGCAACTCTCCTGCCGCGCCCGGACCGTAAAACAATAACCACGCCAACACAATGCACAGCCCCGCAAGCACGCCGAGAAGCGCACCATAGCGCAAGGCAAATACTGTTGCAGCCAGCCAGATCCATGGAAAACCCATACTGAGGAGCAATGGATCCGCTGGCTGAAACAGATAGCACACTCCAAACACAACTGTCATTCCGACGATAGTTTCTATTACAGCAATCGGCCGGGCGCCCTCCAGACGCATGAGGTGTTTCCAGCCTCGTGCACCAGATGGACGATCCAACTTGCGTCGAGCTTGCGACTTATCTTCAGATATAAGTGGTTGCACGAGCCCTAGCCTTTTTGTACTACCAAAGGCGCCAGTAGCTGCTGGATTAACGTCTGACCTACACCTGCCAGACTAGAGCGGCTCCAGCCGCTGCGGCTGCCTGTTGCACTCCAGATAATTGCGCCACTGTCCACATCCAACAGATTGAATGTCAGACCAACCGCAGGCTCTCCATCCAGACCAACCTTGTAGCGCCACTCCTGCACCGAGCCTGTCAGCGCATACCGTGCGCCTACACTCCGAGCCCAATCAATTGCCTGTTTCTTAGCCTGATCCGACTGATTGCCTGCCAGAAGATCTGCGTCGCCTGAGCGTGGATACTCTTGCAGCGTGCGGAATCCTCGCTGCTGCAGAATACTCTGCGCAATACTCTGTGCGCGATGACCAGCATCTGGCGTTTCTGTGTAATTGGCGATGGGCAGAACAACCAGGCTGTCTGCGCCGACCATTGGGGGAGCAGTCCCGACTGCCATCGATGTACATGCCGACAAAACCGCTACCAAGAGCAACGCGCCCCATTTATATCGTTTTCCGAATTCAAGAATTTTCATTTTGTCACTCCGGTTGTTATTTAATAATGCTTCTACCCAGGAAGTGCTTTTGACGCACTTTCCTGCTCAATACAACATTCGATACGACAAACCCACTTGCATCGTGCGTTGGCTGGATCCTTGAGTCGATTTTTCATACAGTACGTGGAACTGCAGCCGATCACGCCCAACAATAGGCCCGCCTAACCCGACCAGAATCTGCGGCCCCCACCCGTCATGGTTGTCATGCACCATTCCCGCATCCATGAATGGCCGCCAGGTGCGATCGTAAGTCGTCTTATCTGAGTTCCCCAAGGCAACCATCAAACCGTACTGGGTAAAATTTTGGGGTATCAACTCGGACGCCAGCGGGGCCGTGCCACCTGGAAACAAAGCGGCCATGGATCCGACCGTTCGATCACTGGCGTGATACGTGCCGTGCGCCATGGTGAGGCGGACACTCCAGTCCGGGTACGCGGAGCGAATGCGATAGCCCAGAGCTGCATCCATATGCACCCCCCGACCGATATAAGTACGATCGTGAAACGTCGAACTCTGCGAATAAAGGCGGTTTACGTCGACCGCAGCGCCCAGAAACCAGCGAGACTCGGGATTCCATTGCACACCTAGTCGAAGCACGTCCTGAACTGCACCCACCTGCAATTGTGGTGTGAGATCCGTGAACTGGTTGACACCCAGCATGACGCTGACGATAAACGGTCCCTGGCGATTGAACTCGCCACTTAGGCTCAACGGAACGAACGACGCCATGGCGTCCCGGTAGCCGAGTTTCACTGCCAGATCACGATCGATTGTTGTGTCATGCAATGCCAGGCTATATTCGCGATCAAACGCAGGCACCCACGGCATGTCCACCTCGTTGGTACTGCGTTGATTGCGCTGGACGGCTTCAAAACCGAGGCCAAGACGTCCTGTCAATTTGAGGCCGCCGGCTACAGTGGTCTGAATATACTTAAGAGGCTTTGAGTCAGACCAAAAGGTATCAACGCCCCATGCTGGACGATCTCGTAGCAATGTCTCAGCCATCAAATCGTTGATCGCGTCGTTCTCCGGAGCACCTTGTGCTGCCTGAAAAGCGAGTGTTTCTGCGGCACCAGTCTGACCTGTACGCATCAATGCCGGGATACGGGTTTCCACAGGGATACCGGCTCCCCCTTGAATTTCCAGCTGGCGGCCAATTTCAGCCATGTCATTGGCTGCGAGGGCCAGAGTGGCTGCCGCATCTGGGGGCTGCAGCAGACGGTTCGCGTATTCACGTGCCAGCCAGGCGCGTGCCAGCTCGTTATGCTCCCCACTTACGGCCCAGGCCAGCACAACCGATTTCGCGGCCTCGTCGAGCACACGCTTATTGCTGACCACTGAGGACGGTGTTGTCGTCGTTCCGACCATTACATCTTCGACGGACGGCAATCCAGCCGTGTTGGCCAGTATGGAATTCGCCAATGCGACACTCTGAGGCGAGCGTCCATCTTGCCTGAGCAGATGAACCAGCAGATCTCGCGACACATCGCCGTTTGCGAATATCTGGCTCAACGCGATTCGCGCAGCGCCCAGATCAAGGCGCTCAGGTGTAGTCGCTGATGTCGACGAATTAAGTGTGGGCTGCATCGCTGCCGCTTTCTTCTCAAGGATAGAAAATGCCTCACGGCGGTAGCTCCATGCAAGCTCGGTGCGGCCAGCCGCCGCTTCCGCATCTGCCAACGTCATCAGCCACAAAGGATCTTGTCTGGATTGTCGATACTGCAAGCGCAGAAACTGCACCGCCTCAGCAGGGTTGTTCAAGCGCATCTGCGCTGCTGCGAAAGCCCCCCAGTAGCCTGAATTGATCAGCGCAGCGGGGCGCCACTGCTGCACTGCCAATCGCAGTGCAGCATCGGTACCAAAGTCGACGAGCGCCCACAGGTACGCAATCTTGGTCTGGTCACCCGCCCCGGGCAAGCGGACTGCATGTTGATAATCCTCGAGTGCAGCCTTCCACTGTCCGGTCTTCAGATAGTATTCTGCACGAGCGCTAAGCAAACTGACTGAACGTTCGAATATCACGCGCTGTTCAAGCGTAAGTTCGTCCAATAATTTCTGGACACGCGGAAACGCGTCAGCCTGGGTATAAAACGTCAACGCCGCTTCAAGCGCGTGCTTAGACCCGTCTTTGCGATACGACATCTCGGCGATGCGGCCCGCGTCGATAGGATGCCCCTCATAGAAATATGTCATCGTGTCTAAATCTGAAACATCTGCCTTTCCCGTGGCCAACAAATGTTTATAGGCCAGCTCCGCCTCTTTTTTATTGTTGGTGAGCTGAGCCAGCTGACCGTACAAGCTCCAGTACGGCGCGGTTTCGGGTCTATCGTCTGCTTTACCGCTTACACGACGTAAAGCTGCCAACGCGCTAGCCAGATTTCCTTGCTCATAGTGCAGACTGGCGATATGCATAGCATAGAGGGAATGCATGGGGTGCTCGGCCAGCAATGTCGTGTACGTTTTCAGTGCTACTTCATCGTGGCCCGACCGCTCTGCCACAGCGGCATAACGTTCTAACATCGGTTGCCGCAAAGCGCCACGGGCGTGCGCTTTCAGATAAGACATGGCAGACTCAGGCCGTCCCAGCTTTTCGTACGTTTGCACCAGCTCATCCAGAATGGTCATGTCTGAGGGGACACGACTTGCCTTTTGCTGCAGAGCCAGCAGGTATGCCAGGTTATCGTCAAGTTGCATTGCAAGCTTAAGCACGGTAGCCCAGGCATTCTGATTGCCCGACGCCTGAGCGTACTGCAGCCAGTATTTCAGGGCCTTTTTCGGTTGATTATTCCACTGTGCAACCTGCGCCACTCGGGGGGCCCAGATGAGCACATCCATGTTTTCGGCTAACGCCCTCTCAGCCAGAGCTTCAGCCTCATCAAGCAACTTACTATCAACAAACGCCGCATATGCTGACTCATAATCTTCGCTTCTCTGAGCGGATGGGGTGCTGGTACGAGGATTTCTGGTGGCGATCAGATGAATGCGTGCGCCGCGCTGTTGTGCCAAAGCAAGCGCGCCCGCCAGGCCGTCGCGATAAATAATTTTTTCAGGGAGTAGTCCTTGAACTTGAAGCTTAGGATGCCTGACCTTTGGAAAATAACCGCTGTGTGAGCCTTTAGGTGGCACCGCAATGAGAGCGCGCGCATAGCGAGCCATTAACGATTGACGGTTTGCCTGACGCGCTGTGTTGAGCAGGAAACGCAAGGTTTCTGGATCTTGCTCGAGCTCGCCGACGTGCTGCTCGCCCTCCGAGCACGCCCGGTCAACCTGATCACCTGCCACCAGAATTTTAATAGCCATCAAGAAATAATGTCGCTTCTCATCAAGCGTCGAGGCTGCCTGCTGCGCCGCAAAATACGCCTGCGCGGCAGCTTCATAAGATTGCTGCTCCGCTGCGACATCACCCAGCAGGCCCTGCCACTTCGACGTCTGATCAGGTTCCAAAAGCGCCAGCTTCTGATAAAAACCGACCATGACCTCACGGTCGCCAAGTTCGCGCGCTTTTTGTGCGAGCCACTTCAAGGTCGGCACATCCCATTCGTAGTTGGCCGCGTCATTGATGGCATCGTTAAAACGGACAATACCTGCAGCACGGCGAGGATCTTGTTCTGAAAACTGATAAGCCAATTGTTCGGTCGCCTGCGCCCGCATCAATAATCCACGCTGACGTACAGCAGCATCATCCGATTGACTGAGCTGATCGGCCATGTTCAGTGCAGAATTCCAATGACCGATTTTCATATATTCCGTGAACAAGGCGCTCTTGCCGTGCTCAAAATCGGAACCAGTGCTCGTTGTGCCCGCAGCTATTTTTTTCCATGCCTCCAGATATGCTTCGGAATCATCCAGTTGGGGCGCAAGCTTCAAAACTGCTCCCCAAGCGACGGTATCATCCGATGCTCGGGCCAATGTGAGCCACGCTCCAAGCGCTATCTGCGGATGGTTATTCCATACAGCCACCTTGGCTAGCCGATGTGACCACAACGCTGTGTCCAGCCCTGCGTCCAGCGCCTTTTGTGCCACCTTCTCCGCGTCATCAAGCTGATTGCTTTCAACGAAAGCATTGAAGACGAGTTCATATCGCGCTGCCATATCCGTTGCCGTTTCTGCAGCAGCCCGAACCCACCGAGGCTTATCGCTCGCATACAGATAGGCCGTTAAACGAGGTACGCGTATTTTGGGGTCATAGGACGCGAGAGGCCTCGCGCCTACTCCACGGTAACGACCTTGTTCATACAGTGACGGTCGTTGCACATTCTTGCGATGAGCGTGATCATTTTTGACGTCTGTGCCAGCGACCTCTGCGCTGTCGAGCAGAGCACGAGCGTAGCGCGTCACCAGATCCACCCGACTTGCCTGACGTGCCAAGTCGATTAGATAGCGTAAGGTTTCGGGGTCTTTGGATAGCGTATCCAAACGTTGGGCTGCCTCATCGCATGCTCGTGCAGTCTGATTATTTGATACAAGCACTTTGAGCGCAGCAATGAAATAGTGGCGCTTAAGGTCGATGGCACTTGCAGCGTCATAGGCTGCAAAATACGCCCTGGCAGACGCATCATAATCTTGCTGCGCCAAGGCTGCCTGTGCCAGCAACTGTTGCCAGTGCGATGCATTAACTGCGTCTGCAGCAGCGAGCTTTGCATAGTATCTGCCCATTAATGCAGAATCACCTACCTGAGCCGCGGTCTTCGCCAGCGACTGCATCTTAAGCACATCCCACTGATACTGCTCACTGCGCTCCAGAGCCAACTTAAGCGTGCTCATCAACGCTTTGCGCGCGTTATCGCCAGAAGGCTGCTCGTAGGCCAGCTGCTCCACGGCCTTGATTTCCAGCATGAGCGCCCTTTGCTGGTTGATGTGGCTCCCATCTAGGCTCTCAAGCTTTTGCGCAGTTTGTATGGCAGATTTCCAACGGCCGAGCTGTAGGTACTGATCTCCCAGAGACTCCAGATACTCCGGAGAATTGGGCTCCACCCGCAGCCAAGCCTCAAGGTAAGCGACTGACAGCTCGGAGGGCGCGTGTGAAGAAAGACTGCGAGCCTGCATGCCTTCGCGAGGATAATCGGTAGCCAGGGCAATGACCAAGATCAGCGCAATCAGAGAGGGCATCCATAAAGGAAATAGCTGTTCACGTTTCTTACTCACAATCCACCTCGATCAAATGATAAGAAACGGGCTGAGCCAACTCACCTTTGATATCCAGCCTGAATGCTCCGGCAGTACTGTTATTTTTCCCTGCCCTGCCATCCACACTGAACCGACAGTGCGCAGCGTTTGCAAACTGGACAAAAGGTTTGGTGTAGCCACCGGCCTCGAACCGCATAGTACGACCCCTGCGGCTAAATTGACGGACAAAACTCGATGCCTCGGCAATATAGGGCACATCGTTACGGGGTGCTGCACTCATGGTAAATGTGGCTTCATCGCTTCCCATATGGATATACAAGCCGCCCGGCCCCGGGAGATAGCCAGCCACCCCTGCTGAAGTGGCCAAATCGGGCACACCCTTCCCTGGCCAACGCAGTTGGCGCAGATCAGGACCGGACCGTACTAACCAGCGATCACCAGCGCGCGCCACACCAACATGGCGCCACTGCATGGCCCGTTTGATGTAATCCGTCGTATAGATGGGCATCACTGGCTGTTTGAGCACCGCATCAAAAACGGTGCGGAGCGCCGTTAAAGAGGCCTGCTTGGTACCGGAATAAAAATGATAGTAAACATCGATAGGCTTGAACCGTATCGGCTTATTCGTCATCTCAAACGTCTCAAGCACGCGTCGGAATCCGTAATAAGGGCCTAGCCAGTCGTTGGTGTACATATTCTCGTTCATTGCGCCCGCGTACACCTGATACTCGCCAGCAAGATCCCCCTTGGCTACGCCATAGGGTGCAATATTGGTCCAGCTGCTCGCCGTGTCGGTAATGACGGTATCGCCACCATTAATATTCAACACCCCCGCCTTGGCCACCTTTTGCAAGGCAATGGCGGGCGCAGCGGCATCGCCAGGCCAAAACAGAGCCACCACAGACTTACCCGGAGGAGCAAGTTTTTGATTGATATAGTCAATCGAGCCACTGATTTCGCGATCAAGATCGAACTTATAGCTCGGTATCTTCATGGCGAACACCTCATCGCTGCTCTTCGTCATGCTGTTATTTTTACGTACTCGGCGGCCTGTCGTGTTATCAATCTCATTTAGAAAAAACGGATGCGAAAATGTATGGCTGGCGATCTCTACATTGGGTAGAGCAAATATCTTGCGTGCGATAGGCTCCAACGAAGTGGTGAGCTTAGAATACATACCGTGCGCGCCAATCTCGCCCTCTATAACCGATATAGACATCGGAATCGCGTATTTTGAAAAAATTTGCGTATAAAGAATCTGGCCGCTGTACTGCTCACGCCCGCCCGCAAACTCTCCCCTGGAGGCAAAGCCATCGCCGTCCACATGGGTAAACAACAGGCGGCGTCCATTTTCCGAAGTCAAGTCTGGAACTGGCATGTCGGGCAACGCCAATGCTTGCCTGAAAAAATCTATAGGCTGAACGACCCAGCGATATCCGCCCGAGGCATTGATGCTGACCAGAACGAAGGGCTGCAGCGCGTACGCACCCCACGGCATAAGACCCGCAGCATCATATACGTAACCACCCGCTTTCAGGCGCAGCCACGAATGGCCACTGCTACTTACTCGTATACCAACCGCTGCAAGTGCGTCCGGCGCAGGCATGATCTCAAAACCTATCGTCGCATCCTTGCTAACAATCTGCGGTGTCGTGTCAAGCGCTATTGTGCCCGGGACAATGTCCAGACCCAATATGCGAGCTGCCTGACTATCCATAGGGAAACCGAATTGACCCAATACCGCAATTCGCATGCCTTCTTGCACGCGAGCTAACAGCCATTCGCGCCACACTCCTGCACGCTGCACCGGGCTCCCAATGGCCACAACAATCCCGGCATAGCGATCATTCGTTACATGGCTGGGCAGCCCTTCGTTCAGATCAACATATTGAACATCGTAACCAAGATAGTTCAACGGCATTGACAGGTCATAGACGCCGACACTCAAATCAAGGGACGAACCCTTGCTCGGCGACTGCACCATTAGTATCTTGCGTGGCATCACCTCAATGCGGCCAACGCCAACTGCTCCCATATCGCGCGATGTTACATAGGGCGTGAGACCGTCCGCGCTAATCTGATTTACTGCCTGCCTCCGACACACCTGATCGCCCACTGCACAATAGTCGAGAGCCACGACAGGCAAAGCATGCTGACGCTGAATTCTCTTGATAATGGTCAGCGCCTCTGCACGCAGCACTTCTGGAGCCGGCACAGTCGCACCGCCGTAGCCACTACCGAAGCGTGTGTGATACACGGAGTCGAGCGCCAGCGCGTACAGATCGGCGGCATGAGCTTGAGCCAAGGCCAGGTGATTGCGCAATATCAGACGCGCATCAGGGTACATCGACCTGATAGCCAACAACAATGCGCCGATGCGGTTGTCAGCGTCACCCACCCTGGCGTCGAACGCAGCAGAATCATCCAGGAGAAAACCGCGGTATCCCTTAGCCCACAGGGGAGCAACAACGTGCTGCACGAAGGCGTTTGCGTCCGACGAAGACCCGCGCACAAACGACTTCAAATCAAGGCGTGCGAGCCAGACGGTATGAGGCGCTGACTGAATGGGCGGCAGCGTTGCCCGCGCCGGATCAATGACGACCGCATCGAACATCTGCAGCTCATCGACAGGCAAGTCGCTTTGATAATAAAACGCGATGTTCGGGCTTTGCGCTGAGAAGGCTGTGGCTAGGTCAGCAGAATAGGCGAGTGATTGACCGAGAAGCAGTCCCGCGAGTGCCAGAAGTGTAGTGACGGCAATGCCGCGCAGCGTCGCATAAACCGTATGCACCGACGCGAATTGTTGGCATTTCCGGACCGTGCATTGACCATTGTAAGTTTTAGTAAATACTTTAATCATTTTCCATACCCATGGTTCACCACATGCCTGACATCGTGGAAATCAAAAAGGTTTGTGCTCTTGCTTGAACCACCAAAATGCAGACGCATAGAGGTTTCGCCGTAGTTCAAGACACACTTGCGGCATGAGACGCCACAGCATGGAAAGATCCGCAATCAACAACGCATTGAGGAGATCTGAAAAGTCGCAGTCAACTTGATGAAAGTGTGCCACGTTAAACTGCTTCTGTCACCAATTAATAATTCCACTCACATTTAGAAAAATTATTTATAGCTTTAAAAACAACAACTTATAGACTTGTGTTTTGATATCACTGAAAGTAAGTGTTTGCTCGAAAACAAAGCAATACGGGTTCGCTGCAATAAAACAACCCCAATTCGAACACGCTTAACAGATTACGTTCTTTGCTTACATCAGCATGCATTAAGCGCTGCAGCAACCGCATTCACTTACCCTAATCAAGCGGGCCTATCTGACAATCTCGCTTGAAGCACAGTGGCAAATTGATCTGCACTCAATGGCTCACTGAAATAATTACCTTGTCCTTTCAGACACAGATGATCCACCAGATACTTCAGTTGCGCCGCCGTTTCTATCCCTTCTGCAATAACTTGATGCCCCAGACTATGCCCCAGATCAACCACTAAATTGATCAGAACATTGCAGTCAGCACCATCGGCCTCAATGCCCTCTACAAACGAGTGGTCGATTTTCAGGGTATCCACCGGGAATCGCTGCAAATAACTGAGGCTGGAGTAGCCGGTGCCAAAATCATCGATTGCGATCCTTATTCCCATGCGCTTAAGCTCCTGAAGAACATTCATTGTGGCTTTGGCGTTCTTCATTAAAGCGGACTCGGTAATCTCGAGTTCCACATAGTGCGGTTCTAATCTGGTGTCCAGCAAAATGGCACAGACGCTTTCCATAAAATCAGCCGTCTCGAATTCGATCGCAGAAATATTCACGGCTATAACTGGCACCGCAAGACCAGCCTCTAACCACGTCATGGTTTGTCGGCATGCTTCATGCAACACCCAGCGCCCAATCGGCACAATCGCACCACATTCTTCGGCGATTGGGATGAAGGCCCGCGGCAGCAACAAGCCAAGCTCGGGGTGGCGCCAGCGGATCAACGCTTCCACGCCTACGATGCGGCCTGTCAGCAAGTCAACTTGTGGCTGGTAATACAGCTGAAATTCCTGAGCCGCCAGCGCACGGTATAAATCCGCTTCCACTTTCTGGCGTTGCACCGCACGCACGGTCATTTCAGGTTTGAAAAACGAGTAATTGGAGCCAAGTGATTTCTTGCCGTGGTACATGGCGACATCGGCATGTCGGATCAGCGCTTCGGCATGGACGCCATCGTCCGGGTACATGCTGATGCCAATCGTGGTGCCTATATGAAGCTCCTGCCCAGCAAGTGTGTAATTTGCACTGACCGTTTCGCAGATTTTATCGGCGACCTTCGCCACCGCGTGTACATCTAAGACCTCAGAAAGCACGAGTACGAACTCGTCACCACCTTGCCGACTGACGGTATCACTGGCGCGAACCGAGCTTAGCAGGCGCTGTGCGACCAACCTTAACAACCCATCGCCGGTCGCGTGTCCCAGGGAATCGTTGATTGTCTTGAAACGGTCTAAATCAATGAAGAGCACCGCCAGTCTAGTGCCGTGACGTCTGGCCAGCGATATTGCTTGCGTCAGGCGCTCTTCCAGCAACTTCCGATTTGGCAAGCCAGTCAAAAAATCATGATGGGCCATGTAGCTCATCTGATCTCTGATTTTTTTTACCTTATCAGCCATCATCTGGGTATCGACCGAGGCAATTACCAGATTTTCATTCGCTTCCCTTAGCTTGGCAAGATGCGAATCAAACGTCGACTGCATCCGCATCGCTGTCAGAAGGATATCTTCACGCGAGGCAACTTCGCTTTGCCGCAACTTCTTCAGTTGTTTGCGCATCTGCCTAATATCATCGCTATGAGCAGCCTCGCGCATACGCTGATCAGCAAACGCTCTCCTGGCTTCCTTTGCCGGTCGCACCTGATCGAACATCGTCACCGGAGTAAGGTTTTTACGCCGGTTCTTTTCTACCACGGTCTGCGGATCGCTTGCAGGACTGTCAGCCGACTCACGGAATAACATCTTCCGCGCCTCGCTTCTTACTCCTTTTTTCCGACCAAGATTTCGCATTCCATCCGTCCGTAAAGTAGGTGCCGCATGTCAAAGCTCAAGAAGGCGCTCTATGCTGGAACCGTGGGATTGAGATCCGGCAGAGCCTGGCTGCTTGGTTGATCCGAAAAAACACCTTCACTGGCTCAGCACGTCATCGATAGTGAAGCTGTCATGCACGATTTTACAAGAATGGATAGGTTTGCTGTGCTGGCTGCCGGGCACTTTGACCATCGACACCACACTTTGAAAACAGCCGTTGCTTGGTCGCTTCACGCGTCATATTCAAATTTCCAGGTGATCGAGCAGAGTGGTATCGCTCCAGGCATCGCTTATGATGGTGTCGGCCATCGATTCGCCGATGAGCAGAGCGAGTGTGTCGTAAAACGTTATTAGCAGACGCGCGCTCCCCTCACTCGCTTCAGTTACGTTTTGCCGCGCCAGACACTTTGATAATTGTGTAAACGAGAAATCGGTACCAGCCGTCAGTTGCTCGTTGACCAGCCACGGGAAATCGAGCCTGGTCAACGAGCAGCTTCTGGCGTACAGGGACTTGAAGCCAAGGCCGCCGATGATAGGGATCAGCTCACCCGCTAGTTGACGCCAAAGATGGCTCGTCATCCCGAGCACGGCTTCGGGATGCTTTGTCAGTGTCGTTCTGATCTCGGTGTGCCACAGGCGGCTGCGCGTTGCCATCAAAGGTACTCACTCAAAACGTGCTTTCAGTGGCAAACCAAGTAAGTACGGACTTAAACTGTTACACAGCAGGCCTGAACTCAGCAGAAAAATAGTGATGCTGTGGTAAACGTAAATACGCATATGTGAAATTCTCTTCATGCTCAAAACGACAGTGACCGATTGGAGGCGAGACGATCGCACAACCGACCTCAGTTGCAAAAATATGGAGAGTTAGGAATTAACGCGCGACCTTTGCCCCGTGCTCCCAATGAGAGGCTAGCAATAGAGGAAGCAGTTCGACGATGTGTCCCTATTCGTTGCCTGTTGCCATCTCGTCAAGGCAGAACGTTGTGATGCGCTAACTTGGATCCTCCACATATTGCTCGCAGTGTGAGAGAAATTGTGGCCCAGGCTATATGCTTTGAACATAGGCTGTTTTCCCGATGGCGAAGATTTTATAGGTAACCTTGGCCCAGCTTAATGCGTTGAATTTAGTTCTAATATTTACAACGTCACATTAAGCTTACGTGAAAACCATAATACATATTAAGGACAGAATCTGTCTTTTACTCTAATAGGCTTATGCAAATAATTAGTTTACGAGCACTTGTAAAATAAAATACATACATAGTCTTTATTTTAAGTAGCATAAACTGCCAGCGATTGGTCGCTCGGGGAAAAACTCCCTCACAACCCGGAAAGTAAAGTCGGCGGCATGGTTCATTCCATCGCCAACGCGATTGGCCCTCACACCTTCCGGCTCACCATTAGCTGCTTGATCTCACTGATCGCTTTGGCCGGATTGAGCCCCTTCGGGCACGTGTTGGTGCAGTTCATGATGGTGTGGCAGCGATACAGCTTGAACGGGTCCTCCAGATCATCCAGCCGTTCGCCCGTTGCCTCATCGCGTGAATCGGCGATCCAACGGTAAGCCTGCAGCAATACCATAGGGCCCAGAAAACGATCTGGGTTCCACCACGTGCTTGGACAAGCCGTGGAGCAGCACGCACACAGAATACACTCGTACAGGCCATCCAGTTTTTGCCGATCTTCGGGAGACTGCAGGCGTTCGCGCGTACCGGCCACACTCTGGGTCTGTATCCATGGCTTGATCGACGCATATTGCGCGTATAAATGCGTAAGGTCGGATACCAGATCCTTCACTACCGGCATGTGCGGCAATGGGTATACGCTGACAACGCCATCTGGAAGCTCATCCAGGCCCTTGGTACAGGCCAGCGTATTTTCACCGTCAATATTCATCGCGCACGAACCACACACCCCTTCACGACACGAACGGCGCAGCGTAAGCGTTGGGTCGATCTCGTTCTTGATCCTGAGCAAAACGTCCAGAACCATAGTGGAACCAGCGACATCAACTTCGTAAGTATCTACGCGCGGATTGCTACCCGCATCAGGATCCCAGCGATAGACGCGGAAGCTACGAACCTTTTTTGCACCCGGCAAGGCGGCGTGGTGATTGCCCTTCTGTATCCTGGACATTTTTGGCAAGGTGAATTCGGCCATGTTTCTTCCTTACATTGGATGATCTGCATGTGACTAGGCGCGCAGCTGTTGTTCCGCAAACACGCGTCAATAAACGCGCTTGGCGGGCGGGACGGTTTCTACCTCGTCAGTCAGGGTGTTGGAGTGCACGGGCCGGTAGTCAAATGAACAAGCACCCTTCTCGTTCACGCTAACCAATGTGTGCTTCATCCAGTTAACGTCGTCGCGCTCGGGGAAATCCTCACGAGCGTGCCCGCCTCGGGTTTCTGTACGCTGTGCGGCCGAGTGCATGGTGCCAACCGCCTGCCCCAGCAAATTCGCCAGTTCAAAGGTTTCTATGAGGTCGCTGTTCCAGACCAAAGAACGGTCGGTGACACGGATATCGGCAAACTGGGCGTTAATCTCGTCGATCTTTCTGCAACCCTGTTCAAGCGTCTCGGCGGTACGAAATACGGCGGCGTCAGCCTGCATGGTCTTCTGCATATGCAGGCGCAGTTGTGCAGTCGGCGTAGCGCCTTTGGCGTGCCGTACTTGGTCCAGGCGCGCCAGTGCCGGTTCCAAAATATCAGCAGGCAGATCGCGGTGTAGCGTGCCAGGCTTGACGACCTCGGCGCAACGGTTGGCCGCTGCGCGGCCGAACACCACGATGTCGAGCAGCGAATTGGTACCCAAGCGATTTGCGCCATGCACCGACACGCATGCGCTTTCGCCGATGGCGAACAGACCCGGCACCACTACATCGGGGTCATTGCCAACCTTTTGCACCACTTCACCATGGTAGTTGGTGGGGATGCCGCCCATGTTGTAGTGCACTGTCGGAAGCACTGGAATAGGCTCCTTGGTAACATCTACGCCAGCAAAAATGCGTGCCGTCTCCGAAATGCCTGGCAGGCGTTCATGCAACGTGTCCGCGCCCAGATGAGCAAGGTTTAAATTAATATAATCTGCGTGTTCGCCAACTCCACGCCCTTCGCGAATTTCTATGGTCATTGCACGACTTACCACGTCGCGCGAGGCCAGATCCTTGACATTGGGCGCATAGCGTTCCATGAAGGGCTCGCCATCAGAGTTGGTGAGAAACCCCCCTTCCCCACGCACGCCTTCGGTGATAAGGCAACCTGCACCATAGATGCCGGTTGGGTGAAACTGCACAAACTCAAGATCTTGCAATGCCAGGCCAGCGCGCAAGGCCATGCCGCCGCCATCGCCTGTTTGAGTATGCGCGCCAGTACAGGAAAAATAGGCACGCCCATATCCGCCGGTCGCCAGCATGATGGCGTGGCCTCTAAAGAAATGCAGGCTGCCATTGTTCAGGTCAATGGCGAGCACACCTACAATACGACCGTCAGCAGGGTTTCTTACCAGATCAGTGGTGAAATATTCGACAAAAAACTTGGCATCGTGCTTAAGCGCCTGGGTATACAGCGTGTGCAAAATGGCGTGGCCGGTGCGGTCGGCCGCTGCGCAACTGCGTTGTGCGATACCTTCGCCGTAGTGGGTCGTCATGCCGCCGAACGGGCGCTGGTAGATTTTGCCCTCTTTCGTGCGCGAAAACGGCACGCCGAAGTGTTCCAGCTCGATGACAGCCGGAATGGCCTCACGGCACATGTACTCGATGGCGTCCTGGTCGCCCAGCCAGTCACCACCTTTGACGGTGTCATAAAAATGATAGCGCCAGTGGTCTTCACCCATATTGCCCAATGCTGCAGCGATCCCGCCCTGTGCAGCAACCGTGTGCGAGCGTGTTGGAAATACCTTGGTGATACACGCTGCAGACAAGCCCTTGGCAGCCAACCCCAAGGTTGCGCGCAGTCCCGCACCACCCGCGCCAACAACCACCACGTCATATTCGTGGGTCTGGACTTTGTAACTTGGTGCAGGCATAGACCTTTCCTCTTTTTTACGAAGTTCACGCTTAGTGTTGTGGGACAACGCCCAGCCAGATCGCAAGTACCGCAAGTACACAGGCAAGTGCAGCGAGAATGGCACCAAAGCGCAAGGCGATCTGCAGTGTTACCTCCAGCCAGCGTGTATGTACGTAGTCTTCAATAATGACCTGAATACCGAGCGCACCATGCCAGAAGAGGCACAAGCTCAACACAATAAGCAAGAACGCAGGCACAGGTTGCGCGATCGTGGCCAGCACCATGGGGTAGCTGGCATGCACCAGAGCACCCAGGAAGAACAGAAACCAGATCGAAAGTGGAATCAAGGCAATGGCGGTAACCCGTTGTACCCACCAATGATGCACGCCTGACTTGGAAGCGCCGAGTCTACGTGCAATCTTGATCGGCGTGCGAAACGAGTCTTGACCGGGGTATGCACTCATAGCGAACCTCCTGTTTGAAGCGCCAGGGCTACCCATACCACTAACGTCAGCAACACACTCACACCGATGACCATCCAGCCGGTAGCCCAGTAGACGGGGTTACGCGTGCGATCACGCGTGGGCGGGCCAAAATTTTTGCCCATATCGCGCGCCAGATGCTGAATGCCGTTACAAAGGTGAAATAACAGCGACCATGTCCATAAGATGAGCAGCAGCACACCGAACCAGCTGCTGCAAAACCAGGCAAATGTGTGCCAGGCGCTCTCTCCTGTGGCTGCCGCAATCAAGCCCCATGCCACTAGCAGTGCGCCCAGGCACAAGAACAAACCAGTTAGCCGATGCAGCGTAGACTGCAGCATGTTGACGCGCCAACGATAGATGCCAAGATGTGGTGATAGCGGTCGCGTATTGGACATGTCTAAGCTCCTGGTGGCTGCTCACGAAACACGGTTTCACAAACGCACCGATCCCGGCAGATGCGCTACGAAAAGAAACGTACCCATCGCGTAACGACAGAGATGCACCGCGCATAACTGTCGTTTTCAAAAATCAATGCAGCGCCCGTTTTTTTCCCAATCGCCATAACGCGTCGGGTCTAGGCCATCACCCTCAGGCGTCGCGCGTTCGCGAGGCGCTGTGCCCGGCACAGCCGCCGGTGCAGGCGTAGGTTTGGGTGTGGGCGTATCGGTCGATTCTTCTTCCATGGCCTGCACTCCGTAGAGGGTGCGATGCAGCTCAATGTGATGGGTGCCGGCTAGCCCTCAAAACCCTGCTAGCGCCAATATCGACGCCACTGTTGAGGGCTGTCGAGTTGACCCACTATACGCTGACCAGAGTTAATGTGTCTATCAGGGTTTGTGTATAGCAAAACCCGGCATCGGCCACGTCGGTTAGGGACGCACCCTCTGCATGATGGTGTCGCAAAGAAGATCAATATTTGCCTTCGACAACCTTATCGCCCACGTACGGCAAGATGGCCTACTATAAAACTTACTTCTCGATGCGCAGGCAATAAACCATGGCTATGCTAGAACTCCGATGCAGTATGGTATCCATCGTCGTCATCAAGGGCGAAGGCGTCAATACCCAGGTGCTGTTGCTACAGCGGGCAAGCGAGTATCTGCGCGGCGTATGGAGCTACGTCGCGGGCCACATTGAATCGAATGAAACGGGATGGCAGACAGCTATACGTGAACTCCACGAAGAAACCGGGCTTGCCGCGCAGATGCTGTTCGCCACGAGTTTTTGCGAGCAGTTCTACGACGCTGGCAACGATTGCATCATGGTGGTGCCAGCCTTCGTGGCGCGCGTCGATGACGACTGCGTGGTGCAGCTAAACGATGAACATTCTGCGCTGCGCTGGCTTTCGTTTGAATTTGCCATGTGCGAGCTGCCATTTGGTAGCCAGCGTGAGTTGTTTGCGTATGTGCAGCGTGAAT
This sequence comes from Pusillimonas sp. ANT_WB101, assembly GCF_008369125.1. Classification (NCBI taxonomy): domain Bacteria; kingdom Pseudomonadati; phylum Pseudomonadota; class Betaproteobacteria; order Burkholderiales; family Alcaligenaceae; genus Pusillimonas; species Pusillimonas sp. ANT_WB101. The sequence continues at coordinate 926,964 of NZ_VOAY01000001.1, read as the reverse complement.
TCATTGATCGACCACCATCAGAACACTTGCGGATCGCGCTTCATTAAGCCATAAGCGCTGCGCACCAAAACCCCGTTTTTCAATAACTATTCTCCACCATTACGGTTCTGGTTTAACACCATCATTACCGCACATGCTTAACGCGATCTCGATAGCCAAGTGCAACAGGGCTGCTTTGTGATGACGGATTCGCATACGAATGACGAACCCGCCAGTAAGCGTCAAGCGCCAACCACAGCCATTTCTTTATTGGCAGTACGCATACCTAAATACCCCTTGATCGAGGCGATCACCAGCGGCACTGCGCCCAGAAAGATAAAGACTAAGTCACCCGGCAGGCGCAGCCATTCGATGATCAGGGCACGCTCGCTACCGATAAACTCAAGGCTGCGTGCATGCCAGTAACCATGCTGGATCACATCCCAGAATTGGAATACGCCGCTTGGAAACAGGCTCATCAAAATCATCATGGCCAGCCCAACATTGGTGCCCCAAAACGCGACCTTGATGTATTTTTCAATACCTGGCCAGTGGGCTTCATCAGTGGTTTGCCGCAACACGAATACCATTAACGCGATTGCCAGCATGCCAAACACACCCATTAACGCTGAATGCGCATGGGTCGCTGTGATCTGTGTACCTACTTCGTAATAGCTGACGATGGGCAGGTTGACCAGGAAACCAAACACGCCTGCCCCAACGAAATTCCAGAAGCCAACCGCCATCAGGAAATAGAAAGTCCATTTGTGCGGTACGGTGACTCTCTTGTTGCAAATATCACACTCTCCCTTGGTGGTGCGAACGAAATCCCATGCATCCAGCGTCAACAGTGTCAACGGCACGACTTCCAGTACTGAGATCATCGCCGCCAACGCCATATTGAAGCTAGTGTGGCCAGTGAAATACCAGTGATGACCGGTGCCGATCAGCCCGCCTCCAAAATACAAAATGGCATCCAGGTAAATAACGCGCAATGCGACATTCCGGCGGGTTAAGCCAAGTTGATAAAAGGTCAATGCCACTACGGTGGTAGCAAAAAACTCGAAGAAACCTTCAACCCACAAATGCACTATCCAAAAGCGCCAGGTATCGACTACCGTAAAATTTGTTTTGGCACCGAAAAACAAGGCCGGGATATAAAACACGGGAATCGCCAAGGCTGCCAGCATAAACATCTTAACCAGCGGTTTTGCGCTTGGCTCGACCAAGGTTTCAGTACGCAGTAAACGCCACAGCATCACAAACCAGCCAAACAAGGCAATAACCAACAAGTACTGCCAGATGCGCCCCAGTTCCAGGTATTCCCAACCCTGGTTACCCACCCAGAACCACCATTGGCCCAAGAGTTGCGATATACCCAACCACTCACCCAATAAACTGCCACCTATCACCAGCACAAACGCAGCAAACAATGTGTGCGCGCCCCACGCGAACCAGCCTGGCTCTTCTTTGCTGAGGGTGCGCGCCAGGAACAAAGCCGCCGCTACATACGCAGTGGCGATCCAGAAAATGGCCAGCTGCAAATGCCAGGTACGCATAAGATTGCTGGGGAAAATAGTTTCTAACTGAAAGCCATAAAAACTACCAGGATCGGCCCGATAATGCGCAACAGCACCGCCCACCAGCGTCTGCGCCAAAAATAGCAACGCAACCACCACAAAAAATTTCAATAGTGCATTCTGGCCAGCGCTGGACCGCCCGGGCAACACCTGTGGATGGACATGCTTGTCGTGGGAAATCCAGCCCAAGTAATCGAATTTTCCAAATGCGAGCAAGACTGCGGCGATACCGACCAAAAGCACAATCAAAGACATTGCACTCCAAAATACCGCATCCCCCGTAGGCAGATTACCGACGCTAGGGTCGTATGGAAAATTGTTGGTATAAGAGTAATTCTCACCTGGCCGATTCGCTACCGAAACCCATGCTGCCCAAGTAACAAAAGCCGTAAATTGATGCAGCTCAATTGGGTCCTCGATTAAACCTTTCTTCAAACCAGCATTGCGCTCAGGATGGCGAAAATAGTCTGTCCAGTATGGAATTTGCTGGCGATACGCAGCGGTTTCTGCCGCCGTTAATTGCAAGGTGCCACTTGCAGCATCATAGCGATTGGTTTTGAGCGTTACCGCCGTTTCAGCGCGCACAGCTGCTTGCTGTGACAAGCTCAATTCCGTCATCGGTTTTTGATACTGTTGCAGTGCGATCGCGTTGGCGGCGTCCTGGCCCATCCGATGCAGTGCTGCAGCCGAGTAATCTGGCCCCAAATAGGCACCGTGGCCCCAGATACTGCCGTTTGCCATCAAGCCATATTTCAGAAAGACCGCTTGGCCGTCACTGATGTCAGCCCCGGTAAACAGTGTTGCCCCTTGCGCATCAACCACTTGTGCCGGAATTGGCGGTGCATTGGTATAGGCCTTTTGCGTTATCGCCAGCAAACCGGCAAACCCAAGCACCATCACAATCAAAATAGTGCGTAGCCACCATACTGACAGTGGGCCGTCATCTTCCGTTAGTGGTTGTGCAGCCACGCTCATCGTGTTCTCCTTTCGCGTCCCGTTCATATATTGTCGTAACAACCGGGTGTAACGGGCTCAACATAATGATACGCCCACCCTTCATGCCTAACCCACATAGCAAGGCCGAATAAAGTGAAGCCATCTCAACATCTCTGTCGTATGGGCCCGGCATATGTCCTTATTCTGCCGAGAAAGAAAGACTGAAATATCGCGTCTGACCAAGGGTTTTTTGCAAGGAATGCGAACTGTAATTACTCATATATATGCGCCGACATACGGTTGATGGCGTTATGCCACGAGCCCCGCACGAAGTGCGGCATAAGCTTCAGACTCATTAAGTATTAGGCAGGAATGATAATTGACAATTTAGTTATGAGTAGTACAGTAGATGCATGTGTAACTGTCGACGAAATCACCTGCATCCGGCTCAGAAAAAAGCCGGGTATTGAGTTCACCGAATATTTAAAAGCACGTCCATTAGGCCTGTCGCCAGCGATATGTTCTGCCCGCCGACACCATGCAATTTGCAGAAGCCTCGATCTGCTTAAATCGGTTGATTATCTGGTTGGCAATAACATATTTTTTGCAATACGCATCAAAACCATCGGACTCGGAGGCCCCGAACAGATAGTCCTTGCATTGTTATTCAATGCCCGCGCTGCACCGTGTCATTTTGACGCGGCACGCCGCGAGCCTTTAGTCTTAGAGGCCGCATCATGAAAATTTCAAAAATACTAATGGCTGTTGCTGTTTCGATGGCGTTTTTGCCGGCGGGGGCCGCTCTTGCGGCTGACGCTGCGCCAGGCGCCATGAACTGGTTTGGTGGCCCAGTCTATGACGGCGCACCTGCGCTCGATGTCACCGCAGCGCTGGTCAAGGCTGGCGGCGGCGCTGAGAACTTCAGCTTCCCTACCGCACTGGTTTCCATGTTGGGTGAAAAAACCGTTAATGCCGAGGTCGATAAACTGAATAAACAGTTTGGTGATGAAAACACCAAAAACTTTATCAGTGGAATGACCTGGGACGTTCACGATGCCCTCAAGCGCGCTACGGAAGCTGGCGTCAAATTACCGGCAGCGCCCGCCGATATGAAAGGCCCTGCCCTGGCCAAGGCGCTTGTTCAGGCAGGTACAGCGCCAGACGGTGCTTTCTGGTCAGGGCATATGTTCGATAAACTTTTATCACATCAGATTCATAATCAGGTGATGGCCGATGTGGACGCGAAATTCGGCCACGGCAGTGACCAGAATACGCACTACATACTCAATCAGGCTATGTACGACGTTGCCCAGGCGTTGGGCATGAAAGACGTAAAACTGGCACCAACGCACCTGCCCAAGGGTAAGTGATCACAAACGTTGCGAACGTCGCTTGGGTGGCCTGGCCGCCTGAGCTTTCTTCAGGCTAGGCACGATGCCGCCCTGGCATTGACCTTGAAAGACGTGAAACTGGAACAAACACACCTGCCTAAGGTAAGTGATCACGAGCGTTGCGTTCGTGGCTTGGACTGTTTTACCGTCTGAGACTTCTTTTGTTGTCGCTGTGCTTCGTCCAGCTGTTGTTGTCGTTGTGCTTCTTCTAACTGTAGCTGGCGCTGTGTTTCTTCTAATTGACGGTGCAGATCATCGGCCTGACTGCCAAGGCGCACGATCTGGACCTGCGCTTCATTCAATTGGGTTTGCAATTGCCGGGACTCAAGGCGGGCGAGATCAAGGCTTGCTGTTACGGCCTGCAGCGCCCCTTCCAGCTGACCATTTTTTTCCCGACTATCACCCAACGCCTGCTGCAATGCATTGCACTCTTGGCGATGCTGCTGAGCTGTGCGTGACGACGCGGCGACCTGCGCCTCAAGCTCTTTTTGCAGTTTGGCCGATGCCATGCGCTCGCGGTCTATGTCGACGAGCATGCGCTTTTCTGTAGATTGAGAGCGCGCTTCGGACAACTGCGCCGCCGCTCGTAATTTATGGAGTTCGGCGTTGAACTGACGGCGTGAGTCTTCGAGCTGTAGCCGCACGCGCGAATTATCGTGCTTTAGCTCATCAACCGTTACGAGCAAGGACGCATGGTTAGCGTCGGCGACGGCAAGCGCCCTATCTTGCGCGCTGATGTGCTGACCGGCCTGTTTGAGCTCGCTCTTGACCGCTTGCAGAGCCTGCCGCTCGGCTTCGCGCTCAGACTGCAACGCGGCAACCTCTGCTTTGGCCTGAAGTACCGATTCTTGGGCCTGAACCTTATACGCGTCGAGCGATTCTTGCGCTGCCGCCTGAGCGTTTGTCCATAGTGTGGCAATGAGTTCGCCTGCTACGTTTTTTAGGCTTTCGGGTAGATCAGGGTGCTCAATGCGTGTGCGGCTTTTTTCACGTAGATCTTGCCAGAACTTGGACAATGCCTCAGCCGGTGCACTCATGCTGCCTTTGCGGACGAGCTGATAAAGCTTGTTGGCCGTGGGCGTCATGCCATACCTGAAGAACAGCAACGCGCAGACCTCGCGGTACAGCTCTTGAGTGTGGGTGAAGCGTTCACGCAAGGCTTGAACATCTTGTGAAAGTGCAGCGTCGTCAGTGGGCATAGAAATCATCGTATTTATTTGTTGATTCATTAATAATACAACATATTATATTAAATTCACAACTATTGAATTTATTAATTTGACATTATTGCTATAATGTCAAATTACAACACAACACGCCGCGAGAAAACTCGCTTACCTATTCAACAGGCCCGCCATGGTCTCCAATAATGAGCATGCGGCTGCATTAACGGCCCACGCCCCTTTTTCTTCCGCGCTTCGCGTCTCCCCCGAGCTAAACGGGCATGCGGGGACAAACCGCGCCCACGGCAAGCCGCCGCTCATTTCGGCCACCAACGACATTGACGCCATTACCGCGTGGTTAGCCCGCTTTATTGGCTCTCCCAACACGTTTAATAACTACCGTAAAGAAGCAGAACGTCTGCTACTGTGGTCTACCCTTGCAGCGCAAAAGCCCGTCTCGTCGCTTACGCATGAAGATTTGCTGGCCTACCAACATTTCTTGAAAAACCCACAACCCGCAGACCAGTGGGTAATGCGCAGCGGGCGCAAAGTAGCCAGAGGCCATGCAGACTGGCGCCCCTTCGCAGGGCCATTGGCGCCCACCAGCCATCGCCAGGCCATTATTATTTTGAATTCAATGTTTTCATGGCTGGTAACGGCCGGCTATCTGGCAGGTAACCCTTTGTCGTTGTCGCGTCAGCGTGCGCGCAAAGCTAAACCACGTGTTACGCGTTACCTCGACGACGAGGCCTGGGCGCAGGTAAAGCACACCATCATGGCACTGCCGCAAAACTCAGCCCGAGAGCAAGAGCATTACCTTCGGCTGCGCTGGCTTTTTTCTTTGTTGTATTTGTGTGGGCTACGCATTTCTGAAGTTACCCAAAACACAATGGGCGGTTTCTTTTGCCGGCGGGACAACACCGGCAACGAGCGCTGGTGGCTTGAAATTACCGGCAAAGGCGACAAAACCCGTATTGTTCCAGCAACCCAAGAGCTTATGGTCGAGTTGGCCCACTATCGACGCAAAAAAGGCCTGGCGCCCTTGCCTACTGCCGATGAAGCTACACCACTTTTATTACCCATAGGCAGCCAAACGCGACCCCTTACCCGTGCTGCTGTTCATTCCATCATTAAAGAAGTATTCAAAAAAACCGCAAACCAGATAAGGACGCGCGGAGCCAGTTTTGAGATGGAAGCGCTGCGCGTTGAACACGCCTCAGCGCACTGGCTACGCCATACAGCAGGTTCACACATGGCCAATCACGACGTCGATTTGCGCCATGTACGCGACAACCTTGGGCATGAGTCCATCAGTACGACCAACGCCTACCTGCACTCTTCAGATGATGCACGGCATCGCGAAACCGAAGACCACCACAAGATCCAGTGGTGAACTGACGAAGGTACCGGATCAAATACGAACACGCTGGCCGATGACCACTGTTTGTGCAGACGGGATGTGATAGTAGTCAGTAGGATCCATCGCATTGCGGACCATAAACGTAAACAAGCCATCGCGCCACGCAGCCATACCTCCCTCCTTACGACTGGGGATTAATGTTTGGCTTCCTGTGTAGTAAGTGACATCGTCAAGGTTTACATCCAGACCAAGGTCTTTGCACGCAGCCAGTTCTGCAGGTACGTTTACGCCTTGCATGTAGCCGTAATGCAAAATAATGCGCACAAAGCCCTGTTCGTGGCGCTCGATTTCGATGCGCTCTTCATGGACAACGCGGGCGACATCCTCAGCAAGCACCGTAAGCACGACCACTTGTTCCTGCAGTGCCTTGTTGCGCTCTACATGATGTCGCAGTATCGGCGGGCAATTATTTACCCTTCCCGTCAAGAACACGGCCGTGCCGGGCACCCGCGCAACCGGGTTCTTATCGAGTTCTTCAATAAGTGACTCTAACGGCTCGGCATTGCGCGCCGCCTGGTCCTGGAGTATTTCGGTACCCCGCCGCCACGTAGCCATGATCGTAAAGAATAGAATACCGATCAAGATAGGAAACCAGCCGCCATAGGGAATTTTTAATGCGTTGGAACCGAAGAAAAGCAGGTCCACTGTCAGAAAGCCAATCAGGAAAGCAAGCGCCGCTGGACGCTTCCACCCCCCCACTTCACGCGCCACATTAAACGCTAACACTGTGGTGGCAATCATGGTGCCGCTCACTGCAGCACCGTAGGCTGCAGCCAAGGCGCTGGAGCTGCGAAACATCAGCACGACGGCGATGGTGGCGGTCATCAGCACCCAGTTCACTGCAGCGACATAAATCTGGCCACGCACTTTCTCCGACGTTTGTGTGACACGAAAGCGCGGCATCAAGCCCAGCTGAATTGCCTGGTTTGTGAGCGAAAAAGCACCAGTAATAGCTGCCTGTGAGGCAATAATTGTCGCCGCCGTAGCGAGCGCCACCATGGGGTAGAGAAACCAGCCCGGCGCCAGGTGATAAAACGGCTGCACCGTGCCCGCCGGACTGCGTAACAGCAGTGCCCCCTGGCCGAAGTAGTTGAGCAGCAGTGCGGGCAGTACAAACCCGAACCAGAGATAGCGAATCGGCCAGCGCCCAAAATGGCCCAGATCAGCGTAGAGCGCCTCACCGCCTGTCGTTACCAGAAACACGGCATACAAGACGACGAACGCCCTCCACCCGCCGTGCTGCGCGAACGTGAAGGCATAAGTTGGGCTAAGCGCCTTGAGCACCGATGGGGTTTGCACGATGGAGGCCGCGCCAAGCACGGCAATAACCAGAAACCAGAGGAACATCACCGGGCCGAACACAGCGCCAATGTGTGCTGTACCTTTGTGCTGGAAGGCAAACAGCAGTACGAGGATTGCCACGGTTGCAGGCACCACGTAGGGAGCAAAAAACGGCGTTGCCACCTCTAGCCCTTCTACGGCACTCAAAATAGAAATAGCCGGCGTGATAATGACCCCGCCGTATAGCAGCGCGGCACCGGCTAAGCCGAATAAAATAAGCAGCCGACGGCGGCGTTTTTCGAGGCCGCGCCAGGGCCGAAGCAAAGCGATGAGCGCAAAAATGCCGCCCTCGCCGCGGTTGTTGGCTTGCAGAACAAAGGTCATGTACTTGAGCGAGATAACGACGATTAGCGTCCAGAAGATTAACGAAAGAACGCCAAGCACGTTAATCGCATCTACCGCTACGGGTGTAGGCCCGGTAAAGGCCTGTCGCAGCGCGTAAATGGGGCTGGTGCCAATGTCACCATAAACAACGCCGAGTGTTGCCAGTGCCACAGCCGCGCGCGGGCCTGAAGCAATGTGATCCTCGGTATCCGCCCTGAAGTGAAAGCGGCGACGTTGCTGGACTTCTTCACGTGGTCCTGACATGCGGGAGCTCCCCAAGCCTAGCTTGAGTGTACTCCCGTGATGTGCCAATGCGACGTGAATACTCGCCCGAAAAACCCAGGCCCATTGGCACCCGCGTTAAGCATTAAGGTGTGTCAGCTTAACTACCGCCGACAGGCCTTGCCCCCCGCGGTTTGCCAATAGAAGTTATAGCTGGACTTGCGCCGACCCTATACCCTCAAAACGTGCCACCACGAGATCACCAAGCTGTGCATCCAGAATGCCAACCCATGTTCCTGTGGTAACAACCGTACCAGCAGGAACGGTAGCCCCATCGCGCGTGGCATGACGCAACCATGCCACCAGCCCCCAGGTGGGGTTGCCCAACGGGTGTGTGCCACGGCGCTCAACAACAGGTTGCTCGCCGACCTTTACGCGGCAAACCTGCTGTGCCCAGTCACGCTCTTGCCATGGCTGCCACTCACCAACAATCAATGCACCGTGACATTGCAGATCGGCCAGGCGCATGAGCGCTGGGGCGGTCATGCACTCTTGCCAGCGGGAGTCTACAACTTCGATCGATACCGCCATGGCATCGACCATGCTGCTGGCACCCGCCTCATCCAGTTCGAGCGCGGTTGCGTGATCCACCGCTTTGCTCAAGCGCAGTGCCACTTCGACCTCTATACCACGACGATGGAAGAAAAACGCGCCGGCCTCTGCAGGGCTGTTCCATACGCCCGCAGGGGGTAATGGCGCGTGTGTGAGGGTCGCTTCGCGATTGGCGCCACCCGATTTCCAGTAGCGTGGAAAATCAGTACCGAACCAGCCTAAGGCTTTGGCAACGGCGGCCTGCACTTCATAGGCCTGTTCTGCCGTCGTCAATGTGCCGTCGAGGTTCGCCGCAGACGCCACCCCGCCTTGCTGTCGCGCAGCGATAAGCTCATCAATGATTTGTTGAACGGATACGTTGGGTGTGGGTAAGGTCGCGGAAGACAAGGATAGGTACTCCGAAAATTATGTTAGGTCACAACTGCCAGCGCTTTTCTTCTCATTGTTGCACGCCATGCTCAAACCAAGGTGTAGCAGCGTTCTATTCGTTCGGGTAATGAGCCTGCGGCGTGGCGGTGGCCTGCAGATGATCCATGGCGGCGGCAACACCGTCACCTTTAAGTTTGACACCTGACATGCGCAGACCCATCTGGCATCCGCCCAGCGTGGCGATCAGCGTAAGGTCGTTGGTATCGCCCAGATGCCCTATTCTGAACATAAGCCCCTTCAATTTACCCAGGCCTGCACCCAACGACATATTGAAGTTTTCATAAATCAATTTACGTACTTTATCTGCGTCGACACCCTCAGGCATCATTACGCCCGTCAGTATTGGAGAGTGGCAAGCGTCATCGGTGCACTGTATTTCCAGGCCCCAGGCTTTGACGGCAGCGCGGCATGCCTCAGACAACCGTTGGTGGCGGGCAAATACGTTGTCCAAGCCCTCTTCCTGAATCATGTCCAGCGATTCTGACAGGCCATAAAGCAGGTTAGTGTTGGGCGTGTAGGGCCAGTAACCCGTTTTGTTCATCTCTATGATTTCATCCCAGGCCCAGAAGGCGCGACCCAAGGTAGCCTGTTTGCTGACTTCCACGGCTTTGGCCGATACCGCATTGAAGCTGATTCCGGGAGGAAGCATTAGCCCTTTTTGCGAACCGCTGATCGTGACATCTACGCCCCACTCATCGTGGCGATAGTCGATAGAACCCAAACCAGAAATGGTGTCGACCATAAGCAGCGCAGGATGACCTGCTGCATCAATGGCACGACGCACGGACGCAATATCAGACGTGACACCCGTAGAGGTTTCGTTGTGAACGACACAGACCGCCTTGATGGTATGTTCTTTATCTTGGCGCAGGCGGGCCTCGATCATGTCTGCCTGTACCCCTTGGCGCCAGCCCTCCAGGCCTGGCTTACCCAGAAACTCAGGTTTCAAACCCAAACGCTCAGCCATTTTTTTCCACAAAGAGGCAAAATGACCGGTTTCATACATCAACACCGTATCACCCTTGTTCATGGTGTTGCTCAGGGCCGCTTCCCAGGCGCCGGTTCCAGATGCCGGGTAGATGACCACGGGCTGCTCTGTTTTGAATATCTTGCCAATGCCCGCCAATACTTTACGACCCAGCGCGCCAAACTCGGGGCCGCGGTGATCGATAGTTGGATAACTGATAGCGCGCAAAATACGATCTGGCACAGGACTGGGCCCCGGAATCTGAAGATAATGACGGCCGACGGGATGGAAGTTAAGATTGGGCATAGGAAGAGGCTCCTGGGTGAATCGGTTATGCGTTATACAAAATATAATATACAAACCGCAGTAGGATGCTCTAGGTAAATACCCGAGATTTAAACTTTATTTTGAATATATAATACAAAACATGAATTCTATTACACCGCCTGACATGGGCATAGTTCGCGATACGCTGCACCAGCGCATTGCCACACATCTGCGTGAGCTGCTCACCCAGGGCACGCTAAAACCCGGCAGCAAGCTAAATGAGCGCGAACTCTGCGAAATGCTGCGTGTATCTCGAACACCCTTACGAGAGGCAATACGTCTGCTGGCTGCAGAAGGGCTGGTTGTGCTTGAGCCAGGTCGTGGCGCCTTTGCGCTGGCGTTGTCAGATGCGGATATTGCCCATACCTTTGATGTGGTCGCGTCACTTGAAGGCTTGGCGGGCGCACTTGCCGCCCAGCACATTACCGACGAAGAGCTTGCTGAATTACGTGCTTTACAGCTCGAAATGGAAGCCGCTTTCGAGCGCCGTGACCTGCCTACGTATTACCGTCTCAATGCCCAGGTGCACGACCTGGTCAGCGAAGCGGCCCGCAATCCCGTTTTGCGCGAAACATGGAAGCAGGTTAATAGCCGCATGCACACCTTGCGTTTTCGTTCTAACCAGGATGAGACTAAGTGGGCAAACGCGCTACGAGAACATGCGCAAATTTTGGCTGCCTTGCAAAAACGCGATGCTGTTGCCGTACGACAGTTGCTTGAGTCTCACCTGCACCGCAAACGTGATGCGGTGCTTGAAAGCCGTTCTGCCGCGCAAACAGCATGAAACCGGATGATGGCCGCACCTGGCCGAGATCCATAGCCATAAGCCGTAGTCATCGCAAAATGTCAGAGAGAGCAACCTCTACCCGCGCGCTACACTAACCTCAAAAGCGCCACGGTTTAAGGACTCTTTACTATGAACACCGCATCCACCCCATTCAAAACCATGGGCGTGATCGCCATTATCGCGGCAGGTTTGATCGCTGCCGCCATCGCGCACCGCCCAACCCAGCCGCTGGTGTGGATGGTGGCTTATCTGGTGCTGGTAACGGGGGTGGTGCAATATGTGCTGGGTGCCGGACAAGCATCCCTGACGGCCCGACCTCTGGCTATGTCTACCATTTGGGGCCAGTGGGTACTACTGAACCTCGGGCACGCAGGGGTTATAGCCGGGACATTGCTCAGTAACTTCGTCATTCTTATTCTGGGTACCGTGCTCTATGACCTTGCCATGCTCTGGTTTGCATGGTGTGTGCGCGGTGGCATGCCGGGCTTACGCCGCACGGGCTACTGGTTGCTTATTGTGGTGATGGCGGCAAGTTCATTCGTCGGTGTAGCACTAAGCCAACTGAGCAAATAATGCGGCGGTCCGTGGTTCTCTGTTTCAAGGGCTCCAGGGCTGCGCTTCTGACAGCAGCACACGTAACTCATCGTCGGTCATGCGGGTAAATTGTTCTTCCGCTTCTGCCATATTTTCTACATACATACTCTGCGAGCGAATATCGCTGCCTACGAGCGGGCTAAACAACAGTAAAACAGCACCATACGACGCTTCCATCAAGGCCGCCTGCCAGGCTGTGCCTTGAGCATCATTGAAGCTACGCATATCACTCATAATTTCAGCCCAAAAATAGGTTATCACGGTGCGACAGCCCCGCTACATCATTTAAATCATAGGCCAGAAGCGTTTAGATTTCTTGAGCCAGTTCAAAACAATTAATTAGACGCAGGGCATACATCGACCTACCATAGTGATGCGGGGGATACTTTTCGCAACGATAGATCACGATAAAGACATCGATAGCTCGGCTCAGGAAAACGACCTGAATCTGGCAAATTTTGGCCCTTTGGCGGGCTTGCTAGGCGTTTGGGAAGGAAACGATGGCACAGATATCTGCCCGGGTATGCCTGACAGGATGATGACAGACACCGAAAGCAAGTACCGCGAGCGATGGGTTTTTCAACTGAGAACGCCCCATGTAGAAAATTACCTCGCGGCATTGTCATCAACGCAGGCGGTACGGTAAAGCCAGACGCCACCAGTTTTGAGCTGGTCGCCGAAGCCGGGTCAGAAACCTTCGGCATTTGCCAACACCCATTCCTGATCGAGAACTTTAAAGTCGTACGCTATATTCTCAAGCTCACGCTAAATGGTGACGGCACCATACCGACACCAATCACCTTACGCGACAATCTTGAGCATTAGCGGCAGGCTTTTTCCTTGCAGGCCTTAATGCGTTGTTAGGTTTATTCCGCGCTATCGCTGCAAGGCGACTGCAGCGCGGGCCTGCCAACACGTTAGGGCCTGCAGCCATTAAATAGGCAGCGACATTGGCTGCCCCTTTTTAAAATCACCCAAAACAATATGGGTGATTTTTTTTGCCTGCAAGATATGTCACACGTAAGTTTTGTCTGCAAGATCCGTCACACGCAAATTAAGTGGTTGTTTTGGAGGGCGACATAGGTTTAGGATAAACGTATCAAGCTAGGTGAAAAGGAAATGTCCGACAATCACTATGACCTCATTGTGATCGGGTCCGGCCCTGGCGGTGCATCGCTGGCGTACAGCCTCGCACCCACTGGTAAAAGGATACTGATCCTGGAACGCGGCGATTACTTGCCACGGTCCATGGACAACTGGAATCCTCACAAAGTGTTTGTAGAAGGCGTTTACCAAGCCTCTGAAACGTGGTACGACAAAAATAACCAAACGTTCCATCCCGGCCTGCACTACTACGTGGGTGGTAACTCCAAGGTTTACGGTGCGGCATTATTCCGCCTGCGCGAGCGCGACTTCGACGAAATCCGACACGTTGATGGTGTGTCTCCGGCATGGCCACTGAAATACGATGTGTTCGAACCGTATTACACGCAAGCCGAGCGGCTGTTCCATGTGCACGGCAAGCGCGGCGAAGACCCCAACGACCCCCCTTCCAGTGAACCTTACCCCTTTCCAGCCGTTGCGCACGAACCGCGTATCCAGGCATTAAGCAACAGTTTCACCAAAGACGGACTGCATCCCTTTCATCTGCCGCTAGGCGTATTGCTCGACGAAAAAGATGGCAAGGCCACCTCCACCAGCGCCTGTTTCCGCAACCCCTACTTCGATGGCTTTCCCAGCCCACTGAACGGCAAGGCCGACGCGCAAGTAATGTGCATAGACCCTATGCTGGCGGCTCACGACAACGTCACACTGCTCACCAATGCCTACGTAGCCAAGCTAGATACCGACGCCACCGGTCGCACAGTCAGTGCAGTGCAGGTCGAACACAATGGTGCGAAAGAAACCTATTCAGCCGATATCGTGGTGGTGGCGTGTGGTGCATTGAGCTCGGCACTGTTGCTTCTGCGTTCTGCCAATACCAAACACCCCAATGGTCTCTCCAATGGTTCAGACCAGCTGGGGCGCAACTACATACGTCACAACCAGTCGGTCTTGATGGCAATACTGCACGAACCTAATGAAACAGTTTTTCAGAAGACGCTGGCACTAAGTGATTTCTATTTTGGTGCAGATGACTGGGCGTATCCGCTGGGCTTGATGCAAATGTGTGCGGTCACGCACGCTGATCAAATTCGCGGTGAAACATTGCCATCGTGGCTGGAGTGGCTGCCAGAGATGCCTTTCGAGAAAATAGCGAAGTATTCCATGAGCTTTTGGTTGTCCAGCGAAGACTTGCCGCGCCCCGAGAACCACATTCGCTACGAGGGCGAGCGGGTGGTGCTGGATCTCACCGAGAACAACATGGAGGCGCACCATCGCCTGAAGCAAAAGCTGGAGCGGCTGATGGGACACAATGGCGCGCATGCGCACCTGTGGCAACGCAAACTCTATTTTGGCAAAGATATTCCGATTGGTGGCACGGCGCATCAGGCTGGCACCGCGCGTTTTGGTACAGATCCAAAAACCTCGGTACTTGATCTTGACTGCAAGGCGCATGAACTGGACAACCTTTACGTCACCGATGCCAGTTTCTTCCCCTCCATAGGCGCGGTAAACCCCACCTTAACCATAATTGCCAACGCACTGCGCGTCGCCGACATTATCAAAAAACGACTTGGTGCTGTGAGCTCGACCGCCCCATCCTACGTCGGCACAAAGAGCGACATATGACCTGGCTAGACGTCGTTCTCATTCCGCTACTGATACGTATCTGTCTTGTTGTGCTGTTTCCATTCAGCGCGCTGGATAAGATCCTGGACTGGAATGGTGCACTAAAGCAGGCTAAATCCAGCTTCGTTCCGGCTTCGATGGCTCCCGTAATGCTGCTGCTCGCCATTGTTGTCGAATTGGTGACGCCGGTATGTATCGTGATCGGCTGGCATGATCGCCTTGCCGCACTTGTGCTTGCGGGCTTTTGTGTCGTAAGTGCCCTGCTATACCACAACTTCTGGCGCTACCCCGATTTCTGGGCCAAAGGTGACAGCAAGGCGCGCAGCCATTTTTGGGATTTTCTCAAAAATTTTGGATTGGTTGGCGGCCTGCTGCTTGTGACATTTGGCACATCACTTGTTCCGGCCGATCAGGTGACCACGCATCTGCTTTCCTCGACACCGATTTATACGCGTAACGCGCCCTTGATGCCGGCCATCACGCCAACACCAGCACGAGACGCATCTGGCTCGAACACACACTCAAGTGGAGCCCAACACGAAAATGGAGGCGTCCAGCAATGAGCAGCAATCAAGACAACGCTAAGCATAGCAACAAACCCACCGTGCCGTACTGGCACATCTGGACCGATGCAGACGGCATCAGTCATCAAACCCGCTGTGCGCTGCACGATTTTGAACTTGGCAGCGTTGGTAGCGCCGATCCGCAATGGAACGACAAGCAGAAACGCGGCGAGGCCACCGTTGTGTTCACGGTGCTCCCGGTCGGGTGGGTCGGCGATTGGCATGAGAACCCCGCGCCGCAATGGATTCTGCCACTGTCGGGGCGCTGGTTTGTTGAATCTATGGACGGCACCCGGGTCGAGATGGGTGCGGGCGTACTGTCACGGGGCGAGGACCAACACTGCGTGGCCGACAAACACGGCAACAAGGGCCACCGCTCTGGCACCGTGTCGGACGAGCCTTGTGTATTGATGTGCGTGCAATGTCACGTATCGCCAGTGCACCAAGCCTGCCACATAAAATAAGGAGAGCGGCATGGATACCGGCATGGCCAACATCGAAATCATCGACGAGCGCTTTAAGTCTTGCGTGCTGCCGAATGCGCCGCTAGAAAAACTGGGCGAAGGCTTCCGTTGGTTGGAAGGCCCGGTGTGGTTTGCTGACTTGCAATGCCTGCTGGTGAGCGATATCCCTAACAATCGAATTATGCGCTGGACCGAATCGGGCGGTATAACGGTGTTTCGCGAGCCTTCCGACTATGCCAACGGGCACACCCGCGACCGCCAGGGCCGGCTGATCGGCTGCTCGCACCACGGTCGCTGCATCACACGCACCGAGTTCGACGGCACTATCACAATGCTTGTTGATCGCTACCAAGGCAAGCATCTCAACTCACCTAACGACATCATCGTCAAGCGTGACGACACGATATGGTTTAGTGATCCCACATTCGGCATTACTCGAGACTACGAAGGGGGAAAGCAAGACGCCGAGTTGCCACCCAACCTGTACCGCTTTGACCCCGTGGATAACTCACTGACTGTCGTCGCCAACGATTTCAAGGCTCCAAATGGCCTGTGTTTTTCGCCTGATGAAAAATTGCTTTACGTGGCCGAAAGCGGCACGCCTTTCGCACAAAATCCCGAACAACACATTCGCGTGTTCGATGTTTCCGATGACGGCACACAACTGCGCAACCCGCGTGTGTTTCACAAGGTACAGCCGGGCATGGCGGACGGCTTTCGCAGCGACACAGATGGCAACATCTGGACGAGTGCTGCCGATGGCGTGCACTGCATAAGCCCCGACGGCACCTTATTGGGAAAGCTCAAGGTGCCCTTTGTGGTCTCCAACCTGACGTTCGGTGGGCGCAACCGCAGTCGTTTGTTCATCTGCGGATCACAGACATTGTTTGCGCAATACGTCAATAGACGCGGTGCGGAGTGGCCGTGAACGCGGGCGTGCAACGGCTGCTGTGGATAGATCGCAACGTTGCTAATCTGGATCGTGCGGTTGCGTTTTACTGTGATGCCCTGGGCTTCCAGGTAGAGCGCGACGCAAAAACCTCGCCGCAAGCCTGGAGAAACTTGCCACGTATCGGCACACGGCCAACACGCAGCGCGCGGCTGTCGCTCGGCACGCAACAAATTGCATTAAGCGAATTTCCGAGTGCTACACCTTATCCAACGGGTGCCACGAGCGCCGACCTCTGCTTTCAGCATTGCGCAATCGTGGTCGATGACATGGGTGCAGCCTATGCGCGCTGGCTTAGGTACGGCGGCGGTGCCGCGATCAGCCGTGACGGACCGCAACATCTGCCGGCCACAAGCGGCAGCGTGACGGCCTTTAAGTTTCGCGATCCCGATGGCCATCCGCTGGAACTAATTTCGTTTCCATCAGATGGTGAAAATAGTATATGGCCGCTGCAAGGTAACGACGTGGCGCTCGGCATTGACCACACAGCGATTAGCGTGAGCAATACGGAGCGCAGCATTGCGTTCTATCAACGGCTAGGCTTCGAGATCAGTTCGCGTGGTGTAAACCGCGGCCCTGAACAACAATGCCTCGATGATCTTGCAGAGGTCGAGGTAGATGTGATCGCGCTACGACCAGCTAATGTACAGACGCCACATCTCGAGTTGCTCGGCTATCGGATCCCGCAGGGCAGAAAACCCCCGAATTCGGGGGTTTGCGACATCAGCGCAGACCGCATGGTGTTGCAAACGCAAAGCCTGCCCAACCTACTCGATAAATTGCGTCATGCACATGTGGCTCACATTACGACCGACTCAACTGATGTAAGGCAGTCTACGCACGTCGCGTTGCTTTCCGATCCCGATGGGCATTGGTTGGTCTTAATCGAATAGCCCGCGATAACCATCACACTGCAAACCGGCCTTACGCCGAAAATACTTTCAAGCTTTGTGTTCTGTAGCGTACAGAGCAAACGGTGAAGGTGGTACTAGCATGGCATTATGAATACGCGATGATAGATGCGCGTTTGTGACCCATGATCTGGCTCCAGAAAGAACTGAAAGGAGCCGCTGAGACGAGGACACGAAACATGAGCACTAGCTTCAGTTACCACTATTCCAAAAATCCGGACGCGCTGCCCTGCTGTCAGGCACCTTACGTGGACCAGAGGAGCCAGGCATGAACGTCAGCGATTTTCTGCTTCATCGCCTCCACCAATGGGGCGTACGCCGCGTCTACGGATATCCGGGTGACGGCGTCAATGGCTTAATGGGAGCATTAGATCGCGCCGGCGACCACTTTAAGTTAGTACGCGCTCGACACGAGGAGATGTGTGCATTCATGGCTTGCGCGCATGCGAAGTTTACGGGCCAAACAGGTGTGTGCATGGCCACTTCGGGCCCTGGCGCAATCCACCTATTAACAGGTTTGTACGATGCCAAGCTTGATCATCAGCCCGTAGTCGCGATCGTCGGTCAGTCACCACGCACCGCTATGGGTGGACAGTACCAGCAGGAAGTCGACTTGATGTCTTTGTTCAAGGATGTCGCTTGCGACTACGAACAGATGATTATGGTGCCTGCGCAGGTGCGACATATTGTCGATCGCGCGTTCCGCATCGCCACAGCCAAACGCACGGTTACCTGCATCATCGTGCCGAGCGATGTACAGGAGCTGGAAGCCGTGGAACCGCCACCACGCGCGCACGGCACTATCCATTCAGGATTCGGTTATCGTGCTCCTCGCGTGGTGCCGCAACAAACGGATCTGCAACAGGCCGCAGACTTGCTTAACGCAGGAAGCAAGGTAGCAATTTTGGTGGGCGCAGGCGCACTAGCCGCGACCGATGAGGTGATCGACGTTGCCGACTTGCTTGGCGCGGGTGTAGCCAAGGCCTTGCTTGGCAAGGCCGTACTACCTGACAATTTACCATTTGTCACTGGCTCCATTGGTCTATTAGGTACCAAGCCGAGCTGGGACATGATGACCGGCTGCGACACTCTGCTGATGATTGGTTCTCGCTTCCCGTATTCAGAATTTCTGCCCAAGGAAGGCCAGGCGCACGGTATTCAGATCGATATCGATCCGGCAATGCTCTCGATTCGTTATCCCATGGATATCAATTTGGTCGGCGATGCGAGGGCGACCTTGCGCGAGCTGATCCCTTTGCTCAAGCACAAGACCGACCGCAGCTGGCGCGAGTCGATCGAAACTAACGTCGCACAATGGTGGGACGTTCTGGAGGCGCGTGCAATGCAACCGGCTGAGCCGATTAACCCCGAACGCGTATTCTGGGAAGGTTCTTCGCGCCTTCCGGACAACTGCATCCTCGCGTCGGACTCCGGCTCGTCTGCCAATTGGTACGCACGTGACCTCAAGATACGGCGCGGCATGATGGCATCGCTATCAGGTGGACTGGCCACCATGGGACCAGGCGTGCCCTATGTCATTGCAGCAAAATTTGCATTTCCAGATCGCGTTCCAATTGCCATGGTCGGCGACGGTGCCATGCAAATGAACGGCAATGCCGAGCTCATTACTATTGGCGACTACTGGAAGGAATGGTCAGACCCGCGTCTGGTGATTGTGGTGCTTAACAACCGCGATCTGAATCAAGTGACGTGGGAGGAGCGCGTGATGATGGGTGATCCGCGTTATGACGCGGCGCAACACGTACCTGATTTTCCGTACGCACGTTACGCCGAATTGGTTGGTCTAAAGGGCATTATGGTCAACCGGCCCGAAGATGTGGGCGCAGCATGGGAGGCGGCGTTTGCAGCCGACCGGCCGTGCATCATAGAGGTGATTACCGATCCCGAAGTGCCGCCGTTGCCACCGCACATCACATTTGAACAGGCGGTCGCGTTCTCTGAATCTATGTTTAAGGGCGACAGTGGTACGACAGGGATGATTAAGCAATCTGCGCGTGAAATGCTGGCAACGTACTTTCCCGGCAAGGAGAAATGACGTGAACGAGCTTGTGTTTAACGCGTGTAGCGGCGCCTATGGCACCGACTGACGTATCGCACTTAGCAATCTTAACGTTTCAACGACCGAGGTAATTATCATGCAAAATGAAAAAAATGAGCGACAGTGCCAACGCGCAGGTTGCCATTGCAAGGTACCGGCGGGTGAGAAGTTCTGCGGTGAGCATTGCCGGCTCGCTGCATCTGACAAGCATGCTGGCGGCGAAGAACACCACTCCTGTGCATGCGGGCACAAAGCGTGTGCAGACCATTCGTAGCCTCCTATGCTCACTGACCGCCTAACAGATACATTGACACTGGGCGTACTGGCCATCGCGCTGGGTGTGCTCGCTGTGCGTAAGCACCCAGCAGCTACCCCAGCGCGAGCTAAGAAATGTCTGGACGCGCCGCCCGACCGCAAGGCGTCCCGATCACCCGCTGTGACAGCCGCACGTCGTCTGAATGGTGCTGCAGGCCTGATAGCCACTTCCACTCTGTTGGATAGCGGCATCGAACATTACCGCGGCTCATTTCACAATAAAGCGATGTTCACGCCGCTACTGGCTTCTGCCTTGACGCTGGCAGTGAGTGCGCACGGGAGCCGCGACGAGCGGCCACTCGCACATGCCGTACGAGATCCGATTTATCTTGTTGCTGCACTCACTGGCGTAGTCGGAACGGGGTTTCACATTTATAACGTTACAAAACGACCTGGTGGTTTTTCCTGGCAGAACCTGTTCTATGGTTCGCCGCTGGGCGCGCCGGCGGCCATTGCCCTGTCTGGCTTACTGGGCTACTACTCAGAGCGCGTGCGTGGCAGCGATTCTGATGCGCCACGTGTCTTCAGAATGCCGGCTGGTCGTGCATTGGCAGGCTTGACTGCCGTCGGGTTCCTGGCAACCTCCGCCGAAGCAGGCCTGCTACATTTCCGCGGTGCCTATCACGACCCCTTCATGTATTTGCCCGTGACAGTGCCGCCGATAGCGGCTGTGTTACTTGCCGAAGCCGCAATAAATCATCGCCGCGAGCCCAGCCGTCTGGCCCGCTGGTGGTTACGGCTGACGGCTGCTATTGGGTTCGCTGGCGCGGGTTTTCATGTGTGGGGTGTGCATCGCAACATGGGCGGCTGGCGCAACTGGCGACAAAACCTGTTAAATGGGCCGCCGATACCAGCCCCACCAAGTTTTACCGGCGTCGCGCTCGCCGGCCTGGCTGCCCTCGGCTTGCTTAAGGAGCCCCACGATGACTGACCGCTATCCGGGGTACAACGTGATGGATAAGCGTGACACGCCGTCATGGAACGAATTGACGCGCAAAGTGATCGACGAGCGCCTCGCGACACCTAACACACCCACTTATTTGAGCGACCAGGAGTGGCAGACACTAAACGCGATTTGCAATCGCATCGCACCGCAGACCAGCCATCGAGCAGCTGTACCGGTCGCGGCCCTCGTGCAGCAAAAATTGGCCGACGACAAACGCGATGGTCATCGACAAGGCAGTCTGCCTCCGTTGCGAGAAGCGTGGCGACGCGGGCTAGCGACCCTTGATGCTGCCGCACGCACTGGCCATGACATGCGTTTTTGTGAGTTGGATACCACCGTGCAAGATCAACTTCTACACGCCATGCAGGACGGCGAGCTCACCGATTTGGAGTTGGGTGACATGCCTGCAGAGGCGTTCTTCAAAGAACGGCTCGCGCACGACATTCTGGCTGCCTACTATTCACACCCCACCTCGTGGAACGAAATCGGTTTCGGTGGCCCAGCCAGCCCACGCGGCTACGTGCGCATGTATTTCAATCGACGCGACCCGTGGGAAGCCGTGGAAGACAAGTCCGGCCAAACGGCGGAGGTGACCAGGGACAACAAGCATGTACGATGACGCACTACATACGCCTCGCGGCAAGCATGGCCGCGCGCCCAATCCGTTGCAAATCGGCGGATGGGTGCCAATGCGACAGTATTGCGAAGACGACGCGGTCGATTTCGTGATCGTCGGCACTGGCGCTGGAGGCGGAACCCTGGCGTGCAAACTCGCCGAGTACGGGTTTTCGGTGGTCGCCATGGATGCCGGTGCGTGGTGGCGCCCGCTCGAAGAGTTTGCCTCCGATGAAACCCACCAGAGCAAACTTTATTGGAATGACGAGCGCATTTGCGATGGCGCCAACCCACTGCAGCTTGGTGGCAACAATTGTGGCAAAGCCGTCGGTGGTTCAACCGTTCACTTTGCGATGGTTTCACTACGTTTCCGCCCCGAGTGGTTCAAGGCGAGAACAGCTCTGGGTTACGGCGTCGACTGGCCCCTTAACTGGCAAGAAATGTGGGGTTACTACACTGAAGTCGAACAGGCACTGAAGATCGCAGGCCCTATCACCTACCCGTGGGGACCGCACCGGCCGCGTTATCCATATCGCGCGCACGAAATTAACGCCGCAGGCTGGGTGCTTGCACGAAGTTGCGAGGCAATGGGCATCCCCTGGACAGAGACGCCGCTGGCCACCGTGTCAGCGCCGCGTGGACACTCGCCTCCCTGTGCGTATCGCGGTTTTTGTGTAACCGGCTGCTCAACCAATGCCAAGCAGAGCGCACTGATCACCTGGATTCCACGTGCGGTAAAAGCGGGTGCCGAAATCCGAGACTTGGCGATGGTCGGACGCATAGAAACCAACGCAGAGGGGCTTGCGACCGGAGTCCACTATCACCGCGAGGGGCAATGGCATTTCCAGCGCGCGCGCAACGTAGTCGTGGCCGGGTACGCAATCGAGACGCCGCGGCTGCTTTTGAATTCAGCCAATGCCCGTTACCCGGATGGCCTGGCCAATAGTTCGGGACTGGTCGGTAAATACCTGATGACGCAGACTAATCACGGTGCATTCGGCGTGTTAGAAGACGAGATCCGCTGGTATAAGGGGCCGCCTTCTCTGACCCTCACCGAACACTGGAATTACACAGATACAGGCAAGGATTTTTTCGGCGGCTACGCATACATGTCGCAGGGGCCGTTGCCGCAGGCGTGGGCAGCTTCGCAAGCCAGCAACCGCGGACTCTGGGGTGCTGCGTTGTTGCATGAAATGGAGCAATACAACCATCAGGCAGGATTCAAAATTGTGGGCGAAACGCTGCCGCAAGAATGCAACCGCGTAACACTCGCCGACGAAAAAGATCAGTACGATTTGCCGATTGCGCGCGTGACGTATTCGCTCTGTGATAACGACAAAGCCCTGGTCAGGCATGCCGTGGGCTTCATGTCACAAAGTCTGGAAGCAATCAATGCTCGTGACATCTGGGCGGAAGGCGACGACACATGTCATTTGTACGGTACTGCACGGATGGGCGACGATTCCTGCAGTAGTGTGGTTAATGCAGACTGTCGAAGCTGGGACATCCGGAATCTGTGGGTTTGTGATGGCTCCGTGTTTCCTACTGTCGGCGGGGTCAACCCTTCGCTGACCATCCAGGCTATCGCTTGTCGCACTGGAGATCGGATTCGCCAACTGGCGGCTCGGGGCGAGCTGTAAATAAAAAGCCGAATCGCACTTGACGGGCAAAATTAAACATGGAGTCACTCAAATGAGTTTATTAAAGACACGCTCGAACACACAAAAAGGCGATTTTAACAACAAGATCGTCGTAATTACCGGCGCATCGGCCGGTGTGGGTCGCGCCACGGCATTGGCGTTCTCTAAAGCCGGGGCATGCGTCGCGTTGATCGCGCGCGGCGAGGAAGGCCTTCAATCTGCCAAACGGGACATTGAGCTGGCAGGTGGCAAAGCACTTACGATTGTCGCTGACGTATCCGATGCTGCTGCGGTGGAAACCGCTGCCGACACAATCGAAAAAGAACTCGGCCCCATCGACATTTGGGTCAACAATGCGATGGTGACGGTTTTTGCGCCGGTGAGCGAGCTGGAACCAGATGAATTCAAGCGCGTCACCGAGGTCACGTACCTGGGCGGTGTGTACGGCACTATGGCGGCGCTCAAACGCATGCGCACGCGCAACCGTGGCGTGATCGTGCAGGTAAGCTCTGCACTGGCCTACCGCAGCATCCCGCTGCAGTCAGCCTATTGTGGAGCCAAACACGCTCTGGTCGGGTTCATCGACTCATTACGCAGCGAACTGATCCACGAGAACAGTCGCATTCACATTACCAGCGTGCAAATGCCGGCACTGAACACGCCGCAGTTTGGCTGGGCGCGCAACAAGATGCCAAACCGCGCGCAGCCGGTACCCCCCATATTTCAGCCAGAAGTCGCAGCAAATGCGATTCTGTTCGCCGCGAGCCACCGTCGTCGTAACGTGCCGGTCGGTTCGCCGACGTGGATGTCCGAATGGGGCCAAAAATTTGTACCGGGCATGCTTGATCATTACCTTGCGCGCGTCGCCTGGAGCGGGCAACAGACCGATGAATCAGAGGATCCGGGGCGCGCCGACAACCTGTTCGAACCCGTCGCGGGCGATCCCGGAACACGTGGGACCTTCAGCACGCGTTCGAGTCCGAAGAGCCCCGCATTATGGGTAGAAGAAAATCGTGAGTGGGTTATCGGCACTGCGGTAGTTGTCGGCGTGCTGGCGGCTCTGGGCTGGTATGGGGCGCGTTCGCAATCAGGTTCTGCACACAGCCGCAGACGGCACTGAGAAGGGCTACTTAACCAGGACACACATCATGACCACCAGCTTTAGTTGCGACTGTTCCAAAGATCCTCAAAACATGCCCCACTTTTGGGAGCATTGCGTGGGCAGCGGTCATGCCACATTGGCCCTGCGGGCTGATTGGCAGGCACAACTTAAGCAGTGCCACGACGAGCTTGGCTTTCGGCACGTACGCTTTCATGGCATGCTTGACGACGACATGGGCACACTGGTGGATGAGGACGACCAAGCGCTCTACTCCTTCCACAACATCGATCAAATCTACGATTTTTTGCGCACTATCGAAATGCGGCCCTTGGTAGAGTTAAGTTTCATGCCCAGCACGCTGTCATCAGGCGATCAAATCACCTTTCATTACAAGGCCAATGTCACCCCGCCCGCCGACTATGCGAAATGGGGGGCTCTCATTTCCAAACTGGCCAGCCACTGGGTTGATCGCTATGGCGCCAAAGAAGTTTCGCTCTGGCCAATCGAGGTGTGGAACGAGCCCAACCTGAGCAGTTTCTGGACCGGCAGCCAGCAAGATTATTTTCGGCTCTTCGAAACAACGTGGAAGGCGCTAAAGCATGTACACCCCGAGCTAACGGTGGGTGGCCCGGCGACCGCCCAAAATGCCTGGATCGCCGAGTTTATAGACTATTGCGAGAAAGCAGGTGTGCCGCCTGATTTCATCAGCACACACACCTACCCCACCGATGCCCGAGGCAGCCCAGGTGATGACACTGAGCATGCGCTTTCCAAAAGCAAGATAGGCCTACTGCGCGAGCGCGCGAAGGCGGCAAGAAAGCAGGCCGGGAAGCGGCCCCTGTACTACACCGAATGGAGTACATCGTCCAACCCTCGTGATGAACTGCACGACGACTCTTACGCCGCCGCTTACATCACGCAAGCCATGCTCAACATGGGCGATTTAGTCGATGCCTACAGCTATTGGACTTTTTCAGACATTTTCGAAGAAAATTACTTCCCGTCCAAACCCTTCCAAGGAGGCTTCGGGTTGATGAACATTCATGGTATTCCCAAACCGGCTTATCGGGCTTTCGAAATACTGCATGGTCTGGGGCTTGAAAAACTGCCTGTAAAAGGCAGCCACGAAACAATTCAGGTATGGGTCGTCCGTGGCGCAGACGCCGTCAAGGTCGTAATTGTCAATTTGGCGCTGCCGTTGCATGCGATCAAAGCCGAAAAAGTCAATGTTGAGTTTTTCAATCTACCGTCGATCGCAAGCGCGCAGGTTCGGCGTATAGACGATGAGCACGCCAACGCAAAAACAGAGTGGAAGATGCTGGGCGAACCCGGCTACCCCAGCCCTGCTGAGGTAGCGGCGATGATTGCAGCCTCACGGCTGCAAGACGAAGATGTAGAACTGAAGAGAAATGGTAAGACCGCCACGTTCGAGCTCACGGTACAACCGCAGTCTGTCACGGTTGTGGAACTACGCACTGAGGCTTCAACGAAACAGCTCACAACAACGACGAAAGACGCAACGGCGGGAACCCATGCTTTCAATACAGAGGACGGAAAGCTGCTGGGAAAGTTGCAATCGTCCGCGTTCCATTACTTTACAGAGCACACTAACCCGAACAACGGTCTGGTAGCAGACAACTCGAAAAAGGGATCGGCAGCCAGTATCGCTGCCACCGGATTCGCGCTCTCCTGCTACCCCATTGCTGTCGAGCGCAACTGGCTAAGCCGCAAGCAGGCCTGCGCTGTCACGTTGCAAACGCTAAACTTTTTCTCCGGCAGCTGCCAGAGCGACGAGGCCCAGGCCACTGGCTACAAAGGTTTTTACTACCACTTTCTGGACATAAAAAGTGGCAAGCGAGCGCACAATTGCGAGTTGTCCACAATCGACACTGCCATCTTGCTCGCGGGAATGGCCGTTGCTGGGGAGTATTTCAATGGCAAAGACAAAGCGGAACAGGAAATCCGTTCACTCACGCTTAGCCTGCTCGATCGCGTTGATTGGAGTTGGGTGCTTGACAAAAACGGCGAAGTCAATCAAGCCTGGAAGCCGGACCGGGGATTCATCCATGCCGATTGGCAAGGCTATACCGAAGCACTCATCATGTATGTAATGGGTGCGGCGGCGTCATCCCATCCGCTGTCACAAGAAACCTACGAAAAAGACGCTCGAGGCTACGAATGGAGACACAACGCAGGACTCAACTGGATCCATGCCACGCCTCTGTTCATCCATCTCTTCCCACAGGCGTGGATAGACTTGCGAGAGCTTGACGACGGCTACATCAGCAAACAAGATCATCTCGATTATTTTGAAAATACGCGTCGTGCGATCGCCATACAACGTACTTATGCGTTTCTGAATCCACATGGGTTTACCGGCTACGGCATAGACATCTGGGGCCTCTCAGCCTGTGAAGGACCAGAAGGCGAACAAAAAACACGTCATGGCAATACGCTGCAACTCCTGGGTTACGCTGCCCGCGGTGTGACGCGCGGTCCCGACGACGGCACGTTAATTCCATGGGCGGCTGCGACGTGTCTTGCGCACGCGCCCGAGGATGCACTAGCGGGGCTGCACGCAATGCTCAACACCTATCCACGCGCCCTGCGCGACGGGCAATTCGTTGGTGCCATTAACCCATCACTTCCGGGCGACGGCCCCGAGGGATGGGTAGCACCGGCCTGCTTTGGCATCGACCAGGGTTTGGTCCTCATGATGATAGAAAACGCGCGTACGAGTTTCATCTGGAAGCTGACACGAAAATCGCCAACGTTCATTAGAGGCCTGCAAAGGCTCGGCTTTAGTGGTGGGTGGCTGGATCACCCAATGATTCCATAAGGTTGCTGCTGCTCAGAACGGCCAATCCATGAGCAGCCGGTCATCGCGGTGGCAAATGGCATAAAAGAGGATGCATCGTGAGTATTGAGAAAGGTCAACGGGATCTTACACAGCATGATCATTCAAGCTGGACGAGACTCTTGGGCGTTACAAAACGCCATGAAACGATAGCACTTGGGCGCTGGCTTGCCCTTCTCATCGTCCTGCAGCTTCTCAGCGCGTGTGCCAGCACCAGTACTCACATCAGCTTTCTTGATCCGCAGGGCCCAATTGCCGACGCCCAGCGTTGGCATTTTTATTGGGTACTGGGCGTGATGGCGGTGCTGGTAGCCGGGCCAATTTTTGTCGTACTGCCTTTTTTTGCATGGCGTTACCGCTACGGCAATAAGTCGGCCCGATACACGCCAAAATGGGATTTTTCACGATCATTGGAGCTTTTTTCCTGGGGCGGCCCTATCGTCATCGTGGTGGTGCTGGCCTTTTTTGTATGGCCCGACACGCATAAACTGGATCCCTACAAGCCCTTGGCCTCAGACCAGCCGGCTCTGCGCGTGCAGGTGATCGGCTATGACTGGAAGTGGTTGTTTATTTACCCCGATCAGGGCATTGCCACCATAGGCATGATGGCAATGCCTATGGGCCGCCCCGTGTCAATAGATCTGACCTCTGCCACGGTGATGCAGTCATTTTTTATTCCGGCACTAGGAAGCCAGATCTACGCCATGGGGGGCATGGTTACGCAACTGAATCTGCAAGCTTCCAAGCCTGGGCGCTCTCTGGGAGAGAACACCATGTACAACGGCAACGGCTTCCATCAGCAGAAATTCAACGCCGTTGCGATGACGCCAGACCAGTTCAATGACTGGGTGGCCAATGTGCGCATCAACGGTATATCTTTGGACGCGCACGCGTTAAACGCCATCTCGCAACGCAGCACACGTGCCCAGTTGATTGCCGCCCTGCCAGGTGCCAAACACGCAGACGGCAATGTGTATTTTTCTGGCGTGAGCACGTCTTTATTCCCTACCGTCGTTCACGACGTCATGGCCGGCACACCTGTTGAACTAGCTCGCGCTGGAACGCCACCTATGATGATTTGTACGGCCGCAACGTCAACAATGCCCCCTGCCGTCCCGGAGGAAAAGCCATGAGTGTTGCCGCCATTTTCCAGCACCCACTTGGGCGTCTGCAGCTTTCATCTTTACCGTTCTACCAGATGCTGCAGGACCCGACCCAGGCAAATTTAATCAACGGCAGCATTGGCGGGTTCGCCGCAAGCCTCGTCGTAATTGGTGCCATCGCCCTGATCGCACTCATTACGTACTATGGCAAATGGCGCGTGCTGTGGACACAATGGCTGACCAGCCTTGATCACAAGAAAATAGGCATTATGTACGTGTTGTTGGCGCTCGTCATGCTGGCACGGGCGCTGATCGAAGCAGTGCTGATGCGTGCTCAGCAGGCCTGGGGCCTGGGCGGTGGCTTTCTTTCGCCCGACCATTTTGCGCAATTGTTCAGTACCCACGGCACCATCATGATTTTCTTCGTGGCCATGCCGTTTCTTACCGGCCTCATCAATTACGTGATGCCGTTGCAGATTGGAGCACGCGACGTATCGTTTCCGGTGCTCAACTCAATCAGTCTGTGGTTAACTGCCGCGGGTGCAGCGCTGGTCATGGTGTCGCTGGTGTTAGGGCAGTTTTCAACAGGCGGTTGGTTCGGCTACCCGCCCTACACCGAAACGGCCTTTAGCCCGGGGGTTGGGCCCGATTACTGGATCTGGGCGCTCACGGTTGCCGGGCTGGGCTCAACCCTAACAGGCATCAATTTTGCCGTAACGATCTACAAAGAACGCGCACCCGGCATGACCTTGCTGCGGATGCCGCTGTTTACCTGGACTGCGCTGTGTACGGCCATATTAATGATCTTTGCCATGCCACCGCTGACGGTCGCCATGGGGCAACTGGCACTTGACCGCTATCTCGATTTTCACTATTTCACCAATGGGCTGGGTGGCAACCAGATGAACTTTGCCAACCTTTTCTGGTTGTTCGGTCACCCTGAGGTTTACATTTTGATCTTGCCCGCCTTTGGTGTTTACTCGGAAGTTATCTCCACCTACTCGGGCAAGGCGCTGTTTGGCTACCGCTCGCTGGTCATGGCCACCATGGCCATCGCCATTTTGTCTTTTACCGTATGGCTGCACCATTTTTTTACTATGGGCCAAAACGCCAATATTAACGCGGTGTTCGGCATTGCCTCCATGCTCATCGGCATACCCACAGGGGTAAAAATCTACGATTGGCTCTGGACCATGTTTCGTGGCCGCGTGCGCTACGCAACGCCCATGGTGTATGCGCTGGGTTTCATCGTGTTGTTCGTATTGGGCGGCATGACCGGCATTCTGCTGGCCAACCCCACCATCGATTATCAGGTTCACAACACCGTCTTTCTGGTGGCGCATTTTCATAACGTTGCAGTGCCTGGCGTGCTGTTCGGCATGTTGGCCGGGTACCACTTTTGGTTTCCCAAGGCATTTGGCTTTCGGCTTAATGAACGCTGGGGCATTTTCTCGGCGCTGTGCTGGACATTTGGCTTTATGCTGGCGTTCTTCCCGCTGTATGCATTGGGCATTATGGGGCTACCGCGCCGCTCGGTAGCCTACACCCAAGCCGCGTATGCACCGCTGGAAATGGTTGCCTTCATCGGCGCACTGGTGCTTAGCGTGGCATTGCTGGCACTGCTC
This sequence comes from Pusillimonas sp. ANT_WB101, assembly GCF_008369125.1. Taxonomy (NCBI): domain Bacteria; kingdom Pseudomonadati; phylum Pseudomonadota; class Betaproteobacteria; order Burkholderiales; family Alcaligenaceae; genus Pusillimonas; species Pusillimonas sp. ANT_WB101. The sequence continues at coordinate 897,010 of NZ_VOAY01000001.1, read as the reverse complement.
ATCCAGCTTTGGGTATCGATCAGGGATCGTGAGCAAAACCGCGTTCCGGTGGGTGACCCTTGGGGCGGGCGCAGCCTGGAATGGGCAGTTTCGGCGCCACCGCCTGAGTACAACTTTGCCGTTATTCCTGTTGTAAACGATCGCGACGCGTTTACGGCTGCCAAAGAATTTGGCATGGGCTACCAGGAACCAGATCAGTACGTGGACATCACCTTGCCGCGCAACGCCGCCATGGGTCCCGTGCTGGGTGCGCTTGGCTTTGCCCTGGCGTTTGGTCTGGTCTGGCATATCTGGTGGCTGGTTGTTCTGTCTACATTGGCGGCAATCGCGACCCTAATTGTGCGTGGCTTTGCGCGCCACACCACCAAAACGATTACCGCCGATGAAGTCAGGCGCGAACACCGCCAGTGGCTGGCCACGGTACACAACACGACGGCCATTACGCGGGCCGATGAACGTGCTCCCGCCAATCGTGGCCTGGCCGAGGTTGAACTGGAAACTGCAGGGGCGACGCCATGAGCTATGAAGTTTTCAAGTACCCAGGACTAAACCTGGGGGACACGCACCCCGAGGCGCACAACGCCGCAGAAACCATGCTGTTTGGTTTTTGGGTATTTTTAATGAGTGATGCCGTTCTGTTCGGCATTGTGTTTTCCACGTACGTAACATCCGTCCATGCCACCGCCGGTGGACCTGGCCCGCACGAACTGTACGACATCAACAGCATTCTCATTCAAACCCTGCTGCTGCTGGCCAGTAGCTTTACGTTTGGCATGGCTTCGCTCGCCATGAAATACAAACATAGCCTGCCTACACTGATCGGGTGGCTGGTGCTAACGCTGTTGCTAGGCGCAGCGTTTCTGGGTTTCGAGGTACACGATTTTATGGCGATGGCCGCCAAGGGTGGCATACCGCAGCGCAGCGGCTTTCTGTCTGCCTTCTTTGATCTGGTCCCGCTGCACGGCCTGCACGTGACAGCCGGCGGCATCTGGATGCTGTGCATCTTCGGCCAGATTGCACGTTACGGCCTGGACACCCCCGCCAAGCTGGGAATCTTGCGGTTGGCTTTGTTCTGGCATTTTCTGGATATTGTCTGGATTGCAATCTTTACGGTGGTGTATCTGGGAGGGCTGGCATGACCGAAACGACAAACACTGACAAAACTAAAGCGGAGCGGCGCGAGTTGCTATCGTATATGTGGGGCGCAGGCCTGGCGCTGCTGCTGACACTGGTGGCTTTTGCCCTAGTTAACTGGAGCATGATGGCACAGTCAGCGCTGTACATAACGATTGGGGTCTTGGCGCTGGCCCAGATGGTTGTTCACTTTCGCTTATTTTTGCACATTGGTTTTACGCACAAACGCGAAGACCTGCAGTTAATTCTGTTTTCCGCACTGCTGCTGTTTATTATGGTGGCCGGTACCATCTGGATCATGGCTAGTCTTGCCGTGCGCATGGCGATGCCTGCTTAGCGCACAGGCAGGCGCCATGCTAGCGCCCACACTTTCAGCGCCAAAGCAGGCAATTTCTATCTGTCTGACCGAGGCCACTAATGCGCCATCAAACATGTTTAATGGCCATGCGTTTCGTGATCAGCCCTTTTCTCTTGACCACGTTTTAACAAGGCCCTGGCACGTGCGCAAACATTGTCTACGGTAAACCCATAGTTTTCCAGCAACACGGCGGCTGGCGCAGAGGCACCAAAGCCTTCTACCGAAAGTACATCGCCGCCATCGCCCACGTAGCGGTGCCAGCCCTGCCCAATCCCCAGTTCCACGGACAGTCGCGCAGGCACAGAAGGCGGCAGCACGGCATCTCGTGCTGCGTGCGGCAGCGCATCGAACAGCTCCCAACTCGGCATAGATACACAACGCACCGCAATGCCCTCACCTTGCAACTTTTCAGCGGCCCGCAGAATCAGGCCCACTTCTGAGCCCGACGCAATCAGGATCAAGACGGGTTTGCAGTCTGGTGCGTCAGTCAGGATATAAGCCCCCTTACGTAGCCCATTCGCGTCTGCGTAGCGCTGTCGATCCAATGTGGGCAGATCTTGTCGGGTCAACACCAGTGCCACGGGGCGCGCACGCGACTCCACTGCTAGGCGCCAGGCCACGGCGGTCTCATTTGCATCGCAAGGGCGGATAACAGTGAGGTTAGGTATGGCGCGCAAACTGGCGAGTTGCTCTGCCGGCTGGTGCGTGGGGCCGTCTTCGCCAAGCGCAATGCTGTCGTGGGTGAATACATACACGACATGCAAATGCATTAAGGCGGCAAGACGGATGGCCGGGCGCATGTAGTCAGAAAAAATCAGAAACGTCGACGCATACGGAATAAAGCCACCGTGAGCAGACAAGCCGTTGGCAATGGCGCCCATGGCGTGTTCGCGCACGCCAAAATGAATATTGCGGCCCTGAAAGCCCCATCCTCCGCCATCTGAACCTTGCTCATCTTCGCTTTTCGATGGCGGCGGGTTAAAGTCTCCCAGACCCTTTAACGCCGTCTTCGTAGAAGGGTCGAGATCAGCCGAGCCCCCTGATAGCGCCGGCAGGCACGGCGCAATGGCATTCATGACCTGACCACTGGCAACCCGCGTGGCCATGCCTTTGGCATCAGCCGGAAATGACGTAAGGTCTTCATCCCAGCCACCGGGCAAATCACTGCGCAAACGGCGCTCCAGCTCGCGGGCCCGCTCAGGAAACGCACTGGCATAGGCTTTCATGCGCCCGCTCCATGCCTCCTGCTGCGTGGCGCCGCGATCTAACGCCGTGCGTAAATGCGCAAGCGCGTCCTTGGGCAGAAAAAAGGCGGGTTCCGTAGGCCAGCCGAGGTTCTGTTTGGTCTTGCGTACATTCTCAGCACCAAGTGGCGAGCCATGCGCTTTAAAACTGTCTTGCTCAGGCGAGCCGTAGCCGAGGTGGGTGCGCACCAGAATAAGCGACGGCCGCGTCGTTTCAGCGCAGGCAGCCTGCAACGCAGCATCGATTGCAGCCAGGTCATTGCCATCATCTACTTTAACCGTATGCCAGCCATACGCCTCAAAGCGCGCCGCACGATCTTCAGAAAACGTAATGTCAGTTCCGGCAGACAACGTAACGTAGTTATCGTCATATAAACAGGTCAGCTTGCTCAGGCGCAGATGCCCAGCCAGCGACGCGGCCTCGGCAGCTACACCTTCCATCAAATCGCCATCGCTGACAATGGCCCAGGTTCTATGATCAACAGGTATATGCCCCTCGACGTTGTAACGCGCCGCCAGTTGCGCCTCGGCCATCGCCATACCGACGGCATTGGCCATGCCCTGCCCCAGGGGCCCGGTCGTCACCTCAACACCTGGCGTGTGACCACGCTCAGGATGCCCGGGTGCTTTACTGCCCCACTGGCGAAATTGCTTGATGTCATCCAGTGAAAGCTCGTAGCCGGTGGTGAACAACAGGCTATACAGCAAGGCCGAGCCGTGCCCCGCCGACAGCACGAAACGATCACGGTCAGACCAGTGAGGACTGCGCGGGTTGTGCTTTAGGTAACGCGTCCACAGCACATAGGCCATGGGTGCTGCACCCAAGGGCAACCCCGGATGGCCGCTATTTGCCTTTTGCACCATGTCCACAGAAAGAAAGCGCAGTGTATTGATGCATTGCTCATCGAGTTGATCTGTCATGATCCGTCCTTGGGGGTCAGAGCGCCTTCATTGCATCAAGAACGCAGCAATGCGTCGTCGACCATTTCTTGCGCTTGCAGCAAAATCAAGCGCAAGTGCTCCTCGCCCTTGAAACTCTCTGCATAGATTTTGTAAATATCTTCAGTTCCTGAAGGTCGTGCCGCAAACCAGCCGTTGGGGGCAACAACCTTGATACCGCCGATGGGTGCGCCGTTACCCGGCGCATGATCAAACATGCCAGTTATTTTTTCGCCGGCCAGTTCTGTGCCACTAACCTGTTCGGGCGACAGCTTTGCCAGCATCAATTTTTGTGCAGGGGTTGCGGGTGCTTCAACCCGATCAGCAACCACTTCGCCCAACTCGCGGGCGAGCGCCAGATACTGTTCACCCGGATCACGACCACAGCGTGCGGTAATCTCTGCCGATAGCAGTGCCGGCACAATGCCGTCTTTGTCTGTCGTCCACACCGTGCCATCTTTACGCAAAAATGATGCACCCGCGCTTTCTTCACCGCCGAAACCAAGTGAGCCGTCGAACAGGCCATCTACAAACCACTTAAAGCCAACAGGCACCTCAACAAGTGGGCGCCCCAAACGTTGCGCCACTCTGTCTATCATCGACGTGCTGACCAGGGTCTTGCCCACTGCGGCCTGTTTGTTCCATTGCGGCCGATGCCCAAACAGGTAATCAATCAGCACTGACAAGTAATGGTTGGGTGGCATTAGACCGCAACTGCGCGCCACGATGCCATGACGATCGTGGTCGGTGTCGCAGGCAAACGCCACGTCGTATTTATCCTTTAACCCGATCAGTCGTTGCATGGCATACGATGACGACGGATCCATACGAATTTTTCCATCCCAGTCTAGCGTCATGAAGGCAAACTGCGGGTCAACCTCTTCGCTCACTACGGTTAGATCCAGTTTGTAGCGCTCGGCAATCGACGCCCAATAATGCACGCCGGCTCCGCCCAGCGGGTCTACACCAAGACGGATACCGCGGCTGCGTATCACATCAAAATCAACCATGTTGCCCAGGTCGGCAACATAACTATTGAGAAAATCGTGTTCATGCGTGGTCGTTGCCTTGCGCGCCTGCGCCAGCGGCAGGCGCTTTACATCTTTAAGACGATCCTCTAGCAGTGCATTGGCGCGGTTCTGGATCCAGTTGGTAATGTCTGTGCTGGCCGGGCCACCATTAGGCGGGTTGTATTTGAAACCGCCATCATCAGGCGGGTTGTGCGACGGCGTAATTACAATGCCATCCGCCATGCCTGTTGTACGGCTACGGTTGTAAGCCAAAATGGCATGAGAGACCGCAGGCGTTGGCGTGTATTCGCCACCTGCCGCAATCAGGGTCTGTACCTCGTTAGCTGCCAGCACTTCCAGTGCGCTATTGAAAGCAGGTTGGGACAGCGCATGTGTATCAATGCCGATATACAGTGGGCCATTAATGCCTTGGCCAGCACGATACTCACAGATGGCCTGGCTGATCGCCACCACATGCCATTCGTTAAAGCTGGTGTCAAACGAAGACCCTCTATGCCCGGAGGTACCAAAAGCCACGCGTTGCTCGGGTATAGATGGATCAGGAACCTTGTTGTAATACGCGTCGATAAGACTGGACACGTTCACCAGCAGCTCAGCGGGCGCCAGCTTGCCAGCCAGGGGGCTGATTTTCATAGATTTAACCTTCTTGTTATTTTGTTGATGACAGCAGTGTTAGAACCAAGACGTAAGCCTACCCTATAAGTGTTGGGTATCAGGCAAAGTACGTCGTCATGGCCTGCGTTCATCATGACTGCTTCCGAAGCCGGCGATAACGGCGAATCAAGGCATTGGTCGAACTGTCGTGCGCCAGCTTAGGCTCTTCAGTGCTTTCAAGCTCTGGGATAATGCGCTGCGCCAACTGCTTGCCGAGCTCAACGCCCCACTGATCGAACGAATCAATCTGCCAAATTGCACCCTGTGTAAAAACACTGTGCTCGTACAGTGCAACCAAGCGCCCGAGCGTTTGTGGTGTCAGGCGTTGGGCCAAAATCGTGTTGGTCGGTCGGTTGCCTTCGCATACGCGATGCGGCGCTAGCCAGGCGGGTGTTCCTTCATTCTCAACTTGCTGCTTAGTCTTGCCAAACGCCAGCGCTTCGGTTTGCGCCAACAGGTTGGCAAGCAAAATGTCATGATGACTGCCCAGCGGGTTGAGGGTCTGGCAAAAGCCAATAAAATCGCATGGCACCAGCCGCGTTCCCTGATGAATAAGCTGATAAAAAGAATGCTGGCCGTTGGTGCCCGGCTCACCCCAGCAAATGGGTGCCGTTGCCACCTCAACCTGTGAGCCATCAAGCTTGACGTGTTTGCCATTGCTCTCCATCGTCAATTGCTGCAAATACGCAGGAAATCGCTTCAGATAATGCTCATAAGGCAAAACAGCCAAGGTTTGCGCACCCAGAAAATTATTGTTCCAAATGGCTAGCAGCCCCATCAGCACCGGTAAATTGCGCTCAAACGGGGTATTGCGAAAATGCTCATCCATCTCATGAAAGCCAGACAGCATTGCAAAAAAATTGTCTGGCCCAATGGCGAGCATGGTCGACAGGCCAATGGCCGAATCCATGGAATAACGTCCACCAACCCAGTCCCATATGCAGAACATGTTGTCGGGGTCGATACCAAACTGTGCCATGCCCTCGGTATTGCTCGACACGCCGACGAAGTGCCGCTTCACTGCCTGTTGGTCTTTGAGCTTGCCCAGACACCAGACACGTGCGGTATGTGCATTGGTTAAGGTTTCCAGCGTACCGAATGTCTTTGAGCACACAATAAACAGGGTTTCTTCAGGGTTCAGGTCGCCTGTTGCCTCTTCAAAATCGGTACCATCGATGTTGGAAATAAAGCGAAACGTCATATCGCGTTGGCTATAGTGACGCAATGCTTCGAATGCCATGACCGGGCCCAGATCTGACCCGCCAATGCCAATATTGACGACATTACGTATGGCAAGGCCCGTATGGCCCACCCAGCGCCCGCTGCGCACACTGTCAGAAAACTGTGCCATATGGTCAAGAACCGCACGAACCTCAGGCACCACGTTATCGCCATCAACTTCAATGCGCTCACCAGGCTGTGCACGCAGGGCAGTATCAAGTACTGCCCGGTGTTCACTTACGTTAATTTTTTTGCCGGTAAACATCGCTTCAATACAGCTGGCCAGCCCGGCCTGATCGGCCAACTGCAGTAACAGCGTTAGTGTTTCATCGGTTACACGGTTCTTCGAGTAGTCAAGGTATAAACCAGCACCCTCGGCCGTCAGACGCTCGCCACGTTGCGGATCGTCAGCAAAAATCTGCCTTAAATGTAAATCGCGAAATTGCCGGTGGTGCGCGACCAAGCCTTGCCATGCTGGATAGTCGGTAAGCTGTGAGGCTGTTTTGTGTGGCGCGTCATTCACGATGGACTCCGTTTGACTGGCTGCTTATTTGCCAGCGCTGCACTCTTGTTTGTAATAACCGCCAACAAGTCATTCCATGATTTGGTGAATGACTCAGCACCTTCTTTTTGCAAGCGGCTCGCCAGTGCGGCGTCATCTATGCCTGCGCGGGCAAAAGTGGCCAGAATTTTTTCACTATCACCGCCGTCCGTCGCCATGCTGCCACTTACTTTGCCATGATCGGCAAACGCAAACAATGTTTTCTCTGGAATGGTGTTGATGGTGTCAGGTGCCGCCAATGCTTGCAGGTAAAGCGTATCAGACGCCGCAGGGTCTTTCGTACCCGTGCTTGCCCATAATAGCGTTTGCGGGCGGGCGCCGGCATCAGCCAGCTTGCGCCAGCGCGGCGAGCTCAATAGTTCACAATACGCTTTATAAGCGCGTTGCGCGATGGCAATCCCCAGATGATTCTGCAGTTCTGGTGGAACCTGGTCTTTTACGGCAACATCCCAACGGCTTACGAAAATAGAGGCGACTGAATGAACCACAGGATCACGCCCCGCCGCAATGCGCCGTTCAATACCCCGCATGTAGGCATCCGCCGCAGCAATGTATTGCTCACGCGAGAACAGCAATGTCACATTAACGGGCACACCAGCAAAAATGGACGTTTCGATAGCCTCAACGCCTGCTGGTGTGCCGGGGATCTTGATAAACAGGTTGGGCCGCGCGGCACGTGCATGCAATTGTGCGGCTTCACGTGCCGTGGCTGCGGCATCATTAACCAGCAATGGCGATACCTCCAGCGATACCCAGCCATCTTTGCCATCGGTTTTGGCGTAAATGGGGCGAAACAAGTCAGCGGCCCGGGTCAGGTCTTGCAGCGCCAAATTGAAGAACAACGCTTCGCCTGCCTTGCCCGCAGCCGCCTGCTCCCGGATCGCGTCGTCATAAAAGTTTGTGCCCCCGATGGCATGATCAAAAATCGTCGGATTCGAGGTAAGCCCGGTAATAGCGAATTCGTTCAGGTAACGCTGCAGCGTACCCTCGTCCAGTAGCCCGCGTGTAATATTGTCCAACCACAAGCTTTGCCCAAGCTTTTGAAGCTGTTCGGTAGCCTTCATCGTATCCTCCTTGACGTTAACCGCCGTCAGTCAGCATAAAACAGGCCCGCTGGCGATATTGAATTAAGTCTGCTATGTGCTCTACGGTCAGATCTGCCGCAGGGTAAGTCGTCGTGCTGTCAGGGTCGAGGGCATAATGCCCCTGACGTGGAAAAACCGTTGTCAGGCGCTTGCCCATTACTTTCTTCATGGCCGCAAGTATGCGCAGCTTGTCGTCGACTACCACGTAATGGCGTGCAGGATAGCGATGTTGGATGTCATCCAGCATTTTTTCCTTATGAACGTAGATCAACACATGGCCATCGACCGCCTGCCACAGCCCGGAGCGCTGTATCTTGCGCGGCTGAAGCACCACATCACCGTCGGACAGGATGACAGCCTGGCCCCATTGGTTCACGTGTTTGATGACGTCCAGAGCGCCCGGGTACAGGCAATCAGCAAACGGATAATCCAGTAAAAACTGCGACATCAGTAGCAAACGGTGATCGCTGGTGGCTGTAAGCCGGTAACGTTGCAATGCACCCAAATAGTCTGCATAACCCAGTTCGGTGCGTAATGCTTCGAATATTTCCCAGTAACGATTGCAGCTCGACGCACCGAAGGCACGCTCAAGATGCGCATGTAGATCGTCTTGAACGCGGTCGTTGTCGAGCAAGGTATTGTCGCAATCGAACAAAAAGACGATCTCGTTGCCTGCCATCATGATGAAGCCTCCTGTGGCACGTCCATGTCACTGTCAGGATGATCTGCACCTTGTATTTGGCCACCAAACCAGGTTTGCGAAAGTGGCAGTGTTCGAGTGCTCAGCCCCGATGTGGATCCACGCATTACAGTCATCTGGCAATGCAAAAAGGCGATGCTGTGGCGAACTGCCGTAACCGACCTTCATGCGATGGACGCTCAACCCATTAGTAGCAAGTTGCGCACGCTATGTCTGTCCGCCAACGCACATTCAGAGTAACGGTGTCATATACGCGGGCAGCCTCCTTCCCGCGTAACCGACACAGCGCGTCACATGCTCAAGAGCGTCCACTAGATAGGAGCCCCGATAAACCTGGCCGTTGTGCACGCTAGCGAACAGACAGCACCGTCTCGATATTTATCATTGACATAAAGGCTCACTCGTCGAGCTGCAGGGTATGTCCATATTTCGGAGGCAGTATGACAGCAACACGCATGCGGCAGAATTTTGGTGCCCGGCTTCTTTTGCTTGGCGCATTGATCGGGTTTGCGGTGTCCGTATTCGACTACTTTTGGACCGGTAATGGTATCCACGGTACGGCTGGCCTACTGCTGGTCATTATTACCAGCGCAGTGATGCTGATTCTTGGCGGTGCACTCGCACACTGGCGAACGTCGTCTTCCAGAACGCATGGCATCCTGCTCGTGCTTCTGCTTATTGTCATTCTGGGCACCGCCTTTGCCGCGTATATGCTCGAGGCGTGGTGGGTGCTCGGTGGCGTAACACTCGCCTTGATCGGCTGGCTGGTCGACATCGGTAGTGACACCGCACCGCCGTCTGTATCGACGTCGGGCCTGACTGTTGCCGCTGTTGCCATGGGCGCATCGCTGGCGGCATTGCTGTTCGGCTACACACCAGACGCCCAGAGTGCCGAAAACCCACCAAAGCCAGCCTCCGCACTGCACGATGCAAGCTCAACGCATGGCACACGTCCAACACAGGATGCAGACTCAACACGGGATGCAAGTTCAACACGTGATGTGAGTTCAATGCATGGTGCAAGTTCAGCGCATGATGCAACGCCCACGCCCACGCCTACGATCAAGCAGGCAAGTTTCCAATATCACGGCTGGTACACCTTTAATGGCGATCTGATGGCCCAGAAGTTCTCCACCGCAGACCAGATTACGCCAAAAAATGTGGCGCATTTGCAGAAGGTTTGAGAGGTTCACACGGGTGACGTGTCTACCGGCAAGGGCAAGACCCCGGCCAGCGACTGGTCGGCAACACCGTTGTTCGTCAACGATACCGTATACGTTGGCACACCCTTTTACCGCATATTCGCGATAGCACCCGACACGGGCAAGGTGAAGTGGACGTTTGACTCCCACTCTGTCCTAAAGGCGCTGACCCAGCCAGACATGAAGTCGCGTGGTGTCGCGTACTGGCAAGCGGCCGACCCGGCAGCACAAAAAGCCTGCCAGAAAATTGTATACATGGGCACCATGGAGGCCAAACTCTTTGCAGTTGACGCGGATACCGGCAAGCCGTGCGACAGTTTCGCTGACCACGGTGTACTCGATATTAACCAGTGGAACACCAGTAACAACAAGTGGCCGCTGTCAATACTGCAACCCCCTACCGTATACAAGAACCAGCTATTCATTGGCTGGGCCGGCAAAGACTGGGAGGACTCCGAAGCGCCTCCGGGCACCGTCTTTGCCGTCGATGCACAAACTGGCAAGCTCAACTGGACTTTCCATGCTATTCCCCCGGAGGTTGCCAAACAAACGGGAACCGCCAACGTCTGGGCCAGTATGTCTGTCGATCCGCAGCACGGCATTTTGTACCTGCCTGTGAGTTCGCCCAGCCCGAACTTTTACGGTGGCAACCGCACCGAGAAACTGCCACTGGCAACGTCGGTCACTGCCCTGGACACCAACACCGGCAAGGTAGTGTGGAGTCGACAGCTCGTCCACCACGATCTCTGGGACTACGACACCGATGCTGCACCGACCCTGGTCGACCTCAACAAAGACGGCAAGACGATCCCGGCACTGGTGCAGACCAGCAAGATGGGCTTAATTTTCGCCCTTAACCGCCTGACTGGCGAGCCGGTCTATCCGATTACCGAGCACGCTGTGCCCGCCTCAGACGCGTCCGGCGAGAAGGCCTCACCCACTCAGCCCTACCCTGAAGTACTTGAGCCAACCGTCGGCAAGTTTCCGGGCATCTCTACGTTGGCCGACTGGGCCAGCTTTGGCGAATGCTCCAGAACATATAAGAAACTTCGCCATGACGGTCTATACACGCCTCCCAGCGTGAAAGGCAGTTTGGCGTATCCATCAACGGCAGGAGGGATCGAGTGGGGTGGCGGTGCCGTAGATCCACGCAGCAATGTCTTTGTCGTTAACAGCTCCGCGGTGGCTCAGATATATCGGCTAATACCTCGCAAAGAGTATGAGCAACAGACCAAGAACGGGACACCTGATGGCTACTATGCGCAGACTGGCGCACCGTATGGCTTCTATTTGCACAACTTCGTTAATCGCTGGGGCATGCCATGCTGGAAGCCGCCATATGGAACATTGTCCGCATATAACCTGGACACCGGAAAATTGCTGTGGCGCAAACCCTTTGGCGAAGTGCAAAAATGGGGCTTTTATATGCCTGAGTCCTGGGGCTCGGTGACCATCGGCGCACCACTTATCACCAAATCGGGTGTGATCTTTATTGGCGGTTCTATGGATGCACGGGTACGCGCCATTGACCTCAAATCAGGCGATGTGCTGTGGAAAGCCCAGGTGGATGCACCGGCCGTTGCCAATCCCTCTACGTATGTTTACAAGGGCCGGCAATATGTCGTGTTTGTGGCGGGAGGCAATTCCATTCTCAAACCGCAGGTATCGGATCAAATAGCGGCCTTTGCCCTGCCCGACTCAAACTAGATGAGGCCAGCTAAGACTCATGCGCCATGTCACCGCCTTGCACACCGCGTCAGCCGTAAGCTGTCGCCTACAAACGTTAACAGGCTTGTTTTGATAGCAAACGGTCAGACTCGGCCTTTACGACTGCATAGCACTCACAAACACGTGACTCCAGCCCAGGGCGATCCAGCACGGTGATCTTGCCGCGGCTGTAGTGAATTAACCCCATGCGCTGCAGTTTTCCAGCGGCCTTGGTAACGCCTGCTCGGCGTACACCAAGCATATTTGCGATGAGGTCTTGCGTCATGACCAATTCGTTTGAAGGTAAACGGTCCAGGCTTAACAGTAGCCAGCGACACAGTTGTTGATCTACGGAATGATGCCGATTGCACACCGCCGTTTGCGCCATCTGGGTTAGCAACGCCTGCGTGTAGCGTAACAATAGACGCTGTAGCGGGCCGTCACAACGGAATGCATCGATCAGTAGCTGGCTCTTGAGGCGGTAGGCGTGCCCGGCACTTTGCACAACGGCGCGACTCGTTGTGGTTTCACCGCCCATGAAAAGCTGAACCCCCACAACACCTTCGTTGCCGACAATCGCAATTTCAGCTGAACCACCGTCTTCCATGACATAAAGCAGAGAAACAATGGCCGTGGTCGGAAAGTAAACATGATGCAAGGGGTCACCAGGTTCAGACACTACATAACCCAGCGGTAGCGGGACGAGTTCCAGTTGAGGAAACAGGCTCAGGTAGTCTTCGGCTGGCAGCGCAGCAAGCAGATGGTTCTGAACGGGATCATTTATCGTTGACATGTTTAATACGGATTGATCAACAGAGGCCTGCATACACAGCAAATTCCGTGCCAATAAGACTACACGGCAAAGTGTAGGCGACTTATCGGATTCTGTACGCAATGTATCCGTACGTTACATCAAAGATATCCGTCGAGATGTTTTTATGACAGATCCACAGGCTTGCCGCGCAACCGCTTGACCTCGCCGTGCGAAATTTTGCGCTGTACGCGACGCCGCTGCGACGCTCTGGTTGGCCGGGTTGGTTTGCGTATGGCGGGTTTGTCCAGCGCAGAACGCACCAATTCGATCAATCGTTCAATGGCATTAGCACGGTTTTTTTCCTGACTGCGAAATGACTGTGCCTTAATGATGATGACGCCATCTTTGGAAATGCGACGGTCTGACAAAGCCAGCAAAGCGGCTTTGCTTTCATCATCCAGGCTTGATCGAGCCACATCAAAACGAAGATGAACGGCGCTCGATACTTTGTTAACATTTTGGCCGCCGGCGCCTTGTGCCCGAATCATGGAAAACTCGATTTCGTTTTCGTCCAGGAAAACAGTGTCACTGACATGAAGCATGGCTTGCTTTACCCTTTAAACCTTAAAGACCGTAACTGGGAATGGCTTGTGCGCAGCGGTCTGTGTTTGCGCCTGGCATTTTGAATATTGGCGCGCGGAGCACGATGGATAGGCATATTACAATACGCGACTTTCATTCCTTTACTCAGAGAAAATCAGTGAGAAAAATAGTAGGCGGAAAACTTCATGGCATACGCGTTACCGGGGCCGATCTTGAATATCACGGTTCTATTACGCTCGATCCTGATCACTGCGAAGCAGCCGGTATTTTGCCCATGGAATTCGTCGAGATCTGGAACAAAAACTCGGGCGCCAGGATCAGCACCTATGTTATTTACGGCGAACGTGGCTCGCGCTGCTGCATATTAAATGGCGCAGCGGCCCGCACTTGCCAGCGCGGCGATGAAGTCATTATCGCCAATTCGATATACTTAATCGACAACGAGCTTGAAAGCGTCAAGCCTGCAGTGCTCACCTTTAACCCTGACAATTCCATTAACGAGCGTCTGGGCTACAGCGTAGGGCGTGACGAACAGGGCCGCCTGAAGTTCGATATCGTCAGGTTTGATTAAACCTGCCTCTCTACGCCCGGTATAGCGGCGTTTCCGGCCCAACGTCCAAGTTCAGGCCCAGGTTCAGGCGCAGGTTCAGGTTCTAGCTCGGGTTCGGATCCTGATTCAGGTTCTGGTTCGAGCCTTGGTTCGAACCGTGGTCCAGTTTCTCACCTGATGAGCCTGTGGAAATCGCTGTAGTTGCAGCCGCCGAGGCGGCACGCGCGGCAACAGCTCGACCTTGCCTGATGCTCTCCAGGCTGTTCTGATTTTCGCTATCGACAAAAAGCATTTCAACCGACTGCGGCAGACGCTGAATCCAGCTGGGGTGTCCCTTACCGTTGACGCCTGCTGCAGTCGCAGTGCCCGGCAGATTGGGTGGCTCATGCGGCCCGATGGCGCCCGCCGCAGTCGATGTACCCGACAGATTCGGTTGTTCAAGCGGCTCGACAGCGCCCGCCGCAGTCGATGTTCCCGGCAGATTGGGTTGTTCAAGTAACCCGATTATGTCTTCGACGGGAATAATAACCAAAGGGCCGGGCGTGGCTGCCACATACTTCAGAATGGCCTGTCTTGGCGCTGCTGCACTGTCGGGTGGCACGTCATTGGTTGGCAATCTGGCCAACAATGCTTTTTTTGTTGCGCTTCGGTCTATACGCTGCTGATCGGCTTGTTGCGCTGTCACGTGCGCCAACTGCTCGCGCCAACGTATATCTCGGGCAGCCCACCAGCCTTCTATCGTCGGAAGATCATGGGTGGTCGTGGTTGCCATGGTCCAGTCAGGCCAATTACCTTGCTCCTCGAACCACAATACGCTGGTACCCAGCACGCCTTTTTCTTGTAGATGAGAGTTAAAGTCGGGCGGGACTGTTCCGAGATTTTCACCGATCACAATGGCATGGTGCCGCCATGCCTCAAGCACGAGCAATCGGAGCATATCCTGAAATGGGTAGCGAAGGTAAACGCCTTCGTGGGCTTGCGCACCCTTGGGCACCAACCACATGCGTGCCAGGCCCATAATATGATCCATGCGTATGCCCCCGGCATGACGCAAATTAGCGCGCAAGGTTTCAATAAACCCCATATAGCCATTGCGCTGCAGAGCATGCGGCGAAAACGCGGTAATGCCCCAGCTCTGGCCTTGCGGCTGAAACACATCCGGCGGCGCCCCCACTGATACGTCATGCAGGATCTCGCGCTGCCGACTCCAGGCGTGGCTGCCTCGCGCGTCGGTGCCAATGGCCAAGTCGGTAATCAAGCCTACTGACATACCACTGCCGCGTGCTGCGGCCTGTGCTGCAGCCAGCCCTTGGTCAGCAAGCCATTGCGCAAAGCAATGAAAATCGACGTCGTTGCGGTGCTCAGCTGCAAAACGCTGCGCCGCCGCGCCTTCCGGATCGTGCAGCGCCGCAGGCCAGTCTTGCCAGCCGCTTTCCGGGCCAAGAGTTTGGCAATAGATCGATGACAGCGCCTCATAGCGCGCGTGGCTTTCGAGCGCTTCCCCCCCCTCCGCGCAAAATTGGCGAAAATCGCGGGCCGGCGCATGGTCACTGCTTCGGTCAAACCGATCAAAGCATTGCCGCAGCAAGGCCAGATGGGTATGCATCTGCACAGGCCAGTTGATGGTGTCAATGCAGCCTTTCGCCAGGTCTTGCATCTGGCCGCCCAATGCGGGCCCAGTCGGATCGGTATGCCCGACGTGGCTGTCCGAGCGAGTGGCAACTGCTGTCTTGGTGGTGCTCCCTGCCGCAGCATTCATTCCGAGCGCTGCGGCATCGGGCCCATCTATCAATGATGGGTCGGCGTAAGCCACGTTCAAAAACAGGCGACTTGATGGTGAGTACGGGCTGTAGCGCTCCGGCGCGGCAGTAAACAGCGCATGCACAGGACTGATCGCCACAGCACTTGCTCCTGCATGCCCTGCTCGCGTGACAAAGTCAGCCAGCACAGAAAAATCACCGGCACGGTTACCCGATTTTTGCCCGTGCAAGCTGTACACCTGTGCCGCGATGCCCCAGGCCGGTGTCCGTGCGCCGTTGCTGTTGCTGTTGCTTTTTCTGTGGCTGTTGCCGTTGTCGCGGCTGCTGGTGCTCTTGCTGTTGCCGTTGTCTGTGCTGGTGCCGATACTTGTGCCTGTGCCAGTGCTGAGCATTGGTGCAGGACACCGCAAAGGGCATACAGCAAGCGCGATGCAGCAATCGCCTAGGTAAAGATGGTGATAGCCAGGCTCGTAAATGGGTGCAATACGGGCCACGCCGGGTTCCCGCCATGTTGTTGCGCCGTCAATGCGCAGACCTGACTCAAGTACCAATTGGCTGTTGATATTGCCTTGCCAGGGAAAATCCAGTATTTGCCCGACATCAATAACCCACAATCTGCCAGCTGCGCTAATGAGTTCTGGCGCACCGGCCGCCAACACCCGGCGGTGGCTATCTTGAATCTGCGCGGGCGTGGCGCAAGGGAACCCCAATGCAAAAAGTAAACTGCGCAAACTGTCGTCGCTGACCTCTTGCGTCTGACTAAATACATCTTGCCAGACGGGTACCAGACCCGCGGCAACCGCCAGCGCCCGCAATGGATTGTTTACCTGCCTTATCATTCAGGCCGCCGCGTCCGGGCCGTCTAGCTTGCCCGCCAGCAACACCAGACCATGCGCGCCCACCCTGACTTTAGGGGAAGACGGCTGGCTGGATTCTGGCTGTACCGCTTCCACGCTGGTATCCAATTGCACGGACAAGTGGATATAGGTAGATGGCAGGACAAAATCGATGGGTTCTTCGCCTGCGTTAAGCAGAAGAAGCGTGATGTCGATACTGTCTGACTGCAGAGCAGCACGCTGCAGCCCCAAAACACGACCCTCAGGGTAGTCCCAGGCGGCCTGTGACATAACATTGCCGTCCATGTCATACCAGCAAATACGTGGCAGCCCCGGCATCAGTTCGTGGTTACCATCCTCAAAACGGGCAAGGCGCAAAGAAGGATGCTGCCGTCGCAACGCGCTAACCCTGGACACAAAGGCCGTCAGGCGCCTTCCTTCAGCAGAATCCGCCTGCGACCAGTCTAGCCATGAGGTTTCATTGTCCTGACAATAGGCGTTATTGTTGCCATTCTGGCTATTGCCGAACTCGTCACCCGCCAGCAGCATGGGCGTGCCATTCGAGAAAAAGACGCTGGCCAGCATAGAGCGCAACACCACGCCGCGCACGCGCAAAATATCTGCATCATCGGTGGTGCCTTCATGCCCCCAGTTATGGCTCTGGTTTTCGCCATGCCCGTCGTTATTATCATCGCCGTTGGCCTCGTTGTGCTTGCCGTCATACGACACAACATCGGCAGCGGTAAAGCCATCATGCGACGCAATATAGTTAATAGATGCCCACGGACGCCGGTGCCTATGGTCAAAAATGGCGGGGGAGCCTATCAGCCAGTCGGCAAGTTCACCCCGCAACCCAGCCTCGCCCTTCCAGAAACGGCGCATACCGTCGCGATAGCGGTCATTCCATTCGGCAAACCCCGGTGGATGTTGGCCCAGCTGATAGCCATCCGGGCCAATATCCCAGGGCTCTGAGATCAGCTTCAGACGTGACAAAACCGGATCTTGCAAGATTGCGTCAAAAAAACCAGAACCCGGATCAAAACCAGTGCCCTCACGCCCCAGCGTAACGCCCAGATCAAAACGAAAGCCGTCAATACGATAGCTTTGCGCCCAGTAACGCAATGAGTCCATAACCATTTGCAGCACACGTGGGTGGGATAAATTAACGGTGTTACCGCAACCGGTATCGTTAATGTAGTAACGCTCGTCGCCTGCCACCAGCCGGTAATAGCTGGCGTTATCCAGGCCTCGCCATGACAGCGTTGGCCCCAGCTCGTTACCCTCACACGTATGGTTGTAGACCACATCAAGAATCACCTCAATACCGGCATCCTGAAGCCGGCGTATGGCCATGCGCAAATCATTACCATAGCCATTGGCAAGATAGGTGAGCTCAGGCGCAAAAAACGCCAGTGTGTTGTAACCCCAATAGTTTTTAAGGCCCCGCTCAACCAGAAAATGGTCGTTCAAAAATGCATGAACCGGCAACAACTCAATAGCCGTTACGCCTAGCGCATGCAAATGATCAATAAAATGCGGGTGAGCCAGCCCGTCGCTGTTGCCGCGCCACTCAGGGCGCAAGGCCTCGCGCCGCTGCGACACGCCGCGAAGATGCGCCTCGTAAATAACCGTATCAGCCCAGGGGGTGCAAGGGCGGGCCAACTCACCCCAGTTAACGTTATCGTTCGTCACCACACTCTTGGGCACAAAAGGTGCTGAATCGCGCTTATCCAGGCTCAAATCCGCCTTCGAGTGGCGTACGCGGTAGCCGAACAGTGCATCAGACCAGCGCAACGGCCCTTCAAGCTGGCGCGCATACGGGTCAACCAACAGTTTTTGAGGGTTAAAACGATGTCCGTTTCTGGGGTCGTAAGGCCCATACGCCCTGTAGCCATAAACCAGACCAGGCCCGGTGTCGGGCAGGTAGCCATGCCAAACCTCATCCGTGCATTCGGGCAGCACATAGCGCTTGATTTCTTTGCGCCCCCGCGCATCGAAAATACACACTTCGATTTTGCTCGCGTTCGCCGAAAAGACTGCAAAATTAACACCCAGCCCGTCGCTGGTAGCGCCCATGGGGTAAGGCAAGCCCGGGGCAAGTTTGTCGGCAAGTATCGTCCGCATTGTCTATCCTTCTGCAATAAAGACCACCGTCGCCAGAGGTGGCAGCAGCAATGAAAGTGACTGCGCGTGGCCATGTGAGGCAATCTCTTCAGACTGAACACCACCCTGGTTGCCCAGGTTTGAGCCGCCGTAGTGCTGTGCATCGGTATTGATGGCTTCACGCCACCGCCCGGCACGGGGTACCCCAATGCGATAGGCGCTGCGCGGCACGGGCGTCATGTTGCTGACGACCAAAACATGCTGATCATGGCTCATCCGTAAAAACGCGAAAACACTATTGCTGCTGTCATCGCCGATCACCCACGAAAATCCTTCGGGGACTGCATCCGTGCCATACAGAGCGGGGGTGGCGGCATAAAGCCTGTTCAGGTCTCTGACCAGGCGTTGCACGCCGGCGTGCGGCGTGTCATGATCACCTGCAGAATGCAGTAACGGACCGCAGGCGAGCGCAACTTGCCCGACTTCAGCGTCGTCCTTAACGCCCCCGGCACCCAGACAGGCCCAGTCGATCTCGCCATCGTGATCCCATTCGCGCCACTGCCCGATCTCATCGCCCATGAAAAGCAGCTTCTTGCCCGGGTGGCCCCACATAAAACCAAAATAAGCGCGCAGGTTGGCAAAGCGCTGCCAGATGTCGCCAGCCATTTTGCCTATCATGGAGCCTTTGCCGTGCACCACCTCGTCGTGCGACAGCGGCAAAATAAAGCGCTCAGAATAGGCATAAACCATGCCAAACGTCATGTCGTTGTGGTGATGGCGTCGGTGTATGGCGTCGTGCTGCATGTAGTTCAGGGTGTCGTGCATCCAACCCATGTTCCACTTGTAGTCAAACCCCAACCCGCCTTCTTCCACCGGTTTGGTGACGCCGGGCCACGCCGTCGATTCTTCGGCAATCATGATGGCGCCCGGGCATTCGTGGTGGGCCAGCTTATTCAGGTCACCCAGAAACTGCACCGCTTCCAGGTTCTCCCGGCCGCCGTAACGATTGGGTATCCACCCTCCCGCCTCACGACTGTAGTCAAGATAAAGCATGGAAGCCACGGCGTCGACGCGCAGGCCATCAACATGATATCGGCCCAGCCACTCAAGGGCGCTGGCCATCAAAAAGTTGCGCACCTCATTACGCCCGAGGTTATAGATTAGTGTGTTCCAGTCTGGATGAAAGCCCTGACGTGGATCAGCATGCTCATACAGCGCCGTACCATCAAAGCAGGCCAAGCCATGTGCGTCAGACGGAAAGTGGGCCGGCACCCAGTCCAGAATCAGCCCCAGCCCTGCCGCATGACAGCGGTCTACAAATGCGGCAAACTGCTCAGGCGTACCATAGCGCGCTGAAGGTGCAAACATGCCCAGGGGCTGGTAACCCCACGAGCCCGTAAAGGGGTGTTCGGTGATGGGCAGCAATTCGATATGGGTAAAGCCCATGTTGGCGGCATAGTGAATAAGCTGCTCGCCCAGGGTTTGCCACACGCTGCCCTGCCCCTGATGACGCATCCACGAGCCCATATGCACTTCATAAATGGCAAGCGGCGCGTCAAATGCCTGCTTTGATGCACGGGCAGCCATCCAGGGTTCATCTGTCCAGTTAAAGGCAGTGGGGTTTGCGACCACCGACGCGGTAGCAGGAGGCAGTTCGGCCTGCCGCGCATAGGGGTCAGCCTTTAGCGGCAACACACCACCATCGGGGCCATGCAGCTGGTACTTGTAGAGTGCACCGGGCATGACATCGGGGATAAACACCTCCCACACGCCGCTGCCCTGCCGCCGCTCCATGGGGTGGCGCATGCCGTCCCAGTTATTGAAATCGCCGACCACAGACGCCTTACATGCATTGGGCGCCCATACGGCAAACCTGACGCCCTCTTTCGCGTTCAGGGTGGTAACGTGCGCACCCAGGCGGTCGGCGATCTGAAGATGCCGGCCTTCGCCGATAAGATGCAGATCAAGCTCACCCAACATGGGCGAGGACGAACTGCCAATGTGGCCTGTTTTCGTGCTCACGCAACCACCTCTTTAGCACTTGGTGCTGATGGCTTCATGATACGGCACACAACGCGATGCAAGCCTGCCAGCGGGATCGGCAACCACTCTGGACGATGTGCCGCTTCGTAACACACCTCATATGCAGCCTTTTCCAACACGGCCAGATCAAGCAAGCCATGGTCACCCACCTCAGGCCATGTCGCCATCGCCGTTGGCGTCGTGACAGGCGTGGTGGCAGCCTGAACAGCCTGGGGGCCCACCGCCTCATCCAGGGCCGTGGCATAACCGTCGAGAAAGGCACTGCTGGCACTCTGACAAAACCTCTCGAGAAGCTCATGCCGCAGAGACTGCAGCGTTGCCGCAGCAGGCCCGGTCTGCGGTTCCTGATCGGCCATTTCATCCGTCGGATTCTTTGACGAAGGAACAGCCTCGATGGCCTGCGCCACAAACGTGGCCGACGCATAGTCAAAGGAGCGCAGCATACCCGCCACATCCCGCCACGGCGTCGCCTTGAGCCGGCGCTCAGCCAGCGGGCGCACAGGCTCGCCTTCAAAATCAATCAGGTAGACGTCTCCCTGTGCGATCAACACCTGACCCAGGTGAAAGTCACCATGAATGCGGATGCGCGTCGTACCCACCAGGTGCTTGACGCGCTGCTCCAGAATCTTGCGAAGTGCGGGCCGCCAGGCTTGCAGCTCGGTCAACTGATCCTGCCCGGCAACTGGCAATGATCCACGGGCATCCGTCGCATTCTTTAAGGCCTGATCCACCATACCTTGTATGGCTTTGAGCCAGACGCCTGCATCACGTTCTGTGGCAATTTCGGGTGCGAATGCTGCGTCCGACGTGGGTTGCGCCAGAACAGCGTGCATCTGGGCCAGTCTGCGCCCTATGGTGGCCGCCACAGCGCGATAGCTCAGCAACTCTTCCTCATAGTCCGCTTCGCTTTCCAGGGTCAGTGCGGCATTTTCAAGAATGCGCTCAAGGTAGTCTTGAGTCCAGGCCCACGCATCTCCCTGGTTCTCAATGCGCTGATGCAGCAAGGCCAGAGTGTGGGGCGTACCACTTGCGTCGACACGCCGCATTTCACCCAGTAACGCCGCCACATTTCCAAAGCCGTTCTGGCTTAACTGGCGTGTCATCTCGGCCTCAGGGTGCACACCAGGCACGATATGGCGCAAAATCTTCAGTATGGCCTGATCACCTACCAAGACCGAGCTGTTCGACTGTTCGCCATGAAACCACGACACCTCCAGCTCTTGCGGCCACTCCATGGCCTTCAGGGCCGGCTCGGCATTAAACTCTATGCTGTCTTCGCCATCGCTGGTCTCCACAAGAATTCGACGCTGCTGGCTAAAGCTCTCGATCAAAGCCAGTGCGAAGCCAGGCATGGTGTAGGCATCTGTGACCATACCCACATCAGAGACTCTGCGCACGCGGGCAATGGCGTATTGGGCAGCCATGCCCCCGGGCGCTTCCGACCAGAACATGGCCAGTGGCAAAAAGTACCGACTTTTGCCCTCGGCCTGGTCTACATCGACTTCTGCCAGCCACATCTCGGTTTGCCCAGGAAGCGGCACCAGGTAAGCAATCGCCGCCGAAACAGGTTTGATGTCTCCGGGAAACCATCGTTGTCGCGTCAGATAAAGCGGTAGAACATCTTGGGCCAGACGGCGGCGCGCTTCGTCTGTAAACGGGTGGCTGGCTCGCGAGCGCCACACCAGTGTTACGTAGTCAGGGAGTTGTTCAGGCATGCTGGCGTGCCAGCTAGGCGGTGAGGCGCTGGCGCTCAGGTCAAACCAGTAAAAACCGTAGGGAGGCAGCGTCAGCAAATAGGGAAGCTCGCCAATGGTCGGAAAGGCTGTCCCGCCTAACAATTCTATGGGCACCCTGCCCGCCATAAGCGGCAAATTCAACTCGACCGGCTGAGAAGCATTAGACAGGTTCGCCACGCACAACAACGACACACCTTCATACTCCCGCAGATATGCCAGTATTTTGCGGTTGCCTGGAAACAGAAAACGCAAACTGCCACGACCGAATGCATGCGTCTGTTGACGTTTGGCGAGCATGCGGCGGGTCCAGTTAAGCAGCGAATGAGGATCACGCTGCTGAGCCTCTACGTTGACGGCTTCATAACCATACAAAGGCCCCATGAGTACAGGCAACTGCAGGCGCTCGGGGTCAGCACGTGAAAACCCACCGTTGCGATCCGGTGACCACTGCATGGGGGTGCGTACCCCATCTCGATCACCTAAATGAATATTGTCACCCATGCCTATTTCGTCGCCGTAATACAGCACAGGTGTGCCCGGCATGGAAAGCAGCAAGCTGTTCATCAGTTCAATACGGCGCCTGTCTCTTTCCAGCAGCGGCGCCAGACGCCGCCGTATGCCCAGATTGATGCGGGCCCGACGATCGGCTGCATACACCTCCCAAAGATAATCACGCTCACTGCTTGTGACCATTTCCAGCGTCAATTCGTCATGGTTGCGCAAAAAGATCGCCCACTGGCACGAGGCAGGTATCGCAGGCGTCTGCTGCATAATGTCTGTAATGGGGAAGCGGTCAGCGCGGGCGATGGCCATGTACATGCGCGGCATAAGCGGAAAATGAAACGACATATGGCATTCGTCACCCTGACCAAAGTATTCTTGCGCGTCTTCCGGCCATTGATTCGCCTCGGCCAGCAGCAGACGCCCCGGAAACTCCTCATCCATGACGGCCCGAATCTTGCGTAGCACCGCATGGGTTTCGGGCAGGTTTTCGTTATTGGTGCCCTCGCGTTCCACAAGATAAGGGACGGCGTCCAGGCGCAGCCCGTCCACGCCCATGTTCAGCCAATACCGCATCACATTCAGGATCTCTTTAAGCACCTGAGGGTTGTCATAATTGAGATCAGGCTGATGGGAATAAAAACGGTGCCAAAAGTATGCGCCAGCCACCGGGTCCCATGTCCAGTTCGAATTTTCGGTATCGCAGAAAATAATACGCGTGCCGGCGTAGGCCTGATCGTTGTCAGACCAAACGTAGTAATTGCGGGCAGCTGACCCTGCTTTGGCGCGGCGCGCACGCTGAAACCACGGGTGTTGATCAGAAGTGTGGTTAACGACCAGCTCGGTAATGACCCGCAGGCCACGTTCATGAGCGGCCCGAATAAACTGACGCACATCAGCCAGGTTGCCGTACCCCTCATGCACGCCGCGGTAGTCGGCGATGTCATAGCCGTCGTCACGACGTGGCGACGGGTAAAACGGCAACAGCCAAACCGTATTCACACCCAACTCGGCAATATAGCCCAGCTTGCTGATCAGGCCCTTGAAGTCGCCCTCGCCATCATTGTTGGCGTCAAAAAATGACTTGACGTGCAACTGGTAGATGACGGCATCTTTGTACCAAAGCGGGTCATTCTGCTGAACTGTTGTAGGTTTGGCTGACTCCACATTTCGCTCCTGTTGCTGTCGTTAATAAGAGGTACGGGCAAGCGGCGTGCCTGCATACCGGTAAACCTGCGAACATTCAGACGGCGAGTACCATATGCCAAAAAAACTGGGTGGACCCCGCCTGCCTTCAGCCACCAGGTATCGCGCACCACGTAACCCTGCGCACCTTCAGGTAGCGGACACCATGTGCCACGACGAACACGTTAAACCTGCGTACATTCAGACAGCGGGTACAACACGCCACACTAAATACGGCTGGTCAGGGTTCAGTTCGACAGTATGGAATTTTCCTGACAGGCGGAAGCGGTGATCGTTTAGCAGATCGTGCAGGTAAACCGTGCCATCGTCGGGTATGCCTGCGAGCCACAACGGCAGTTCCAGCGTGGCGCGCTGGCTTGCATGAGGGTCCAGGCTTACGGCGACCAGAACAATATTGTCTTTTTCAACGGTAGATTTAGAATAAAAAATGATGTGGTCATTGTTGGCCTCATGAAACGCCACACCCAAGTGTGTCTGCAGCGCCGGGTTATTGCGACGCAGGCGGTTCAGCTGGCTAATTTCAGCAATAATATTGCCCGGCCTATCCATATCCCAATGGCGCAGTTGGTATTTTTCTGAGTCCAGGTATTCTTCTTTGCCTGGCATGCTAGCCGCCTCACACAGTTCAAAGCCGTTGTACATGCCCCAAAGCCCCGACAACGTGCAAGCCAGCGCAGCGCGAATCAAAAACCCGGGTCTGCCTGAAGATTGCAGAAAATACGGGTTGATATCCGGCGTATTCACAAAAAAATTAGGCCGGAAAAATTCAGCGACAGGTGGCGTCGACAACTCGGTCAGGTAGCTGGTCAACGCCTCTTTGTCATTGCGCCAGGTAAAGTAAGTGTAGGATTGCGTAAAGCCCAGCTTGGCCAGTCTGTGCATCATTTTGGGGCGTGTAAAGGCCTCTGCCAGAAACACCGTTTCAGGGTATTTGGCCTGGACCTGAGCGATCAGCCATTGCCAGAAAGGCAACGGTTTGGTGTGAGGGTTATCTACCCGAAATATTCGTATGCCTTGTTTTGCCCAAAACAACACCACATCACGCAACGACTGCCACAACGCCAGTTGAGGCCTATCGCTGCCGGCAGCACCGTAAAAATCAGGGTTGACGATATCTTCGTAGCGCTTGGGCGGGTTTTCTGCATAGCGTAACGAGCCATCAGGTCGCCGACTAAACCATTGCGGGTGTTGTTCCAGCCAGGGGTGGTCAGGCGAACACTGAATGGCAAAGTCCATGGCGATTTCCAGGCCATGCGCCCCAGCGGCATCGATCAGTGCACAAAACTCGTCCAACGTACCCAGTTCGGGGTGCAGCGCGTCATGACCGCCTTGGGCCGAACCGATGGCGTAGGGGCTGCCCGGGTCATCGGCGCCGGCCTGCAAGGCATTGTTTTTGCCTTTGCGGTGAGCCAGCCCAATGGGATGTATGGGAGGAAAATACAGTACATCAAAACCCATCTGTGCAATCATAGGCAAACGCCCAAGCACATCGACAAATCGGCCGTGCAGACCGGGCGTTGGGCCCTGCGAGCGTGGAAACAATTCATACCAGCTCGCGTAGCAGGCCGCACGCCTATCTACATAAAGCGGATAAACGGCCGACCGGGTTTCAAATGGCCTGCCATCGGCTTGACGCATTGCTGCCGCCAGCGCGTCGGAAAGCATAAGATCAATGTGGTGCTGTTCTGCCGCAGCAAGGTTGGCTCCGGGTGCAACGCTATTCGCGCTTGCCGTGCTGGCTGGCTTTGCCCCCCGCCCAGCAGCCCGTGCATCGTTTAGCATCGACGACAATGTAGCGGCTACCGTCGGCAGAGCGTATTTGATGCGGTCGATGGCCAGAGCCACCAGCTGCCGCCCTTCTTCTACTTCTACCCGCACATCTTGGCCCGCCTTAGCCTTTATCTGCAATTGCTTGCGAAAAGTTTGCCAGCTGTCCCACCACGCCTGCACACAGTAAACGTGCCGCCCCAGCCGACGGGGCCGAAATCCAGCCACCCACCGGTCATTATCCAGTGCCTGCATAGGGACTACAGACCACTGCGTCTCATCGGCGGCCTTCCACAGCAGGCAGGTGGCAAGCTGATCGTGGCCATCCATTAACACATCAGCCTGAACCGTGACAGGTTCACCAAGACAACGCTTGAGGGAAAACAAACCATCGTCCACGGCGGGTGTAATACGCTCTATGACGATTCGTGGTCCGTTGAGCGCATGAGAAGACGAAACCAGGCTAGCTCTCGATACTTCGGCTTGCATTGCCGGCGACAGAATGGGTGAAGCATGCTCTAGCGGTGCCAGAACATGCCCCCAAGGCGGCAGTGAAGAGGGTAAGCCATGGATGTCTGAAATTACCAAGTCGTCTGGTAATCGCGCTTGAAGCATGGGCCAGTCCAGGCTGTCATCAACATCCGGGCCCGGGTTAAACGCCAGCAAACCGGGGGTCGGATGAGTGCGTGCCAGTGCCGTGATGCCAGCCAATGGGCCTGTGAGCATACGCAGGCCTGCCACTGAAGACGACGCCGACGCACTGGGCACACCTGGGGCAAGATGAGCCGGCCGATCAGGCACTCCATTGCGGGCATTGGCCGAAATCATGATGCCATCTGCGCAGAAGTCGGCAATGACCAATTGAGCTGTGAAATGAGCCAGCTCCGTCTGCGGATCAACTGGGGCCAACACGGGTGCAACGCGGCGTAAGCGTAACCTTTCATCAAGCAACCAGTCTTGCCTGCCATCCCACCACGGCAGGGACAAAAAGGTGGCGTCAAACCCAACCCCCTCCATGGCTGTCAGTTGCTGCGGTGTAAGCCCGGGCGTCCAGGCCATGAACACAAAGTCTGGATGATGCGAACGCACCTGCCTCATAAGGGCCGACCAATCCTCAGCGGCCAGATCGCCGAGTTTGCAGCACCGCACACCCGCCAGCCCCGAATGCGCCCATCGCGACAGAGTTTGGGCCCAGGCAGTGATAAGGCTTTGCGAGATACCATCGTCTTTTGCGATCAGTGGATCTGTATCGGCCTGGTGGTCGGCGCTAGGGTTATGGCTTTCGGGGGGCTTCTGTTCGAGCGCGCAGGTCGCAATACGATCAGTAAGTGTGAAATCAAAGAGAAACGCCAGCCCGTTACGCCTGCACACCGTACGTATCTGCGCCAGCGAGCTCGCCAGCACGGGCTGGTCTGAAAACGAAATCAGCTTATGGCCTACCAACCACGCAATGGAAAACAAAACACTATCGCATCCCTGTTCACTTGCGTGGCGGCAAAGCCTTTCCAGCGCAGCACTACCTGTTGGCCTGGGTACCTTTTTACCGGCCTCTGGCGGTTGCTGCACCTCGTAGCTGTCGCCCACATGAAAGAGGCGACGATAAGGTGGCAAAGAATTGTGTGCTAATTGCATGGACAGGCTCGCCCTAAATATCGGTTTAGGTGCTGACTGACACCAAAATGATACGGTCAAGCCTGTCCGGCAAGTTTCGTGCCGGAGCCCGGCGAGCGATGCCTCGCGCGTAGGTTTTTAACTGTTTACGGCAGCACTTCTGGTCGTAAATTCTGGTCGTTAATGACGGGAAAATGCCAACCCGCCTCTCTCACCATGCCTGCCGCCACGGTTTGATGCGACACCTCATCGATCAATATGAACGCGCCTGTTGCAGCAAGCACGTCATAGGGGTCGGTAACCAAGGCATCACTGCTGGTCAAGGTGACACGACCTATGTCGTTCATGCCCAAGGTGGAGTGATTTGCCGCATGTACCGCAAGCTGTTGCAGATCCCTGTGTGTATGCACCTGGCTGATTTTTGCGGTGCTGGTACGTGTGCCATGCTTGATCAGGTAGCGTCGTCCAGTGTGGAGCGGCTCGGCGTCCAGCCAGCACAGTTCAGCCTCGATCTGCTTGCTCACGCGGGGCGCATCGTACTCATGCGTCAGCCAGTCGCCGCGTGAGACGTCGACATCTTCTTCAAGCTCTACAGTAATGGGCACACCCGCACTAGCCTGATCGACCAAACCTTGAGAATTTCGCAACGATTTGATGGTGGCAAAAACGCCCGAAGGCCTTACCACCACCCTGTCGCCAACACGCATGATGCCGCTGGCCGCTTGCCCTGCATACCCGCGAAAGCCATGGGTGTACTGGCCGTGATGGCGTGCCACCCACTGAACCGGAAAGCGCAATGGCTGGTATGACAGGTCATTGTCGGCGGGCAGGCTTTCAAGCAGCGTAAGCAGCGCCGGGCCCTGGTACCAGGGTGTATTCGGTGAAGCGTTAACCACGTTGTCGCCGTGCAAGGCAGAAACCGGTATGACATGGTGCTGGGCAATGCCGATTTTTCGGCAAAGCGCGCTGCACGCCTGAACAAGGTGTTGATAGAGTGTTTCACTCCAGCCCATCAGATCGAGTTTATTGACGGCAAAAACAATATGCTGAATGCCAAGCAGGTGGGCAATCGTACTGTGGCGTAGCGTTTGGGTCAGTAGCTGCCCGTCCTTAACCTTGGTGGCATCCACCAGAATAATGGCGGCATGCGCCGTCGACGCGCCGGTGACCATATTGCGTGTGTATTGCACATGGCCAGGCGCGTCGGCCACAATAAACTTGCGCTGCGGTGTCGCAAAATAGCGATAGGCCACATCAATGGTAATGCCCTGCTCCCGTTCAGCCTCAAGCCCATCGGTCAGCAAGGCCAAATTTGGCATACCGTCTTCGCTGCGGTGATAACGCGACTTCTGTATGGCTTGAAGCTGATCGGCAAATACGCCCTTGCTGTCAAAAAGCAGGCGTCCGATCAGCGTTGATTTGCCGTCATCCACCGAGCCTGCCGTAATAAAACGCAGCACGCTGCGGCCATGGTCCTGAATAAACTGCTCGTTAATCGCATTCATTAAAAATACCCATTTCTTTTACGACGCTCCATCGACGCTTCGGAGGTCTGGTCGTCCATGCGTGTAGCACCGCGTTCAGTAAGCGTGCTGAGTGCGGTTTCGGTGATTATGTCAACGACGGTGCTGGCTTCCGAGGCCACCGGGCAGGTGCACGAAATGTCACCCACGGTACGAAAACGCACAGGCAACTGCTCAACCTGCTCACCTTCAGAGGGAGGCGTTAGCGGCGTTACCGGCACCAGCAGGCCGCGCCGGCGCACCACAGCGCGTTGATGTGAAAAATAAATGGGTGGCAAGGCGATATCTTCACGTTGTATGTACTGCCATACATCCAGCTCGGTCCAGTTCGAAATGGGAAACACCCTCATGTTTTCGCCGGGGTGCACGTGGGTGTTGTACAGATTCCAGAGTTCTGGACGCTGTGCTTTAGGATCCCACTTGCCCGACTCCCCCCGAAACGAGAACACTCGTTCTTTGGCCCTGGCTTTTTCTTCGTCGCGACGAGCGCCACCTATGCAGGCGTCAAACCCAAACTCCTCGATAGCCTCAAGCAATGTGACGGCCTGGGCCGCATTGCGAGAGTCTCCTTCACGCCTGAGCACAACCGTACCTCGCTTGATGGAGTCTTCGACGTGGCGCACAATCAGCCGCTCGCTCAATTGGCTGGTGCATGCATCCCTAAAATGAATGACCTCATCAAAATTGTGTCCCGTATCAATATGCAGAAGAGGAAACGGAAAGCTCCCCGGCCTGAACGCCTTCTCGGCCAAACGCAGCAGTACACACGAGTCTTTGCCACCTGAAAACAGCAATACCGGCCGCTCGCACTCGGCGGCCACTTCACGCAAAATGTAAATAGCTTCAGCCTCGAGCCAATCAAGATGGCTATTTATCTGCACGGTTTTTACGGCGGTCATGATGAAATCTGCCTGTCTGAGATAGGTTTATGAATGGAATCCTGGCTGCGCTGCAGGTTGATCTCGTGCAGGCCACACTCTTTGGAGTCAGAAGACTCCCACCACCATCGCCCGGCACGCGGGTCTTCGCCAGGTCGCACGGCACGCGTACAGGGTTCACAACCGATGGAAGGGTAGCCTCTGTCGTGCAAGGGGTTATAGGGGATGTCAAAACGGCGTATGCCCTCCCAGACATCCGTGTCGTGCCAGAGTGCCAGCGGGTTGAATTTGTGCAGCCCGAAGTGGGCATCAAACTCGGCGTCAGGCAGATCAGATCGGGTTGTCGACTGTTCGCGACGCTGGCCCGTCAGCCATGCACCCCTGCCCTGCAGTGCGCGCTGCAGCGGCTCGACCTTGCGTAGTTGGCAACACGCTTTGCGCAACGCAATGCTCTCATAGAAGGCAAACGCGCCGTGATCACTGACGTGCTGCTCCACCGCGTGGCGCTCGGGCGTCCACACTTCAATAGCACGCCCATAGCGCGCCACAATGGTGTCGATAAGCCCCAGGGTTTCGGCATGCAGTCGCCCTGTATCCAGCGTAAAAATTGCCAGAGGTATGTGCTCGGAAAGAATGGCATGGGTTAGCACCATGTCTTCAGCGGCCAGTGAAGACGCCAGCGCTGCCTGCGGGTAATTGGCAGCGATCTGTCGCAACCGCGCCGTCAACGTGTTCCATTTTTGCTCGGTGTCTGTAGGTATCATGAGCTCCGTGACCTGGAATTGCCTGAAGTCATCATGTTGCGCTTGAACTCCCCACAACGGAACGATCCGATTTTCGATTGCTTATGCGTGCGCGGCATAATGACGCCGGAGTGTGCAGCTAAGGCAGGGCCTATGCCCTGGTCACCCGGCAGAGCGTGTTCTCTTGGCACAAGCGCGCCGTCATCGACGCTCGGCTGAGTGTCTTCTTATAGTGCAGACAGCGTCTCTCAACGCCCAGCTGGGCGCTTTCGGTAGAATGGGTGATGTAGCGCAAAACACACAACAAGCAATACAGGCTACCCTATCTTTGCGGCGCACATCAGCGCCGCAAAGCGCTGAAAACACCACGCACCTGCAGTGTTCCAGTACTATTTTCTGTGCAATCCAGCTTAATGGTTTTACTGCAAGGAAACGCCATGGTCGATCCCTCTCACTCCTCCCGCCCTGAAAAACTGGCTGCGGCCCTCAGCGCCCTAAGCGCACAGTGGGGCTGGTTTGTCGCACTTGGCCTGGTCATGCTAATACTTGGCATCGTCGCGTCAAGTTACGTACTGAGCGCAACGCTGGTTAGCGTTCTGTTCGTCGGTATTTTGATGCTGATTGGTGGGATTTCACAATTGCTGCACGCCTGGCGCATCAAAAACTGGAGCAACTTTCTTTTCTGGACCGTTGCGGGCGTGCTCTATGCAGGTGCAGGCCTGCTAGCCATCATCAACCCTATGGCAGGTGCCAGCCTGATCACGCTGCTGCTGGGCGCCACTCTCATCGGCACCGGCGCGCTCAGACTATGGATCTGGTACAACAACCGCGGCCAGCAAGGCTGGCAGTGGCTGGCTTTTTCGGGGTTTATTACCTTGCTCGCAGGCGTGGTGATCGCCATAGGCTGGCCGGGCAATAGCGCATGGCTGCTGGGCCTGCTGCTTGCTCTCGACCTGATGTTCCAGGGCTGGACACTGATGTTTTTGGGGTTTGCACTACGCAGGCAGCGCCGACAATAAAACATGCGCGCCAGACATGGGCGCAAGTAACGCGGGTCTTAAACCGCATAAACAGCCATGTCCCCCTTTTATACACGTCCGCACGCCATCATGCCTGCCTGAATAACTGCGCTTTGCATTCGATCAAATCTTTATCGCGTTATGCACAGGTAGCTTGCCTTTGATCGCGGGCGCGACTATCTTTAGACACGTAACGCGCTCAATGGAAGTTTCAGATGAAATACGTTGATTACTATCAGGTACTGGGTGTCAGTCGCGACGCCTCACTCGACGATATAAAAAAAGCCTATCGCAAACTGGCACACAAATATCATCCCGACGTTTCCAAAGAGGCAGACGCCGAAGACCAGTTCAAGCAAATTGCAGAGGCGTATGCCACGCTCAAAGATCCTGAAAAACGGCAGGCGTACGACAACCTGGGCCGTCATCCCCAAGGCGAAGAATTTGTACCGCCGCAAGGCTGGCAACAGGGTTTTAACGAAGGCTATGGTAATTTTGCCGACGTCGATCTGGCTGACCTGATGGCGGCGTTTGCCGCTGCCCAAGGAGGTGGCAAGCATCACACCCGACGTGGCATGCGGGGCGAAGACTTCGAAATCACTGTGCCCGTCACTCTTGAACAAATATATAGTGGCGCCGAAACCGATATTACAGTGGCTCTGCCAGAACTGGACGAGCACGGCCTCATGCACCGTAGGCCACGCACATTTCGGGTTCAGGTGCCCAAGGGCGCCGCTGATGGCCAGCGCCTGCGCTTGCCCGGAAAAGGCGGGCCAGGCCTGAATGGCGGTAAAAACGGCGACCTCTACCTCATTATGCGGCTACAGCCTCACCGCCTGTTTCGCGTAGATGGCCAAGACCTTTTCATAGACCTTCCGCTGGCCCCCTGGGAAGCCGTATTAGGTGCGGTGGTGCAGGTTCCTACCCCCGGCGGTCAAGTTGAGCTTACCGTGCCTGCCGGCACAACCTCCGACCGCAAACTAAGGCTGTCTCGCCGCGGCCTGCCTGGCGCCCAGGGCGCCCCTGGCAACCTTTATGCACAGGTGCGTATTGATGTTCCCAAACAACCCACCGCGCGCGAACTTGAACTCTTTAGCCAGATGGCAGGAGAGTCGGCCTTTGACCCCCGTGCGCAGTTGTATGCAGGAGCCTGATCATGACACTACACATTACTGAAAGCGTATGGCTTAATGCGTCTGATATCTGTTCACTAGAGCATATTGCAGAGGTATCGGGGCTCAGCCAGGAAGACATCCTCGACCTGGTGCACACCGGAGTGTTGCCCCCCTCAAACCAAGACCGCGGCAACTATTTTTTTCATACCGAATGCGTGGTTATTGCTCACCGGGCGAGACGCTTGCGTGACGATTTTGAGCTCGACACGCAAGGCCTCGCTGTTGCCATGCGGCTGTTGCGCCGGGTTGATGAACTCGAAACCGAACTCACCAACCTTAAAAGTCGGCTTTTGCGCGCAAAGCGTTAAACCGCTGCTTCTTATTCGTCTGACTTCCCGGGCTGATAAATGGAGATTGAAAACCCGTCCCATCCCTTTACGCCTACGGTTTGTATGGCCGTGCTGTCCAGCCGGCTGTCTTCGGCCATTCGTTTTATAAACCGACGCACACCTTGCACATCGGCCTCGTTATTATCGGGGTCAGCGACACCGCCCTTGCGCACCACGTTATCGCCAATAATAACCGCGCCAGGCCTGAGCAGCTTTAGTACGCGCTCAAGGTAAACGTCATTATTTTCTTTGTCGGCATCAATAAACACAAAGTCGAAAGGCTGAGCGCCCTGGTCGATAAGAAGGTCGAGTGAGTCTACGGCGGCGCCTTCCATAACCTGGACTAATTCGGAAAGCCCCGCACTTTCAATGTTTTGACGGGCCAGTTCGGCATGCAGGCGACTACCCTCAAGAGAGACTAGCGTTCCGCCACTGCCCAACGCCCGCGCCAACCAAATGGTGCTGTAGCCCGCCAATGTGCCGATCTCGAGAATACGCTGCGAACCGTGCAGACGCACTAACAGATTAAGCAGCTTGCCCTGAGTGGGTGCCACGTGAATGGCAGGCAAGCCATGTTCGGCGCTGCTTCTAAGCACCATATCCAGCACCGGGTCGTTGCCGACCAGGGAGTCTGCAAAATAATCGTCGACGCGGGACCAGGTTTGCTGAGTAGTGTGTAGATCCATGATTCTCTCTTACAGAAGAAAAAGCGCGCATCGGCCTGTGCGCAAAAATGACCGAGTCGCGTCGCCCTATTAATTGTTTACGACTTGATGAAACCAGCTCGCACGGACTTGTGACTATACGTGACCATGCGTAATATTTACGTGCGGGTTATAAGACAGGTTGATCTGCATCAATTGTTATAACGCTGATTCAGGATCAAATAAGCATATAGAATGTTTATGTCTATAAGACCTTATTCTGTACCTTTTTGTTTTATCGGAGAATTAATATGCTTGTCAAAGCCACGTTTGCCGCACTACTTTCGGTCATGACCCTGCCCGCCTTTGCCGCCGATTGCGCTGTTACTGTCGAAAGCAATGATGCAATGCAGTTCAACACGAAAGAAATCGTGATTGACAAAACTTGCAAAGACTTCACAGTCAAGCTCCTTCATGTGGGCAAGCTTCCTGCAGCGGCCATGGGCCACAACTGGGTGCTCACCAAAGAAGCCGACAAGCAGGCCGTGGCCACCGAAGGCATGAAAGCCGGCGCCGCCAAAGACTACGTCGATGACGCAGACCCGCGTGTTCTGGCACACACCAAAGTTATTGGTGGCGGCGAAGAAACTTCAGTAACCTTCGACGTATCCAAGCTTTCTGCGGATGAAAAATACAACTTCTTCTGCTCCTTCCCTGGCCATTACGCCATCATGCACGGCGTAGTTAAGTTGTCGGATTAAGCTGGCTAGCCCAGCGGCCTGAACCCGTGCGGTCTACGTTGCGGGTTCACTGCTTAGCTGATCCAACCGCCTGGCGATCACACACGTGTACGTCAGGCGTTTTTTTGTCGGCAGCCAAGCCATCGATAATGGGGCAATCAGGCCTGTTATCGCCATGACAATGCTCTACCAGGTGTTGTAATTGGTCGCGAATTGACTGCAGCTTGCGTATGTCTTCATCCAGTTCATCAATATGTTTTCTGGCAAGCTTTTTGACATCGGCGCTTTGTCTGGCGGTGTCTTCCCATAAACCCAGCAGCGTTCGAATACGCTCAAGCGAAAACCCCAGTTCACGCGAACGCTTAATAAAGCCCAGCGTCTGAACTTCATGGTAGTCGTATACCCTGTAACCCGCAGCCGTGCGCTGTACTGGCCGCATCAGCCCTATACTTTCATAATACCGAATCATTTTCGGGCTTATCCCTGAGGCCGTAGCCGCTTCGCCGATATTCATGATGGGTCTCCCGGTACGCTAAAGATATTGACGTTGACACTATGGCAACGTTTAAGCTTATTAAACCAAATCTGTTGGCATGCTGCCGACGCCTTTCTTCTGGAGCCGTGTATGTTTGAATTCGAAGTTAACGATATGACCTGTGGCCATTGCGTCGGCGCAATCACCAAAGCGCTCAACGCCGGTGCGCCTGGCGTGGTGCCTGAGTTTAATGTAGAAAGCCATCGTGTCACCGTCAGCGGCGCCAGTGATGCGGAAGCTATTGCGACAATTATTCGCGAGGCCGGATACTCGCCAGTACGAGTTAAGTAAGCCGTTACACCTCAAATAAAGCACCTGGGCCGGGTCGGGGCATTGCCCTCACCCGGCCTTGTCGTATCCTGCCTTGCCTTACTTGCCTTTGCCTTGCCCACCCATAGCTTGTCCTGTCTTGTCCTGTCTTAGCTAGGCTATGCTTGGCTAGTCTCTTCGAAGCTTGCCTTACCTTGCCCAGGCTAGCCTTTCCTGGTCTTGTCTAGCGTTGCCCTAAGTATGGCGGTGCGGCACAAAGCGTTTCAGACGCAAGGCATTACCCACAACAAACACGCTAGACATAGCCATTGCGCCTGCGGCAAAAATAGGTGACAGCAAAACCCCGTTGATAGGGTACAGCACCCCGGCAGCGATCGGAATTAACGCGGTGTTGTAGGCAAAGGCCCAGAACAGATTCTGACGAATATTTGCCAGCGTAGCCCGCGAAATATCAATGGCTGCAGTTACCCCGCCCATATCGCCTGACATCAACACCACATCGGCTGCTTCCATGGCAATATCGGTGCCCGTACCAATGGCAATACCGATATCCGCAGCAGCCAGCGCCGGCGCATCATTAATGCCATCGCCTACAAAGGCCAGCATGCCATACCGCTGTTTCAGCGTATTAATCGCCTCTACCTTGCCATCAGGCATCACTTCGGCGATGACTTCATCAATACCCAGCTGACGGGCAATGGCCTCGCCCGTGCGGCGGCTGTCGCCCGTAACCATGACAACCTTCAGCCCCATGCCGTGCATGGCCTGAATGGCCTGGGCCGTTGAGGTCTTGATAGGATCTGACACGGCAATCATGGCAGCAAGTTGGCCGTCAATGGCCGCATACACAGGGGTTTTGCCTTCTTCGGAAAGGCGTTGCACCTCAGTTGAAAATACCGCCACATCAATGTTCAGCGATCGCATGTAGCGTTCAGCCCCGACCTGCACCAGTACGCCCTCGGTTTGTGCAACGATGCCTGCGCCGGTTTGCGTGGAAAACGCCGTGGCGGGTGCCAGCGACAGCCCTTCCTGTTGCGCGGCCTGCACAATGGCCTGTGCAATGGGGTGTTCTGAACGGGCCTCAACCGCCGCAACCTGTCGCAATACAGAAGTACGATCAAAGCCGGCTGCCGTGATGAAATCTGTAAGAGCCGGCTTGCCTTCAGTCAGCGTGCCTGTTTTGTCGACCGCCACAACCCGCGCATCGCGCAGTGCCTGCAAGGCGTCGCCCTTGCGAAACAATACGCCCAATTGTGCCGCCCTGCCCGTGCCCACCATAATGGACGTTGGCGTGGCCAGCCCCATGGCGCAAGGGCAAGCAATAATAAGAACCGCCACCGCGTTAACCAGTGCAAAGGTTAGCGCTGGTGTCGGGCCTATAAGCAACCACACTAAAAAGGTTACGGCGGCTGCCGCCATCACGGCCGGAACAAACCACATCGTAATGCGATCCACCACTGCCTGTATGGGCAACTTGTCTGCCTGCGCCTGCTCCACCATACGGATAATCTGCGCCAAAACTGTGTCAGCGCCCGTCTTGGTAACCTTCAATGTCAACGCCCCGCTCTGGTTTACCGTACCGGCCACAACAGAAGCACCCTCGTTTTTCTGTGCTGGCACAGGTTCGCCGCTAATCATAGATTCGTCGATATAACTCGAACCCTCTATGACGATGCCATCAACAGGCACGCGCTCACCGGGCCGTAACGCCACCGTCTCGCCGCGACTAAGGCTGGATACACTGGCATCCGTCCACTGACCGTCGCGCAGCACTCTGGCCGTATCAGGCTGCAGCTTCATCAAGCGCTTTATAGCCTCGGACGTACGCCCCTTGGCACCAGCCTCAAGCCAGCGGCCCAATAAAATCAAGGTGACAATGACGGCGGCTGCCTCGTAATACACATTAATAGCGCTAGGAGGCAGCAAGAACGGAAAAAATGTCGCGACGACGGAGTAGGCATAAGCAGCGCCCGCGCCAAGGGCAACCAGCGAGTTCATGTCGGGCGCGCGACGCAGCAACGCAGGGATGCCGACCGTAAAAAATCGGCGGCCGGGCAACAAGAGCACCACCGTAGTCAAAACAAACTGCAGATACCAACTGTTCTGCATACCTATGGTGTTTGCAAGAAGCCGGTGCACTCCAGGAATTAAGTGCGAGCCCATTTCAAGAATAAACACCGGCAACGTCAGCAGTGCTGCCAGCCACAAGGCTTTTCTGAGTGCGTCAGCCTCGGCATCGTGACGGGCTTCAGCCTCGTCGCTGTGGCGATTATCATCAGACAGCACCTGCGCTTCATAACCTGCCTTGGCAACGGCCTGAACCAGAAGATCACCGGTAACACCAGCTTCAGCCTGGATATGCGCCTGTTCCGTGGCAAGATTGACATTGGCGCGGGCAACACCTGGCACAGCAGCCAGGGCACGCTCTACGCGTCCAACGCAGGAAGCGCATGTCATACCCTGCACCGAAAGGTCTATGGCAGCGCCCGCCGCCGTGTCGCCGCCCAGCGGCGCGCGGTCGGGTGTACGCAGAGCTTGGTCCATACTATGCACCTGAAAATAACAAGACAGTCTTTACTGTAGACCTTACCATCATGGCAAGGTCAAGGTCAGACTCGCTTGTTGCGTAATACCTCTGCGACGCCATTCATGGCGCAGAGGCATATTTAGGTGTATTAGTCGTGATTTAACCCGGGCGTCTTGCTCTGGCGTGTTGATTTCGCGTGCGCTCTCGCGCTCATGGCGGGTGCCGTAATGTAGCTCTTAAGCCCCACGTGATTATGGCGGTTGCTTTAACGCGGCCCTTAAGCCTCGCCTGCTTATGGCAGTTGCCCTAACGCGGCCTGCAAGCCTTGCGGCTTATGCGGTGAGGCCGGCAGCGTTCATAAACAATTTGAGCAAACCCGCCACCATGGCCAGCGCGACAATACTGGCACCCCAGATAAGCACCAGCCAACCCAGTCGGCGCCACCATGACAATGCAGTGATTCGCTGTTGCGCTGCAAATTGCACATTTTGCGTGTCCTGTTGGGCACATTGTGCAGGTTTCGATTGCTGGGGGCGGGATTGCGGCCGCTGCGAGATGTCCGGCGGATCAGTGATAGCCATCGTCAACCGATACCTTGCCGCGAAACACGTAATACGACCACCCCGTATACCCAAGTATCATGGGTATGATTAGCAGTGCTCCGACCAGCGTAAACCCCTGGCTTTGCGGCGGGCCTGAAGCCTGCCAGATGCTGATGTCGGGTGGAATAATATTGGGCCAAACACTAATACCTAAACCGCTATAGCCCAGAAAGATAAGAACAAGGGTAAGGATAAAGGGCCCGCCATGTGGCTCACGCCCGAGACAACGCAATAAATACCATGCAGTCAGGGCAACAAGAATGGGCACCGGCGCAAACCAGAATAAGTTGGGCAGGCTGAACCAGCGCTGGGCAATGTCTGGGTGTGTAAGGGGCGTCCAGATGCTGATGATGACGATGACACCCAGCAAGGTCCACGTTAAAGGCCGGGCCAGGCTGCGCATGCGATCGTGCAGCTCACCATGGGTTTTTAACACCAGCCAGGTACTGCCCAAAAGCCCATAGGCTACCAATAACCCCAAGCCGGTAAACACCGAAAACGGGGTCAGCCAGCCCAGCGTCCCACCGGTATAGTTGCCGTCGACCACCGGGATGCCCTGAATAAAGCCGCCCAGGGTGACACCCTGGAAAAACGTGGCACACACCGAACCGAATATAAATGCCTTATCCCACCAATGGCGCCCGGTTTCGTGAGCCTTGAAGCGAAACTCAAACGCCACGCCCCGAAAAATAAGGCCAAGCAGCATAAAAATAAGCGGCAACATAAACGCATGCAGAATCACGGCGTAAGCCAGCGGGAAAGCAGCGAGCAAGCCCGCTCCCCCCAGCACCAGCCACGTTTCATTGCCGTCCCAGACGGGGGCCACCGTATTCATCATCACATTGCGGTCATGTTCCTCTTTGAAAAATGGAAACAGAATGCCGATGCCAAGGTCGAAGCCATCCATGATGACGTACATCAGGATGCCGAACAAAATGATCACGGCCCACACTAAAGCAAGATCAATACCCATGCCGGTCACCTGCTGCCAGAAATAATGGAGTTATCCAGGCCATCGTCAGCGGCCGACAAGGGGCGCGCCGGGCGATGCACCTCATCGAGGTGGCTGCCTGATGGCTGCGGGTCAATAGCCTGGGGCCCCTGACGTATCAGCCGCAGTATATAAACAATACCCGCACCGAAAATCACAAAGTACACCAACACAAACAAGGCCAGGGTTAGCCCCACAGCCCCTGCACTGTTAGGGGTGACGGCATCGGCCGTGCGCATAAGGCCATAAATAATCCACGGCTGGCGCCCGATCTCTGTGGTAAACCACCCAGCCAGCAACGCCACCAACCCCATTGGGCCCATATACATGGCAAAACGCAGCAAAGGCCGCGAATCATAAAGCTGGCCACGCCAGCGTGCCCATGCCGCCCAGATGCCCAACCCTATCATTAGCACGCCCAGCCCCACCATGACACGGAACGACCAGAACACAATCGGCACATTAGGGCGATCTTCGGGGGCGAATTCTATCAGGCCAGGAAACTGCCCATCGTAGGTATGCGTCAGTATCAGGCTTCCCAGATGCGGAATTTCGACCGCAAAATGGTTTTTCTCTTCCTGCATATCGGGCCAGCCAAACAGCGTCAGTGGCACCGCTTCACCTGGCTGGTTTTCCCAGTGACCTTCGATCGCGG
Organism: Pusillimonas sp. ANT_WB101; assembly: GCF_008369125.1. Classification (NCBI taxonomy): domain Bacteria; kingdom Pseudomonadati; phylum Pseudomonadota; class Betaproteobacteria; order Burkholderiales; family Alcaligenaceae; genus Pusillimonas; species Pusillimonas sp. ANT_WB101. The sequence goes on along the minus strand of NZ_VOAY01000001.1, from coordinate 857,072 downwards.
CGATCTTGGCAGGCTGATACTTGAGGGTGTTCAGGCCGTGAAAATCACCGACTACGATCTGAATAGGCGTGACGATGAGCATCATCCACATGGCCATGGAGAGCATTTTTCGTATGGCCGGCTTATCATTGCCTCGCAATAAATGCCAGGCGGCAGAGGCCCCAACCAGAAGCGCCGTAGAAAGAAACGCAGCAATGGTCATGTGCACCAGTCGGTACGGAAATGACGGGTTAAAAATAACCGCCAGCCAGTCTAAGGGAACGACGCGACCATCGATAATGCCGTAACCGGCCGGTGTATGCATCCAGCTATTGGAGGCGATAATCCAGGTAGCCGAAATGAGCGTACCCAGCGCGACCATAAGGGTGGAGAACATATGCAGCCCTGGCCCCACGCGTGACCAGCCAAACAGCATAACGCCCAGAAAGCCCGCCTCGAGAAAAAATGCCGTGAGTACTTCATACGCGAGCAAAGGGCCTGTAATACCCCCTGCAAAAGCCGAAAACTGGCTCCAGTTCGTGCCAAACTGGTAAGCCATGACCAGGCCCGACACCACACCCATGCCAAAATTAACGGAAAAAATCTTGAGCCAATAGTGATAAAGCTCACGGTATTTGGCGCGGCCTGTCTTGAGCCAACAGGCTTCAAGCACAGCGAGATAGCTGGCTAGGCCGATGGTAATGGCGGGAAAGATAATGTGGAAGGAAATCGTAAACGCGAACTGGATACGGGACAACATCAGCGCATCAAGATGCATGCGGCACTCCTACATGATGGCGTACACACGCTGAAAGTGTTGGGCATGTTGATTCAGCGACAGCGCGGCGCCGATCCAGTGTAGCGCAATTGCCAACCGTGATCGAGCAAACCCATAGGCCATTTCCCCTTGTCGCAGCGCTCGGGCATGACACTTGCTACACGTCCGGAAGAATTGTGAACAAAAGGAGAAAGAACATGCTACGCAAAGCAAGCACGCTCTATGGCTACGCCATCCAGGCGACTGACGACGAGTTGGGGAAAATCAAAGATATCTACTTTGACGACGAAAAATGGGGGGTTCGTTATCTAATCGTGCAAACGGGTTCGTGGTTCTCCCGAAAAAGTGTCTTAGTGTCACCTTACTCTGTGGTCCGCGTCGATGATGTGGATGCGGTTGTCCAGGTGTCATTAACCCTGGATCAGGTAAAAAACAGCCCTGAAATTGATGCACATGAGCCGGTTTCGCGGCGACTTGAGGGCGAGTACTCTGCCTATTACGGCTATGGTCATTACTGGAGCGGCCCCTATCTTTGGGGCGCATCGGGGTATCCTGAATTACCTTTACGCGAATCGATCGGTATAGCGCCGCCCGAATTGCGTCCTGATGAGGTTGTGGCACGCGCCAGCGACAACCCTGAAGATGCCCATTTGCGCAGCGCCGACCATATCAGTGGTTATCACATTGCCGGCACCGATGGTGAAATCGGCCATCTCGAGGACGTTATTTTTGACGATGAAGCATGGGCGATACGCTACATTTTGGTCGACACGCGCAATTGGTGGCCCGGCGGCAAGAAAGTACTGATATCGTCACAATGGATCACTCGCATAGACTGGACGGACAACGCCGTGCAAACCTCGCTAACGCGCGAGCAGATCAAAAACAGCCCTGAGTACGATGAGGACGCGCCCATTGATCGTGATTTTGAAACCCGATTGCATGCCTACTACCGCCAGCCAGGCTATTGGGACTAACGCCAGCGGCAAGGCTACTGCTTAACATGGATAAGCGTCGGTAACGCCCTGCGATAACTATGGGTATATTCCCCCGCCGACGCCGCATCTTTTAAACCGTCGCGTTGCTGCAGGCTTCATCTTCGCACCCGTCACGCTGCCTGCTCGTGATGGGTGCATTTATTTATCACCCAACGGGTAACCCCAAACCACAACACGGGTCGCATTTAAAGCGTCTTACTCTTGCCGTTTTGTCACAGCGTTACCTTTGTTATTGCGCCGTCTTACGGCCTTTTGCACTGAAACGACAGGTGTAGGCGAACCATTCCACGTTAACTGGTAGGCCGAGCTTCTGCGCACATTGTTCACCAGAGCAGGCCGGAAGCAAACAAGATTGGTGCCCTCTGCATGCCGGACACTGGGGTATACAAGCCCCAAAGAACCGCACTCGGTAAGAAATGCAGCCAACTCTTGTGAAGCGATGTAGCTGACAGGATTCAGACAACTGCCATAGCCTTTTGCGCGGCGTATATCATGAAACTGTGCACTAAAATCAGCAAGCATCAGCTGATAGCTGACACTGTCCTGAAAATAATCGATTTCGGCATACTCCACGGTTTTGTGAAAAATAATTTCGGCCAGCGCTGTTTCTGCATCAAACGCGCAATACCAGGCCCCACGACTGCCGTCATTAAACCGACTGCCTTCGGGGCGCGCGTAGGTAAACGCCGCGTTAATAATACGAAAATTGGGCACGCCAAATACCAGTTCATCAATACCAATGCCCGGGCGTGCACCTCGCTCGGCCGCCAGTCGCTGATTGGTGGCATTATCAAGCTCGAATAATTCTTGCAAATGTGCCTGATTATCAGCCAGCGCGCTTAATACAGAATCTTCTTCGTCAACAAAACGCGAAGGCAGCAAGCGACAGGTATCGACCAGCCGCATAGCCGTTAGCGGCGGCTCACGCCAGCCTGGTCTGTGTGGGTTAGATGCGGGCATGGGCGGTTACATGCCGCCGCGGCGTGCATCCAGCAGTTGTCGGAGAGTCTGCATGGCAGGCAAGCCGCCCTCTAGCATAAACGCCAGCGGGGTTTTGCCGCCAAATAGCAGGTTGCGGTTAGGCATGCCAACCCATTGATCCGCCAACTTACTGCCATACAAAATATGCAAGGCTTTGTAGATGCCCAGCAGGTATGAAATACGTGTAATTCGGTCAACCTCGAGCACACGCGCCGGCTTTTTTTTCCATTCGTAAAATGTACTGCTCGAAAGCCCGCCAAGCAACGTGCAGGCGTCTTCATCACGAAGCTGCCAGGCTTGGGCAAGCTTGAAAAAACCTTTAAGTGCCGAAGCCGTCAACCTTTCGCGGGAGGCCCGGTGATTAAGGTCTGGTACAACGGCAGGTTCAAAACGGCTGAGGGGGTATGCGTAGGCAAAACTCATTATTTTCTCCGATTACGGATAGTTTACTCTCCGTACACGGAAAACGCCATGCCGATACACCGGTTCACGCAGCCAGAAGGATCACGCCAGCAATGATAATGACACAGCCCATAATGCGTGCGGGCGACGCTTTTTCCTTTAGTATGAAAAAACCTGCAATCGTGCCCATCATCATCGACATTTCCCGCAGCGGTGCGATCAAACTGACGTTGCCGCCCATCTGATAGGCATAAAGCACCAAAATATAGGCCAAAGGCGAGAGCAGACCAACAATAAACGCATAACGCCACTTCCCCTGCATCTGCACCATCATTGTTTTGCGTCGCACAATTGCTCGAGGCGTCATGAGAATGACACTGCCCAGCGCTGACAGCCAGTCGAGCACCACCGGCGCGACCAGCAAAACTTTCACGCTATATGCATCGACGAGCGTGTACAGCGCGATGAAAAAACCGATGAACAACCCCCAGCGTATGCCCTGCATGGCCGCCGGCGTCAAAAAGCGACGCAACTGCCCACCTGATGCAATCAGCATAATGCCTGCGACAACGCAGGCAATGCCCAAAAGCCCTGAACCTGATGAATGCTCACCAAGCAAAATGAATGCGCCCAGGCTGGACAGCAAAGGCCCGGTACCTCTGGCAATGGGATACACGACAGACAGGTCGGCAACCTGATAGCCGCGCTGTAGGCATAGGCTGTAGGCCAAGTGCAGTACGCTGGCCAGAACAACAAACAGCACCACCGTAGCATTCCACTGCATGCCGTCGAACCACAAAATATAGGCCACCCACGGCGCGTAAAGCACCATGGAAATTAATCGATAGGTAAAAACAAAGTCACCGGCAGCACCGGCGGCTTTTTTAGACACAAGATTCCATGTGGCGTGTAGTGCGGCTGCGCACACAACCAGCAGAAACGCTTCAAGCGTCATAGCGAAGTGTCACTGATGGGCTATCAGCCCTAGTTGTCATGAACGGGTGCGATTAAAGAATCTCTTCGACAACCGGGGCAGGCCTGCACAGACGGCTACCTTTTTCGGTGCAGACAAAAGGCCTGTTCATAAGAATGGGGTGTTCGACCATGGCATTGAGCAGTTGCTCGTCGGTAAGGGCCGGGTCGGCCAGCCCCAGTTCTTCGTATATCGATTCTTTAGCCCGCATGGCGTCACGAACGGTTAGCCCGGCATCACGAATGAGCGAGGCCAATGCTTCACGCGTTAGCGGTGTTTTCAGATATTCAATGATTTCAGGTTGCAGCCCACGGTCTTGAAGGGTTTGCAGAACCGTTCGTGAAGTGCCACAACGAGGGTTATGATAGATTTTGGTCATGGATGTCGACACACGCCTTCTATTGCTAAAAAAGTACATGTTAGCCGAGTTTTACACAAGGATTTGCCATGATGAATGCAACCCGGGCAGTATTTTTACGAAATGCCCTACTGGCTTGCGCCGTGATTTTTTCTGGCCCAGCCGCTGCCCAACTTAAACCCGGCCAAGCCGCGCCTGGCTTTACACTTGAAGCCACGCTCGCAGGCGAAGCCTTTCCATTCAGCCTGGACGACGCCCTTAAAAAAGGCCCGGTTGTACTTTACTTTTACCCGGCGGCATTTACCAAAGGCTGCACCATCGAGGCGCATAACTTTGCCGAGGCCATGAGTGACTACCAACAGGCGGGCGCAACCGTTCTCGGCATATCGGCCGATGATCTCGAAAAACTAAAAGAATTTTCTGTCAGTGCCTGTCGCGGCAAGTTTGCCGTGGCCTCAGACGTTGATGCCAAAGTCATCAAGGCCTATGGTGCCCAGAGTGCTTTCATGCCCGATAAGGCAAGTCGCATTTCGTACGTGATTACACCTGACCACAAGGTTTACTATAGCTATCAAAGCGGCAGCCCAGATGAGCATGTGCCTCGCACGCTGGCAGCTGTCCGGCAATGGGCTGCCGCCAAACAGTAAGTAGCGGCCATGCACGTTTCTCATACCATTACCAGGAAGCTTTATCGATGATAGACCTGTATTACTGGACGACGCCCAACGGGCACAAGATTACGATGTTTCTTGAAGAAACCGGTCTGCCGTACAAAATCTTTCCCATCAATATCGGAAAAGGCGACCAGTTTGCGCCGGAATTTCTGCAAATATCGCCCAACAATCGGATTCCAGCCATTGTTGATCATGAGCCCGACGGCGGCGGCGCACCTATTTCTATCTTTGAGTCAGGCGCCATTCTTCTTTACCTGGCCGAAAAATCCGGCCAGTTTCTTCCCCCCACATTGCGAACGCGTACCCAAGTATTGCAGTGGCTATTCTGGCAAATGGGTGGCCTGGGCCCTATGGCCGGCCAAAACCACCACTTTAGTGGTTATGCTGTCGAAAAACTGCCCTACGCCATAGACCGCTATGTGCGCGAAACAGCGCGCCTTTACGGGGTACTGGACAAACAACTGGCCAAGGGTGAATTCATTGCGGGCGACTATTCTATCGCCGACATGGCCTGCTACCCCTGGGTTGTGCCCCACACACGGCAAGGTCAAAACCTGGATGATTTCCCCCACCTAAAGCGCTGGTTCGACACAATCGCCAACCGCCCTGCCACGCAACGTGCGTACGCGCTTGCAGAGAAAATTAATACTGGCCCATCGGTTAGCGATGAGGAATCCCGCAAAATTCTGTTCGGTCAAGATGCCAACACAGTCAGATAAATGCGGCCAGCCCAGGAGATGAACTACATGTTGGAAACCCATTTCATGCCGTCAGCCGGCCCGCGATACGGCATTGCCCGGCAGAAGCCTGAACCAGCCCTGGCTTTGGCGGGTGTAAAAGCACAAGCCACTGGTTACGCCAGCATCGGGCTTACAGGAAAGCGTTTGTCGTGGCGCTCATTTGCCACCTTGAGAGCCTTTGGTATGCAACGAGCACGCAAACTGGCGCTGGCACTCGCGGTCTGCGGCCTGGTTGGTGCCTGCGCCAGCCCGCCAGCTAATATTTCACGCATACCCGTTCAAACAGGTCAGGAAACCAGCAAAGATGGCCTGTTCACACAGCCCGTTAAATGGGAGCACAGCAAGCCAGGCTGCAAGGGCGACTGCCCAACGATAAAGGTCGATTCCATCGTCTTTCCTGGTAACCCAAAACTGAGCGATCTCGTCGATAACGCGCTGGCCTATATGACAGGCATCGGCAACAGTAATGTGCCAACCTATTCAAACATTGCAGAATACGAACAATACTTCTGGAAAACAGCAGCACCGCGCGACTCTACCCTGCTGTCGGCCCGAACCCGCTATCGCAACAGCAGCCTCACAGTCGTTGAGCTGGATACCTGGCAGTACATGACGGGTATGGCGCATGGAATTTCGGCGACCCAGTTTCTTAATTGGGATAACAAAACGGCCAAGGTGTTGAGCCTGGCCGATGTGTTGCGCCCGGGCCAACGCCAGGCTTACAACGCTGCCCTTAAAGAAGCGCATTCCCGCTGGCTGTCGGCCAACCCGGAGCTTGTCGGCGACCTAGACACCTTTGTCAGGCAGTGGCCGTTTCAGGAGAGCACCAACTACGCTTTTACCGACCGGGGCCTGTTGATCAAATATGATTCTTACCAGATCGCGCCTTATTCTGCCGGGCAGCCAGAGTTAGTCATTCCGTACGATAGCCTGCGCGGCATTCTCAAGCCTGAGTTTTTGCCTTCTTAAGCCATAAAGTTGGCTGTGGGTTGCTGCAACAGCATGGTTACAACAACCCGCAGCAGCAAAAGCAATGGGTCGCTGGCCGGAGCTTTATGCACCTGGACGGATCTTCAAGCGCCTGGACGGTGCTGCGCACGGTAAGTTATTTTTTCTTTCCGCAATGGCGAGCTACGTATGCAAGCAGCCCCCATCGTTTTGCAAATCTACGATTAAGACAGCCCCTTCGTCGCTTTGCAAAACGATGTTTGAGGCAGCGCCACCGGCCTATTGACCAGGTGGCGTTTCCCCACTGACAGATGGTGAATGTACTTAATTTGAACAAAAGCAGGCTATTAACCTACACTGTTTTTCAGGGCTTAGTGTTCAGCCGGCTTATCAAAGCGATCCAGATTAAAGTAGCGTGATGAGGGCGATTCAGCAGATACCGCTGCCGCATTTGTATCGTCACGCTCTGATGCCGACTGGCTTGCCTGAGACTCGGGCGCACTTCCGGGCTGATCGCGCGTAACAGTACTGTCAGTGCCGCCGGCCACTGGTGCAGATGCACCACCCTGGCGTTGAACATTGCGGCTAGCCAGCTCTGAGGCCGTCAGGTCGTCGAGTTTTTTGGCCAATGACGTATTTTTTTTGTGCCGTGCCCAATCAGCGGCATCCCATTTATTGAGATTTTGCATGGTGACATCAGCGCCCTGCTCTAGCAGATAACGCACAACAGGCTCACTGCCGGCGTACGCTGCCATCATCAGCGCAGAAGTGCCGTCAGGAGCCTGTGCGTTAACAATTGCCTTGTTGGCGACCAGCATTTTCACCGTCTCCAGACGCCCCTTTGAGGCCGCATACTGCAACGGCGTCCACCCGCCAATCCGGTTGACCAGCGCACCACGCCGTATAAGCTCTTGTGCTCGCTTGGTTTCTCCCAACACTGCCAGGTACATCAGCGGTGTTTCGCGATGAATGTTAATGGCATTGAGCACCGTGCCCCTATCATTTAATAGCACATCATAGACGTCCCAGGCGCCGTCCCGGATGGCCTGCATTATGGCAGGTTGCCCATCGGGGCTGACGGCGTTGGGGTCTGCCCCTTTGGCCAGCATGGTTTTGACCTCAGCAGCACGATTGTTGGTGATGTTTACCCACCAGCCTGCCGGGTTTGCACCATACGCGACCATACACACCAACAGACCAGCCAATGCAAGGCTCGCCCGGGCACCCGAAGATAAACGAGCGCGGCTGCCCGTCGCCACATGGAGTTCTGCCTGATGGTTGGGGTCAAAGGCGGCAAGTTTACGGGTCATGCGGTCTCCAGAAGCAAAATAAATCATACAGATAAAACAACGGGGTAAAAGGAATACGTCGGGGTAAAACAAACTGGGCAAGCAAAACCACCTGCCCCGAACAAGCTATTAATAAATACGACTTCATCATGCTTTGCACGGCGAAGTGTTGTTCCTACTTACACAGCCATGTGCCGCTCCTACCTGCGTAGCCCATGATCGGTATCGGTATCGGTATCGGCAAGATTAAAAACGACAAGAGCCAGGAACAACAACAACAACAACAACAACAACAACAACAACAACAACAAACAGCAATTGGCAATCGGTAAACAAAAGCCAGATGCTATATGCCTCAAACCAGAAATCAGAAATCAGAAATCAGAAATCAGAAACATTAAACCAAATAAATCAATGCATTAGGTTAGATATATCACTATTTACATTAATCAAATTCACCCAAAAATTAGGTGTTTAAGAAGCAAAATCATATAAAATACTTTAGATTATCAACATTAATAAGTTGATATATATATTTGATTTAAAACAACTTATTTTTTAAAGCATAATTCAATAATTAACTTTAAATATTTAGCATGAGGTTATCTCTTTATCTTATTGAATAACTTAAAGAAATTGTCAGTTGTAGCCTGACCAACCTCTGCAGCAGTTATACCGCGCAAATCAGCTATTTTTTCGGCAACATGCATCACCTTGGACGGGTCGTTAAGCTTGCCTCGGTGCGGCACAGGTGCCAGATACGGTGAATCAGTTTCAATCAACAAGCGGTCCAGCGGCATTTTGCGTGCCAGCTGCTGCAGATCTTCTGCCTTCTTGAACGTAACAATGCCCGACAGTGAAATATAAAAATTAAGATCCATGGCTGCCCGGGCAACTTCCCACGACTCTGTGAAGCAGTGCATTACCCCGCCCACTTTGTCAGCGCCCTCTTCCTTCATGATGCGCAGTGTGTCTTCGCTGGCTGACCGGGTATGAATAATAATCGGTAGCCCGCTTTCACGGCTGGCGCGAATATGTGTACGAAAACGTTCGCGCTGCCACTCAAGAGGCTCTTCAAGGCGAAAATAATCAAGCCCGGTTTCACCCAGTGCAACCACCTTGTCAGACTGCCCCAGCTCAACCAGTTGAGCTACCGTAGGCTCTGGGGTGTCTTGGTAATCAGGATGAACGCCTACCGACGCATAAAGATGATCGTGCGGCTCGACCAAAGCCATCAAACCCGGCCAATCAGGCATGCACACGCTGACGACCAGCGCATGGCTAACCTGATTTTGCGCCATGCGCTGCAAAATCTCGGGCAAATTAGCTGCAAGTTCAGGAAAATTAAGATGACAGTGAGAATCTACATACATAGAAGTGCTTGTGACAAAAAGAATGAAAAGAGGTGAAAGCCCAACACATGGCCTAGACTACCCTCAGTGTAGGGCTATTTTAAGCCTGTGGTGCGCAGGCAAGCGCCGCCCGTTGCAAGGCGCTGTGCACAAATAGCTTGGCGTTGAGCGGATGACCAGCTACGGCGCGCTGCTGATTCAACCATTTGGCCGTATCGGCCAGGTTGGCGCGGGAGGCCCGGTCGGCAATACGCACCGTCTGCTTGCTAATGGACGGGTAGTATCGAACTGAGGCCTGCGATGCCGCCAGCAACAGATCAAGAAAAAGCCGTTGCAGCGCGTCAATCCAGACCTCAGGCGAGGTTTTTTCGAGCTGATCGGCCAACGGCCCGATATCGGCGGTTGGCCCCGACATAACTGCCGCCGTAAAATCTTGCAGCCAAGCCGGACAAGGGCTACCTCCCGCCTCGGCCATGGTCTGTGCCAGCAGTGGCGCCCCTCCTGCAGCAGCCAGCCAATCAGAAGCCTGGTCAACCCCCTGTTGTTTCAGCCAGCTTAAACTCTCTTGCGGCCCCGGCACAGACAGCGGCAAGCGTCGGCAGCGCGAAACCAGGGTTGGGAGCAAACGATCTGGGGCATCGGCCACCAGCAGAAACACGGTATGAGCCGGAGGCTCTTCGAGCACCTTTAACAGTGCATTAGCGGTAATCTGATTCATGGCCCTGGCCGGGTATATAACCGCGACCCGCCATCCGCCGCGATGCGTGGCGGTATTAAACCACCCCCCGAGCGCTCGCAATTGATCAACACGTATTTCTTTAGAAGGTGCTTTTTTAGTGGCCCCCGTCTGCGCGCTTTCTGCGTCATTCAGACCCGCCCCCTCTTCAAAGGCCACGGCGTCGGGCCGGATACGACGAAGATCAGGGTGATTACCGTGTGCCAGCCACTGGCAGGCCACGCAATGGCCACAGGCTAGACCCTGCGCCGGAGACTCGCACAGCAGGCTACCCGCAGCAGCCAGCGCAAACTGCCGCTTGCCAATGCCAGGCAGCCCGTGAATCAGCCAGGCATGGGCGAAGCGCTCGCGCTGCGACAGCCATTGTCGTGCAGGTGCTTCATGCCAGGGGAGAAATGACACAAGATCACTCATGGCGCATCGCCTTCTTGCTCGAATCGACCTATGAGCCAGGGCACATGAGTGCTTTTACCCGCGCCATACTTTTGTATGGCTTTCAATGTAAACCACTGAGAACTTAAATTGGTGAGTGTGGATAGATTAGCAAGAACTCTACTCAACAAAGAGCTTTTCACGTTAAATGTCATTACGCCTACGCACATACTCACAGCTAATCACCCGAAAAATGCAAACCCTAAACTAGACCGCCAAGCTTCTTGGCATTGTAAACGTAATGAAAGCCGTTCTCTGGCCATTAGCGACTTGATGCAGGCGTCCCTATGTAAACCACATGAAAGAGTCATCAATTGGGCAGCATGCATGCTTTATGCTGACGCTCACTAAGCGACCACTCGACTATATCTGCGAAAAATGCGCCAATCGTTTCACGAAGTGGCAACATATCGCAATGCTGGGTTCGCTGTGCAACACTGCAATTGCCATAGCGACCTCGCGCCCTTTGATAAAGCGCGCACTTTTCCCATCCAACTATCCTCCTGTCGCTTGAGACAGGCGCAGGCATTTATGGAGCATGAAAGCATGACGGATTCCACCGAGTACACACCGCCGAACGTCTGGACCTGGAACAAACCTAATGGGGGCACCTTTGCGAGCGTCAACCGACCGATCGCAGGGCCTACCCACGACAAGGCGCTACCAGTCGGGCGCCACCCGCTGCAGCTGTATTCGCTCGCCACGCCCAACGGCCAGAAAATTACGATCATGCTGGAAGAGCTGCTGGCCCTCGGGCACACGGGTGCCGAATACGACGCATGGCTTATCCGCATCGGCGACGGTGACCAGTTCGGCAGCGGCTTTGTCGACGTTAACCCAAATTCCAAGATCCCCGCCCTAATGGACCACTCGGGCCCAGAACCTGTGCGGGTGTTCGAGTCCGGTGCCATTCTCGTCTATCTTGCCGAAAAATTCGATGCCCTGATACCGACGGCGCAGCCCGCGCGCGCCGAGTGCCTGTCCTGGCTGTTCTGGCAGATGGGCAGCGCACCTTATCTGGGCGGCGGCTTCGGCCACTTCTATACCTATGCGCCAGTCAAGATCGAATACGCTATCGATCGATACGCGATGGAGGTCAAGCGCCAGCTCGACGTGTTGGATCGCCGCCTGGCCGAAAGCGAGTACCTGGGCGGTAGCGACTACACCATTGCCGATATCGCGGTATTTCCCTGGTACGGGGGTTTGGTCAAGGGCTGGCAGTACGGCGCGGCCGAATTTCTATCGGTACAAGACTACACGAACGTACAGCGATGGGCCGACACGATTCTGGCGCGACCCGCAGTGGCCCGCGGTCGCATGGTCAACCGCGTATCCGGCGACCCCGACAAGCAGTTGCACGAGCGCCACGACGCCAACGACTTCAACACAAAAACACAAGACAAACTTTAGAATGTCAGTCATGGACATCAGCGACAAACGTATGCTGATCACGGCAGGGGCCACTAGCTACGCGGCACATTTACCCATCGAGAAGGCACATGCAGGTTTCAGAGTTACTGGCACCCGGTCAGACAATAAGTCGTTCTCTGGCGCAGGCGCTGCTGGCCAGCAAATCCGACTATGCCGACTGCCGTTTGGAGGTAATGCCCGACAAAGGTCTGGCTCACCAGCATGTGCGCATCGTCGGTACCGGTGTGATCGCACGCATCCCCAAGCAAAGCCAGTTGAGCCTCTGCCCACAGGATAATCTGCGCTACCAGGCGGCCGCGTTCAGGCGAGTTTCGCGTGGTGGCCATGCGCCAAAGCTGATCGATATTCTGCTGCCTGGCCCATCGCTACCGCGCGGGGCCTTACTGGTCGAGGAAATCATCGGAACTACACCTAGCTTGCCCGCCGATCTCGGTGCCATTAGCCGCGCCATGGCCAGTTTTCATGCTCTGCCGTTGCCTATTGAGGCCGAACGTGCGCCACTACGGCACTCAATCGATCCTTTGAAGGATATGCTCGATGAAATCAGTCAGCAGGCGGTATTTTTAGATCAGGCGTGCCTCTCACCCATCAGCCTTCGGGAAATACGTCAGGGGCTACAAAATCTGGCCCAGCGCTGCGAGGCGCATGCTCGGCCGCCCCGGCGTCTAATTTCATTTGACACACATCCCGGTAACTTTCTAATAACACCCAACCACGTGGCCATTCTGGTGGATCTGGAAAAGGCACGCTATAGCTATCCCTCGTTTGATCTCGCACACGCCACGCTATATACGTCAACAACCTGGGATACCGAGACCTACGCCGAACTGACCCATGAACACGTACTATCGGCCTATACCGCCTGGGAAGACGCCATGGATGCCGCCACGGCTAAGGCCACTCGCGGCTGGCATGGCCCCCTGCGTCTGGCTATGTGGTTGTGGTCTATTACCTGGTGCGCCAAATGGCGCCTGCTCTCGCAGCGCAAATCAGCCGAGTCTGCCACCGAAGACTGGTCTTATGAACTGAGCTCAGAATCCTTAATCAGCCATGTACGCGGGCGCGTCGACCACTATCTCAGTGCAGAAATCGTGCACCAAGTATGGGCTGAATGCCAGACACTGGAGCAGGAACTATGAAACTCTACGCAGCCAATTCAAACTATTCCAACTATCCTGGTGACTCATGATCGGGCAGACGTGCTTGATACGAACCTGCTGATCGAGCTGTAGAAACGCGTATTCTCTGAAACTCTGGGCCCTCAACGGGGATTACCTCTCGATCGTCTTCGCTGCCAGTGCGCCACGATGAACCAGCCCGCCAGCAGACAGAGCGTTATCACCAACGACACCCACAGGGGCAGCGCCATCACCCGGTCCCCCGCAGTAGCGAGCAAGATGGTCAGTGGCAAAATACCCAGACCCGTGGTCCAGAGAAAGGTCCACCATGACACCCCAGTGAGCGCAGCGGCATAATTGATGAGATTAAAGGCAATCATCGGAATAAAGCGACTCAGGAGTAAGGCAACAGCTCCCTTATCACGTGACCAATGCTCCAACACCTGTTGGTGTCGGACAGACACAAAGCGCCTAATGAAGGGCCGCCCCAATGAACGCACCACCCAAAACGCGAGCGATGCACCAATCATGGCGCCTGCCCACGTTACGACCGTGCCCCAAATCGGACCATAGACCATGCCGTTAGCGAGTGCAATGACCTCAGCGGGGAACGGCAAAAATGAATGCACGGCCATCAGCGCCATAGAGGCCAGAACACCCCATACTCCCCATGACCTGATCAGCGACACCGCGGTATCCACTGAGCCGTCAAACACCGCCAGAGGCTCACCAGACTGCACGCCCCAGAAAAAAATGCCTCCGATTGCCGACAGGACGATCAACACACCTACGAAAATTGTAAGCAGCCTCATCTAATGTCCCTGTGTCCTGTAGCAAGTGGTCCGTCTACGTAAGCGGCCTATCTCGCCAATTTTTTTGTTTAACTCTAAGAAAAGATGGTTCGATCTTACGCCTTAGTTGGTGCAGTTTCCGCCATCTGGTCAAGAAGGCCCTAAGGACGCATTACCCCAAAAAGGCGAGTTTTTCCTAGCCGGCTTCGAGCACGCCGCTACGCTGACTGTGTAACTTGATGATGGCAGCGACATCTAAACGCCGCGCAGTTTTAACTATTTCGTGCCGATAACCGATCAATGAAGTGCAGAAATAGCACAACATCACTCAGGGTGTGTCGCCTTCAATGTCACGATCATGCCGGCTTACAAGCGCATCAATCTCTGCAGCGAGGCGCGACCTTACCACTTCGATGGGAAGCGTCGAGTCAACAAGATGAAAACGATGCGGCTGCTGCTGCACACGTTGATGGTAGGCTTGACGCGTGCGCTCGAAGAACGCTTCGCCTTCTTGCTCAAATCGATCGAGCTGGCGGCTGCGTGCAAGGCGTTCACGGGCTACCTCAAGGGGCACATCAAACAGCCAGGTACGGTCAGGCTGAATACCCGGTATGGCCCATTGTTCAAGCACATGAACGGCTGACTTACCCAGCTGCCGTCCGCCGCCCTGATAAGCATAACTGGCGTCGGTAAAACGGTCGCAAACCACCCATTGCCCGGCTTCGAGTGCCGGCAAAATGACTGAATTTACATGCTCGCAGCGAGCAGCAAACATAAGCAGGGTTTCTGTTTTCAGATGCATGCTGGTTTCCAGCAGTATCTGGCGCAACTGCTCGCCAAGTGGAGTACCACCTGGCTCGCGGGTGCAGAGCACAGGCAAGCCTCTGGCCTTTAATTGATCTACAAGCCAGGGCACATGAGTGCTTTTACCGGCCCCATCCAGGCCTTCGAGGGAGATAAAACAACCTCGCGGGGTGTGCGTAGTCATTGTTTTTGTCCAAGAATGTACTTGGAAACAGCACGGTTGTGCGAGGCAAGATTGCTTGAAAACTCGCTGGTGCCGTCACCTCGTGACACAAAGTACAGAAAATCGTGGGATTCAGGGTGAACCACGGCGGCCAGCGCCGCGCGCCCGGGGCTGGCAATAGGCGTTGGCGGCAAACCGGCACGCGTATACGTATTCCAGGCAGTATCAGTTGTAAGGTCTTTTTTACGAATGCGACCCTGGTAGGCCTCACCCATGCCATAGATGACAGTAGGGTCAGTTTGCAACGGCATGCCCAGACGCAAACGGTTGATGAATACTCCAGCAACGCGCCGGCGATCTTGCTCGTGCCCGGTTTCTTTCTCCACAATCGAAGCCAGTACCAGGGCCTCATAGGGAGAAGTGAGTGGCAGCTTGGGATCTCGCTCGGCCCACAGGGTTGTAAGCATGGTTTCATGAGCCTCGTAGGCCCGGCGCAATATCTCAAAGTCGGACGAGCCCGGAACAAACACATACGTGTCAGGGTAAAACAGCCCCTCGGGTGCCTGCTGCTCGGCGCCCAGTTGCTTCAGCAATTGCTGATCAGTAACGCCTTCAAGGGTTTGCTTGACTTGAGGGGCTTCGCGCAACGCCTGCCGTATACGCTGATATGTCCAGCCTTCAACTAGGGTGAGCCTGGCCTGCGTCATGTCGCCGTTAACCATGCGTTCGAGCAGGCGGCGCGGTGAATCACCCTGCAAGGCTTCATAGGCGCCGGCCTGTATTTGTTTGTCGAGGCCGCTGAGGCGCGCCAGCAGCACGAAACCTTCTTCATTGACATCAATACCCGATTTGAGCATAAGCCTGGCAACGGCGCGAGGACTGGCACCCGGAGCAACAATGTAGTCAATGCGCTCTTGTTGCATGGTGACGGGGCTTGTTGACCAGTACCAGGCTGCACCACTGGCCGCTGCAGCAAGCAACGCCAGCATAAGCAGCGGGTAGAGAATCAGGTTTTTGATTTGTTTCATGAATAATTAAGTTTAGCGTAGTCGCTGCGCCGGGCGACAGGCAAACAGCAGCCCAAAATAACATGGACAAGGCCGGCAAGGTTTGCCGAAGCCCGTTATCATAATCGTTGAGCCTTTCTCTGTCTTGGATTATCAATAGCATCATGGACACTACCTCCCCCTTTTTCGTTCCCCTTCCCGAGCTTGCTGTCATTGAAGCCGTTGGCCCCGACGCGGTTTCATTTTTGCATGGGCAGCTTACACAAGATGTCGAAGGCCTGCCTGATTCCCAGGCTAGGCTTGCCGGTTATTGCACCGCCAAGGGCCGGCTGCTGGCCTCTATGGTCATCTGGAAAGACACCCGCGACGAGGCACCCGTATTGCGCGCACTTGTCAGGCGCGACCTCGCCGAGGCGCTGGTAAAAAGGCTGACCATGTTTGTGTTGCGCGCAAAGGTAAAGCTAAGCATCACTGAACTCGCCGTCTATGGGCATGCCCCACAAGGCCTGAGCTTGCCGGCTGTCGACGCCAGTGCAGCGACGCAATCGTCTGACGATACTGAAGCCACACAAATCGCTGCAAGCACACTGGCACCGCATACCCCCGGTGCTCAGACAGCTTCTTCAGCAGCCGTTTCTGCCATGCAAGATGCCTTTCTGGGCGACACGAACCCGCCCGACGACGCCGCACCGTGGACACTTGTGCGACATGCCGATGCCACCTGGATCGCCGCTCCTGCCAAGGAGGGCAGCGCAACACGCTGGTGGCTGGTTTCAGAACAGGCCAGCGACAAGGCAGAACCTAAGCAGGCCCAATCTGCAGGCCTGGCTAGCGACTCCGATGCTGGCCAGGCCTGGCAGGCGGCAGACATCACTGCTGGGTTGCCTTGGGTGCAAGCCAGCACACAAGACATGTTCATCCCCCAAACACTTAATTTTGACCTGATCGAGGGGGTTAACTTCACCAAGGGGTGCTATCCCGGCCAAGAAGTGGTTGCACGCGCGCATTACCGCGGCACCGTAAAGCGACGCATGGCTTGCGGCGTATTACCAGTGCCTCAAGGCCTGGAGCTTGCCAGTTTGCCCGGTACCGACACCTTCAACGCGGCATCACCCGCCAACCCCTGCGGCCGCATCATTAATGCAGCCCAGACCAACGGTTTGCTGTATGTGTTGATGGAAGTCCAACTGGCTGACCTGGGCCAGGCCGATTTCAGGCTGGGAGCCGCTGATGGCCCCAGCATCCGTGAACACGCCTTGCCATACCAGCTTGCAGCGATCGCTTAGCGCACATCGCCAGCCGCCAACGGTTACAGGCTGGGGCAGCTGATCGCCCCAGTGCCCACAACCAATCCCTGCCGTAAAGGCATGCTGCAAACGCTTAGTGCACGTTCCAAGGTCACGGCCTAGGTACGACAATATCTGTCACTCACTAAAGCGCACGTAGGTAGTTAATGTCTACCCTCTCACAATACACCCGTGGGAGGCGTCCGTACACAAGGCCCCGCATACGGCAAGCAGCCGGTTGCTGGCCTAACCAGTGAGCCTAGCCTTATCAAGGCTGCTTCAGCCAGAATCAGGCTGGCCCGATATCTACTTTTTATACAGATTCAAAATACTGGAGAAATCCAGCCCGCCATTTCCCTGGCTGCTATGTATTGAATACAGATTGCGGGCCAGCTCACCCAACGGTGTAGCTGAACGCGTATTTAATGCCGACTCGGCCGCCAGACCAAGGTCTTTCAGCATTAGGTCAACCCCGAATCCGCCCGAGTAGCTCTTGGATGCTGGCGCATTTTCCATGACACCGGGCCAGGGGTTGTACAGTTCTGTGGCCCAGTTACGCCCCGAGCTCTTTGCAATAATATCGGACAACACCTTAGGATCCAGCCCATTTGCGACACCCAGTGCCAGGGCTTCAGAGGTGCCCGCCATTAAAATGCCCAACAGCATGTTGTTGCAGATCTTGGCCACTTGCCCCGCACCTGCCGCACCTGCATGGAAAATATTCTTGCCCATTTTTTCCAGGTAAGGCATGGCCGCTTCAAGATCCGCCTCGGTGCCACCAACGATAAACGTTAACGTGCCGGCCACAGCCCCGCCTGTGCCACCCGAGACCGGCGCATCAATCATGCGTACACCCTTGGCGGCAGCCGCTTCAGCCACTTTACGGGCAGAAACGGCAGCAATGGTGCTGCACTCCATCACTAGGGTACCGGCGGCAATGTGCTGCAGCAGCCCGGTCTCGCCCAGGTAAAGGCCTTCAACATGTTTACTGGCTGGCAGCATGGTTACTACCGCATCAACGCCTTTGACGGCAGCCTGTGCCGACTCGGCAGCACTGGCACCTGCGTCAGTCAGCGTTTTGACGGCGCTTGGCACCAGGTCAAATACAGACAGCGTATGCCCGGCTTTGAGCAGATTGAGTGCCATGGGCGCACCCATATGCCCCAGCCCGATAAATGCAATATGACTCATTTTTTGTCTCCTGTGTACGTTAAATTTTGTATAGTTTGCTTCTTAATTCTTATACGCTCAGCGAATTTTCACACGCTAAGCGCGGGCAGGTTTCCAACTCGCACCCCTATGCTATGGAGGCAGCAGGCACCGAGCACACTGCCCTTAACCAGCAAGGCTAAAACGGATGCCGCCTGATCACTGCAGGGCTACAACCCGATTACGAGCTAACTTTAACTTTGCTCGTACCCAGGTCGGCCAGCGGATGATCGGCCGGATCGCCCCAGGGTGCTTCGAAGAAGCGCTGCACCCATTCGTGGGTGGCTTCGCCCGAAGTTGCCGGATTCCATTTTGGTTGTTTGTCTTTATCGATGATGAGCGCTCGAATGCCTTCTTGCAAGTCACCCTTGACACCACATTGCAGCGATACGATGTACTCTTCGCGAAACACATCAGCCAGCGACATTAGCTTAACCCGTCGCAGCAACGTAAAGCTCAGTCGCGCCGAACCAGGCGAGCCCGCCCCAAACGTTTTAGCAGCGCGTTGCAACCAAGGGTCATCATGCTCCGCCCAGCTGGCAATGCTTGCACACACGGCGTCAAAGTCTGCATCACCGCAGGCCTGGCGTATTAATGAAAAATGCGTCTGCAGCGGCCCTGGCTCGGTCGAAAGCTCGGAGCCTAAGGTCCCCAGCAACTGATGCAACACATGACTGTTTTGGGTGCTATCGTCAGACCACACCGTTTCTTCCATTTGCCCTATAAGCGTGTCCCAGCCACCGGTATCAAGCTGATAGTCAGCCAGGCCCAGGGCCAGGCAGTCACTTGCACCCAGTTGGGCGCCAGTAAGTGCCATAAACACACCCACACCATCAGGCAGGCGCGAAAGCATCCATGTGCCGCCCACATCGGGAAACAGGCCTATAGAGATTTCAGGCATGGCATAACGTGTGGTTTCTGTGACGACGCGATGGCTGGCACCCATGATCAGACCCACGCCGCCGCCCATCACAATACCGCTACCCCAGCACAGCAAAGGCTTGGGATAAGTATGTATCTGATAGTCGAGCCGGTACTCAACATCGAAAAACTCACGGGCGTAGGCATTGTTCCAGGCGTCACCGGTGGTGTTGTCGAGTATGCCTTTATACATACCCTGCAGATCACCACCCGCACAAAACGCCCTGTCGCCAGCTGCATTTAGCACAACCACCCCGATGCTATCGTCGTCTTGCCAGGCTGTCAGTTGTGCGGCAAGCGCTTCGCACATTTCGAGAGTCAGACTGTTGAGCGTTTGCGGGCTGTTAAGCGTGGCAATGCCGATTTTTTTGCTGCCGGCTGTGTCCAGAATCTGGAATTGCACCTGGGAAGTCATCGAATGTCTGCTCCTTTGTCCAAAATTTGCCGTGCCAAAATAACACGCATGATTTCATTAGTACCCTCGAGAATCTGATGTACACGGGTGTCGCGTACCAGGCGCTCAAGCGGGTAATCTTTCAGATAGCCATAGCCCCCATAGATTTGCTGCGCGTCCAGACAAACCTGAAAGCACAAGTCGGTGGCAAGCCGCTTGGCCATCGCGCAGTAGGAGCCTGCCTGCGGGTCGCCCTCGTCAAGCCGGGCAGCCGCCAGCCGCACCATTTGGCGCGACGCCACAATATGAGTAAGCATGTCAGTCAGCTTGAACTGTAACGCCTGAAAGCTTGCCAGAGCCTGGCCAAACTGCTTTCGTTCGCCCATATAGCGGCGTGCGGCATCGTAGGCACCCTGGGCCGCACCCACCGAGCACGTAGCAATGTTGATGCGCCCGCCGTCCAGCCCTTTCATGGCAAACTTAAACCCTTCGCCCTCTTTACCCAGCAGGTGGTCGGCCGGCACTTCGACATTATCAAAAGTAATAGACCGCGTTGACTGGCTGTTCCAGCCCATTTTTTCTTCTTTGCGACCATAGGTAATGCCCGCCGTGTCTGCCGGTACGACAAATGCGGATATACCGCTGGCACCTGGGCCGCCCGTGCGCGCCATGACGACCAGCACATCGGTATCACCTGCCCCCGAGATAAACGCCTTTGCGCCGTTAAGTATGTAGGCATTGCCGCGTTTTTCGGCGCGGGTGCTGAGCGACGCGGCGTCTGAGCCTGAGCCGGGTTCAGTAAGGCAGTATGAAGCCAGCTTTTCGCCGCTGGCCAGTAAGGGCCCCCACGCGTCGCGAACGGCAACTGTAGCCCACGAGCCTATCATCCACGTTGCCATATTGTGTATGGTCAAAAACGCCGTGGTTGACGGGTCATAGGCGGCCATTTCCTCAAACACCAATGTGGCATCAAGGCGAGGCAACCCAAGGCCACCAATGGACTCAGGCGCGTAAATGGCGCAAAACCCCATTTCACCCGCACGGGCAAAGGTCTCTTTAGGAAAGATGCCTTCTGCGTCCCAGCGGGCCGCATTGGGCTCCAGCTCACCAACGGCAAAATCGCGGGCGGCCTGTGCAAAAGCCTGTTGTTCGTCGCTAAGGCGAAAATCCATTTTTTTTGTCTCCTTGTGCCAGCAGTCGGGGCTGCCGTATACGTGCTATTTAACGAATGCCGTTAACCATAGCGCGTTTGCAGCGCGTGTTTTGTCATGTTTGCGACAATCGGTTTTGTTTATGCTGGGCGCGCCGCCGCCGCGACTCCATGGGGTCGAAATTAAGCGGGCGATAAATTTCAATACGATCACCATCGAGCAGCTGGCGTTCTGGCGCACACGCCTTGCCGTATATGCCGACGACCAATGCTTGCCGCGAGTACTGTGGGTGGCAATCAAAAAAGCCGCTTTCTGAAATAGCCTGCCCTACCGTCGTGCCAAATGCCAGGCTCAGGCTTTTTTGCCAGATGCCAGCGGCTGTTACTGCAGTGTACGCGTCAGCTGGCGCCGATGCATACACCACGGTTACGGATATACGTTTATTCACCGTAGACCACTTGCGCGCGGTGCGTAAACGAGTCAATGAAACTGGTTGCGATGCGGTTGAAAATGGGGCCGACCACGGCTGCGAGCGCCCGACTGGCGAATGCGTACTCCATGGTATAGGCTACTTTGCAGGCATCGGCGCTGAGTTCATGAAACGCCCAGGTACCCTTGAGCTGTGAGAATGGCCCGTCGACCAGATTGACAGTAATAAGGTTGGGGTAGTCATGTTCGTTGCGAGTGGTAAAGGTTTGCTTGATACCCGCCAGGCTGATCGTAATCGAAGCCTCCATGCCGCGTTCATCGTGCTGATGCACAACCGTGCCGCCGCACCACGGCAAAAACTCGGGATATCGGGCCACATCGGCCACCAGGTCGAACATTTGGGCCTTACTGTAGGGCACCAGAACAGATCTTTCTACTTTATGCATGCATGAGAGTTGGTTAG
This sequence comes from Pusillimonas sp. ANT_WB101, assembly GCF_008369125.1. Lineage (NCBI taxonomy): Bacteria > Pseudomonadati > Pseudomonadota > Betaproteobacteria > Burkholderiales > Alcaligenaceae > Pusillimonas > Pusillimonas sp. ANT_WB101. The sequence continues at coordinate 835,265 of NZ_VOAY01000001.1, read as the reverse complement.
TCGATAGAATGTACTGATTTTACCGTTTATGGCCGTTTCAGATTCATGAGCATCGTTGACAACCGAAAAGCATCCCACGACTACTTCATCGAAGACCGCTTCGAAGCGGGCCTCGTGCTTGAAGGATGGGAAGTAAAAGCCATACGTGCAGGGCATGTACAGCTTAAAGAAGCCTACGTCATCGTTCGCGATGGCGAACTGTGGATTATAGGCATGCACATCAGCCCGCTATCCACGGCATCCACGCATATTCACCCCAATGCCACCCGCACCCGCAAACTGCTGCTGCGTGCCGAAGAGATCAGCAAGCTCATTGGCAAGGTAGAGCAGCGTGGCTATACGCTGGTGCCTCTTAACCTGCACTACAAAAACGGGCGCATCAAACTCGATTTTGGTCTTGGGCGCGGCAAAAAGCTGCACGACAAGCGTGACACGTCGCGCGACAAAGACTGGCAGCGTGAAAAAGAGCGCATCATGAAGCACGATACGCGCGCAAAGCCGCAGTAGGCTGATCGCAAACGGCCGTGTATGGCCTGCTCTTCGTCTTAAGCCATTAACCGCCATGCACACGGGAAAGACAAGTTTTCCGTTCTGTGCATAAGCATGGGCACGCGCAGGCGTGGTCGGTCTTCGGTCGCAGGGCTTCGCTCTTTCGCCTTCGGTCGTGGGGCGTGAGTTGTGCCTGGCACACCGCACAGCAGGCAGTGCTGCATTGGTGGCCAGATTTGGCTGTCAAACGCGACTACGCAAATGCCAAACGCGGCTACGCAAACTTGTGCAGTATTCCTACCGTCTGACTTAGCTTATTTTCTTGTCAAGAAAAGGGGGAATTTCGGCCTGCTACTTGTTGCTTGTTTCTTGCTGCTTGCCGCGTATTGCGCGTTTTATGCTGCGTGCTGTATAGCTTTGGCGTAAAGGCCATCAATACACGTCAAACCCTTCAATTTCAAGCAACGTGACCTTGCGATCAAGGCCACCAGAATAGCCATTGAGTCGGCCCGTGCCCGACAGTACACGGTGACAGGGCACCATGATGCTAATGGGGTTTTGCCCGACCGCCTTGCCCACTGCCCGGCTGTGCTGTCGCGTAAGCCCGGCAGCCACGGCCACATCGCCGTAGGACACATACTGGCCGTACGGAATAGTCAACAGCGCCTCCCAAACCCGTTTTTGCAACGACGAGCCCTGCAACAACATGGGGACGGTAAACACTTCACGCCTACCCTCAAAATACGCCTGCAACTGACTGTGCACCTCACAGAACATGTCATGCGTCGCCGCCGGGGTGTTGTCTTGCAAGGGCACAATAGCCCCCTGCTTTACGGCAAACGGTTTATCAGGCGTCTCACCGCAGGTTCGCAGCATATTTTCACGGCTGAACAGGTCATGGTTAAGGTCGCGGCGGCGTATCTTGAAATCTTTTATGGGCATGCCCGCATGCATGCCTGAGCTCGGGCCCGAACCATCGGCCTTGCCAGACTGACCAGCGATTGCCCCATTCATGCCCGTACGCACCGCCGTCTCACAGGGCACGTTGCCCTCTTTTCCCGCCTCAGCGGCTTCAAACATATCAATGGTCGAAGATCGGTCGAGCCCATCAATTACCGGGCAATCACTTTGCCCGATAAAGTACAGGCCGGTCAGCTGATCACGCTCGGCACTCAGTAAAATCGGACCCAACAGCGAAATAAATTGAGCATGTAATGCCACCTCTGTAACTCCCGTCATGGCGCGGCAACGGGTACACCCCGCAAGCCGGCCTTATCAATGCAATTTCACGCGGGGCGCACCCCGTTTCATCAGCAAGCGCCCAAGTGCCAGCGATGCGGTGCGCACCGGACCCAACACGGCCTTGTGATGCAGTAGATGCAGGCTCATGTACATGAACCGCGCCAGCAACCCTTCAACAAACCAGCTTTTGCCCGACAGCACCCCCATCAAACTCCCCACCCCGCGACTGTGCCCTACTGACACCAGTGAACCGTAGTCTTTGAATTTGAAGACAGTGTCCGGCTCGGGCTGACCAGCAATACGCGACTTGATAAGTTTGAGCATAAAACTGGCCTGCTGGTGCGCCACTTGCGCACGCGCCGGCAAGTAGCCCTCTTGGCCCAGCCATGGGGCCTGCGCGCAGTCACCTATCGCGAAAATATCGGCGTCTTGGGTGCGAAGCTGTGCATCAACCACTAATTGCTGGATACGGTTGGTTTCAAGACCAAGCCCGGTCAGAAACAGCGGAGCCTGGATGCCCGCTGCCCAAACACACAAATCAGCGGGGTAACGCCCTCCCTCGCTGTCGATCAGGTGTTTTTCTTCAACCGCAGCAACGCGTACTGACGTATAAACGGTGACGCCGCGTTCTTCAAGCAGCGAGCGCGCAGCCGTGGACATTTTTGGAGGTAGATTGGACAGAATGCGATCAGCCCCTTCAAGCAAGGCTATATGGCAGTCATGGCCTGGATCAAGCTGGTCAAGCCCGTAATAGGTAAAGCTGGCGTAAGCCTCAAGCAGCTCAGCAGCCAGCTCAACGCCGGTTGCTCCTCCACCCACGATAGCAATGTTTATAGGCCTGCCTTCACCCATCGCCTTGTTTCGGTTGGCCATGCTGAGCGCATGCAGCAGCTTTAAGCGAAAACGCTCAGCCTGCTCGGTAGAATCAAGTGCGGTGGCATATTGGGCGGCGCCCGGTGTTCCGAAAAAATTTGACTTGCTGCCTACTGCCATCACCAAGGTGTCGTACGCAAGCACGCGCTCAGGCAACACCTCATCGCCTGTGTCGGCATGAACTGGCCCTATCGTTATGTGTTTGCCGGCACGATCCAGGCTCTGCAGCGCCCCATGCACAAACGAGAAGCCGCAGTCTTTGGCCAGCATAAAATACGAAAGCCCTTCGCGGTGTATATCGAGTGTGCCTGCGGCAACCTCATGCAACGATGGCTTCCAGATATGGGTGTCATCTTTGTCGACCAAAAATACATGCCTGGGCCCGTATTGCCGGCCCAGATTAGCCGCCAGTTCGAGGCCGCCGGCGCCTCCGCCGACAATGACTACACGGTGTAATGGTTGCGTCATTACGCACCTAGCCCTTGGAAGTAGAAGTTGATATTAAAACACGAGGTTTCGCGGTTGCACGCCCTTTGCGGCACACAGATCAAACGCATGACGCGGCCGAATATTACCGCACCTTGGGCGTTTATCTCCCCACAAACGCTGGTTTTTGGTGTTCAATACCAAACATGACAATCCGCCACGCCTCACCCGACGCCATTGAATCGCCTTATGCGTGGGCGCGGCTATTTGTTTCGCTGCTTATTATGACGATAGGCAGTTCTGGCATGTATACGATTACCGTCGTATTGCCACAAATTGAAACCGAGTTTTCGGTAAGTCGGGGCGACGCATCCCTGCCCTATATGCTGACGATGATAGGCTTTGGCCTGGGTTCGGTGCTCATGGGCCGCTTTGCCGATATGTTCGGCATTTTTCGCACCATTATCTTTGGCGCGGTGTGTCTGGGCGGCGGGTATTGGATGGCGGGTGCTGCACAAAGCCTGCTGGCTTTTTCCATAGCCCAGGCTTTGCTTATCGGCATTGGTGCAGCGGGCAGTTTCACACCACTGGTTGCCGACACGTCACAATGGTTTTATCGGCGTCGTGGCATAGCGGTGGCTATTTGTATGAGCGGCAACTACCTGGCAGGTACGCTTTGGCCACCCGTCGTACAGCATTTTATTGAATCAGCAGGCTGGCGCCTGACCTATCAAGGTACAGGTCTGTTCTGCCTGGTCAGCATGCTTGCGTTGTCCTGGATGTGCAGGCTTCGTCCACCTGTAAGCAGCACAGGCCTTAAAACGCACAGCAATGGCCCAATTCGTCGTTTCGCCCAGGAAGCCGCCAGCTCAAACCCGGCACGACCGCTAGGCTTTAGCCCCAGTGCTCTGCAGGCACTGTTATGCGTTGCAGGCGTTGCGTGCTGTGTAGCCATGGCCATGCCTCAGGTGCATATCGTGGCCTATTGTATGGATCTGGGTTTTGGCGCGGCACGCGGCGCACAAATGCTGTCACTGATGTTGGGTCTGGGCATAATCAGTCGCCTGGGCTCAGGCTGGATCTCCGACCATATTGGCGGCCTGCGCACGCTTTTGCTTGGTTCCGCATTACAGGGTCTGGCGCTATGCATGTTTCTGGCAGGCAACGGCCTGGTCTCGCTTTATGTAATCTCAGGCATGTTTGGTTTGTTTCAGGGCGGCATCGTGCCCGCCTATGCACTGGTTGTACGTGAGTATTTTTCGCCGCGCGAAGCCGGTGCCCGCGTGGGCGTCGTACTCATGGCCACGCTATTTGGCATGGCTCTGGGCGGCTGGATGTCAGGGGTTATCTATGACGCCAGTGGCTCGTACAAGGCCGCCTTCATCAACGGTATAGGTTGGAACCTGCTCAATGCCAGCATCATGATGATGCTGATCTACCGTGCACGGCGCGGCCTGCAGCGCACCGAAGGCCTGGCGCAGGCGTAACCGCGCCAACCACATCACTTTTTCAGCCCAGAAGAGGCTCGGTCGCACGGGCGCGACCCCGGCCGGGCATGCAGGCCCGGCCTTTCTCGTCCTCACGCGATGTGCGCAGTGCACATCGCTTCCTGGGCACCAAAAAAAAGATTGGCCGTCTTTCGACAGCCAATCTTTGTATTCGGTGGTGCCCAGGAGAGGACTCGAACCTCCACACCTTGCGGCACATGGACCTGAACCATGCGCGTCTACCAATTCCGCCACCTGGGCACTGCATGCTTAGCATGGTAACTAGACCATATTTTCGCATCAATCTCTCTAACAAGAGAGGCGCAATCATAACAGAGTCTAAAAGATTTTTCGGGCCAAGCGATAAATATTTTCGTTCACCACTAATCACCGTTGCTAACACCAGTTAGTTAGCGGGCACTTCGGGTTTATCCTTATGAAAATTTGTTTTCATATCGATTACATTCATGTAAATTCATTATCCTAAAATCACGCCACTTCACACCAGCCCCAAGGCCTTTCACTACTTTGAACTCGCACCTTTCATCCGCGCATGCCGAGCCCGTAACGATTGCCGGGAGGATCTCAAGCACGATGTCGACCCTTAGTGCGTCACATCGACGCATGGCCGACTACGTGCTTGCACATCCATTCAAAGTGGCCATGATGACCATCGACGAGTTTGCGCAAGAATGCCAAGTGTCGATTGCCACGGCTAACCGTTTCGCACGGGCACTTGGGCTGCCAGGCTATGCGCAATTCCGGGCCGAGCTTGCACGCGGCTTCGAAGAAAACCTGAAGCCTGTGGAGCGCCTGCGCCTGGAGCGAGGCAAGGCCGCCTCAGCCGCTGATATCTTCGCCGCGTCAATCTATGAAGATCAGCGCAATTCAGAGCTCACACGCATGTCCCTGAGTGCAGAGCAATGCGAACGTGCTGTACAGGCAGTCCTGGACGCCAAACGCGTTTTCATTATTGGTTTCGGATCCAGCGGCTTCCTGGCTGGCCTGCTTCAGCGCGGTCTCAGCCTTCACTGCGCCATGGTCGAGTCATTGGCGGGCCCGGGAGGCGTCTCCCATGCAGCGCGCGAACTTTCACGTATTGGGTCCGACGACCTGGTCATTGCCATTGCCTTCCCGCGTTATTTGGCCGACACCATTACATTGGTCAGGGCGGCCAAAAGCAAGGGCGTTGCTGTACTCGCTATAACCGATAAACCTTCGTCGCCACTCGCACCGCTGGCCGATATTTGCTTGTATGCACACAGCCAGCGCCAGCTGCTGTCCAACTCCGAAACTGCGGTGTTGGGCATGATCGAAGCACTGTCTGCTGCTGTTGCCCACAAATCCTCGCATTCCGTTACTGCGGCTGCCTTGCTCACCGAGTCGGTGATGCCCTGGCTGATTCATGGAGAAAGAAAGAATGATTAAGCCTGTGTTGGCGATACATGGCGGCGCTGGTGCCATTGCCCGCGCCCAGATAACACCTGAAACACGTAAGCAGTATGAAGACGCGTTGCGCCACGCTCTGGCTGGTGGCGAGCGCGTGCTCACAGAGGGTGGGCTCGCGCTGGACGCTGTCGCTGAAGCTGTGCGCCTGCTTGAAGAGTGCCCTTTATTTAACGCAGGGCATGGCGCCGTTTTTACCCGTGACGCAGAACATGAGCTAGATGCCGCAATCATGGATGGGCAGACACTGCGCTGTGGCTCTGTTGCAAACGTCAGAACGGTGCGCAACCCTATTCTCGCTGCGCGAGCCGTCATGGATCACAGCCCTCATGTTTTCTTCGTTGGCCAAAATGCCGACGCATTTGCCCGCGCCCAAGGTCTGGCGTGCGTAGATCCAACTTTCTTTTCCACAACAGAACGACGTGAGCAGCTTGAGGCGGCACAACGATCGGGAAGTGAAACCATTATTCTGGATCATGATTCGGCGGTATCGAACACATTTGGTCAGACAGCAGCGCCAATCGACGAAAGCAACAAAATGGGCACAGTAGGAGCCGTAGCGCTCGACAGCTATGGCAATCTCGCCGCTGCCACCTCCACAGGCGGCATGACAAACAAATGGCCAGGGCGCATCGGTGACAGCCCCATCATCGGGGCCGGTTGCTACGCAAACAATAAAACGTGCGCGGTCTCCACGACAGGCAAGGGAGAAGCGTTCATACGGGCCGTTGCTGCCTACGACGTTTCTGCACAAATGGAATATGCGGGCCACTCGCTAGAGCAGGCAACAAATCAGTTGATACACAGCAAATTACCTGCGATGGACGGTGCGGGTGGACTGATCGCTATTGATGCCCAAGGCAATATAGCCATGCCTTTCAATACCGAGGGCATGTATCGCGCCTATGTAGTGTCGGGTCAGACGCCGTTCGTAGCCATACACCGGTAATTAAAACTTTGCAGTGCAGGCGGAGTTTGGCGGGCCATGACCCCTGCTATGTGCTTTCCGCCCTGTAGAAAACTATTCTTATGGATGAACTGGGTTAATGACGGCAGCAAATACCTCTAACCTCTCGCTGGAAGAAAATCGCGTATTGCGCGTTGATGACTTGAGCGTGCAGTTTAAGAGTGCAGAACGCACGCTGGACGCGGTTAAGCATCTGTCTTTTCATGTAGACCGTGGTGAAACGCTGGCTATCGTAGGGGAATCTGGTTCCGGCAAGTCAGTAACGTCGCTGGCACTGATGCGACTCGTCCATTACGGTGGCGGCCACCTGTTAGGCGGCACTATGTTGCTGTCCCGGCGAAATGGTCAGGTCATTAACCTGGCCACTGCAAAGGGGGCTCAGCTGCGTGCCGTACGCGGTGCAGATATGGCGATGATTTTTCAGGAGCCCATGACGTCGCTCAATCCCATATTTACGGTTGGGGACCAGATCGCCGAAACACTATGCCTGCATCAGGGCATGAGCATGCGCAAGGCCTTGGCCGAAGCCTTGCGCATGCTTGATCTGGTGCGTATTCCTGATGCCAAAAACGTGCTTGGGCGTTATCCCCACCAGTTATCTGGTGGCATGCGACAACGTGTCATGATTGCCATGGCACTGGCATGCAAGCCAGCCTTGCTGATTGCAGACGAGCCGACTACAGCCCTTGATGTCACGATACAGGCGCAGATACTTCAGTTAATCCGGGAGCTGCAGCGTGAGATGAACATGGGCGTCATCTTCATTACTCATGACATGGGTGTTGTTGCTGAGGTGGCGGATCGCGTACTGGTCATGCTGCGCGGCGACAAAGTTGAATCAGGCCCTGCCCAACAGATTTTTGATCAACCCACCCATCCCTACACGCGCGCATTGCTGGCTGCGGTTCCAAGACTGGGCTCCATGCGTGGAACTGATGCACCAGAACATTTCCCGGTGCTGTCCGCGACAGCCAGTGACGCAGAAGCGGCAATCTATGCCACGGCACAACGCGACGAGTATGCAGCACGGCAGAAAAATACAGGTTCAGGCGCAAGTACAGATGCAAGCACAGACGCAGGTACAGGTACCAACACAGGCACAGGCACGAACACAGGCAGGAGTACCAACCCAGACACGAGCGCAGACAGCAGCAGTACAGGCACGGGCACCAACGCAGACATCGGGACCGACTTCATCCAGCCTAAAAGCGTAGTTGGCCACATCAGCGCAGCCACAATGCAGCGAGGCGAGCCGATACTGCGGGTGCGCGAACTGTGTACACGGTTCGATATCCGTACCGGTATCTTCAGTCGTGTAACGCGACGCGTGCATGCCGTCGAAAAAGTCAGTTTCGACCTGTACCCGGGAGAAACACTTGCACTCGTGGGTGAGTCGGGTTGTGGCAAGTCAACAACCGGTCGATCCTTGCTAAGGCTGGTTGAAAGCCAGAGCGGCGAAATTGAGTTTCAGGGCCAGCAAATCACCCAGATGCGCGGCCCGGACTTGCAGACTTTACGTCGAAACATACAGTTTATTTTTCAGGATCCCTTTGCATCACTTGATCCGCGTATGACCGTAGGCTATTCAATTGTCGAACCATTACTAATTCATAAAGTGATGTCGCCAAGCCAGGCCAGAGAACGTATGACATGGCTGCTGGATAAGGTCGGCCTGCCGCCCGACGCGGCACAACGCTATCCACACGAATTCTCAGGCGGCCAGCGCCAGCGTATATGCATCGCCAGGGCACTTTCGCTCAACCCCAAGGTTGTCATCGCAGACGAGTCCGTTTCTGCGCTTGATGTCTCCATACAGGCCCAGATCGTGAACCTGCTCATGGATCTGCAGCGCGAGATGGGCATTGCCTTTCTCTTTATCTCGCACGACATGGCGGTGGTCGAGCGTATCAGCCATCGTGTTGCCGTGATGTACCTGGGCCAGATCGTTGAGATCGGACCCAGACGTTCAATATTTGAAAACCCGCAGCATCCGTATACCAAGAAACTGATGGCAGCAGTGCCCATCGCGGACCCCTCGCGCCGTCACCTCGACCGGAAACTACTGGTCGGAGAAGTTCCCAGCCCAATAAGAAGCGTTGGCGACGAACCCGTCGTCCTGCCTTTGATTGAAGTAACGGCTGGTCATTATGTAGCACACCATTAACCCGATGCTTTTTTAGTTGTTTGGAGGACCAAGCATGAAACACTTCAAGATCAAAAATTCGATACTGGCATTAAGCTTCGCCGCAGGTATATTCGGTGCATTGCCAGTTATGGCAAATGAAGACGTGACCGTAGCGGTTGAAATTGCCCTGGATTCACTCGATCCCTACAACACCAACTCTACACTCGCGCAAGCAGTTGGAAAAAGCTACTACGAAGGCTTGTTTCAGTTCGACAAAGACCTTAAAGTGCAGCCCCTGCTCGCTGAAAGCGCTCAACCTAGCGACGATGGCTTAAGCTACACGATTAAGCTGCGTGATGGCGTTAAGTTTCAGGATGGCACAGACTTTAACGCAGAGGCGGTCAAGGTCAATCTGGACCGTGTGCTGGACAAATCCAACGGTCTGGCTCGCTACAACCAGTTCAGCCGTATTGAAAAGGTCGACGTAATCGACCCGCTCACGGTCAAGATCACGCTGAAAGAGCCGTTCTCCGCTTTCGTTAACGCGCTGGCCCATCCGTCGGCCATGATGATTTCACCGACAGCCCTCAAAAAATGGGGTAAGGACATTACCTTTCATCCTGTCGGCACCGGGCCTTTCGAGTTTGTTGACTGGAAGCCGGCTGAATACGTAAAGGTCAAGAAGTTCGATGGGTATTGGAACAAAGGCTACCCAAAGATTGACACACTGACATTCCGCACCGTAACGGACAACAACACGCGGGCAGCGATGGTGCAAACTGGCGAAGCGCAGTTTGCCTACCCCCTGCCCTTTGAGCAGGCAAAGCTTCTCGAGAAGAACGACAAACTTGAGGTTGTGGCGGCACCGTCTATCATCGCACGCTATATCTCGATGAACATGCTGCACAAGCCCTTTGATGATGTGCGCGTTCGCCAAGCCATTAATTATGCAATTAACAAAGAAGCACTGGCCAAAGTGGCCTTCGCCGGTTACGCCTTCCCGTCGCAAGGGGTGGTTCCACAAGGGGTCGCCTATGCCAAGAAGATGGACCCCTGGCCTTATGATGTAAAAAAGGCGAAAGAGCTTCTGAAAGAGGCTGGCTACCCTGATGGTTTCTCAAGCACTCTGTGGTCTGCCTATAACGATGGCACTTCAGCCAAAGTCGTGCAGTTCTTGCAGCAGCAATTAGGCCAGGTTGGCATCAAGGTGTCGGTCGAGCTGCTGGAGTCTGGCCAGCGTGTTCAGCGCGTGCAGTCAGCCAAAGACCCCGAGACTGCACCAGTACGTATGTATTATGCAGGCTGGTCTGCATCTACAGGCGAAGCAGACTGGGCAATACGCCCCTTGCTGACAACCAGTGGTTGGCCGCCTGTATTTAATAATACGGCGTATTACTCGAACAAGAAGGTTGACGATGCCGTTGAAAATGCATTGCTGACAACAGACGAAGCCAAGAAACAAGCGCTTTACGACACCGCCCAGGATCAAATCTGGAACGATGCGCCGTGGGCATTTCTTACCACCATCAAACTTCTGTCAGTACACAGCAAGAAGTTGACGGGTTTCAATGTCATGCCCGATGGGTCTTTTCAGTTTCAAGACGTAGATCTTAACCCCTGATACGGGACTCTTGCGCGGCTACCCCAATCTGAAAAAGGGGTGGCCGCGCTCAGCACTACCATGATCACATACATCATCAAACGACTGCTCGGCATGATCCCAACACTGATTCTGGTTGCAGTGGTGGTTTTTCTGTTCGTGCATGCTTTGCCTGGCGACCCCGCCAGGCTCGCCGCCGGCCCCGAGGCCGATCAGGCAACAATAGAGGTGGTGCGCCACAAGCTCGGCCTTGATCTGCCCCTGCCTCAACAGTTTATTCATTACGTAGAACGATTGCTGCATGGTGATTTGGGCAATTCGCTGCGTACGCGACGTCCCGTGGCCACTGAGATCGGTGAACGCTTCATGCCCACGATGCTGCTAACGCTTACCAGCATGGTCTGGGCAGTTGTGTTTGGCCTCGTGGTTGGCGTCATCTCAGCTGTGTGGCGCAACCGCTTGCCGGATCACATCGGGATGACAGCCGCAGTCTCGGGTATTTCATTTCCTGCTTTTGCGCTGGGCATGGTCCTGATGCAGATATTCTCTGTGCAGCTCGGATGGTTTCCTACGGTTGGAGCAGGAAGCTGGCTGCATTATGTGCTGCCCTCCATTACTCTGGGTGCCGGTGTGGCCGCCGTTATGGCACGCTTTACACGAGCGGCCTTCATCGAAGTGATGCAGGAAGATTATGTCCGCACGGCACGTGCCAAGGGGCTCGCCGAACGGGTTGTTATTATTAAGCATACGTTTCGCAATGCCCTCATTCCCGTCGTCACAATGATGGGACTGCAGTTTGGGTTTCTCCTGGGCGGCTCCATTGTCGTCGAAGCCGTGTTTGCCTGGCCGGGCATGGGTAGTCTTCTGATCGATGCTGTCAACATGCGTGACTACCCTGTTATTCAGGGGCTGATTCTGCTGTTTTCGCTCGAATTCATCGTCATCAATCTGGTCGTCGATGTGCTGTACGGCCTGATCAATCCAACCATACGCTACAAATAGTTGCCCGCCATGACACCAACCGCCTCCATAAGCCCTGCGTCCACTCAGTCTGACGCGCCTGTGCGCACTCCGATGCGGGAGTTCTGGCGTAAATTCCGCAAGCAAAAGCTGGCAATGTGGGCAGGCGTCTTCGTGCTGCTGCTGATATTGCTGGCCATTTTCGCACCCTTGATTACGCCCTACGACGCCGAAAACTATTTCGACTACGACTTTCTGAACAGCCCCCCTTCGTGGATGCACTGGATGGGCGTAGATTCGTTAGGTCGCGATATCTTTAGCCGGGTACTTATGGGGTCCCGTATTTCGCTGGCAGCAGGCTTTGTATCCGTGGCGATGGGAGCGCTGGTTGGCACGGTTATGGGGTTGCTTGCTGGCTATTATGAAGGCTGGTGGGATCGTATCACCATGCGTGTGTCAGATGTGTTGCTGGCTTTCCCAGGCATTCTTCTGGCGATTGGGGTTGTTGCGGTACTGGGCTCGAGCATGGTGAACGTTATTATTGCCGTTGCCGTGTTCAGCGTACCGGCATTTGCACGACTCGTACGCGGCAGTACCCTGGCGATTAAAAGCATGACCTATATCGAGGCCATGCGCAGCATAGGGGCCTCAGATGCGGTCATTATATTTCGCCATATTCTTCCGGGTACGATCTCCCCTATTGTGGTGTACGGCACCATGCGCATTGGCACCTCCATAATCACCGCGGCCAGCTTGTCATTTCTTGGCATGGGTGCACAACCGCCTACGCCCGAATGGGGCGCCATGCTCAACGAGGCGCGCTCCGACATGCTGCTGGCACCGCATGTGGCAATTTTTCCAGCTCTGGCAATATTTTTAACAGTGCTCGCTTTTAATCTGTTGGGTGACGGCTTGCGCGATGCGCTGGATCCAAAAATAGATCGATGACCGTATCCCCTTATGAAAAATAGCAATTCTTTTGAAGCGCCTCGCGTCGGACGTTTGCCTTTGGGCAAGCGCAATAGCATAAGCGACGTACAAGGTGTAACCGTGGGCCATGCTACGCTCTGTGACGGCAATATCCAGACCGGCGTTACCGTCATTCGTCCTCACGACGGCGATCTTTTTCTGGAAAAAACTCCCGCCGCAGCATGCATCATCAATGGCTTTGGCAAAAGCGTTGGATTAATACAGGTACATGAACTGGGTGTCGTCGAAACGCCAATTGCGCTAACCAACACGTTTTCAGTTGGCCAGATCGCTACGGCGCAACTGCGTCAGGCCATCGCGCAGCATCCGCAGATTGGCCGCGAATGGCCAACAGCCAACCCGCTGGTGCTCGAATGCAATGATGGCTATCTAAACGATATCCAGGCATTTTCGGTTAACGAAACACACTATCACGAAGCCTGCCTCAACACCGCGCCCAATTTCCAACAAGGGGCCGTAGGTGCTGGCCGCGGTATGTCAAGTTTTCACCTCAAGGGCGGAATCGGCTCAGCCTCCCGCATTGCAGCGTGCACCGATGGCCAATACACGGTTGGCGCATTGGTTCTTGCCAATTTTGGCCGGCTGTCCAATTTAATAGTCGCTGGGCAGCCACTAGGCGCTGATCTGGCGGCCAAGCTATTCGCGAGAGCGCCAGATGATTTGCGAGAACAAGACAAGGGCTCCATTATCATTGTGCTGGCGACAGACGCGCCGCTGGACACGCGCCAGCTTGGTCGGGTGTCCAAACGTGCAGCCGCGGGCCTTGCGCGCACAGGTTCCGTCTATGGACATGGCAGCGGTGACATCGCACTGGCTTTTAGTAACGCATATCGCATCCCTGCCCTGGCTTCCCAACCTATGCCCGCACTTGCCATGCTGCATGAAACTGAGCTTGATGCTTTATTTGAAGCCACTGCCGAAGCAACAGAACAGGCGATTGTTAACGCGCTGTGGTCTGCCGCCACAGTAACAGGCCGGGACGGGCACCGACGCAGAGCTATCACTGAGCTGTTGCCGAACTGGCGCGCACACCTCGCTGTAAAACCATGAGTACATTCTTCTGCATAAGCCATAGGCCACGGGCCATAAACCATAAGCTACAAGCTACCAGCTACCAGCCGTAGACCATAGGCTACAAGCTATAAGCCATGAGCTACAAACTACAAGCCACAAGCCCTAAGCCTGGCTTACGGCCCCGGTTCACTACGACCGAATTTCATCAATCGCGTACGTCTTGCATCCTATTTCCATCATCTTTTGAAGCCAACTATGAAAATCCTTGTTTCTGTCGATATTGAAGGCATTGCAGGCGTTACGCACGCTGAGCAAGTGCGCAGCGGCAACCCTGAATACGAACGGGCCCGCAAGTGGATGACGGCTGAAGCCGACGCCGCTATACGGGGGGCATTTGATGGCGGTGCCACAGAAGTGTTCGTTAATGACTCACACGGAGGCTTTCGCAATCTGCTGCTCGATCACTTGGACGAACGCGTGCAGAGTATTACCGGCAAGCCGCGCTATCTGGGCATGATGTCAGGCTTGGAGCAAAAATGTGATGCGGTATTTCTCGTCGGGTACCACTCAGGAGCTGGCACGCGCGGCGTGCTGGCCCATACCATCAATAGTTTCGCGTTCAGACGTGTCGCCGTAAACGGAATCGAGCTCAATGAGGCGGGGCTTTACGGAGCGCTGGCAGGTGAAATGGGCGTGCCTGTTGCGCTTATGACAGGCGATGATGTTTTCATCGCCGAAACACAACAACAATTTCCGGGCGCGTTGGCGGTGCAGACTAAACAAGCGCACGGGCAGGCTAGCTGTGTATCGCTGTCGCCAGTGCATGCCTGCAGCTTGATACGCAAGGCCGCCGCCGAGGCGATGTCGTTGATTTCATCTCTGCAGCCCTACCGTCTACCTGGCAATACCTTCAGCTGTGATCTCGCTACGCAAACCAGCGGGCAAGCAGATTTGTTTTGCCAGTTGCCCATGCTAAAGCGACTCGATGCAACCTCTTTATCTTTTGACGCCAATAGTATGGAACACATCATACGCATGCTGAACAGCCTGTCTGCCATGTCTTTCATGCTGCGATAAAGTGAACCTATAGCGCAAACTTGCAAATACCATCCGGGCACACTGTAAAGCTAAGCTACAGAGCAAGCTTACAGGCACCACCGTGAGCACATTGTTGCCCTGGGCAGATAAAACCTCTGCGGCTGTCTGAATAGGTCGTTTGCATACCGACGCGAGCTGATGCCGCTTGCGCGTGCCCCACCATCCCACGCAACACTTACCCATAAAAAACACCCCAAACACTGGAAGAGAAATCCGGGGTTTGGGGTGTGATGTACTACGTGAGGCTTTGTGCAGCCTGCCTGCAGAGCGATACCCCTAAGAATATCGCCCTTACGCCTGCCCGCTTACTTGGCGATGGCCAGGCGCTGCCAGGTATCAACCACGGTATCCGGGTTGAGCGACATCGACAAAATACCTTCGTCACGCAACCAAACAGCCAGATCAGGGTGATCGCTGGGGCCTTGACCACAAATGCCGACATACTTGCCCGCCTTGAGGCACGCCTGTATGGAACGACGCAACATAAACTGCACAGCCGCATCACGCTCGTCAAAATCGGCAGCCAGCAGCTCCATGCCTGAGTCACGATCAAGCCCCAGGGTAAGCTGAGTCATGTCGTTAGAGCCTATGGAGAAACCGTCGAAATACTCAAGAAACTCCTCAGCAAGAATGGCGTTGGATGGAACCTCGCACATCATGATGACGCGCAGCCCATTTTCACCGCGGGCCAGACCATTTTTGGCCAGCAAGTCGACCACTTTGGCTGCCTGTGGCAAGGTGCGCACAAACGGCACCATGATCTCGACGTTGGTAAGCCCCATTTCGTCGCGCACCTTCTTGAGCGCTTCACATTCCATGCGGAAGCACTCTTCGAACTCTTCGGAGACGTAACGCGACGCGCCACGGAAGCCCAGCATGGGGTTTTCTTCTTCAGGCTCGTAACGCGAACCGCCTACCAGCTTGCGGTATTCATTAGATTTGAAATCAGACAGACGCACGATGACGGGCTTGGGGTAAAACGCCGCAGCCAGAGTACTTATGCCTTCGGCCAATTTTTCCACAAAGAAGGCACGTGGGCTGGCATAGCCACGGGCAGCAGACTCAACAGCCAGCTTAAGTTCGCCATCAACATTTGGGTAGTCGAGCACCGCTTTGGGGTGCACGGCAATGTTGTTGTTAATGATGAATTCAAGTCGGGCCAGCCCTACGCCGTCATTGGGGATTTGCGAGAAATCAAAGGCCAGTTGTGGGTTGCCCACGTTCATCATGATCTTGAGGCCGATTTCGGGCATTTGCCCCCATTTGACCTCTTCGATTTCGGTTTCGATCAGGCCGTCATAGATACGGCCTTCGTCGCCTTCGGCGCAGGAAACCGTAACTTCGAGCCCATTGCCCAGCACGTCGGTAGCATGCGCGCAGCCCACAACTGCCGGAATGCCCAACTCACGCGCAATAATTGCGGCGTGGCAGGTGCGGCCCCCACGATTGGTAACAATGGCAGATGCCAGCTTCATGACGGGTTCCCAGTTAGGGTCTGTCATGTCGGTAACAAGAATATCGCCAGCCTTAACCTTATGCATTTCGGAGACGTCAGCCACAACACGCACACGGCCCGAGCCGATTTTTTGGCCAATGGCGCGCCCGGTGATCAGCACGTCGCCAGTCGCTTTCAAGCGATAACGCTCTTGCACGTCATTGTGTGAAGTTTGTGACTTGACGGTTTCAGGACGTGCCTGAAGGATGTAGATTTTTCCGTCTATGCCATCGCGGCCCCACTCAATGTCCATGGGACGCTGATAGTGGTCTTCGATAATGACGGCATAACGAGCAAGCTCGATGACCTCTTCGTCAGTCAGCGAGTAACGATTGCGCTCCGAAACAGGCACGTCAATAATATGCACGGCCTCACCGGAAACACGCTCGGCGTCAAATTCCATTTTAAGCAGTTTGGAACCAATGCGGCGGCTGATGATGGGGTAATGGCCTGACTTTAATGTAGGCTTGAAAACGTAAAACTCATCAGGGTTGACGGCGCCTTGCACGACGGTTTCGCCCAAGCCATACGACGAGGTAATGAACACCACGTCTTTAAAGCCTGATTCAGTGTCGAGCGTAAACATAACGCCGGCGCTGCCGCAGTCTGAGCGCACCATGCGCTGAATGCCAGCCGACAGGGCCACCTCGGCATGCGCATAACCCCGGTGAACGCGGTATGAAATAGCGCGGTCGTTGTACAACGACGCAAATACGTGCTTGATCTTATCAAGCACGTCGTCAATACCAACCACGTTAAGAAACGTTTCTTGTTGGCCAGCAAATGACGCATCAGGAAGGTCTTCAGCGGTTGCCGATGAACGCACGGCAAAGCTGCCCTTGCCGTCGGCGTCGAGCTCGGCGAACGCAGTGCGGATCGCTTGCTCGAAGTCGGCGTGAAAGGGCGTATCAACAATCCATTGGCGAATTTCAGACCCGGCACTCGCCAGCTCGCGCACATCGTCAGAGTCGAGTGTGCTAAGCCTATCGGCAAT
The DNA here is from genome assembly GCF_008369125.1 of Pusillimonas sp. ANT_WB101. NCBI lineage: Bacteria > Pseudomonadati > Pseudomonadota > Betaproteobacteria > Burkholderiales > Alcaligenaceae > Pusillimonas > Pusillimonas sp. ANT_WB101. Next base: position 818,059 of record NZ_VOAY01000001.1, on the reverse strand, counting down.
GCGTTGATCCAGACCGGTTGACTTTAAAAAGTCGCGAAAGGCGTCGGCGGTGGTTGCAAACCCGCCTGGCACTCTGACACCGGCTTCAGCCAATTGGCTGATCATCTCACCTAGTGATGCGTTTTTACCTCCTACCGAGTCGACATCCGTCATGCGGAGTTGCTCGAAAGACGCTACATAAGACATAAGTCACCTATAAGTAAAAAAAAGCAAGTTTGCTTAGCGCACCATGACCCTGAATAGGATATGGGCCACATGCGCTAGGCAAACCAGCCTTACCCGCTGCCTCGGTGACCATGAGCAGCAGGCTGTGTCTACAGGGCAGTGAATGCCCTTGGATGATGCTTGTTGACACTGAAACCGCGTTATGGCCTGATGTTAGCCTAGGCGTTACACTACCTAGTCCGTTTACGGCGACCAGAATCGCTGTTAACCTTCGCGATTGTACCGTTTATCGGCCCTGATGCGCTCACTTTACTTCCTGTTTCCTCTCCCATGCCTGAAACCCTAATCGAACGCACCGTCTTTGTCGTTTCTGACAGCACTGGCATCACTGCCGAAACCTTCAGTAATTCTGTACTTTCGCAGTTTGACAAGGTTAAATTCGAAGCCATTCGCATTCCTTTCATTGACACGCTCGACAAAGCCAAAGCCGCTGCTGTGCGTATCAATCGCTGCGCCGAGGAACAACAGGCACCACCCTTGGTGTTCAGCACCCTGGTTGATCCCGAGGTTGCACTCATCATCAGTTCATCCAACTGCACGTTTCTCGACCTATTCGGCACATTTGTGCAACACATCGAGCAGGCTTTGGACATGAAGTCCAGCCATTCGGTGGGTCGTTCCCATATGGGCGGGCTATCCAAGCAGTACAACGCCCGTATTGACGCCATCAATTTCAGCCTGGCCCACGACGATGGGCAGTTTGTACACGGCCTGGAGCAGGCAGACGTGATTCTGGTAGGCGTGTCACGCTGCGGAAAAACACCCACCAGTCTCTATTTGGCCATGCAGTATGCAGTCAAAGCAGCCAATTTTCCGCTTATTCCCGAAGACTTTGATCGCGACTCATTGCCCGCCACACTGGCTCCCTATCGCAAAAAGCTTTTTGGCCTGTCTATTCATCCTGACCGCCTGGCCGAAGTGCGCCACGAACGACGCCCCAATAGCGAGTACGCATCCATTAAACAATGCCGCCAAGAGGTCGCCGATGCAGAGCGCCTTATGCGCATGGAGGGGATCCCCTGGCTGTCGACAACCACTAAGTCGATTGAAGAGATTTCTACCAAAGTGCTTGACGAGGTGGGACTAGACCGCCGCATTTACTAATACGATTAACGCTGAAGCACAGGCGCTTTAAAATCCGCTAAAGCCTAAAGCGTCTGATCAGCCATATCCACCACCCTGCTCGCCCTGCGCAGTGGTTCGTTGCTGCAAATTAATATACCAACAAGGCCTGGCGGCGCTGTTCAAACAGGCAAATACCCGCTGCCACCGCAACGTTTAGTGATTCGACCTCGGCAACCTGCGGAATAAACACACGCAGGTCTGCCAGCGCCAGCAACTCAGAAGATGCGCCCTGACCCTCATTGCCCATCAACCACGCACAGCGTGCGGGCAGCGTTGCCGTGAACAGTGATTCGGCACCCTCCAGCGCCGTGGCCACCAAGGGGATATCGAGTCGCTCACGCAAGCCCTGCAAATTTGCGTGCTCGTATATCGCCATGACGAAGTGGGCCCCTTGGGCACTGCGCAAAACTTTAGGCGACCAAGCCGCTACACACCCCTCTGAAAAATACGCATGCTGGATACCTGCTGCTGCCGCCGTGCGCAGCAAGGTGCCTGCATTGCCAGGATCTTGTACCCGGTCAAGCCAGATGCAATTGTGCTCGATACGCGCTGGAATTTGCGAAACCGGCGTTTGCGCCACAAAAAATACGCCCTGCCCGTGCTGTACCTGTGACAACACATGTGCAAGGCGTGGGTCGCAGGTGTAGCCTACCCAATGCGCAAGCATGGAAGCCAAGGCCTGCAACTCAGTATTTGCCGCCAAGCGCTCCGCATCAAACAAGACAATTTGAGGCATGCCCTGGTGCTGCAGCCAAGCCTGGCATAAATGAACACCCTCGAGCAGAATGGGGCGACCCTCATCGTAGCTCTCAACCTGGACGCCGTAAGGAACAGCGTCGTTCTGTGTATGCCCGACCGCAGACACTTGGGGCTTATCTATTAGGGTTCGTTTGCCAGCGGCAATACGCTGCAGCTGTTTGAAGAGCGGGTTATCGCGCGAACTTATGTGCTTCATGAACGGACCGCAAGATCGAGCAGCCGCCGTACGGGTGCAAAGCTGCGTCGGTGGGCCGCGCATGGGCCATGAGCTTGCAGCCTTTCAAGGTGCATTTTGGTGCCATACCCTTTGTGCTGATCAAAGCTGTACTCAGGGTACTGTTGATGCAGCAGCATACAATCTGCGTCACGCGAGGTTTTGGCCAATATCGAGGCAGCGGCAATGGCCGCCACTGTCGCATCGCCACCGATTACGGGCACGGCCACACAGGCCAGGCCCTGCGGCACGCGATTGCCATCGATTAGCGCTTTATCGGGCTGCACAGACAGGCCTTCACAAGCACGTCGCATCGCCAGCATGGTGGCCTGCAAAATATTCAGTGTGTCGATTTCTTCAACGCTAGCGCTGGCAATGCAGTAGGCTGCAGCCTGTTCTCGAATGACAAGGCTAAGTGCCTCACGGTGCAATGCCGTCAGCTTTTTGGAGTCATTTAGCCCTATGATGCGACAGCCTGGCTCCAGAATAACGGCAGCCGCATACACGGGCCCTGCCAGTGGCCCCCTGCCCGCCTCGTCAATGCCAGCAATGTGCAGGCCAAAATGATCGTCGGTGCTGAACAGACCAGGCTGGGCCGCGCGCCTAGGCATGACCTGCCTGCTGCAAGATAGCCTGTGCGGCCAATGCGGGCGTGTCACGACGAAGCGTTTCATGCATAAGCATGAAGCCTTCGGCCACCTGATCGGCATAGTGCTGATCGGTAAGCGCCTTCCAGGAAGCTTCAGCCAGCGCTGCCGGCGTGGCATCGTCTTGCAGCAGTTCAGGCACCACAAAATCACGCGCCAAAATATTGGGCAGCCCAACCCATGGTACAGACGGCCGGGCCTGACCCGATTTCCATTCCATCAGCCGTTTCATCATGGGTGAAAGTACGTACGAAATAACCATAGGCCGCTTGAACAGACTGGTTTCCAGAGTTGCCGTACCGCTTGCAACAAGTACGGCGTCAGCAGCCTCCATCACGTTCCAGGCAGCTGGGCGTGCGTCGTTTGCGGCGAACAGCTGAGCCGTAATGGGGTCTTGCGTTGCTGCGCCCGAATGTTGGTCGATGATGCGGCAATTGGGCAAAGGGTAACTGCGCAGTATGGCTTCGAACTCTTTGCGGCGCTTGATATTGACCATGGGCACCAAAAACTGCAGATTAGGGTCTTGCCGGGCCAATATTTGTGCTGCCTGAAGAAACCGGGGTGCCAGCAGGTTGATCTCTGAGGAGCGACTGCCAGGCAAAATGGCCAGCACCCGAGCCCTAGGGTCTACACCCAGATATTTACGGGCAGTGACCTTGTCAGGCTGCATAGGGATGACACCTGCCAGCGGATGCCCTACATAGGTAACCGGAACCCCTTCTTTCTGATAGATTTCTTCTTCAAATGGAAACAGCACCAACATGTGGGACACGGCTGCGCGTATCTTGTGTATACGCTCGTAACGCCAGGCCCATATTGATGGGCCCACAAAATGTACCGTCGGAATACCCGCCTGCTTAAGCTGATGTTCGAGCCGCAGATTAAAGTCTGGGGCGTCTATGCCGACAAACACGTCAGGCTTGTCGTTAAGCCAACGTTTTTTAACGTTGAAATACGTGTTTAGCAGCCCCGGCAGGCGTTTGAATGCATCAACATAGCCAAAAACAGTCAGCGCATCCATGCTGTGCCAGGCATCTAACCCCTGGCGCGCCATGGCCGGGCCACCGATACCGGTGTAAAGACTTCCAGGGGCCTGTTGCTGCAGGCCTTGCATAACGCGGGCCGCCAGCAGGTCGCCAGATGGTTCACCCGCTACCATGCCGATATGCATGGTCATGCCCTGGCAATGCCGCGCGAAGATGCGGCCAGAAAATCAACCAATGGCGCAAGCGCCTCGGCGGTGGCGGGCTGTTGCTGGCTGATCACTCTGATCTGCGCGCAAGCCTCGTCGACCGACAGCTTGCGACGATATACAAGCTTGTAGGCTTCCTTGAGTGCCGCAATGGCTTCTGCACTAAAGCCCCTGCGACTGAGACCTTCAGAATTGATGCCTACAGGGCGAAATGGGTCGCCTGCACCAATAACATACGGGGGTATGTCTTGCCGTATGGAGCTGGTGCCACCGATCATGGTGTGCGCGCCGATGCGTACAAACTGGTGTACGGCCGACAGCCCACCCACAATTGCCCAATCGCCAATATGAATGTGGCCTGCAAGTTGAACACTATTGGCCAAAATAACCTGATTACCCACCTGGCAATCGTGCGCGATATGCACGTATGCCATGATCCAGTTGTCATCACCCAGACGCGTCACGCCAACGTCTTGGGCTGTTCCCGTATTGATGGTTACATACTCGCGAACGGTATTGCGGTCGCCGATTTCAAGCCGCGTGGGCTCACCGCCATATTTTTTGTCTTGCGGTGCGCCACCAATGGAGCAGAACCGGTAAAACATATTGTTGGCGCCGATGGTGGTATGACCATCGATCACGCAGTGCGGCCCAACAGTGGTGCCCGCACCCAGAGTTACATATTCCCCAATAATGCTATAGGCGCCAACGGTGACATCATCGGCCAGTTTTGCTCCGGACGAAACGATGGCGGTGGGGTGTATTCGTTCAGACATTGTCTTCGAGCACGCGAATGGCGCACATGATTTTGGCTTCTGCCGCTACCTGCCCATCGACAGTCGCCGTAGCGGTGTATTTACAGATTTTACGGCTGATTTTGTCTGCGGTAATTTCTAAACGCAATTGATCTCCCGGCACAACTGGGCGACGAAAGCGCGCGCCATCCACCCCAACCAGGTAATACGCAATTTTTTTATCGGCCGGATTAACATCTTCCTGGCCTTCAAATGAAAACAACGCGGCGGCCTGCGCCAGAGCCTCAATAATGAGCACCCCAGGCATCACCGGGTGATGCGGAAAATGCCCGGTAAAAAAAGGCTCGTTCATTGACACGTTCTTGATGGCCACAATACTCTTGCCTGGCACCATTTCGAGCACGCGATCAACCAGCAGCATCGGATAACGATGCGGCAAGCGCTCCATGATTTGTTTAACGTCGAGTTCCATTTTTTTTTGGGTATCCTGCCTGCTTGCGGCGCCAGCATGAGCGTGGCGCTTGGTGGAAAAATAATTACGGTTTGTTTTTTTCAGCGGCCCTGACACGGCGGCGCAATTGCGATAACTGCCCGAGTACGGCTGCGTTTCGTTGCCATTGGACATGTTCATCAAACGGGTAAACCCCGGTGTAACGCCCCGGCTTGGAAACATTGGATGTAATGGCAGTACCCCCCGACACATGCACATCGTCGCCCAGCACCAGGTGGCCTGACAGCATTGCCGCCCCGCCTATGGTGCAACGGCTGCCTATGGTGGTTGAGCCCGCCACACCCACACACGCCGCCATGGCGGTATGATCGCCAATTTTTACGTTGTGACCGATCATGATCTGGTCATCGAGTTTGACCCCATTGCCAACCAGCGTGTTTTCGAGTGCGCCACGGTCAACCGTGGTATTGGCGCCGATTTCGACATCATTGCCCAGCTCAACACCGCCGATCTGGGCGATTTTGGCCCAGGCTCCAGGCTCGTTGTGCGGATCAGGTGCAAAACCGAAGCCATCTGCCCCCAGCACGCAGCCCGAATGCAAAATGGCACGGTCCCCCACATTGACATGGTGATAGAGCGTGACACGTGCATGAAGCAAACAGTCGCGGCCTAGCGAACTTGCTGCGCCAATGACACACCCTGGCCCCAGACGCGTACCCTCACCAATGTGCACATCGTCTTCGATGACACACAGGGGGCCTATGCTGACACCTGGGCCGATTTGAGCCGACGCTGCCACGATGGCACTGGGGTGAATGCCTTTTTCGAGCGCATTAAGCCTGTGCTGGTCAAACCACTGCGCCAGCAGGGCATACATAAGATAAGGCTCACTGCACAAGACCACACGATAGCCATGATCAGGCGTCGTGTAAGCCTGATAGGCGGATTGCGTCATGATGACAGCAGCCGCCTTGCAGTGGTTCAGCTGTTCGTGCAGGCGCGAATTAGCCAAAAAACTGACTTCATCGCGGCCAGCCGACACCAAAGAGCCCAAGCCCCTGATCAGGGGCCCGGGCTCGTCGGCGGAATCAACCAGCTGCCACTCCAGACCTGCGGTATTAGCTTCAGCGAGCAACTGCTGCAACGTAGGCGCCTGTTCAGGCGCTAGCAATACCGGCATCTTGAATTAACCGCCCAGGGCTTTCATGACCTGATCGGTAATGTCTACCCGTGGGCTGACAGTGACGGCGTCTTGCAGAATAAGGTCGTAACCCTGCGCTTCAGCAATCTTTTTGATGGCTGCATCGGCACGCTCGACAATGCTGGAGAACTCTTCATTGCGGCGGCGGTTGAAGTCTTCTTGGAACTCACGACGTTTGCGCTGCAGATCAGAGTCAAGGTCGGCGAGCTTACGCTGGCGCTTGATGCGGTCAGACTCGGATATGACGGGAGCGTCTTTGTCGAGCTTTTGCGCCTCGCTGCGCAACTGGTTTGCAAGGCTTTGCAGTTCAGTGTCGCGCTTTTTGAATTCAGCCTCGATTTTGGCCTGTGCTGCTTTGGCTGGCTTGGAGTCGCGCAAAATGCGCTCAGTACTCACGAAGCCGATTTTGGTGGCCTGTGCATGAACGGGTGCCGCGATAGCAACGCTCATACCAAGTGCCGCTGCCAGCACGAGTGCCCGATTGCTGCGACCGATGCCATTGGCAACGGAAGTAAGTTTTAATGCGAATTTAGACTTCATGAAAAATCTACCTTGCGAAAATGCATAGATAAAAAAGCTATTGTGCCATTAAACACGCTGTATCAGAAACCAGTGCCGATCTGGAACTGGAATGCCTGCTTGTCGTCGCCCCTCTTGGCGTTGAGTGCCCGGCCCCATGACAGCTGCAACGGCCCCAGTGGCGATTGCCATGAGAAACCTAAGCCAGCAGCGTACTTCCAGCCGCATGGATCTTCGGCATAGTTGTCAACACCGCGCATACAACCACCTGCGGTGTTGTCTACACGGCCTGCATCGGCAAAGATGAACCAGCGCAGAGTGCGGTCACGCGTAGCTCCAGGAAACGGCAAGTATAGCTGTACGTTACCTACCATGCGACGGGAGCCGCCAAGATAATCGTTAGAACCTGTATCGCGCCCACCCAGTGATGCCCCCTCATAACCACGGACCGAGCCGATGCCACCACCGTACACGTTTTTGATGACCGGAAAGTCTTTGTTGCCATAGGCACGGCCCCAGTCGAGCAAACCGTTAAAGGCCAGAGTAAAGGAGCGGCCTAGTGGCAGATAGTACTGTTGCTGCGCGCTGAGCATGTAGTACTGGAGGTCTAGGGTGGAAACATCTGCAGACAGACGCGTGTAGTTGCCCTTGTTCGGAACCAGAGCGCTGTCGCGTGTATCTTTGGACCAACCCACGTTAAAAATAAAGGCGTTGGTAGACTCGCCGTACTGCTCGACGAAGTCTTTATATGCCTGAGGTGTAGTGTCGCGCAACCGGCTGAGCTTGTTGTTTTCGAAGCTAACGCCTGCAAAAACACGATCACTTTCTGAAATGGGTACGCCGAAATTAAGCCCACCACCCATCGCCGTTACCCGATAGTCGCCATCAGAATAGTCGTTGTCATAAGGCGTGGTGCGGCGATAGTACAGAGAAGTTGTCTTGCTGACGCCGTCGCGGGTCCAGTATGGATCAGTATGCGAAACAACCACAGCGCGGTTGGTTTCGCTGGTGTTGACCTGCAGAGAAAGCGTGTTACCACTGCCGAAGATGTTGTCTTGGCTAATGCCTGCAGACAACATGAGCTTATCGGTAGACCCGTAACCAACCCCCAGGTTGATAAGGCCCGTGGGCTTCTCTTTGACGTTGACGTTGATGTCGATCTGATCGGTTGACCCGGCCACCGGTGCAGTAGTGACGTTGACTTCGTTGAAGTAGCCAAGACGATCAACGCGATCGCGTGAGGCTTTAATGGCATCACCGTCGTACCAGGCGGCTTCCTGCTGACGCAATTCACGCCGTATGACTTCGTCACGCGTACGCGTGTTGCCGCCAACCTGTATGCGTCGAACATAAACGCGCTGGCCAGGATCAACAAAAAACGTAAGGTCGGTTTCGTGCGTAGCGCGGTCAAGCACCGGGTTGGGGTTGACGTTGGCAAACGCATACCCCAACGTACCGAGGTACTCGGTAATGGCCTTGACCGTTTGGTTGACTTTGGCAGCCGAGAATGTTTCGCCTTCCTTGATATTTACCAAGGGCTCGATCTTGTCGTTAAGGTCAAGCAGCTCGCCGGCGAGCTTTACGCTACGTACGGTATAGGGCTCGCCTTCGTGAACCGTATAGGTAATGAAAATATTCTCGCGGTCTGGGGAGATCGATACCTGCGGCGCTTCGGCAGAATACTCGAGATAGCCACGATCAAGGTAAAAGGAGCGAAGTCGCTCTACATCGCCCTCGAGCTTTTCGCGCGAATACCTGTCGGTATTGGTATACCAGGTCATCATGCCGTTAGTCGTGAGATCCATTTCTTTGAGCAAGGTACCTTCTTTAAAGGCCTTATTGCCCACGACGTGGATTTCTCGGATTTTGGCGCGGCCACCTTCGAAGATCTCGAAACTTACACCCACGCGATTACGCGGCAACGGCGTAATAATTGGATTAACTTCAACACCGTACTTGCCCTTGGACAGATACTGTTGCTCGATTTCGAAACGCGCGCGCTCAAGCATGGCGTTATCAAACACACGCCCCTGCCCAAAACCGACCTTGGCCAGCGACTGCGTAATGGCCTTGGCGTCGAACTCGCGCATGCCATTAAACGTTACCGATGCAATCGTGGGGCGCTCTTCGACCGTAACCACCAGCACATTATTGCTGGTATCAATACGCACGTCGTTGAAGAAACCCGTGGAGTAAAGCTTCTGTATGGCTTCGGCGGCCTGGGCTTCGGTAAACTGCTCGCCGACTTTAACAGGCAGATAGCTGAAAACCGTGCCTGCGTCGACGCGCTGAATGCCCTGTACCTGGATGTCTCGCACCACGAAAGGTGTAAACGCATTTGCAATGCCTGGTATGACCAGTGCTGCCAGCAATGCGGGAAGACCGCGTCTGACAAAGTGTAGTTTCCGGCTAAACGACATCCTGGAGGATCCTCGGGCGATTAAATAGTGGAAGATTGTAAGACACAACGCCTCTAGCTGAAAAGGCGCGAAAAATCGTTAAAGAACGCCAGGCCCATCAACGCAACAAGCAGACCAAGCCCAACACGCTGCCCGTTTTCGAGCCATTTTTCAGGAACAGGCTTGCCGCGAATAGCTTCGACAGCGTAGTACATGAGATGCCCGCCGTCCAGCATGGGGATCGGCAACAAATTTAACACGCCTATGCTGACGCTGATTAGTGCCAGAAACCCTATATAGGCTGCCAGGCCGATACGCGCCGTCTGACCGGCGTAATCTGCGATAGTAACCGGGCCGCTAACATTTCGCAGCGAGATATCGCCAACAACCATGCGACCCATCATTTTTAGCGACAACCAAACGGTGTCAACCGTGCGTGTAACGCCGCGCCTGGCACTATCAAACAGACCATAACGAACGGTAACCATTGGAAAATCAGCGCCCAGCATAACGCCAATGCGCCCCACTTCGCGACCGTCGTCCCCTGATTCTGCCTTGGGTGCCACGTTTAGTGCAACGGGCGCACCATCTCGCAGCACCGTCAATGGCACAGACTTGCCCGCATGCTCCTGGATGTGCTTGATAAACACCTGTGCGGTCGGTTGCTGGACACCTTCAACGCTAAGGATAATATCGCCTTCGCGCAAGCCAGCGTGCGCACCAGGGCTGCCCACATTGACGCTTTTTACGACCGGCCGTGGCAAGGCAAGGGCAAGCCCCGCCTCGGCCATGGGGTCTGCACCATCGGGCTCGATCTGTTCTGCCTGAAAACGCAAGACACGTTCTCGCTGCGCGCCGCTCTCGCCCTCTACCGTTACACTCGCTTCACCCCCGCTGGTAACCGCGTCAAGCAGCTGCCAGCGCACCTCGCTCCAGGACTTGACGGGTTGGTCGTTGACCGCCAATATGCGGTCCCCACCCAACAGGCCGGCCTGTGCTGCCGCTGTACTGTGCGCAGGAGGTGCAAGCACGGCTGCAGGCTCGCTTGTGCCCATCAGGTTCAGCAGCGTATACAGTATGGCCGCCAGTAACAGATTGGCGAAAGGGCCAGCCATGACGATGGCACTGCGCTGGCCCAGGGTTTTACGGTTAAACGCTTGATCCGCCTCGGCAGGCGATGCCCCCTCAGGGGCGTCATCAAGCATTTTTACGTACCCACCCAGAGGTATGGCCGAAAGTGCCCATTCTGTGCCATGCCTGTCGGTACGACGTGCAAGCACTTTGCCAAACCCGACCGAAAAGCGCAGTACGCGAACGCCACAAAGCCGGGCGACCCAATAGTGGCCCAGTTCGTGAAAGGTAACTAAAACGCCAAGTGCGAGGGCAAAGGCAATCAGGGTAAAAAGCATGGAATCCTGGAAAAAATCGCGCGTCAGACGACCGACGTACAAAGCTCTATAGCGATGCCTCGGGCACGTGCGTCGAGCTCGAGCACATCTTCGAGCGTGTCAGGCCCCGGCAAACTCTGCCGGGCAACCCGGTCAAGACTCGCCTCAATAATGCGCGCGATCTGAGTATAGCCAATTTGTTCTTTCAGAAATCGATCTACAGCCACTTCATTGGCTGCATTTAGGGCAACACAGGATGCCTGCCCCTCTACCAGCGCCTCAAACGCCAGCCTCAAGCAAGGGAACCGGGCGTAATCGGGGAGTTCGAAGTCAAGGCGACCCAGTGCAGCAAGCTGGAGCAAGCCCACCCCGCTTTCGATACGCTGCGGAAACCCCAGACCGTAAGCAATGGGCGTACGCATGTCGGGCTGCCCCAATTGCGCAAGAATGGAACCGTCTTCGTATTCGACCATGGAATGCACCATGCTCTGCGGGTGAATCAACACCTGGATGCGATCAACAGGCATGGCAAAAAGCCAGTGAGCCTCAATAACCTCAAGCCCCTTGTTGAGCATGGTCGCGGAGTCAACCGAAATTTTACGGCCCATGCTCCAGTTTGGGTGCGCACATGCCTGATCGGGCGTAACGTGATCTAGCTGGTCAAGTGCCGTACACCGGAACGGCCCACCCGAAGCCGTAAGCAGCAGGCGGCGCACCCCTTTTGCCGGCTCGGTCGGCGCCGACGCCGACGCATTGGTTGGCAGGCACTGAAAAATGGCGTTGTGCTCGCTGTCTATGGGCAGCAGTTCGGCCCCATGATTGCGCACCGTACGCATAAACAAACCGCCCGCAGCCACCAGCGCTTCTTTGTTGGCCAGCAGCACGCGCTTGCCCGCCTGGGCCGCAGCAAGTGCCGACGGCAAGCCTGCAGCGCCGACAATAGCGGCCATGACGGTCGTAACCTCGGGATCGGCAGCCGTATCGGCCAGTGCCTGAGCGCCAACGCGAATTTCAGGAAGCGGCCTAGCGGCTGGCCAGGCCTGTATAAAGCGCGCACGGGCGGCTGTGTCGACAACAATAACAACGGGGGCCGATGTGGCGGCTGCCTGGGCAGCCAGCCGCTCAACGCGGCTGTGTGCGCTCAAAGCATACACGGCCATCGAGTCAGGATGGCGAGCGATGACGTCAAGTGTATTTTCGCCAATAGAACCGGTAGAGCCCAACACACACACGCGTTGAAATTTCATCAGATTGGAAGCCCCGTCAGTAACAAAGCCAGTGGCGCCACGGGCAACAGTGCATCAATACGATCGTAGACACCACCATGGCCGGGCAGGAGTTGGCTGGAATCTTTAACACCCGCACGTCGTTTGAGCAATGATTCAAACAGGTCACCCACTATGGAGATCGCTGCCAGCCCAATGGCAATAAGTATGACGATGCCGACCGGCCAACGCAAGGCCAGTGTCGCACCGAAACTTCCGGGCCAATACGCGCTGATTAACACCCAGGCCGTGGCAGCCACAACGCCGCCCACGGCACCCTCCCAGGTTTTGCCGGGGCTAACCTTGGGGGCCAGTTTATGGCGCCCTATCGCCCTGCCGACAAAATAGGCGGCGATATCGGCAAACCAGATGAGGGCCAACAGAGATACCAGATACCAAGCGCCGTGCAGCAAATAGAGCTGCACCAGTGACGCCCAGACGGCCACAACGGCGAAGATGCCAAACAAACTAAGCCAGACACAATGCGCCTTGCGCTGCGCCTGCCCACGCACAACCATGGCCGTGGCCGCTGCAACCCAGATAATGGCCACACCAGGTATAACCCAGTAATTAAGCCCGCTTCGCAGCTCAAGCGCCCAGGGCGCGGGCGTTGCGGCAAGCCATTGGTAGGCAACTGCCAACATTGCGACCCCCATGAGCACGCCCAGTATGGCGGGCATGGCACCTGACGTCTTTAGCCAGGTGAGCCGCAGCCACTCGAAGAGCGCACAACCCGCCGTAAGGGTAAGTAGCAGCACCAACGGCCATGGGCTGGCAGCAAGCAATGCCCCCAGCAGTATCACGAGAAGGATAATGGCAGTGATGATGCGCTGCTTGAGCATTCAACAACCTCTGTTAGTTTTTTGCGGCGAGCTGGGCGCTGGTGCGCCCAAAGCGGCGCTCCCGAGCCTTATACCAATCGATGGCGGCGTCAATCTGCGCCGTCCCGAAATCAGGCCAGTAATCGGGCGAAAAATAAAGCTCAGTATAGGCGAGTTGCCAGATGAGAAAATTGGAAATGCGCTGCTCGCCACCGGTACGAATGAACAGATCGGGTTCGGGCGCATAGGACATGGATAAATACGGTGCCAGCGCTGCCTCGTTAAGGTCGGCCGGATTCTGCGCGAGGTCGGGCCGATCTTCAAGTAAGCGCCGCATCGCTTGGAGGATATCCCAGCGACCGCCATAGTTGGCCGCAATGGTAAGAACCAGCGCTGAGTTATGAGCCGTGCGCGCCTCGGCCTCACGAATAAGTTTTTGTAGACCGGGCTCGAATGCCGAGAGGTCGCCCACAATGCGCAGCCTGGCACCGCGCTTATCGAGCTTGTTGACTTCTTTTTCAAGGGTTTGAATAAAAAGCCGCATGAGCAACGATACTTCTTCGGCCGGTCTGCGCCAGTTTTCGGAGCTAAACGCAAACAGTGTCAGGTATTTGATACCGTGGCGGCCACAGGCTTCGACAACGCGCCGTACAGCTTGCACGCCTCGTACATGCCCCGCTGTGCGGGGCAGAAACCGGCTTGTAGCCCAACGCCCGTTACCGTCCATGATTATGGCAAGATGGCGCGGGACGTCGGTGTTATCCGGAATGACTAATGTGGTAGAACTGCCGGGCATATAGCGTTTCAAAACTGGCGGCTACACCGTCATGATCTCGGCTTCTTTAGCCGCAACGAGCTTGTCAATTTCAGCTACGTGTTTGTCAGTGAGCTTTTGCACGTCATCTTGTGTGCGACGCTCGTCGTCTTCGCTGATTTCTTTGTCTTTGACCAGCTTTTTGAGGGTTTCATTAGACTCGCGGCGAATATTTCGCACGGCGATTTTGGCGTCTTCACCCTCGTTACGCACTACCTTGGTCAGATCGCGCCGACGTTCTTCGGTAAGCGCAGGCATGGGCACACGAATGCTTTCGCCCATGGAGATGGGGTTGAGCCCCAGGTCGGAATCACGGATGGCCTTTTCAACAGGCCCCGCCATGTTTTTTTCCCATACCTGCACATTAATAGTGCGGGCATCAACCAGGTTGACATTGGCAACCTGACTGACAGGCACGGGCGAGCCATAGTACTCGACCATTATGTGATCAAGAATGCCGGCGTGCGCACGGCCGGTGCGAATTTTTGCAAGGTTGGCCTTGAGCGTATCTATCGATTTGCCCATGCGTGACTCTGCCGAATTTCTGACCTCTGAGAGACTCATTACAATTCCTTCGTCAAACGTGTACCAGGGTGCCTTCGTCTTCGCCCAAAACGGCACGTTTCAGGGCTCCTGGCTTATTAATAGAAAATACCTTGATGGGTAGCTTTTGGTCGCGACACAATGCAAACGCCGTGGCATCCATAACCTCAAGACGGCGCACAATGGCCTCATCGAAGCTGATGCGTGCATAGCGTGTGGCATCGGGGTCTTTATTGGGGTCGGCACTATAAATGCCGTCAACCTTGGTCGCCTTGAGCACGATTTCTGCGCCAATCTCGGCGCCACGCAGCGCTGCTGCCGTGTCAGTGGTAAAAAACGGGTTGCCGGTACCCGCAGCGAACACAACCACTTTACCCTCTTCGAGGTAACGCAGCGCTTTAGGACGTATGTAGGGCTCGACGACCTGGTCTATGTTGAGTGCGGACTGGACACGGGTGTCTATGCCGCGGTGTTTAAGGGCATCTTGCAAGGCAAGCGCGTTCATGACCGTAGCCATCATACCCATATAATCGGCTGTGGCGCGATCCATGCCCTGGGCCCCAGGCGCCAGGCCTCGAAAAATATTGCCGCCGCCGATGACAATGGCCAACTCGACGCCCAGCGTCGCAACTTCGGCTATCTCTTCAGTCATGCGCAATATGGTGGCGCGGTTGATCCCAAAGGCATCTTCGCCCATCAGCGCTTCGCCGGACAGTTTGAGCAAGACGCGCTTATACGATCTCGTGGTCATAGGTAGTTTCCCAGGTGAACAATCCAACGAAAGTGTAAGCCAGACCCAGGCCCGCGTGTATACACAGACCTGGATTATTTCGCCGAAGCCTGATGAGGCTGCGGCAGGTCGGAGGCGGCTGAAGGAAAATACCTGACCAGTCGCCGATCGAGCCAGGCTCGACCGGGCCTGGTGAAAACAGGCAAGAGCTTGCCTGCCTGAAGAAGCATTACGCCTTAATTGCCGCCTGCTGCAGCAGCAACTTCAGCGGCGAAGTCTTCGGATTTTTTCTCGATGCCTTCACCCACAACATAAAGCGTATAACGCGAAATGCTGGCATTTTTTTCTTTAAGCATCTGCTCAACGGTTTGTTTGTCGTTTTTGACAAACGGCTGCGAAAGCAAAGTAACCTCTTTGAGGAATTTTTGCACGCTGCCTTCTACCATTTTGGCGACGATCTCGGCAGGCTTGCCTGATTCGGCAGCTTTTTGCTCGGCAACCGAACGTTCAGCGGCGATCGCCTCAGGCTCAACACCGCTGACGTCAAGCGCCTTAGGCTTGGTGGCAGCAATGTGCATGGCCAGATCTTTACCTGTTTCTTCTGGGCCGGAAAAGTCAACCAATACACCAATTCTGCCGCCATGAACGTAGCTGGCGAGCCGGTTGGTGGTTTCGAAACGCTGGAAACGACGCACAGCAAGGTTTTCGCCGATTTTGCCTACCAAAGCTGCGCGAGTGGTTTCAACCGTACCTTCACCCATAGGGAGTTCAGACAATGCGGCTGTGTCAGACGGATTTGTTTCAGCAACGAGCGTGGCCAACTGGTTGACGAAACTGATGAAATCGTCGTTTTTAGCCACAAAATCGGTTTCGCAATTAATTTCGATTACAGCGCCGGTTTTGCTGTCGGGAGCGATGTAAAGGCCAATGAGGCCCTCAGCGGTAACGCGTGTGGCGGCTTTGCTAGCTTTGTTGCCCAGCTTGACGCGGAGAATCTCTTCGGCGCGGGCCATATCGCCTTCAGCTTCGGTGAGCGCTTTTTTGCACTCCATCATGGGAGCGTCGGTTTTCACGCGCAGTTCTTTAACCATGGATGCGGTAATTTGAGCCACTATGTTCTCCAGTATTTTAAGACACGCCCCGGACAGGCCGGGGCAAATGCGGGTGACAGACAGACCCGTCACCAACGCCGTGCGGCGGGATGTGCCGACCTTAAACGCACGCCCGGCGCGACACACTGGGTGCCGGTCGGGCTGGCCTGATCGACGGGGCGGGCCCCGCCCGCCCGTAGCAGCTTATTCGCGCTCGTCTTCGACTTCGACGAACTCTTCGTTGCCTTCGGAGATCTCTTCGACCAGACCATTGAGGGCCTGTTCACGACCTTCGAGGATGGCGTCAGCCATGCCGCGAGCGTACAGAACGATTGCCTTGGCCGAGTCATCGTTGCCGGGGATTACATATTCAACGCCGTCTGGCGAGTGGTTGGTATCGACCACGCCGACCACCGGAATACCCAAAGTGCGGGCTTCGGCAATAGCAATTTTGTGGTAGCCAACGTCAATGACAAACAGCGCATCAGGCAGCGTGTTCATGTCTTTGATACCGCCAATGCCCTTATTGAGCTTGGCAAGTTCACGTTCGAACATGAGGGCTTCTTTTTTGCTGGCGGTTTCTGTGCTGCCTTCAACGAGCTGGCCTTCCATTTCTTTTAGGCGCTTGACCGAGCTTTTGACCGTTTTGAAGTTGGTCATCATGCCGCCCAGCCAACGGCTGTCTACATAAGGCATACCACAGCGCGCAGCTTCAGCGGCAATGGTTTCACGCGCAGCGCGCTTGGTACCAACAAAAAGCACGGTGCCCCCCTTGGCCGCGATCTGGCGCACAAACTTGGTGGCCTCTGCGTATTTGGCAACAGTTTGCTCAAGGTTGACGATGTGAATTTTATTACGCTGACCAAAGATGTAAGGTGCCATCTTTGGGTTCCAGAAACGGGTTTGGTGGCCAAAGTGCACACCAGCTTCAAGCATTTCGCGCATTAAAGACATGATACTCTCCAAGGGTTGGGTCTTGTACCGGGGCCTGTATCTATTGGCAAGCGCCTGCTTTAAAGCAGGCAGCTAAACTAAGACACCCTTTAAGTGGCCCGGCACGCGATTTTGATTATTGGCCTGCCCAAAGTGGCAGCCAAATAGGCTTCCCTGAAAAGCGGTTTACAAATTTCAGGAAAGCCTATAATTCTACTATTATTTTCACACTGTAAGCAAGCGACTATGATTCCACTCGTTACCGATCCCGCCGACCTCGAAAAAATGCGCGCCGCCTGCCAGGTTGCTGCGTCAATTCTAGATTTTCTCGCTCCTCACGTGCAGGCGGGGGTGACAACCGGCGAGCTTGATCGGCTATGCATCGATCACATCACCAATGAGCTCAAGGTTGAGTCTGCAACCGTAGGCTACGCACCTCCTGGCTATACCCCCTTTCCCGCCTCCATCTGCACCTCGGTCAACCATGTAATCTGTCATGGCATCCCTGGCGACAAGGTGCTTAAAAACGGTGACATCATGAATATCGACGTCACTATTATCAAAGACGGCTGGTTCGGCGACACCAGCCGCATGTTCTACATCGGCGAGCCATCCATTCTGGCCCGGCGTCTCGTCGAAACGACCTACGATTGCATGTGGTTGGGCATTGAACAGGTACGCCCGGGCGCCACACTGGGTGATATTGGCCATGCAATACAGAAACACGCCGAAAAACAGGGTTTTTCAGTTGTACGCGAATATTGCGGCCATGGCGTGGGCCGCAAGTTCCACCAAGATCCGCAGGTGCTGCATTACGGCAAACCTGGCACCGGCACCAAGCTGGAGCCAGGCATGATCTTCACGATTGAGCCCATGATTAACGCCGGCCGTCGCGATATCCGCACCCTTGCAGATGGCTGGACTGTCGTTACACGTGACCACAACCTATCGGCCCAGTGGGAGCATTCGCTGGTTGTTACTGACACAGGCTATGAAGTGCTGACGGTATCTGAGGGTATGCCTCAGCCGCCCGCCTTCGTCAAGGCAGTTGCCGCCTGAAGCCTCACGTACCCGGCGTTGACAATCCGCCTCCGGCAGGCCCACGCCGGCATGCCATTCCCGCCATGAACGCTCCATCACTCACCGTCCTGCGTGATCAGCTAGCCAGTCGTCGAGCCGACGCCATTACGGCATTTCGCAGCCATTTGCGGCCCGACACCCTGCTTACCGCATTGCGTCGTGTAACCGACCAGGCGTTGCGCGGCCTGGTGCGGCTGCACCCACTGCCTGCGGGCGCTACCTTGGCTGCCGTGGGCGGCTATGGGCGTGGCGAGCTCTTTCCGTTTTCAGACGTAGATGTATTAGTGCTGCTTCCGCACCAGCCTTCGCACGAAGAGAGCAGCCAGATCGAAACGTTAATCGCTGCAATGTGGGATCTGGGCATTGAGCCTGGCCACAGTGTGCGCACTATTGAAGATTGTCAGCACGAAGCCGCCAACGATATTACCGTCGAGACCTCATTGATGGAATCTCGCTGGCTGATTGGCAGCCGCAGTTTGCTGCGTGAGCTGCAGGCGATCATGCTTGATCAGCTCGACCCGCAATCGTTTTTTCAGGCCAAACGCTCTGAAATGCAACAGCGCCACGCCCGACACCAAGACACCCCCTATGCGCTGGAGCCCAACTGCAAGGAAGCTCCAGGTGGCTTGCGCGACCTTCAAGTGGCTCTTTGGGTTGCGCAGGCGGCAGGTTTGGGACGAACCTGGAAAGAAGTTGTTCGTACCGACTTGCTGACCGCCGCCGAGTTTCGCAGCCTGCGACGGGCTGAACAGGCCTTCAAGCGCCTGCGCATCGAACTGCACTTGCTGGCAGGGCGACGTGAAGACCGCGTGCTGTTTGACCTGCAACCGGGGCTGGCCAGCATTTACGGGTTTGAAGCCACGCGCAGCAGACGCCCCAGTGAGCTGCTTATGCAGCGGTATTATTGGGCGGCTCGCGTGGTAAGCCAGCTTAATATTATTTTGATGCAGAGCCTCGAAGAGATTTTATTTCCGCTTCCTGAAGACCAGGTGCGCACGATTGATGATGATTTTTTCGCGGTACGCGGGCACTTGGGCATATTCCGTGATGATGCGTTCGAGCGTAACCCTGCCCTGCTGTTTCGCGCATTTCTGGTCATGCAGGACCACGAAGAGATCACTGGCATTACCGGGCAGACCATGCGGGCTATGTGGCATGCACGCAGACTGATTGACGCGCAGTTTCGTCGCAACCCGGTAAATCGTCGGCATTTTCTCCAAATATTTCAGCAGCCGCGCGGTATCGTGCATGCGTTGCGGCGTATTACCATGCTGAATATTCTGCCACGCTATTTGCCGGTGTTTCGCCGCATTGTCGGGCAAATGCAGCATGATCTGTTTCATGCTTATACGGTAGACCAGCATATTCTCATGGTTATCCGTAATTTGCGCCGCTTCACCATGCCCGAGCATGCCCAGGAATACCCGCTCGCCAGCCATCTCATCGCTGACTTCGACCGCCACTGGCTGCTGTATATTGCCGCCCTTTTTCATGACATTGCCAAAGGCCGCGGCGGCGATCATTCTGAATTGGGCACAATTGAAGTGCGGCGGTTTTGCATACAGCACGGCATCGAAGGTGAAGACCGCTCCTTGCTCGAGTTCTTGGTGCGCCAGCACCTAACCATGTCTATGGTTGCCCAGAAACGAGACCTATCAGACCCCGATGTCGTCCGCGAATTTGCCATGTGTGTTGGCAACGAGCGCCGTCTTACCGCGCTGTACCTGTTGACGGTGGCCGATATACGCGGAACCAGCCCTAAAATCTGGAACTCCTGGAAGGGTAAGCTGCTAGAAGACCTTTATCGGCAGACGCTAAACATGTTGGGTGGCGCGCAACCCGATACGCGCACCGTACTGGCGCAGCGCAAAGAGGCGGCGGCCACCGAAATCCGCCTGATGGGGCTGCGCAACGAAAGTCGTGATCAGTTCTGGAGCCAGCTCGATATCGCCTATTTTCTTCGCCATGAAGCAAGCGAAATTGCCTGGCACACCCGGCAGCTTTATTACCGGGTCAATTCAGATGTGCCTGTTGTAAAGGCACGTGTGCTGGATCAGAACGAAGCACTGCAGATTATGGTTTATACGCGTGATCGCGCTGATCTTTTTGTGGATATCTGCCGCTATTTTGATCGTCGCGCATTAAGTGTGCAGGATGCGCGCATTCATACTACCCACCACGGTTGGGCACTTGACAGTTTTATTGTGTTGCTTGCATCACACGATAAAGACTATCGCTCTAATGCGTCGTTGATCGAGCACGAACTTGGCCAAGCACTTTTGCCCATCGAAACCCAAGAACCCAAGACTGCCATGCAACGGGTGATGCGGCAACGCGGGTCTCGTCGCGCCCGAGTGTTTCCTATAGTGCCAAACGTCGTCCTTCAACCTGACGAGCGTAGTGCTTCGTGGCGTTTATCCGTCACATCGGCCGACCGACCTGGGCTTCTGTACAGCCTGGCCCAGGTATTTGCGCACCATGGCATTGATCTGAAAATGGCCAAAATCATGACGCTGGGTGATCGGGTAGAAGACATCTTTATTATTGAAGGTGCCGTGCTCGGCCACCCCCGTTTGCAGCTCCAGTTTGAGCGACACCTATTCGAAACACTCGATAACGCGAGCAACTGATATAAACTCTTTCTTTTGCCGGCAGACACAAGCCTTGGCCTCATTATCATGCCCAAGCATGCTGCAGTACCAAACTGCCTTAATTTGTGCTTTTGAACGTGCTGCACCAAACAAAACTCCACTACTACTCGGTTGATTCATGACGCTTCGCAACCATGCCTTATTGCACCTTATCGCCCTGCTCTGCGTAGGCGCTGTCGGGTTTGCCCTTGTCACACAGCATGTGTTTGGCATGCGCCCCTGCGCCTGGTGCGTGCTGCAGCGGCTTATGTTCTTGGTGATTGCCATAGTGTGCTGGGCGGGTGTGCTTCTTGCGCGGTTTAAGGCTGGTTTTGCGCGGCTTTCAGCCGGTTTGGTGGTTTTGCTAAGCATGGGGGGTATTGCGGCAGCCTGGTATCAGTATGCCGTGGCTTCCATGATGTTTTCCTGTGATCGCACCTTTGCTGATCGATTCATGGTTAGCAGTGGTCTTGACGCTGGCGTACCATGGCTTTTTGGCATTTTTTCCACGTGCATGGACGCGCGCGTCACCCTGCTGGGTGTAGAGTACGCCTTGTGGAGCATGGCGCTTTTTGCA
The DNA here is from genome assembly GCF_008369125.1 of Pusillimonas sp. ANT_WB101. Lineage (NCBI taxonomy): Bacteria > Pseudomonadati > Pseudomonadota > Betaproteobacteria > Burkholderiales > Alcaligenaceae > Pusillimonas > Pusillimonas sp. ANT_WB101. The sequence continues at coordinate 796,700 of NZ_VOAY01000001.1, read as the reverse complement.
CTTATAGGCGTGCTGGCGTTGACGAAGCTGCTGCGCCGCGCCGACTAAGCACCATAAGGCAGCCACAGGCACCCAAATCGCCTCTGCGTGTATGCGTTCACAGCTGGCAGCCTCGCTGCCAACTCATCACACGCAAGCAAGACAAAGCGCTCTCTGAACGAGCGGTACTGCCACGTACATGCTGTTCAGGCTGGGCCTGCATCGCTGCTGGCTTCACGACGCGCTTTACACTCATAACAAGATCGACCAGCCCCGCCTCTTTGGATGGTGCGGTTGGCCTCGCACAATCTGTTCAAACTGGGCTTGCTTCACGGCCGGCCTCGCAGCGCGCCCACCACCCACAAGATGGACCGCCCCCCCCTCTGGAGGGTGCAGCGCGCCCCGTGCAGCTTGTTCAGATCAGTCTTGTTTACCGCTTGTGGCCATTTCGCCCGCTGCCGGGCGCTCGCCGCGGGTACGGCTCAGGCGCTCAAGGTACGCATCATCAATGTCGCCTGTAACATACTGCCCGTTAAAGCAAGACGATTCGAATGCCTGCATGTGAGGGTTAAGGTCGCGAATGGCCTGCTCCAGATCGCCCAGCTCTTGGTACACAAGGCCATCAGCACCGATTTCTTGGGCAATTTCGCCGGTGTCTCGTCCGACCGCAATTAGCTCTGCCTGTGTGGGCATGTCAATGCCGTATACGTTGGGAAACCGTACGGGTGGCGCCGCCGACGCAAAAAACACCTTGTTGGCACCTGCTGCGCGAGCCATATCGACGATTTCGCGGCTGGTGGTACCACGTACGATGGAATCATCGACCAGCAGCACGTTTTTGCCGCGAAACTCCATGTCTATGGCACTGAGCTTTTGGCGTACCGATTTTTTGCGCACTGCCTGACCCGGCATAATAAATGTGCGGCCTATATAACGGTTTTTGATGAAACCTTCGCGATAATCCAGACCAAGCCGCGAAGCCAGTTGCATTGCTGAAGGCCGGGACGAATCAGGAATAGGCATGACGACGTCGATATCACCAAGCCGCAAGGCCTTGGCGACATTGTCGGCAAGATACTCACCCATGTGAAGACGGGCATGATAAATAGACACCTTATCCATGACTGAATCGGGGCGCGCAAAATAAACGTACTCGAACGCGCAGGGAGTAAGCATGGGCGCTTCAGCACATTGCCGGCTGGTCAGATTGCCATCGAGGTCAATAAAAATAGCCTCGCCGGGCGCAATGTCACGTTCAAGTGTGTAGCCGCAACCCGTAAGCGCCACCGACTCGGACGCAATCATCCATTCTTTACCCTTAGCGGTGTGCATAGAGCCCAAGCACAAAGGGCGAATACCATGCGGATCACGAAAGGCGACCATGCCATAGCTGGCGATTTGTGAGATAACGGCATAAGCACCCCGCGCGCGCCTGTGCACGGCGCTGACTGCCCTGAAAATGGCATCGTCATCGAGCGTGGAACCATGCGAGGCCTCTTGCAACTCGTGGGCGAACACGTTGAGCAAGACTTCGGAGTCTGAGTTGGTGTTGATGTGCCGACGGTCTATGCGAAAGAGTTCTTCGCGCAGCTCGCGCCAGTTGGTAAGGTTACCGTTATGCACGAACATGATGCCAAACGGCGCATTGACATAAAACGGTTGAGCCTCGTCGACGCTTTCGCTGGAGCCCGCCGTGGGGTAACGCACCTGACCCAGGCCGCTAGCGCCCGGCAACGAACGCATATTACGCGTACGAAACACGTCGCGCACCAGCCCGTGCGCCTTGTACATATTAAAAAACTGCTCATGTGACGTCGAGATACCAGCTGCATCCTGACCTCTGTGCTGCAGCAACAGAAGGCTGTCATAGATCAGCTGGTTGACGGGGCCGGCGCCAGCCACCCCTACGATTCCGCACATCGATGTATTCCTGTAATGATGATCAATACGGTAACCAGGACGCTACACTGGGGGGCAGGAGAAGCTTGATCTCCAGAATACCCCTGACGGCAGCGCCTGAGAGCCTGGCTTCTTGCCACCAGGGTTCCTTGGGCAGTTCGGTATAGCCGGCCAGGCCGACCAATACCAATACAAATACCAGGCCGCGCAAAAAACCGAACAGGGCGCCGAGCCCATGATCAGCGGGCGTCAGACCGGTTTTTGCAATAAGCGCGCCAAGCGTAATGTTGACAAGGCCTACCAGCAGCAGAACGCAGAAAAACACAGCCGCGTACGCTGCACCTGCGCGCACCAGCGCATTATCGAGCCACTGTACTAGCCATTGTGAGACTATGGGCCCCCACCAGACGGCCGCCATGAACGCGACCACAAAGGCGACAAGTGAGAGCAGTTCTTTGACGAGACCACGCAAGAGCCCGAGAAATGCGGACACTACCAGTATGGCCAGGACAAGATAGTCGAACGAGGTCACTTAGCGGAGATGAAGCCGTTGTCATAGCCAAGTGCACGCAGGCGCGCCTGTGCTGCCTGGGCTGCCTCGCGCGAAGGGAATGGGCCGACACGCAGACGGTATGTGGTTTTACCTCCTGAGCTTGCGCGCTCAACATAGGTATTGGTTACGCCCGATGCCACCAGCTTGTCACGGCGCTGTTTGGCGTCGTCGTCAGTGCTGTAGGCAGCAATCTGTAGTGTGAAATTGCCCGAAGAAACCGGCGCAGCAGACTTCTTGGGTGGGGTACGGCCTTCAAGCATGGCTAAAGCCACCGCACCATCATCAGTGCGCTCGACTGGTTGCTTGGCAGCAGGCTTGGGGCTTGGTGCCGGTTCGGGCTTGGATTCGTGCTTGGGTTCAGCTTTAGGTTTTGGCGGTGGTACCGCTTCAGCCCTGGAAGGCTCTGCAGCAGCGGTTTCAACCTGACCATCTGGCGCAGGAGTTGCCGTGGCAGCCGTACCGCTGGTGCCGTCATCGACAGACGTACCGTTATCGGCATCGGGTTGCTGAATGGTGCCCGAGAGTGTGTCGCTGCCTGCCTGTGCAAGCGCCCCTGCCCCCTCGTTGATAGCCGGTGGGTCTATGGTGGGCATGACGACAGGCGTGGCGTCTTGCTCTGGCGTCGTGGAAGTGTCAAACAACATCGGCACCACAATAACCGCAACCAGCACGAGCGCCAACGCACCGATCAGTCGGCGTCGCGCCCGGCTTCGCAACTCGTTCGCCTGCGCCTCGCTCGAGAGTGAAGACCGGGAGCCCGTGCGGCGCTCGGACCCGGAAGCGGACTCATTACGAGAAAACAAACCCATTTCTGAAAACCTATCTTGTATGCAGGCGGACGCATGGCGCACCGCCACAGGGTGATTTACACCGTCGCAAACGACGGCGCATCATCGTCGCAAACTGGGGGGGGCACCTGGCGCCAGACTGCTATTTTAATGGCTGACCAATGCGTAAAAACCTGCCAGATTCTGGCTAGCCGTCAATTTACCGGACGACCAAGCCCGTTCAGTATAGGCCCCACGGTTGCAAACGAACCAAACACGAGAATTCTATCATTCCCCGACATCTGTTTTTGTGCCTCAGCAAACGCCTGCAGCGGATTGTCAAAATTTGACACCGTTACGGCCTTGGCAGCAACAAGTGGTTGCATAGCGGGGCGTATGCCTGGTGCTTCGGCAGGCTCGCTGACGATGCCGCCTGCCGCCTTGATGCGCACTCGTTCAGGAGGCGCGACCGACTCGCTGCTCTGGGCGCTGCTGGCAAGGACCTGGCGTACGATTTGTGCCAGCGCCTCACCCGACATTCCCCGGGGTTGTGGCAGGCTGGCGCAATACCAATGGTCAACCCGGCTTGCGAGCCGAGCAATGACGGCCGCGGCGTCTTTGTCTTTCATCATGCCGACGACGGCATGCGTACCTGTAAAATGCCCCATGTTGTCAAGATTTTGACCAAGCGCTGCGGCGGCATGCGGGTTGTGCGCCACATCGAGAACTATTGTAGGCATGCCAGGTAAAATCTGCAGGCGGCCAGGCAAAGCAACCTGTGACAGACCCAAGCGCACGTCTTGTTGCGTTACAACAATGCGCGGACGCAACGCGTCAAGCGCTGCAAGCGCTGCACAGGCATTAATAAGTTGATTTGCGCCACGCAACGATGGGTAGGCAAGGCCAGAACGGCGCCGCCCTTTTGCGCCAAATGCCCATTGCTGCCGATCTCCCGAATAGTTAAAGTCTTGACCAAAACGCCAAAGGTCGGCACCGATCTCTTCAGCGTATTGCGCCACGCTGTCGGGAGGCATGGGGTCTGCACAAATGGCAGGCTTGCCAGGGCGGAAAATGTGGGCTTTTTCCCAGCCTATCTTTTCGCGGGTATCGCCAAGATAGTCAGCATGGTCGATGTCAACACTAGTGAGAATGGCGCAATCAGTATCTACAATATTTACGGCATCAAGACGCCCACCCAGGCCCACCTCGAGCACGGCTACGTCAACCTGATCGCGTTCAAACAGCAACAAGGCGGCCAGCGTCGCGTACTCAAAGTAGCTGAGCGTAATATCGCCGCGCGCCTCTTCGATTTTGCAAAACTGTTCGACAATATCTGCATCGCTGGCAAACTCACCGTTTATACGTATGCGTTCATTGAAATCAATTAAATGGGGCGAGGTGTAAAGCCCCACCTTGTAGCCCGATGCCAGCAGCATGGCGTCGAGCATGGCACACGTAGAGCCCTTGCCATTGGTACCTGCGACAGTAATAGTGATATAGGGAAACGTGAGCGCCAGGCTGGTGGCAACTGCCTTGACGCGCTCAAGGCCCAAATCTATGGGTTTGCTGTGGGCGGTTTCGAGATAACTAAGCCAGTCTTGCAAAGACGCGGTGGGGTCGGGGCAACGTGAGGGCATATACGTATTGGATAAAAACATAAACGGCAGGTGCTGATAGTAGCACCTGCCGTGTTGCTGCGGTAGTAAAAACCCTGAGGCTGAGGGCGTTTACCGACGCTTCACGGGCGGAAGATCAGTGCAGCTTCCTTCCGCCACCTCGGCGGCCATGCCAATGGACTCACCTAACGTGGGATGAGGGTGTATGGTTTTGCCGATATCGACTGCATCAGCACCCATTTCTATGGCAAGGACGACTTCGCTGATGAGGTCGCCTGCATTCGTGCCGACGATACCGCCACCGAGAATGCGATGAGATTCGGCATCAAACAACAGCTTGGTAAAGCCTTCATCGCGCCCATTGGCGATCGCACGCCCTGAGGCAGCCCAAGGGAAAAGCCCCTTGGTGATGGCCACGCCGTTTTTCTTAGCGTCGTCTTCTGTAAGACCAACCCAGGCAATCTCGGGATCGGTGTAGGCCACCGACGGGATGACACGGGCATCGAAATAGCTCTTCTGCCCTGCAATGACTTCAGCAGCCACATGCCCTTCGTGTACGGCTTTGTGCGCCAGCATGGGCTGACCGACAATATCGCCAATGGCGTAAATGTGCGGTACGTTGGTGCGCATCTGGCGATCAACCTCAATAAAGCCTCGATCGGCAACAGTAACGCCTGCCTTGTCGGCACCAATATGCTTGCCATTAGGCGAACGGCCTACGGCTTGCAGCACGACGTCATAACGCTGTGCTTCTTTGGGTGCGTTTTCACCTTCGAAACTTACCCAGATTCCGTCATCTTTTGCCTCGGCACCAACCGTTTTGGTGTTGAGCATGACATGATCAAATCGGCCCGCATTCATTTTTTGCCATACTTTGACCATATCGCGGTCGGCACCAAGCATAAGGCCGTCTTGCATTTCGACCACGTCGAGTCTGGCACCGAGCGCAGAGTAAACCGTACCCATTTCCAGACCAATGATGCCGCCACCGACAATAAGCATTTTTTCAGGAATGCTGGCCAGCTTGAGCGCGCCGGTGGAGTCAACCACCCGCTCATCGTCAGGCAAGAACGGCAGTTTTACCGACTGACTACCTGCCGCAATAATGGCAGACGCAAACTTGACCGTTTTTGCGCTGCCATCTGGCTGGCTGACGCGCAAATGATTTGCGTCGGCAAACTCACCATTGCCTGTTATGACGGTTACTTTACGGGCTTTGGCCATGCCCGCCAGACCCGTGGTCAGCTTGCTGACCACTTTGTCTTTGTACGCCCTGACGCCGTCCAGATCGATTTTGGGCTTGTCAAAGATAATGCCGTGTGCCGAGAGCGACTGTGCCTCTTCGAGCACGGCCACCGTGTGCAACAAGGCTTTGGATGGTATGCAGCCTACGTTCAGACATACCCCACCCAGCGTGTCATAGCGCTCGACCAGCACCACAGAAAGGCCCAGGTCAGCGGCCCGGAACGCGGCCGAATACCCGCCTGGGCCGGCGCCCAGAACCAGTACATCGCACTCAGCATCGACACTGCCGCTATAGCTGGCAGCTTTAGGCGCTGGGGCGGCACCCGAACTACTGGCTGCAGCTGCAGTGGCCGCCGCACCGGCAGACGCTGCAGCGGCCTGCCCGCCCGCCTTGCCAGCGTCAGCGGCGTTTTTGCCGTCTGATGCAGCCGCTTGCGGTTTTTGGCTGGACGGCTCTATAACCGCCATGGCAGAGCCCTCAGTAACCTTGTCACCGATCTTGACCAGCACTTTCTTGATGACCCCGCCCTGACTGGCAGGGATTTCCATGGAAGCCTTCTCCGATTCAACGGTGATCAGGCTTTGCTCTGGCTCGATGGTGTCGCCAACCGCTACCAGCACTTCAATAACCTCAACTTCGGCGAAGTCGCCGATATCGGGCACGTTCAGTTCGATTGTGCTCATATACGGCTCCTAAAGTGCAATGCGACGGAAGTCGGACAACAGGCTACCCAAGTAGGCATTAAAGCGCGCTGCCGAAGCACCATCAATAACGCGGTGATCATAGGACAAGGACAGCGGAAGCATTAAACGAGGCACGAACTTTTTGCCGTTCCAGATCGGTTCATGAGACGACCGTGATACGCCGAGAATGGCCACTTCAGGGGCATTAATAATAGGGGTAAATGAGGTACCACCTATGCCACCCAGAGACGAGATGGAAAAGCAGCCGCCCTGCATTTGTGCTGGCGAAAGCTTGCCGTCGCGAGCCAGCTTGGCCAGTTCGCCCATTTCTTTGGCAAGTTCAAACACGCCTTTTTTGTCGGCATCACGAATGACAGGAACTACCAGCCCGTTGGGCGTATCCGCCGCAAAGCCAACGTTGTAGTACTGCTTGAGCACGAGGTTGTCACCATCGAGCGAGGCGTTGAACTCGGGAAACTTCTTGAGTGCCGCCACAACCGCCTTGATAAGAAAGGCCAACATCGTCACTTTGGCGCCCGATTTTTCGTTCTCTTTATTCAGTTGCTGGCGCAGTTCCTCAAGTTCGGTGATATCTGCCAAATCGTTGTTGGTAACGTGCGGGATCATCACCCAGTTGCGATGCAGGTTGGCACCGGATATTTTCTTGATGCGCGAGAGCGGCTTGGTTTCGATATCGCCGAACTTGGCAAAATCAACCTTGGGCCAGCCCAGCACACTGAAACCACCCTCTACGCCTACCGTTGCAACTTCGGTGGCGCTTGCGCCGTTAGCAAGCGCATTTTTAACGTGCTGACGTACGTCATCTTGGGTAATGCGGTCTTTGGATCCCGAACCTTTGACCGTGGCAAGGTCAACGCCAAGTTCACGGGCAAATTTACGCACAGAGGGAGAGGCATGCGGCAGGTTGCGTAAAGGCACATCGACGCTGCCGTAAGCTTCTGTAGGTGAATGGCGTTCAGGTGGCGTCGACGCCAACTCGCCTGCTGCAGACGCCTGCTCGGCCTGAGTTGCTGCCGGTGCAGCGCTAGTGGCCTTGGAACCTGTGCCAGCGGCCTTGGCAGCGTCGGGCTGCGCCTTGGCTGGTGTACTTGAAGATGGAGCAGGTGCTGCGGCTGCCGCACTTACGCCGGCTTTGCCCGTAGACTGAAGCTCGAGGATATCGCTACCCTCGTTAACCTTGTCGCCAAGCTTGACGAGAATAGCCTTGACGACACCCGCTGCCGTGGAGGGAACCTCCATGGAGGCCTTGTCAGACTCAACCGTAATAAGGCTTTGCTCGGCCTGGACGGTGTCACCCACTTTAACCAGAATCTCAATAACTTCGACATCTTTTGCGTCGCCGATATCGGGCACCGATACCGTGAGGCGCTCGCCGCCAGAGGCGGCTGGTGCAGGCGCAGCCGAAGTGTCGTCTTGAACCGCGTTGCTTTCTGCTTTACTTTCAGAACCCTGAGCCTGCGGGGCTGCAACATTTTTTCCCTCAGCAACAGTTGCCGGGGGGGCGTCGCCGCCCTCTTGTTCGACATCAATAATAACTGTGCCTTGGCGGATTTTGTCGCCGACCTTGACCTTGATAGATTTGATCACGCCCGCTGTGGGCGATGGAATTTCCATCGACGCTTTGTCGGATTCAACGGTAATCAGGCTTTGCTCTGCCGTGATCGTGTCGCCCTCGGAAACCAGCACCTCAATGACTTCAACCTCGTCGAAGTCACCGATATCCGGAACCTTAATTTCGGTGGTGTTGCTCATTTTTTATCCCCCCCTCAAGCGTGATGCGGATTGGCTTTGGCCGGATTGATGCCGTACTTCTTGATGGCTTCCGACACTTTTGTGAGGGGTAGCTTGCCCTCATCGGCCAAGCTGCGCAAGGCGGCCAGCACGACAAAATTACGGTCGATTTCGAAGTGTTCACGAAGTTTATGACGGTAATCAGAGCGCCCGAAACCATCTGTACCCAGGTTTCTGTAGATGCGGCCCGAAGGAATGAACGGACGAATCTGATCGCTATACGATTTAACGTAGTCAGTGGAGGCAATAATGGGCCCTGCGGTGTCCATGAGCTGACGCGTTACATAAGGCACCTGCTGCTCGGCTTCAGGGTTGAGCAGATTGTGACGTTCGCAGTCAAGGCCATCACGACGCAACTCGGTAAAGCTGGTGGTACTCCAGAGGTCAGAGCCCACGCCCCAGTCTTTTTCGAGCATTTCTTGCGCTGCAAGAACTTCGCGCAAGATAGTGCCCGAGCCCATAAGCTGAACACGAGGCTGCTTGCTGTCGCCCACTGACTTGAACTTGTACATGCCCCGTATGATGCCTTCCTCATCACCAGGCACAAGGCCGGGTTGCGGGTAGTTCTCGTTCATGACGGTGATGTAGTAATAAACGTTTTCTTGATTTTGAATCATGCGCCGCAGGCCGTCCTGGATGATGACGGCAAGCTCATGACCAAACGTTGGGTCGTACGACACGCAATTGGGGATTAGCCCGGACATGATGTGGCTATGCCCATCTTCATGCTGCAAGCCCTCGCCGTTGAGCGTGGTACGCCCAGCCGTACCGCCCAGCAGGAAGCCACGCGCCTGCATGTCACCCGCTGCCCACGCAAGATCGCCCACACGCTGGAACCCGAACATCGAGTAATAGATGAAGAACGGGATCATGATGCGGTTATTGGAAGAGTACGACGTGGCGGCTGCCATCCAGGAGCTGAACGCGCCCGCCTCGTTAATACCTTCCTGCAACAGCTGACCGTTTTCGGTTTCGCGGTAATACATGACCTGCTCTTTGTCGACAGGCACGTACTTTTGCCCTTCGGGAGCATAAATGCCGATCTGACGGAACAAGCCTTCCATGCCGAACGTACGCGACTCATCGGCCAGAATGGGCACGACGCGAGGGCTGAGTTCTTTGTCACGAAGGATCTGATTAAGAATACGGACGAACGCCTGCGTGGTGGAAATTTCGCGGCCTTCAGCGGTGGGTTCGAGCACTGCCTTGAATACCTCGAGCTTTGGCGCCGTGAAGTGTTCATCAGCCTTCATGCGGCGACGGGGAAGAAAACCGCCGAGCGCATTGCGGCGTTCGTGCAGGTATTTCATTTCGGGCGAATCTGCCGACGGTTTGAAGTACGGAAGATCGTCGAGCTTGTCGTCAGGTACCGGGATGTTGAAACGGTCACGGAACTCACGCACGGAGTCCATGTCGAGTTTCTTTTGCTGGTGCGTGGGGTTTTTCGCCTGACCGACATGGCCCATGCCATACCCTTTAATGGTCTTGGCCAGAATGACTGTGGGCTGGCCCTTGTGGTCAGATGCCGACTTGAATGCGGCATATACCTTGTAGGGGTCATGACCACCACGGTTCAGGCGCCAGATATCCTGGTCGCTCATGCGGCTGACCATTTCAAGCAGCTTGGGGTGTTTGCCAAAGAAGTTTTCGCGCACGAATTTTCCGTCGTGGGCTTTATAGGCTTGATATTCGCCGTCGACGGAATCTTCCATGACACGACGCAAAATGCCCTCTTTGTCGCGGGCAAGCAGAGGATCCCAATAACCGCCCCAGATCAGCTTGATGACATTCCAGCCGCTGCCACGGAAATCACCTTCGAGTTCCTGGATTATTTTGCCATTGCCGCGCACCGGCCCATCAAGCCGTTGCAGGTTGCAGTTGATGACGAAGATCAGGTTATCGAGCTTTTCGCGCGAAGCCAGACCAATTGCGCCGAGGGATTCGGGCTCGTCCATTTCGCCGTCGCCGCAAAATACCCAGACCTTGCGATTGCTGGTGTCAGCGATACCGCGGGCGTGCAGGTATTTGAGAAAGCGAGCCTGATAAATAGCCATCAAGGGGCCAAGGCCCATTGATACAGTGGGAAACTGCCAGAAATCTGGCATAAGCTTGGGGTGCGGGTACGAAGACAGGCCCTTGCCGTCAACTTCTTGCCTGAAGTTATCAAGCTGCTCTTCAGTGAGACGGCCTTCAAGAAACGCACGACCGTACATGCCGGGCGATGAATGGCCCTGAAAGTACACAAGATCGCCGCCGTTGTTTTCGGTTTCACCGTGCCAGAAATGGTTTTGCCCGCAGCCAATCATGGTGGCCATCGAGGCAAAGGAGGCAATATGACCGCCAAGGTCGCCACCATCTGGTGGGCTGTGGCGGTTGGCCTTGACCACCATGGCCATGGCGTTCCAGCGCACATAAGAGCGTATACGCTCTTCGAGGACGATATCGCCCGGATACTGAGGCTCCAGCCCTGGTGGGATCGTGTTTACATAAGCCGTGTTGGCCGAGAAGGGAATATGGGCACCTGATCGGCGGGCCAGATCAATAAGGCGCTCGAGCAGAAAGTGGGCGCGCTCCGGGCCCTCACGATCAAGAACGGCTTCGAGCGCTTCGAGCCATTCTTGGGTTTCCAGGTCATCATCGCTAAGTGAGTTTGCCATATTCTTGGCCTGTTCTAGAGAGGACATTAATTGTCTCCTGTCGTGGAAGGGGTGGATGCCGCATGTTGTCTACATTACCCGTGCTTGGTGTTTGGTTTCGTTATACCTTATACCGGCGCGTGTATGCGAATTTAGTCTTGTGTATGAAATACGCGAGAACCTCCCCATTCTAGGAAAGACACGCCGCTTGTTCAAGCAAAATTTCATTTTATGGTATGGCTTTTTACAATGTGAAAAATACAACGGTCAGTTACGGTCTAAAATGCGATATTGATACGACAGGCCCTCTTTGCGCGCGCTTCGCGCTATACATGCACCCATGGCTGCCAATTCCAAAAAATCCCTGATCCCGACAACCTTCTATGAGCAGGCCCACAACACACGGCGCGGCGTGTACTGGCTTACTCCGGTTGTTGTGTTGATTCTGTACCTTTGCGTCATGGGCGTGTTTTTCTGGCTGCAGCGCCTGCAGAGCGACAGCGTCATGTTCATAACCATTGATCAAGAAACTCGCCAGCAGCGCCTGCTGATGGTGGTTGTTGCACTGTCGTGCGTTATCGTGTTCAGTCTGCTTGCGCTCTGGCGCTACACGCGCTTTCGCACACGGGCCGAGGCAGCCCTCATTGCCGAAACAGGCTTTCGGCGCGCCATGGAAAATTCCATGTCCACCGGCATGCGGGTGTTTGATATGCATGGTCGCATCGCCTATGTAAACCCGGCGTTCTGCCGCATGATAGGCTGGAACGAGGCCGATCTCATCGGCCGTACTACGCCCTTCCCTTACTGGGTGCCAGGGCGTCACGCACAACATCAAGAAACCCTCGACATTCTGTTGTCAGGCCGTACGCCCAGCAGTGGGCTTGAGGTCGAAGCCCAGCGGCGCGATGGTTCCCGTTTTACCGCACGCATGTATGTGTCCCCGTTGCGTGACCCCAACGGCGAGCAGATCGGCTGGATGACCTCCATGACCGACATTACCGAACCCAAGCGCATTCGCGAAGCGCTTACTGCTGCCCATGAGCGCTTTATGACGGTGCTCGAAGGCCTGGATGACGCCATATCGGTCGCGGCAGACACGGCCGAGGGGCTCGAACTATTGTTTGCCAACCGAACCTATCGGCGTTTTTTTGGCGCGCAATCAAGTGGCCATGCCGAACTGTTGGGCGGAAGGCTGGGCAGGTTTACCGACGAAACGGTAGAAATTTATTCTGAATCAGCACAACGCTGGTTTGAAGTACACCACCGTATTCTTGCCTGGACAGATGGCCGTCGCGTTCGCCTTCAGGTGGCACGCGACATTACCGAGCGCCGCAAGCACGAAGAAGCCTCGCGACGGCAAGAAGAAAAAGTCCAGCTAACCAGTCGCCTTACTACTATGGGCGAAATGGCATCATCGCTGGCCCACGAGCTAAACCAGCCGCTCACCGCCATCAGCAATTACAGCATGGGCGCCGTCGCAATGCTCAAGTCAGGCAACAGCGACCCCGAGCGCTTGCTGGTCGCGCTGCAAAAAGCCGCCGAGCAGGCCGAACGGGCAGGTAAAATAATCAGTCGTATCCGCGAATTCGTAAAGCGCAGCGAGCCGCGGCGCCAGCGTGTTCCAGCCATGCGCATTGTTGAAAACGCGGTGGGGTTTGCTGATATCGACGCACGCAAGCGCCAGATCACCATCGCACTTGACATGCCAGAAAGCATTCCCGACGTCATGGCTGACCCTATACTTATCGAACAGGTATTATTAAACCTGCTCAAAAATGGCGTAGAAGCCATGGAACAAAGCGATTATCGTACGCTGCATCTTGTCATCACAGATCAGGAGGCGCTGGTTGAATTTGCAGTCATAGATCGTGGCCACGGCTTGCGTGACCCTAATCGCCTGTTTGAACCGTTTTACAGCACCAAGTCCGAAGGGCTCGGCATGGGGCTTAATATTTGCCGCACAATCATAGAATCCCACCATGGTCGCCTCTGGGCTAGTGCCAACCCCGATGGGGGCACGATATTCAGGTTTACCTTGCCCCGCGCCACGCCACAAGCGGCCAGTTCGTCAGAAGACACTCAGGAGTTGCATGCATGACTACAATTCAAGCGCCAAGCACGATTTTCATTGTTGACGATGACGAGGCCGTACGCGACTCGCTGCGTTGGCTGCTCGAGGCTAATGGCTATCGCGTTCGCAGCTTCAGCGGGGCGGAAGAATTCCTGAACGCCTATGAGCCCGACCAGGTTGGCGTACTCATTGCTGACGTGCGTATGCCAGGCATGAGCGGCCTCGAGCTTCAAGAAGAACTTATTGCACGCAAGGCCCCGCTGCCTATCGTCTTTATCACCGGCCACGGTGATGTACCCATGGCGGTTTCCACCATGAAAAAAGGCGCCATAGACTTTCTCGAAAAGCCGTTTAACGAAACCGACCTGCGCAACATCGTGGCACGCATGCTTGAAGAAGCCACCGAGCGCGTCAGCCAGGCACAGGCACAGAAAAACCACGAGGCAGTTCTCAGTCGGCTGACGGCGCGTGAACAGCAGGTGCTCGAGCGCATAGTCGCCGGGCGTCTCAACAAACAGATCGCCGGCGACCTCAATATCAGCATCAAAACCGTGGAAGCGCATCGCGCCAACATTATGGAAAAACTCGAAGTCACCACTGTTGCTGACCTAATGAAAATCGCGCTAACGAAAGAGACCACAGCATGAGCGCACGCATTATCGATGGGAAAACACTGGCAGATTCGGTCAAGGCCGATGTGGCTGTCCGTGTGCAACAGCTTAAGCAACAAGGTGTGGTGCCCGGCCTCGCGGTCGTGCTGGTCGGCGACGACCCTGCGTCGCAGGTTTACGTGCGTAACAAAGCCGCTGCCTGCGAAAAGGCGGGGCTGCATTCAAGCGTTATACGTCTTCATGCCGACGTCACCGAAGAACAATTGCTCGATGAAGTACGCAAGCTCAACAACGACAACGCCGTTCATGGCATTCTTGTCCAGCTGCCTTTGCCTGGTCACATGAACTCTGCGCGCGTCATCGAAACCATAGACGCACGCAAAGATGTAGATGGTTTTCACATCAGCAACGCCGGCCTGCTCATGACGGGTCAGCCCTTGTTTCGGCCCTGCACACCCTACGGCATCATGAAAATGCTTGAGTCCGAGAACGTGTCATTGTGGGGTGCCGAGGTCGTTATCGTCGGGGCCAGCAACATCGTGGGCAAGCCCATGGCCATGCTTACACTGGCAGCTGGCGCTACGGTCACCCTGTGCAACTCCAAAACCCGTGATCTGGGCGCACAAACCCGACGCGCCGACGTATTAATCGTAGCAACCGGAAAGCCCGGCATGGTAACCGGCAGTATGATAAAACCCGGTGCCGTGGTGATCGATGTAGGCATTAACCGCAACGAGCATGGCAAATTGGTTGGTGACGTTGACTTCGCTTCAGCCAAAGAAGTGGCTAGTGCCATTACGCCGGTACCCGGAGGCGTAGGGCCCATGACCATCGCCATGCTGCTGGTCAACACGCTTGAAGCCGCCGAACGCAGCCAGCAGTCTGCAGCATCCGCAGCCACGGTCTAACCGCAGGCACAGACACACGCCCGTGATGCACGGCCACCTGCTCCCAAACGGAATTTCCTATGTCTACTACTAACCCTTTGCTCGCGCCCATTGATGGGCTGATCGACTATTCTGCCATTCAGCCCAGCCATATCGAGCCCGCCATCAAAGCGCTCATTGAAGAAACACGCGTGGCGGTGCAACACAGTGCAGATCCGGCTTTGCCCGCGCAATGGGACGCCATCGTCGATCCGCTTGAAGACGTCTCTGGCAAACTCTGGCGGGCATGGTCTGTGGCAGGGCATCTTAATGCCGTGGTCAATACGCCCGAACTGCGTGCCGCGTATAACGCCTGCTTGCCCCTAGTCACCGAGTTTTCCACCTGGGTTGGCCTGCACACCGGCCTGTATGCCCAATACAAGCGCCTGAAGGCCTCAGAGGCATTCGCAACGCTGTCAAGCGAACGCCAGCGGGTCATAGAGCTGGCATTGCGAGACTTTAGGCTGAGCGGTGTTGAGCTCGAAGGCGAAGCCCGCGCGCGTTATGCCGAGGTTTCAGACCAGCAGGCCCAGGCTTCACAGAAATTTTCCGAAAACGTGCTTGACTCCGTCGACCAGTGGTCGCTATATATTCACGACCAGGCCAGGCTGGCCGGGCTGCCTGCAGACGTGGTCGAAGCAGCGCGTATCGCCGCTCAGGAAGACGGCAAGGATGGCTGGAAACTGGTGTTGAAGATGCCATGCTACCTGCCCGTCATGCAGCATGCCTGCGATGCCAGCCTGCGCCAGGAGATGTACCGTGCCTATTCAACCATTGCGTCTGAACAAGGGCAGCCTCAACTCGACAATTCTGCGCTTATTGAACAGCTGCTGGGGCTGCGCGCTGAAGAGGCAGCCCTGCTAGGCTTTGACAGTTACGCGGCATTGCGTCTCGAAACCCGTATGGCAGAAAGTGCCACGCAAGTGCTGGAGTTTCTACGCGAGCTGGCCGCCAAGGCCAAGGCATTCGCCATCAAAGACCTGGCCGTACTGCGTGAGTTCGCTCATCAAAACCTTGGCATGGACGAACTCCAGCCCTGGGACATTACCTTCGCCTCCGAGCGCATGCGCGAAGAACGCTACGCCTACTCTGAAGAAGAGGTCAAACAGTACTTTACCGAACCTCAGGTCTTGAAGGGCTTGTTCGGCGTTATTCATACCCTGTTTGGCGTCAGCTTGCGCCGCTGCGATGCACCGGTATGGCATGAAGACGCCCAGGCATTCGAGGTGGTCACCGCTGAAAACACGGTGTCTGGCACACTTTATATTGACCTTTATGCCCGACAGGGCAAGCAAAGTGGTGCCTGGGTCGACAGTGAACGCACACGCCGCCTGAGCACACACGGTTTGCAGACGCCAGTCATCTGGCTCACCTGCAACTTCTCCAGACCGCAGAGTGGCAAGCCTGCATTGCTTACCCACGACGATGTCATCACGCTATTTCATGAAACCGGCCACGCACTGCACGCATTGCTGTCGCAGGTAAGTGAGCCCGGCGTATCGCCGTTCGCCGCCGTTGAGTGGGACGCCATCGAACTGCCGTCGCAGTTCATGGAAAACTTCTGCTGGGAATGGCCAGTGCTTCGTGGCCTTTCGGCACACGTAGACACCGGTGAGCCCTTGCCGCGCGAATTGTTCGACAAGCTACTGGCAGCGCGTAATTTTCATAGTGGCATGCAAACACTGCGACAGGTTGAGTTCGCGCTGTTTGACATGTTAATTCACCACCAATCGCAAGGCCTGTCGATACAAGCGGTTCTTGAGACCTTAACTGAAGTGCGAAACGAAGTCGCTGTATTGTTCCCACCCGAGTGGCATCGCTTTCCTCACAACTTCTCGCACCTGTTTGCGGGTGGTTATGGCGCAGGCTATTACAGCTACAAATGGGCTGAGGTACTGTCTTCCGACGCCTACGCCGCATTTGAGGAAAACGCCCAATCAGGGCCTGACGGCTTGCCCGACCTGCTCGATGCCAAGACCGGGCAGTTATTTCTTAAAGAAATACTGGCAATAGGCGGTGCACGGCCTGCCAGTGAGTCTTTTGTTGCGTTCCGTGGCCGCCAGCCTTCGATTGACGCGCTTTTGCGCCACAGCGGGCTGGTCACTGAGCCCAGTGCTTAGCGCGGAAAACCCAAACTGCAGCATATTTGCACGGGTCACACTGGGCGGAGGGGGCTATCCATTGTTCGAGGCTGGCTTAATGCTCGCGATCAATGCGCGCAGACCCTTTCGCTCAGAAGCGTGTGAGTATCCTACTTTTGCAGCTGACGAAATACCCTCGGCCTTTGTCTGAACTGCCTGCGCCTATAATTATTTAGGGAGCAGGCAACACGCTCAAGGTTGAAAACACACCTGTCGCCAGCCATTTCCATACCATGCCGCACCGAACATACTGCGTCTGAGTTTGCTTCTCGGGCCTGGCCCGCACTGGAGTATTTAACCCATGATCATCCCGCGTTTCCGTCAGCTGCTACGTCAGCTTTTTATTATGACCATGTTTGCATTGCCTCTGGGCGTGCTGCTGGCACCCGCTGAAGCATCTGCCCAGGCTGATGAGGCCATACACCCGGTGCGCGGCTTTCTACCTGACCTGAAGTTCACGCTGGAAGGCGCTGGCGGAAAAACCTACACGCAGGATGATTTCAAAGGCAAGACGGTGTTAATGTTTTTTGGTTATGCCAGTTGCCCCGACATCTGCCCTACCACGATGGCGCAGCTAGCCCACGTGATGGAAGGTTTGGGCGATGACGCCAGCAAAGTGCGTATTATCTTTGTTAGCGTAGACCCACACCGTGACACACCCGAACTGTTGCAGGCATACGTAGATGCCTTTGACAGTAATGCCATAGGCCTGACCGGCACAGAAAAACAGGTGGCCGATGTTGCCCGCCGCTACCGTGTTGCCTATCAGATCGAAAAACCCAACCCTAACAGCCCCGATACCTACGAAGTAGCGCACAGTCGCGGCGTGTATTTTTTTGATGCCAAGGGCCGAGCACGGTTGCTGGCTGCTGACACCGAGTCAGTTGAGGCTCTGACAGCCAGCGTGCGCAAGGTATTGCAGTAACACTGAAGTGAGGCGGGCCTGTTTTACGCGACAAGCCCGACGTCAATCACACGTTATTGACGGCCTGTTCGCACTCGCGCACGTAGTCAAGGTCAGCCTCGGCAAGGTGCCGTGCCGCCTGACGAAGTGCCGTACGCAAGCCCTCTTCGACCACAGGATGGTAAAACGGCATTTGTATCATCTGCGCAATAGTCAGTTGGCTTTGATGCGCCCACGCCAGCAAGTGCGCAATATGCTCCATGGATGGACCAGCCATTTCGGCACCCAGAAAACGGCCATCAGAAACGCGGGCATAAACACGCAGCATGCCCTGGTTTTTTAGCATGACCCTGGATCGACCCTGATTGGCAAAATTGACTTGCCCGCATACCACGCCTGCTGAGGCCAGATCCTTATAGCGCGTACCAACCCATGCCAGCTGCGGGTCGGTAAACACTACAGCCATGGGCGTGCGACGCTTGCCTGGTACAACCTTGGGCCAGACAGCTGCATTACCGCCGGCTATATGGCCATCATCAGCCGCTTCGTGCAGCAAGGGCAAAATACCGTTGACATCACCCGCTATAAAAATGGGCGTGTCACTCAGTTGCAGGGTTTCGGCGTCATACTCGGGCATGCCCCGCTCGTCCAGTACTGCCTTGGTGTTTTGCAGATCAAGCCCGGAAAGATTAGGACGCCGCCCGGTAGCAACTAACACGTATTCGAAGTGTTCAGTGGTTTCCGCCTGGCCTTTGCGCTGTAGCCTTACTTTGACCTGATCGCCTTCCAGGTGTGCGCCCAGTACCTGGGAATCAAGCCGTAGATCAAGCTCTTGCCCGAATGCTGCGGCAGCGCTTGCCTTGACTTCGGGATCTGCCAACCCACCCAAGCTGCTGCTGCGGTTGATCAGGCACGTTCTGACACCCAGCCTGGACAGCGCCTGTCCAATTTCGAGCCCGATTACGCCCGACCCAACCACCAGCACGCTGCGCGGCAGTGTCTGCCAGTTGAACACGTCATCATTGACAATGACGCGATCACCCAGCGCTGCATAGATGTCAGGAACCACCGGCGAAGTTCCCGTGGCAATGACTACCCTGGTGGCCTGAATTTCGGTGTGGTCGTCAATGTGCAGAACGGTGTCAGACACAAAGCGCGCGTATCCGCGCACCTTGTCGCTTGCCGGAATACCGTCAACGCTTTCGAGCACAAAGCCAACAAAGCGGTCGCGCTCACGCCTGACGCGATCCATGACTTGCTCGCCATCTATGCGCAAGCCTTCAACGTGCACCCCAAACGGTGCAGCCGTTGCGGCCGTGTGGGCAGCGTCAGCCGCCGCGATCAACAATTTGGACGGCATGCAGCCAACACGTGCGCAGGTCGTTCCGTATGGGCCGCCTTCGATCAGAATGGCATCAAAACCGGCCGTTTTAACGGCGCGGTAAGCTGACATCCCCGCCGTGCCCGCTCCGATAATGGCCACATCTGTTTTTAACTGATTCATCTTCCCGCTCCAAATGGTAAACGAGGCCCTAGACACCCGACCATTCGGTGACATATTCGTGGAAATCAGGACGTTCCATGGCTGGCATCTGATTGATGGGCGTGCCCAGTGAAACATACCCCATGAAGATGTAGTCGAGTGGGTCAAAGCCCAGGTCTTCGGCAACCTCGTCAATATACGTACCCAAGCCGGTGCTCCAGAAGGCGCCGTATCCAAGCATATGAGCCGCGTTCAACATATTGGTGACAGCCGCACCGGTGGCCAGCATGCGCTCGCGTTCGGGGATTTTGGTATTGGCGTGATCCAGGCGGCACGCCACGGCAATAAGCATAGGTACCTTGGCCAGCCAACGGCGCACACTTTCTTCTTTGCCTGGTGCCAGTTCGACACCCGCTTCTTTGGTGCGAGATAACGTCATGTCGGCCAGCTGGCTAACCGCATCGCCACGAATAACGGCGAAACGCCAGGGGCGTAGCCGACCATGATCTGGCGCGCGCATGGCGGCTTCGAAAATGAGGGAGAGCTCTTCGTCTGAGGGTGCAGGAGCCTGCACTAATTTCACAGAACGACGGCTCAGCAGGCTTTCAACAGGTGCTACCGATACAGATACAGACATTTTCAACCCTTTCTTAATAATGCTTTCATGTCGCGGATGGCTTTCTCCCAGCCATCGAATACGGCACGGGCCACAATGGCATGACCGATATTCAGTTCGACAATGCCGGGCAATGCGACGATAGGCCCGACGTTGTTGTAATGTAGGCCGTGGCCTGCATTAACCCGCAAACCATGCCTTACGCCCTGTGCAATTGCTGAGCGCAATCGTGCAAGCTCAAAACCTACGGCCGGTGACTGCGCGGCAGAATCGGAAGTGAGCGCTGTGAGCACCTTGTAGGGCGCAGGCGTACCCTCGGAGACGGGCGCCATGATCAGCCTCTCGGCGGCTTCGGCATAAGCACCGGTGTGCAGTTCGATAACCGTTGCACCTGAGCGGAACGCGGCATCAACTTGTTCTGCTTCAGGGTCTATAAAGAGCGACACCCGTATGCCTGCATCTTGCAGTTGCGCAACAGCCTGACGAACATGCTCAAAGTGACCAGCGACATCAAGACCGCCCTCGGTCGTGAGTTCTTCACGTTTTTCTGGCACCAGGCAGACATCGTGCGGGCGTACCCTGCAGGCAATGGCCAGCATTTCAGACGTGATTGCACATTCTAAATTCATGCGCGTGCGCAGCAGTGGCAAAATGGCATCGACGTCGGCATCCTGGATATGACGCCGGTCTTCCCGCAAGTGCAGCGTGATCAGATCTGCCCCAGCCTCTTCCGCCCGCAATGCGGCCTCGATGGGATCGGGATACGTTGTGTGTCGCTGCTCACGCAAGGTTGCGACATGATCAATATTTACGCCCAATTCCATCTATAGCCTCGTCTTCCTGGTTGCAAAAGTGAACAAAGCCCATTATCGCCTTTTATGCCAGCCTTGTCCCCCGCCGCTCTGCCTATGCAGAACCGACGAGAAGAAATGTCCAGGGATAGATTGTGCTTGTGAATAGAAAAATGCGACTTGTTTTGGCCGCCTGCTATCTATTCGCCCAAGACGATCTATTTAGCTAGCTCATAGAGCTTCTTAGCTTGTTGCCTGGACTGTTGGACGTCTTGATAAGCGAACGATTTAGCCAACCAATAAAACAGCTAGGGAAGCTCTGAATAAGTCGGATTTTAGTGGAGCCCGATGCCGTAACGATTGATTTTATTGAGTCTATTTTCTCGGCGTCGGACTTGTTCACAGTCTTCCTAGAACGCGCTTGGCATGAAGATCCCTGCAGATATATCCGATCTGTTTGGATTTAATTTTTAGTTCAGAATTTGACACAGCAGGATTGCTGAAGGCGTGCCGTGCCGGGCGCATCATTAAGTACGCCGCTGCACCAGAAACCAGTGCAGCGGCGGTTTTTTCCTACCAGCGGATACTGGGCCGTAATCGTCTAAGGATTGGTACCCTGAACTTCACCGTGCACACGGTCAGCTTCAGTACCTGGCACTGGTTTGGCCGTGTCTTCGAGCCAGCCACCACCAAGGGCCTTGTACAACTCGACCCGATTCATCAGAGAATCCATGCCTGTTTGCAGAAAGGATTGCTGCACGGTGTACAAATTTACCTCGGCATTTTGCACCTGCAGAAAACTGTCTACACCCGTCTCGTAACGGAGTTGAGCAAGCTTGAGCGACTCTGCTGCAGAGGCTTCGACTGCCCGCAGTGCGTCAAGCTGGTCGGCATAAGTGGCCTCTCCCGCCAACGCATCAGCCACCTCACGAAACGCGGTCTGAATGGCTTTTTCATACTGCGACACTGCAATGTTTTTGCGTGCCTCGGCCACTTCCAGATTGCCCCGCACGCCACCGGCAAAAATAGGGATTTGTATTTGCGGAGCGTACTGCCAATAGCGCTGCCCCGAACCAAACAGCCCACCTAGCTGAGGGCTGGCAAAACCCAGCAGACCCGTAATGGATATATTTGGGAAGAATGCCGCCCTGGCCGCGCCGATGTTGGCATTAGCCCCCAGCAATGCATTTTCGGCCCCCATAATGTCGGGACGCCGTTCAAGCAGCTCTGAAGGCAGGCCTACAGGGATTGCGGCAAGTACTTGGTCGCGGCTGAATGTACCGGGTTTGGGCAGAGTATCGGGCAACTGCACACCGAGCAGCAACTGCAGGGCGTTGAGCGCCTGCGCTTCTGAACGCCGTATGCCCGCCAAGTCAGCACGTACGGTATCAAGCTGCCCACGCGCCTGAGCCAGATCGAGGGCGGAGGCAATACCGGCATCGTAGCGCGCCTTAACGAGTGCCAGCGTGTTTTTGCGTGAATCTATCGTACGCCGCATCAGCGACTCAAGATCTTGTGCCGTGCGCAGCCTGAAATAGGCTTCTGCCACCTGTGACACCAGATTGATGTGCACCGTGCGCCGCCCTTGGGCTGTCGCCAGATATTGCTGGAATGCTGCCTCGCTGAGATTGCGAACGCGTCCGAAAAAGTCGAGTTCAAAGGCGGTCAAGCCGATGCCGGCCATGTACGAGCGTGCCACGCTAGGCGAGCTGGACCCGCCCATACGCATGTTTTCGGGAGAACGCGTGACCTGCGCATTAGCGCCTGCGCCTATGGTCGGAAACCGATCACTCTCGGCCACACCATATTGTGCACGCGCTTCTTCAACACGCTCCACGGCAATACGCATATCGCGATTATTGGCGAGTGCCAGCCTGATCAGCGCCTTGAGCCGTTCATCGGTGAAGAATTCAGCCCAGCCCAGATCGGCGCTAACAGCCGCCGAAGGTGCTGACTGCGCCGCACTGCGCGGCCCAGCATTGGTGACTGAGCCGGCGTCGGGGTATTGCTGCGGTATCGGCGCATCAGGGCGCTCATAATGTGGTGCGAGCGAGCACCCCCCCAGCGTCATCGCGATCAGCGTCGGCAGAGCAGCACGGCGCAATCCTTTGCTTGTCGTGTTCCCGCGCGCTGGGCGCTGTGGTACGGCCGGGCGCTGCAACACATCAAGACTTTGGTTCAAGATACCGTCATTCATACTTGATCCTCACGGTGTTTTACATCATGTCCCGATGGGGGCGGCGTAGTAGGTGGCGTAACGCCATCATGGTTTGACGCTGAATCCTTGCCAATAACCTTGATCTTAGTCTTGAACAGTCGCAACACCACAACAAAGAACACTGGCACGAACAACACCGCCAGTGGCGTTGCCGCCAGCATACCCCCCAATACGCCAAAACCAACAGCATTCTGGCTGGCAGAGCTGGCCCCAGTAGCCAGGGCAAGTGGAAGCACCCCAAGAATAAAGGCAAATGACGTCATGAGAATTGGCCGGAAACGCAGGCGTGCAGCGTGCACCGTCGCCTCAACCAAGCCCATCCCCTCCGCATGAAGATCTTTGGCAAACTCGACAATCAGAATGGCGTTTTTGGCCGCCAAACCGATCACCGTCACCATGCCAACCTGGAAGTACACGTCATTCGACATGCCTTTGCTGGCAATCATGAGTACCGCTCCAAGCATACCCAATGGCACTGCCATAAGTACCGACAGCGGAATGGCCCAGCTTTCATACAGCGCAGCCAACACCATGAACACGATCAAAATTGACAGTGCCATCAGAATGCTGGTCTGGTTGCCCGCCTGGATCTCTTGATATGACAGCCCTGTCCATTCGAATCCGATACCAGCCGGCAATTGTGCGACCAGTCGCTCCATTTCGGCCATGGCGTCACCGGTTGCGTACCCCGGCTTCGCAGCGCCACCGATGCGCACGGTCTCGTAGCTGTTATAGCGCACCACCTGCACCGGGCCTGTCGTCCAGGAAGTCGATACAAACGATGCCAACGGCACCATCTTGCCCTCATTATTACGGGCGTTGAGCTTGAGAATATCGTCGACCGACATGCGCTGGTCCTGCTCCGCCTGCATCCAGACGTTCTGCACCCAGCCCTGATTGGTAAAGTTGCCCAAATAAGACGAGCCGAGCGAGCTGGAAATCAGCGCAGCCGCCTCGGAAAAATCAACGCCCAGTGCTGCCGCTTTCTCCCGGTCTATATTGACCTTAAGTTGTTTGCCGCCTGCCAGGCCCGTAATACGCGTATCAGCAAGAATCGGGCTCTTCGCGGCCAACTGCAGCAATTGCTGTGAGGCTGCAGTTAAGGCTTCATGACCGAGGCCACCCCGATCTTCGAGCCGCAAATCAAAGCCTGTTGCATTGCCCAGTTCAGAAATGGCTGGAGGCGTAATAGCAAACACCATTGCGTCAGGTATGCCAAACAGCAGATGCTGGGTTCCTTTGGCCGCTAGCGCCTGTGCAGAGTTCTCGGGCCCTGGTCGTTCGGAAAAATCTTTAAGGGTCACAAACGCAAGTGCGGCATTCAACCCGTTACCGTTAAAACTGAAGCCCCGTATGGCAACGATGTTCTCGACCTGCGGCTGCGCCATGAAAAAGTCTTCAACCTGATTAATGACTTCGAGCGTGCGATTAGCGGTTGAGCCCGCGGGCAGTTCGATGTTGGTAATGAGATAGCCTTGGTCTTCTTCAGGAAGAAACGACGTAGGCAAGCGCATGTACATCCAACCAAGTACCACCAGCAACAGCAGGTAAACGAGCATCATGCGCCCGCCACGCTTCAGGCTTTTTGATACCCAGCTCTCGTATTTATCGGTTGTACGATCGAAAGAACGGTTGAACCATCCGAAAAAGCCACGTTTTGATTCGTGCTGACCTTTGGGAATGGGCTTGAGCAGGGTTACGCACAAGGCAGGCGTAAATGTCAGGGCCAAAAGGCCCGAAAACATAATGGAGACCGCCATGGCGACCGAGAACTGTCGGTAAATAACGCCGACGGAACCCGACAGAAAGGCCAGTGGCAAAAACACCGTGGAAAGCACCAGGGTGATGCCTATAATTGCACCACTGATCTGCGGCATCGCCTTGCGGGTGGCCTCTTTTGGCGAAATGCCCTCTTCGACCATGATGCGTTCGACGTTCTCGACCACCACAATGGCATCATCAACCAGAATACCGATGGCCAGTACCATGGCAAACATGGTGAGCACGTTGATTGAAAACCCTAACGCCATCATGACGGCAAATGCACCGAGAATGGCTACCGGCACCACCAGGGCCGGAATTAATGTGTATCGCACGTTCTGCAAAAACACGAACATTACGATAAACACCAGCACCATAGCTTCTAACAGCGTGTGAACCACCTGCTCGATAGAAAGCTTTACGTAGGGCGACGTATCGTAAGGAATGGCGTAGGTAATGTTTTCAGGAAAAAACTGTGACAATTCCTTCAGTTTTGAGCGAACGCCTTCGGCCGTGGACAGCGCATTGGCACCCGGTGACAGGGCAATGGCGAAAGCAGCCGTGGGTTTTCCGTTAAGGCGGGCACCAAACTGGTAATTGTCAGAGCCCACCTCGATGCGGGCCACGTCTTTTAGCGTTACCGCCGAACCATCGACATTGGAACGCAATACGATGTTGCCGAACTCTTCAACGGTAGCCAGTTGGCCATTGACGATAATGGGTGCCGACACGCGCTGCGATTCGGGGTTGGGCGGCGAACCCAGAATGCCACCAGAAATCAGCAGATTTTGCTGCTTGATGGCGGCGTTGACTTCTTGGGCACTAATATTGAACCCCGTCAGCTTGTCTGGATCGAGCCAGATGCGCATGGCACGAGGCGAGGCAAACAGCTGAAAACTACCCACACCAGGAACGCGTGCAACCGAGTTTTGAATCGAACGGGTAATATAATCGGCGAGTGCTGTTTCGTCCAAAGTACCATCAATGGATGACAGCCCTACCACCATCAGAAAGCCAGTATTTGCTTGGGCCACTTGAAGGCCCTGTGCGGTCACAGCTGCAGGTAATTTGGAGGTGACGTTGGCCAGCCGGTTCTGGATATCGACTTGCGCCAGGTCGGGATCAATACCCGGTTTAAAAGTTGCGGTGATCTGCGCACTGCCGTACGAGTCACTGACAGACTCATAGTAAAGCAGGCCTTTAGCGCCATTTAACTCGTTTTCGATGATGCTGGCCACCGTGGTCGAAACATCTTCGGCCGAAGCGCCGGGGTACGTCGCGCTAATAGTTATGGTTGGCGGGGCCACATCGGGGTACTGGGATACGGGCATGTTGGGAATCGCCAGCATTCCTGCCAGCGCGATGCCCAGGGCCACAACCCACGCAAAGATCGGACGGTCAATAAAAAACTGCGGCATGTGTGCTCACTGTTGAAGCGTTAACGCAGCGGGCCCACTGGGCCCGCATGATTTGGCTGCTTATCAGCCCTCGGTCTTGGCTTTTGATGCAGGAGCACCATCAGGCGCTTTGCTCGCATCGCCTGCCGCTCCACCCGCGTCGGTGTTGCCAGCCCCGGCTGCGGGTTTGTCGGCAGGAGCCTGCTTGCCCGGCTCTGCCGGTGCTTCTCCTGCCTGGGCTTTATCGCCCTGGCCCGGTTTGGCGGCTGCGCCCGCGCCGGGCTTAGCTGGCTTTTTGCCAGGCTGCCATGGCATTGGCTGCACTTGGGCTCCCGGGCCAATCTTCTGGAAGCCTTCTACAATAACAACGTCTCCGGCAGCAAGCCCTTTATAGATGACATACCCATCTTTAACCAGGGGACCAAGCGCTACTGTCATGGGAGCAACCTTACCGTCTTTGATCACCATGACACTGTTCAAGCCATCGGCTGTACGCTGAACAGCCTGTTCTGGAACGATAAGGGCTTTTTCATCTGTACCCTGCTCAAGACGGACCCGCACATACATGCCAGGCAGCAGAATCTCATCAGGGTTATCAAACAGTGCGCGCAAATTTACTTGCCCCGTTGTTGGGTCAACGCTAACACCCGAAAACAAAAGCTTGCCTTTGTGCTCATACTCGGAACCGTCCTCAAGCAGCACCTGAGCGAGCGCCGAGCCGTCTTCCGACTGGGTGAGTTGCCCACTGGCGAGCGCCTTGCGCAGGTTCGCCAGCTGCGTGGTTGAACGGGTGATATCCACATAGACGCGATCAAGCTGCTGCACGACGGCCAACTGCGTGGCTTCCGTAGCACTGACCAAAGCACCTTCGGTCACCATCGATTTGCCGATGCGCCCGTCAATCGGCGACTGAATTTTGGTGTAGTCCAGATTGATTGTGGCTGACTGCAGATCAGCCTTGGCAGCAGCCACGGACGCCTCTGCCTGCGCTGCGCGTGCCGCCGCATCGTCATACTCTTGGCGGCTGACAGCATTTGCCTTGATTAACTTGGTATAGCGATCGGCAAGCAGGCGTGCGCTACGCACATTGGCTTCAGCATTTTTGAGCTGGGCGGCAGCCTGATCACGCACTGCAGTGTAAGGTGCAGGATCAATGGTAAACAGCAACTGACCTTCTTTTATATCTCTGCCTTGCTCGAAATTAATCTCTTGAACAATGCCGGTGACCCGCGCGCGAATCTGCGCATCTTTGACCGCTTCAACACGGCCTGGTAATTCGACAAAAATTTCAGTTTTGCGCGGTTCAACGGTGACAACGCTGACCGGAACCTTCATTCCTCCTGGCGCTGGTTGGCTTTTCTCACCGCACGCAGCAAGCAAAAAAAGAGATGAAAACAATACTACGCGCGCTTGCTGCCAGGTAGGCAGGCGAAGATTCGGCATCAGGGACTCCCGAACGACCACAGCGCCGATGCCGACGCCATTGTCTATTTCTTAGTGTTTTATAAGGGGTAAAGTATATAGGTAATCGCCAGACGTAAGTAGTGATACCTATTTCGTTGTGTTTCAAACTCTGCTTAGGCACGCAATTTGCCGCCCTGTTATCGTCACTGTTGACTACTCAATTTAAAACAAAGGAGGTAGCATGATTAAATCCAGGACCGCCCAGCTTTTGCTTGCCATGGCTGCGGCCATGACACTTGGTGCCTGCGCTCATCAACAACCCGAACAGCGCAGCGCCACCGAATACACCGACGATACCACCATAAACACACAGGTTCAGGCCGCCGTGCTCGGCGTGCCTGGCGTTCATGCCAATGATATCCAGATTGATACGTACGAAGGCGTAGTTAAGTTGCGCGGCAAGGTCGACAGCCAGGCAGCAGCACAAAACGCCATTCAGGCGGCACGACAGGTCGCTGGCGTTAAGTCGGTGGATTATGACATTGACGTAGCACCAAAATAAACAATGTCTCTTCGCTTTGAACAGTGGGGTATGTCGCGCACCCGACCAACCCCGCCAAAACTTGTCGGCGCCCTTTATTGCCTGCTTACTCCGCCTACGCTGAAGGCGGAGTAAGCAAGCCAAGTGCTAAGGCTTGACTTCAAGATTGGGGCTAATCAAAGGATCAAAATCTTGCCATTGTCCATCGCGCCATTGGCCGCGAGCTCTTTCTACCTCAACACCACCGGCGTCACGCAGCAATACTGACACACGCTCCACCTGATCAGATTCGACATGTACGGCCAGCAACACGCCTGAGGGCCGTCCTTCATGTTTTTGGGCAATTCGGCTTTGCGCCCGGCTGCGTTCTGGATGAGCTCGCCCCAGCTTATAAACGGCGCCAAGCAACGAACCAACGTAGGCACCTATCCCTGCACCACCGGCAATGAACAGGGCGGATACGCCAAAACTGTAAGTAACTGCCATCCCTATCCCTGCGCCGAGAAGGCCGAAAATGGCCGCACCACCAACGGCACCGTACTGCCCTCCTTCAGATCCAGGGTCAGCGACGCTATCGCCCCCCCCTGGAAACGTATCATGAGTGCCTGCTGGATTCACATAGAAAGTATGCAAGGCATCAGATGATATTCCCGCGTTCATCAGCGAGATTGCAGCTGCCTTAGCGGCCTCGAAAGTCTCGAATCGAGCTGCTACGATTAACGCCATAACTTGCTCCTTAAACGCATCAAGTCCAGTCATCACCATGACACCGAACTAGTTGCACCCGTGTCGGGTGCTCCTACTAACTTCGTGCCTTTACGTTAGGCGCCTGAAAAGCGGACGCACGGTTGCGTTGCGTCATTTCGGTCAACAAATAAATCACGCCCGCGATAAAAAGTGGAGCAAGGTAATAGACGGCGCGATACACCAACGCACCCGCAAGCACTTCGCTACGCGACATATCGGGTGATGTCAGCAGCGCAATAACTACCGCTTCCAGCACCCCAAGCCCCGCTGGGACGCGAGCGATTAACCCGGCAACAGCACTTAGCAGTATGGCGCCAAGCACCACGGGGTAGGCTACCCGCTGCTGCAGCAACACCCACAACACCGAACCCATAAGCGCCCAATTGCACGTTGCCACAAAGACCTGAAGTAATGACAGCACGCCAGAAGGCAGCTCCACTTGCTGCCCGCGGACAGACCATGACCGTGTGCCGGAAAAAAAACACAGAAGCACATAAGCAAGCGCGACCACCGCCATGATGGCACCGATGATTCGCAACGTGCCTGTGCCCAGCCACCAATCTGCAGGCAAGTCGATCGCACCAAGCGCGAACACCACGCCGGCAAGCAGCAGATAGCCGATCCAGTTGGTGACCACAGCCAGGCCAAAGACGCGGGTCGCCTTGCCCGGTGATACACCCTGCTGCGTGTATAGCCGCAGACGCAGGCCCAGACCGCCCACAGACGACCCCAGGCTCATGATAAAGGCGTAAACCATCATGCCCGACAGATACGTTCTGAGCGACGACAGTTTGTGCCCGACATACCGTTTTCCGATCAGGTCAAAGGTTGCATACACAAAATAACTGGCCAGCGTGAGCACGCCGCCCAGCGCAAGTGCACGTAGGGGAACCTGCGCCATCGCCTTCAGCACCTCGCTCCATTCCACTTTCCACGCCGCCATGCCGATCAAAAGCACAATCAGTATCAGAAATACCGTGGTCAATACTGTTCGCAATCTGGACCAGTTTGCCTTGCCCCAGTTTATGCACGACGAGACCCATGATGATTTCATGTGGACTCCTTGGTTCTTGGACCCGAGTCTAGGTATTCATGCGAATAAGCGTGTTGCCCCGCGTCGGCACCGTCTGGTGCAAGAGCTTCACTGGATTCTGTTGCGCGATCTGTAGCACCCCTGTCGCCTCGTCTGGCTGCATCCACGGCGGGACGCACAATGTTAGGGGTAGCCGATGCCGGGTCTCCGTCTGTTCCGAGCCCTATTGGCTTAGGATCAGATTCATTTAGGTGATCCCGGCCGTTATCGGTCGCCGCTTCACCGACAGGCATGCCATCGATCAGTTTGTCATCCTCAACCAATATGGACTTGAGCGCTGGCTGGCGCGCAGGCAGACGCGCCAGCCACGACGGAAAATTACGCAGAAAGTGAAAAACAAAAACACCGAGAAAAACGCGCTGAATTTTTCTGCGTGGCTGTGTATCCGGGCTCATGCGCTTGCAGTGATTATCAACAAGCTTTTGAAGATTTTCATGGAGCTGCGTACTGAATGCGCGATCCTGGATAAGCACGTTGGCCTCCAGGTTTAGTGCCAGACTCAGCGGGTCGAGATTGCTCGACCCGACGGTTGACCAAGCGTTATCGACCACAGCCACTTTGCCGTGCAAAGGCCGTTCACAGTACTCATAAATCTCAACACCAGCAGACAGCAGGTAGTCATACAACATGGTGGCGACAAAGCGCGCAAACGGCATGTCTGGCTGCCCTTGCAAAATCAGGCGAACGTTGACACCCCGCTTCGCGGCGCGACGCAGGTCACGCAAGAACCGGTAGCCTGGAAAAAAGTAGGCATTGGCTATGGTGATCTGATGTTGTGCCGCACGTATCCCCAGCCTGTAATGCCGTTCTATGTCATTTTTATGTTGGTCATTATCGCGAACCACCAGGGCTGCTGAACTATCGCCCGGCGGTTCCATTTGGCGTTGTTTGTTGCGGCGCAGTTGTCGCCATGAAAAACGTGGCTTTACCGGCGCCAGTACTTCAGACTCGAAACGAGCAATCTCGTCAACAAGCGGGCCGCGTATAGCGATGGCATAGTCCTGCTTGGCCTCTGGCCCATAGTCTGCCAGATGATCAGCGCCAAAATTGATACCGCCCACAAACGCCAGCGTATCGTCAACCACAATAATTTTTCGATGCAGGCGCCTGAATAAGTTGGTACGCATACCAAACCGCTTGGGCTGCGGGTCAAAAAGATGAAACCCCACGCCCACAGATGTCATGGCCTCGATAAAGGCTGGTGACAAGTCTGCTGTGCCATAGCCATCTGCTGCAATATCTACCTTAACGCCACGCTTGGCAGCAGCGATAACTACTTCCTGCAGCTGATTGCCCACTTTGTCGGCAAATATGATAAATGTTTCGATCACCACGCTGCGCTGGGCCTGCTCGATGGCCTCAAACACTGCCGGGAAAAAATCTTCGCCGTTCTCCAGCAAGGTAATGGCGTTTCCAGTTGTCCAAGTGACTGTCATAACTCAATCTCCACAGCCAGAGGTGCGTGATCCGACAAGCGCGACCAAGGGCGGTAACGCAGCGAAATAGGCTCGAAATTCAGTAAATTGCGCACATAGATGCGATCAAGCCTGAGCAAGGGAAAATGAGCCGGAAACGTACGGGCAACCCGACCTCGTCGTTCACAGAACACCTCACGAAGATTGGCGCTGCGTGCAAGCAGGCGCTGACCACGTTCTCGCCAGTCATTGAAATCACCCGCCACCACAAGCGGCGCCTGCTGCGGCACCTCGTTGCCTATGTACTTGCACAACTCGCCCATTTGGGTCGTTCTATGACCTTCACGCAAGCCCAAATGCACGCACACCACATGCACCTCTCCGTCATAGCCTGGCGGCTTGACCACGCAGTGCAGCATGCCGCGCTTTTCCTTTTCACCCACTGAGATATCAATATTCTCGTGATAGGTAATTGGAAACTTCGACAACACCGCGTTGCCGTGATGGCCATTTGGGTAGACGGCATTGCGCCCATACGCAAACTGGGGCCAGATGGAGTCGGCAAGAAACTCATATTGACTTGTAGTAGGCCAGGTGGCCAGCTTTTCAGCATGCAGCTGATGGGCCCCCAGTACTTCTTGAAGAAAAACAATATCTGCACCGGTCGAACGGATGGCTTCACGCAGCTCATGCAGAATGAAGCGGCGGTTAAACACCGTAAACCCCTTGTGCGTGTTTACGGTCAGAATTTTGAGTGTGAGTGATGCGTCCTTGTTGGCCATGAAACCCAGTGAAAGTTATATATGGCAGATTCCCCAGCAAGTGGCGTGCCACTCATGCTCCATGTTGCCAGCTCCAGGCAAACCCAAAGCAACAAAAGCCGACAGCTGTTTTGTCACACTCACGGTTTACGGTTTAACAAGTGTCCGTCTGAAAACTTGGCAATATTGCAGTAGCGGTAGCGCTTTTCAGCCGGAGATTTAACCGATTGGCTCACACTGCCCACGCACTCACCTTAACTTAACAACAAACCGTCATCAGCCAGTTCTTCGCCACGTACCCGCTCAAACATATGCAACAAATCAGCCACTTCCATACCCTTGCGCTGTTCGCCCGAGACGTCGAGCACAACCTTACCCTGATGCAGCATAACGGTGCGCTCACCCACATCAAGCGCCTGACGCATGCTGTGTGTCACCATCATGGTGGTCAATTTGCTCTCACCCACAATACGGTCAGTAAGCTCAAGCACAAACTGCGCGGTTCGTGGGTCAAGCGCTGCCGTATGCTCATCAAGCAGCAAAATCCGCGAAGGCTGCAATGCCGCCATAAGCAGGCTAACCGCCTGGCGCTGGCCACCTGATAACAGGCCGATACGATCGGAGAGCCTGTTTTCCAGGCCCAGGCCCAAAATGGATACCCGTTCACGAAACTCATCGCGCATGGCATTTTTGACCGCTCTTGAAAAACCGCGCCGCTTGCCACGCCCATAAGCCAAGGCCAGATTTTCTTCAATGCTCAGGTCTTCGCACGTGCCTGCCATGGGGTCTTGAAACACCCTCGCCACCCTTTGTGCTCGGGTCCAGACGGGCTGGCGGGTAACGTCTTGCCCATCAATAGCGATGGTGCCGGTGTCCACCTCCAGCTCGCCCGAGACGGCATTTAAAAACGTAGACTTTCCGGCCCCGTTAGATCCGATTACCGTCACAAACTGCCCCGACGGAATTTCTAGTGAAAGGCCTTGTAGTGCACGGGTTTCAATCGGTGTGCCTACGTTGAAGGTTATATAAAGATCTTTTGCGCTCAGCATATCAACGCCTCTTTTTGTTGCCGCGCAGGCGCTGCTTGATTAGCGGTATGACCAGCGCAATCGTGACGAGCACGGCTGTAACGAGATTAAGGTCTTGCGCCTTCAGACCGATAAAGTCAGCATTAAGCGCCAGGGCAATGAAAAAGCGGTACAGCACCGCGCCCAA
This sequence comes from Pusillimonas sp. ANT_WB101, assembly GCF_008369125.1. Classification (NCBI taxonomy): domain Bacteria; kingdom Pseudomonadati; phylum Pseudomonadota; class Betaproteobacteria; order Burkholderiales; family Alcaligenaceae; genus Pusillimonas; species Pusillimonas sp. ANT_WB101. The sequence continues at coordinate 763,414 of NZ_VOAY01000001.1, read as the reverse complement.
AATAACCGCCAGCGTGGCATATGCCATACGCCGCGACGGCAGTATGCTTTCACCCACAATAACAGCGGCCAGACCAATAACAATCGTGCCTATGCCCATGGAGATATCGGCCCCGCCCTGCGATTGTGCAAATAATGCACCCGCCAGCGCACATAGCGCATTTGATATACCCATGCCAGCCAGAATACGCCCGCCCGTCGCAACGCCCTGCGAGCGCGCCATGCGTGGATTAGACCCCGTAGCGCGCATAGCCAGGCCGGTTTCAGTTGAAAAATACCAGTCAAGCCCAAACTTGATCACTATTACCAAAATTAGCAGCATTATGGGTCGTGCCACGTAGTCGACCACGCCATCAGGCTGCAATACCGAAAAAACCGTGGGTTCCATGATTAGCGGCACATTGGGTGCGCCCATAACACGCAAATTAATGGAGTACAGGGCAATCATCATAAGAATGCTGGCCAGCAAATCCATAATCTTCAGCTTTACGTTGAGCCATCCGGTAATCATGCCTGCCAGGGCGCCTGCAAATGTGGCCAGTAGCGTGGACGAGAAAGGGTCCAGGCCCGCATGGATCAGCGTCGCAGCCGCAGCCCCACCCAAGGGGAAGCTTCCGTCAACGGTAAGGTCCGGAAAGCGCAATATCCGGAAGGAAATCAATACGCCCAGCGCGACCAGCCCGAAGATCAGACCGATTTCGAGTGCGCCCCATAAAGAGTAAATAGACATTGATGCAGCTCGTGCAAGAGAAAAAAGAAACAGGCAGGCCGCCTTGTGCAACCCACCTGTTTTGTGCCGCCAATAAGTTTAAACCAACTCGTCGCGTTTACTGGACGACTTCAGTCGCTGACTTGATGAACGATTCGGTCAGCGTCACGCCCTGAGCCTTGGCAGCGGCCGGGTTAACGTACAGCTCAAGCTTGCTACTGGTTTCGGACGGGATATCGCCAGGCTTTTCATCCTTGAGAATGCGTACCACCATTTTGCCGGTTTGCACGCCCAGGTCACGATAGTTGACACCCAGTGCAGCGATGGCGCCGCGCTTGACGCTATCTGTGTCAGAGGCAATCAGCGGCAGCTTGGTGTCATTACCCACTTTAACCAGCGCTTCGTATGCTGACACCACGTTGTTGTCGGTGTTGGTGTAAATGACATCGACCTTGCCCACCAGGCTGCGTGCGGCGGCGCCAACGTCTACCGTGCGAGCGGCAGTCGCTTCAACCAGCGTCATGCCTGCTTGAGGCAGCAGCTCGCGCAGGCGTTTGACCACTACAACCGAGTTAGCTTCACCCGGGTTGTAGACCATACCTACTCGCTTGGCCTCTGGCACCACTTTCTTGATCAGCTCAATCTGTTTTTCAAGCACAAGTGCGTCTGAGACACCGGTAACATTGGTGCCTGTGGCATCCATGGTGCTTACAAGCTGGGCAGCGATGGGGTCAGTAACCGCTGAGTACACCACAGGTATGGTTTTGGTTGCGGCCACGACGGCTTGCGCCGAAGGCGTGGCGATGGCCACGATTACATCGGGGTTGTCGCCAACATATTTGCGCGCAATCTGCGCCGCAATGGCCGTATTGCCCTGAGCTGTCTGAAATTGCCACTTTAAGCCCTTGGCGTCGGTATAGCCTGCGTCAGTGAGCGCCTGTCTAACGCCGTCTTTGACTGCATCCAGTGCGGGGTGCTCAACAATGGACGTTACCGCAACCGACTGCGCGATCGCAGGAGCTTGCGCCATTGCGCCCATTAAAGCTGCGGCACCCAGGATCAGCCTGGCCGAACTGCTCAACCTCATGTAGAACTCCTTGTAAATAACTGCGCAGCGCATCGCGCGCGCGGTGGGTGGGCGTAGCTTACCCTTTTGATCGTTTTTTTTCCGCAAGGGATATCCCTGCCACTATCGCAAAATCGATTGAATACGCACTATATAGCCATAGACAAACTTGAACCTTGCTGCGCCAGCAAAGCCCTGGCCCAGCGTCGGGCGGGTAAGCCGTACGTGGCCTCCACCTGCTCTGCCCGCTGCAAGAACCGCCCCACTGACACGTCAAGCAGCGGCCCCTTGAAAGCCAGCACGACCCGATTGCCGGCATCAACTTCGGGCAACTCCAGCACACGCCCGTCGAAAGCGCTGCGGATATTGTCCAGATTGCGGGGAAAGCTGGCGTGATCGCCAAAAAGATTGACCGTCATGATGCCGGTCTCGGCAAGCGCATTGCGACAACCTTGATAAAACTCGAGGGAGTCGCGCACAGGGCCCTGAGCCCCAGCATCGTACAGATCAACCATGAGCGCCATAAAACGGCCCACATTGCTGCCATCTTCGACCCAAATGCCTGCATCACAATGTTCGATCGTAGAGCGTGACGCGCCCGGCAGCCGAAAATACATTCTACAGGCTGCGGTTACGGCCGGGTTCCATTCGACGGTATGTACCGAGGCCGGAGTGTGCTTGAGGGTATAGCGCAACAATGAGCCCGCCCCTAAACCCAGAATACCGACCTCATCGTGCCGACTGGGCTCCAGAAAAAGCAACCAGCCCATCATTTGCTGCGTATAGGCCAATACCAGATCGGCCGGCCGGGCGGTACGCATGGCGCCCTGCACCCAACGGGTGCCGAAATGCAAATAGCGGATGCCGTCCTCTTCAGAAAGGGTGGGCTCATCATCCACATGATGAGCCACGGCCTCAGACACGTTCGAAGATGGCGGCAATACCTTGCCCGCCGCCTATGCACATGGTTACCAGCGCGTAGCGCCCGCCGATGCGGTCAAGCTCATGCAGCGCCTTTACCGTGATGATGGCGCCTGTTGCACCGATGGGGTGGCCAAGACTAATGCCACTACCATTAGGATTAACTTTGGCCGGATCAAAACCTAGCTCTTTGCTTACAGCGCAGGCCTGAGCCGCAAAAGCCTCGTTGGCTTCAATGACATCAATCTGGCTAATATCTAGCCCCGCCTTTTTAAGTGCGATACGTGTGGCAGGCACCGGGCCAATACCCATATATTTGGGATCGACCCCAGCGTGCCCATACGAAACCAGACGCGCCATGGGCTTGATGCCACGGGCCTTTGCAGCGCTGGCGGTCATGAGGAGTACGGCACCGGCACCATCATTTAGCCCTGACGCATTACCGGCCGTGACCGTGCCGCCCTCTTTCTTGAATACAGGCCTAAGAGCTTGGAATGTTTCGGCAGTAGCGCCCATGCGCACGTGTTCGTCAGTATCGAATACGACATCGCCCTTGCGCGTCTTGCGCACTACGGGAACAATCTGCGCCGAAAAATGACCTTGGGAAATAGCGGCTTCAGCACGCTGATGCGACGTAAGCGCCAGTGCATCCTGGTCTTCGCGACTAATGCCGTATTTTTCGGCCACATTTTCGGCAGTAACACCCATGTGCATTTTATCGAAGGGGTCTGAAAGCGCCCCTGTCATCATGTCGAGCATGACACTGTCGCCCATGCGCGCACCCCAGCGCTGGCCCAGCGCAACATAAGGCGCCCTGCTCATGCTTTCTGCACCCGCGCCAATGGCGACTTCAGCGTCGCCAAGCATAAGCGCCTGCGCTGCCGAAATAATGGCCTGCAGGCCCGACCCACAAAGCCGATTAACGTTGAAGGCGGGGGTTTCATGGCCAATGCCCGCATTAATGGAAGCAACCCTCGACAGATACATGTCGCGCGGCTCTGTGTTGATGACATGCCCAAAAACAACGTGGCCGACATCGGCGGCCTGTACATTGCTGCGCTCCATTACGGCTTTGACAACGGTTGAACCCAGATCGCACGGCGCCACGTCTTTGAGCGCGCCTCCGAAATCACCAATGGCGGTGCGGCAGGCACCAACAACAACTACGTCTTCCATCCCAGTCTCCTGAATATTCAGCCGTGGTAAAGAGGCAATAATAACGTCAAAGTAAAAAAAATGCGGCAGTGCAATACACTGCCGCATACATCTAATAGCCAGAAACCGAGACGGCCTAGTCTTGGGATTCTTTTGCTGGCTTGGCCTTCTTGCTGTCATCGGAGCCGTCTGTGTTGCTATCACGCTGGTCTGGAGCGACCCATTTGAGGGGCTCGATAACAAAAGGCTGCTTCTTGGCCGTCTTCTTTGTTGCCATGTGATGATCTCCTAAAGGCACGACAAAGGGCGCCCCGTGCGCCCTCGACACCTTACAGGGTAACACACATTATGAAAAAAAACCAATTACTACAAACACTTAGGTAAAACAGAAGCCACCTGACGGGGCTTAACACTTTATTTCAGACCTAAAAGATAGACCATCGCTGGCCTGCTTCGCGACATATCTGTTTCGTGGTCCCACCTCTACCACTGCTTTGGTCGGTGGCTAGACAGCTCGTCTGTACAATGCCTGTATCTCGTGTACGCCGTGTGTACGCCCCTCGAACCTGCAAAATAAAATGGATCACATGAAACTTGCAACGTGGAACGTAAACTCACTCAGGGTGCGCCTGCCTCAGGTGCTAGACTGGCTGCAGGCCAACCCAGTGCATGCCCTCTGCCTGCAAGAACTCAAGCTTGCCGACGACAAATTCCCACTCGAAGCCTTTAGCGAAATCGGCTATCAGGCACAATGGGCAGGCCAAAAAACCTATAACGGCGTGGCGATTATTGGCCCGGCCGAAAGCACAAATGTCCAGCGCAACATCCCCGGGTTTGATGACCCGCAACAGCGTATCGTGGCCGTCACCGTTGACAGCCCGATCGGTGACATTCGCATCATCAGTGCTTACTGCCCCAACGGCCAAAGCGTGGGCAGCGACAAATACGAATACAAGCTTGCTTGGTACGCCGCCTTGCAAGACTGGTTGGCCGATGAACTCAAAGAAAACCCCAGGCTGGCCATTCTTGGCGACTACAACGTTGCCCCCACCGACGAAGACGTCCATGATCCGGCCAAATGGGAAGGCGACATATTGGTTTCGCCCGCCGAACGGGAGGCGCTCTCATCGCTGCTTGGGCTTGGGCTCACCGATGCCTTCCGCATGTTTCCTCAAGAAGAGAAATCATTTACTTGGTGGGACTACCGCCGCTTTGCGTATCGTCGTAATGCAGGCCTGCGCATTGATCATATATTGCTCTCCGACGCGCTCGCTCCTTATTGCACCAGCTGCGTCATCGACAAGCAGCCACGCGGCAACGAGCAACCTTCTGATCACACACCCGTTGTGGCCACGCTCGACTTCACCCAAAAAATTTGAAGCCCTGCAAGGTTAACCGTTCTCACTTAACATCATATCCAGAAGATTAAGCCCTCTCCAAAGGCCGGCCTGCTCACGCTAACTGGTAAAATCTGCGCTTTATTCTGTTATTTTTTCTGATCATGTCATCTGACTCCGGTAATATCTTCCTCGTGGTTGCCCCAAGCGGCGCAGGCAAATCCAGCCTCGTCAACGGGCTGCTGCAGCAAGACCCCTCAATCGTCCTGTCCATTTCGTGCACCACGCGCGAACCCAGGCCTGGCGAAGAGGCCAATAAGCACTATCGGTTCGTCACGCATGAACAGTTTGAGGTACTTCGCGAAAACAACGCGCTGCTCGAATGGGCCGAAGTGCACGGCAACTTTTACGGCACGCCACGTGACCGCATTGATGAAGCCTTAAAAAACGGCCAGGATGTAGTGCTCGAGATCGACTGGCAAGGAGCACGTCAGGTGCGCGAACGCTTCCCTCAGGCAATAGGTATTTTTATTTTGCCTCCCTCCATTGAGGCGCTCGAAGCCAGGCTCACCAAGCGTGGGCAAGACGCACCCAATGTCATTGCGCGGCGGTTGCTTGCAGCGGGCAGTGAAATCGCCCATGCTTCTGAGTGTCAATATGTTATTATTAATCAAGAATTTAGCACCGCATTAAAGCAGCTGGCGGCTGTTGTCACCGCAACGCGATTGCGCTATGCAACGCAGGCTGCCCGTCATGCAGATCTTTTCTCCCAATTGGGCATCAGCAAAACCACCGCCTGAAGCCCTTCCGTTAGCAACTCATACAAGGTAAAACATGGCGCGCATTACCGTCGAAGACTGTCTTGATCGAATCCCCAACCGCTTCAACCTCACCCTGGTTGCCGCATACCGGGCACGTGAGCTGGCGCAAGGCCACGAGCCCCGCCTTGACACCAAAGACAAACCCACCGTCACCGCCTTGCGTGAAATCGCCGCGGGCGTGACCGGCCTCGAAATGCTGCGCAAGGTTCCGACCTAATTCAGCAGGGGGCGGCCATGGCATTTTCTGCACTACGAGGCGCATCGTCAGGCCTAATCGCTGCCCTTAAAAAAGGCCCGCGCCTGCGCCGCCGCAAGGCTGGCCGCAACCCCCAACATGGTGCCTCTGCCCTTGGTGCTGCTGACGAGTCAGGCAGCACCAAGGCCAACACCATCGCCTCACTGGCACCGCTTACCGAAATTATTAGCGAGTACCTCGCGCCCAAAGAGATCGAAAGGGTTAAAGAAGCCTATCGCTTTTCAGACCAGGCTCATCTGGGCCAGTTCAGGGCAAGTGGCGAACCGTACATTTCGCACCCCATCGCGGTTACCGAAATATGCGCCGGCTGGAAGCTGGATGCCGACTCGCTCATGGCCGCTCTGCTGCATGACGTCATCGAAGATCAAAACGTCAGCAAGCAAGAGCTCGCCGAAAAATTCGGCCCCGATGTCGCCGAAATCGTCGATGGCGTGTCCAAGCTTGATCGCCTCGAATTTGCCACCAAGGCCGAGCAGCAGGCCGAAAGCTTTCGCAAAATGCTTCTGGCCATGGCGCGCGACGTACGCGTCATTCTCATAAAGCTGGCTGACCGTCTGCACAATATGCGCACCCTAGGCGCGGTAAGCTTAGAAAAACGTCGGCGTGTAGCGCGCGAAACTCTCGACATCTACACGCCTATTGCGCACCGACTGGGGCTCAACGCCCTGTTTCGCGAGCTACAAGACCTTTGCTTTCAGGCCATACACCCCAACCGCTACGATGTGCTGCATAAAGCGCTGTTGGCGGCACGTGGCAACCGCCGTGAAGTACTAGGCAGAATTTCCGATGCGGTACGCGTAGCGTTGCCGGCCGCCGGCATTGAAGCCGACGTCAGTGGTCGCGAAAAATCCTTGTTTAGCATCTACACCAAGATGCAGGAACAAAAAAAGTCATTTTCCGACGTACTTGATATCTATGGGTTTCGGGTTATCGTGCACACGCTGCCTGAGTGCTACCTGGCCCTGGGCACCCTGCACCAACTTTACCGGCCCGTTCCCGGTAAATTCAAAGACTACATCGCCATTCCAAAAATCAATGGCTACCAGTCGTTGCACACCACGGTTGTAGGGCCTTACGGCACACCCGTCGAATTTCAGTTTCGTACGCACGACATGGACCACGTCGCTGAAGAAGGCGTTGCTTCGCACTGGCTGTACAAAGAAGAAGACGTGTCGCTCAACGATCTGCAAAAGCGCACGCACCAGTGGCTGCAATCATTGCTCGACATCCAGAGCCAAACCGGCGACTCAGGTGAATTTCTTGAACACGTCAAGGTTGATCTATTCCCCGACGCCGTTTATGTGTTTACGCCACAGGGCAAAATTTTGTCGCTGCCACGTGGTGCCACACCCGTCGATTTCGCTTACGCGATTCACACTGATATTGGCAACCAGGCCGTCGCGTCCAAGATCAATGGCGAATTCGCGCCCCTGCGTACCGAACTCAAAAGTGGCGATGCTATAGAAATCGTCACGTCGCCAGCATCGCGACCCAGTGCGCAATGGCTTAACTATGTACGCACTGGCCGTGCCCGCTCTGAAATCCGCCACTACTTGCGCACAGTCAAGTATGAAGAGTCTGTTGCCTTCGGCCAGCGCTTGCTAAACCAGGCGTTTGATCAGTTGCATCTGCCCCACCCTGCCAGCGATGATCCCGAATGGGAAAAACTGGCCAAAGGGTCAGGCGCCATCTCACGAGAAGAGATCCTGGCAGATATCGGCCTGGGCAAAAGGCTTGCCGCCGTTGTTGCGCGCCGATTCGCTCCTGAAAACCCCATTTTAGCCACCACGGCGGCAGCAGTCGATGAGTTTAGCTCTTCAACCAGCAGCCCTATTGTCATCCATGGCAACGAGGGCCAGGCAGTGCAGTTGGCCCCCTGCTGCGGCCCGCTTCCCGGTGATGCCATTATCGGCGGTATACGGCTGGGTCACGGCTTGGTCGTGCACATGGAAGAATGCTCGGTAGCGCAACGTCAGCGGGCCAAAGAACCCGAGCGCTGGATCCCCGTCATCTGGGACACCAACACCGCACGCCACTTGTCCACACGGCTTGATGTAACCACCATCAACGAACGCGGCGTGCTGGGCCGCCTGGCCGCTGAAATTACCGAGGCTGACTCCAACATCATGCACCTGACCATGCAAGATGATGCGGGCGCAACAACATTGCTGCACTTGACCATACAAGTAGACAGCCGCAAGCATCTGGCTCAGGTTATTCGTGCCATGCGCCATGTACCGCAGGTACAAAAGATTGTTCGGTTAAAAGGCTAAACAGTTCAGCGTGTGGCCTCACGATGAGGCCACATAGATGGCGTTCAACATTCATCGTTTATACAATACCTGGTCTGGTCTTTTGGTATCTGTAATGCCTAATCTGGCCTGGTGTGTTTGGCCTGTTGTGTTCTTATCTATTGTTTCCTGGCCTATCATTTTGGCAAAACACTATTTATAGCCACCATTTCGTCAAAGCCCACACCGTTGCACCGTAGGCCAGCACACCAGCAAGTGTGCCCCAGGCAATGGTATTTAGCCATGCCTTGCCGGCCATCACGCCAAGCACCCCCGCCACCACGGGCACCACGGTGGCAACAGCGTCTTCACGAACATTAACCAGCCCCCAGAACGAAACCACCAGCAACGCCACAATGGCGGCTGGGCCAATGGCATCGAGAGCGCGACGCAGGCGGCCATGGCGTGCAGTGTTCATACTGCCACGGTCCTGCCATATCATGGGAATGAGACGGATCAAGAACGTGCCTACACCGCTGAACAGCACGACCCAAAGCAAGGTTGATGTACTCATGACCGAAGCGCCATCAGAACGCCTGCGCCCATACCTGCCAGAATTGCTGCATAGCCCGGAAGCACTGTTAGTGCGAGCAACGATACAAGCGCTGCTCCCACCAGCACAGACGGTCGCACCAGTGTGCGAACTTCGAGCAGCAACGCGAGAAACAAGGCAGGCAGTACAAAACCCAAGGTCTGTGTTACCACCGCAGAGTTGCTGAGCCAGTCACGCCCAAACCAGGCACCCACCGCCGTCCCCGCAACCCACGAAGCATAGGCGCCGAGTTGCAGGCCAGCGTACCAATGCTCACGCTCATGTGCCGGTTGCTCCCGCAGTTTGCCCACAGACGTTGCAAAAACCTCATCGGTAAGGCCAGCGGCCAACGCAACCAGAGGCAGCTTGCGCGTTGAACCATCTAACCGCGACAAAATGGCAGGGCCATAAAAAAGATGGCGTAGATTCATTAACAGCACCACACCAACAACACTGAAGGCTGCCCCGCCGCCCGCAACCAGGCTAATGAGTACAAACTGTGCAGCCCCCGCATACACCAGTGCCGAGATCAGTACGGCCATATAAGGAGATATATCGGCGTAGACCGCAGCCAGCCCGAACGAGATCGCCACAGGCACGTAGCCAACAGCGATGGAAAGACTGGCGCCCAGCCCCCGTAACAATGCCGAACGCATCACTCAGGGCTGGTAAGCATTGATAAAAATGGCAGGATCGACACGATTGCCGTTCATGCTTACGTTCCAGTGCAAGTGCGGCCCTGTGGCCCGACCGGTAGCGCCAACGCGGGCAATGACTTGACCACGGCTAACTGTCTGCCCCGGCTTCACTTCTGAAGCGGATAAGTGACAGTACATGGTAACCAGGCCTTGCCCGTGATCAACAAACACGGTTTTGCCATTGAAGAAATAATCAGCCACGATGGTGACCACGCCATCGGCAGGCGCTTTGACGGGGGTGCCAGCAGGAACGGCAAAGTCTAGCCCCGAGTGCGCATTGCGTTCTTCGCCGTTAAAGAAGCGGCGCAGACCAAAGCGGCTGGAAAGACGCCCACCCTCTACAGGCCGGTCGAGCACGATGTTGCTGGGCCCGGTGGGGCGAAAGCTGGCATAGGCTTCGATCTGCTGTTTATATTCGCGCTCGTAGCGTTTAACCTGCTCGGGGTCGGGGTTGACGTGCTGTTTGTTCTTGAGGGTTATGTGTTGTGAAGGATAGATACGCGCGTCCACATTAAAATTAACAGTGCGCGCTTCGCTTGCTGTTTTTATGCTGATCTGGTGCGGACCAGTTTGCGTTTTAAGATCAAGCCCAACCAGGGCGATCCATTGCTCGTCACTGTCTTGCAGCACCATGACAGGCTTGTTTTCAAAGGCTGCCGAAGGAGTGGCCGCGCCGTTGCCCAGGCCAACCACCGCCACGCCTCCGGGCACAGGGTGATTCAGCGCCCGCGCCATATACCCCTGGGCCCATGCAGGCGTCCACGCTGTCAGTGTGAGGGCAAGCGTAAAAAGTACAGCGCGCATCATGAAAAAAGCTCCGTAACCTGAAAAAAGTCATTGTCTCTGCCGACAGCACTAAGAGACAAACGTATGGATCAAACCATTGATAACCGAACCGGGCCGGTAGCGATATCAGCCGTAAGCAGCGGTTGCAGCCCTGCCGGCAGCCACCGGGCTTGCGGATAAAGCGTGTAACTCGCTGGCAGTGCGCCGAACGCCTAGGATTTACCCCTAAATTACCCGTTAAGGCAAGGGAAAGACGACCGCGCACACTACAATCAAGCCGCCGTGCGAAACGGATATGCATTATCTCATGCCCTGTTTCGCTTGCTTTAAACGTTAGGACGCGGCAGGGTCATGACCCTGCGCCCTTTCAACATGTAAAGGACCAACTTCATGAATAAAATGCTCGCTATCATTACCGCAACCAGTGCAGCAGCGTTTACGCTCAATGCCCAGGCCGTCACAAAATGGGATCTTCCCAGCGCCTACCCGGCTTCCAATCTTCATACCAAGAACCTTGAACAGTTTGTCAAAGACGTTAAAGAATACTCGGGTGGTGAACTTGATATCACGTTGCACGCCAACGCCTCGCTGTACAAAGCGCCTGAAATTAAACGTGCGGTACAAGGTAATCAGGCCCAGATCGGTGAAATTCTGCTCACCAACTTTGCCAACGACGACCCTATTTATGCACTAGACGGCCTGCCCTTTTTGGCAACCGGCTACGATGCCGCCTGGAAGCTATACCAGGCTCAGAAAGGGTTGCTGGACAAGAAACTTGGGCAGCAGGGCATGAAACTGCTTTATACCGTGGCATGGCCCCCCCAAGGCATTTTCTCCAATAAAGAAATCAACTCCGTTGACGACCTTAAAGGCGTCAAATGGCGTGCCTACAGCCCCGTCACTGCACGAATTGCGGAGCTTGTTGGCGCACAGCCCGTTACCATCCAGCAAGCCGAACTGGCCCAGGCCATGGCCACAGGCGTCGTTCAGGCATTCATGACTTCGGGCTCCACCGGCTGGGACACCAAAGCATATGAGTACATCAAGCGCTTTTACGACACCCAGGCCTGGTTGCCCAAGAACGCCCTCATCATGAACAAAAAGGCCTACGACGCATTGGATGACAAATCCAAAGAAGCGTTGAACAAGGCTGGCGACGAGGCCGAGAAGCGTGGCTGGAAAGACTCCCAGGAAAAAACCAAGTGGTATTTGGAGCAGCTGTCGAAAAACGGTATGGAAATCATCAAACCTTCCGATGCACTGATGCAAGGTCTGGATAAAGTCGGCGACACCATGCTGACCGAATGGCTTGAGAAGGCCGGCCCAGAAGGCAAGCAGGTGATCGACACTTACCGCGCTGACAAGTAAGAGTCACTATGCGACGGTTTCTCGACGGGTTGTATCTGGTGTCGGGTGGGCTGGCCGCTGTGTTTATGGTCGCATTGCTGGTGGCAATTCTTATGTTGATTGTCACCCGCCAAATCGGCGTCCATATCAGCGGCCTTGATGCCTACGCGGGTTATTTCATGGCGGCAGCAGGGTTTCTTGCGCTGGCCCATACGTTCAGCCGGGGCGAACACATCCGCGTAACCTTGCTTTTGTCTGCCCTGCCCGCCAAGGGCAGGATCAGACTGGATATCTTTGCCTTGCTCGTAGCCTGTGCCATTACAGCCAATCTGGCCTGGTTCAGCTGCAAGCTGGTGCTCGACTCGTACGCGTTTAACGATATCTCCACTGGCGACGATGCAACACCATTATGGATCCCACAGGTCGTCATGGCCGTGGGCACGATAATTTTCTTTATTGCCATACTGGACGAAACGATTCGCCGGTGCAAAGGCATTCCACCGGCTTCAGAAAGCGACGAGCAACGTTATGAGTGAAGTAGTAATCATCGGCCTGCTCGTCTTGTCGATTTTCGGCTTTCTGGCGGGCGGCGTCTGGGTAGGCCTGACGCTCGCGGGCACGGCCTGGCTGGGCATGGAGCTTTTTTCCAATCGCCCGGCCGGCGACGCCATGGCCATCACGATTTGGGGTGCGGCATCGAGCTGGACACTCACCGCGCTACCTCTTTTTCTGTGGATGGGCGAAATACTGTTTCGTTCACGCTTGTCCGAAGACTTGTTCAAAGGCCTGGCTCCATGGCTCGATAGCATACCAGGTCGACTGTTACACACCAATATTGTCGGTTGTGCCATATTTGCTGCTGTATCGGGCTCTTCTGCCGCCACGTGCGCCACCATCGGCAAGATGACAATTCCTGAACTCACACGCCGGGGGTACCCAGAAGAAAAAATCTTGGGCACGCTTGCAGGAGCTGGCACCTTAGGTCTGCTAATACCCCCTTCAATCATCATGATTGTGTATGGGGTGGCTGCCGATGTATCCATCTCCAAGCTGTTTATAGCTGGTATTTTTCCCGGCATGCTGCTGGCTGCCTTGTTTATGGGCTACATCATTGTTTGGTCGCTAATGCACCCAGACCAGATCCCGAAAGCCGGTGAGCCCATGACCTTCATGCAAAAGGTCTATCAATCGCGTCATCTCATACCCGTCATTCTGCTGATTGCCGCCGTGCTTGGTGCTATTTACACCGGGTTCGCCACGGCAACCGAAGCGGCCGTACTTGGTGTGGTCGGTGCCCTGTTGCTGTCTCTTGTGCAGGGGTCTCTGAGCTGGAAGGTTTTCAAAGACGCACTCATGGGGGCAACACGGCTTTATTGCATGATTGCGCTCATATTGGCCGGCGCACAGTTTTTAACGCTGTCTATGGGCTATATCGGCCTTCCCAGAGCCTTGGCTGAGTGGATTGCATCCATGGGGTTGTCACAGTTCGGCCTGGTTGTCGCCCTGATGGTTTTCTTTGTGGTGCTCGGGTGCTTTCTGGACGGCATTTCTATTGTCGTACTGACCATGGGGGTGCTGTTGCCCACCGTCAACGCCGCAGGCATCGACCTGATCTGGTTTGGCATTTTTCTGGTCTTTGTTATAGAAATGGCGCAGATTACACCCCCGGTGGGCTTTAACTTGTTTGTGTTGTCAGGCATGACCAAGAAAGAACTCCCTTACCTGGCACGTGCAGCTTTCCCCATGTTTGCGCTTATGATTGTGGGCGTTCTTCTTTTGTACTTCATACCCGAGATCGCCACCTGGTTGCCCCGTAATATGAAGCTATAAAAAGCGCCTCCTGATTACTTCGGGTAAAACGACGCTATAAAGCTCCCCCTGATTACAAACCCACTGCCGTACACAACGGCAATGGGTTTGCTGGTCAGCCGAAACGCTGCGAAGCGTGATCGCTACCCGGAGTATTTGTTAACCGAACATTTTCGGCCCGATCTTTCGATCGGGCTTTTTTATGGTGCCGATAATCAGCGCGGTTCGCAGGCAACGCTTGGCACCGTATTGCGCTCCATTAGAAAGCGTTCGAAGCTCTATGCCCAGCCCTACGATTATCTTTAGGCAAGCAACTCATCACGCGAAAAAAATGGAAGCTAGGACTGTGGGGGGTTAAGGGCACGATAGCAACCCTGCTACACGTCTCGGGCAGCGCATTCCTTGCCGGCATCTTTCACTTGCAAACGAACCCTTTGGGCGTTTGTTTCACGGCCTGCCTGGCAATGCAACAGATTGCCAGGGCTATAAAAAAGCCCGTGCCCTGTGCGCGACAGGACCCGGGCCTTCTTGTTAGGTAGCGACGAACGTCGCCCAGCCTATTTGTCGGTGGATTCGCCCTCACCAGCAATTGCCGCTTCGCCTTCAGGAAGCACCTTGACACCCAATTGTTCGCGCATGGCCTCGAGTACAGCCTGACGCTCCTTATGCCCCCAGGCAGCTGACAAATCATTTTTGAGCGATGCCAGCATGGACGTACCAAAAGTACCCGGAGTGGCTTGCTCTATACGTACCAACGTATAGCCCTGAGCACCTTCCACGCCAACATAAGTTGGCAAAGAAGATGTGGCAGCGGTGAACGCGGCATCAATAACCGGCTTTTCAACATTTTGCGTGTTGATACGGCTGATTTCCAGCGGTGAACCGAACCCTTCAGGGATATCGCCAGGCTGAGCAGCCTTGTAGGTGGTTAACGCTGCTTCACCCGCCTTGGATGCAGCCTCAAGTGCGCGCTCATGGCGAAGTGTTTCGCGAATATGATCCGAAACCTGAGCCAGCTCAGGCACGTGGGCTGGCGTAAGCTTGTCGACACGCAACACCAACATGGCGGACGGAGAGATCTCGATAACGCCGGTATTGGCCTTGTCATTGAGTGATTGCGCACTGAACAGCGAGCGTCGTACACGTACATCGCTGAGTATGCCCGCGTCTTCGCTGGCAGATGCAGCGTCACCAGACACCTGATCGGAGGGCAGCAGTTGGTCACGTGCAATACCGTCGACTTTTTTGATCTTGAGCCCCAGAGACTCAGCAGCTGGCTGCAGAGAGGTAGGGTTGTCGTAAACCAGATCGGTGAGTTTGGTGGCCATCTCGGCAAATCGATCGGCACCTAACTGACGACGCACCTCAGCTTCGACCTTGTCGTGAGCCTCTTCGAATGTTTCACCGTGCTCGGCCTGGATTTCGTTGACCTGGAAGATATGGAAGCCACCTGGGCCATCAATAACGCCCGACACAGCGCCCTGCTTTAACGCAAAAACGGCATCTTCAAGATTTGCAGGCCATGAGCCCTTGGTAACCCAACCAAGCTTGCCACCGCTCTTAGCCGTGCCTGCGTCTTCGGACTGAGCTTTGGCAACATCAGCAAACGATGCCGGATCTGCCTTGAGCTTGCGGGCAATTTCGCTGGCCTTTTCGTGTGCACTCTGGCGCTGGCCGCCTGAGGCACCGGCAGGAACGTTGATCTGGATATGGCTGACGTTTACGCGGGCAGGTTGAATATATTTGCCCTTGTTCTGCTCGTAATAAGCGTGCAGATCTGCATCGCTCACGGTGGGCAGATTGCTCATTGCCGCCTTCTCATTAAGCAGCAAATACTCGGCGCTAACCTGATCTGGCAATTGCAGCGTATGTTTGTTCTTGTCATACCAGGCCTGGATATCGGCGTCGGTGATGTTAAGTGCTTGCTCGTAATCGGAGGATGGAAACACCTGCAGGCGTATTTTGCGTTGCTCGGTAAGTACCTGTTCTATGCGTTGGGCCACCTGATCAGGCACGGCTGCCGTCGTTGCTACAGGCTGCAGCACGCGATCAAGGGCAAGCTCAGCGCGGCGGCCTTCTTCAAAGTCGCGGGATTTCAACCCGACAGAAGCAAGTATCTGACTGTAGCGCTCAGGAGAAAACTGACCGTTTTCTTGCAGCTCGGGCATTGAGGCAATGGCTTGTCGCAACGCGGTGTCAGAGACGCTGAAACGCTCTGCCGTCGCCGTTTCGACCATTACGCGCTGATCGACAAGCGACTGCAGCAACGCACTGCGTGTCTGCGGGTTGTCAAGCACAGAAGGGTCAAAGCCACCAGGGTTGCTTTGCTGGAGCTGGCGCAATTGATTGCTGCGCGCCTGATCAAACTCTTGCTGCGTGATGGCTCCGTCACCGACCTTGATCAACTCTTGGTCGCCCGAAACATACGTGCTATAGCCACTTACACCGATGAGCACAAAGGACGGCACAATCAATATCAGCAGGATGAACTGCATCAAACGCTGATGCGTACGAATAAAATCGAACATTAATCACTCACTGTGCGCAGGCCGTCGACCATACGCCACGGTTGTATCGAAAAATTTTACGCAGTTTACCATTACAGCGCCCTGCCCCGGTCAGGCAATCGTCGCAGGGACGATTACAATCATTATTCTGCACCCATTAATCATAGCGGGCCAATCCCAAGGCACCCACTGCAACTCATGACTAAACTGCATAATCCCTGGCCTTACCCACAGTTGGTGGCTCATCGCGGCGCAGGCCGCCAGGCACCCGAAAATACGTTGGCAGCCTTCCGGCTCGGCGCGAGCCGGGGCTTTTTAATGATGGAATACGATGTCAAGCTAAGCAAAGACGGCGTCGCCGTGCTGCTTCATGACGATACCGTAGACCGCACATCAAATGCGACAGGCATTGCGGGTGACAGAACGTTGGCCGAATTGGCCGACATCGATTTTGGCGCATGGCACTCGCCCCAATACGCTGGCGAGCCTATTCCTACACTTTACAGTATCGCGGCATATACGCTGGCCAACGGCATACGCAGCAATATCGAGATCAAACCCACCACGGGGCTCGAAGCAGAGACTGGCACGCAGGTTGCACGACTGGCACAAAAGCTTTGGGCGCACGCCGATGTACCGCCGTTAATTTCTTCGTTTTCTGAACAGGCCCTCGAGGCAGCTCTGCAAGAAGCACCCATGCTGCCAAGAGCCTTGCTCATTGAAGACGAAGTGCCCGCCGACTGGCAACAGCGGCTTGAGAAACTACAATGCATAGGCATCAACCCCAGTAATCGCCACATCACCCGCGAACTGATCGGCGCCATGTGCGCCGCTGGCTATCACGTGGCGGTATGGACTGTTAATGACGCCGACCGCGCGCGCGACCTGTTCAACTGGGGCTGCAGTGCCGTCATTACCGACGAAATCAACACCATGGCACCAGGCAAGTTCCATTTCGGCTGATAGTCTGCACATTAACGCACGCCCGTTCCTTCGACTCGGTCGGGCGTCTCAGACAGGTGGGATACTATCAATCGGCCACAGACGCCCAGCCATGCCTCACACGTGGTTGTTGCCCAGTCGTTGTTGAACAGCCACTGATGTTCAGAAACGGTTAGTCAAACATGACCGACCAGGCACCTCGCCACCGCCGCACATTTTTACCTCCAGGAGCCGTCTTGTTTAGTTACCGACACGCATTTCACGCAGGCAACCACGCCGACGTGCTCAAGCATGCCATCTTTGTACAGATTCTTGATTACTTCAATCGCAAAGACACGCCGTACTGGGTTATTGACACACATGCGGGTGCCGGCGTCTACGACTTGCGCAGTGAGTGGGCACTTAAAAACGGCGAATTCTCCGAGGGCCTGGATCTCATTCTGGCAGCACAAACCCCGCCACCCATGATCCAGCGCTACATACAAGCGATTGAGCAATGCAACCCCGACTGCATGGCCAATTACTACCCCGGCTCGCCCTGGCTGGCGCTACAAGCCTTGCGCCGTGGCGATCGCCTGCGCATGTTCGAAATGCACCCTAGCGAAAACGAAGTGCTTCAGCAAAACCTTGCCCTCGAATCGCGGCAGGCGCAACGACAAACTACCGTTTATATGGAAGACGGGTTTAATGGCCTTAAAGGCCAATTGCCCCCAGCACCCCGGCGTGGCATTACCATTATTGACCCCTCGTATGAAGACAAACAGGATTACCGCGACACCCTAAAAGCTTTGCGCGAAGGCCTTAAGCGCTTCGCCACCGGCTGTTTTGTCATCTGGTACCCACTGGTGCAGCGGCCTGAGGCAAAAGAGCTGCAGCGTACCCTCACGCGTCTTGCTGTCGATGGCCTTAACGCGACTCTAACAGTGCGCAAACCTGCCGAAGACGGCTTTGGCCTGCACGGCAGCGGCATGTTTATCGTCAACCCACCGTGGACACTGCACGCTGAGCTTGAAGCTACCCTGCCCTGGCTGGTCAAAACGCTGAAACAAGACGAACACGGTAGCTTTACGCTGACCCGTAATCAAAAATAAACCACACAGTGCCAGCTCGCGACATACCCTGCGGCTGGCACCTTTATCTCACCTAGATTGTTGCCAAAGAAAAAAAATGCCCCCAGCATGCTGGCGCCAGGCTCAGCAGTCTTGGCAGCCCATGCTTGCTGCGCCTCGGTTCTCAACACACGTAGTCAGATTTTGGTAGGCTAGAGGTGCCCTCCTCAACACAGAGCACGTACGCCATGACCGAATCCGTTATATCCCCCGCAAACCGTGCCGCGCTCGGGCAAAACAGCCAGGCCATTCTGGCATTCCTTTTGCAGTTCGCCCCCTTTCAGCATATGGAAGCTGCGCACTGCATGTACATAATTGAAAAGGGTTTGCTGCGCTTTTATGCTGCGGGGGACATTATCACGCAGGGTTCAGACGGGCCCGCCTCACATTGGTTTCTGATCCGACAAGGGCTGGTTACGGGCCAGCGCAGTGATCCGCACAACAACACCCAGACCGAAGAGCTTTTGCTGTCGGCAGGCGATAGTTTTCCGATGGCTGCTCTGGTGGGTGAACGCCCCACCCGCACCACCTATCTGGCCAGCGAAGATACGTTCTGCCTGGTGCTTGATCGAAATGCCTTTGCACAGTTGCTGAAAGTATCAGAACCGTTTCGCGCCTTTGCCCTGCATGGCGTAAGCAGCCTTCTCGGTGAACTGCAACTGCAAGTACAGGCACAAGCCCAAGCCAGCCTTGGCGCGCACTACTCCTTGACAGCCCCCGTGTCCGAGCTGGCCCTGCGCAACCCCGTCACCTGCACGCCTGATGAATCGCTGCGGCAGGCTGTGCAAACCATGCATGCCCAGCAGGTCGGCAGCGTGGTGATTGTCGACCATCGTCACGCACCCGCCGGCATCTTTACCCTGCGCGACCTGCGGCGGGTGATTGCAGACAGCACGCTGTCGCTAAATACCCCCGTCTCTTCGCTGATGACGCCAGATCCTATCGCAGTGGCCCCCGACGCAAGCCTGTTTGATGCGGCCCTGACCATGGCCGAACACCATATTGCCCACGTATGTGTCACCAACAACGGGGTGCTGGTGGGCGTGCTATCTGAACGCGATCTGTTTGCACTGCAGCGTGTTGATCTTGTGCACCTGGCACGCGCCATACGTCAGGCAGATAGCCTGGATGCGCTTGAGCGCCATCGTGCGGGGCTGCCACGCCTGGTCGATTCCATGCTGGCACATGGTGCTGACGCTGGTCAGATTACACGCATGATTACCCAACTGAACGATCACACGACCTCGCGGGTGATCGAGTTAGTGCTCAAAGAACAAGGCGACCCGGGGTTTGACTTTGCATGGCTTGTATTCGGCAGCCAGGCAAGGGGCGAGCAAGCCTTGGTAACCGATCAGGACAACGCCATCATTTTTCAGGCCGACTCCGACGACGACACCAATGCAAAACGAAATACCCTGCTGCCTATTGCGCAGGCCATAAACAAGGCGCTTGACCGCTGTGGGCTGACATTGTGTCGTGGCAACATCATGGCAGGCAACCCAGACCTGTGTCTGTCCGCAACGGAGTGGCGCCGCCGCTTTGACGGCATTATCCGCTCGCCCAAACCTGCCCAACTTCTAGAAGCTTCAATATTTTTTGACCTGCGGCGTCTATGGGGCAAAGATTGTGGTTTTGACGGGCTGCAACAGCATCTGCTGGCCGAGGTCGCCGACCACCCTGATTTTCAGCGCTTGCTGGCGCAGGCCGCCTTACAGTACCCGCCTGCACCAGGGGCCATGCGCACATGGTTGGCCAAAGCCATGGGCGGGCCGGGCCCTGAACTTGACCTTAAACGTCACGGTTTAACCCCCTTTACCGATGCCATTCGTGTGCTGGCACTTGCCGCAGGTATTCCGAACGCGTGCACCCACGAGCGTCTGCAAAGGCTGGCCGCCTTTAAGATCATTAAACCTGACGAAGCTACGGCGTGGTCTGAAGCCTGCCGCTACTTGCAACTGATACGCCTGCAACTGCATCAACGACAGGCAAAACAGCAGGAAGCTCCCAGCAACATCTTGCAGGTGGACCACCTCAACAACCTCCAGCGCCGCATGTTGCGCGAAGCCTTGCGGCAGGTGCGACATGCTCAAGCCCTGTTGGCCTACAGATATCGCCTGTAATGGAGCTTTGTGATGAGTGTGTGGAACCGCTTGCGCAATCGACTGTCGCGCCCTGCCCCCAAAGCTGACACCAATGCAGAGGCGGGCCAAACCCGCGACATGACACTTATGCTCAAGCAGTTGGCACGTGAAGCGGCGCCCGCCCGTCTGGGGCCTGGCAGCACCCTGTCAGGGCAAGGCCTGATCGTGTTTGATCTGGAAACTACGGGGCTTGATACGCGCCGCGATGAGGTTTTGTCTATCGGTGCCGTCACGCTCGACAATCAGGCTATATGCCTGGGCAATACATTCAGCCGTATTCTGGCGACACCCACAGCGCTTGACCCCGACAACCAACTGATACACGGTCTTACTCGCCACGATCTGGAGCACGGATCACCACCACAACAGGCTCTTGTCGATTTACTGCGCTACGCCTCGGGCAGGCTTTGGCTGGCCTACCACGCAGAATTTGACCGACGCATGCTGCAAAGAGCCATGATGCAATGGCTCGGCATTCGTTTTGACCCAGCCCCGCTTGATCTCGCCGAACTGGCTCCCATGCTATGCCCGGGCATGGTCGCGCCAGCTGATGGCCTGGATGGCTGGCTGCATGCGTTCAAAATAGGCGTTTGCGCACGGCATGACGCAACTGTCGATGCAATGGTTACTGCTGAGCTTGCCCTGATATTGATCAAGCGCGCCAGGCAGCAGGGTTATGAAAATTGGAGCCAGCTAAACCAGGCGCGCCAGCGCTGGCGGCGGCAACAATTACACCCGGACGGCCCCATGGGCTGACCGGGTTGCGACTGGGTATATTGCCGTTAAACAGACAGGTTGCTACACAAGCAGACGCCGCCCTGATCAGAGGACGGCATCACTTGTACACGGAGCCCGCGCACATGGTTTGAGTAAGTGCACGATTTCCCACAGACCCTGCGCACCATGTTCAAAGTATGTGCTCGTTTTCTCTCGGAACCCGCGCTCTATGATCAGAGAAAGTGTTCGTTTTCTTTCATGTAGCGCCACTTGCCCGGTGGTAAGTCACCCAGCACTACATTGCCCATGCGTACGCGCTTAAGGCCCACAACCTTGAGCCCCACCATCTCGCACATGCGGCGAATCTGGCGTTTTTTGCCTTCGCGCAAAAGAAAATGCAATTGGTCTTCGTTTTGCCAGCTGACCTTTGCCCGACGCAATACCGAGCCATCCATTGAAAGACCATGGTTAAGCAGTGCCAGCCCATTATGGGCAATTTTGCCCTGCACCCTCACCAAATATTCTTTTTCGACTTCGGAGTCTTCACCCACCAACTGCCGTGCAATACGGCCGTCTTGGGTTAGTACCAGAAGCCCGGTAGAGTCGATATCAAGCCGCCCTGCCGGCGCCAGGCCGCGCAAATGCATGGGCTCAAACGAAATGGGCGCATGATCGCCACGGTAGCGGGTGGCGGCCGAGATCAGCGACGCCGCATTGCGGTAGCCCTGTTCGGCTTGCCCCGACACATAGCCCACGGGCTTATGAAGCAAGATGGTAACGCGTGCAGTCTGGCGGCGCTGAGCCTGTCGTTCGAGGGTGATTTTTTGGTTTGGCCAGGCTTTGCTGCCCAGTTCAGACACCACCTCACCGTCGACCCGCACCCAGCCTCGTTCGATATAGCTGTCGGCTTCGCGACGTGAGCACAGCCCTTGCTGGGCCATAATTTTTGAAATTCGGATTTTTTCCATGACGAGATTTTAGTCTTTCTTCGCGATACGCGATAATACGGCTCATGCAATTACACCCGCCGCCCAATAGCGACTGGCACGAACTGCCATCGCCTTCATTTACTCACCAGCAAAAACACTGGCTGTTTCGTCCCGGCGCGCTAACCGCCGGCCTTCGTCGCCTCGGAAGCGTACAACTGCGCGTTTCACGCGAGTTTTCCGAAGGTTTACGCCCCGAAGAGGCATGGATGCTGCAGGTACCAACCCACACACCCATATGGGTGCGAGAGATCATTATGTCGGTCAACGGTATCGACAGCGTGTTTGCTCGCAGCTTTACGCCGCTACCGGCATCGCACGGCCTGTGGCAAGGCATGCGGCGTCTGCGCACTCGGCCGCTGGCCGACATGCTATACCACGACCCGCAAATACTGCGTTCCCCGTTTTTTGCCTGCCGCCTGCGCGAACAGGCCCCGCTTTATCACACAGCGCGCCATATTCTTGGGCCCGATTGCCCGCCAGCCCAAAAAACACTGGCTCGATGTTCTGTTTTTTGGCGTGCCGGCAGCCCTTTACTGGTCGCCGAGGGGTTTTTGCCCGAATTCTGGGCGTTGGCTGCCAAAGCAACCTACGACCAGGGCCTGACTAAGCATTCAGTGTAAACAGCCCGGGCGGGGCATGTGGACGAACGGGGCCTGGTCACGCTGTATTTTACAGTGCATCGATACCGCTTTCGCCTGTACGGATACGAATGGCCTGCTCAACCGGGCTGACAAAAATTTTGCCATCGCCAATTTTACCGGTAAAAGCTGCCTTGATGATGGCATCAATGGCTGCGTCAACCATAGCAGCCGGCAAGACGACTTCAATGCGTATTTTGGGCAGGAAGTCAACGACGTACTCGGCACCCCGATAAAGCTCGGTGTGACCTTTCTGGCGCCCAAACCCCTTGACTTCTGTGACCGTCAGGCCGCTAACACCAATATCGGCCAGCGCTTCACGCACCTCGTCGAGCTTGAACGGCTTAATGATTGCCGCGATCTGTTTCATTAATAATGACTCCGGGAAAACGAAAATTATCGCATGGCTTGTGCAGAGTGTGCGGCCAATGCTGCCTGATCCACAACATGTGGCGCATTATGGCCAATTGCGCGGTTAAGGTCAGAGCCCGACGGTGCCTGGTAAAGACGCAATGACAGTTCGGGCAGAATTGCCAGCAAATGGTCAAAAATATCGCCCTGTATACGCTCATACTCAACCCAGGCGGTATCGGCTGAAAAACAATAAATCTCAATAGGTACGCCCTGAGAGTCAGCCTCCATCATGCGAACTATCATCGTCATGTCTTGGCGCAACTGTTTATTCTGTTGCAAGAAGGCCAAGGCATACGCGCGGAACGTGCCCAAATTAGTAAGGCGACGACGGTTACCCTGCATCGTGGCCCACTCACCCAGCGCGTTGTTGCTCTCTTCGATCTCTTTCTGCTTATCTGCCAGATAGTCGTTGAGCAATGCAAAACGGCTCAGTGCGTTGATTTCGGCTTCGGTCAGAAAACGGACGGTCGACGCATCAATGCGCAAGGTACGCTTGATGCGCCTACCACCTGACTCGAACATATAACGCCAGTTTCGGTAGCTTTCGGAAAACAACTTGTACGTGGGTACAGTGGTAACGGTTTTGTCCCAGTTTTGCACCTTGACAGTGTGCAAGGCGATATCAATGACGAACCCGTCGGCACCCGCCTGGGGCATTTCGATCCAGTCGCCAATGCGCAGCATGTCGTTTGTCGTCATCTGCGTACTGGCAACCAGTGACAGCAGTGTGTCTTTGAAAACCAGCAACAAGACTGCAGACAAGGCCCCCAACCCAGAGAGCATCAACAGCGGCGAGCGGTTGACCATAATGGATATGACCAGGATCAGGCAAATCGCCCACATAATGATTTTGCCAAGCTCAAGATAACCTTTAATAGACCTGGTCTGAGCCCGTGTGCTGAGCGCGTATACGTCTTGCCAGGCCGACAGCACGCCATTGAGCGCCATAAACAAAAACACACTGCCTGCCGACAGAAACAGCCGCACAAGAAACCCGCTGAGCCGCTCATCAATCGGCAACAGCCCGATATTAGACATAACGACAAGCAACGGGACGGCGTAACTGACATTGCGAAACACCCGACGATGAGACAACGACGACGACCAGTCGTCTCGCCCTACAGCGACCAGGGTACGGCGCGTAATGGTAGTAAGTACTCGCGAGGTAATCCAGCTGGCCAGCACCACCAGTATGAGCAACAGAGCCATGCCTAGCGCAATCTGGCCCCATAGGGTTTGCGGCATGTGATCCCCCAACCAGTTGTGGTCAAGGTGGGCCAGCAGGGTGTGTTCTTCCATAATCCAGATAGAGAAAGCTACCGTTAAGCAGCCAAAACAGCCTTGTAAATCAATGGCCCATACTATAACTGAGCGTGTCCCTTATAATTTCAGCACTATGGAAAAAAATACGTCTTCAGACCTGCAAAATCAATTTGCAAACAAGGCGCAGGCCTGGTCCGCCCGCTTTTCAGAACCCGTCTCCGATCTGGTCAAACGCTATACCGCGTCAGTTAACTTTGATCAGCGCATGGCGGCCGTCGATATCCAGGGTTCACTCGCCCACGCCGAAATGCTGGCGGCGGTCGGCGTTATCAGCGAAGAAGACAGGGCTTCCATTGAAAAAGGCATGGTCACTGTCTTGCAAGAAATTGAAGCGGGCACCTTTGAGTGGTCTATAGACCTCGAAGACGTGCACCTCAATATTGAAAAACGCCTGGTCGAACTTATCGGCGATGCCGGCAAACGGCTGCATACAGGCCGCTCGCGCAATGATCAGGTTGCCACCGATATCCGTCTCTGGCTGCGCGGCGAAATCGACATTACCATTGATTTGCTGCGCCAACTGCGTCAAAAGCTGGCCGGGCTCGCGCTTGAGCACGCCGAAACGATCATGCCTGGCTTCACGCACCTGCAGGTGGCACAGCCTGTAACCTTCGGGCACCATGTGCTTGCCTATGCCGAAATGTTTGGCCGCGACGCAGAGCGCCTGGCTGACTGCCGCAAGCGGGTAAACCGCCTGCCACTTGGCGCTGCCGCGCTTGCGGGCACTTCATACCCTATTGATCGTGAGCGCGTGGCTCGTACCCTGGGCTTTGACGGCGTGTGCCGCAACTCGCTCGATGCCGTGTCCGACCGCGATTTCGCCATCGAATTCTGCGCAGCGGCTGCGCTTGTCATGGTGCATATATCGCGCCTGTCAGAAGAACTGGTGCTGTGGATGAGCCCGCGTGTGGGCTTTATTGATCTGGCCGACCGTTTCTGCACGGGCAGTTCCATCATGCCGCAAAAAAAGAACCCCGATGTTCCCGAGCTTGCACGTGGCAAGACGGGCCGCGTTAACGGCCATCTTATCGCCCTGCTTACCCTCATGAAAGGCCAGCCTCTCGCCTACAACAAAGACAATCAAGAAGATAAAGAGGGTCTGTTCGACGCCGCCGATACCATACGCGACACGCTGACTATTTTTGTAGACATGGTTGGCGGCATACGTGTCAAGGCCGATGCCATGCGCGCGGCGGCTTTGCAGGGTTTTGCCACGGCCACCGACCTCGCCGACTACCTGGTCAAAAAAGGTACGCCATTTCGCGATGCCCACGAAACGGTCGCCCACGCCGTGCGCGCCTGCGAAGAAAAAGGTTGTGATCTGGCTGACCTGTCTTTGCCCGAGCTTCAGGCTTTCCACCCTGCCATCGAGAGCGACATCTACGGTGTTCTTACACTCGAAGGTTCAGTGGCTGCCCGCAAACATATAGGTGGCACGGCCCCTGAACGAGTGCGCATTGAAGCAGAGCGCCTTCTGGCCGAGACCGCAGCCTAAGCAAACTTGTAGTCTTATGGCCTCACAGCCCGGCCCCTGCAAGCAACATTCCAACGTGTAAGACCACTGTCCGACACTAAGGAACTGCTTAAAGGGGCCAAGTTTTAACTATTTAAGTTGCTGGCGCGACAAACGCTGAAATTATCAATTTCAGCGTTACAGTTTTTTTCAGGTTCAGGTCCAGATTCAGTTGCAGTTACCGCTACTGTATCTGTTCCCGTACCTGCGGATCCTGCTGTTCCTGCTGCTACGCCATAGCTACAGCGCCCGCCATACGTTTCATGCCATGCGGCGCCGCTTTCTTGCTCGTTTGACGGCCTGCGCTCATGGCACAATGCTCGCAGGCATACACTATTTTCCGAGCCCCACCCTACTCAGGCCTCAAATACAGCGATCGACTCCACATGCCCTGTGTGCGGAAACATATTGATCACGCCTGCGCCTCGCAAGCGATATCCTCCCTCGTGCACGAGTATGCCAGCATCACGCGCAAGCGTCGCAGGGCTGCAGGAGACGTACACAATGCGACTGGGGCGCTCATCTGCACGCAGGGCTGACAATGCCCGCGCAACGGCTTCAGCGCCGTCTCGCGGCGGGTCAATAAGCATACGGTCAAAGTGCCCGAGATCACGCAACCATTGCACGTCAACTTCAAACAGATTGAGTGTGGCAAAGCGCAATTTTTCTTCAAGGCCATTCTGGCGGGCGGCTTCAAGAGCACGCTCCGTCAATTGATCACTGCCCTCAATGCCCACCACCTGCGCTGCCTGTGTGGCCAGCGGCAATGAAAAATTACCGAGACCACAGAACAGATCGGCCACGCGATCCGTGGGCTGGACGTCGAGCAGACCCAACGCCCGTGAAATCAGCAATCGGTTGATATGGTAATTAACCTGAGTGAAGTCGGTAGGTCTATAGGCCATGCGCAGGCCAAATTCTGGCAAGGTATATGCCAGCCTGTCGGCATCTGCCCTCTCGAGCGGGTGTACGGTTTCAGGGCCTTTGGCCTGCAACCACCAGCTTACGCCATGGCCTTGGCCAAAAGCACGCAGCAAAGTAATGTCGTCGGCCGTTAGCGGCTCCATATGGCGCAACACCAGGGCGATGGTCTCGTCTCCGACCGCAACTTCAATTTGCGGAATGCGCTCAGGTTGCGACAAGGCACCAACCAGCTCGCGCAAAGGCATTAATAGCGCCGAAACCTGAGGTGGCAACACCAGGCACTGCTCCATGTCGGTCACATAGCTGCCGCGTTTTTCACGAAAGCCGACAAGCACTTTGCCTTTTTTACGCACACTGCGTACCGAGAGACGTGCACGATAGCGATAACCGAAGTTAGGCCCGCGCATGGGCGGAAATATTTGAGCCGCGCGCACTTTGCCGATATGCCCCAGAGCATCTTCGAGTACTCGCTGCTTAACGGCCACTTGGGCTGCCGGTTCGAGATGCTGCATGGCACAGCCACCACATGTGCCAAAATACGGACAGGGAGGCGTTACACGCTGAGAAGAAGGCCTGAGAATCTTTTCGACCCTGGCCGTATCATACGACGGCTTGCTGCGCACGGTACGCGCCAGCACCCGCTCGCCCGGCAAAGCACCATCAACAAAAATGACCTTGCCGTCACGGTGGCTAACACCGCGACCATCAAGGTCAAGCGATTCAATTTCAAGTACATCGAGTGTCATGGTTAGGGAGTCCGCAAATCAAGGGACGAATTTTGACACCGTATGCCAGGCAAGTCGAGTCAGGAACGTTATTTGACGTACTTGCCAGCGTAATATAACTGTTGCCTGCTAAATCAAAACCCGGCTCGCTGTAACACGCGAGCCGGGTTTTGGTCTGATCTGCTACGGAGCAAGCCACACCAGGATGTCAGAAAAGATTAGCGTTCAACCGGTTACTGGCTAAACAGTCAAAAGCACTTAGCTCTGAGCTGATGCGGGGCTAGATTGCGTTGCGCCGTCTTTGTTTTTTATATGCTCGGCCCTTTTTTCTTTGTGACGCTCTGAGCGCTGTGCAAACTTCTCGGCACGTTCGCTAAAATGAGCTGCGACTTTTTGCCGCTGGGTAGTATCAAGCGCATCCCAGACCTTTAACCACTTCTGGCTGGCGTCTTGACGTGCAGCAATAGCCTGCTCTCCAGCCTTTTCTGAGGCCTGCATGGCAGCCTTCGGATCCATCTTGCCTGCCTTAAGCTGCTCTATCTGGGTCTGGCGCTGGGTTTTCATGGCGTCGTGGCGAGTTTTCCGGCTCTGCTTCTGCTCTGTTTTTACTTCGTTAAGCAGCTTGGTCTGGTCGGCAGTCAGGTCAAGCGAGTCAACGACTGTTTTATTCAGTGGGCCATAGCCTGGCACCCACATAGCGACATCGTGTTTGACACCACGGCGATGATGGCCATGACGATGCGCCTCACCCTTGCGGCCCCAAGAATGGTCTTTCTGCTGAGCCGCCGCGGGCGCTGACTGCGTTGCCACGCTTTGGTTGCTGCTTGCATCGACCGGCGCTGTGCCCGTGCCTGAAGCGGCATAAGCAACGCCGCCCAGCGCCATGGCTGCTGATACTGCTGCGAGTTTCAGGGAGATGGTTAGGTTGGTGGCTTTCATAAGACTTCCTTTGTTGCTTTGAGGAGGAGACTCAATTGTGCAAGCCAAACGGTTTCGACTCTGTTTCAGAGTTTGCCGTAATCCTTTCAGTCGATTACAGCCGTCATTCTGTTGTTTTCATTTTTTTGTATGCATTGCGCGCATGCACACTGCCTTGCCCTAGCCCTGGCCTGTCTCGCCTGGCTCCGTCTAACCTTGGGCGGGCCGGCATAGAGCCGACTAAAACTCAGCGCTCAAGTTGCCGCCCATGCCGCCATGTATTCTTTCCAGTGCGGGGCATCGCTGGCGTTCAGCGTGTCTTGTACCAGACGCACTTCTGCGTCATAGGCAGTCTGATCGAGTTCACCCCGCAAAAAACGAAAGCGGCAATACACGAGCCAGGTATTGACCACATCCGTTTCACAATATGCGCGCACTTCATCAGCCTTACCTTCGGACCACGCCCTCCATACCTGACTGCCGTCCATGCCCAGCTTGCCTGGAAACCCGCAAAGCTTGGCGAGTTCGTCAAGCGGGGCATTGGCCCGGCCATTGTATTTGGCAAGCAAATCCATCAGATCGATGTGGCGGTGATGATAGCGACTAATGTAGTTATTAAACTTGAAGTCGCGATCATCGTCGCCCATATCCCAATAACGAGGCGCGGGCACGCCGTGGATGAGCGTGCGGTAATGCAGCACGGGCAGGTCAAAACCAGAGCCGTTCCAGCTGACCAGACGCGGCGTATAGTGCTCGATGGTTTTGAAAAAAGCTGACAGCAACACCGGCTCGGGGTCGCTGGCATTACCCAGCGTTTTAACGCGAAAACCCCTGTCATCACGAAATACACAGCCCACCACCGCCACTTTATGCAGGTGCAAAGGCAGGAAATCGTTTCCGTGAGACTCGCGCCTGGCAGCCAAGGCCATTTCGATGACGTCGGTGTCTGACATACCCTGGTCCCAGCTGGGGTTTAGCCTGCGCAAGCCCTCGGCATCTGGAATAGTTTCGAGGTCAAAGACCAGGGTGGGGATCATCGCTTGGGCAGATACGACATTGGATTAACCGGCGTACCGCCACGACGGATCTCGAAATGCAAGCGTGGCGAACTGGTGTCAGTTTGCCCCAGCGTAGCAATTTGATCGCCCTTCTTGACCTTTTGCCCAGTCTTGACCTTAAGCTCATGATTATGAGCGTAGGCTGTAACAAAGCTGTTGCCATGCCCCAGCAGTATTAGATTACCCAGCCCGCGTACCCCGTTTCCGGCGTACATCACATCGCCATCGGCCGCCGCATAAACAGGATCACCTATGGCACCCGAAATATCAATGCCCTTGGTGTTGGCATTGAAATCTTGGATGATTTTGCCGGATGTCGATGCCGGCCACCCCCAGTTGACAGTAGCAGCGTCGCTGGCGCGAGGTACGTCAACGGGTGCTGCGGGCGTTACGGGTTGCACAGGGGTTACCGGTATGGTTTGTGCAGGGCCGGCGGATGTCGACGCTGCGGGTGCCGCTTTACCTGTAACGCGCAGTACCTGCCCAGGCTTGAGCTGGCTGGGGTCGGTAATATTGTTGATGCGTGCCAGATCAGCGTAAGTCATGCTGTGCGCCTGAGCGATCTGGTATAGCGTGTCACCCGGTTTTACAACATAGGTACCGGTGGCGGATGATGTGGTCGCCTTGCCACCTGTCATGTCTGTAATGGGCGCCTGTGTTTCAGCCGCACAGCCAGCAAGTAGCGCCGCGGCGACAGCCACGGCAACTAAAGCAAGCCGGCCGCTTTCGGGCCTGGCATTGCGGAAAAAAGCGTTTTGACCTGACTGTTGTATCTCTGTATGCATAGAGGTCTCCATTTTTAATACGGCTGTGTACCTGAACGCAATGGAACGAAACGCACTGACTCGAGCTCTTCGCGGCGCCATGATGCGGCACCGGTGCGCTCAATGAGAATCAGCCGTTGCGCAGTCGTTCCTTCAGGCGCGATTAGACGGCCCCCAACGGCGAGCTGTTCTAGCAGCGCCTGGGGAATTTTAATACCGGCAGCGGCAACGACGATACCGTCGAAAGGCGCTAAACCGGGTAACCCTGCCATGCCGTCTCCAAAAACCAGACGAACGCGTGACATGAGCTTGAGCGATCGCAGCGTTTCGCGGGCTGATTCGAAAAGGCCACGAATGCGCTCGATTGCATGAACTTCTTTGACTAAATGTGCCAGCACGGCGGTCTGGTAACCACACCCAGCGCCAACCTCAAGAATGCGCGTGGGTTCGCGGTTTTCACACATGGCCGAAATCATGCGTGCCACGACCCAGGGCTGCGATATAGTCTGGCTGTGGCCAATGGGTAATGCAGCGTCTTCATAAGCACGACTGGCCAGGCCTTCATCGACAAAAATATGCCGCGGCACCTGCATCATGGCATTAAGCACACGCTCGTCCTGGATGCCTTGATTGCGCAAGCGTTGAACCATGATGGCGCGTGATCGTTCGGAGTTCAAACCCAGATTGACTTGCGGAGCTCGCGCCCCCGCGCTTGCCAGCAAAGACTGACCTTTGCCCGGCGTACCTGTGTTTAGGGGTGCAGCCCCGCTACGACCCGGAAAGGCGCGTGTAGGTGCCTGCCCGGCCGTTACGCCAGCGCCTGCAGCCGTGACAATCCGTGTGTTGCTGTTGGCTGCCGATACGCCGCCGCCCAGACTGGACCGCCCGAAACGGTTGGTGGTACCGCGCTCGAAGGTAAAAGGCGCTACCGGTTTACGCATAGAGGATCTGCCCAGGTACGTACCTGATCGAGTTGGGTGTAGTGTGTTAAATCAAACCGTAATGGCGTGATCGACACCGCGTTTTGCTCAATGGCACCGAAGTCGGTGTCATCGGCCGAGTCAGAGACACGCCCGACCGGCCCTATCCAGTACACCGGCTCGCCATAGGGTGTACTGCTTTTAACAACGGGCTCCGAAGGATGACGCTTGCCCAGACGGGTAACCCGGATTTCCTGAATGGCCTCGTAGGGCACAGCCGGAATATTAACGTTGAGAAGAATTTGGCCTGCCAGCGGCGAGCGGGTTTGTTGCTCAACCACCTGACGGGCTATGCGCGCCGCCGTATCGAGGTGATCCCAGCCTTTGCGCACAATTGAGAAGGCGATGGCGGGAATGCCAAACAGATAGCCCTCGGTGGCTGCCGCGACGGTGCCGGAGTACAGCGTGTCTTCACCCATGTTGGCGCCGTTATTGATGCCCGAAACCACCAGATCAGGCCGGAAATCGAGCAAACCCGTAAGCGCGATGTGAACGCAATCGGAGGGCGTACCGTTGACAAAATAAAAGCCATTTTTGGCCTGCCGCACCGACAAAGGGCGGTTGAGCGTCAGCGAGTTGGATGAACCGCTGCAGTTGGTTTCAGGCGCCACTACAGTGAGGTCGCCCAGGCCATCAAGCGCTTTGACCAGCGCTTCGAGCCCGGGAGCGTTATAACCATCATCATTGGATACTAGTATGCGCATTGCTTTCCACATAAACTCAACCGAACGTAGCGAATTGTACCCGGTCGTTTTGGTAATTTGGGCGACACTAGGTAGAATCGCGTGCAGCAGCCAACGGAGCCAGCCTTTCTATGTCTATGATTTCAGCCACCCTCATCGCCGTTCTTCTTATAGTCGCATCGTATCTCATAGGGTCGATACCGTTTGCTGTCGTCGTCAGTCGGGCCATGGGCCTGGCCGATCCGCGCAGCTTCGGCTCCAAAAACCCCGGGGCCACCAACGTCTTGCGCACAGGCAACAAAACCGCGGCGGCGTTAACGCTGCTTGGTGATGCCGCCAAAGGGTGGGCAGCCGTGGTGCTGTCTGTATGGATCACCCAGCGTTTCGGGCTGTCTTTCAGCGTGGTCGCGGCTTGTGCCGTGGCCGCATTTTTGGGGCATGTTTACCCCTTGTTTATTGGGTTTAAAGGCGGCAAAGGTGTTGCCACTGCCCTGGGCGTTCTGCTGGGGCTCAACCCATGGCTGGCACTGGCAACCGTGGGCACATGGCTAATTATTGCCTGGGTGTCGAGGTATTCTTCACTGGCGTCCATCGTAGCGGCCATTTTTGCGCCGTTTTATTATCTTCTGGGTGGCAATGTCGCCTGGCGCATGGATGGCTCCGTAGCTATCGCCATTGTTGTTATCAGTGTGGTGCTGCTTTACCGCCACCAGGCCAATATCAGCCGCCTCATGACAGGCAAAGAAACCCGTATTGGCAGCGACAAGAAAAAACCGGGTCAGCGACGTCGCTAGGCCTGAACAACCGCGTTGTCTGCGGGAAGACAAACATCGCGCAGATCCCAACGAGGTTTTACCGTAAACGCATGGTGCCCTGCAGACAGATCAGCCAGGCCGGCGTTGACGCGGCAAGCGCCGGCAAAGGCAATCATGGCGCCGTTATCAGTGCAAAACTCTAACGGCGGGAAAAACACCTCGCCGCCCAGGCCTTTCATGGTGGTTACCAAACGCTCGCGCAGCAACCGATTGGCACCTACCCCACCCGCCACCACAAGCCGCTTCAGGCCTGTCTGTTTCATGGCTTTAATGGATTTTGCCGCCAGCACGTCCACAATTGCCGCCTCAGTAGCTGCAGCCAGGTCGGTTCGATCTTGCTCACTAAGCCCGCCGTCTTTGTCGGCAGCCTTGATACGCGTAAGCACCGCTGTTTTAAGCCCACTGAAACTGAAATCAAGATCGCGGCTATGCAGCATCGGTCGGGGCAACGCAAAACGTTGCGGGTCGCCCTTGCGCGCCAGCGCAGAAAGCGCCGGGCCACCCGGGTAACCCAGCCCCATCAGCTTGGCCGATTTGTCGAAAGCCTCGCCCGCTGCGTCGTCAAGGGTTTCGCCGAGCAGAGAATACGCCCCTACGCCATCCACCCTCATGAGCTGCGTGTGCCCACCTGAGACCAGTAGCGCGACAAAAGGAAAGTCAGGACGAGGCTGGGCCAGCAGCGGCGAAAGCAGATGGCCTTCAAGATGATGAATGGGTATGGCAGGCAAACCCCGCGCCCACGCAAAAGATTGGGCCACGCTTGCGCCCACTAGCAGGGCTCCTGCAAGGCCGGGCCCAGCGGTATAGGCGACCGCGCCGATGTCGTCCATGGACACGCCTGCTTTCTGCAATACTTCTCGCGTCAGCGGCAAGACGCGCCGGATGTGATCGCGCGACGCCAATTCAGGTACGACCCCCCCGTATTCGCGATGCATGGCAATCTGACTGTGCAGGGCGTGTGCCAGCAAGCCGCGCTGGGTATCGACCAGAGCAACGCCGGTTTCATCGCATGAACTTTCAAAACCTATAATTATCATGATTGCTAGTGTACAACCCGCAGACAAACCGCCGTAGAATTCTAGCTATCAATACTGCAATAACGACCAACCTGCAATAACGACCAGCTATCTGCCACGGGAATCATTATGCTAGAACGTTTTTTCCAGTTGCGTGAGCACAATACCACCGCTCGCACAGAGATCCTTGCCGGGATTACTACGTTTCTTACCATGTCGTACATTATCTTCGTCAACCCCGAGATTCTGTCGACGACGGGCATGGATAAAAGCGCGGTGTTTGTCGCCACCTGCCTGGCCGCCGCACTTGGCACGTTTATTATGGCGTTCGTGGCTAACTGGCCTATCGGCATGGCACCAGGCATGGGGCTTAACGCGTTTTTTGCGTTTACCGTGGTAGGAACCCTGGGATACACCTGGCAGCAGGCGTTGGGGGCTGTATTCATCTCTGGCGTTATCTTTGTATTGCTCACCGTCTCGGGCGTCCGAACGTGGCTGGTCGCAGGCATACCCCATTCTTTACGCTCGGCCATTGCCGCAGGTATTGGGCTGTTTCTCGCGCTCATTGCATTCAGCAGCTCAGGCATTGTGGTGGCCAACGAAGCCACCAAAGTTGGCCTCGGCGACCTGACCTCTGCCCCCCCACTGTTCGCCATACTTGGGTTTTTTATAATTGCCGGGCTCGACGCACTCAAGGTGCGTGGAGCCATTCTTATCGGCATTCTGGTTGTCACGGTGCTGTCCATGGCTACGGGCAACAGCCAGTTTTATGGTGTGTTTTCCACACCACCCAGTCTGGCACCCACCTTTATGCAACTCGACATCATGGGCGCGTTACACACCGGGTTTGTCCACGTCATTTTGGTGCTCGTTTTGGTCGAAGTGTTTGATGCCACCGGCACCATGATCGGCGTGGCCACCCGCGCCGGCCTCATCGAAGAAGGCAAGCCCAACCGCCTTGGCCGGGCCTTGCTGGCTGACAGTACAGCGATTGTCGCGGGTTCATTCCTGGGAACCAGTAGCACCACCGCTTACGCCGAAAGCGCTTCTGGCGTGCAGGCTGGCGGGCGCACCGGCCTTACTGCCCTGACCATAGGCGTATTGTTCTTGCTGTCGCTGTTCCTGGCACCGCTGGCAGGTGCCGTACCTGCCTACGCCACCGCACCAGCCCTGCTCTACGTGGCCGGCCTCATGCTTCGCGAGATCGTCAATGTTGACTGGAAAGACGTCACCGAAGCAACGCCAGCTGCCCTCACCGCCATGGCCATGCCTTTTACGTATTCCATTGCCAATGGTCTGGCCTTTGGCTTTATAAGCTATGTCGTGCTCAAGGCCGTGACGGGCCGCTTCCGCGACATCCACATGGCAACCCTGCTCGTCGCCATTCTGTTCGTCATCAAATATGGATTTTTCGCCGAATAAAAATCAACGAAATGGCTGCCGAAACAGGCCTCTTTCAAGCAGAGGTCAGCCTGCGGCCTCTGCAACGGCCTCGCAAAGGCGTTACACTGGAAGCTCAAACTATCCAGAACAAGCGGCTTTCTAGAGGCCGCTTTTTTATTTTTAGGGGTATCTATGAGCACCATCGAACTGGACAAAGACACATTTCAGACAGCCATCCAGGACACCAAGCCACTCATCGTGGACTTCTGGGCACCGTGGTGCGGGCCTTGCAATAACTTTGCGCCAACTTTTGAGGCTGCCGCCGAGAAAAACGACGACATCACATTCGCCAAGGTCAATACAGAAGTCGAGCAGGAGCTGGCCACCACGCTGTCCATCCGCTCAATTCCGACACTCATGGTGTTTCGTGAGCAGGTTTTGCTGTTTTCGCAACCCGGCGCTCTGTCGGCCTCGCAGCTCGATGAGCTGATTGCGCAAATACGCGACCTCGACATGGAGCAAGTGCACGCCGAGATTGCCGCCCAGCAAAACGGTGCTGGCGAAGAACAGGCCTGATTCGGGCCGCGTGTGACCTGCTGGCGACACTACGCCCGGCAGGTTCGCGTCACAGAGCGTAAATGGCCCGCCTTGTTACTCTTTCGGCTCCCACATGCCTTTGCCGCGCGTCAGGTTGGTATGCAGGGCCTGCAGCGCTGCAGCCTCGGTGCGGGGCACGGCAAGCACCCAGCGCACACCCGTATCGGTAAACTGCTCATCAAGCACCCGTACATCAAAGCCAGGCAGGCGCGCCCGAAAAATGGCGATGTCGGCAAAATCGCAGGCGCAGCTTACCTGCACTTCGTCGACAAGCTCGGTTTTGGCAGCCAGACGCAGACATTGCGCCGCCGCACCGCCATAGGCGCGCATCAAGCCGCCCGTCCCCAGCTTTACACCACCAAACCAGCGTATGACCAATACGGCAACGCGGTCGCACTGCTGACCTTCTATGGCCTGCAGAATCGGGCGCCCGGCTGTGCCGCCGGGCTCACCATCATCATTAAAACGGTACTCAGCGCCAATGCGGTACGCCCAGCAATTATGCGTGGCATCGGCAACGCTGTTTGCGGCAAAAAACGCCATCGCCTCTTCGGGCGTTTGCACAG
The DNA here is from genome assembly GCF_008369125.1 of Pusillimonas sp. ANT_WB101. NCBI lineage: Bacteria > Pseudomonadati > Pseudomonadota > Betaproteobacteria > Burkholderiales > Alcaligenaceae > Pusillimonas > Pusillimonas sp. ANT_WB101. The sequence continues at coordinate 726,965 of NZ_VOAY01000001.1, read as the reverse complement.
CGTCTGCCAACGCCAGAAACCGGCTCTTTTTAATGTCTTCTTCGTAAGACGCCGGTGCGCTCAGGGTATACGAAACAGGCACTCGTTACATCAGGCGGCGATTCCGCGCGAAGCGAGGTAATCGTCGTAGCTGCCTGTGTAATCAATGATCTGGCCGTCAGGCATAATTTCGATGATACGGGTAGCCAGGCCTGATACGAACTCGCGGTCATGCGACACGAAAAACAGCGTGCCTTCGAACAGTTCCAGCGCAAACTGCAACGACTCGATGGATTCCATATCCAGATGGTTGGTAGGTTCATCGAGCAGCATGACGTTATGACGACCCAGCATTAGCCGCCCAAAACTCATGCGGTTTTTTTCGCCACCAGAAAGCACATTTACCTCTTTGCTGATGTCGTCACCCGAAAACAGCAAACGCCCCATAACTGAACGCAACGACTGGTCGTCATCACCCGGCTGCCGGTAATCACCCAGCCAGTCAAACAGGTTTTTGGTGGAATCGAACTGATGGGATACGTCTTGCGCCATATAGCCTATGTCAGCGGTATCTGACCACTTTACCGCACCTGAATCAGGTTTCAGATCATTGGCCAGCATCCTGAGCAGTGTTGTTTTACCGACGCCGTTGGCGCCAATAATGGCCACTTTCTGGCCTGCCTCGACCATGGCTGAGTAATTGCGGATAACGGGCTGATCAAAGGCCTTGCTGATGCCATCGATGGTGACGGCGAGGCGGTGCAGGACTTTGTTCTGCTCGAACCGAATATATGGATTCTGGCGCGACGACGGCTTAACCTGGACGGATTCTGACTTAATGCGGTCTATCTGCTTTAACCGTGAAGTTGCCTGGCGCGCCTTGGATTTGTTGGCTGAAAAGCGACGGACAAAGTCTTGCAACTCGGCCACGCGTTCTTTAGCCTTGGCGTTGGCGTTTGTCAGGCGTTCACGCGCCTGGGTTGACGCAAGCATGTAGTCATCATAGTTGCCCGGGTAAATGCGCAATTCACGGTAGTCAAGATCGGCCATATGCGTACACACCTGATTCAGGAAGTGACGGTCATGGCTAATGATGATCATGGTGCTCTGATAGCTGTTCAGCACGTCTTCGAGCCAGCGTATGGTGTTGATGTCGAGGTTGTTGGTCGGTTCGTCGAGCAGCAAGACATCAGGGTTGGAAAACAGAGCCTGGGCCAGCAGCACCCGCAACTTCCAGCCCGGAGCGACTTCACGCATGGGCAGCTCGTGCTGATCTACTGTTAGTTCGAGGCCCAGCAGCAGTTCGCCTGCGCGTGACTCGGCAGTATACCCGTCGTACTCCGCAAACTTGGCCTCAAGCTCGGCCGCGCGCATGTAGTCGTCTTCAGTGGCCTCGGGGTTGTCGTAAATTGCATCACGCTCAGCCATAACCTGCCACATCTCTTCGTGGCCCATCATGACTACGTCGAGAACGCGCACATCCTCATAGGCAAACTGGTCTTGCCGCAGCTTGCCCAGGCGCACGCCTGGCTCAAGCGACACGTTACCCGCACTGGGCTCCAGATCATCGCCAATAATCTTCATGAAGGTAGATTTGCCGGAACCATTGGCCCCAATGAGGCCGTATCGGTTTCCTTCACCAAACTTGACGCTGACGTTTTCAAAAAGCGGCTTGGAGCCGAACTGGATAGTTAGATTGGCAGTTGAGATCACGGGGTGGGGTTCGCAGTAAGTAATTCAGAACACAGAACAACCCACTAGTTTAACAAGCCCCACGCATGCATGCTTGCCGCCAGGCCAAGAGGCCCGGCGAGCCCACTTAATGGCGCTCTTCGAGCACCAAGTGCGCCAGGCCAGGCTCGGTGGCGATGCCAACCTTGCGGCCTATGGGCAATGTTGCCTTTACTTTGGCATGCCCATAGGGCAACCCTGTAATCACCGGCACTTTGACATGCTCGCGCAACCAGGCAACGACGGCAGGCAAATCATAGCCATTATCGATGGCGCCCAGGCGATATTCGGTGAAGCGACCCAACAGAATGGCCTTCTGCTGGCCCAGTATGCCCGCATGCCACAACTGCGTGAGCATGCGCTCGACACGGAACGGATGTTCGCTTATATCTTCGAGAAACAGGATGCCACCCCGTATCTTGGGCATATAAGGCGTGCCTACCAGCGATGCCACCATGGCCAGATTGCCGCCCCACAGCACGCCGCGTGCATCGACCGGATCAGCGTCTTCGGTTTCAAAGCCCAGTACCTCGAGCTCACCGTGCATGGCTTCCACAAACAGCGCGGCCGTAAGGTCGTCCATACGTGGAGCGCCGAAATCATAAATTGCTGTGGGCCCGGCATAGCTGCAAGCCCCAGTTTTGGCCAGCAAGGCCAGATTAAATGCCGTGAAATCACTTTGCCCAATGAAGGTTTTGCCACTGTCTGCGACAGCCTGCCAGTCAATAAAGGGCAACAGCCTGGACAAACCATAACCACCCCGCGTTGCCATGACCACAGGATGCTTTTGTTTCAAGGAACGGGCAATGGCCGCCAGACGCTGTTTATCGGTACCGGCAAATCGCTCATGCACAGCCAGCACCGTGCGGTCAACAGCCGTACGAAACCCCAGCGAGCTCAACCGGGTACGTGCTTTCTCAAGCGCGGTCGCATCCGTTACAGCCCCCGAAGGTGAAAACAGATAAATGCCGCCGGGCGCCGGATGGCTGTGCGCATGATTATGCTCGTGGTCGTGGTCGTGGTCGTCGTTGCCAGAATGCGCGTGAACAATGGCCTCGCTGGCGCTCTTGGCTTGGCTTTTGCTCTTGGCCTGCTGGCTTGCGCTCTTGACCTGGTTTTTGCTCTTAGGCTCGGTTTTGTTCTTGGTCTGGCTTGTGCTCTTAGCCTGGCCTTTGCTCTCGCCCTGGTTTTTGCTCTTAACTTGGCTCTGGCTCTGGCTAGGACTCTGATCAGCATCATGTGCCTGGCCCGCTTTTACCCCCTTCTTGACCCCGGCGGCTGTGCGCTTGGCACGTTTGGCGGGTTTGCCCGCGCTGTTTTGATTCTCGACGACGTCGGTTGCCGTGTCGGGGTGAGCGTGGGTGCGAGCCTTGGCCATGAGAGCGAGTTCCTGCTGAATGTTGACAGACATAATGGTAATACACCCGGGCAACACACGTACAAAACATCGCGCGCAGTGATTGCGTAATATGCACTGCGTGCACGTCCTGGTGTGCCAGTTTCAGTCGACGCACACAGTTACGGGCTTGTGCAAGCGGGGGAAACAACCACCTCTAGCTTACAAGGCGTCAGTAATTGGTGCTTTGCGCTTGGCCTGGCGACGTTCGCGAAAAAACTGTCGCAGCAGATCACCGCATTCTGCAGCCAGCAAACCACCTACAACCTGTGTCTGATGATTTAACTGGGGCTGAGACTGCAGCGTGAGCACGCTGCCGCAGGCACCCGTTTTAGGGTCAGTGGCGCCATACACAATGCGGCGCAAGCGAGCGTGCAGCATCGCGCCCATGCACATGACACAGGGTTCAAGCGTGACGTAAAGCGAGGCATCAGGCAGCCGATAGTTTTGCATGGCTATAGCAGCGTGCCGTAATGCCACGATTTCGGCGTGTGCTGTGGGGTCATGGCCTGAGATAGTGCGGTTAAACCCATGACCAAGTACATTGCCTGAACCATCGAGTACCACGGCCCCCACGGGTACCTCACCTGCGTCACGCGCCAGCCTGGCTTGCGCCAGCGCCATGCGCATAGCCTCTTCATCAAACTGGCTGAACACCGCATCAGAAGGCACTGTAAGCATTGCCGCCGGCAGTGTCAGCGTGGAGATTTCCGGCTCAGCCACGGTAGATCCGGTTGCTGATCGCCATGCGGCTGGCGATGCTATCGACCGCCTCTTCCAGCCATTGATATAGCTCGGCTTCATCATCGTAGCGCGCCTGATTCAGGTTAGAGACCCTGCCCTCCTGGATGAAGCCCCAAGCCCGGCTGCGCTTGTCTCGATGTTTTGGGTCCCATACGCCGAACGCTACCCCACCTGATCGGCGTATAAGAGAAAAGCACGGAATGTCTGTGTAACCATCACCCACAAATATCATTTGTTCGAAAGGCACACGCAGCCTGTCTTCGGGGATTTTACGATTGACCTCAAACGGCTTGTTGCGTGAGGCTGGCCCGATAATGCCTTTTTGAATATGAAACAGATAACGTGTTTTGTCGGTAAAACTGACAATACGCCGCGGAAATTCAATACCTGACGTTTGCGAGTCATATATAAATTCAGAAGCCCAGATATCTGTGAACTCGCTCGCAATAGATGTGCTGCGCACGACATCGCCGATGCCACTGGTAATCAGGTAAAACTCAATCTGTATTTGCGGGTGCTGCGCCTGAACGGTAGTGCGAAGACGGCTGAACAGGGTTTCAACGCCCGAATGCAGTGGCAAACGGCTGCCCCATTGTTGGAGCCGCTCACGTGTAATTGTGCCATGGCTGACTGACCGAGACAGCTCTATCATTTTGTACAGGTAGGCGGGTACCGGATCCCAATCTTGTTGCGCCAGTAACGGCCCCACTTCCTGGGCCCAGAATTGCTCAACGTCAACACCCATATCGGCCAGAAACCCTGACGTGCTGTCAGGCGCCAGCGTATCGTCAAAATCAAAAACCAGGGCAATTACATCGGACATGGGCACATACCTTGTGTGATACGCCGGGCTTGAGCGATGATGCCCAGCGGGATCGATAGTGTTAAGTTTACCGCGAGCACCTAACTGTGATGCCTGAGCCGCCGCAGTACGCGGGGCAGCATGCCCGGCAGATCTTCTGAGATAAGACCTATGCCATACAGGCGTGCCGCCTCGCCGTGCAACCAAACAGCCGCCGCAGCTGCGTCAAAGAGAGGCATGCCTTGTGCAATCAGGCCAGCTGTCATGCCGGCTAGAACGTCGCCGGTGCCGCCCGTGGCAAGTTGAGGCGGTGCATTGCTATTAATAACAGCACGTCCGTCTGGTGCGGCAATAACGGTGTCAGCGCCCTTTAACACGACGACCGCGCCGCTGAGTCGCGCGGCATTGAGCGCGCGCTCCAGCCTGCTACCCTCGCCCGGAAAGATGCGACTGAACTCGCCATCATGCGGCGTTAGCACACACGGCCCCTGAATAGCGTCAAAAAACACCTGGGGGTCATTGCCAAACACACTAATCGCGTCGGCGTCGAGCACCGTCGCCCGTTCTCCTTGCAGCACCTGCAACGCCTGACGCCGCGTGAGCTCAGAAATACCCGCACCCGGTCCCAGTACGACGACATTGATACGGGCATCAGCCAGGATGTCGCCCAACGACCCTGATTCGCGTATAGGGTGCACCATAATGCTGGTAAGGGCCGACGCATAGATAGGCCAAGACAGTAACGGTGCCGCGACCGTAACCAGCCCGGCGCCCATGCGTGCACAGGCCGTTGCCGCCAGGCGGGCAGCGCCGGTCATAATACGCCCCCCTACAACCAGTGCATGCCCACGCTGATACTTGTGTGCATCGACACGCGGCCAAGGAAACGCGTGCAGCCACAGCGCAGGGTTGTTTTCAAAAACCAGTGGCTCGATAGTATTGAGCACGGCGTCAGGAATGCCAATATCAGCCACCACCACGTCGCCGCACTTTTGCCGACCCGGCAAAAGCAAATGACCGGGCTTTTTGCGAAAAAACGTAACAGTTAAACACGCTGAAGCCACAGAGCCCCGTGCTGCGCCGCTGCCACCGTCGAGGCCGCTGGGCACGTCAACCGCACACACGGGTAGTCCGCTGCCTGCCAGCGCCGAAACGGTATCAGCCGCCACGCCATCAAGCGGCCGCGAAAGACCCGCGCCGAACAACGCATCAATGACGAGACCGGCCCCCTCGAGCAAAGCGGGAGACATGGGCTCCACCACGCTAGCCCACAAACGGGCATGATGGGCGGCGTCGCCCGACAGCGCATCGGGTGCGCCAAGCAGCCCGAGCCGTACAGGCCAACCCGCATTCTGCAAATGACGAGCGGCAACAAAGCCGTCGCCACCGTTATTGCCGGGGCCGCACAGCACTGACACCGGGCGGGGGGACCAGCGCGCGATAACGGCCTGGGCAACAGCCGCGCCAGCTGCCTCCATAAGCGCCGGACCCGACACGCCCGCCTTCATGGCGGCCTTGTCGGCCGCATACATTTGGCTGGGAGTAAGTAAAGCGTGCGCGTAAGCGGCTTTATCCATGAAAGAACACCCTCGCCCGCCTTGTAGCGGACAACTTCTGCGGCATTTCTGCGCAGCAGAATAAGACTAATATCAGCCCTGCACAGCATGGCGCCTAGAGCGATGAGCCGACGCTGAACTTAAGGCTTCGAATATGCTATTGTGCCCGAGTGTCATCGGAAAATCATTATGCAGCCAGTCATCTCAATAGCAGGCCTGAACAAAACCTACGCAGGCGGCTTCCAGGCACTTAAAGACATTAACCTGGATATTCGCCGCGGTGAAATCTTTGCATTACTTGGGCCCAACGGGGCGGGCAAAACCACGCTGATCAGCGTCATCTGCGGCCTGATCAACGCGAGCAGTGGCACCGTGCTGGCCGATGGGCACGACATTGTCAAAAACTATCGTGAAGCGCGCGCAAAAATCGGCCTGGTTCCCCAAGAACTTACTACCGACGCGTTTGAAACCGTTTGGGCTACCGTCAGCTTTAGTCGCGGCCTGTTTGGCAAGCCACGCGACCCCGCACATATCGAAAAAGTGCTGCGATCGCTGTCGCTCTGGGATAAAAAAGACAATAAGCTCATCACGCTGTCTGGCGGCATGAAGCGCCGTGTACTTATCGCCAAGGCGCTGGCGCATGAGCCGCAAATACTCTTTCTGGACGAACCCACAGCCGGAGTAGACGTTTCATTGCGCAAAGACATGTGGGCGCTGGTGCGCACGCTGCGTAGCACGGGTGTCACCATTATTCTCACAACACACTATATCGAAGAAGCCGAAGACATGGCTGACCGCGTCGGCGTCATCAACAACGGTGAGATCGTACTGGTTGAGAACAAGGTTGAGCTGATGCAAAAGCTGGGCAAAAAACAATTGCTGTTGCAATTGCAGCAGCCTTTGCCGACCATACCGGCATCGCTGGCCGCATTCAAGCTAGAAACGTCGCCAAACGACCCCTGCGAACTGGTCTACACCTACGATATACACGCAGGTCAAAACGCCATCACCCAACTGTTTGACGCATTGCGACATGCGGATGTCCACTTCAAAGACCTGCGCACCAAGCAAAGCTCACTGGAAGAAATCTTCGTTCAATTACTGCAGGAAGCAAAATGAACGTTCATGCTATGCGTGCCATTTATCTGTTCGAAATGGCCCGAAGCTGGCGCACCCTGCTACAAAGCCTGGTTGCGCCGGTGCTCTCAACGTCGCTGTATTTCGTGGTGTTTGGCGCAGCCATTGGTAACCGCATTACCGAAATAGAAGGCATTAGCTATGGTGCCTTCATCGTACCCGGCCTGGTCATGCTTTCATTGCTCACGCAAAGTATTTCCAACGCCTCCTTCGGTATTTATTTTCCGAAGTTTACGGGCACTATTTATGAGATTCTGTCGGCGCCTGTGTCACACATGGAAATCGTGGTCAGCTATGTAGGTGCTGCAGCCACCAAGTCTATTGTGCTGGCGATCATTATTCTTTTGACGGCAGAATTTTTTGTACCGCTGCATATAGACCACCCGATCTGGATGCTAACGTTTCTGGTGCTTACCTCAGTAACCTTCAGCCTTTTTGGGTTCATCATCGGCATCTGGGCCGATGGCTTTGAAAAGCTGCAACTGGTGCCGCTGCTCATTGTTACGCCGCTCACCTTTCTGGGTGGCAGTTTTTATTCTATTGATATGCTGCCGTCGTTTTGGCAAAAAGTTACCCTGCTTAACCCGGTGGTGTACCTGGTAAGCGGCTTTCGCTGGAGCTTCTACGGCATTGCCGACGTTAACGTATTCGTTAGCCTGGGCATGACGCTGTTTTTCTTGTTGTTATGCGCGCTGTTGCTGGCCAGAATCTTCAAGACAGGCTACCGCCTGAAACCCTGAAGCGCCACAACAAACGCGCCTATCTTAAGCAAGGTGGCTGGTCTAGACTACGTGACAGCGCGCCGAAGCGCTGCCACGTTTAATTCAAACCACACAAATACATGTCGATCAGGCAGCTGCTCTTTAGTCGCATACCTGTTTTTCGAACAGGCATACGCGTTTCCATCACGTACCAGCTTTTCAATCAGACACCCACGCTTCCATCGCGTGTCTGTATTTCGACCAGGAATCTGCCCTTCAATCACGAAAGTTGTTGAACTGCAGCGGCAGGTCGACATCTGTTTTACGCAGCAAAGCCATGGCAGCCTGAAGGTCATCGCGTTTTTTTCCGGTAACGCGCAGCTTGTCGCCATTGATCTGTGACTCAACCTTGAGCTTGGCCGCTTTCATTGCAGCAATAAGCTTTTTGGACTGCGCCTGTTCAATGCCCTGACGTACGGTGACCTTGCGCCGCGCACCCGAAACGTTTTCGAGCGGATCACCGATCTCCATGCAACGTATATCAATACTGCGCGCTGTTAACCGGCCACGCAAAATATCTAGCATTTGATTAAGCTGAAAAACACTGGGGGCAGACTGGGTGACCACATACCCTTCCAGCTCGAACACGGCGCCCGTACCCTTAAAGTCAAAACGAGTTTCGATCTCGCGATTGGCTTGATCAACCGCGTTGCTAAGTTCGTGTTTATCTACCTCTGAAACCACATCAAAAGATGGCATGCATCAACCTCTGTATGACAACGGGCCACGCCCGTATGAAAATTGTTGGCAAGAAGCCATTAATTAATGGCTCTTGCACAGTAACGATTATGCCGTAAATAGGGCAACAACTACTGGGCCACCGTCGCGTTCAGCGCTTCGGCGCGTTTGCGCAACTCAAATTTCTGGATTTTTCCGGTAGATGTTTTGGGCAACTCGCAAAACAACACGGTTTTGGGCACCTTGAAATTGGCCATGTGCTTCTTGCAATGCGCAATAATTTCGTCAGACGTAACCTCGGCATCAGCCTTAAGTTCTAGAAAGGCGCATGGCGTTTCACCCCACTTATCATCGGGCCGTGCCACTACGGCAGCTGCCAGTACAGCGGGGTGGCGATAAAGCACGTCTTCAATTTCGATAGAAGAAATATTTTCACCACCTGAAATAATAATGTCTTTATTTCGGTCTTTGATTTTGACGTAACCGTCCGGGTACATGACAGCCAGATCACCGCTATGAAACCACCCCCCTCGCAACGCTTCTTGCGTAGCCTCGGGGTTTTTAAGATACCCCTTCATGGCGATATTGCCCCGAAACATGATCTCGCCCATGGTTTCTCCATCTGCAGGCACAGGCTGCATGGTTTCGCCATCCATGACGGCAATGCCACGCTCAAGATGATAGGCCACGCCCTGACGCGAATTAAGCCGCGCGCGTTCACCAATGTCGAGATCGTTCCAGCTATCGTGCTTGGGGCACACCGTGGCCGGGCCATATGTTTCGGTCAGGCCGTAAACGTGCAAAAGGTCGAAACCCAGGCGTTCCATGCCTTCTATCATGGATGCGGGTGGCGCTGCACCGGCCACCATGGCCTTGACCCCTGAAGGAATGCCTTCTTTCATGCTCTGCGGGGCATTAACCAGCAGGCTGTGAACTATAGGTGCGCCGCAATAGTGCGTGACACCATGCTCACGCATGGCGTTACAGATGGCTTGAACCTCAACCCGGCGCAGGCACACATTGACCCCTGCACGCGCAGCAACTGCCCACGGAAAGCACCACCCATTGCAGTGGAACATAGGCAAAGTCCAAAGATAAACAGCGTGGTGCGGCATGTCCCATTCGAGAATATTTGAAATAGCCGCGGCTGCAGCGCCCCGATGGTGGTACACAACCCCTTTGGGCTTGCCTGTCGTGCCGCTGGTGTAGTTAAGCGCGATGGCATCCCATTCGTCGCCGGGTAGTTCCCATGCATAATCAGGGTCGCCGCCAGCGATGTAATCTTCGTATTCGATTTCACCTGCTGTGTCGTTGCCGCCGGTGTACAGCACGTCTGAGGCATCAATAACCTTGATGGGCTGCGTATTCGTACGCAAACCAATTGCCTTGCTAACCACCGACGCAAATTCGGTGTCGACGATAATGACCTTGGCCTCGCCGTGATCCAGCATATAGGCGATCATTTCAGGGTCTAGCCGTGTGTTCAATGTATTGAGCACCGCCCCCGTCATGGGAACACCAAAATGCGCTTCAACCATGGGTGGGGTGTTGGGCATCATGACGGCAACCGTATCGCCCTTGCCAATCCCGTCTTTGCTGAGTGCACTGGCAAGCTGCCTGCAGCGCGCGTAAACCTCGGCCCAGGTACGGCGCAACGCAGAGGGGCCCGTGCCGTGAATTACAGCGAGTTGGTCTGGATAAACACTGGCACTGCGTTCGATAAATGACAGCGGAGAAATGGGCGCGTAATTGGCGGGAGTTTTAGGTAAACCTTGATCGTAAATACTGGACATCTTGCGTCTCCTTAGCCTTGTAATTAATAGTTTGAGGGCGCCCCTTTACCGCCACGCGGAAGCGCTCAGTTCTTGCAAAATCATAGCTTCCGGCTCACAAAAGCGCCAGTAGATAGATCAAAAAGGGTAGCACTACTGCCGTCGCGATGCCGTTTAACCCCATGCCCAGAGCAGCAAAGGCAGCGGTCGTTTCGCTAACCTGGTAGGCCCGGGCCACACCGATTGCGTGCGCGCTCAGCCCCAGTGCAAACCCTTGGGTAGCATCATCGGTAATGCGAAGGTAGCGAAAAAGGCCACCCGCCATAACTACGCCTGCCACACCTGTAATAGCTACGGCCACTGTAACCAGCGACGACACGCCCCCATTGAGCGCTGCCGCTTCCATGGCAATAGGCATGGTGACCGACTTGGGCGCCAGAGAAACCAGCGTTGACCAACTGGCACCAAATACCCACGCAATGCCCACCGCAGAGACAATGCCAGTTATGCAACCAACAGCCAGCGACACCAGCACTGGCAATGCAACACGCTTGAGCCGGGCGATCTGGCTATATAAAGGTATGGCCAGCGCCACCGTGGCGGGCCCAATCAGATAACGCAAAGGCAAGGTATACACGGCATAGGTATCGTAACTGGTACCACTGGCATATAGCGCGACGATAACCATGACAACCGCCACCAGCACGGGGGTAAGAAAAGGATGGCGCCCCGCCCGCACATATAACCTGATGGCCAGCAGATAGGCCGCCACCGTCAGTGCCAGCCAGAGTAATGCCGGCAACGTAAACCAGGACACGACCTGCTCAAGAATATTGGTCATGATTTTTTCCCGGTCGTGCGCTGCATCATCCAGCGAAACACCAGCGCCGTCACCACAATGGTGATCGCCGTGCCCACAATGCATGACAGCAGAAAAGGAATCCATTCAAGGCCAAGCACCCCAAACTGGGTCATAACACCCGCGATCAGCGGCACGAACAGAAGCGGCATATTGCCCAGCAAATAGCGACAGATTGTGCCCAGGCCCTCAGGCACACGACGCAACAGCATAAGCACCGGCAGCATGAATACCATGCCCAGCAACGGACCTGGAAGCGGTACCCCCATAAGGCGCACGACGGCGTCACCAAGAAATTGCATGGCTACCAACAAAGCGGCGCCGAATAAAACTGACAACACAAAGTACTCGCGAGAAGACGGGAAGCGGGAAACACTAGCACAGGCCCTTTAATTTACCAACTACAAATAGGCCGTGACCACATTGTAAATATGCAACATATTACCCGTCTGGAATGAACGTCCCTGCTACACAGAGTGGCAGTAGCTGGCATTCACATGGTGAGCCGCTGCCGCGGTGTGACGTGGTTTGATGTAGCGTGCCCTGCCTTTGCTTCCCCTACCGTGACAAGGCTTCGCATGGCTGGGCTGGAATGGGCGTGGCGTGGCTTGGCTTAGCTGGCTTAACTGGCGCAGCGCAGTGTGGTGTGGTGTGACGTGGTGGGGCTTGGCTTAGCTGGCTTAACTGGCGCAGCGCAGTGTGGTGTGGTGTGACGTGGTGGGGCTTGGCTTAGCTGGCTTAACTGGCGCAGCGCAGTGTGGTGTGGTGTGACGTGGTGGGGCTTGGCTTCGCGTGCGCCCCTCAGGCGCGCCCGCTCTGTGCCATGCGGCGCCGCAACGCTCTGAGCCCCGTCTGCGGCCGCCAGCCCTGACGCATGGCACCCGCTGCAAACAGAATGGCGGCCACTCCCACCCATTGCAGCCACCCCAGCACATGATCAAAAGCGAACCAATCGACCAAAATAGCGACAATGGGGTAGATAAACGACAAGGCCCCCGTTACTGCTGTAGGCAGACGCTGTATAGCACTGTAAAGCAACACATAAACAAGGCCGGTGTGGATGACACCCATGGCAGCCAGGCACATCCAGGCGGTGGACGGCAAGCTGGGCCATGCTGCAACATTGGCAAAAGGTGCAATCAGCACAATACCGGTGCAAACCTGTATAAGCGCAATGAGGTGCGGCGACGTGCCTGTGAGACGTTTAACCAGCAAAGCGGCCACGGCATAACAAAACGCGGCGCCCAGCGAAAGACCAATGCCGACCAGATAGCTGCCTTGCCCATATTGAGGGGCACCCTGCTCTTGGGTAATGGCCAACATGCCCGCAAAAGCCAGGCTCAGCCAGGCGATTTTGTCGAACGTAATGCGCTCACCCAAAAACAACGCGCCCAGACCGACCAGCATGAATGGTTGGGTGTTGTACACGGCAGTAGCCACACCGATTGAAGCGCCTGAATACGCGGCAAACAGCAATACCCAGTTGGCGACAATGGCCGCACCACTGACCACGGCCCAGGCCAACCCCTTTGCCGTGATACTGCCCGGCCGGAGAAACCCCATGGCAAAACAAATAACCAGTAACGTGCCAGCACCGAACACACAGCGCCAAAAAACAACGTCTCGCACACTCTGGCCTGACATCAGTACAAACCACCCCACGGTTCCTGATACCAGCATGGCAGCCGTCATCTCGAGCGAGCCGCGCCTGATTGCGTAATCCTTCACATATTCTCCTGGCAAAGAAATCATTGCACATTCACAAGCGATGACATAAAACAGCAAGTCCATCTGAATAGCAAGGACTCCCAACATGGCCGGCAGCTTTTTCGCATTATTCGACGATATTGCCACGTTACTCGATGACGTGTCGATGATGACTAAAGTTGCCATGCGCAAGACGGCGGGTGTACTGGGCGACGACCTTGCTCTGAACGCGCAGCAAGTTACCGGCGTAGCCGCTAACCGCGAATTGCCTGTTGTGGCAGCTGTCGCCAAGGGCTCACTGATCAACAAACTGATTCTGGTGCCCTCTGCATTGCTCATCAGTGCCTTCGTGCCAGCAGCAATTACCCCGCTGCTTATGCTGGGCGGCGCCTATTTATGCTACGAGGGCTTTGAGAAGCTTGCGCATAAATTTTTGCATGGGCACGATGTTAAAACCATCGAGCATGAGGCGCGCCAGCAGGCCCTGAATAACCCGAGCACAGACCCTGTGGCTTACGAGAAAAAGAAAATCCGAGGCGCCATACGCACTGACTTTATTCTTTCTGCGGAAATCATTGCCATCACCCTTGGTGCAGTGGCTCAGGCCTCACTGGTGCAACAAGTGGTAGTCATGAGTGCTATTGCGTTGGCCGTCACGGTCGGCGTCTATGCCTTGGTGGGTTGCATCGTCAAGCTGGACGACCTTGGTTTGTATTTATGCCGCAAACGCCATGTCCTCGCGCGCGCCACAGGTCGTGCCCTCATCAGTAGTGCCCCCTATTTGATGAAGACGCTGTCTGTCGTAGGCACTGCTGCCATGTTCATGGTGGGTGGTTCGATTCTGGTACACGGCATAGGGCCGGTGCACCATCTGTTCGAACACTGGTCGGCGGGCCTGGATACCCTGGCCGGGCCAGGCCCATTGCTAAGCATGGTGGCACCCAGCTTGTTGGGTGCCCTCTTTGGCATCATTGCTGGAGGCGTCGTCGTAGCGTTGGTTTCGCTGGTGGAAAAGTTGCGGCCTACTGCGCACTAAGAGTGCGCCAGCATACGCGGGCAAAACCCTTATTGAACCGGCACGACCTCTGGATTGCACAGCATGAGATTGGTGTCTATGCAAGCATTCAGGGTCATGGACGCCTTAAGTGGCTTAATTAAGCGCGGCTTTGGCGGCTTCCGCCGGTGTCAGGCCTTCATAAAACATATCGGTAAACCACTCAGCCTCGTCTTCGATATGCTGCTGCGCATCATTGCGTGAGGCGCCAGCCTGCACGAATAGCTCTTCGACCTCGGTGCACCACTGGATCAGGGCGACTTCGTCCGGATCGGGTTCTTCTGTGTTTTTTCTGGACATAATGTCGCTTCCATTAAGTTGTAAACAGAATAATAGCGCATGCTGCAGAGATAGATTGCGGTTGGCCGAGTCAATGCTAAGCCCGTCTATGGTCGCCGACATTGGGCAACGCCAGCGGGCTAAACCTTCGGTGTAAATCGCATCGTGCAATATACTATCGAGAATGGTTCGCGTTTCTGTTTGTGCGGTAACGCTTTACTACCCGCCTAGCCATCCAGTTTTAGCGTGCCCAAGTTCAACCGCATACATCTCAGCAGCTGAACACACTGTTGACAGGCATACTACTCGAGGGCCGATCGGATACCGCAGCCACGATATTGCCGCTGTTGATCTTGCGTGCGAAGGTTTAGCGGGGCCATACCACCCATATCAGGGGCCCTGAGTTTTGCGATTGTTTGCGTTCATCAAGTTTATGCTGTGCTGCCTGTGCTTGCTTGGCCCCACCCTTGCACTGGCCCATGCTGTCCCTGCACCACCCAACAGAGCTGACAGAGTAGTTGGGGAAACCATCGCAAATCGTCCGTCAGCGCTGTATCGTTTTGAACGGCACCATATTGATTCAGCCTACGGTAAGCGCCACTACCGGATTGAAATTTCCATACCTCGCGCAGCAGCGCCGGATGCGGGATACCCGGTGCTGTATATGCTGGATGGCAATGCTGCCATGGATACACTTACCGGCAACGATCTCGCCGCTGTGTCTGCTAGTAACGCGCCCGTACTCGTTGCCATTGGCTACGACACCGACTTTCGCAACGATGTTGTCGCGCGCTCATATGACTACACACCCCCCCGTTTATGACGACAACGGCACGCTCATTACCCAACCCATGGTGCGCGGACGGCTCGGCGGTGGTGCCGACATCTTCCTGCACTTTATTATTTCGCAGATTAAACCGTTGGTGCGCGAGCGTGCAGCCATCAACCCAGATCGCGAATACCTGTGGGGTCACTCTTACGGCGGCCTCTTTACGTTGTATACCTTGTTTACGCAGCCAGACGCATTTTCCCGTTACATCGCCGGCGACCCTTCTGCCTGGTGGCATGATGGCGCCTTGATGCGCGATTGGCGTGGCTTCAATAAAACTCGCGCTGCGGGCAAACGCGTTGCCATCCTGGTAAGCGGCAGGTCGCGTGCGGCCACCAGGGCCTTGCCGTCTGATCCAGCGCCCGTACCCGCAAACAGCGCTGGCATAGACTCACGCGCAGCCGTGAAAGAAATCGCCGAAGGCTTGCGCCAAGGCGGCGCACTGGTTACATATGAAGCGTTTCCACAATACGGGCATGGCGACATGATCCATGTCTCGCTCGAACGTGCCCTGCAAATTGCGGTTGAGCGTTGACATCCTCTACCCAAAAACCGACTCATCGCGCAACCTGAATCATCTCTTCGCTGATGTGTAGCGGTACCGTTCAACAGGGGGCAATTCGTAGAAATACCAATGCTTGAATTCTGCGTGTCGTATATGCTCAGCCTCTTGCGACCCGCATTAATACTTTCGAAAAACCTTGCGCATGACTCGCCCCCCGCAACACCTGGCATTTTCTAACAACATTAAGAACCAGAGCTGCAATGCCTGCCGTTTCACACGCAACTCCACCGCTGCGATGGCCAACAAGCGACACCTTCGCTTTGGGTCATATTGCAACCAAACACCCTCTCACATCGTCAATGACATTGTTCGTTGAAGGCGATTCGCAATCCTGATCATCGTCAAGCCGCGCTGACACAGCAGCCATTTTTATCAACACGAAGTCGCATCATCCCTTGCAGCAAAAACATACTAACAATTAGGAGACAGCATGAAATATCGTTTTATCGCACTCGCCTGCGCATCTTTGGCAATTTCCGCCTCCGCATTTGCACAAAACTCTGACGTCGTTCGCATAGGCGTATCGAATGATCGCTCGGGAATTTATTCTGATCTTGGTGGTTTAGGCTCTGAAATTGCTGCGAGAATGGCCGTCGAGGATTTCGGCGGCTCGGTGCTTGGCAAAAAGATAGAAGTAATCGGGGGTGACACACAGAACAAAGTAGACATCGCCTCAACAATGGTCAGAAACTGGTTCGACACAGAGAACATGGTAGCGATTGTTGACGGAGGGGCAAGCTCCACGGGCTTGGCCGCCATGCATATCGCCAAGGAAAAGAACAAAACCGCCTTGATTAGCGGTGGCTTTGCGGGTGATTTCAGCGGCAAACAGTGCACAGACATATCCACACAATGGGCGCCAGACACTTATGCACTGGCCAATGCCGTTGTGCAAAACACCATTCAGGCTGGCGGTAAGAAATGGTTTGCCATCACCACCGATTACGTCTTCGGCAAAACAATGGAAGAGACCGCCGCAAAATTTATCAAAAAGGGCGGCGGCGAGTTCCTTGGCAGCGTACGTCACCCACTGGGTACCTCAGATTTTGCCTCATACCTATTGCAGGCCCAGTCTTCTGGTGCAGATATCGTCGCCCTTGCAAGTGCAGGCGGCGACTTGATCACATTGATCAAACAAGCGCAAGATTTCGGTATAACTGCGGGGAAACAGAAGTTGGTTACCTTTCTTGTCTTCATCAATGATGTGATGGGCATGGGGTTGAACTACGCCCAAGGCCTCACGTTTCCAACAGTGTTTTATTGGGACGCGAATGACGACACCCGCGCCTGGACAAAGCGCTGGCAAAAAGCCACCGGTTTTGAACGCGCACCCTCCATGGTTCAAGCCTTGTCGTACGTCTCTACACTGCACTACCTGGACGCCGTCAAGGCAGCCGGCACGTTTGATGGCCAAGCGGTGAACAAAAAATTGCGTGCCATGCCGGTACAGTCGAAGCTGATTCAGAACGCGCGCGTACGCCCGGAAGATGGCCGCGTCATCATGGACGTATACAAAGTAGAGGTGAAGAAACCCGCCGAATCAAAATCACCTAATGATGTTTACAAGATTTTGGATATTGTGCCCGGCGACGAGTTGTTCGTACCCCTAGCCAGCAGTGAATGCCCTCTCGTCAAAAACAATTAAACCGGAGCCTAACGATGAAATGCTATTGCGTGGTAAATTTTCGCGAGCCACTTCAAATGCTTGATATGGCCAAACCGACACCGAAAGACGGCGAAGTACTCATTTCGGTAAGTGCCGCTGGTGTTTGCCATAGCGACATCCATCTTTGGGAAGGTGGCTACGATCTGGGCAATGGCCGTACGCTGTCGCTTAAAGACCGGGGGGTAAAGCTTCCCTTGACGCCCGGGCACGAAACAGTGGGAGTCGCCGAAGCCTGCGGCCCAGACGCGACCGGTGTGCAGCTAGGTCACAAGTACTTGGTTTACCCGTGGATAGGTTGTGGCAACTGCCCTGCCTGCAACTCGGGCGCAGAAAACCACTGCGGCGCACCGCGTTGTCTGGGCGTACATCGCCCTGGCGGGTATGCCGAATACATGATCGTGCCAGATGCCAAGTACCTCATCGATATCGGCGATCTTGACCCATCGCAGATCGCACCTTTTGCCTGCTCAGGCTTGACCACGTATTCTGCACTCAAGAAAATCGGCGCAGATATTTATCAGAACCATCCTATCGTCATCATGGGAGCAGGCGGCCTGGGCTTGATGTGTTTACAGCTTCTTTCTGCGCTGGGTGGCGCGGGTGCTGTCATGGTAGACATTGACCCTGCCAAGCGAGAGGCGGCATTAAAGGCCGGCGCACTCGCAGCCATTGATGGCGCTGCCCCTGACGCGACCCAACAGATTATCAAAGCCCTTGGCGGCTCATCTGCATACGCTGCCATTGATCTGGTCGGCGCACCAGCAACGACTTCCACCGCGTTCGACTGTCTGATCAAGGGAGGAAAACTGATTCTGATTGGCCTGTTCGGAGGCGCTTCGCAATGGCCACTGGCTCTGATTCCGATGAAAGCAGCCAGCATTATCGGAAGCTACGTGGGCAACCTGGAAGAACTGCGCGAACTGATTGCACTGGTCAAAACAGGCAAAGTGGCTCCGATACCCATAACGACCTTTCCCATGGACGAGGCTGACAGCACCTTGTCATTATTGCGGCGAGGCGGGATTACAGGTCGGGCTGTTCTGGTGCGGTAAATAGCAGCACTCAGACGTGCACTGTAGTTATTGCCGAAGCAGGCGCAATAACCTCAGAAGACGCTGCGCGTGCACGTCGTCGCGGTTAGCATTTTCTAAGACAGGCCGATATTTGCATGAGTCAAGCAGAGGATCAGCACATACTGCAGGTTAGCCGTCAGACCATAAAGCGTGTAGATTGAGCCGTTCCGGTTGAGTAGCCTTACCGCCATCATTTTTAGGCATATATCAGCATGCTGCACGCTTTGCTAGCCGCACTCCCCGACATCTCCTTGCAAGAGTTAGCTATTCGCATGCTGGCTACCACCTTCATCGTGATGGCTGTTACCTGGGCCGTCGGCGTATTTGGCCCGCTCATCGGCGGTGCCTTGGCTGGCCTGCCCATTACGCTGGGGCCTGGCTTCTTCTTTCTTAGCAAGCAGGCGACAGCGCCGTTTGTGTCTCAGGCGGCCTCCTACGCCTTGCTGTCCTTATGTGCGACGCAGTTCTTTCTGTTGGCTTACATGATGACAGCAAAGCGGTGCCGCCCCATAGTCTGCCTGGGTATCGCGTGTATGGCCTGGCTATTTTTTGCCCTGCTCTTTCGATTTCTTCCGCCGCTGCCATGGATTAATCTGGGCCTGTTTGTTCTCACTACGGCGACATGCTGGCGATATGGGGCTCGCTTTCTGTCTGATACTGTTTCGGCCAAAGGCAAAACCGGCTTCGGCCTGCTGCTGTTGCGCGGCATAATCGCCGGAGTGCTGGTCGCCACCGTTACCACAGCCAGCCACTGGATCGGGCCTATGGGCTCGGGGCTTATTCTGGCATTTCCGGTAGGGTTTACGGTAATGACCATCACCATTCATCAACGCTTCGGCCCCAGCTGCATTATTGCCACCATACACTCCATCATGCTGGGCACCGGTAGTCTCGCGGCCTTCTGCGCGACCATAGCATTGCTTATTCCCCATATGAGCGCGCACCTGACGCTGAGTATTGCCGTTTCCTGTGCAGTGTGTGTCACATTGACGCTGGCGTTCAGGGGCAAAATTCTGGCGGCGTTCAGGCGTTAATGATGGCACTCGCCACTTGGGGTTAGGCACTTAGGGTTTGGCACTTAGGGTTTGGCGCTTGGGGCGTGGAACTCGGACCAGGGGCACAAGAGCGATTACAGACGCAGTGGTGAGCGTGAGCGATGGGCTTTCCCCTGTACATCTTCGCCGTATTCAGTGGTTCAAAACGAGACCAAAGCACCTGATGGCCAGGCCTGCCATTGTGGCGTGCGTGCTCAACAGGAATATCGATTCACTTTTTGTGAGCGTGAACGGCTGAAACGCTAATTTTTACTACGCTGATATGGTTTTTAAATATTCATCCAGCTCGTTCAACATCTGATCGAGATCAATCATCGCTTCAGCCAGAGCCTGTACGCGCTTCAGATCTTGTGGGCTAAGGTCTTGCTGTACGCGCTGCAGATTTTGCGCACCCAGCGAATTCCCATTGTTGGCAGCGAGCATAAACAAGGCACCTGCTGCCACCTTGTTAACAGGCACACCCAAACCACGCACATACATAAGCCCTATGGCATTCTGGCTTAAGGCAAACCCACGCTGCGCCGCCATTCTGTACCATTTCATGGCGCTGTCGTAATCTTTTCCGACCCCCAGGCCTCGCTCGTACATGGCACCCAGATTATGTTCGGACGGCGCATACCCCTGAGCTGCGGCCTTCAAATACCAGAAGTGTGCCTGGTCGAAATCTTGCTCAATGCCGCGACCTAGGCGATACGCCAGCGCCAGATTATGTTGACCTATATCTACATCTTGCTCGGCCGACAAGCGAAACAGTTGAGCAGCAAGCGGTAAGTCTTTTTTGACACCACTTCCCTCAGTAAGCATCAATCCTAAATTTGCCATTGCCAGAGGATGACCCTGTTGGGCCGACAACTGATACCAGCGGGCCGCCTGCTCATAGTTCTGTTTTACCCCTCGCCCTATCTCATACCTGACCCCCAGATTGTACTGCGCCCAGACCTGGCCTTGAGTTGCTGAGCGTTCATACCACCTGAGTGCTTCCTCGTCGTTTTTTTCTACGCCCTCACCCGCGCTGTAAGCATAAGCAAGATTGTTTTGGGCATCGGCATTATTCTGCTCTGCAGCCAAACGATACCTGCGTACGGCTTCGGCAGAGTCAGCAGGCACACCCTGCCCTTCGTCATACGCAAGGCCCATACGAAACTGAGCACGCGCGTCGCCCTTATCAGCCAATGGCCGCCATTCTTTCAGAGCAGTTGTGAAGTCACCGTGATCGGCCGCATTAATACCCTCGTCGTACCCTGCGTGCGCTGCAGCGCCTGCACTTGTTATTAATATCGCCAGAACTACCGTTGCAAATTTAAGCATGTCACTCTCCCAGGTATTCTGTGCGGTTGACACAGCAACCGTCGAATGCAAACCCAGCCACAGCGCGAGCTTTTGCTTCTGTTTCTGCTTCTGCTCCTGTTCCTGTTTATGCTCCGCCCTTGTGCCCGTCCTTGTGCCTGTTCCTGTTCCTGACATGGAACAGGGCATTGTCATCGACTAGGGTCGGGACTCGCGCCCAGACTTGGTCCTACTTGAGCCCCTACTTGAGTTCCTACTTTGGTTCCTACTTTGGTTCCTACTTTGGTTCCGACTTGGGGTCGGACTCCAGCTCGGATTCAGACTCAGGCTCAGCTGCGGTAATCTCCACCGACTTGATGGCCAAACGATTGCCAACAACCATTAGCGTGATGGCGATGCTGCCTCCGGTGGGGCAACAGTTACCATCCGAAGGCCGATACAGGGCAGCACTGGCGGTCATAGACGCCATGTCTGGCTCAACACCCTTCCATATTTCTAGCCCTGAAGGAATGTACAGATTCAGGTCGTTCAGCCAGCTTTCCGTATCCATGAGTACCCAGCGCTTTTGTCGGCGGATAAAGTAATCATTTACATTGAAATTGCCGGTACCACTTACCCTCACCGGTAAAACCAGAAACGTGCCATCTTCGTCGGTAAAAATATAAGGAACTGAGAAGTAGCTTCCCGCATCTGCCGCGTGTTCATGAAACCTTTCAACAACATCCGAAACTTGGTCTCGTGCAAATAACGCCATAGATGAGACCATGCAATCCGTCGGCCCTCCTCCCGGCGGCCAATCATGCACGCAGTACAGTGCGTAATAAAAGCCGGTATCATCCATTACCCCGAAAGACCCCGATTCGCTTAACCGGCACATACCGGGCGTGTCGTACGACTCAAAGGCAGCCATTTCACGGCAGGTTGCGTCAACAGCTGTATTCAAATCTGCATACGTAATCGGTATGGCCTGCAGATCAAGCAGGCGCTGTTTGTAGGCAACTTTCAGGCACTGCACGGTCTGGCACACATTGCGCGTAGTTTTAAGCCAGCTTCTTTGTGCCGTCTTGATCGTCGCAGGATCATCTGAACGAAACACAGTGCGACGATACTCAGAGGACAAGGCAATGTCGAGATTCGACAACGTGTCATCAGCGCAGATCATTTTCTCCACGTCGCTTACTGCCTTGTCACAATCAAAACTGGCCGCCTGTGCGCCACCGGAAAAGCCCACCAGAAACAGCAAAAATACGATCAAGGTTTTGATATGCATGAAATTAGTCTTCCCGTATACATGTACTTTTTTTTTCGAATGCTCGCCCTCTGCCGCCGATCGATAACGGCAAACGTTAGCGCTGTGAAGCAGGGGCCTGCCAAAGTACCGACCATGGGCCTTCAACCTGCCCCTGCCAGTGTTTCTGTTTAACCTCAATCAATTGTGCCTCGCTCCCGTCCCAACGCCATGTTTGCATGAGCGTTCCATAGTTATCTGTTTGCGTGGCAGACAGCCTGCTAAATACCGGGTCGAGATTCAGCCAGGGAACATCCCGGCCACGTTTGCGAGACGGGCCGGGCGGTGAGAGGCTCTCATCCCAGGATTGAAAAGCCAGAACTCGGGCATCGGTGAAATCGGGCGCCGTGGCCAGAATATAGCGGTTGATGGGTTCGCGAGGTGTGGCAAAGCAAGGGACCATAAACATGGCCGTATCCGCACCCAGCCACTGTACGCCATAGCCTTCGTCATCGTCTTCGCCTGCCTTAATCGTTAATGGGCTGCAGGTTTTGTCGTCACGTCGCAACGCGATTACGGCGGACGGAAGGGTATCGAGATGCGCTGTCGGCCCAGCATCGTCTGCCTCGCCCTCACCTTCAAAATATCGTCTTGCCTTACGAACAGCAGGGACAACCGTCGCAAGACTTTTGGGCGTTTCAGTCTGACGAGCGGAACCAACCCGGTTCTGCTGCTCATCAATCCACAATAGCGAAGCCGATACCCCTTTTAGCGAAAAATAATCGCGGCTGACTGTGCCCGGCTCTCCTGCGGCCAGTGTCATATTCATGCCATGAACCAGCCCGGTAAAAACCATATCGGCTGACTCAGGCGAGATCAGCACAATTTCATTTGGTCGTGTACCCGACTGCCAGTCTTTTGCCGCAAGAAGAGAAATATGAGCAGATCCAATGACAACCTGAATAGCCTTGGCATCTTGAGCTTTGGGATCGGAAGAATACAGACGCACCTGCCAGTTGCGATCCGGCACGTTAAATCGCTGCAACGTCAGGGTTGCACCACCTTCCATGCTGTACGTAGCGGCGCCGCAAGATTGCTCGATTATTGAGCAGCTTGCAGTCCAGTCACCAAACTGAACTTCGATTGGCCGTAAGGCAGCAGCAACACACATTGTTGAAGCCCATGCTGCTGAGAAACTGGCCAGAACCCCTGCTATGAGCATGGTGCTTTTCAATGCCGCCCCTTATTATTTTTGTATTGTAATAATACCGATACATTATCCTGCAAGATCGCAACGGTAAACAGGTTTTTTACCCGGGAACGACATAACAGCAAATCAAGACAAAGCCCGATTTATATTAGCCTAACCCCGCATATACGGTATGCTTTATTAAAATAAAGCTCTGGCTGTTGTAAAACCCTTTTTATGGCGTTAGGTGGTATTACCCCAAAACAAAAATTGGCCACCATGACCTAGCTTATACCGAAACGACCGTTAAAAATGGAGGGACCACCTTCCAGAAAACGCATAAATCGCGTTTCGTTCTTCAGGAGAAACCTGATGGCCCCGCATACTCATAGGTATTTGTCGATTGCATCCGTAGTCATTTTGACCACTGTATTTTTACCAGAAGTCAGCTCCGCTGCCGCAAACAAAAATTTCAAAATGGAATGCTCTCAAGACGAACAAGTATTTTCCTCAGCGCACGGACAATTTCGTCTCGACATCTGCTCACCAACGGCAGATGCCGTAACGCCAGCCACTGAGACCGACACCGAGAACCCAGTGCTCGGCGAGCAACGTTTTATAAGCGGCGAAGCCACAAACACAGTCACAACGGCCTGGCCTTTTGAAGTGGATATGTTGAGCGCCTGGGTAGGCGGCGAAGGCCTGCAGTTCTGGGACGGCCACATCATGACGCTGGACATAGGCACCGAACGCAATGGCATTTTATACATCGCCAACTGGACCGGCAAAACATTTGTGATGACAGAATACCCATACAGAACTGGCGACGAAGACACCATGACGCTACGTTGGGAAAAAGACGCTTTCCTGATACATACCCCTTCCGATGGCGAGCGGCGTTTGGTGGTTCAAAATACAGACACCGAAACACCCGGAAAATTCTCCCAAGAAACCGCGGCCTGTACCTTCACAGACGACAACCAGGCTATCCATTCGCTCGCCCTGGGTATAGACACTGCCGGGCTCGTCACCAAACTGGCATACACCGCTTTACGGCCCGCAACGCTCGGAGACAGCCGGTTTTTATGTGGTGTCTATGCGTCACGCGATGACAATCTGCAGGATGAAAGCGAATGGACCGATGGCCAGCACGGCAACCTCACCGTTGCCATCAACGGCGAGGGCACGGTCGCCCGTGTTATTACCTAGACCTCGTGCAGCCCTAAAAGGCGGTGCACGCAAGTAGAGACCAAGTCTTGCCTGGCACGACTGCTAGTGTTATTACCGTGGGCCGCGTGCAGCCACAAGGGGCGCTGCACGCGCGCATGGATCAGTTCATATCAAACATGCCTGACATGACATGCTGGATAGGCCAGGCCGCTACCGGCTACAGGGACTATTTCCAGTACGCATTGGCGGCTGCAACAGTTTGGAAGTTGGTGGCAACGACCTGGGATACCGCAATCAGCGCGTCAGCGTTTTCGCCATATTCTGGCCGCAACTTATCGCGTACGTCAGCCGATGGCTGCGTATATTTGATGGCCATGCGGGAAAGCTTGATTGCAAGCTCATAACCTTCTTGCGGTGTCGCCGTCTGAAGCGAGGTTAGCCAATTATCTGCCATGTAAGGTCTCCTTGAGATTATTTGTGTGGCAATACTATGCCACAGCAACCAATCCTACCCCACTGATAACCTTACGCCTAGCAAGAATAAGCGTTACGTCAGACCTGCTCGAAACGATCGTAGTGACGCTCTTGCAGCGACTGTTCGTGGGTTACTTCATTGACACGGGCGGCCGGTGGACCGGCGTGGAGCCACGACAACATGCGGTCAACCTGCTCATGATCGCCCTGAAGCAACGCTTCGACCGACCCGTCTTCATTGCTGCGGATCCAGCCTTTAACGCCAAAAAGGTGGGCCTGCCGCACGGCAGAGGCTCGAAAACCCACGCCCTGCACATGGCCGGTAACCCGCACGACAATGGTTTCGGTATTGTGATTACTAGGAAGCTTATTCATTATTGAAAACACATTAATAACTGAACACGATAAATTGAGAATTGTTCAGTAAACCGCGAGCATACCAGACCTGACCGCATGCACATGGGCCTGCTGCGTTACGCCGAGGCACGCGCTTGCGCAGGGGCCTTCGCGCGGTGCAGGTTTAATGCCGTGTTAATAATGCCCACGTGGCTGAACGCCTGCGGAAAATTGCCCAACATACGTCGCTGTTCAGGGTCATATTGCTCGGCCAGCAAACCTACATCGTTGCACAGGCCTGCAAGAAGATCGAACAGCGCACGGGCGTCTTGATCTCTACCTTGCAGCACGTACACATCAGCCAGCCAGAACGAACACGCCAGAAACGCGCCCTCGCCCACTGGCAACCCGTCTACCCCGTGCTCCGTCTCGTAGCGCAGCAAAAGACCATTGCGCGTCAGACGTTGTTCAATGGCCTTTACCGTACCTATAACGCGAGGATCATCCGCTGGCAAAAACCCCGTCAACGGAATATGCAACAAGCTGGCATCCAGACAATCTGAACCATAGTACTGGACGAAACTGTTGATCTTGGGGTTGAAGGCCTCGCGGCAGACCTCTTCCTTGATCTCATTGGCAACACGCCGGCAGTTGTCAGAAAAAGCCTGCCCATTGCTCATGCCCGACGCCACAAGGGCAATACGATCAAATGCTACCCAGGCCATCACCTTGGAATGCGTAAAATGCTGTTTTTCAGCGCGGATCTCCCAAATCCCCTCATCAGGTTGACGCCAGGCCTGCTCCAAAAATGGCACGATTACCTCGGCAATGGCTTCGATACGCGGATGCGAAGGCAAACGTCCCTTAATGGCCTGTTGCATGGCATCAGCCACTTCACCGTACACATCAAGTTGGTATTGCGTCGCCGCAGCGTTGCCAATGCGCACCGGAGCTGAGCCCTCATACCCAGGCAGCCACGGCAACTCGTATTCACTAAGCCGTCTCTCACCACCCAGGCCGTACATTATCTGCATTTGATCGGGGTTGCCCGCCACTGATCGCGTCAACCAGTCGCGCCACGCGCGCGCTTCATCAAAATACCCAAGATTCATGAACGCCATCAACGTCATGGTGGCATCGCGCAGCCAGCAATACCGGTAGTCCCAATTGCGCTGGCCACCTATATGCTCTGGCAGC
The DNA here is from genome assembly GCF_008369125.1 of Pusillimonas sp. ANT_WB101. Taxonomy (NCBI): domain Bacteria; kingdom Pseudomonadati; phylum Pseudomonadota; class Betaproteobacteria; order Burkholderiales; family Alcaligenaceae; genus Pusillimonas; species Pusillimonas sp. ANT_WB101. Next base: position 700,441 of record NZ_VOAY01000001.1, on the reverse strand, counting down.
GAAGTAGTGGGCGCCGCAACAATGCCACCCGTAGGCAGATAAGTAAGTGCTTTAAGTGTGACGAGAGACCGCTTGACCAGGTTGGTCCAGGGCCCCGTGTCAGGGCAGCGATCAGAAAACTGTCGCCAGAAATACTCGGTCTTGGTCAGCGCTTCATCCACATCAAACGCATCGCAGATAGGCTCATGCGAAAGCTGATGCGTAAGCGTAAAGCTTTTGCTCTCGCCAGCACTTACACTGAACCGTGCCTCCGAGTGCTGCGCCTGGGCGGTGACTGGTACGCGGCTACGGAGCACAAGCATATCGGGCCCAGCGACGGCCGTGTGTGTGTGCGGACCATGCTGCTCTACCCAGGGTACCGTACGGCCATAGTCCATACGCATAACCAGGTCCATGTCGAATGTGACCTTGCCCTTTAGCCCCACCACAATACGGGCCACACTGGAGTGTGTAAATGTTGATGGCATGAAGTCGACGATCTTGGCCTCACCGTCATCGTTGATAAAGGTGGTTTCGAGTATCATCGTGCCATCAACATACTGGCGGTGCACAGCACGCACGTTACCTGTGGGGTAAATTTTCCAGTGCCCATTTTCTGATGTACCCAGCAGTGCGGCGAAACAGGCAGGGGCATCAAAGCGTGGGAAACACAACCATTCTATGGCACCCTCTTTTGACACCAGCGCAGCAGTGCGGCAATTGCCCAGCAATGCATAGTTTTCAATAGGGGCGGCCATAGTCCTCCAAGAGGTTGATTCAGATCATCATCAACGAACACAATAAGCTTTTAATATAAAACAGTCATCCATACGCGCCAAGCAGAAACCACGCTTGGGCTTGTAAACATGCTTAAACGTTAACGAGGCATAAATGAATAAATTCCTGATTCCAGTAGATGGTTCCGAGGCATCAGTTCGCGCAGTAGCGGCCGCTGTTAAAGCGGCTGCCCTTATCAATGGCGCTGAACTGCTTGTCATCAACGTACAGCCGCCTATTGTCTCGGGTAATGTCAAACGCTTTTTCTCGGCCGAAGTACTACAAGAGTACTACCAGGACGAAGGCAGCACGGCGCTGGCACCGGTTAAAGAATATCTGGAAAAAGCAGGCGTTAACTACGAGACTGAAGTCGTGGTTGGCCCTGTGGCCGACACCATCGCCAGTTATGCACGCACTAAAGGCTGCTCCAATATTTTCATGGGCACACGCGGGCTTGGTCGAATAACTGGCCTCGTGCTCGGATCGATTGCCACTAAGGTAATCAGTCTGACTGATACCCCGGTTACGCTCATCAAGTAACACGCCGCTTTCAGGGCAGCAGACATGCCGTTCAGTGGCGTGCTGTTCAGTGCGGTGCTTTTCAGTGGCGTGTGATCCAGTTGCTGACATTCAGTGGCTTGCTGCTCAGTTGCTGACGTTCAGTGGCGTGTCATTTGGCTCATCGACTGGCGCATAAGCACAACACCCTGCGCAAACGCCGTGCGAACCAAGATTGAAAGCCTTAGATTGCAGCTGCCCCGGGGCCGCAGAGGTCTGGCTCGGGTCGAGGGTCGCGCCAACCTCCATGGTCAGCCATTAGCTTGTCAGCCTGTGGCGGCCCCCAACTGCCGCGTGCGTACGGTACTGCCTGTTTATGGTCACGCAATACCGGGTCGACCGCCGCCCACGCGGCCTCTATGGCCTGCGCACTGGTAAAGAGTGCGCGCTCGCCTGCTATCGCGTCAGAAAGCAAACGTGAATACGGTGATTCTTCATGAGGGTCGACATCTAGCAGGTACAGCTCACGCTGTTCTCCGACAAACTCCTTGCCGGGGAGCTTCACCCGTGCCGCAAGCGCCACAGCCGATCGCGGCGAAATCCGAAAACGGACGTAATTGGCGTCTTCGCCTACATCATCGAATAGCTTCTGAGGCGGTGTTTTCAGTCTGACCAAAACCTCTGCCACATTGGTGGCCAGATACTTACCCGAGCGCAAAAACCACGGCACGCCTGACCATCGCCATGAGTCAATAAACAGTCGAAGTGCGCAAAACGTTTCTACATCAGAGTCGGGCGCCACCTTGGGCTCGTGTCGATAGCCCTTGTATTGCCCCCGCACCAAATCGTCCGGTAACAGCGGCCGCATCGCCTGGAAGACCTTGGCCTTTTCTGTTTGAACGGCCGCATAACCCGCACGTGAAGGCGGCTCCATAGCCAACAACGCTACAATCTGGAACAGATGGTTTTGAATTACATCACGCAGGCAACCTGCGCTTTCGTAAAATGCACCCCGATCTCCCACCCCAAAATTTTCAGCCAGCGTAATCTGCACGCTATCGATGTGGTGATGATTCCAGATGGGCTCGAGAAATGTATTGGCAAAGCGAAAATACAGAATATTCATGATCGCTTCCTTACCCAAGAAGTGATCAATACGAAATATAGCTTCGTCCGGAAACACCGAGCGTGAAAGTCGGTCAAGCTCACGCGCCGACTCGAGGTCGCGCCCAAATGGCTTTTCAACAATGACGCGAGCCTGTTTTGCCAGCCCTGCTTCATCAAGCGCCTTGATCACCGTGGCAAACAGCGAAGGGGGAATGGCCAGATAATGAGCGGGCCTGACTGCCTTGCCCAAAGCCTGCTTGAGCCGCTGAAACGTGGCTGCGTCGCGATAATCGCCATCTACGTAAGTGACCAGAGAAACTAGCCGATCGAGCACACTGGCGTCTGGCTTGGCCACCGCCTCAGTAACGCTCTGTCGTATGCGCTCGTCCAATTGGTTAGTCGTGAGCGAAGATGATGCCACACCTACAACGGGAACTTGCAAAGTACCCGCCTGTGTCATGGAGTACAGCGCCGGAAAGATTTTTTTATGCGCAAGATCGCCAGTAATACCAAATACCACCAGCGCGTCCGCATGCGGTATGACGGACTCAGAAGTCATGGTTTGTTATCTCCAGGTGTTTTTTCTACATGGCCACCAAACTGATGGCGCATGGCAGAAAGCACGCGGTTGGCGTAGTCGGCATTGCCGCGCGATTCAAAGCGGGAAAATAGTGCTGCACTCAGTACTGGAGCCGGCACGCCTTGTTCAATGGCAGCGGTCAATGCCCAGCGCCCTTCGCCTGAATCTGACACATGACCTGAATAATGGTCCAGCGATGGATCACCGCTCAGTGCAGAGGCCGTCAAATCGAGCAGCCAAGAGCCGATGACACTGCCACGCCGCCACAACTCGGTAATTTCGGGCACATCCATCTCGTACTGAAAATGTCGCGGGTCGCGTAAGGGTGTGGTTTCGGCATCAGTGTCGCGCTGTCGCAACCCGATATTGGCTTGGCGCAACATGTTAAGGCCCTCGGCATACGCCGCCATTATTCCGTACTCAATGCCGTTGTGCACCATTTTGACAAAATGACCCGCACCATGTGGGCCGCAATGCAGGTAACCTTGTTCGGCGCTGCTCGATTCGAGACGACCTGGCGTGCGAGTTGCGGCGTCGGCGCCTGGCGCAAGCGCAGAAAACACGGGTTCAAGTCGATCAAACGCAGCCTTGTCGCCCCCTATCATCAGGCAATAGCCGCGCTCCATGCCAAACACACCGCCACTGGTACCGACATCCATATAATGTATGCCCGTGTCTGCCAGCGCATCTGCCCTTCGAATGTCATCGTGATAATGCGAGTTGCCGCCATCGATCACGATATCGTCCTTTTCAAGCAAAGGCACCAATTCATCCAGTACTTTGTCGACCACAGCTGCAGGCACCATGAGCCAGATAGCCCTGGGGCGGGCCAGCGCTGCAACCAGATCGGGCAAGGTGTCGCAGGCCACAGCACCCTGCTCGGCCAGCGCTCGTCCTGCATCGGGATGTGTGTCATAGACTGCGCAGTCTTGCCCTTTGCGCAACAGACGCTGCACCATATTACTGCCCATGCGACCCAGACCCACCATCCCTAATTGCATAATCTTGCTCCAAAAATAGGTAAAAATTTCGCCTCGCCTTCACCGCTGTTCATTGCTGTGCGGCAAAGCCATTGATTCATTGTTGCGGGCCTGTGAGGCCTTTATAACCAGCCGAGTGAGTCCTTCGCCCTTTGTATCGGCGTTGAGGCCCCGCGCGGTTTACACCTCGCCCAAGCCTGGCGGAACATGTTTGGTACCAGACGTATCCGGCGCACCAGAAGCCCCTGACGAACTCGTGCTATCTGGCATACTTGGCGTGCTGGGCATACTAGCTGTGCCGGGCACATTCGAAGTGCCCGGCACTCCTGTTGGTGTACCAGCCATACCCGATACACCAGACATACTTGGCGAGCCTTGCATGCCCGGCATACCGCCCGCCACGCTCTTTCCAACCAATGTCGACAATAGATCAACGGGAATCGGAAACACCAGTGTCGAGCTTTTATCACCTGCCACCTGGGTCAAGGTCTGCAAATAGCGCAACTGCATGGCTGAAGGCTGTATCGCCAATATTGCAGCGGCCTCCATCAGTGCCTGGGCAGCCTGTCTTTCGCCCTCGGCATGAATAACCTTGGCGCGCCGCTCGCGTTCGGCCTCGGCCTGGCGCGCAATGGCACGAATCATATTCTCGTTCAGGTCAATATGCTTGATTTCGACATTGGTGACCTTGATGCCCCAAGAGTCAGTTTGCGCGTCAAGTATCTGCTGCACATCTGCATTAAGCTTTTCGCGCTCGGACAGCATTTCGTCCAGCTCATGCTTGCCAAGCACAGCCCGCAGCGTAGTCTGGGCCAACTGACTGGTCGCTTCGAGATAACGTTCAACCTGGATAATGGCTTTTTCTGGGGCAACCACCCTGAAATAAAGCACCGCATTTACCTGGACCGATACGTTGTCACGCGAGATCACGTCCTGACTGGGCACATCCATGGTAATAACACGCAAATCCACACGCACTACCTGTTGAATGACAGGTATCACAAAGATAATGCCTGGGCCCTTGACACTGGTAAAACGGCCCAGTGAGAACACAACGCCGCGTTCATACTCGCGCAAGATCTTGATCGCATTAAGCACCACCAGCAATACGATGATAATGACAGTGCCAAGAAAGATATTGAAACTGCTGATAAACATCATGCTAACCCCCATTTCATTGCCTTTCGGCGCTGGCATGGAATGACAGCCCACAAGGCCACACTCCCCACGTACTTCATAGCACTTATCGCGTAGGGCAGATTGTCGCGCTGTCCACGCTTACAACCTGCAGAACCAGCCCGTTGATCGCCTTGACACGCACCCGCTCACCCACAGCGAAAGGGCGGTCGCCGCGCACCTGCCAGCTTTCGCCTCTAATGTCAGCATATTGCGTGCCATTACTCAAAAAAGTAACAACGCCCTCGCTGCCCACCATTTGCTCTTTACCCGTAACCACTGCGCGTCGGCGCGAGCGCAAGGCAAAACCACCGGCGATAAAAATAAGCGCCGCGCTCGACACGGCAACCCCAACAACAAATGGCAGTGACAAATCATAGGCTTGGATACCCGTGTTAGTCAGCATCAGCCCACCCAGTACAAATGCGATGATGCCGCCAATGCCCAAGGCGCCAAAGCTGGGCAAGAAGACCTCGGCAATCATCATCGTAGTGCCTGCCGCCATCAGCCCCACACCCGACCAACTAACCGGCATTAACTGGAAGGCATACATGCCCAGCAGCAGGCTAATTAGCCCCGCCACCCCAGGCAACGTGGCACCCGGGCTGAGAATCTCGAAAAACAGCCCATAAATGCCCACCATCATCAGCATGACCGCAACTTGGGGGTTGGCAATAAGCGTCAAAAACTGAGTACGCCAGTCAGGTTCAATATGTTCAATGACCGGGTTTGCGGTGTTCAGCGCCACCACCGTGCCGTCGTCCAGTTTGATACGACGCCCGTCAAGCTTGCTGAGCAGATCAGGCACATTGTTGGCCACCAGGTCAATGACGCCATCCTTCAGCGCTTCGGCAGAAGACATGCTGATTGCTTCAACAACTGCTTTTTCGGCAAAATCAACGTTACGGCCACGCAGTTGAGCCAGGCTTCGAATGTAGGCCGCGGCATCATTGGTGACCTTGCGCGTCATCGTGTCACCTTCCGATTTTTTATCAGCGCCTTTGCTATCGCCGGCGCCTTCCCCACCCGACATACCGATGGACACGGGCGACGCGGCACCCAGATTGCTTGCTGGCGTCATGGCCGCAACATGACATGCATAAAGTATGAATGCACCGGCACTGGCGGCCCGGGCACCACCAGGGCTGACAAAGCCCACCACGGGCACAGGAGAAGCCAGAATGCCGCGAACAATGCTGCGCATCGACGTATCCAGACCGCCCGGGGTATCAAGCTCGATAACAACCAGGCCCGCGCCCTGGTCTCGTGCCTGATCAAGACCTTCGGTAATGAAATCTGCGGTGGCCGGATTAATGGTTCCGGCAACCCGCAGCACGGTCACATGATTGGACAATGTCTTGGCCGCAGGCCGAGCCGCAGAGGAATCAGCCGCCTGTTCAGGCTTAGATGTGCCGGATTGCGGAGCAGGCATATTTTCAGGCTTGCCGGCGGCAGCGTCTGCAGGTTGGGTGGCGGCGAAGGCGTCAGCAACGAAAGGAACAGACATGCCGGATTCTGTGTGCGGCTGAGCAAGCCAGACGGCCATGCCCGCCAGCAAGCAGCAGGCGAACCCTAACAATCGTGCCTTGCTCATGTTGGCCTCTCTCGGTTAGCTATCGACCGGCAGATCCACGTCATACCGGTTGCTTGCAACTGACAAAACGCATGCGCTGGTAGCGCCGTTCTGGCGCGGAGCACACTGCGCATTGGTTCTTCAGTATAGTCGGTCAAGCACCTCAGCCAGCACCACCGCCTGATTGTGATCGGTGTCTTTAGCCGAATACACCAATGTCATGCGCTTGCGACCCGCCTCGTCAACAAGTGCACGCATGCGTGCCACCTGGCTGGCTTCACGCAATTCTTCTTCATAGCTTTCGCGAAACTTCTCCCAGTTCTCAGGTTTGTGACCAAACCATTTGCGCAGCGAAGAGCTGGGTGCAAGATCTTTGACCCAGGCGTCGTGCTGAAGCTCATCTTTTCTGACGCCGCGCGGCCAAAGACGGTCGACCAGCACACGATACCCATCGGAAGGTTCTTGTTTATCGTAGACGCGTTTGATCAAGACATGTTTGGCCATGCTATACCTCCTGATTCAGGTACACCCTGAACACGACACTGCAACAGCCCATGTGCCGCCAGACCAGGCAGCCCAGCACACGTGAACGGGCCTGAACGTATTGCCGCAGCGGACAGACAGGAAAATGTGCAGCACAAGCCGATACCCATTAGAGACCTGTGCTGCCCAAGAATCAGCCCCTAGCGGGTAGCCAATAACCCATTAACCTGGATGAGTCATATCAATCGGGCGTATCCATTGATCGTACTGCTCATCGGTGACATAACCAAGCGCGAGCGCCGCAGCGCGCAGCGTGCTCTTCTCTTTGTGGGCCTTTTTGGCAATGGCTGCCGCCTTGTCATAGCCTATGTGGCGGTTGAGCGCCGTTACCAGCATAAGGTTTTTATCAAGGTTAGCCGCGATGACCTCACGATTGGGCTCAATGCCCACCGCGCAATGATCGTTGAACGCCAGGCATGAATCGCCCAGCAATTCGATACTCTCAAGCACGTTATGCACAATAACGGGCTTGTAGACGTTTAGCTGAAAATTACCCTGACTGCCCGCAAATGCCACGGTTGCGTCGTTGCCGAACACCTGTGCGCACACCATGGTCATGGCTTCGCATTGGGTGGGGTTGACCTTGCCGGGCATAATGGAGGAACCTGGTTCGTTTTCAGGGATAATCAACTCACCTATGCCGCAGCGCGGGCCGCTGGCCAGCCAACGCACATCATTGGCTATTTTCATAAGCGCACCGGCAAGCGTACGCAGCGATGCTGAAAGGTTAACCAGCGCATCATGCGCTGACAATGCAAAAAATTTGTTGTCGGCAGATCGAAATGGCAAACCCGTTATCTCGGCGATATGCCTGGCTGCGGTTTCACCAAACTTTGGGTGCGCATTGAGCCCAGTGCCCACGGCCGTGCCGCCAATGGCAAGGTCATACACCCCCGGCAAATTAGCCTGCACGGCATCAAGTGCGAAATCAATCTGAGCAACCCAGGCACCGATTTCTTGCCCCAGCGTAATGGGTGTGGCGTCCTGCAGATGTGTACGCCCGGTTTTGACAATATCGGCATACGCCTCGGCCTTGGCCGCGAGCGTAGCGCGCAGCTTGCCTACTGACGGGAAAAGATGCTGCTGCAACTGTTGCGCTACGGCAATATGCATGGCGGTCGGAAACGTGTCATTGGACGACTGCCCGCGATTAACATGATCGTTGGGGTGTACAGGCTTTTTGCTGCCTATGTTACCGCCCGCCAGCTCAATGGCCCGGTTTGAAATAACTTCGTTGGCATTCATGTTTGACTGCGTTCCGGAGCCGGTCTGAAACACCACGAGTGGAAACTCGCCGTTAAGCTTTCCTTCGATAACCTCATCGGCAGCCCAGCCGATGAGGTCGGCAATCTCGGCAGGCAGTTCACCCAATTCGGCATTGGCCTGGGCAGCCGCCTTCTTCAATATGCCCAGTGCCGAGATAACGGGAGGCTGCCACTTGAACCGCGAAACACCAATAGGAAAATTATCAATCGAACGCTGAGTTTGCGCTCCCCAGTAATGATTGCCCGGAACCGCGATTTCCCCCATGGAATCGGTTTCGATACGGGTGTCTGCCATATGTGTTCTCCTACTAGGTTCAAGTGCGTTACACGCTATTAACTATACGCCTGCAATGTCGGCGCGCGCCTCATCAGTAAAGCGGCGCGACCAGGTACAGGCGACGTCCAGCATGCGGTTGGCAAACCCCCATTCGTTATCGAACCAGATGAAAAGGTTGGCGAAACCGTCACCATTGGTGCGGGTTTGACTGCCATCGATAATGGCTGAATGTGGATCATGATTGAAATCGATGGACGCATGGGGGTGATGTGAATACGCAATAACGCCCGGAAGCTTCTCGCTTAAGCCACGAAGCGCTGCGTTGAGTTCATCAACCTGCACGTCACGCCCCAGCTGCACCATTAAATCAATGGCCGATACGTTGAGAATAGGCACACGAACTGCCTTGGCCTGCACCTTGCCTGCCAACTGAGGCAGCAGGCGTTCAACGCCCTGCGCCAACCCTGTTTCCACAGGAATCAACGATTGCAGCGCCGACCTGGTGCGCCGCAAATCAGCATGGTGGTAGCCATCAATGAGTGGCTGATCGTTCATAACCGAGTGCAAGGTGGTAAGAAAGGCATGCCGTATACCAAAAGCGCCATGCAGCGCATCAAGCACCGGCACGACGGCGTTTGTGGTGCACGAAGCGTTGGACACAATGCGCTCGCTTCCTGTTAGCCCGCTATCGTTAATGCCATAGACCACGGTGTAATCAACATCACGTGCGCTGTTTCCGGGCTGCGACACCAGTACACGCTTAAAGCCGGCCTGTAGAAAAAGCTGCAACTGATCGCGTGAACCAAAGCGGCCAGAACACTCCAGTAGCAGGTCTGCATCGAAGCGCTCCCAGCCGGCCTGCAACGGGTCGCTGGCGTGAATGACGGCAATGGGCCGACCATCGACGATCAGGTTGTCTCCTTCGTGATCGATTTTGCCGCGAAACGCGCCATGCGTGGAATCAAATTGGGTCAGGTAAGCGATGGTGGGCAGGTCAGCGGCGGGCTCGTTGATGGCGACCACCTCAAAGGCATCCCGGTGCGGCGACTCATGGAGCGCACGCAGTACGCAGCGGCCAATGCGACCATAACCATTGATCGCAAGGCGTAAAGGACGGGTCATCGGTAACTCTCGGAAAGGCGGGTTAATTATGCATCACTTTACTACGCAGCCAGGACTGACGCATTGATATCCCCATGCGCGCCACGTGGATATAGGCCGAACACAATTTAAGACGTGAAGCAGCGGACCATGGGGCAGAACCAAATCGCTCGCTAGCCACATTACAGGCCTTGATAGAGGCCGCTGCAAAGGCATTGCAATAGCGACAGAACGGCACAGCAGCTGAACGACGAAGTCAGTCGCGATACAGGCCCCGATACAGACCGCTGCAAAAGCGCGGCGATGGCAACAGCACAGGCGGAACCGCAGGACGACGAAGTCGATTGCAATACACGCCCGGTATGGGGCGTTGCAAGGACACGGCGACAGCGACAGCACGGGCAGGGCAGCAGTACGACAAAGTCGGTCGCCTCGCGTTATAAAAAAATCCTGTCAGCTCAAGACTGACAGGGCTGCTTAACCAGACGCGGCGACGTTTAGCCGTGTGTTGGCATCACAAACTCGTTGCCCTTCTCGATGTTCTCAGGCCAGCGCTGCATGATGGATTTTTGCTTGGTGTAAAAGCGCACGCCCTCTTCGCCATAGGCGTGGGTGTCGCCAAACAGACTGCGCTTCCAGCCGCCGAAACCGTGCCATGCCATCGGTACAGGAATGGGCACGTTAACGCCCACCATGCCCACCTGGATACGGCGGGCAAACTCGCGGGCAGTGTGACCATCACTGGTAAAGCACGACACCCCGTTGCCAAACTCATGCGCGTTGACCAGGTCAACTGCTTCACCCAGATCGTTAACATGCACGCAGGCAAGCACGGGGCCAAAAATTTCTTCCTTATAGATGCGCATTTCGGGCGTTACTTTGTCGAACAGCGTGCCGCCCGTGTAAAAGCCGTTTTCATGCCCTTCCGCTTTAAAGCCACGACCATCCACCAGCAGTTCGGCACCCTGCTCCACGCCAATTGCAATGTAGTTCTCAATGCGCTCCAGCGCCTCTTTGGTCACAACCGGACCCATCTCTGCATCAAGATGCATGCCATCTTTAATCTTCAGTGTTTTAGTGCGCTCAATCAGCAATGGCAGGATTTTCTCTCCGGCCGAACCCACCAGTACGGCAACCGAAATAGCCATGCAACGCTCACCGGCCGAACCGTAGGCAGCACCCACCAATGCATCGACAGTGCGCTCGATATCGCAGTCGGGCATGACAATCATGTGGTTTTTAGCACCGCCCAATGCCTGCACGCGTTTGCCAAAATGTGCACCACGCTCGTAAATATACTGAGCAATAGGCGTGGAGCCCACAAAACTGACCGCAGCAATGTCTTCGTGCTCAAGAATGGCATCGACAACCACCTTGTCGCCTTGCACCACGCTAAACACCCCATCAGGCAAACCTGCCTCTTTAAGCAGGCGCGCCATCAACAGCGATGCGCTTGGATCACGCTCGCTGGGCTTGAGAATAAACGCGTTGCCGGACGCAATAGCCATGGGGAACATCCAGCACGGCACCATGACAGGAAAGTTAAACGGCGTAATACCAGCCACGACGCCCAAAGGCTGGCGCATAGTCCAGTTGTCAATGCCATTGGCGATCTGTTCGGTGTAGTCACCCTTTAACAGCTGAGGAATGCCGCAGGCAAATTCAACCACATCCATGCCGCGCGCAATTTCGCCCTGAGCATCGGTAAACACCTTGCCGTGCTCTGCGCTAATCATGGCGGCCATCTCATCGGTGTGCTCGGCCATGAGCGCCAGAAAGCGATTCATGATTCTTGCACGCCGTACCGGCGGCGTATCTGCCCACGCGGGTGCAGCGGCCTTGGCCGCAGCGACGGCCGCATTCAGGTCTTCGGCTGTCGACAGCACAACCTTGCGGGCGACCTCGCCGGTAGACGGGTTAAAAACATCTTGTTTGCGCTCGCTGCGGCTGGCAGCTAGTTCGCCATTAATAAAGTTGACGATATCGCTGCTGTCGGTATAACGCGGCTGTGCAGCCAGCGTATCCGTAGAAACCTGATCTTTCATGAAAGGAGCTCCGTTATGGTTGGACTATGCAGAAAGTATAGAAAGCTCCAGCCCATACAACAAGATCGAAAAACTGGATTCATTGTTTAATATAATAAACAGTGTAATCTTCAACCTTTTGCTGCGTCGAAGATGCCATGGGCTCTGACGGCCTGCTCGTTGCTTAATAGCCACATGGCTAATGGCACGCGCCATCGTCATGTACACGGCAATCGGTTCCATCGTATCGCCAGGCCGCACTGAAACCGGCAGGCGAATTTAGTTACCGCCATTTATCACTCTGGGAGCCTCTATGTTGACCGAACACAAACACACAAAAGAGTTAATGTGGTCGCACATCTATTGGCTCAGCATTCTGGAGGACGCGGGCAGCTATACGGCGGCGGCCCGGCGTCTGGGTGTCAGCAAAGCTGCTGTCAGCCTGCGTATTAATGAGCTAGAACAAGCCTCAGGCGTCGCCCTGGTACGCCGCACAACACGCAGCGTTCGGCTGACCGAAGCCGGCCAGGCTTTGGTCGACAAGACCCGCAACGCCTTTGCGCACATCGAACAGGGGTTTGACAGCATTCGCGATCTGGCTGACACCCCACAGGGCGTCGTGCGCGTAACCGCCCCCGTAGCGTTAGGCCGACAGAAAATAATGCCGCTCATCAGTGGCTTTCTGGAAGCATTTTCACAAGTGCGGGTAGAAATTGAAATGTCAGACCACCTTAGCTCGCTGGCGCAAGAAGGCTTTGACCTGGCAATTAGGCATACCAGCAGCGTGCCCGAAACACATGTGGCCTGGCTGCTTAGACCGTCTACCAGCCTGCTGGTCGCCTCGCCTTCCTATCTGCAGCTACATGGCAAACCTCGCCATCCTGACGCCCTCACCGGGCACAATTGTCTTTACTATTTACGTTCGGCCGCTTCGCCGGCGTGGAGCTTTGAACGAGCCGGCCGCAAGGGCGAGCGCCACAGCGTCGCCATCCGAGGCAACTTCAGCGCCAACAATAGCGAGGCCTTGCGCCAGGTGGCACTCGACGGGCAGGGCATTGCCATATTGCCTGATTTTTCTGCTCAGGAAGACGTTATGGCAGGGCGGCTGATTCTGCTATTGCCAGCCTGGAAGCCTGTAGGCGCGTTTGGTGAAGCCATTTATGCCATCCGGCCATACAGCGCACACGTGCCTCGTGCCGTACGTGTTTTTGTAGACTATCTGAAAGAACACTTGCATTCAGATGCACACACCAGCGCCACGCCGCAGGCTTGATGGGGCAGACTTACTGATTGGTCTACGCACGTACCTCGCCGCAAACTTATTAGCTAGTCTGCGCACGTGCCGCCCCACAAACTCGGCGGCGCACACTAAAACACCGGGTCAGCCTGCTGTACCGCTCCCCGATCGGGCACTGGCTGCCAGCCACACCCGCATGCAGTCACGCGCGCGCTGTCGCAGATAGCCCGCACCCTGCTCGCAAGCCTGCTGCAGTGTGATAGGGCCTGGCGTCAGGCTAAAAGCGGCAGTAATGCCTGCCGCGTAAACCTCTTCGTAGCCTTCACCCAGCGCACCCACAAGCGCGATAACAGGTATCCCCTGCCTGGCGGCCACACGTGCCACCCCGACTGGCGTTTTTCCAAGCACGGTCTGGGCATCCATTTTCCCTTCGCCGGTAAACACCAGATCGGCACCCTCCATGGCTTGCGCAAGGCAGGAAAGCTCGGCAATCAGCTCCACCCCGGGTCTAAAGTCTGCGTCAAAACATGTTTTGATGGCAAACCCAAGCCCTCCCGCCGCACCCATACCGGGCAGATTTCGCTCGTCTTTTTCAAACTGCCGGGCGCACACGTCGGCAAAATGCCCCAACGCCTGATCAAGAACCTGAACGTCTTGCGCAGAGGCCCCCTTTTGCGGCCCGAATATGGCGGAAGCGCCACGCGGCCCGCACAACGGGTTGTCGACGTCGACCGCAATATCAAAGCGCACTTGCTTCATGCGCGGATCCACCTCATCAAGACAAACGCGCGCCAACTGGCTCAGCGCCGCGCCGCCCGCAGGCAGTTCATTGCCTTGTGCATCAAACAAGTGAGCGCCCAAGGCTTGCAGCAGCCCCGCCCCGCCGTCATTAGTGGCGCTGCCGCCGAGACCAACCGCAATATGCACCGCACCCGCCTCAACCGCATCTTTGATGAGCTGCCCTACCCCATAACTGCTGGCTTGCAAGGGCCGGCGTTCTGTCTCTGGAATTTGCTCCAGCCCTGCTGCGGCTGCCATCTCAATAAATGCCTTGCCATCGCCCAACCAGCCCCAGCTCGCCTGATGTTTCTGACCATTGGCGTTGAGCACAGTCAAGGTACGCTGCTCGCCACCGGTGGCAGCCAGCACGGCCTCGAGCGAACCTTCTCCGCCATCAGCCATGGGCACACAAACAGTCTGCGCCTGCGGCATCGCGTCCCGGATGCCCGCCGCCATGGCCTCAGCCACCGCCCGCGCACTCAGGCTCTCTTTGAATGAATCTGGGGCGATGATAATGCGCATGATGTTCCTGTGTGAAAAAGTCGATTAAAAAAGCATGTGGTCAGTACGTCATTGCCAGCACGTAGGGCGGCAAGTACCACCACGTAGAGCGGCAAGTACCACCACCTGGGACGGCGGAGTGCCAACTTTAAAGGCACACCGCCACCATCCGTATGAAGTGCACTGTCTATCAATGCTTACCAGCGTGCAACACGGCTGTCAGCGCCGAGGCGTGACCACATTGCGCGGCTCACCACGTTGAAACGCGTCGACATTGTCGATCAGCTGATCAGCCAGAAACTGAATTGCCTCCTGGCTTGCCCAAGCCACATGGGGCGTAAGAATAAAATTGGGCATATCAAGCAACTGCATTAACGGGTGGTCTTTCTCGGGCGGCTCAGGCGTGGTGACATCAAAGCCGGCGCCTCCAAGCTGCCCTGAACGCATGGCATCGACCAGTGCCGCTTCATCGACCAAGCCGCCCCGTGCGGTATTAACCAGCAGAGGCTTACGCTTCATACGTGCGAACTCTTCAGCCCCGATCAGGCCACGCGTTTGTTCGGTGAGCGGGCAATGCAGCGTAATGATGTCGCTTTGTTTTAGAAATTTATCAAAGGGCGTGTACAAGCTGCCCTGATCGTTGCGGCCTTTGCGCGCCGCAAACAATACCCGCATGCCCAAAGCGCGACCTATGCCTGCCACCGCCTGACCCAATGCGCCTTCACCCACAATACCCAGGGTAGAACCTGCCAGATCTTTGATGGGGTAATCAAAATAGCAGAACTGTTGCGCCTCTTGCCACCGCCCCGCCTTAACCGACTCGCTGTAAGCCACAATACTGCGACGCAGCGCAAAAATGAGCGCAAACGTATGCTCAGGCACAGTGCGCGTGGCATAACCGCGTATGTTGGAAACGACAATACCTTTGTCTGCACAGGCTTCAAGATCGATATTGTCAGTGCCGGTTGCGGCAAGGGCAATCATCTTGAGCTTAGGTGCAGCTTCAATTGCCGCCCGGTCCAGCTTTACCTTGTTGAGGATGACAACATCGGCATCAGCGATACGCTCCGGGGCCTGCTCGCGGCTGGTGCGCCCGTATACTTTAAGCTCATGCGCAAATGACGGCGAACGTAGCGTTGTTTGCGGCGATATTGTTTCACGGTCGAGAAACACCACCTGCATATTGCCCCCAGTCATAAGATCTCCTTGTAGTTCATATTGCCTCTTTTCGTAATTGAGGTCATCTGGCGATATAGTAATGTGATTCTTGCATTCATCAAGTGCCATACCATGGCGCGCAACCAAAAAGGCCAGACACACATGCCGCCAAAACACTATGCGATTGAAGATTTCTTCCGCAACCCCGCGCGGGGCTACTTTCGTCTTGCAGACAATGGTGCCTTGCTCGGCTTCATGGAACCGGCCAGTATAGACGGCAAGCCAGCCCGCATGAACGTGTTCGTGCAGCCACTTGAAGGCAGCAAGCCCACAGGCCAGCCACGTCAACTCACACAGGAAACCGAGCGCGACATTGCGCAGTATTTCTGGAAGGGTTCCGACGTTGTTATTTATGAAAAAGATTTCAACGGCGACGAGAACTTTCATGTGCTGGCCGTCGATGTGCACACCGGGCAAGTCACTGACCTTACGCCGTTTCCGGGCGTGCGCGCCAGTATCCAGGATGACCTGGTCGACGACCCCCAGCACGTACTCATCAGCCACAACCAGCGTAACGCCGAAGTATTCGATGTTTATCGCGCCAACGTACATAGTGGTGAACTCACCCTGGTGGCCGAAAACCCAGGTAATGTGGTGGGATGGCAAACCGATCACATGGGCCAGGTGCGTGCCGCTCTGGCCAGCGATGGGCTGGACACGGTGGTGTTGTATCGCGATACTGAATCAGAACCTTTTCGTGAACTGATCAAGGCTGATTTCCGCACCTCCATCTACCCCGAGTTTTTCACGCCTGACAACCGTGAGCTGTATGCATTCAGCAACCGCGGGCGCGACAACGTCGCATTAGTCATCATCGATCCCGCCAAACCCGATGAAGAACGCATGGTTTTTGAGGTACAGGGCTATGACCTCGACGGCGCCGGCTATTCGCACCAGCGCCAGGTGCTTACCATGGTCAGTTACCAAACTGACAAGCCTCAGTATCATTTTTTTGACGAGCTGACCGCCCAGCGCTTTGCGCGTATCCGTGAAAAGCTACCAGGCTATGAAGTGGCCTTGCAAAGCGAAACCCGCGACGAGAACAAGTACATCGTTGCCGCCTACAACGACCGCAGCCCCGGCAGCCGCTATATCTATGACACGGGGCTCAACACCCTCGATAAACTGGCTGATATCAACCCGGCACTGCCCGAGCATGACATGGCGACCATGCAACCCATTAAGTTTCAGTCACGCGATGGTCTGACTATTCATGGCTACCTCACCTTGCCAGTGGGGCGTGAAGCCCAAGGCTTGCCCTGCATCATTAACCCGCACGGCGGCCCGTGGGTACGCGACAGCTGGGGCTTTAACCCAGAGGTGCAATTTATGGCCAACCGAGGCTATGCGGTATTGCAAATTAATTACCGCGGTTCTACGGGTTACGGTCGCAAATTCTGGGAAGCCAGCTTCGGGCAGTGGGGGTTGAGCATGCAAGACGATATCACTGACGGGGTACAGTGGCTTATCGGCCAGGGCATTGCTGATCCGTCACGTATCGCCATCTACGGCGGCAGCTACGGGGGCTATGCCACACTGGCGGGTATCGTCTCCACACCCGATCTTTACGCTGCTGCGGTCGATTATGTTGGGGTATCCAATCTGCTCACCTTCCTCACGACCATTCCACCCTACTGGAAGCCAATGCTGACCAAAATGCATTGCATGGTGGGCGACCCCGAGAAAGACCGCCAACGCCTTGAGGCCACCTCCCCCGCCTTAAACGCCGACAAAATCCGTACGCCACTGTTTATTGCCCAGGGCGCCCACGACCCGCGTGTCAATAAAAACGAAAGTGATCAGATGGTTGATGCACTGCGTGCACGTGGCGTAGAAGTCGAGTACATGGTGAAAGACAATGAAGGCCATGGCTTTCACAACGACGAGAACAAGTTTGAATTTTATGCGCGCATGGAGGCTTTTCTGGCGCAACATCTCAAGCCGGCCAGCACGTAAGAAAGTGATTGCAACGTCTTGCTGCGTTAGACCACGGCCTGGGTACAGCGTTATTGCTTCCCGAATCCGGGTCGTGCAGCACCGCTGCTTCACGACACTTTCACGCCCGCTTCTCGACCTCTGCACGACCTACGCCGGGTTCATGTCCATACCCATAATTACACCGTCTCAAAATCTGTACGGTTTGCAGACCCCCCCTATCATCAATAGTGGGCCTGCTCTATATGTTTACGCTAAGTCAGTATTCGTCGCGCAGCAAAAATCTGCGCTTATTTACCCGGCTTTAAAACCGGTTTCTCCCGGAGTTTACAAATGAAGCTTTACTACCTGCCTGGTGCCTGCCCTCTGGCATCGCACATTACCCTTGAGTGGATAGGTAAACCGTACGAGGCCATTAAAGTGGGCCGCGACGAAATCAAACAAGCTGAGTACCTGGCGAAAAACCCCATGGGGTCGGTGCCTGTGCTCGAAGATGGCGATTTCACACTAACCCAGAGTGCTGCGATTCTTGAGTACCTGGCCGAGCTTAACCCCGAGTCAGGCCTCATGCCAGACAACATCCGTGACCGCGCTGAAGTACGACGTTGGCTGGGCCTGTGCAATTCTGACATTCATCGCACGTTTACCAATATTTTTGGCGCAGCCGCATTGGTGTCCGACGAGGCCAGCCAGGAAGAGCTTTATAAAAACTCAGCCATTAAGCTTACGCATATTTTCGATATTATTGAAAAGCAACTGGAAGGCAATGTGTGGATAGCGGGTGCCAGATCTATTGTTGACCCTTATTTGTACACACTATTGCGTTGGGCCAAGGCCAAGGACGTAAATGTGGGCAGCAAAAACCTTGAGGCCTTTTACACGCGCATGGAAGCCGATCCTGGCGTCCAGGCAGCCTTGACAGCACAAGGTCTGAGCTAAGAAACTTGGCGGGAGAGGCCAGGCTTCCGCCTTCATGAACGGATAACACTGCTCAACCCCGCACGGTTCTGGCAACCGAGCTGAAATAGCTGAGATACAAGGTTGCCATAAGGCAATGTTACGAGTCTTTGGCACGACCGACGTCGTGCTCACGCTATTTGTTCGAAACAGCCAGATTTTGCGTGCAATGCATAAAGCCAAGACAGCACGGCGGCAAGCCTACATCTCGCCGCCCCAGACCTATGCTGTACGCGCTACGGCCTACGCGCCAAGATACGCCTTGCGCACCTCATCGTTGACCAGCAGGTTGGCACCCGTATCGGCCAACACCACCCGCCCGGTCTCGAGCACATAACCGCGATCTGCCACCTGAAGCGCCTTATTGGCGTTTTGCTCCACCAGAAAAACCGTCACACCTTCTTCGCGAATGGTACGAATAATGTCGAAAATTTGCGCAATAATCAGCGGAGCCAGCCCCAGCGTAGGCTCATCGAGCAGCAGCAGGTCAGGCTTGGTCATTAGCGCCCGGCCTATCGCAAGCATCTGCTGTTCGCCACCCGACATCGTGCCGGCACGCTGATTGGCACGCTCGCGCAGACGCGGAAACAGCTCATAAACATGCTCCAGCCCGGCTTCAACTTCTCGCGATTTCAGAAAAAACCCGCCCATTTTCAGGTTTTCCGACACTGTCAGATCAGGAAAAACACGTCGCCCCTCGGGTGAAATGGCAATACCACGCCGCATAATCGTGTGCGTGTCACTCTGGGTAATATCGTCGCCCTTAAACGTAATCGTGCCCCGGCTTGCCCTTGGTGAGCCGCACACAGTCATGAGCAAGGTTGTCTTGCCAGCACCGTTGGCCCCGATTAGCGTAACAATTTCGCCTTTATTAACCTCAACCGACACGTCATTCAAAGCCTGAATGGCGCCATAGAAAGTATCGATATTTTCAAGCTTGAGCACTTATTCTTCCCCCAGATAGGCTTTGATGACACGGGGGTCGGCCCGCACAACTTCAGGCAGATCGGTGGTAATGGGCTTGCCGTGCTCCATGACCAGAATGCGATCGGATATGCCCATAACCAGGCTCATGTCATGCTCGATAAGGAGCACCGCAACACCGAACTCGCGTCGCAACTGGTCGATCAATGATGAAAGATCGCGCTTTTCTTGGGGGTTTAAGCCAGCCGCCGGTTCATCAAGCATAAGCAGGCGTGGCTTGGTGATCATGCACCGCGCGATCTCGAGGCGACGCTGGTGTCCGTAAGCAAGGTTTCCTGCCTCACGGTTGGCGTACTCGCGTATGTTCATAAAATCGAGCCAGCGCCCGGCATTTTCAAGCGCCTCGTCTTCAGAGCGGCGATACCCGCGCGTCTTCAGTAAACCCCGGAGCAGGCTGGTTTCAATATGCGTGTGCTGGGCCACCAGCAGGTTTTCAAGTACCGTCAGGTTTTTGAATAGCCGCACGTTTTGAAAAGTACGTACCAGCCCCTGCTGCGCCACCTTGTGGCTGGGCATGCCCGTGATGCGTTTGCCATCCATGACAATGTCACCACTCGTGGGTTTATAAAACCCACCCACGCAGTTAAACACGGTGGTTTTCCCTGCCCCGTTGGGGCCGATAATGGCGAAAACCTCATCGCGCCTTACTTCAAATGCAACCTGGTCTACGGCCAGAAGGCCGCCAAACCGCATGGTCAGCTGTGAAACCTCAAGAAGTACATCGCTCATGCCTTGAGCTCCACATGTGGACGTTTGACAGGAAGCAGCCCCTGCGGACGCCACATCATCATCAACACCATCACCAAACCAAAAATCAGCATCCGGTACTCCGCAAATTCTCGCGCGATCTCAGGCACAACGGTAAGCACGATGGCCGCCAGAATGACGCCAACCTGTGACCCCATGCCCCCTAACACCACAATGGCGAGAATCAGGGCCGACTCAATAAAGGTAAACGACTCGGGGTTGACCAAGCCTTGCCGGGCAGCAAAAAACGCCCCACCAAAGCCGGCAAACATGGCACCCATGGTAAAAGCCGACAATTTAATGCGAGTAGGATTTAACCCCAAAGAGCGGCACGCGATCTCATCTTCACGCAAAGCTTCCCAGGCTCGGCCTATGGGCATGCGTATGACCCGGTTAGACACAAACAGCGTTATGAGTGCCAGTGCAAGCGCCATTAGGTAAAGAAACACAATGACATCCTGCGTACTGTAATTCCAGCCCACCAGCTCGTGGAAAGTGGTCACGCCTTCAGGCGCACGACGCAGCATGGGATAGCCAAATACCGATGGTTTGGGTATGCCCGAAATACCATCGGGACCACCCGTCAGTGAGTACAGGTTGATCAGCAACAGGCGAATGATTTCGCCAAAGCCCAGCGTGACGATCGCAAGGTAGTCACCGCGCAACCGAAGCACGGGAAAGCCAAGCAAAAACCCAAAAAGCGCCGACATGGCACCCGCCAGTGGCAAGGCTTGCCAGAACCCCCAACCCGCCCAGTGATAAAGCAAGGCGTAGGTATAGGCGCCTACCGCGTAAAAGCCCACAAAGCCCAGATCCAGTAACCCGGCAAAGCCCACAACAATATTAAGCCCCAGGCCCAACATAACGTAAATGAGCACCAGTGTTGCAATATCGACCTGAGCGCGACCCGTAAAAAACGGCCAGATTAACGCGATGGCAATCAGCAGAAAAATTAGACCGCGCCGCACGGGTTCTGACATGGCCGGCAATTGGCGTCGAGTTTTCGTACCTCCCAGCAAACGACCCAGTGCGGGCCTGACCAACAACTGGAACACAAAGACAATGGCCATGCCCCACAGCACGTAACCCCATTCGGTCTCAAGGGCAGTTTCCATGCCCACACGTACGATTTGTACGCCAAATACGGGTGCAATAATGACTCCAGCCATTACGGCCGCAAACAGCGCATTCTTGATGTGGCTACCCATTACACTTTTTCCACTTCGGGTTTACCAAGCAGGCCGGAAGGCCTGAAGAGCAAAATCAGAACCAGCAGGCCAAAGGCAACAATATCTTTGTACTGAGACGAGATGTACGCCGCCGCAAACGTCTCGGCCAGACCCAGCAATACGCCACCCAGCATGGCACCAGGGATGCTGCCTATGCCACCAAGCACGGCTGCCGTAAATGCCTTAATGCCGGCCAAAAACCCGATAAAGGGGTTGAGCTTGCCAATGGCCAGGGCGATCAGCACGCCACCGACGGCGGCCAGCATCGCGCCGATCACAAAGGTGAAGGAAATAATCTTGTTGGTGTCTATGCCCAACAGGTTTGCCATGCGCAAATCTTGCGAGCATGCGCGCGACGCGCGGCCAATTCGTGAATACTTGATGAACAGCGACAACGCAATCATAAGCAGTACGGTAACCACAATAATCATGATGCGTGAATAAGGTGCCGTCACTTCAAAGTCTGATCCAAGTGTGAACTGCACCGACCCCGTTACCAGTGCAGGCACCGCCATATCACGTGCACCCTGGCCAATAGCTACCCAGTTCTGCAAGAATATGGACATGCCGATGGCGGAAATCAGAGGCACCAGCCGCGGACCGCCGCGCAGCGGCGCATAGGCCACCTTCTCGATGGCATACCCGTAAGCCGACGTGACCGCCACGGCGACAACCAGCATGGCTAATATGATTAATGGCAGCGGCAGGCCACTGTTAACACCAATGGCCGACAACGTAACCAGGCCGACATAGGCGCCGATCATGTACACCTCGCCATGTGCAAAGTTAATCATGCCAACGATGCCATACACCATGGTGTAACCGATGGCGATTAATGCATAAATGGCACCCAGCGACAGCCCATTGAAGAACTGTTGGGTTAATTCAGGGATAAGTTCAGACATATATCGGAGATTCCGGAAGGCGGCCTAGCGGTGATGCAGGCTGACGTGCCCATTTAAAACATAAACACCGGCCGGGCGCGCCAGCCGGTATTTGCAGGCTTGTGCTTACTTGCCAAGCTGCTCCAGATTACCTTGGCCGTCCCACTTGTACACGGCAAATTCAAACTGTTTCAGGTCGCCCTTCTCGTCGTACTCGACCTTACCAATGGCGGTGTCAAACGCATGGCTGTGCATGTAGTCAGCAACTTTTTCGGGGTCAGCGCCAACGGCATTGATACTGTCAGCCAGTATCTGCATGGCCGCATAGGCAGTGAGCGTAAAGGCCCCATCAGGGCTACGATTGAATTTCTTGAAGTTCGCAAGCACCTGCTCATTGCCGGGAAGCTTGGTAAAGTCGGCAGGCAAGGTTACCAGCAGACCACCGACGGCCGGCCCGGCAATCGCCACCAAGTCTTTATTGGCAACCCCTTCCGGCCCCATGAACTGCGTGGTCATGCCCTGCTCACGTGCCTGGCGCAACAGCAGACCCAGCTCGGCGTGATAGCCGCCAAAATAGATCAAATCGGCGTTAAGCGACTTGAGCTTGGTGATGACGGCAGAGTAATCGCTGTCACCAACATTAATACCTTCGAACAACGCCACATTTGTGCCCGATTTTTTCAGACTGTCACGTACCTGTGATGCAACGCCCGACCCATATGTCTGTTTGTCATGCAAAATCGCAACAGTTTGAGGCTTGAGTTGCTTGACGATATAGTCAGCTGCAAAAGGCCCCTGCTGGTCGTCACGCCCAATGGTGCGGAAAAAATAGTGCGGTTTGATGGTGTCAGTCACCAGCGGCGAGGTGGCTCCCGGAGTGATCGCCACAATACCTTCCTGCTCATACACATTGACTGCTGGAACCGTCGTGCCGGAGCACGCATGGGCAATCGCAAACTTGGCCCCAGCGTTGATCACACGGTTGGCAGCCGGCACGGCTTGTTTGGGTTCGCAGCCGTCGTCAATCAGTAGAGGCTCGATTTGCATGCCCTTGATGCCACCTGCCGCATTCATGGCGTCAATCGCGGTGAGTGCGCCTGCCTGAATCTGGTCGCCGTACTGCGTAGCCGGCCCCGTCATGGGTTGAGGAATGCCGATTTTAAGCGTTTCGGCTGCGCTGGCACCGCTGGCGAAAGCCATGGCACACAGTGCCACGACGAGGGGGGTTACTCGCTTGGTAAACATCATGATGACCTCAAGTCTCCTGTAGAGCCTGCCGTATTGCCAAGCCCGGATCGGGGTTCGCATAAAGTACGGCAAGCCATTGTTATTAGCTTCCGCCATGTAACGGCATGCGTATTCTGACGATGCTTGAAACAAGTGTCACTACGGATAAGCCCTTACGACGCCCCGCCTCTCGTTGATTAAACACCCCTCGGCGAGATTATTTAGCCTATGGCAGCGCATGCGCCACCCTGCCATGCCACCTATCGCGCCTCTTCTGCGCCCGGCAAGGCTGGACGTGCAAGATTCCACATCAAGGCCCTGAACGGCGCCAGCATGATCGCATTAATGACGAGTTTTACCGCCAGATCACCCGCCAACAACGAAACCCACGGCACGGCAGTGCCCGCAAACGCCACACTGAAAAAGACAAACGTATCAAGCGTGGCGCCGGCGACACCACCCAGAAACGGCGCACGCCACCAGCGTTGATTGCGCAGCCGGTCAAACACATAAATGTCGGTAAGCTGTGCACACAGAAACGCCAGGCCGGACGCCAGAGCGATGCGTGGGGTCGCTAACCACACCGACACAACCAGCGCCACCAAAAACCCTATGTAAGCAACCCTGCGGGCTGCTGCAGCACCAAAGCGCCGGTTTAGCAGGTCTGCCACCAGGAAGGCAATGGGATACGACAGTGCGCCCCAGGTCAGCCACCGGTTAATGGGATACTGCACCAGGATATTGGAGCCGACGACAATGGCACCCATAGTCATGACGGCAAGCAAAAACTGCCATGAGTTCATCGGGACAAACGAAACGGTAGGCTGGCGACTCATAATATAAATATCAAAAATAGGTTTAGTGCCCGGTGATCTGCCCGGGCGCAAGCGCTGCATTTAGCAGTAACTTGGCTGACTGACTGCACAATGCCTACCCAGTAGTCAGAAAAACATGCAGCGAGTTGGTATCAAAATAAAAGCCAGACCGATCGATTATCAGCAATGAGAAATCAGGAAAACTCACGGGAAAGCTCAGCCGCCCGATCACCGGCAGCACGCATCGCTTTGCCGACCAGCTCTGCAAAGTCGCCGTTTTCAAACACCTGTAGTGCCGCCGCCGTAGTCCCACCTTTTGATGTAACCCGCTCACGCAAGGTTGCCAGGCTTTCGTGCGAGAGCGCAGCCAGCTCAGTGGCACCACGTACTGTGGCAAACGCCAGTGTGCGTGCCTGCTCCTGTGTAAGGCCTTGCTCAATGCCACCACGTATCAACGACTCAAGAAACAAAAACACATAGGCCGGGCCACTGCCAGACAAAGCGGTTACCGCGTCAATCTGCGCGTCAGTGTCGACCCATACAACTTCACCCACGGCACCCAACATTTGTTGCGCAACCATGCGATCTTGTTCAGTTACCCCATCTAGCGCCATCAGACCACTGGCACCACAGCCTATCAGCGCGGGGGTGTTGGGCATGCAGCGCACAAGCCTTGTAAAAGCAGCCTCGTCTTCGCCCAGCCAACCGGCCAGCGTGTGGGCCGAAATACCTGCAGCAATGCTAATTACCAGCGTATCCGGCTGCAAAAATGGCCGGCAAAGCATGACCACATCTTTAAGCACTTGCGGTTTGACGGCAAAAACCCATACCTTCAGCGCTGACAATTCGGAGCCGGGCGCTTCGGCCACCGATACCCCCTGTCGCGCCCAGCGTTCGCGCGCCGACGCATCGGGATCAATAATATGCACGTCGTGCGCGCCACAGCGTTTGCCGATCAGGCCTGAAGCCAGAGCGCCAGCCATGTTGCCGCCGCCGATAAAAGCGAGAGAAAGTTCATTTGCCATAGCGCCACATTGTACGATTTTCTGGAAATTACGGTTGTCTATAGGCATTGACGACCTCCGTCGGTTATCGTTACAGTCACGCCCGTGCAACAAACGGGTCATAAACTTCACACCAACCTGCCTGCAGCCTGCTAGGCAGGATAACTCTGGAGATAAATCAATTATGCGAGCAAAGTTATTTGCGCTGTCTCTTGCCGGCATTATTGCCAGCATGGGAAGCGCTCAAGCCGCCACCGACATCAATTTTTGGCATTCCATGGAAGGAGCCCTGGGCGACCGTGTCAAAGAACTGGTGGACGAGTTCAATAAAAGCCAGCCTGATTACGTCATTAATGCGGTTTACAAAGGTTCTTATGGCGAGTCCATGAATGCCGGCATTGCTGCCTTCCGCGCGGGTAACGCACCTGATGTTCTGCAGGTTTTCGAGGTCGGTACTGCCACCATGATGTACGCCAAGGGCGCCATCAAGCCAGTGCAAGAAATGTCTGAAGAAGTCGGTGATCCCATCAACCCTGCCGACTTTATCGGTGCGGTGGCGGGTTATTACTCTTCGCCCGAAGGCAAGCTCATTTCCATGCCTTTCAACAGCTCGACCCCGGTCTTTTATTACAACAAAGACGCCTTCCAGAAGGCAGGCCTAGACCCTGAAAAGCCACCAAAAACCTGGACCGAAGTCGAAGAGGCCGGCAAAAAATTGCGTGCAGCCGGCCTTGAATGCGGCTACACCACATCGTGGCCTTCCTGGATCCAGCTTGAAACCTTCGCGGCCTGGCACAACATCCCGTATGCGTCGCATGACAACGGCTTTGGCGGCCTGGACGCACGCCTTGAGCTAGAACAGCCCCCCTTCCTCAAGCACATGACCTTCCTGGCCAACATGTCCAAAGAAGGTACGTTCACTTACGGCGGACGCGGCGATGCATCCAACGCCCTCTTTACCTCGGGCAAGTGCGGCATGTTCACGGGCTCCAGTGGCAACCGTGCCAACATCATCAAAACCGGCAATTTCAAGTTCGGCACCTCAACACTGCCGTACTACGCCGATATTAAAGGCGCACCGCAAAACACCATTATCGGTGGCGCTTCGTTGTGGGTGTTTGCCAAAAAGTCGCCTGAAGTCTATAAAGGCGTCACCAAGTTCTTCAAATTTCTTTCGAGCCCCGAAAAAGCGGCCGAATGGCACCAGAAGACAGGTTATGTACCTGTTACCAAGGCAGGCTACAAGCTGACGCAAGAATCTGGTTTTTATGATAAAAACCCGGGTGCCGATGTCGCTGTCAAAGAGCTTGACGTAACCACTACGTCAAACTCACGTGGCGTACGTCTGGGCTATTTGCCGCAAATCCGCGAAATCGAGGACGGCGAAATGGAAAACATTTTCGCAGGCAAGACTTCACCTGAAGACGGCCTGAAGAACATGACCCGCCGCGGTAACGAACTTCTCGAGCGCTTCGAAAAAAGCGTCAAATAAACCCTAGTATAAAATCGCCACATGGAAAAACGCGTCGTATTCAAGCACAAAACACTCCCGTACCTGCTGTTGTTGCCACAGCTTGCCATTACGGTCGTGTTTTTCTTCCTGCCCGCCGGGCAGGCCATGTGGCAATCATTTCGCCTGGAAGACCCATTTGGTCTGTCATCGACCTTTGTGGGTCTTTCCAATTTTACCGAGCTCTTTAACAGCCAAGAGTACATGCAGTCGTTCAAGACAACGGCGGTATTCTCGCTTCTGGTTGCCGTACTCGGATTAAGTATTTCGCTATTGCTGGCAACCCTGGCCGACCGCGTCGTCAAGGCAGCAAACGTTTATAAAACATTGCTCATCTGGCCCTATGCTGTTGCTACTGCAGTGGCTGGTGTGCTCTGGTTGTTTCTTTTTTCGCCTTCGGTCGGGGTGCTTGCGGTGTACCTGAACGACCTCGGTATAGCCTGGAACCCCCGCCTAAATTCCGACCACGCCATGATTCTCGTCGTACTGGCATCGGTCTGGAAGCAAATTTCGTATAACTTTCTGTTTTTTCTTGCTGGCTTGCAGTCCATTCCACGCTCGCTCATCGAAGCGGCTGCCATTGATGGCGCCAGCCCCATGCGGCGTTTCTGGACTATCGTCTTCCCCCTGTTGTCACCCACTACGTTCTTTTTGCTGGTCATCAATGTCATTTACGCGTTCTTCGACACGTTTGCCATTATCGACATCATGACGCAGGGCGGTCCGGGCGACAGCACCTCCATTCTTGTTTACAAGGTTTACAACGCTGGCTTCAAAGGGCTGGATATTGGGTCGTCGGCCGCACAATCTGTCGTTCTTATGCTGATCGTCGTGGCACTTACCGTCGTCCAGTTCCGCTTTATAGACCGTCGCGTCAATTACTGATTCAGGTTCGCGCACCTTTCCACCCAGCCTGCAAAGAAAAAATCTGCCATGATCGAACGTCGCCCCGTACTGGATATCGTTACCCACATCATTCTTATTGTGGGCGTGGCGATCATCGCCTTCCCCCTTTATGTGACATTTGTTGCGTCGACCCAGACGGCGCAAGAAGTCGCGCAGGCGCCCATGTCGTTAATTCCGGGCAGCCACTTCTTTGAAAACTACCGTACCGTGCTGTTCGGTGAGGCAGTCAACACGCCGCCAGTGGCACGCATGATGTGGATCAGTACTGTCATGGCGCTGGTCATTGCCATCGGCAAAATCGTCATCTCCATACTTTCGGCATTCGCCGTCGTGTATTTCCGCTTTCCGTTCCGCATGTTCTTTTTCTGGATGATCTTCGTCACGCTGATGCTTCCGGTCGAAGTGCGTATCGCGCCCACTTATCAGGTGGTGGCCGACCTGGGCATGCTCAACACGTATGCTGGGCTTACACTGCCGCTCATTGCCTCGGCAACCGCTACATTTCTTTTTCGCCAGTTTTTCATGACCGTACCTGACGAACTGGTCGAGGCCGCACGCATTGACGGTGCCGGCCCTATGCGCTTCTTCTGGGACGTCCTGCTGCCACTATCGCGCACCAGTATCGCAGCCCTGTTTGTCATTCAATTTATTTACGGCTGGAACCAATACCTCTGGCCGCTTATTATCACCACCCAAGAAAACATGTACCCCGTTGTCATCGGCATCAAGCGCATGATTGCCGGCGGCGACAGTGTCACCGAGTGGAATCTGGTCATGGCAACCGCCCTGCTGGCCATGATTCCGCCGGTTGCCGTCGTGGTTTTCATGCAAAGATGGTTTGTCAAAGGCCTGGTCGACGCCGAAAAATAAACGGGTCTGTCACTGCTTTCATTCGCGACACGGTACTGAATACAAAAACTGGAATCACACATGGCTACTTTAAGCTTTCGCAACGTCACCAAAACTTATCCGGGCGGTGTTGCCGTTATTCACGGCATCAACATGGAGGTTGCCGACGGCGAATTCATCGTTATCGTTGGGCCATCAGGCTGCGGCAAATCTACCCTAATGCGCATGGTGGCCGGGCTTGAAAGCGTTACCGGTGGCGAGATCTGTATCGGCGACAAGGTCGTTAACGACCTTGAGCCCGCTGAGCGTGACATTGCCATGGTGTTTCAAAATTACGCGCTCTACCCCCACATGAGCGTTTATGAAAACATGGCTTACGGCCTGAAAATACGCAAGCTCAGCAAAACTGAAATTAAAGATCGCGTCGATAACGCCGCCAAAATTCTTGAGCTGTCACTACTGTTAGACCGCCGCCCAGGCCAATTGTCAGGCGGTCAGCGCCAGCGTGTCGCCATGGGCAGGGCCATTGTGCGCGACCCCAAGGTGTTCTTGTTTGACGAGCCGCTGTCCAACCTGGACGCCAAGTTGCGGGTGCAAATGCGTCTTGAGATCCAAAGACTGCATCACCGGTTGGGCACGACAAGCCTGTATGTCACACACGACCAGGTTGAGGCCATGACGCTGGCACAGCGCATGGTGGTCATGAACAAAGGCGTACCCGAGCAAATCGGCACACCCGTTGAGGTGTTTGAAAAGCCCGCCTCCATGTTCGTGGCCAGCTTTATCGGCGCGCCACCCATGAACTTGATCCCGGTACAGGTCGATGCCCAGCGACGTGTGTTAGATGCCGACGGTGTGCTGCTCGATTTTTCACCTGACATGGTGCCTGAGCACCTGGCCAACAAAAAGGTGGTTCTGGGTATTCGGCCCGAGCATATAAGCCTGCATACCAAAGGCATTACCGTCAATATTGAAATGATCGAAATCTTAGGCTCTGAGCAGCTTATCCACGGCCGCCGCGGCGACATTCCAGTTGTGTTGCGCTGCCCTATTGGCGTCACCCGCGAAAACCCGCTGCATATCGGCGAAGCCATACAAATGGGCCCTGATGGCATCCACCAGTTGCATTGGTTCGACCCAGAAACCAGCAAGCGCATTGAAGACTAATCCATTCAAGCAGCTTGTGACCCGCTTACACGGCTCAAATTAAATCAGGTTGCTTCGCGCCTTTAAGCCGAAACGATTAGCGCCGCTGTCGGCTGGTGCCCCTTTTAGCTAGGGCAAAGACAGGCCCTTAGTGCCTGCTGCAGCGCCTCGCTCATCGTTTCTGCCTGCTTTTTCTCAGCCCGCACCAGCACCCGCCTTGTGTAGTATATCGGGGCGAACACTCAGCGGCTCAACGCACAACTATTTGCAACGATATCAACTAAAACACCCCTGGCCTGGGTTGAAACCCAGGGCCAGGGGTGTTGTTGCTCAGGCCCGCAGCGCGCGCCTGAAGCGTACAGATAACTTACTTGTAGACGGACTTGCTACCGTCTTTGTGCCACACAAAAATATCAAATTTAAAGTCGTTGAGGTCACCCTGTTTGTTCCAGGAAATCTCGCCGATAGGGGTCTTGACTGAGTTGGCATGCAGGTAATCAGCCACCTTGATGGGGTCATCAGCACCCGCACCGGTAATGCCGTCAGCAATGGCTTTGGTTGCCGAATAAGCCGTTAGCTGGAACGCACCACTTGGGTCGCGACCTTTGTCTTTAAAGGCTTTGACAATAGCAGCGTTGCCTTCATCAGCGGTAAAGTCGGCCGGTAATGTAACCAGCATGCCATCTACCGATGCACCGCCAATGGCGTTGATGTCTGGGTTGCCCACGCCCTCAGGCCCCATAAACTGCGTTTTAAGGCCTTGCTCGGCCCCCTGGCGCAGCAATAGACCCATTTCGGGGTGATAGCCACCGTAATAAACAAAGTCAACCCCGGCGCTCTTGAGCTTGGTAATGACAGCCGAGTAGTCGCTGTCACCGGCGTTAATACCTTCGAAAAGTACGACATTAATACCGGCCGCTTCAAGATCTTTCTTGACTGCGCTGGCAATGCCCTGGCCGTACGACTGCTTGTCATGCAGCACGGCTACCTTGGATGGTTTGATGTTGTCTACGATGAATTTTGCGGCAGCCGGACCTTGCTGGTCATCACGACCAATGGTACGGAAAATCATCTCGTAATTTTTACCATCAGTGACGGCAGGAGACGTGGCAGATGGCGTAACCATGACCACACCTTCATTATTGTAAATATCGGTGGCGGCAATAGTGGCGCCTGAGCACACATGGCCAACGACGTAATGAATTTTGTCATTAACAACACGGTTGGCAACCACGGGGCCTTGCTTGGGCTCGCAACCATCATCGATAGATACTGCTTCAAGCTGCTTGCCCAGCACGCCACCACTGGCATTGATCTGCTCAATAGCCGTGTCGACGCCCTCTTTTACCATGGAGCCGTATTGTGTCAGCGCACCGGTAAAGGGGCCGGCCACAGCAATTTTAATGGTATCGGCAAATGCGCCAGACGACATGACCATGCCGGCAGCCAGCCCTACGGCAGCAGCAATGGGGGAAAAACGAAGTTTCATATACCCTCCTAAATGTACGCGCCAAGCATACACGAAAACACCCAAAAACCAATATACAAGCACAGCTTTTCAGGGTTTTCTCTAGCGTGTGAAATATAGAAAAACCCTTGAGGGTCTGAACCGCTTCAAGGGTTTGGTGCAGCCCCGGCTTGACCCAGGCCAAGAACAACTATTGGGGTTGATACATGTGTGGCCGTAGCCGCTTACTGCAGAAGACTGCGCAGCATCCAGGCATTTTTTTCGTGTATGTCAAGACGCTGAGTAAGCAGATCAACCGTGGGGTCGTCGCCAGCTTCATCTGCTTTCTTGAGTGCGGCACGCGCTGTCTTTGCGACGGCTTCGTTACCCTTGAGCAGCAGCTCGATCATTTTTTCGGCAGCGGGAACCTCGCTGGGTTCAGTAATGGACGACAATTTGGCGTATTCAGCATACGTGCCGGGTGCGTAAAGACCCAGTGCACGGATACGCTCGGCGATGCTGTCAAGAGCCTGCCACTCTTCGGTGTACTGATTCATGAACATGAGATGCAGGGTATTGAACAGTGGGCCGGTGACGTTCCAGTGAAAATTATGCGTCATCAGGTAAAGCGTGTAAGAGTCAGCCAGCATTTTTGACAATTCAGCAGCAACGGTAGCGCGCTCTTTGTCTGTAAGACCGATATCGATGGTCAAGCCCTTGGTGCTTGCCTGTGCCAGTAGGCTGCTTTCGAGTTTACTTGCTTTAGCCATAGTTTTTGCTCCATTCTAGAGTGAATCAGTCAATCGAGAATACCACAACAAAAATACCAATGTTTGGATCTATCGCAATAACGCAGATGCTTTATTTAGCCCGCTTCGGCCACCTCAACCAACGGCACATCCAGGTAATTGACGCCAGGCAAATTACACGCATGAATGGCATGAATAAGCGCCGCGATGGCAGCAGGCCGAGGAAAACTTTTGCGGTGAACGAGCACCACGCGCCTGTCGGGTACAGGTTTTTTGAACGGTATATAAGTAAGCAATTGGTTCTCGAGACCCGGCATAGATAGCGAACTGGCCGGCAGCACGGTCACCCCTACTCCGGCAGCCACCATATGCCGGATGGTCTCCAGCGAAGAGCCTTCAAACGTACGCTGTATGCCTTCGCTGGCTGCCGAGTAGCGAGAAAATTCGGGGCACACTTCAAGCACCTGATCCCGAAAGCAATGGCCAGCGCCCAGCAGCAGCATGGTCTCTTCTTTAAGGGCAGCAGCATCAAGCTCTTTTTTCTTCGCCAGTGGATGATTGTGGGAAACGGCCACCACAAAAGGCTCGTCGTACAAAGGGTGTAATACAAACCCGGAGTCAGGTAAGGGCAAGGCCACAATGGCGCAGTCGATTTCGCCCTGGCGCAGCAACTCAAGCAGACGCGTCGTAAAATTTTCTTGCAGCAACAACGGCATTTGCGGCGTTAATTCAATTTCGGTAGGCACCAACCGCGGTAATAGATAAGGCCCGATTGTATGGATAACGCCCACACGCAAAGGCCCAGCCAACGGGTCATGACCCTGCCGGGCAATTTCACGCAAGTTTGCAGACTCTTCCAGCACGCGCTGAGCCTGCGCCACGACACGCAGACCTATGGGCGTAACCCCCACCTCGGTGCCACCCCGTTCAAACAGAATAACCCCCAGCTCATCCTCCAGTTTGCGTATGGCCACCGAAAGCGTAGGCTGGCTGACAAAGCACGCTTCTGCGGCGCGACCAAAGTGCCTTTCACGTGCAACCGCGACGATGTATTTCAGTTCAGTCAGAGTCATAAGGTTTTCTTCTCAAAAAAACATGCCATATCAGCTACGCAGAAAGTCTTGACGGCCGCGCATCCATCGCTGCAGGTGCGCCTGCGCATGTTTTGGGTAATGATCGCGCAGCATTGAAGCTGCTTCGCGCGCCTGAGCCACCAGTTGCGCATCGGTTTCGAGGCTGGCAAATCGCAGCAGCTCCTGGCCCGACTGCCGTACCCCCAGAAACTCGCCGGGCCCGCGTTGTTCAAGATCGCGACGGGCTATTTCAAAACCGTCTGTCGTTTCATACATGGCGCGCAGCCGCTGCCGTGCAATCATGCTAAGAGGCGCCAGGTACATCAACACACACACTGATTCGCGTGTACCACGCCCAACCCGCCCTCTTAGCTGATGCAGCTGTGCCAGGCCAAAGCGTTCGGCGTGTTCAACAATCATTAACGAGGCATTGGGCACATCGACGCCTACTTCGATCACCGTTGTGGCCACCAGTACGTCAATATCGCCATCACGAAAGCGCTGCATGACCGCCTGCTTTTCATTGGCAGGCAGCTTGCCGTGTATCAGCCCTATCCGCACATCAGGCAGTGCCGCAGCCAACCTGGCATGGGTATCGACGGCAGTTTGCAGCTGCAAGGCTTCGCTTTCTTCAACCAGGGGGCAGACCCAATAAGCCTGCCTACCCAGCCTGACTTCGGCCGCCACGCTGGCGAGCACTTCTGGCCGACGGCTGTCTGCAATCAGTTTGGTCAGCACCGGGCTGCGTCCGGGCGGCAACTCATCAATGGCCGACACATCAAGGTCGGCAAAAAACGTCATCGCAAGGGTGCGGGGTATGGGCGTTGCACTCATGTTGAGCTGGTGCGGTATATACGCCTGCCGTCCTATGTTTTCTTCGCCTTTGCGGTTTAACTGCAGCCTCTGACCCACGCCAAAGCGGTGCTGCTCATCCAGAATGACCAAACCCAAACTGGAAAACACCACTTTGTCCTGAATAAGCGCTTGCGTGCCTACAACGAGCTGGGCCTCACCCGACTCTGCCGCAGCCATACTTGCCTTACGGGCCTTGCCGGCCAGACTTCCGGCCAGCCAGGCCACGTTGACGCCCAGGGGCTGCAACCATGCAGACAGCTTACTAAAGTGCTGTTCGGCAAGAATTTCAGTGGGCGCCATGATGGCGGCCTGGCTACCACTGGCTATCGCCTGCGCCGCTGCAAAGGCCGCAACAATGGTCTTGCCGCTGCCGACATCGCCTTGCAATAAGCGGTGCATAGGAAATGAGCGCGATAAATCAGCGGAAATTTCATTGATCACACGCTCTTGCGCGGCAGTGAGCGTAAAGGGCAAGCTGGAGCGCAAGCCTTGCAGCAAAGCATGCCCCACATTGGCCAACGGGCGTGCCTGCTGGCTGCGGCGTGCAGCCCTTGCCGCCGCCAATGACAACTGCTGGGCCAGCAGCTCGTCAAATTTGATGCGACGCCAGGCTGGGTGCTCGCGCTCGGCAAGATCGGCACAGGAGACGTCAGCGGGTGGATGATGCAGCACCCGTATGGCCTGACGAAACGGGATCAACCCGTACTGACTGCATACTTCGTCTGGCAGGGTGTCAGACAAATCGGCACGCCCCAACGCCGTATCAATGGCCTTGCGCAAGCTGGCCTGTGACAGGCCGTCTGTAGTGGAATAAACAGGGGTCAGCGCCGAAGCCAATGGGCGACCGCCCACCGAAACTTTAGGATGCACCATTTCACTGCCGCCAAAACCGCTGCGAACCTCACCCCTGACCCGTACGCAATTTCCGACAGCAAGCTGCTTTTGCTGACTAGGGTAAAAATGCAACCAGCGCAGTGCCAACTGGTCGCCGTTTTCGTCCTGGATGAGCGCGTGCAGTTGCCGCCGAGACCGGAACTCAACCTCGCTACGAATGACTTCGCCCTCTACCTGCGCCGTCGTGCCTGGCACTACTGCGGCAATCGGCACGATACGGGTTTCATCTTCGTAGCGTATCGGCAGGTGAACGATAAAGTCAGCGGGCTGATGCAAACCTAGTCGGGCCAGCCTGCGTTCAACCAAACTACCAGTGCTGGCCTTGCCCGCTGAAGGTACTGCTGCGCCTTTAGCCGACTTGCGTGCCACAGAACCTTGTTCTTGCCGCACAGACGGTGCTGATTTTTGTGCTTTTGACGTGGAGCCCGTGCTCACGCTGGACTCCCGACGCAGGCCGGCACACTGACATAGAACACAAGAAACGTTGACACGCTTATCGCGATCAGATCACAACGATGGCTTCAACCTCGAACTGCGCGCCCTTGGGCAGGCTGGCCACCCCTATGGTGGAGCGAGCCGGATAAGGCTGCGGAATAATGTCGGCCATGATGGCATTGGCACTGGCAAACTTGCTGAGGTCAGTGAGAAACAGGGTAAGTTTGACGATATTGTCGAGCGTGCCGCCAGCCTCTTCGATGACAGCCTTCATGTTGGCAAACGACTGGCGCACCTGGCCTTCAAAATTTTCGGAAACCAGCTCGCCGGAGCCCGGTTCCAGGCCGATCTGACCTGACAGGAAAACAGTTTTGCCACCGTGAACAGCAACGGCCTGGGCGTAAGGCCCCACAGCGGCGGGGGCAGCATCGGTATGGATGATTTCTTTAGTCATGAGAAGCCTTGGATAGTCGAAAAAGTCACAATGACTATCGGATTTTAGTCTTCTATAGCTAAAGTTAAAAGCCCCCCCCTAGTATGCAAACAACACCTGAACGACGCCCATCAATTATTGGGGCAGCTCAAGAGCAAAGAGAAAGAGGCTTGCAGACGCTTATGAAGGCCGAAACGCTATGCGGCGACCTAAGCACTACTGTGGCACGTACGACACGTGCCGCCGATTTAGGTGGGCATGCCACTGCTCAGGCCCGAAGGTGCAGCGCACACGCGCACATGTCAATGCAGCGCAGGCCCGGTATCGGGCCTGCTGCGTGAGGAACCTGGCAATGCCGATTACTTATCGACGAAAGCGCGCTCAATGACGTAATCACCGGGTTGCCCTACCCCGGGCGACACTTTGAAGCCCAGACGCTCAAGCATGGAACTGGTGTCGGTCAGCATGGCGGGGCTGCCGCACAGCATGGCACGGTCTAAAACGGGATCGATTTGAGGCAGGCCCAGCTTTTGAACCAGCTCGCCGCTTTCTACCGCTTTGGTTATGCGCCCTTCGTTGGTAAACGCCTCACGTGTGACCGTGGGGTAGTACAGCAACTTTTCACGAACCACATCGCCAAAAAACTCGTTGTTTGGCAATTCGTTTTGAATGAAGTCTGAATAAGCCAGCTCACTCTTGAAACGCACACCATGCACCAGAACGATTTTTTCAAACCGGTCGTAGACCTCAGGGTCTTTGATGATGCTCATGAACGGTGCAAGGCCTGTACCCGTCGCAAACAGGTACAGATTGCGGGCATTGGGCTTAAGGTCATCGACCACCAGCGTTCCGACCGGCTTTCGGCTGACCAGCACCGAATCACCTACTTTCAGATGCTGCAAGCGTGAAGTGAGCGGCCCGTTTTGCACCTTAATACTTAAAAACTCGAGGTTTTCTTCGTAGTTGGCGCTGGCAATGCTGTAGGCACGCATAAGCGGCTTGCCTTCGACCTCAAGGCCCAGCATAACGAAATGGCCGTTATGGAACCTAAGCGCTGGATCACGCGTGGTTCTGAAGGAAAATAAAGTGTCGTTCCAGTGACGAACGCTCAGGACTTGCTCAGTATTAAATGCTGCCATGTCTATAGTATTTAGAGGCGGAAAGTATTACCGCCATATTACGTTGGGCTGGGGCTTTTTCAAGGCCATATTTCGATGAAAATGCAGCCAATTCAACTTAGATCAAGAAAACCTGCAAAAACTTGTAGTTTGAAGCCTTACAAACAGTTGAACGACGCCGCAGAGTCTGGTATCTTTTGCGTATCTTACATGAGAATCATTCTGGTTTAAACCATACCGGCCTGCTTCAGGCCTGTATTCTTCATTACCGTATACCCCGCAGGAGTCTATTTTATATGCGTTTCAAATTAACGCCGCGCCCCTTGCTTCGCGCAGCAATCGTATCCAGCTCACTCGTGTTCACCGCGCTGGCCGGTGCCGCTTCTGCTGCCGAGGTCAGCCTTTACACCACACGTGAGCCCCAGCTCATTCAACCCTTGCTTGACCAGTTCACCAAAGATACTGGCGTTCAGGTCAATACGGTCTTTGTCAAAGATGGCCTCATAGAGCGCGTCAAGGCCGAAGGCGACAAATCGCCTGCCGACCTGCTCATGACGGTTGACATCGGCAATCTGCTTGATCTGGTCGAGGCAGGTATCACCCAGCCAGTAGACTCTGCCGTGCTTCGCGAAGCCATCCCAGCCAATCTTCGCGGCGCTGATAATCAATGGTATACGCTTTCGCTACGCGACCGCGTTGCCTATGTAGCCACCGACGTTAATGTCGATGCCATCCATTACGAAGACTTCGCCGATCCCAAATGGAAAGGCAAGGTATGCATACGCTCAGGCCAGCACCCCTACAACACGGCACTCATCGCCGCCATGATCGCCCATAACGGCGAAGCAGCCACCGAAAAATGGTTGAAAGGCGTCAAAGCCAACCTAGGCCGCCCGGCAACAGGTGGCGACCGCGACGTAGCACGCGACATTCTGGGCGGTATCTGCGACATCGGCATTGCCAATGCGTATTATGTTGGCCGCATGAAAAACGCCAAACCTGATAGCGATGCGTACAAATGGGGCGAAGCCATCAAGGTCGTGCGCCCAACCTTTGCTGCCGAAAAAAGCAAGGGCACGCATGTTAATATTTCCGGCGCAGCCTTGGCCAAGCACGCTCCACATCGCGACGATGCAATCAAGCTGCTCGAATACCTGGTCTCCGAAAAAGCCCAAAGCATGTACGCCATGGCCAACTATGAATACCCTGTAAAAGCGGGTGTCAAGCTAGACCCCGTTGTTGCAAGCTTTGGTGAGTTGGTCATTGACCCACTTCCCCTGACCGAAATCGCAAAACATCGCAAGCAGGCCAGCGAACTGGTCGATAAGGTCGGGTTCAATAATTAATACAGGCTTCGGCCGGGCTAAGCCCGGCCCCCTTGGTCTCAGCCAGACACCCGCCGGCACGCCGGCAGTATCTGGCTAATGTTTTTTTTGCAGGCAACAAACTGAATACGGCTTCTCATACGCGTGGCCAACTCGCTGCCCCCTCTCTCGCCTGTCGAGTTGCAAGGGGGCTTTCACGCACAGTCTCAGCTCGCGCGGGTCGTGGGGCCGCGCTATGCATTGCCGCAAGTGTATTAGGGCCTATTGTGGCGCTCGCGTGGTTTGCGCTGCAAGGCGGCACCGAGCACTGGGCACATCTGTTTCAGTTTGTGCTGCCCACCGCGTTTCTCAATACGGTGCTGCTGCTGGCCGGCACCGGTGTTCTGGTCACCTGTCTGGGTGTGGGTAGCGCATGGCTGGTTACCGCCTTCGATTTTCCGTCGCGCCAAACGGCAGCTTGGGCGCTACTGCTGCCACTTGCCGTGCCTACTTACATCGTGGCGTTTGCCTACCTAGACATTCTGCACCCCATAGGCCCGGTCCAAACACTCATCCGCGACGTGCTCGGGTATACCAGCCCGCGCCAGTTCCGCCTGCCTGATCTGCGCTCGCTGCCCGGCGCCATCTTTCTTCTGGGCTTTGTGCTGTACCCCTACGTTTATCTCAGCACGCGCGTCATGTTTGTAACGCAATCAGCCAGCTTGCTTGAGGCCGCGCGCGTACTTGGCGAAAGCAGTCGCAGCACGTTTTATCGCGTTGCTCTGCCCATGGCCCGACCGGCCATCGCCATTGGCGTAAGTCTTGCGCTGCTCGAAACGCTTAACGACATTGGTGCCTCAGAATTTCTGGGCGTACAAACACTCACGGTGTCTGTCTATACAACGTGGGTAACGCGTAACGATCTGGCAGGCGCCGCACAAATCGCACTTGCCATGCTTGCCATTGTTGCGGTAATTATTATTGCCGAACGCCATGGCCGCAGACGTCAACGGTTTGCAGGCACCCAGCGTTCGCGCGTGGTGCGGCCCACCAGGCTAAAAGGCATGCGCGGCCTGATTGCCTGTGCTTTGGCCTGGTTTCCCGTCATCATTGGTTTTATTGCACCCGCCATTTATCTGCTCGATGCAAGCATCAAACACTTACGCACCACGGGCTCAGTTTCCGATCAACTAATACGCAGCGCATGGAACACGGTCTCCATTGCACTCATTGCCACCGTCGTCACCCTACTGTGCGGGCTCACTGTCGCCTGGGTGGCGCGCTCCGCACGCTCCGGGTCTGCCCACAACCTCATGCGGGCATGTGCCCGTGTAGCCAGTTCGGGCTACGCCATCCCCGGCACGGTACTCGCCATCGGTCTGATGACGCCTATTATGCTCATCGACCGCCTGGGGTCCACTATTTGGCAAGCATTCGGCTACGCTGATCCAGGCCTTATACTCATGGGGACAGGCACAGCATTGGTTTGCGCCTATGTCATCCGTTTTCTGGCCATATCTATCGGCAGCATCGAGGCGGGTCTGGCCCGCATACCGCCATCCATGGAACAGGCGGCCCGGCTGCTGGGTGAAACCCCTGCAGGCACTTTGCGTCGAATACATCTTCCCCTGCTGCGTCCGGCACTGGGCGCTGCGGCCTTGCTGGTTTTTGTAGATACCATGAAAGAGCTACCAGCCACGCTATTATTGCGCCCGGTCAATTTTGAAACGCTTGCAACCTGGCTGTATGCCGAAGCAGCCCGCGGCACTTACGAAGAAGGTGCGGTGGCAGCATTGGGCATTGTGCTTGCGGGTTTACTCCCGGTCGTACTGCTTGCCCGAACCCAATTCAAACTGAATCACTAGAATGTCTGATCTGCTTCGCCTTGAAGGTATTTCTCTATCTTATAAAACCGACCACGGCCTGGTACCGGCCGTGCAGGGGCTAAACCTGCATCTCGAAAAAGGGTGTATTGGTTGTCTGCTCGGGGCTTCGGGCTGCGGAAAAACCACTGTATTACGCGCCATCGCCGGGTTTGAACCGCTGCGCCAGGGCAGTATCTGGCTGGATGACGTGTCTCTGTCCAGTCAGCAACATCTGGTGCCACCAGAACAGCGCAAAGTGGGCATGATGTTTCAAGATTACGCCCTCTTTCCCCATCTGACCGTAGAAAAAAACATTGGCTTCGGGCTGCGCCGCTGGCCCAGCGAGCGCCGCCGTGCCCGAGTTGCCGAGCTGCTTACTCTTATTGGCCTTGAAGGTTCACGCCATCGCTATCCCCATGAACTGTCTGGCGGCCAGCAACAGCGCATCGCCCTCGCCAGGGCGCTGGCGCCTGAGCCCGAGCTGTTACTGCTGGACGAGCCTTTCTCCAATCTTGATATCGACACCCGCGAGCATCTAGCCTTCGAGGTGCGCGACATCCTCAAAAGAACCGGTCATACCGCGCTGCTGGTCACGCACAACCAAGCTGAAGCATTTGCCATCGCTGACCGCATAGGCGTAATGAAAAACGGCACACTGGTTCAGTGGGACACGCCTTATGCGCTGCACCACGCACCGGCTGACACATTTGTCGAGAATTTTATCCGGCGCGAGGCCTTAATGGCGCAACGGGCGCAAGCGTATTTGCGCGGCGAAGCTAGCCGCTAACATTTATACCGTCTTCGTCTGTCGGTTGCCACTTGGCGCAGAAACGGCGAGGACTCCAGCAGTACTCAAGCGCGGCATTGTGCCGCCCCCCCCATTCACTTCAGCACGACCTTGCTGCTGATGGTATCGCTACTCTGCGCACCTCACAAGCAGGCCTGGCGTGTCCAGTCATAAATGCAATAACCGTCCAGATAACGTCGACAGGCCTCTTCCAAAAATACACACCACACATTCTCACTGCGCCAGAGTAAAGGCAGAACGGTTTACCCTACTCTAGTCCCAGCTCAGTACACTTTCGAGTAAGCGTATTGCGCCCTATGCCCAGGCGCTGCGCGGCTTCGATGCGTCTTCCCCGGCTTTGCGCCAATGCGGCTTCAATCAATACGCGTTCAAACTGTCTGGTCATGGCCGCCATGATGGCAGGCTCGTTGCGCGCCAGGCGGGCCTGGGTTTCCTGGCTTAGCAAGTTCAGCCAGTCATCACATGCCTGATTTACCGGTACAACATCTTTAAGAACCTGCGTGGCAGGCGCAGTGTGCGAAAGTACCTCAGGCGGCAAATCTTTGGTTTCAATAACCTGGCCCGGCGACATTACCGTAAGCCATTGGCAAAAATTTTCGAGCTGGCGGATATTACCCGGAAAGTCGAAAGCGGTTAGCGCTTCCAATGCGGCAGGGGTGAGTCGACGCAGGGCCACGCCAAGGTCTTCTGCACTATTGTGCATAAACCGATCAACCAGCCCAGCAATATCCGCTTTGCGCTCACGCAATGGCGGCAGGCGCAAACGAATAACATTCAGACGATGAAACAGGTCTTCCCGGAAACGCCCCTCAGCCACTCGCTGTTCCAGCGGCTGATGCGTTGCCGCCACAATACGTACATCGGCTTCTACTGGCTCTGAGCCGCCCACTCGATAAAAACTTCCTTCAGCCAGCACGCGCAACAAACGTGTCTGCAATTCAAAGGGCATGTCGCCGATTTCATCAAGAAACAGCGTCCCCTGCCGGGCCTCTTCAAACCGCCCACGACGTTGCTGCGTCGCACCCGTAAAAGCGCCACGTTCATGGCCAAACAGCTCAGCCTCCAGCAGGTCTTTGGGAATAGCCGCAGTATTTAGTGCAACAAAAGGCCTCTTGCTCCGTGCACTGTGCTCATGCAATGCGCGGGCAATCAACTCTTTGCCAGTACCTGACTCACCGGTAATAAGCACAGTTACGTTGGACGAAGCAAGCCGCCCAATGGCCCGAAACACTTCCTGCATGGCCGGTGCACTGGAATGCAGCATGACGCGTTCAGCACCAACTGCTTTGCCCGCAGCACGAGCCGTTTGCTGGTCAGCGTCGGCGGTGCCACTCTCAAACTGCTGCGCTGCCTCAGCGATGTTCCCTGCGTCGTACGCCGTCTGCAATGCCCGTTGTATCAGTGCGACAGCCGCGTTCACATCAAAAGGTTTAGGCAGGTAGTCAAATGCACCTTTTTGAAACGCGGCTACAGTGCTGTTCAAATCGGTAAATGCCGTCATAACAATAACCGGCAGCTCAGGATGCATCTGTTTAATACGATGAAGCAGGCTTAGCCCATCAATACCCGGCATGCGAATATCGGTCACTAAAACCGATGGCGTGCTCTCCTCCAACGCAGCCAGCACATCTTTACCCTGCGCAAAACTGCGTACCGGTATCGAAACACGGCCCAGTGCCTTTTCAAGCACCCAGCGTATGCTCTGATCGTCGTCGATTATCCATACGGTCGTCATGCGTTCTCCAGTGGCAGCAATATCCGAAACGTGGTGCTACCGGGTCGTGAATCAAACTCGAGCGCCCCGCCATGCTGCAAAACGAATTCTTG
Source organism: Pusillimonas sp. ANT_WB101 (assembly GCF_008369125.1). Classification (NCBI taxonomy): domain Bacteria; kingdom Pseudomonadati; phylum Pseudomonadota; class Betaproteobacteria; order Burkholderiales; family Alcaligenaceae; genus Pusillimonas; species Pusillimonas sp. ANT_WB101. The sequence goes on along the minus strand of NZ_VOAY01000001.1, from coordinate 657,824 downwards.
CGCCAGGCTTAAACCCAGCCCGGTGCCGTTGGCCCGCCCCGTGACCAAAGGATGAAACACCTTGTCGTGAAGTGCCGGCGGCACGCCCGGGCCATTATCAATAACCGAAACAATCACACCCATACGAACCTGGCGACCATTCATCAGCAATTGCCGCCCTACTCGTGTACGCAGGGTTAACCGACCAGATTGCATCCAGGTTGACTCGACGAGTACCTGTGCCGCATTACGCATAATGTTTAGCAAAGCCTGCAGCAGCCGTGAGAAATCGCCGGTTAGCTCAGGCACCGAGGCGTCATAATCACGTACGCACTCAACTTCGGGAAACTCTGTGGTCACCAGACGGTAAACCCGCTCGCAAACCTCATGAATATTAAAGCGCGACGTCTGCAACGCGCCTCCCTGGGGTGAAATCAGGCGATCAACCAAAGAGGCCAGACGATCGACCTCGGCAATAATGACCTGAGTATATTCACGCTGGCCAGTGTGCTCGCCCAGTTCGGCTTCAAGCAGTTGCGCTGCGCCGCGTATTCCGCCCAAAGGGTTTTTGATTTCGTGGGCAAGATTTCTGAATGACTCGCGCTGCGTGGCCAGTTCATTGCCTAATTGTTGATGACGGTCGAGCAAAATATGGTGCTCGATGGCTCTGGCCTCAATAAGCGCCGCCCAAGGTTGCTGAACCAGCGGAACCAGCGTGAGGCTGATGGCTTCATGCTGGCCACGCTGGTCAAGCACCAGATCTTGACGCAAAACACCAAATTGCCCATCAATCGCGCCGGGCAGGCGGTTGGCCAGCGCTTCGTCGACACCAAACAGCATGGAGGCCTCCATGCCGGTCAGTTGTCGGCGCGAGTATCCGAATAATTCTTCTGCCGCTGTATTGGCATGGGCAATAAACCCATTTCGGTTCAGCAGCAAAATAGCGGATGACAGCAGGTCAAAACTGTCTACATCCATGATGTTCCCCGGCTACGTAATGCTCACCCCCGATCAAACTGGTCAACGCGTGGCCGGAGCGTGTACATCAAAGGCTGTAATACATGTCAAATTCAACCGGATGCGTGGTCATGCGCAAACGTGTGATCTCAGCCATTTTGAGTTCAACGTAGGCGTCGAGCATTTCGTTGCTAAATACCCCACCCCGCGTCAGGAACTCACGGTCTTGATCGAGCGCCGCCACCGCCTCTTCGAGTGATGCGCACACGGTCGGGATTTTTGCATCTTCTTCTGGAGGCAGGTCGTACAGATTTTTATCTGCAGGATCACCCGGATGGATTTTGTTCTGCACGCCATCAAGGCCGGCCATCATCAGGGCTGAAAAAGCCAGGTATGGATTAGCCAGCGGATCTGGAAAACGGGCTTCGATGCGTCGGCCCTTGGGGCTGCCGACGTATGGAATGCGGATGGAGGCTGAACGGTTACGGGCCGAATAAGCCAGCTTTACCGGTGCCTCGTAGTGCGGTACCAGGCGTTTGTACGAGTTGGTACCAGGGTTGGTAATTGCATTGAGCGCCTTGGCGTGCTTGATGATGCCGCCGATGTAAAACAGCGCAAACTCAGAAAGCCCGGCGTAGCCGTTGCCAGCAAAAAGGTTTTGACCGTCTTTCCAGATAGACTGGTGTACATGCATGCCAGAGCCATTGTCACCAACAATGGGCTTGGGCATAAACGTCGCTGTCTTGCCATACACATGCGCCACATTGCGTATGGTGTATTTCATGATCTGGTTCCAGTCTGCGCGCTTGACCAGTGTGCTAAAGCGCGTACCGATCTCAAGCTGCCCGGCGCCACCCACTTCGTGGTGATGAATTTCTACGGGTACACCCTGTTGCTCCAGCAACAAACACATTTCAGAGCGCATGTCCTGAAAAGAGTCGATCGGCGAAACAGGTACATAACCACCTTTCAGGCCCGGACGATGCCCCTGGTTGCCACCCTCGGTGTCATAGGCCCGCGACCAGTGGCCTTCATCTGATTTAATCTTGACGAAGCAGCCCGACGTGTCGTCGTTCCAGCTAACACCGTCAAAGACAAAAAACTCGGGCTCGGGGCCGAAAAAAGCCGTGTCGCCCAAACCGCTAGACTTCAAATAGGCTTCGGCACGTTTGGCCAATGAGCGCGGATCACGGCTGTAACCCTTCAGGTCAGAAGGTTCGACAACATCGCAGGTTAGGTTAAGTGTGATCTCTTCACGAAACGGGTCAACACGGGCTGACTCAGGGTCGGGCACCAGCATCATGTCAGAGGCTTCGATGCCCTTCCACCCGGCAATCGATGATCCATCGAAAGCCACACCGGCTTCAAGTTTTTCTTCGTCTACCGTATGAGCGGGGACGGTAAGGTGATGCTCTTTTCCAAGAGTATCGGTAAAGCGGAAATCAACAAAAGCGACTTCGCGCTCAGCAATCAGTTTGACGAGTTCTTCGGGGGCGGACATATAAGCTCCTGGTCCAGTGGAATCAAAGTAAGACATTCAGCATTACGCAATTGTTGTGCCAACTTTTGCGGCTGTAATTTGCCTGGGCCAGCGAACACCAATCACCATTGCAGTGCGTAACGCACCATAATGGTGCACATTGTAGTGCAGACGGCATGGTGGCGCGCACCGAAACGCATCTGAATGCATCAATATGTATTGGGTACGCAACAAGCCCCTGCCTGCCTGTGTGTCAGTCAAGAAATTCAGACAGTAAATCATTAAGAAAACGCCAGCCCAGGTCTGTGGCCTTGAGCTGGATGGGGTCAGCATCAAGTAGACCGCGCTCTATGGCACGCTCCATGGCAGGAGCGATGGCATACAGAGACTGCCCGGTACGCTCGGTAAAGCTGCTGCGTGGAACGCCGTGCTTCAGGCGCAAGGCATTGAGCATAAATTCAAAACCCAGCTCTTTCCATTGCACCTCACGATCCTCGGCGATATGGCTGCCATCGCGCTTTACTGCTTTTTCCATCCAGGACGCAGGGTTTTTCAGCCGAGCCTGGCGAACAATTTTGTCGCGAAATGATAGCTTGCCGTGAGCGCCAGGGCCTATGCCCAGGTAGTCGCCAAATTCCCAGTAATTGACGTTATGGGCACAGTACTCGCCCGGCTTGGCATAGGCTGAGACTTCGTAGCGCTCCCACCCTCCCGCCTGGGTTGCGTCGGTAATAAGCTCCTGCATGGCGGCGCTGGTATCGTCGTCAGGTACCTGCGGCGGGTACTTGGCAAATACGGTATTGGGTTCCAGAGTCAGGTGATACAGCGAAAGATGGCCAGTATCAAATGACATAGCCTTACGCAAGTCGCGCTCGCAGGCCTCTACGGTTTGTCCGGGCAGTGCATACATAATGTCCAGATTCACCCGCGACACCGCCCGTTGCGCGATCTCTATGGCTTCCATGGCTTGCCTGCCATCATGGATACGGCCCAGGGCGACCAGCGCTCTGTCATCAAAGCTTTGTATGCCTAACGAGATGCGATTAATACCACTGCCTGCATACGCAGAGAAACGCTCGGCCTCTACCGTTCCTGGGTTGGCTTCCATGGTAATTTCACTGCCTGGCACCAGGTTCAGATAAGACCGAAACAAAGTCATCATGCGGTCTATCGCACTGGCCGACAACAGGCTGGGCGTGCCCCCGCCTATAAATATCGAGACGACAGGGCGATCCCATACCAGCGGCAGGGCTTGCTCCAGATCAGCCTCCAGGGCTGCCAGATACTGCTCTTCTGGCAGATCACCGCTTTTCTCGTGAGAGTTGAAATCGCAATAGGGGCATTTGCGCACACACCAGGGCACATGCACATATAAAGAGAGCGGCGGAGATACCGCCAGAATCGGACGCCCCTGCGGCCCCGGTATAACGCCGGGCCGGCGGACCTGGTTTTCCATGTTGTCTTACCTTTTTGTTGCGCCAGCGGTATCGGGCTGCAGTGCGCTCAACAAGCGCCGCAAAGCCTGGGCCCGGTGACTGATGGCGTTTTTCTGGGCAGGGGCCAGTTCGGCCACCGTCTTGCCCAAAGAGGGAATAAAAAAATGTGGATCATAGCCAAACCCACTGCTGCCGCGTGGCGCGTCGACAATTTCACCTGCCCAGCGCCCCTCGGCGATGACAGGTGTGGGATCATCGGCCGAACGCAAATAAACCAATACGGCAACATAAAACCCGGAACGATCTGCCTGCCCCTTTAATGCCGAAATCAACTGCTGGTTATTAGCCGCGTCCGATTTTTCGCCCCCATTAAGTGCAGCGTACCGGGCAGAATACACACCCGGCGACCCGCCCAGTGCGTTAACGCAAAGACCTGAATCATCAGCCATGGCTGGCAAACCCGTCTGACGACTGGCATGGCGCGCCTTGGCAAGTGCGTTTTCGACAAAGGTGGCAAAGGGTTCTTCTGCTTCGGACACACCCAGCTGGCCCTGCGGCACCATATCAATGCCTGCCGTACCCAAAATCGCAGAGAACTCACGCAACTTGCCCGCATTATTGGACGCCAGAACAACCTTATGCGACATTGCGACGACCCCCGGTCTTTTTCTTGCCCGGCTTTTTTTCATCGCCAGGTATGCCCTTATCGTGACCAGAAGCTTCTTCACCGTCTGCCAGGTCATTGCCCTGAGCCGCGTCTTTGACCAGCAAGGAAACCAGGTCTTTTGCAAAAACGGGCAAATGATCAAATCGCCTTACACAGATGTGCAATTTACGCAGCGACCAGGTGTCATTAAGAGAAATAACCGCCAGCGGCAATTCTTTTACGTAGCGACGCGCGGCGGTTTCGGGAATGACACCAATACCCACATGTGCTGCAATCATGCGACAGGCGGCTTCAAAATTGCTGACCTCGACCCGAAAGCGCAGCATGCGCCCAAGATCATCAGCTGCCTGCAGCAAAAATGCGTGAATAGCACTGGTTTCTGAAAGCCCGACATAGTCGTAACAGAGCGTGGCGTCAAAATCGACCGCTGCATGACTCGCCAAAGGATGATCGCGATGGGTAACCAGCACCAGCCTGTCGGTACGGTAGGGCAAAAACTCAATGTTTTCGCCACCACCCTCTTGTGCAGTGATGCCAATATCGGCGCTGCCATCAGCTACGGCCTTAACCACCTGATAACTGAGGCGCTCGCGCAACTCTACATTGACATCTTGGTGGCTACCCAGATAGGCTGCCAAAATGGCAGGCATGAATTCATTCATTGCCGTGGTGTTGGCGTATACACGTATGCGCCCTTTAACACCGCTGGCATACTCGCGGATATCACCGCGCAGGTGTTCAAGCTGGCGCAACACAATACGCGCATGCCGCACAAACGCCTCACCCGATGGCGTCAGCGTAACCCCCTGGCTGCTGCGATACAGTAACGCCGTACCCAGCTGGCTTTCAAGATTCTTAACGCGGTTACTGGCCGCGGGCAGCGAAAGAAAAGAGCGTTCAGCCCCTTTTGTCATGCTCTGCGCCCCGGCCACATTTACCATCAGCTGCATGTCTATCAGGTCAAAATGCATGGTTATATTGTTGTCACTTAAGAAATTACAAACGCTGGCTTAAGAAAGCAATAATTGGCAAGCGGCGGCGCTTAAGGCAAAGTAGGCATCACACTATTGTAATTACCTCGGAATTTACCCACCATGACCCACGTCCAGCACGATTACCAGGATATCCGCGACGCAATTCGCGATCTTTGCGCGCAGTTTCCGCCAGAGTATTTTCGAAAAATCGATGAGGAACGAGGCTATCCGGACGAATTTGTTCGCACTCTGACCGAAGCTGGCTGGCTTGCTGCCCTTATACCCGAAGAATACGGCGGCTCGGGCCTGAGCCTCACGGCAGCATCGGTCATTATGGAAGAAATCAATCGTAATGGCGGTAACTCGGGCGTTTGCCACGGGCAAATGTATAACATGGGTACGCTGCTGCGCCACGGCTCAAAAGAACAAAAAGATAAATACCTGCCGCGTATTGCCTCAGGTGAATTGCGCCTGCAGTCTATGGGGGTTACCGAACCGACCACCGGCACCGATACTACAAAAATCAAGACAACTGCCGTACGCAAAGGTGACCGCTACGTTATTAACGGCCAGAAAGTGTGGATATCACGCATACAGCATTCTGACCTCATGATACTCCTTGCCCGTACAACGCCACTCGACCAGGTCAAGCGAAAAGCAGACGGCATGTCTATTTTTCTGGTTGACCTGCACACTGCCATCGGCAACGGTATGGATGTGCGCCCCATTCCCAACATGGTCAACCATGAAACCAACGAGCTGTTTTTTGAAAACCTCGAGATACCTGCCGAAAATCTGATCGGTGAGGAGGGCAAAGGGTTTAGGTATATTCTGGACGGCCTGAATGCAGAGCGCTCACTGATTGCCGCCGAGTGCATTGGCGACGGGCACTGGTTCATCGACAAGGTAACCGCATACGCCAAAGAACGCATCGTGTTTGGACGCCCTATCGGGCAAAACCAGGGTGTGCAGTTTCCGATTGCAAAGGCTCACATCAACATCGAGGCGGCCAGCCTCATGCGTTATGAAGCCTGCCGACTGTTTGATGCTCACCAGCCTTGTGGTGCCCAGGCCAATATGGCCAAAATGCTGGCTGCTGACGCGTCATGGGAAGCTGCAAACGCCTGTCTGCAATTTCATGGCGGTTTTGGCTTTGCCAACGAATACGACATTGAGCGCAAATTTCGCGAAACCCGACTCTATCAGGTTGCCCCTATCTCTACCAATCTGATCTTGTCTTACGTAGCCGAACACGTTCTCGGCCTGCCACGTTCCTTTTAATTGAACTGACGACTATGACCATGAGCCATCCAAGCGCCGAACTGGCCTCTTTTGCATCTGGCCTCACCTTTGAGGACATCCCGTCAGCCGTTCTTCGCCGCGCCGAAGATTTGATGCTGGACTGCCTGGCTTCAGAGCTGGCCGGTTCCAGTGCACGTCCCGTGCAGAGTATTGCGCGCTTTGCCGAGACCATGGGCCCTACCAGCGGCCCCTCTGAAAACCTGGTTACGCGCAAAACGACCAGCCCAATGTTTGCAGCCATGGTCAATGCCGCTGCTTCCCACATGGTGGAACAAGACGACGTCCATAACGGCTCGGTCTTTCATCCGGCCGCCGTGGTCTTCCCGCCGGCCATCGCCACCGCTCAGGCCTTGGGCCGCACCGGAAAAGACCTGCTGGTCGCCTGCGTTGTCGGCTATGAAGTTGGCATTCGCGTCGGCGAGTTTCTTGGTCGCTCGCACTATAAAATTTTTCACACTACCGGCACAGCGGGCGCACTGGCTTCGGCCGCAGCCGTTGGCCGCTTGTTGAACCTAAACGCCGAGCAGATGCTGCACGCCTTTGGCTCTGCCGGCACACAAGCCGCTGGTTTGTGGGAATTTTTACGTGATGCCGCCGACTCCAAGCAGCTGCATACGGCCAACGCAGCAGGCAACGGCCTGCTTGCCGCCTATCTTGCCCAAGACGGTTTTACCGGTGCACAGCGCATACTCGAAGGCGTACAAGGCATGGGCGCAGGCATGTCTACTGACGCAGACCCGGCCCGCCTGACTGACAGGCTGGGAACCCGCTGGGCGCTTCCAGAAACGTCATTCAAGTTCCACGCATCCTGCCGTCATACGCACCCAGCCGCCGACGCCCTGCTCACGCTCATGCAGACGCACTCCCTAAAGGCTGACGACATCGAATCAGTCGTCGCCCAGGTTCACCAAGGCGCCATTGACGTACTCGGGCCGGTCACCGACCCACAGACCGTACATCAGTCCAAGTTTTCCATGGGTACCGTGCTGGCACTCATCGCACTAAATGGCCGCGCCGGGCTGGCAGAGTTCGACGCCGCCCTCGACAACGCTGAGGTACGTCAGTTTTGCCAGCGCGTCACGATGGAGCTGGACGAAGAAGTCGATACGGCTTATCCAAACCGCTGGATCGGAAAGGTGACAGTACGTACCCGTGATGGCCAGACGCTAAACGGACGTGTCGATGAGCCCAAAGGCGACCCAGGAAACACGCTTTCGCGTGCAGAACTGGAAGACAAGGCCTTGCGCCTCGGTACATACCGCAATGCAGCGTCAGCCGACGAAGTGCGCGACCTGATCACCAAGGTATGGGGATTGGAGTCCACGCCATTGGTCGGTCGATTTATCGGCTAAGAAAGGTCTGGATAAGTCGGGTTTTAGCTGAGCCTGGTGACGTAAACAATTGATCTTATTGAGTCTGATTTTTCAACTTCGGACTTGTTCAAAGCTTTCGTGAGTACTTGGCGTATACATAGCTTTGAATTAATGAAGGCCGGGCAGGCTCCCCTACCTGCCCGGCGTTTGTTAACTGAGCACTCGGCGTACACATGCCTTTGAACTGATGAGGGTCGGGCAGGCCGAGTTCACCCGCCCAGTCTTTGTCATGCAGACAAAGCGAATGACGCCCCGGCACCATGCATTATGCAAGTGCCTGCTTCTGCATCTGTATCAACTCGGCAATACCTGCCTGAGCCAAATCGAGCAGTACGCCCAACTCCTGGCGCGCAAACGTTTGCCCTTCGGCTGTACCCTGCACCTCAACAAAATGGCCTGTGCCGGTCATGACAATATTCATGTCGGCACCGCAGCCTGAATCTTCGATGTAATCCAGATCAAGCACGGGTTGCCCCTCAAACAACCCCACAGACACGGCCGCGACATGGTCGCGCACCGGGCTGGACTGCAACAGACCGCGCTCGACTAGCCCGCGCGCCGCGATGGCGGCGGCCACCCATGCGCCAGTAATACTTGCACAGCGAGTGCCCCCATCAGCCTGGATAACGTCACAGTCGAGATGAATCGTGCGTTCGCCTAATGCATCGAGATCAAACACAGCGCGCAGGCTGCGGCCGATCAGGCGCTGAATCTCTTGTGTACGCCCGCTTTGCTTGCCTCGTGCTGCCTCACGGTCTGAACGTGTATGCGTGGAGCGTGGCAGCATGCCGTATTCGGCGGTAACCCAGCCCCGGCCTTTGCCTTTCATAAAAGGTGGCACTTTCTCAAGCACACTGGCATTGCACAAAACATGCGTTTCGCCGGCCTTGATGAGCACTGAGCCTTCGGCATATAGGGTGTAGCCGGTTTCAATGACGACGGGACGAAGCTGCCCCTGCTGGCGTCCCGAAGGACGGGTAATGTCTGAAGCCGGTGAAGTTGAAAGACTGGTCAAGAAAACGCCTCTTTATAAATGAGTTCGGAAACGGATCCATTTTCGCATGCCCGGCAAACCTGTACCTTACAATGGGGTCTTACGTCACAAACATAGGTTTCCGCGCATGATCCGCAGTATGACTTCGTTCGGCAGCGCACGCGCCGAATCAGCCCAAGGCAGCGTCACCATAGAATTTCGCAGCGTCAACAGCCGCTTTCTTGATATTCATTTCAGGTTGCCTGAAGACTTGCGCATGGCCGAAGGCTTAATTCGCGAATCGCTTGCACGTCACGTCAAGCGAGGCAAAGTCGAAGTCCGGCTCAACTACGCACGCACCGCAGCCAGCACCGACGCCGCACTGGACGAAACACTGCTTGCCAGCGCCGCCAGCCAACTTGCCGTAGCACGTCGCCTTATTCCCGATGTTCCGGCACCTACGCTTGCCGAACTTATTTCTGCAGCGCGTGGCGCAGGCAATACCGAAGCCTTTGATATTGACACCTGGATGGCCATGTGTCAGCAAGCCACCGAGCAGGCGCTGGTCGAGATGCAGGCTGCACGCGAGCGCGAAGGCCAGCGCCTGGCCAGCGTCATGCTAGACTGCGCCGCCACCTGCAGCACCATTGTTGAGCAAGTCGAAACCGAATTGCCCACTATTCTTGCCGAGCATAAAAACAGGCTCACCGACAAGCTTCGCGATGCCCTGGCGTCCGTCAGCCCCGACGGTTTTGAGCGCATCAGTGGCGAAGAACTAAGCGCTCGCATTGCACAAGAAGCTGCGCTATTTTCCATGCGCATTGATGTGGCCGAAGAGCTTTCACGTCTGCGCTCACATATCACTGAACTGAAACACTTGCTGAAAACTGGAGAAACCGCTGCCGAGGGGGCCCGCAAAAACAGCGGCAGCGCCGGCAAACGTCTTGACTTTCTGTTCCAGGAAATGAACCGCGAAGCCAACACCCTGGGTTCAAAAGCCTCAGCGCTTAACGTTACCCGGGCCGCCATCGATCTCAAACTTCAAATCGAACAGATGCGCGAGCAAGCGCAAAATATCGAATGACCTCTGAGCTAACTACGCCACAGTCACCGCCAACCGCCCTCTTCGTGCTTGGTCACGCCGGAACAGGCAAGACGACGCTCACCAACAGCTTTGTGCAGCACCAGCGTCAGATAGGCCGTGCCTGGTGCGTGCTCGATAAAGATGCGGTCAGCGAGTGCTGGTCGGGCCCGTTATTGCAGGCACTGGGCTTTGACCCCCATGATCGCGACAGCCCGGGCTTCAAAAAACACGTACGTGACTTGGGCTATGAGAGCACGCTGCGCATTGCGCGCGACCAGCTCGAACTTGGCATGGACGTTGTACTGCCCGGGCCATGGAATCGCGAGCTGGCTTCTGGTGCGCTGTTTTCGGCATCAGCCCTGGGCTTGCCCACACAAACGATTTTGCGCCATGTGTGGCTAGACCTGCCACTACCCGTGCGTTATGAACGTATAGTGCAGCGCGCCGACCCGCGCGATCAATGGAAGCTGGAAAACTGGAACGCGTATTCCGACGCGCTGCGCCAGCCTGAAGCAGTACTTGACGGCAGGGTAACTACGCTGGACGCCAGCCTGTCGCTGGACACATTACGCGGCACACTTGAAGAGCTTTTAATTCCGTCTCCAGCCTGAGGATACTACGGGCCCCCATCACAACATGTCGGCCCGTCGTTCCACGATAACTGTCGTTGTCGAACCTTGTGCGTCGGGCACAAAAATGGGTTCTTCTTCTTCAAGTATCCACTCACGCCATATGGCCACCAGCAGTGCCATGAGGACCGGCCCAACAAACAGCCCAACCAGCCCCATAGTCTGGACGCCGCCGACCAGACCAAAAAACGTGGGCAGAAATGGTAGTTTAACGGGGCCACCCACCAATTTTGGCCTGAGCGTTTTGTCGACGATGAACAGCTCTACCGTGCCCCACAAAAACAGGCCCAAACCCGCCATGGCGTGCCCTGAGCCCACTAAATAAAGCGATACGATAGAAAACGAAAGCGGAGCGCCCCCAGGCACAAGCGCCATAAACCCGGTTACCACGCCCAGCAGCACAGGAGATGGAACGCCGGCGATCCAATATGCCGTACCAAGCACCACCCCTTCGCCCAGAGCGATCAAGCCCATGCCGGTTACCGTGGAGTTGATGGTGGCAGGTACAACCCTTGAGAATCGCTGCCAGCGAGCAGGCAGAATGCGCTCGCCCACCACGTCGAGCTGCGCAAGAATGTGGGCACCGTCTTTATAAACAAAAAACAGGGTGATCAGCATGAACAGCACGGTTAACACAAGGCGGAATACATCGCCGGTGGCCGCAAGCAACATGCGGTAGATGTTGCCAAGATGCTCACCACTAACGATCTCAACCATTTCTCCCAGCGCATGGGGCTGGCCCAGATAGGTTTCCCACTGTCGGGCCAGGTAATCACCCACCAAGGGCAGTGCCAGTATCCATTCGGGTGTGGACGCGCCTTCACGGTTGGCGGTAAGCGCCCAGCCGATAAAGCTGCTGGCTTCTTGAATGGCATAGGTCAGCGCCAGTGAAAGCGGTACTACAAGCACGGTTATCACGACGAGCAAGGCTATGGTCGCGGCAATGGGTTCAGACCCGCCGCAACGGCGAAGCAAACGACGGTATTGCGGCCAGCTCGCCATCGCAATGATGACTGCTGCCAGTGCGGGCACCAAAAAGCCACGCAAAAAATAGAGTCCGACCAGCACAACTAGCACAAGCAGCCAGCGGGCAATCAGATGGGCAGGCAAAACAGGATGCATAACAATGAGTGTCAACAGGTTCGGATGAGGCCAGCCAAAAAAGGCGGGTTTTCGACAATAACACGGATCGAGCCAACGACCGTAGGGTTAATGCCGGAACAGTCCCGATTTGAGAAGCCATAACAAACTACTGTGACTTCATCCAGCAAAAACCACGTTTGCATCGAGCATTTATAAAAGAGTTCAAAAAAAATTTAGGTAAATGATGTAACTTCATAATATAAATGCGTTTTCTTTGATATCATCATTCCCATCAAGAACCGTTTTCGACGCTGCCATGCCAATCAAGAAACCTATTTTTCGCCGCTTTCTACCTTTTGCGCTGGCCCCGCTATGCATGGCCTTTGCCATCGGCATAACTGCACAAGCCAAAAATGGCGAAGACGCCAGTGTGCAGCTCAAGGCCGACCTGCATAAACCCCACGTCGTCCATCGTCAAAATTTGCGCCCTATCGTTTATGAGGGTTCAGTCTCTGTTGTGCGAGCAAGCCTGCAAACTGAACAAAACGATGTCATTATCCGTCGGCCTGCCCATGCTAATGAAAGCCAGTCGTCCGCGCTGAAAGCCGCGCTGCGCTCCGAAGTGGCGTTTGTGCAAGACCTCGAAAGCGCTTCCGTGCTGTACGACAAAAACAGCGATGAAGTACGCCCTATTGCGTCAATTTCAAAACTGATGACTGCGCTCGTGGTTGCAGAGGCCGGGCAGCCCATGGATGAAATACTGCAGATCGCTGATGCCGATGTTGACCGGCTGCGCAATTCTCGCTCGCGTCTGCGAGTCGGCACTGAGCTCAGTCGGGCCGATATGATGCACCTCGCGCTCATGTCGTCCGAAAACCGGGCCGCCCATGCGCTGGGCCGTTATTACCCAGGCGGCATGCCCGCATTTGTACGTGCCATGAACGACAAGGCTCGCGCACTGGGTATGCGCAGCACATACTTCGTCGAACCCACAGGCCTTTCAAGTGACAATGTTTCATCACCCCGCGATCTGGTCAAGCTTCTGAAGGCTGTCAATCACCAGCCCATTATTCATCGCTACACCACCGATGACCAGTATCAAGTGGCAGTGGGCAAAGGCCGAACGCTCGTCTATAACAATACCAACCGACTGGTCAAAAACTCTGACTGGAACATCCGCATATCAAAAACAGGCTTTATTAATGAAGCTGGCGAGTGTCTGGTTATGCTTACGCGCATCGACAACCGCGACGTCGCCATCGTGCTGCTGAACTCTTCGGGCCATTACTCACGCATCGGTGACGCCGTGCGCATCCGCAATCTGGTTGAAAACAATGGCGGGCACACCGTGGCCATGCTTTAAAGCGCCACCCCAGCATGTGTATCGCTTACCTGGCCATTGGCACTCACCCTGACTGGCCCTTATTTATCGCTGCCAACCGCGATGAATTTCATCATCGCCCCACAGTGCCGGCACGCCCTGACACACTGGGGCCTGGCATTATTGCGGGCATTGATCTGCAGGGGCAAGGTAGCTGGCTGGGCATGACAAAACAAGGTCGGTACGCGCTTATTACCAATTATCGTGATCCAGCGCGTCTAATACCTGATGCCCCAACACGGGGCCAGCTCGTCAGCCGGTTTTTACAAAGCGACATGACACCGCAGGCTTACGCGGGGCAAGTACAGCGCGGTAGCCAGGCCTACAACGGGTTTAATCTTATCGTCGGAGATCTTCACGACGCGCGCTATGTCGGCAACCGCACAGGGCAGGCACAACCCGTCAGCCTTGAGCCTGGACGCTATGTGCTGTCCAACCACTTGCTGGATACCCCGTGGCCCAAGGCGCAACGGTTGCGTAACGCGCTCGATGCATTCCCGGTAAACATGCTTGAGCGTTCGTTAACCGAGGTGTTCGAAATACTTCAAGACGAGACGACAGCGCGCGACGACATGCTACCCCGCACCGGACTTAGCCTCGAACGCGAACGCCTGCTAAGCAGCCCCTTTATTGTGAGCGCCGAATACGGCACAAGATGCTCTACCGTTATTGCCGTGCATGCCAGCGGTCAGGCGCTATTTAGTGAGGTCAGCTACACACCTGCCGGCACTATTGCACGGCGCCACGACTGGCCCTGTGACATCTGCCCACAAGAAACCAGCGACCACCAGGTAGCCAGCTCCACCCACAATTAGTTGCCATGCATTAGCACAGCCAGGGTTAATAGCACACCATGTCACTTGGACGACGTTTGACGGACATTTGAATCATGGCGTTGATGCCATGGATAGGTACAATTAAAAATGCCTGGGGCCGCCTGCAACGCAGTCATGGGTGCTGCAATGCTTAAAAACAGCAGTGCCCACCCACGCCAGGCCTGATGTCTACTTACGGAGAATGAAATGCTCAAGACACGCACTAGAAATCACGCCCTTTCAAAAGCAGCGGCAAGCCTGTGCCTGGTCATTGGCGCGCTCGCCTCCACTGCAGCCTGGGCGCAATTGCCCCCGACACAAACCCAGAACGGCGTTGAATACGTAAGTGGCGGCATAGGCAAAGAAGAGTCTGATGCCTTTAAGGCCGCACAGTCGCAGTACCCACTGGCGCTAACTTTTGCCAGCCAGGCTCAAGGCAGCCCGGCTGTCGCCTATGCAGGCAATGTCCAGGTAGTCGTGCGGGACGAGCATGACGCCAATGTGCTTAACGTCACGTCTCCTGGCCCACTTTTTCTGGCCCGATTGTCGCCAGGCAAGTACAAGGTATTTGCGACCTATGAGGGCGAAACACAGTCAAAACAGATAACCATTGCCTCTGAAGGCAGTGTAGACATCAGGTTTCTGTGGAAGCGCCCCGCCTCAGGCGCAGATTGATTCCCCCACTGCCCAGCGTAGCTGTGGGGCCCAAGTCTGCATACTACTTGTTGCCCCGGCCTGAAGGCCGAGGACTCTTGTGGTGTTCAGAAGCAGTAGTTAATGCACTGTTTTACGAACGGGCCGGCCCTGCTCGGGTGCCGTCAGTTTTTGCTGCAGCATGCCCAGGGCCTCTTCCCAACTACGCAATGGCACACACGTTTGCAGCCGCATCACTGCCTGACTAATCAGTGCCTCGTGCAGTTCGTGCCCCACGCCTGAAGCCACATCAAGCGTGGCATCGCCTTTAAGCTGACCCAACCGGGTCAAGGTTGCTTCTACCTCATCGGCAGAAACCTGCTGGTCATCTGCGCCATGAAAAAAATGCAGCATGGTAGTGGGTGGTACTTTGTCAGGCATTCGAGCATACAGCCCCGAAAAAGCCAACACGCGACCCGCCAACCCCGAATGGGCGTGGGCGGCCTCAAGGGCTACAGAAGCGCCTTGCGAAAACCCCGCCAGTGCTGTGTGCTCTCCAGTCAGGCCGTAGCTTTGCTGAAGTGCGGCGATCTGCCCGATAAGCGTGGGCAACACCTGAGCGACATGAGCCGCGTAATTGCCCACATCGATTTCTTGCGGCTTGATCCAGTAATACGTGGAAGCCTCATCTGCAGATTGCGTATCAGCACCATGCGAGTCTGCCGACCACTTCTCTCTGGCATAGGGCAGCACAATCATCGCTGCCGGAAACGCTTTCCCTATAGCCTCAGCCAACGGGAAAAGCTGTCGGGGGTTGGCAGATTCACCATGTAACAGAACAAAAAGCAGTTGTGGTTTCTGGTTGCGGGGCATAAAAACAAAAGGCTCGGGTACACCGGGCTTCGCAGCCGTTGCCATATACATCTCCTTGTACAGCCTGCTTCAGATGGCTTTAAAGAATAGAAGCAGGGTGTTTAATGAAAATTGTACGCCAGAAACAATGAAATCTCCCGCAGCTAAACGCAAAGCGTTATAGCGGGGGGTTTCTCGTTTCAACTTTTTGACCCTGCCCGTTAGGCTAGGGTGGGGAATGCGCTCGCAACATGTTCAACACTTGCCCCTCTTTTTACAGAACCATACAGGCCTTGTACAAGGCAGGTAGCAGGCAAAGAAGGGCCTGACTGATATCCAGACGCCGATTCGCCTATCATTGATTTATACTGTATATTTAAACAGTATAAATACTGCCTGTCTGCAGATATGCCAGGTCTTACTCATACCTTGCACTGCCCATACCTGCGAGGCCCAAACTGCCCAACTACGGCATAAAGCCTATGACAACCTTGCTCTCACCCGTCTTGCAGCACCCTGAACGCATCCATCCTGCATTGTGGCGTGGCTCGCAATTATTTCATGGCCCAGCCACCACAGTACGCACCGGCTTTGCCACACTAGATGACGAGTTGCCCGGTAATGGCTGGCCGCTCGGCTCGCTCATAGAAATCATGCCCAGCCAGCCCGGCTGCGGCGAGCTTCGCTTGCTGCAACCCGCCCTGGCCGCTCTTGATGCAGAACGCAGCATCATGCTGGTCAACCCCCCATATAGTCCCCATTTTCATTGCTGGCTTAACTGGGGTCTTGATACGCACAGGCTGGTCTGGATTCGTCCGCAAACCCCGGGCGACACACTGTGGGCAGCCGAGCAAGTCCTTAAACACAACGCCTGTTCTGTTTTGCTTTGCTGGGCCAGCCAGGTACGCCAGGCCTCTTTGCGTCGTTTGCACCTGGCTGCCCGACAAAGTGGTGCTCTGTTCATTATGCTGCGCCCCCCACTTGCCGCCCAACAGGCCAGCCCTGCTCCACTGCGCCTTATTTTGCAGCCGTCCATGCAGGGCGCTGCCATTCATATTGTCAAACGCCAGGGCCCCATTTGCGACAAACAACTACCCATCACTTTTTACCCAGACCCCGCCCCACACGCCACCACAACTCATCATGCCACTCTGGATCAGCCTTTATCTGCCGACGCACAGCCTGGACATCAGCTTCCCGAACTGGTCCGCTGACACCATGGCTGCCGTGCTCGACAAAGGCCGTATTCTTTTGTGTACGCCAGCAGCCGAGAAACAAGGGGTGCGCCCAGGCACAAGTGCAGACACCGCCCGCGGGCTGGCCTGCGGCATACAGCTGTTCAGCGACAATCCCCATGCACGGCGCCGGCATTTACACGACACGGCCCTGAGCTTGCTGCAATACACACCCAATGTCAGCTTTCTGGAAGACCAGGCCATACTGCTTGAAGTCAGCGCCAGCCTCAGCCTGTTTCGTGGCCCACGCACGCTTTGTCATCGCATCCACGCCACCTTGAGTAATCAGGGCGCACGCGCGCGCCTGGGCATGGCACCCAGCGCTTTGGGTGCATGGGTGCTTTCGCGTCAGCCGTCAGGTCAACGTCGCGTGCTCACCACACACCACTTGGCACAACGCCTCAACGTTTTGCCTGCGCAGGTATTGCCCGCAGCGCAGCCCTATTCTGACTGGCTCGATGGCATAGGTTGCCGCACCCTGCAACAATTGCGGGCGCTTCCCCGCAAAGCACTGCAACAGCGCAGCAGCCCGCAATTACTGCAGCAAGTCGATGCCGCCTACGGGCAGGCAACCGAAATTTTCAACTGGTTTGAAGCGCCCCCCACTTTTTCACAGCGCTACGAACTGACCGAGCGCATTGAACACTGCAACGGCATCCTGGTCGTTACCATGCGACTTATAGAGCAGCTAAGCGGCTGGCTTCAAGCCAGGCAGCTATCCACACGCAGCCTGGGCATTTGCCTGCACCACGAAAAAGGGCGTCACGCACGCGCCCCTACGCAGGTTGCACTTCATGTGTCTGAAAGTGCGTGGCAACCAGATGATTTTCTGCCTGTATTGCGAGAACGATTACAGGCCATTACCCTGCCTGCCCCTGTCATCACCATAACCTTATCCGTCACGCAAACAGACACTCGACCAACCCACAGCGGTACGCTGTTTCCAGAACCCACCCAATGGCTGCACCAGGAGCGACGCCTGCTCGATCTTTTGCGCGCTCGCCTGGGCGACCAGCATGTGCTTGGCAGCCAGCCCGTTGCCGACTACCGACCTGAGCAAGCCAACTTGTGGAGCCCCATCCATGACAGCCAATGCGATCCAGACATCTCTTCCAGCCCTTCGCCCCCCCCGTCTCGATCTGCCGCCGGGCCTCGCGCTGTCGCGGCCCCTACAGGCACCGCAAAATCCAAAGCCGCCAAGGCCGCTATGCCGCCCCGCCTGGCCATGCATAGCCGTCCCTTCTGGCTGCTTGACCCACCACAGCCGTTGACGGTTGTAGCCAACCGACCAGTGCACAACGGCAAAAACCTGCATTTAATCCACGGGCCCGAGCGCCTCGAAAGCGGCTGGTGGAGCCCCTCAGGACATGAGCGACGTGACTACTTCATTGCCCGCGACGCCAATGGCGCGCGCTACTGGCTTTATCGACAACGCGAAAGCCAAGGTGCAGGGTGGTTTCTGCAGGGGCTGTTTGGCTAACAAGCCACCAACACACCATGTCTCATACTACTTCCTCTCTGGCTGACTACGCCGAGCTTGACTGCCTATCTAACTTTACGTTTCTGACCGGTGCCTCACACCCCGAGCAGCTGGTTGAGCGCGCCGCGCGGCTAGGCTATCAGGCTTTGGCGCTGTGCGACGACTGCTCTCTGGCAGGCGTGGTGCGGGCCCACAGCGAAGCAAAAAAGCACGACATCAAACTCATCATCGGCAGCCGTTTTCGGCTGGACGGCATGGAAATCATCGTACTGGCCTGCAACGCAACCGGCTATGGCGACCTGTCAGAACTCATCACTCTGGCGCGTCGTCGCAGCGCTAAAGGTAGCTACCAGCTCAGCCTGGACGACATCATTAGCGCCGGGCCAGGGTATGAGCATTTGAAACAGCTTCCTCACTGCCTTGCTATTTACCGGCCTGCCTATGGCGTGGCTGCCAATGTGCTCGAAACACACTTATCACTTCTTCAGCAGGCGTTCCCCAACCGCTTGTGGCTGGGGCTGGGGTTACACCACCATCATGCCGATGCGGCACATCGGCTGACCCTTGAGCAAGCCGCGCAGTGTTTTGCATTAAAGCTGGTCGCTCTCGGCCAGGCCGAGATGCACACACGCTCACGCCAGCCCGTACATGATGCGCTCGCGGCAATCCGCCAAAAACAGCCTGTACAGCGTTGCGGCTACACCCTCAAGCCCAATGCCGAGCACTACCTGCGCAGTCGTCTGCGACTGGCTAACCTTTACCCCGCACACACCCTGCGCGAAACCCTGCACATCAGTAACCTGTGCCACTTCAGCCTGGAAGAAATCCGCTACCAATACCCACGAGAAATCGTACCTGATGGCATGACGGTTGGCACCTATTTGCGTCAGGAAACCTACGCCGGAGCACGCCGACGCTATCCGTCAGGCCTGAGCGACAAGGTACGCAGCCAGATCGAAAGCGAGCTCGCCATTATTGCCAGCCTCAACTATGAGCCATACTTTCTGACGGTTTACGACATTGTTCAGTTTGCACGCGGGCGCGGCATTCTGTGCCAGGGGCGAGGCTCAGCTGCCAATTCGGCAATCTGCTACTGCCTGCACATTACCGAAGTTAACCCTGAAAACGGCAACACACTGTTTGCCCGCTTTATCAGCCAGGCACGCAAAGAGCCACCTGATATCGATGTTGATTTTGAACACCAACGCCGCGAAGAAGTCATTCAGTACATTTACAATAAATACGGAAGAGACCGCGCAGCCCTGACAGCCGTTGTCAGCAGCTACCGCATCCGCAGCGTGCTCCGCGACACGGGCAAGGTGCTGGATCTCGACCCCGATCTGGTTGCCCGAGTTGCGCGTTCGTTTCACTATTGGGATGGCAAGCAGGGACTGCTTGATGCGCTGGCGCAGCAGGGTCTGGACCCTGAAGGCCGCAGCGCCAAAACCTGGGCCTGGCTGGTAGACAAGCTACTGGGCTTTCCCCGGCATTTGTCCCAGCACCCGGGCGGCTTTGTCATTGCGCGCGACAAACTGTGCCGTCTGGTGCCCATCGAGAACGCAGCCATGCCTGATCGCTGTGTGGTGCAGTGGGATAAAGATGATCTTGACGCCATGGGGCTGCTCAAGATCGACGTGCTGGCGCTGGGCATGCTGTCAGTTTTGCAGCGTTGCATGAAACTGGTAGAAGCGCGTCGCGGTCATCCGTTGCCGCTGCAAGATATCCGCAACGATGACCCCGCAACCTATGAAATGATACAGCGCGCCGACACCATAGGCGTGTTCCAGATCGAGTCGCGAGCACAAATGAGCATGCTGCCCCGTCTCAAACCGCGCGAGTTTTATGACCTGGTCATACAGGTGGCCATTGTGCGCCCAGGCCCAATCCAGGGCGGCATGGTGCACCCCTATCTGCGACGGCGCAACGGCGACGAAGAGGCCACCAGCCCCACACCTGAAATCGCTCGCGTACTAAAGCGCACCCTGGGCGTGCCCATTTTTCAGGAACAGGCCATGCAAATTGCCATGGAGGCGGCGGGTTTTACGGCCGATGAGGCTGACCAGCTACGACAGTCGATGGCAGCCTGGCGGCGCAAAGGCGGGGTTGACCGATTCCGGCACCGCCTTGTGTCAGGGTTGATAGCCAACGGTTGCTCTGAAGATTTCGCTCATGCCCTGTTCCGGCAGCTGGAAGGCTTTGCCGAGTACGGTTTCCCTGAAAGCCATTCGGCCAGTTTCGCCAAGCTGGCCTATATAAGCGCCTGGTTCAAGTGCCATGAGCCTGAGGCCTTTCTGGCTGCATTGCTCAATTCACAGCCCATGGGGTTTTATGCACCCAGCCAACTGGTACAAGATGCACGCCGTCATAACGTCACGGTATTACCTGCAGACATCATGGTCAGTAGCTGGGAATGCACACTAGAGCAAAAAGAAACAACAAGCCAGCGCCCTGCTGTCCGCCTTGGACTAAATTGCATCAAAAGCCTGTCTAAAGAAGCGGGGCTGCGCATAGAAGCCGCACGCCGGGCAAGCGTATTTACCTCAATACACGACGTAGCAACGCGGGCGACACTAAACCGGCACGATCTCGACGCATTAGCGGCCGCCAATGCGCTGCAGACATTAAGCGGCCATCGCAGACAGGCGCGCTGGCAGGCGGCAACCCCTGCACTGCAGGGCATGCTGCGGCACGCCCCCATACAAGAGAGCGAGAGCCCTGAACTGCCAGCCCCCCTCGAAGGCGAAGACATCGTGGCTGACTACCAGTCGCTGGGCCTGACACTAGGCAGACACCCACTGGCCTTGCTGCGCGACACCTTGCAGGCTAAACGTTTTGCCACAGCTGCCATGATGAACGACAATTACCCAGACCGACGGCTGGCCCGCGCCTGTGGCATTGTTACAGTACGTCAGCGCCCGTCTACTGCCAACGGTATTGTCTTCGTAACCCTTGAAGATGAAACCGGCAACATCAACGTCATCATCTACCCCGATTTGGCCCGGCGTCAGCGTGCCGAGTTGATCAATGCCAAGCTAATGGGTGTGTATGGTGTGTGGCAGCGGCAGTCGGGCATCTGTCATTTAATGGCCTCCAGGCTTATTGACCTGACACCGTTACTCGGCACATTACCTACGCGCAGTCGTAATTTTCATTAATTGGCCTACATGCCGTCTGAAGGAACACAAGGGCGCTTACGCTAGATATTGTCTGGCCCAGGCTTGCCGCGCTCTTGGATCAGCCGCCCGGCAGTGTGCATTTATCCATTAAAATACGTACTTCTTCACAAAGGAAAGCCACCATGAGCAACACGCTCAAGCCACAGATTTCTGATGCCGTCAAAACAGCCATGCGCGCCAAAGACTCGGCCCGTCTGGGTACACTGCGGTTTTTGCAAGCCGCCATCAAGCAAAAAGAAATCGACGACCGAACCGAACTCGACGACGCCAACATTGTTGCCATCATAGAAAAACAGGTAAAGCAACGTCGCGAGTCTATTGCTGCCTTTGAGCAGGCTGGCCGTGTCGAAACGGCAGAGCAAGAAAAAGCCGAACTGGCCGTGCTGCAAGAGTTTCTTCCGCAGGCTGCATCTCAAGAAGAAGTTGACGCTGCCATTGCCGCCGCCATCGAAGAGGTGACCGCAAGTGGCGTTACCGGGGGGCCCGCCATGGGCAAAATTATGGCGCTGTTAAAAGCACGACTGGCAGGCCGCGCCGACATGGCTGCCCTGTCAGCTCAGGTAAAGGCACAGCTAGCGTAGCAACCCAGGCTTGCCGCGCACCCAGCAAACCCGGTTAGCGTTCGGCCTGATAAGCCACGCACACAGACGTATCAAGCATCACTGAGCGCCGCATGGCGCTCAGTGCGCCTTCATCCCACGGCTTAACACCCCACACCGTATGGGTAACCTGGGTATTTGCCTGGTCAACTGCTTTGATTTCAGTACGCGCCACCACCAGATCTGACAGCGGCCCGCGCACAGACACTGAACCCGTCTGGCTGGCCGGATCAACTTCAGCGTAGACATCATACTGATCTTTGTCACCGCGCAGGCAGAGCTCGGCTTGGCTCTGAACCCGTAAATACACGGCTTGATAAGGACGCGGTGCAGTGTATGAAACGCTGGGAGAAGAGCCATCAGGCTGTACGCCCAGCGCACACCCGGACAGCACGATCGCCGAAATAATTACTGTAATTGGCGCTTTCACCCAACCCTCCTTGCAAACCTGCCACAGTGCCCGCCAATTCGGGGCTACCGTATTGTGCCTGTAAGCAGGCATTACGGCAAAGTTAGCATGCCGACGCGCATTGTGACAGTTTTTTCGTATCGTCGAGCGAACCGGCAGAAGGCTCGACATCAGCACACATGACAGGATAATCAATATACCCCTTGGGCCCTGCTGTATAGAAAGTTGTGGCGTCCCAGTCATTAAGTGGCGCACCAACTTTGAGTCGCTGCACCAGATCGGGGTTGGCTATAAATGCCTTGCCAAAAGCCACTGCATCAGCATGCTCTTCTAAAAGTGCATGACGCGCCGACGCCAGGTCGTACTGCTCGTTGACAATGACACAACCACCAAACACACGCTTTATTTCGGGAGCCAAAGCGGCTTCACCAGGTGTTTCACGAAGAAAAAGAAACGCGATCTGCCGCTCGGCAAGTTTTTGTGCAACATATGAAAACAGCGCACGGGGGTTGGAGTCGTGCATGTCGTGAGCGCCGCCACCCGGTGAAAGATGAACGCCGACATGGTCTGCGCCCCAAACACTGATGCATGCATCGACCACCTGCAACAAAAACCGTGTGCGGTTTTCAATAGAGCCGCCATACTCATCATTGCGCCGGTTGCTGCCATCGTGCAAAAACTGATCAATAAGATAGCCATTGGCGCCATGTATTTCAATGCCATCAAAACCAGCCTCTTTGGCCTTGTGTGCCGCCTCGGTGAAATCAGCAACAATGCGATTGATTTCTTCGATGTGCAGAGCGCGTGGCGTTACATACCGACGTTTTGGGCGCAACAGGCTTACATACCCATCGCAGGCAATTGCGCTGGGTGCTACCGGAATTTGCCCACTGAGGTATTCGGGGTCTGACACCCGCCCCACATGCCACAGTTGCAAAAACATTTTGCCGCCCTTTTCGTGCACGGCATGAGTAATGCGTTTCCAGCCTTCGACCTGGGCGCTGCACCAAATACCCGGCGTATGCGGGTAACCCACCCCTTGCGGCGAGATCGAGGTGGCTTCAGACACAATAAGACCAGCAGATGCCCGCTGGCAATAATAACGACGCATCATGTCATTGGGCACACGCCCCTCAGACGCACGGTTGCGCGTCAGCGGTGCCATTACAATACGATTTTGTAGCATTACAGCCCCTAGTTGAAAGGGCTCAAACAATTTAGTCATAGTCTGCCTGTGGGCATCGCAGTGGGTCGTTGATACAGTACCAAAAACAACCCCACCACTCATTGCCATTGTCCATAAGGGTTTTTACCAGATTTCAGACATCACTGCCAGGCCGCGATTCCATTATCGTATCTGTTGCCGGGCATTGCAGACACTCATCAAGGAACAACACATGGGACAGTTCGCCGTCATAGGCCTAGGGCGATTTGGCGCATCAGCGTCGCTTGAACTGATGAAAATGGGACACTCGGTATTGGCCGTGGACGCCAGCGGAAAACTGATCGACAAACATGCCGATAGCCTTACTCGTGCGGTCATTGCCGACGTCACCGACCGCGCAGCGCTTGAAGAACTGGGGCTAGACAACTACGACGTGGTGCTTGTGGCCATCGGCGAAGACGTGCAGGCCAGCCTGGTCTGTGTGGTGCACCTTAAGTCGCTGGGCATTAACACCATTTGGGTTAAGGCCTCGTCGCATGCCCAGCATCTTATTTTAAGCAAGCTTGGGGTGCAGCGCATCATTCACCCTGAAGAAGAAATGGGAGCACGGGTGGCGCAGGCTCTCAGCTACCCCATGGTAAATGACTATATCTCGATTGGAAACGGCGAGTTTATCGTGGAGATCGACGTAAGCGAACGCCTTGAAGGCGTGGCGCTAAGCAAGGTGGTCACCAACATGAGCGACCTGCACGTGTTGTTGATCAAGCGTAAAACCCAGGTTACGGTACACCCACCCCCCGAATTTCAGTTACAGGCCAAAGACGTGCTGGTCATGCTGGGCCAGCTTTCGGTACTTAAAACCATTGCCCCAAAATTGGCCTGATTCATGCGCAATTGGCTTCCCTCGTTTTCCGACTATCAGTCGTCTTATAAGCGCATCCGGCGCACTGGCCAGGTTCGCGCCAGCCCGCCCATTATGCTGGCGACCGGGTTTCTCGCCCTGATTGCATTAGGTACGCTTTTATTGTCGCTACCGGTGGCAGGCACCGAGCCCGTCAGCCTGCTCTCGGCATTTTTCATGGCAACCTCTGCCGTAACCGTTACGGGTCTAACTGTTATCGACCCGGCAGCGCAACTGTCTCATTTTGGGCAGATCGTACTGATTTTGTTGGTGCAGGCAGGTGGCCTGGGCTTTGTCACCTTTGCGGTACTGGCCGCCGTAACGTTGGGCAAAAAGTTGAGCCTGACGCACCAGGCGGTTGCCCTCGAGGCGTTCAACCAGACCAATGTATCGCGCATACGACGCACAGCCTCATCTGTTGTAAAAATATCCTTAGGCATAGAGCTGGTCATGGCGATCATCCTGGCTCTTTGGTGGTCACGCGACTACCCCTGGATAACAGCGATATACAGAGCCATTTTCCACAGTATTGCCGCGTTCAATAACGCCGGCTTTTCATTATTTCCTGCCAGTCTTGCTCAGTTTGTTGGCGATCCCGTTACCGTGATGGTCATCACATTCTCTATTATTCTCGGCGGGATCGGGTTTTCGGTACTCAGTGATGTCAGCAGCAAGCGCAGCTGGGCCAGGCTGTTGCCTTACACAAAAATCATGCTGATCAGTACCCTGGCGCTTAATGTCATCGGCTTTTTCGTTTTATGGTTGCTCGAATTCAACAACACGACAACCCTGGGTGACCTGTCGATACACGAGCAGGCGCTGGCGGCCTGGATGCACAGCGTTACCAGCAGAACAGCAGGCTTCACGACGGTAGACATCACACAAATGCGCGACAGCTCAACCCTGGTGATCATGCTGCTCATGTTCGTGGGCGGCGGCTCGCTAAGTACCGCCAGCGGCATCAAGGTAGGTACGTTTGTGGTACTGCTTGCCGCATCATGGTCTTATATTTTTCGGCGCAAAGAAGTAGTACTGCTTCGGCGCTCGATCTCGCCTGAAACAGTACAAAAATCGTTGGCTCTGGTGCTGGTTACGTCAGCACTAATCTTCATTGGCACACTACTCATGACTGTTTTCGAGGACGCGCCCTTCATCACCATATTGTTTGAGATCGTCTCGGCCGTCAGCACCACCGGCCTTACGCGCAACCTTACGCCAACGCTTTCTGCACCCAGTCAGATCATGTTGACCGTGCTCATGTTCGCCGGGCGGCTCGGGCCGCTCACGTTGGTATACAGTATTGCAACGCAAAAACGCAGCCGTGTTCGCTACCCTGAAACCCAATTCCAGGTGGGCTAATTCATAGTCTGTTCGTATGTGGTTTGTGCTTCTGTTTCATCTAGGATATACTCTCGTTCTTCTTCGGGGCGTAGCGCAGCCTGGTAGCGCACTTGCATGGGGTGCAAGGGGTCGCGAGTTCGAATCCCGCCGTCCCGACCAAAGATAACGGTTTATGATGCCGTAACAATCATCATAGACCTTCAAAAACCCGCATGGCCACTGGCTTTGCGGGTTTTTTATTGCCCAATTTCTGCCGCTTTGGTTCGTATGCCCTCGCCTGCCATCACAAAATTTTTGGGGTATGTTTGGGGGTATGCGAAATATTTTTGGGGGTATGGAAGTGGCGCGCATCATTGCACCGTTGACCGACCTGCGCTGTCGGCAAGCAGATACAGCAAGGCCGAAGCCATGGCGACGGCACGCCCATGGTCAGGTAGTGATTAAACCGACACATATGCCCCGGCCCCATGGCGCCGGTCTCGTCCTCTTCCATGATGCGGTAGAACGGCACATAGAATTCTTGCTCCCAGTGCTTACAGGTTGCGGTGACCTGCCAGCAGCCTTACCCGCTTCGTGCAGTTCACGAGCTACCTTTTGGGCTGTGCCTGATACCCGCAGGCCCGCCTTATCAACTGCTGCAAGTGTATTTTCAAGGTCAACAGCCTGCTGCTCTGCGCTTCCTGACTCTATGACAATAGATAAGCGAGACTCTTGTGCCATGCGGAACCCTAAAAAAATCCGCCGAAGCGGATCATAAAACCCTTCAAATGTCATGAGCGTATTCAAACCAAATCTTTATAATTGATACTGTTTTATAGTATCGTTAATTTCATGAAAGCCAAGCATCGGAAAACTCTGGAGCTGATCTTTTCTAGACCAACCCCTGCCGGCGTTAAATGGAACGATGCCGTCGGGCTTTTTATGGAGCTTGGTGCCGAAATTACAGAGCGAGAAGGTTCACGTGTTGCCGTGTTCCTTTTTGATCAAGTAAAGGTTATGCATCGCCCTCATCCATCCCCAGATATAGACAAAGGCGCTGTAGCCTCCATCCGAAAATGGCTTGAAGATAACGGAGTCAAACCATGAAGAACGTAATGACCATTGACGGTCAACCGGCCGTCATTACTTTCGACCCAGACATCGAAATGTTTAGGGGTGAATTTGTAGGACTTAACGGCGGGGCCGATTTCTACGCTCCCGATGTCGCTGGATTGCGCTGCGAGGGTGAACAGTCCCTTTCTGCGTTTCTTGATGAGTGTGCCAAGCGAGGCATCGAGCCTCGTAAGCGCTTTTCAGGAAAGTTTGTTTTACGCGTTTCCCCCGAAATTCACGAAGCAGCCGCTACCGCCGCTGCGGCCAGTGGGGAAAGCTTGAATCAGTGGGTTGCCGACGCCATTCGAGAAGCTGCCCATGCGTAGATTAGTAGTTAGGATCTTACCCAGGCTATACCTCATTCATATATTCCCGATCCAGCGCAAATAGGCAAGCATCCAACTCAAGACGAATCAACTTTGAGCCATAGGCACTCACTACCTGATTGATTTCCGCCACTGACAAAGGCAATGCAACCGCGCCGCTGGCACCGGCCAAATAGCGCCGTGCTCTTTGGGTTAACAACTCCCCATGGAGCGCAGCTATGCTGAGTGGATCTTCTCAGCCCGCCCGATCAGCCCCCAAACATATGGACATCATTCCGCAGTGTTTATACCGATGGGCGGAGATCAGGCATTTGCTCCCAAACGGCGAAACATCGTGGCGTAAAATGGTGGCAGAAAAACGAGCTCCTCAACCTATCAAGCTCGGGCATAAATGCACACTGTGGCGGGGTGAACATATTCTGGACTGGCTGTCGCGGCCAAACGAATACATGGCTGCATGAGAGTATGAATGGGCGTATGATTTCATTATTTTCTTTGTAACAGTAATGAAATCAAGCTCTTAGACAGCCCTTTTGGGTGACACCGTCCCGACCAGTAAAATCAAGGGCTTACAGATTTATTTCTGTAAGCCCTTGCCCGTTGGTGGACCGATTAGTGGACTATTTGGTTATTAATGCCATGATCGAACAGTCGAGAACACCAAAAGCCTAATCTCTTTTCATGGTAAAAAGCTGTTTATATAAACAGTTTTTCAGAGAGGCAGCCATGACATACACAATCGCCCTTCAAGATGCACCTTCCGAGATCACCGAGCGCGCCAAGAGCGATGCCGAAGAGCGGTTTCGCCGAACGCTAGAGCGAGCGCTCGGTGGATCAGACATCGTCCTGACTGCACACCGCGCTTGGCAGACTGCCGAAGATACAGCAGAGGCAGAAATGTCGACAGAAGATATTGCGCTGGCCAAGCAATGGATCGCAGCCGCTACGCGAGCTCGAAATGAAGGGCTCCGAGATATGGGCGAAACTGAGGCGTGGTTTGAGGTTAGGATGGAGAGGTAGCCAATATCAATGCCAGCAGCTACCGAGTTCCTCGACAGGCTGTTTCAGGTTGTCCTCTGTCTGACAGATCGAACAGTATTTGTCAGATCAAGTCTAGATTAATACGCTTTTACCCAGCGTTGATCCAAGTCTTTTTTCTCTCACACTTGATGCAACCCAAGCCAGTCGCGTAACGCGCTGTTCATACGTGTCTGGGTCAGACGCGATGCCGCGATTGATCGCGTTGTCCTCTTCTTTACGGGGGAATAGGGTTGCCGGTTTAAGCTTGGGCATAGAAATTTATCTCCCGACTATTTGCCTTGCGTAGGCTAATAGTGCGCCTAGTCCCTTTCGAGATAAACCACCACATATACCCTCACCTGCCACAAACCCTGCGGCCAAACATCGACAATAGGTCTGTCGCTGCCGAATACTTACACAGCGATCTGTCTGACCGGGCCGGGCACTCACGCTTCAAGGTAACAGCTTCAATTATGTCCGACTAAGGTCTTAAATACACTTGCGATACTCATTCAACAAAAAGGCTAACTCGCAGCCGTCAACTCTTTAATATCTAAAACTTACCCCACCAGGTTGCGGAAAAAGCCTAAGCTTCGTCGGGACCATTCGTATTTTCAAACAATAACCGCGCCAACCGAATACCCTTCTCTCTGCCATGACGTGCCAGTTGCATGGAACGATCTAACACCGCTATCACCAAGTGAAAAAACTCAGAGGCCGCATGAGTCAGATTTTAAAAAAACCGAAATACAACGACACAGTCCTGCTTGCCTTAAGTGTGCTGGCTCTGGTAAGTGGGGCAATCCTGCACTGGAGCGGCAACCCTGCTTTCGCTGACTGGTGCTGGATCGCCAGTGCGGTCCTCGTTGCCGCCCTGTTGCTGATCGAGAGCGCAATACGTCTTTGGCATAGAGAGGTGCGCGTCGACCTGATCGCTCTGCTAGCGATTATCGGTGCACTTCTGCTCGATCAGTCACTGGTAGCTGCTGTCATCGCAGTAATGCTAACCGGCGGTCAGGCACTTGAGGCATACGCGCTGCGACGGGCACAAAAAGAGATCAGCAAACTCATTGAGCGAGCGCCAATCTATGCGTGGCGACATAAGAACAACAACGACGGGCTCGAACAAATTCCCATCGCAACAGTCGTTGTCGGGGATCGTTTACTGGTACGTTCAGGGGAGCTAGTTCCGGTGGACGGCGATGTGCTCGACCCCGTTGCCATTCTGGACGAGTCGTCGCTCACCGGTGAGTCGCAGCCAGCGAAGCACGTTCTGGGTTCACGTATCCAAAGCGGCAGCGTAAACGCCAGCATGCCCTTCGATATGCGCGCCGCTCGTCCAGCAGCGCAAAGCACCTATTCAGGCATCGTCCGGCAGGTTGAAGAGGCGCAACGTTCGCATGCGCCGCTCACCCGCATGACAGACCGTTTTGCATTGCTGTTCATTCCGCTGACCGTAGGCATCGCGGGGATGGCCTGGTTACTCAGCGGTGAGGCCGTGCGCGCGCTTGCCGTGCTTGTTGTCGCAACACCCTGTCCGCTGATTCTGGCAGCGCCCGTCGCAATCGTGGGGGGCTTGTCACGATGCGCCAAGCGTGGAATTCTCGTAAAAGGCGGTGCCGTGCTCGAGGCTCTTGCTGGGGCACGCATGCTATTTTTTGACAAAACTGGAACCTTGACGACAGGCAAGATGCTCCTGCTGGCGATTGAAACCGGTGGCCACATGGAAGAAAACGAGCTGGTGCGGGTGGTGGCATCCTTGGCTCAGGCTTCGACACACGTGGCTTCACAAAATATCGTCCGTATCGCACAAGAGCGTGGCCTCGTCCTGAGCACACCTTGTGACGTTCTTGAAGATGCCGGGGCTGGCCTGAGTGGCAGGGTTGATGATCAACATTTGGTCCTCGGTAGCTATGCTTACGCCATCCGTAACGCCGCTCCTTCGGCCTGGGCCCAGGCATTCTTGCGCAAGATGGACTATGACAACGCCACCGGCAGTTTTGTCGTGGTCAATGGCGTCATGCTTGGTGCGCTGAGCTTTGCGGATCGACTGCGTGACGATGCTCCACGCGCGGTGCGCAAGTTGCGGCAGGCGGGCATTCAGCGCATTGTGATTCTAACCGGTGACCGCCTTGAGCCGGCCCAAAGCGTGGGCGCGGCCGTAGGTGCCGATGAGGTGCACGCTCAGCTTCATCCTTCGGACAAGTTGTCGCTAATTGAAAAGGCTCCGGCAGAAACACCTTCAATTATGGTTGGGGACGGCATCAATGATGCGCCGGCGCTGGCGGCTGCCAGCGTAGGCATTGCCATGGGAGCGCGCGGCGCTACAGTTGCCAGTGACACGGCCGATGTTGTGTTGCTGACGGATCGTCTTGATCGGATCGCAGAGGCGCTGGATATCGCACATCGTACCCACAGCATCGCCAAGCAGAGCATTGTCGTGGGCATGGGCTTATCGCTGCTTGCCATGTCGGCAGCAGCGATAGGCCAGCTTCCGCCACTCACGGGTGCCATTCTTCAAGAAGCCATCGATGTAGCGGTTATTGCCAACGCCTTGCGTGCAATCGGCGCAGGGCGTGGCGCCGTTGCGTCGCCTTCCCTTAGCGCGCAGGCCTTGACACACATCGAACGGGAGCACGCCTTTCTAGCTCCCCTGCTTGCGCGCACGCATGATCTGACAGATCGATTGCTGCTTCTTCCTCGGTCAACGGCATTGAGCGAGTTGAGTGCGCTAATCATACAATTGCAGCAACAATTGCTGCCGCACGAACAAAGTGATGAGGCGCAACTCTATCCCAAGCTGGCTGAAAAGCTGGGCGGCGACGATCCGCTCGCAGCGCTAAGCCAAAGCCACCGCGAGATCTTCAGGTTGCTACAGCTGCTGGAACGCATCACCGTGGATGCAACAAGCGGCAGCGCCAGCTCTGCACCCAGCCTACGCGAAATCCACGGGGTGCTGCACCGCCTCGATATTGTTCTTGATTTGCACTTTGCACAAGAAAATGAATTGTTTCGCAATTTTGATACGGTCTAAATCCCTTTTGGTGCGGCGTAAATCTCGTCTGCCAGGTTCGCTGACATTTGGACATAAAAATGACTGGAATATGGCGGGCGTATTGGTCCGACTTGAGCGCTCTGATGAGTCAAACAAAACTGCCCCTGACTGTAACCTGGTCACCTGCGAACCATTTTGCGAATACGACAGTCTAGTTCACTCACCCGGCCATCACCATAAACCTTGCGGTTTTCTTATTACACTGGTAATTGGTATTAGATCTTCGTTCAAAAATTTCATGCAGTGTGGATTATCTGTGAACCATCCGGTGCCATAATAGCGAACATCATCTATTGCCAGTCAGACAACCCGATCCGATCATGCAGAGCGATGCATTCTGCGTGGCAATCCTGTTCAACGACTTAAGATTTCGCCTACATGACAAGCTATACGGCAGCAAGCACCCCGTTGTGCAAGGAAGTTCATTGAAATCCAGCCTGAAACACGCTCTGAGGCTGATACTCATTGCAAGGTGCTCTCTACTGCTTGCAATATGCGTGCTCCCGTTCCAGCCCGCCACCGGGGCGACTGAGCCCGAAATAATAAGATTACAGTTGAAATCCCGGCCGTACTTTCAGGCAGCAGGGTTCTATACGGCCCAGGCACTTGATTTTTACCGTGCAGAGGGGCTCGACGTGCAGATTTTGCCGGGTGGCCGAAACAAATCATCACTGCGAAGCGTTGCGGATAAAACCGCCGAGTACGGAATCAGCGACATTTCTGTTCTGGCAGCATATTTGCAAGGTGCTCCCTTTATTGCGCTTGCTTCCTTTTACCAACACGCCCCATTCAAACTCATCAGTCTGAAAAGCAACAACATCGTTGAGCCCGAGGATCTGCGCGGACGTAGAATCACCGTGGACAAAGAAAACGGGCTGACCCATCTGCAGGTGCTTTTGCAGCAGCAAGACATACCCCTGTCCGCAGTCACTATAGTGGACGGCGATGCGCGGATGGAGGAACTGCTTACAGGCACAACAGATGTTATTGGTGTGCACTCTACTTGGGAGTCTGCCAGTCTTGATGCGCGGCATATTGCCTACAACGAGATAAATACGCAGGACTATGACATTGATTTTTATGGCAATACCCTGTTCACTCATGCCGATGAGGCCAGATCTCATCCAGAACGACTAGAAGCCTTTCTGCGCGCCAGCAAGAAAGGATGGATGTACGCGATGGAGCATCCCGACGATGCCGTACGTTTCATTCTTCAGTCTGGGCACGCCGGCTCAGTCACGCAAGAAAGGTTGATGCAACAGGCCGATGAAATGAAAGGTCAGGTGCTTGCTGATCTCGTAGATATCGGACACATGAATACCAAGCGCTTGCAGCGGATTGCGAATACGCTAACTAACATGAACATCGCGCCAGCGGCGCGGCCGGTGCAGCAGTTTCTTTATGATCCGGTCAGCAGTCAGAAAAGCCGGTTAATGCGCAAAATATTGATCGCGACGATTGCCACAGCACTATTCGTGCTCATCTTATTGCTCTGGAATGTGTTAATGCAGCGGGCTGTCAAGAATCGCACCAGTGCTCTGCAAGACGAAATTGGCAAACGCATTCTTGCTCAGGGACGGTTATCAGAATCAATCCGCACCGACCAGCTTACCGGTCTTCCCAATGAAAGAGGCATTCCTGACCGTGTGTCCCAGCTGTTGGCCGACTGTGCTGAAACAGAACGGTACGCGGCGCTGCTATTTATTGACCTGAGCAATTTTCAGCGGATCGCGGTGACTTTTGGTCGGGATATCAGCGACAGTATCATCGTCAAAGTGACACAAGTGTTGTCGCGTGGCTTAAAACCAGGCGATTTTCTAGCACGGGTGGGCGGCGACCAGTTTGTCATCATCCCGGCTTATCAGCATAAGTACCGTCAGAGACTCGCCGACTATGCGCGGGAGTATGCTGAAAAGTTGCAACTACCCTTTGAGTCACTGCTGCGAGTAAAGGGTCGTGAGCAGCAGATTTCCATGAAAATCGGCATTGCCCTCTCGGAGTCCAAATGCCGGTCGGCTGATCTATGGATCAAGCGCGCCGAACTTGCGATGCATGATTCCAAGAACTCAGAAAACGAAACAGTCAGTTTCTTCGACCCAGAATCAGAAAAGAGTGTGCTGTCCCGGTCGAACCTTGAGCTTGATATCCGAAGAGGGCTGGCACAGTCCGAATTTATCCCCTTTTATCAGTTGCAAGTTAACGAAGCCGGCGAAGCAATAGGTGTCGAAGCGCTGATCCGATGGCAGCACAGCAGGCGCGGTATGATCAATCCGGACACCTTCATTCTCGTGTCGGAAGAGTCTGGCCTGATCATCGCTGTGGGAGCCTGGATGATCGAAACGGTATGCCAGCAGCTAGTGGCTTGGGCACATCAACCAAATCGACGACATCTTTCGATTTCTGTTAACGTCAGCGCCCGCCAGCTTCATCATCCTAACTTCGTAAGCACGGTTCAGGACATTCTTGAAAAAACAGGCGCAAATCCGCACAGACTACGCTTCGAAGTCACAGAAAGCATTTTCTTGAAAAAAACCCAGGCAACGATCAGCAAGTTGCGGCAGCTGAAGGCAAAGGGAGTCACCTTTTCGCTGGACGACTTCGGAACCGGTTATTCCTCGCTGGCCTATCTATTGCAGCAACAGATATTTTCTGAGATAAAAATCGCAAAACCTTTTGTCAGCGTTGCCTTGTCAAACCCCAACGCCGGCAAAATCATCGATTCCATCATCACTCTCGCGGGCTGTCTGGATATGACGATCGTCGCTGAAGGTGTTGAAACCATAGAACAGCGCGATTATCTTTACCAACATGGCTGCCGCCAATTCCAGGGTTACCTTATTAGTCGGCCCGCTCGACTGAGCGAGCTGGAAGAGCTGCTTGACAAAAACACAGCCCAATTCTGATCGATAAGCTTTATGCACGGGAAACCCGCCTCACGGCACAATACTTGGCTTTTTAAAACGTATAAGTCTGGCGTATCGTGCCAGCCAAAATACCGATAACAGCTTGGGGCACCAAGCAAAAAAAGGCACTTAGATCGCTCTAAGTGCCTAATTTTATTGCAGGTTTTGTGGTGGGTGCTGACGGGTTCGAACCGCCGACCTACGCCTTCAATAGGAAAACAGTTCCCAAGGTGCCGCCAAGAGCAAGCCGGCCAGTTCTAGGTAGCGTAAACGGGCCGGATTGTTCTCGTCCAACGTCACGTATTCATTGAGCCTGTAAATAAAACTGTGTAAACCGCCTATCATAAAACCCTGCATGGGTAAGGATAGCCGTTCACCGTCTTGCCATCCACAGCGCTGCGGACAACCTCGGCAAACGAGCCACCAACACATGCCGGCGATTACATCGCGGCTGGGCAATTGCATGCCATCAAACTGCAGCGGGCTGTGTTGATCATGCAAAGACCTGCGGGAATTTTGCTGTCAGAACGTAATAGTCAGTGCCGCGCTCAATCAGCGAAAAGCCCTTCATCTCAAACAGCGCCTTTTTGCTCAGCGGAGGCGTCCACTCAAAGGGCTTGCTGCCTTCGTGCTCGTCCAGAAACTGAACGATAGGAAGGATCTTTTCAGAATGGCCTTTGAACGTGAGTGGCCATGACTGGCTGCGGTTGTTGATGCCGTCGCCCACAGACTGCTTAAAGCCGTCGCCAACCTGAGCTTCGAGCACGCGATAGGTCACCTCGCCCTTGGCATCAATGGATGGCGACCATGTAAATACCTTTGCCATACCTCACCATAAAAAAGGCCCTGCGTTAGCAGAGCCTGAGAAATATCAATTCAATTAATTGTATTAACAATATATACTTGCTGCTTTAATTTAATGTTATTACAATAAACTCATGCTTACCGTCATTGAAACGCCCATATTTATGCAATATGCGGCCTCTGTATGGAGTGACGACGAGCGCGAAGCGTTCATAGACTGGATTGCGCAAAACCCGGAATCTGGGGATGTTATTCCCGGCGCCACACCGCTGAGAAAAGTCCGATGGAGCCGCGCCGGCACTGGTAAGCGAGGTGGCGTAAGGGTCATCTACTACACGACGTTGGCCGACGGTACGGTCAGTCTTTTGATCGTGTATCCCAAATCAACCACCGATAATCTTTCTCAGGCGTTCCTGAGAGAACTGCGTAAACTTGTAAGGTAACTTCATGCCTAAAACCAATGAACTTAGCCAGTTTGAGCGTGATCTGCTGGAGTCTGTCCGGCAGGCAAAAAGCGGCGAGCATGCCCGCGTGCATACTCCTGACGAAATCCAAGCACGACGCCCTGGCCGTCCTGCGGGCTCCACGGCGGAAGTACGTAAAGTATCCACGACTATCCGGTTTGACCCGGATGTCCTAGAAGGGTTGCGCGCCACCGGCCCTGGTTGGCAAACACGCGCAAACAATGCCTTACGAGAATGGCTGCGCGAGCACAATTAACCCGAATATCTAAACGAACTGACCATTCCTAATCCTCCAGTCGACACCACCGGGACGGTGAGAGCGCAATAGCTCATCCAAATAGCCAACTCGTTGCGGCAGCTATGAAGCCCCCCCCACCGCCACCTATGCTGCTAAAGAGCGTGGACGCTGCCACGGAGCTCAATGGAACTTGCCGCTTATGTCCGTTTTTCGTCTTATCGAGAAAAACCGTACGTTGGTCGATATCGACTGATCCAGTGTCAGCGTATACATCTCTCGCAGCCGCATCGCAGACTCTAGCGCCAGAACAAACATGAGCCGCAGCGCTGCTGGGTACTGTAATTTGAACGGCCGGCGCTTACGCGGCAACACGCCGCCCTGGATCACAGACAGGATCTTTTCATACCCGCCCTTTTCAAGGCGTCTGTCTCGCTCTATATCGATGCGCGAAACACCCGCGATGGCCACATCCGTGGCAGTGTATTGTGCATACCCGTCTGGCAGGCTGCGCAGCGGATGATCAGGAAACTGCACATAACCCTTGCTTCGTGCGGCGCTCTTTCAGGATTGCTTTCGACAATAAAAAAAGGCACTTAGATCGCTCTAAGTGCCTAATTTTATTGCAGGTTTTGTGGTGGGTGCTGACGGGTTCGAACCGCCGACCTACGCCTTGTAAGGGCGCCGCTCTACCAACTGAGCTAAGCACCCGTATCAGAATTTAAAGCTCTGTGGGCCACTTGCGCTGCAACTTCAACAAGAAAAATATTATAGCGTATTGCGCACACTGGCGCAACACGCTAAGCCAACATTAGTTGACGGCGTCTTTCAGGGCTTTGCCAGGACGGAACTTAGGCACACGGGCCTTTTTAATTTTGATCGCTTCGCCGGTGCGTGGGTTGCGACCGGTGCGGGCAGCACGCTCAGTTACAGCAAAGGTGCCAAAGCCCACTAGCGTCACTGAGTCTTTTTTCTTCAGTGTGGTTTTGACGGCGCCGATGAACGCCTCAAGCGCGCGGCCAGCGTCAGCCTTCGACAGATCGGCTTTGGTGGAGATGTGTTCAATAAGCTCTGTTTTGTTCATTAAGGATTACCCCTAAAAAATTATTTTGGCCAAGCCCGCACCCGAACTTGGCTTGATTAAAAACTAGGCGCACACCACTGCCGTACCTATTGTGGACGACAACCCGGGCGCAACTAGGAAGCGCTGCTGGCAACAACTGCACTCAGCTGGCTAACGCGTATTAAGCCTTTGAAAGACAGGCGTGTCAAGTGGAAAAGCCCTCAAAACCCGCATATATGCTTACTTTTAGGCGTTTCACAACAGCCTATTAATTAATTGTAAACTTTCAGTTCAAGACTGTTGACTAACGTGAAAATTTGCACTCGTGGCGATCAAAACGCGGCCTACGTCAGAGCCTGCTCGAAATCGGCGCGAAGATCTTCAAAGTCTTCGATACCTATAGAGACACGCAGAAAGTTATCTGAAATACCCATTTCGGCGCGCCGTTGCGGGCCCATCTCGTAATAAATGGTGTGTGCAACGGGCAGTACCAGAGTACGGTTATCACCCAGGTGGGTTGCCAGTGCCAGCACTTGTAAACGGTTCAAAAACTCGAACACGTCAACATCTGCGGCCAGCTCGATGCCCATCAAGCCCCCGTAGCGCTGCTGAAACAACGCGGCAGCCCGCTCATGTTGTGGATGGCTGGCCAGACCTGGGTAGTGCACTTTCACAACCCGCGCGTGTTCCGCAAGGTATTGCGCCAGTCCGAGCGCATTGGCGCATATGCGTTCCATGCGCAGGGCCAATGTTTCAGCACCCACTGCAATGCGGTGAGCCGCATCCGAAGACAAGGTGCCACCCATGTCGCGCAGGCCTTTTTTCTTGATCTGCGTTAGCCCCCATGAAGCGGGCTTGCCCTTGCGGTAGGGCTCAGCAATATTGGGGTATTTTGACCAATCGTACAGCCCGGTGTCGGTTACCGCCCCACCAAGCGCATTACCGTGGCCACCTATGTGTTTGGACAGCGAATTAAATATTAATGAAGCGCCAACGTCTTTACCGCGACACAGCAAAGGCGTGGTCAGGGTGCCGTCAACCACATACGCCACGCCATGCTCGCTGCACCAGTCTCCTATGGCCTTGAGGTCTGCAATCTGGGTACCGGGGTTGGCAAGCGACTCTGTGAACACCATACGAGTCTCAGGGCGCAAAGCAGCAGCCACATTGGCGACGTCAGTGGCGTCGACAAACGAAACCTCCACGCCCAGCCCTGCCAGCGTGGCCAGCAGGCTATTGGTATTGCCAAAGATATGATGGCTGCTGATCAAGTGGTCGCCCGCCTTGAGCAGCGTAAAAAATATTGCTGTCAGCGCAGCCATACCGGTTGCAAAGCTAACAGT
The DNA here is from genome assembly GCF_008369125.1 of Pusillimonas sp. ANT_WB101. Lineage (NCBI taxonomy): Bacteria > Pseudomonadati > Pseudomonadota > Betaproteobacteria > Burkholderiales > Alcaligenaceae > Pusillimonas > Pusillimonas sp. ANT_WB101. The sequence continues at coordinate 619,595 of NZ_VOAY01000001.1, read as the reverse complement.
GCCAATGCCCTCTTCCATTTGCGTAATCTTGTTTTCGAGCGCTGCCGTGGTCGGCGTACCCTGGCGAGCATAAGTGAAACCTGGCCTGCCCTGGAAGACGGCAGTCAGATCGCGGGAATCGGCAAACGCGTATTCAGATGAAGGATGCAGAGGCGCGTGAACCGCACCAAATTCAGAGTGGGCGCGACGATCAGCATGGACGATGGTTGTGGTAAAGCCGTTTTTCTTCATGGTAGCGACGGAGAGAGTAAACCTGAGCCAAAACTGGCAGCCCCGGCCGCCTCAGGCAAAGGCAGCCGGCCAGCAACGTTAAACCTTCCGTTGTCTTACTGTTTCGTAAAGACACACAGCGCTTGCAACACTGACATTCAAACTTTCTACCGAACCCAGCATGGGTATGGTGACAAGCTCATCGCAGGTTTCACGGGTAAGCCGACGCATGCCCTCACCTTCGGCACCCATGACCCAGGCCATGGCGCGACGGCCGTCAACCTGGTGCATGCTCTGCTCTGCCTCGTCATCGGTGCCCACAATCCAGATATCACGATCTTTGAGCTGACGCATGGTCCGTGCAAGATTGGTCACCATGATGTAGGGCACGGTTTCTGCCCCGCCGCAGGCAACGCGCTGCACGGTTTGATTAAGCCCAACAGCGCGATCACGTGGGGCGATAACGGCATGCACACCTGCGGCGTCTGCTGTGCGCAAGCACGCACCCAGGTTGTGCGGATCGGTGACGCCATCGAGAATCAGCAATAAAGGCTTCTCGCCTTTATCTTCTAGGGTATCAAGTACCTCATCTACATCAGCGGCAAGCAGACGTGGTTCTGCCAGCGCGACCACGCCCTGATGACGCGCACCACGCGCCAGCCCATCGAGCCGGTCTGGGGGTACAGGGCGCACGCGCACCTTGGCATTTTGGGCCTGCTGTATGAAGGTTTGCATACGCTTGTCGCGGCGCGACTCTTCGACGTACAGCTCTTTAATGGACTCGGGCGCGTGGCGCAAGCGGGCGACGACGGCGTGAAAGCCCGTCAGTACCTGATGGGAAGACATGTGGTTCCTTGAAGACGAATCGCGGTTATTTTAATCCCGCCGAGCCAGGCCCGGCGGGATAGTGCAAAACACGCTAGCGCTTGTTGTGGCCTTTTACAGTTTTTCGCGCTGTGGCGGCTTTGGCGCCACGCTTGGCTTCAGCCCGTCGTTGACGGGACGTGGTTCCTCTGAGCGCCTCGGGTTTGGTGGAGGCCGCACGCTTGATCTTGCGTTCTGGTTGTCCTGCAGGTTCATCAATGGCCGCCTTGAGCTCTTTGAACCCTGTGCCCTTGACCAGCCTGAATTCGATGCGCCTGGCTTCAAGGTCTACACGCGCTACCTGCACCTGAACCGCATCGGTGATGCGGTAGCGTATACCTGTGCGCTCGCCACGCAGCTCATGCATGGACTCGTTGTACTGAAAGTAATCCGAACCCAGCTCAGAAACATGCACCATGCCTTCAACAAATAGCGTATCAAGCGTAATAAACAGGCCGAAACTGGCCACGCCCGTGACGCGACCACTGAAGACCTCGCCGACATGCTCTTTAATAAACCAGCACTTGAGCCAGGCTTCTACGTCGCGCGAGGCATCGTCAGCACGCCGCTCTTTGGCAGAAAGCAACAGTCCTATTTTTTCCCAGATGGCGTGTTCACGCTCGCCCTTGGGCAGTGCTTCTGCAGCGATGGTGTCTTCGATATCGGGTACATAACGCTTGCCGCGCAGAATACTTTTTATGACGCGATGGGTCAAAAGATCAGGGTAGCGGCGTATGGGCGAGGTGAAATGCGCATAGTGGTCATAAGAAAGACCAAAATGGCCGACCTGCTCGGGGCTGTAGATGGCTTGCTGAAATGAGCGCAAGCACATGGTTTGAATAATTTCGCGATCTGGTCGATCCTGGGCAGACTTGAGCAAGACGGCGTAGTCAGATGTGGTTGGCTCATCACCCCCGCCAAGCGAGAGGCCAAGGTTGCGAAGGTAATCGCGCAGCGACTGCAGCTTCTCAGGGGTAGGCCCTTCGTGCACGCGGTACAGGCCCGGGCACTTATTGCGGGTCATGAACTCGGCTGCGCACGTATTGGCCGCAAGCATGCACTCTTCAATGAGCTTGTGCGCGTCGTTGCGTGCATAGGCCTCAATACGCTCTATTTTGCCCAGCGGGTTGCATACGATACGAGTTTCAACAGTATCAAAGTCAATGGCACCGCGTTTTTTGCGAGCCGCTGAGAACAGTTGATAAAGCTCGTACAGGTTTTGCAGATGCGGCAATACCTCGCCCATAGCGTGGCCCGCAGGGCCATCAGGCTGCTGCAGGGCACCCCATACATCGGTATAGGTGGTGCGCGCATGGGAATGGATGACGGCGTCATAAAACTGGTAGGCCGAGATTTGCCCGGCCTTTGCACCGCTACCAACGATAACCATGTCGCAGACCAGAACAACGCGATCAACTTCGGGGTTTAACGAGCAGATACCGTTGGAAAGGGCCTCGGGTAGCATGGGAATGACCCGACGCGGAAAATATACGCTGGTGCCGCGGTCAAACGCCTCTTCGTCTATGGCGTCGCCTGGCTTTACATAATGGGTGACGTCGGCAATAGCTACCAGCAGACGCCATCCTTTGCGCCTGCGTTTTTCAGTACCAAGTTCGACCGGCGCGCAGTAGACGGCGTCATCAAAATCACGCGCATCTTCGCCATCAATCGTCACGAACGGTACGTCACGCAAGTCGACGCGGTTTTTCAAATCTGCAGGCTTGACCGTATCGGGTAGACGGGTTGCGGCGTCGAGTACCTGGGACGAAAAAATATGCGGCACATCAAACTTGCGTACGGCGATTTCAATTTCCATGCCTGGATCATCGATTTCACCCAGCACTTCAACCACTCTGCCCAAGGGCTGCATATGCCGTGCCGGTTGGCGAATGATCTGCACCGTAACCACTTGGCCAGCTTCTGCCCCACCGGTATCGGCGCCCTGTATGAGTATGTCGTGCTTTATGCGCTGATCTTCAGGCACGACGATATACGAGCCGTGTTCCTTCAGAAATCGGCCAACCAGCTTGTCGGTGTGCCGCTCAACCACTTCAACAATCGTTGCTTCAGGCTTGCCGCGGTATTCGCCGTCAGGCTTGGCGAGCACACGATCACCATGCAATACCTTGCGCATTTCGCGTGGCGACAGAAAAAGATCTTGCCCGCCATCGTCGCGCAACAAAAAGCCAAAGCCATCTCGGTGGCCTTGCACTTTACCTGCGATGAAATCGAGCTGGCTGTTGGGCAGCAATTGCCCCTTGGCATTCAGCAGTATCTGCCCGTCGCGCTCCATGGCCTTGACGCGCCGGTCAAAACCTATAGAAAGCGGGTAGGAGGCACCGAGTGCCTTGGCCAGCGCCTTTGCCGTTATAGGCTTGCCCGCGGTGCGCAAATGCTGCAGGACTGCTTCTCGGGTCGGGACGTCCGGGTCGAAGTCGGGAGGGAGATCTTGGTGCCCCGTTTCCGCTTTGCGACTGTCGGGGTCGTTTTTAGATCGTTTGGACAAATGTTGTTTCCATTGTGAAAATATATAGGTTATACTTTGCGCCTCTTAAAGTTGTAGTGCGAAACGCAGTGTTAACCAACAAAGCGATAGCATACACTTTAATGCCCAGGTGGCGGAATTGGTAGACGCGCATGGTTCAGGTCCATGTGCCGCAAGGTGTGGAGGTTCGAGTCCTCTCCTGGGCACCAAAGTCTATAAAAAATGGTTGTCGAAAGACAACCTTTTTTTTGCGCCCAATAAGTGATGTGCCTGCGCGCATCACGTGAGGACGAGAAAGGTCGGGCATGCAGGCCCGGCCGGGGTCGCGCCTGTGTGACCGAGTCCTCTCCTGGGCACCACCGAATACAAAGATTGGCTGTCGAAAGACGGCCAATCTTTTTTTTGGTGCCCAGCAAGCGCCGTGCACTGAGCACATCGCGTGAGGACGAGACAGGCCGGGCCTGCAAAGCCCGGCCGGGGTCGAGCATGTGTGACTTAGTTCAGCAGTGCACATAAACCACCTGTCGTTGTCGTACTCTTGCAACGCCCTGCCCTTAGTACAAACCAGACAAGACACTATGACGACCATATCAGCATAAGCCATGCCTAAAAGAATATGCCTGGCACAACAAAGCATTGGAACAGACAACCCCACCATGACCGCTTGTAAAAAAGCATACTGAACCGAGTGTTTTTGAATACGCAGCCTGCACAGTACACTGACCCAAACCCACTCTGACAAGGCCACATCACTTATGCCAGCCCTCTTTCGCCTTTTTGCTTTAACACTGACTCTTGCCCTTTCGGCCTGCGCCGGCCGCCACGCTCATGACACAAGTAGCAATGACAACGCACATACCCGCTCAGGCGTGGAGGTGTACGGCGATATGAACGTAGGCGTGGGCAGCCAACGCGTTCGCTAAAGCGTACCCATGAGTTTGCTCAGTCGAACTCAAGCACACAGTAGTCAGGTAGAGGCGAGGGGTTATACAGTTTACTAAGGCTGTTAACAACAGCATTGTTACCGCTGCCTATAAAGCCCGCACAACGGCGCTTGTTGATGTGATCCCCAATGATTTCAAGGTCTGAAAAAATGGCGTCGTCCAACCCTGGGGTATCGTTGTTCTGGGCCTTTATTGGCCACGGGTTGGCTTCGCCCGGACGGTAATAGCCAATTACAGAGGCGTCGCTGGCACGATAAAAGCGGATGCGCGCGGCACCTATGCTCGCATACCCGTAATAGCGTTGACCGCGAATTGAAAAATGGTAGGGCATGATGCTCTCCTGTTTAGCTCGTTTGACACGATGTCGGGGTGAGCAAGTTGGACTAAAAAACCCCATGCCCTAGCAGCGCGGTTTTAAAAACACCGGCCACGAAAAGGCATAAAAAAGCCCGCAATAGCGGGCGCAATACTAAAACCCACTTGTTTGCCCTAAATGGGCCGCATCATAGAACCACCTTGTGAGGGAGCACAGGTTGGCGTGGCACTAGCCACATCTGGATGCATTGCGTTAAATTATGCCGCAATCACATCAAGGATGCAAGACGAGCATGATTGTCGGGGTGGCCTGCACCAGGCCCTCTATTAATTGCCTATTTTCGCTGACCGCCTTGGGTGCGCGCATAACAATGACAACAACCACACGGAGAATGTAATGCGAAGGGCAGTAGAAATCAGTCAAACAGTGCCGTTGACGGGGCTGAAATCATCCCGCTTCGCCGGTATTTATAACTTTAAAAAGTAAACCGGCCAAGCCATGGACTCAATTACTGCTCTCGCAGCCGCCACATTGATGATGCTTGCCAACGGCGCTGTGCTCGCCTTTATGCGCAGACATCTGCCATCTGACCTGCAACCGTTCGCTTACATCTGGCAAGCGGCAACCTTTGCCATTGCTCTAGGTTGTATGATTTTCCCTTTTTACCTGCATATTCCGCTGCCATTGGCGTCAGTGCTGGCAAATGGTCCGCTGCTGGTAGGCTTGGCTGGCTATTGGCACGCCTTGCGACGATTCTACGGACGACCAGACATCATTAATCTGATGACTATTGTGGTTGTTGTTACGTTGTTGGGCCTGTTCTGGTTCTCGGCAGTACAGCCCGACACCAGAATTCGCATCATGATCGTATCAGCCACATGGTTGTTATTTATGGGAGGCAGTTTTTTAACACTGAAGAACGCCATGCAGCCCGACACAACACGAAGCCACTGGGCACTGCTGAGCATTTTCGGGCTGGTAACACTGTTTACCGCAATTCGTAGCGTGTACTACGCCATGCTTGACATTCAGCCGGGTTTCAACATTATCGACAACTCATCGGTCATGAACCTGCTTACACCCATGGTCGCGGTAGTGCTGCCCATTATCGGCACCACAGCGTTCGTGCTGCTTCTGCTTGAGCGCATGCGCAGCGAAGCTGCAGTATCACAGGCAAGCCTGACTGACAAAAAAAACCTCGAGCAACTCAGCTACCTTGGGCACGATCTGCGGGCACCGCTCAGTACCATCGTGGGATACGCACGGCTTCTGAGCCAGACACAAACTGCTGAGCAAGCCAGTCATCTTCGTGCCATTGAGCGGTCGGCAAGTTACCAGATGGAACTGATCGACGAAATGCTCGACCACGCAAAACGAGCACTGCAACCACTGGGAATACGATTGCAGCCCACGCAAATGAAAAGCCTGCTGGAAGATGTGGTGCAGCACGGTAAAAGCCTAAGTGGTCAGCAACATAACCGTTTCGAGTTCACTGCCGCGACACCATTACCTGAGCTGATTCATAGCGACCCTCGCCGCCTGCAACAAATACTGCTCAACCTAATTTCCAATGCCGCCAAGTTCACCCGAAAAGGGCAAATACGGTTTATTGTCAGCGCCAAACCGGGCCCCGCAAACCAGACTGCCCTCACGTTTGTAGTTAGTGATACAGGCAGCGGCATCAGCCCGCAGGACCAGCAGGCCATTTTCAACGCATTCGAGCAGCGCGACGAACGCCCCGGCAGCGTCGGCCTGGGGCTGTATATTGCACGCACAGCCATTCGCAATATGGGTGGCGAGCTTATTCTTGACAGCGCTCCGGGTACCGGCAGCAGCTTTAGCGTTCATTTGCCTGCGCAAATATTGAGCGAAAATACCATTACATTGCCCACACAGGTTTGGGATAGCAGCCCAACTCCAAAAACCACCTCGGCACTGCCCAGCACCCCAACGGCTGCTGTGCTCCAGACGTTGGCCAGCCTTGCCGCAAATGGTGAACTTAGCGAAATAGAAAGGTGGATAGAAGCACAAAACCGTGAGCAACCTACCCACTCAGATTTTTATGATCAAGTACACCTTGCCCTGCAAAGGCTGGACTTCACACGTATTGAATTACTGGCAGGCATCAAAGCCTAAGGAGGGTCTTTTATGGACGTCTCCCGGAGGGTCAAGCTAATCTGGTTGCTTCGTTGCCCACAATGGTTACTATCTCTGTCGGTTGGCCTGGTGCCTAACACTAGGCTTATTAGAGACATTTGCACGGCCTGCCCGCCTCGATTACAACAGCGGGCAGTATTTGCAAGCCAGCCGTCGGTATGCACCATAGTTAAATACGCCTGGCTTGTCTAAAATGCCTGCCAATACCTTACAACCAGAACACTACAGGAGACGCTGATGCCAGTACCGGGAAACATGATGAGTCTTCCCCTCTTGATATCGTCCATACTGACGCATGCCGTCACCAACAACCCCAATCAGCTAATTGTCACGGCATTGGGCAATGGAAGCATCCACCGTTATCGATATGCAGACTTTGCGACGCGTACGCGAAAGCTGGCCGTTGGGTTGCAGGCGAATAACATTCAGCCCGGTGACCGTGTAGGCACGCTTGCGTGGAACACTCACCGTCATCTTGAAATTTACTACGCCACGGCCGGCATCGGCGTGATCTGCCATACGATTAACCCGCGCCTGCATCTGGATCAGATTGCGTTCATTATTAATGACGCACAAGATACCGTTGTTTTTTTCGACCAACACTTTTCCGCACTCGTTGAGCAACTGATTCCACTATGCCCTGCAGTGCAACAGTGGGTTGTTCTGCAAGAGCCAGACAACGCCTGCCATGAAGGCAGGCCAAACTACGCCCAGTGGCTGCAACACGATGATGCGCAGTTTACCTGGCCCCAGTTTGACGAAAACACAGCTAGTGGCCTTTGCTATACCTCAGGCACCACGGGTAACCCAAAGGGTGCGCTTTATGCCCACCGTTCAACTGTGCTGCATGCCTATGCATCATGCCACCCGGATGCGTTGGGCATCTCACGCAAAAACACGGTCATGCCGTTGGTTCCCATGTTTCATGTAAACGCATGGGGTCTACCGTATTCGGCGCTGATGTCTGGCGCAAAAATCGTAATGCCTGGTGCTGACCTTAGCGGCGTCGCACTTTACCAGTTATGCGAATCAGAAGGTGTCACCTTGTCTGCGGGCGTGCCTTCAGTTTGGCAAGGCTTGGTCGACCACGCGCAGACCAACGGGCTAAGCTTCAGCACACTGGACCGCGCCGTTATCGGCGGCTCAGCCTGCCCTCCTGCCATGATCACAGCGCTGGCACGCATGGGCGTGTCTGTACGCCATGCCTGGGGCATGACGGAGGTATCGCCGCTGGGCACGGTATGCACCCTGCTGCCCGAGCAAGAGTCATTCGACGACACAGAAAAACTGCACATTCTGGCGTCGCAGGGGAGGCCGCTATTTGGCGCACAGTTCAGCATCATGGATGAAAATGGCCAGGCACTGCCCCACGATGGCAAGACCACCGGCAACTTGATGATACGCGGCAACTGGGTCATTGAGCGCTATTACGGTCATGATGAAACCGCACTGGAAAACGGCTGGTTTCACACTGGCGATGTCGCCAGCATAGATGCCAATGGCTATATGCGCATTACCGATCGCAGCAAAGATGTGATCAAGTCGGGCGGCGAATGGATCTCTTCCATTGATATTGAAAACATCGCGCTGGAGCATGCAGATGTACTCTCTGCCGCCTGCATCGCCCGAGCACATAAAAAATGGGGCGAGCGCCCGATACTCATTATTATGAAAAAGCCGGCAACCACTCCAACCGTTGAAGGCATTCTTGCTCTTTACAAGGATCGTATCGCCAAATGGATGGTGCCCGATGATGTGTACTTTATCGATAAGATGCCCATGACCGCGACCGGCAAGTTGCAGAAAACGGCACTGCGCACCATGTTTTTTGAACCCCGGGAGCAAAGCGCATAGCGGTGGCATAGCGCTGAAAACTTATTAACACTTACCCGCATGCACGCAGCGTGTGTGCGGGTATTTTTTGGAGATTCAACATGACAACAAACTATCTTAAAACGCACGAAGCCGGCACCATTGGCGTCATTACCCTGAATCGGGCCAACAAGCGCAATGCGTTGGATGAAGCCGCCGTTGCCGAGATAGATGCCTACTTTTCGAACATTCCAGCTCATATTCGCGCTATCGTCATGTTGGCCGAAGGCGACCATTTCTGTGCCGGCCTCGATCTGAAAGAACACCATGATCAAGAACGCAGCGCCGTTGATTTTTTGCGCGTATGCCAGGCCTGGCACCGTGCGTTTGACAAAATTCAGCATGGCGGCATCCCCGTCATTGCCTGCTTGCAGGGTGCGGTTGTAGGCGGTGGGCTCGAACTGGCCAGTGCCGCCCATGTCCGCGTGGCCGATGTCAGCACTTATTTCTCTTTGCCCGAAGGCACACGAGGTATTTTTACGGGCGGTGGCGCCACGGTACGTACCGCCAAAATCATCACGCCAAACCGCATGGTTGAAATGATGCTGACCGGCCGGGTAATGGGCATAGAAGAAGGTCATCGCCTGGGCCTCGCACACTATGTGTGCAACACGCCCGAAAACCCCGTGTCTGCCAAAGATTTTGCCATGGAGCTTGCAGAACGCATTGCTGGCAATGCGCCTTTGTCAAACTACGCCATTGTCAGTTCCATTAGCAGAATTGCAGACATGTCGGCTACCGATGGTCTGTTCGCTGAAGGTCTGATGGCTGCCGTGGTGCAGACCGGTGCAGACGTACAAGGTCGGCTCAATGATTTCGTCACCAAGAAAGCCCACAAAGTAAAGCCAGGCTAAGACCGCGCCTTGCGCGTTACCGCGCCCTTACTTGCAAGAACTCGTAATATCACTTACAAGACGGATACCGTCGGCGGACAGGCATCAACACAATGTTGCGCCCATTTACTAACCAATAAACACAACGCCGTCGAGGGCTTTTACCTTAAGGAGTACCATGCTGAAAGACAAGAAACGAACTGTATCTCTACTCGCCGCGCTGATGACTACCCTGGCAATTTCAGGCTGCGCAACCATGGAAAAGCCCATTATTCTGGACAGTGACGTCTCGTTTGCCTTTGGCAGCGCAGACCTTACCCCTGAAGGCCGAAGTCGCATCACCCAACTTGTACCGTCGCTGATAGCGCGCGGCGAAACCCGTCTTGACATCATTGGCCATACCGATCGCATTGGCGACGCCAAAGCCAATATGCGTCTATCTGAGCGTCGGGCCGATTCCGTTCGCCAGCAAATCGTGGCCGGTGGTTTCGACCCTGATCGCGTACGCGCACGTGGCGCTGGTGCAAGCCACCCTCTGGTTTACTGTGAACAGCAAAACCAGCGAGCACTTATTGAGTGCCTGGCACCCAACCGTCGCGTCGAAATTAACGTAACCGATATACGCTGGTAATCTGGCGGCACAATACAGTGCAAACCTCGGCCGGCAAGCTTCAGCAGTGAAGTTTGTCGGCCGTTTGCTGTGGTGTACCGCTTCAAGGCGCGAGGTCACCCTGGCGTGTTGCCTTCAGGTGCTCATGCAGTATGCGCCGGATTTCAAGAATCGCGTGCCCGTTTTCCTGCACGCTATGGCCTGAAATAACCACGGCTTCCGATTGTGCGCCGTCAAGATGCGCACTAAGGTAAGGCACCAATCCGTCATCGGAGTCTTCCAACGGCGTGTTGGGGTCGGCTTTGGCGATAATGGAGTGATACATTACACGAGGCGAAATTTGCAACTCTGCCGCGACCTGCACAAAAGAATCTGTCGCGCTTAGGTTTTCGATGCTGTTCGGAATATGCAAAGGCTTGCTTGCCCCTGGCCGTTCATCTTTGCCACGAGCCAGAGCGCTTGCCATGTCGTCCACGTTTGCCAGCAGAGTAAGTGGAATCGAAATTAGGCTTGCAAACCAGCGCCCGAGGCGGCCTGCCGCTATATCAGTACCCCGATGCGGCGCGGCAATAAAAATGGCCCGGTTTACGCCCGGCATGGGCTCAAAGTAAAACGTGGCGCGTCTGCGCACTGGCAGTTTGGCAACGCGTTCTGCCGATACAGGATAGGTACTCTCAAACCACTGCCATATGCGATCGCCCGAGCTGGACAGCAAAAGCCTGGCAAGCACCCCACCCATGCTATGACCAATTAACACGATGTCGCGAGAAGCCGGAGCGACTCCTTCGGGATCAAAATGCCGTAACGCGCCCATAACGGTATAGTAAATCGACGTACGATTTGCGGCCAACGGCATATTGGTGGGGTAATACATTTGCCACACCTGATAATTTCTGCGCAGCGTTTCATCGCCCAGTATTTCATTAGCAACATTTACCCAGGCTTCCGGGCTACTGGCAAGCCCATGCAGCATGAGCAAAATACGGCGATTGGGGTCATAAGGCTGCATCAGATACAGATGGGGCTGGCCCAGGCCAGGACCGCGCCCCAGCAGCGTACGCAACGACTCTCGGGCAAAATCAGAGCGCGCCAGCCAAAGCCCGTAGCCTGCAGTAAAGTTGCCGGCCAGCGGTACGCGAGAACCCTGCACCATAAGATGGCTTTCGCGATAAGGGTCATGCACCGTCAGCGACGCATCATGGGTAGACAGCACCTGGCCGAGGTTTTCCCCCTCAAAATGCAGCAGCAATGTCATTGACGAATAAGGCACCTCACTGTATTGCGGCGCAATTCGCGACGACTTGTTTTGCTTTGCAGCTGCCGCGCCGTCCAGATTGACCTCTCCGACTGCCTGTTGTTTATCTGTTTGATCTATCGCTGTACGTTTATCGGCCACCACAGACACCAACTCCGCACCAAAGCCGTCGCGCTGATACACATTGCGCAAGCCCGCGAACGACAAAGAAGAAGCAGGTATCAGCTCCAGAGGTAGCGTGGCGCCATTTGGCAGACGGGCATCGGTCAACTCAGGACGAATACGCCATTTCCCAACTCGCAATGTCAGACTGCCTTTCGCATCAGTACGGGCCGGACTGACCGACAACTTACCGCCTTCTCTGCTTCGTGCAAGGTTGGCGCGACTGGCCGCCGAGGCATCAACAGCGCCGTTGCGCCGTTCGAACATCAATGTGGTCGCCTGAAGCACGGCATAGTTGTAGTAGTCGCGTACCTGGGTCTGCCTGTCTTCAAACGCGCGTTCCCCGGGCTTACGTGCCGTAAAAAACAGGTACGCATAGGCATGCCGTGCAGTTTCCAACCACGCATCAATGCGGGCCTCAAGGTTTTCGACGGCGTCGCGTACGGGTATTGCCTGAGCTTGCTGTAGCCACAGTTCGGCCAGGGCCGCCATGCGACGCTCTTCGTCAATACCCGTTGCATCAGACAGGGCATGCAGACAGCGTGGAGAAGACTTTGCACAGGCTCCTTCGTCAAGCGCTGCCACACGCACTGTTTCACGTGCGCTTGCACTGATTTCGCCGGTAGACAAAATATCGCCACGGCGCATGGCAATGTAGTCGCTGGTGCTCAGAGGCTTGACCTGCACCATGGCGCAACCAGCCAGCAACAGACCGAAAGGCAATGTGAACAGCGCGCGACGTAGCGTGCTAACGTGCCGCCCGAGCGTACGCGGCCGCGCTTGTTTAGGCACATCGCCCTTCTCTTGCAATGGCCCAAACGACTTGGCCTCACAGCGTTTATTTCGATGCATCATTTAGTGCAACCAGAACGGCACGGTGTTCGAGCCCGGGCGGGGGCGAGACTATTTCAGTAGTCCGTTCATCTGGTGTCATCATGACGGTTGTCATTGTTTTGGGCCTCGTCATGGTTGCAGCGTTTCCATCAAAAATTGTCGATGAGCATCTCTGAGCTGAGCCAACTCTCGCTTGTTCACATCTTCATCAGAGAGTAAACGCAATAGCGAGCCAAATACACTGGGTGCCAGTACTAGCGCATAATTTGCAGCCACTGCACTTGCACGGACCACACCACGCTCAACGCAGCGATCGAGCAGTGTCTGCTGCTGATCAAGATAGGGTTTAATTACCTCATTACGCCAGCGTTTGAGCAAATGTGGTGCACGCCCACCCTCAGCGATCATAAGCCTAAATACAGCCAAAAACGTTTGATCCTCAAGGCGGTCATACATCGTGGAAATAAAAACATCCACAATGTCTTCCAGTGACTCGCCGTCAATGCTATGCGTCTCAAAGCCAGTAAAGGACGGCACCAACACCTTCATCAACAGGGCCTCGAAGATTTCTTCCTTACCTGAAAAATGGGCGTAGATCCCAGCTTTGGATAAACCGGCACGCTGCGCAATCTTCTCGACGGAGCTGGCTGCGTAGCCATGTGCACTGAACTCGGCCAGCGTAGCCTGAAGAATCTGCTCCCTGCGCACCTCAGGCCGAAGGCGAATACGTTTACGCTTAACGTCTGTATCGTTACACATGACAACGACATGCCGAAAAAAACGGTGCGCAGGCAATGTCTGGACTGCCCACGCTTCTGGTATACGACCTTAGTCGCACAACACCATCGATTAGTAGAAACCCTAACTTCAGCATGATAGACTCCCTTAAGCTTGCTTGATCAGGCGCCGGTCCGGTGAGATGCCTTCCACCCCGCGCGCCATTTCTTCAAACCATAACTATATATAACGACCATACGGTCGTTAGTTGATCTGAATCAAGCAGTGCCGCTGACGCAGCCGCGATAATAAAGGCATTACTCATCCTTAGCGTTGGGAGTCAGATTGTGAACAGTCCTCCTTTTTCCATGGCAAACGCCATCGACAGCCGGGCTCATGCCGCCCTGGCGCGTGCGTTTTCCTCAATTTCCCCTCATTCGAGCATGCTGGCCTGGCTAGACTGGGCCACGCATTTGGCGGCTTCGCCAGGAAAACAAGCAGAACTTGCGCGACTGGCACACGATCAGAACGGCCAATTGGTCGAATACCTGCTTCAGTGCCTGGTGGCAGGCCCTGGCGAAGCCCGCGCCTGCATCGAACCACCAGCCCACGACCGCCGTTTTAGTGATCCAGCCTGGATGGCCTGGCCATTTAATCTGATGCACCAGTCTTTTCTACTGAACCAGCAGTGGTGGGAAGAAGCGGCCCGCGGGGTATGGGGGGTAGAACCTCATCATGAAAACCTGGTCGCCTTTGGCGCACGACAATGGCTGGATGTATTCTCACCCGGCAACCATTTAGCCACCAACCCGGTCGCGCTCAAGCGCACTCTGGATGAAGGCGGCGCCAATTTGATGCGGGGTTTTGCGTACTTTCTCGACAATGCGCAACGCCGTATCGCGCAACTACCGCCACCGGGTACCGATGACTTTGTGGTCGGCAAAAATATGGCAGCAACGCCGGGCAAAGTTGTAATGCGCAATCGCCTGATGGAACTGATCCAGTACACGCCAACCACTGACAAGGTACACCCAGAGCCCATAGTCATTGTTCCAGCCTGGATCATGAAGTATTACATTCTTGACCTGTCAGCGCACAACTCCTTGATCAAATATCTTGTCGACAACGGGCATACGGTATTTTGTATTTCCTGGAAGAACCCAGGGTCCGAAGAGCGTAATTTGGGCATGGATGATTACCTTGAACAAGGTATTCAGGGAGCACTCACCGCCGTCAACACCATTGTGCCCGAGCGCAACATTCATGCTGTGGGGTATTGCCTTGGCGGCACGCTACTCGCTATCGCTGCGGCGGCCATGGCACGCGATAACGACACGCGACTGGCTTCCATGACACTGCTTGCAGCCCAGACTGAATTTAGCGAGCCGGGTGAACTTGCCCTTTTCATTGACGAAAGCCAGGTCAGCCTGCTCGAAGCGCAAATGGACACACGCGGCTATCTGCGTGCCGACCAGATGGCAGGCGCCTTCCAGATGCTTAACTCATACGACTTGCTGTGGTCGCGCATGATCAATGAATACCTGCTGGGCGAACGCCGACCCATGTTTGATCTTATGGCCTGGAATGCCGATGCCACACGCATGCCCGCAAAAATGCACTCACAGTATCTGCGCCGGCTCTTTCTGAACGACGATCTCAGCAAAGGCCGCTACCCGGTCAAGGGTCGCCCGGTTGCACTCGGCAATCTTACGCTGCCCATGTTTTGCGTTGGCACCCAAACTGATCACGTGGCGCCATGGCGTTCCGTCTATAAGCTGCATTATCTGGTGCCGGCCGAAATAACCTTTGTACTGACCAGTGGTGGTCACAATGCCGGCATTGTCAGTGAGCCAGGCCGCCCTCGGCGCAACTACCAGATCGAAACCCGCCAAGCCCGTGGCGCTTATATCGCGCCAGAAGAATGGGCCAGCACTGCGGCCGCACACGAAGGCTCGTGGTGGCCCGAATGGCAGACATGGCTCAAAGCTCGCTCGGGCGAGATGATCAAACCCCCAGGCATGGGTGCCCCAAGTAATGGATACAAGCTGCTCGGCGACGCGCCAGGCACATACGTCAAGGAAAAATAAAATGCCCTCACTCAAGGGGAAGAAAGGTCTGGTCGTCGGTATCGCCAATGACGACAGCATTGCATGGGGATGCGCCCGCGCCCTGCGTGAACAAGGCGCAGAGCTGGCCGCCACCTGGCAAAAAGAAAGCACACGCCCGCATGTCGAGCCTCTGTTCGACGAGCTGGATATAGACCTGCGCATGCCGCTCGACGTAACACAGGACGAGCAAATGCAGGCTGTGTTCGACACAATCAAACAGCAATGGGGAAAGCTCGACTTTATCGTGCACTCGGTTGCCTATGCCCCGCGTGAAGACTTGCACGGGCGTGTCGTCGACAGCTCACGTGAAGGTTTCATGCAGGCCATGGATATCTCCTGCCATTCATTCGCCCGGCTTGCACGCCATGCTGAACCACTGATGATTGATGGTGGCAGCCTGGTAACCATGTCTTATCTGGGCAGCGAAGAAGTCATTCCAAACTATGGCCTGATGGGGCCCGTAAAGGCCGCGCTAGAAGCGCTGGTGCGTTACCTGGCCTCAGAACTTGGCCCTGCAGGCATATGCGTCAATGCCATATCACCCGGGCCGCTTGCAACGCGTGCGGCATCGGGTCTCCCTGATATCGACGGCCTCATTCAGGACAGCCTGCGGCGCGCACCGCTGCGCCGACCCGTCAATATTGATGACGTCGGCTACCTGTGCGCATTTCTTGCCAGCGACGAGGCCAAAGCCATTACCGGCACGACACAGTATGTGGACGGCGGGTATCACATCCTGAACTGACTATTGACGGCAGTGATCAAGCCTTGCATTGATTGCGTCTCCTAGGAACAACGAGTACAAATGAAATTCCACCTGAGTACCACCCATGCATTGCGGCTTGGTGCCCTGGCGCTTGCTGCAACCTTGGCGGGGTGCGCCCCGCTTTCGACGCGCGAACTGCCGGCCAACCCTGTGGCCGATAACTGGCCAGCAGATGCGACAGCCGCCGTACCAGAGCGCGGGCCTACTGCAGTGGAACTCCACTGGCGTGATTACTTTATAAACCCTGGGCTACAGCAAGCCATCGCTCAGGCTCTGGCAAACAACCCTGACTACCGCATGGCGCTGCTTCGTGTCGAAGAGGCACGTGCGGCATACAGCATACAGCGGGCTGATCAGTTTCCTACAATTGGGGTAGGAGGTAGCGGTGGCCGTTCGCGCGTACCAGGTGATCTGAATTTTTCGGGTAACTCTGTCGTTACCTCGCAATACGAGGCTTACGCGGGCTTGAGCAACTGGGAGCTTGACCTCTGGGGACGCGTGCGCAACCTGAAAGATTCTGCCCTGCAAGAGTATTTGGCAACCGATGCGGCACAACGGGCCGTGCGTATTACGTTGATTGCCAACGTTGCAAATGCCTGGCTGGGCTTGCGCGAACTGGACGAACGCATTGCACTGGCAAACCAGACCATCGCAACACGCGAAGAGTCGTATCGTATTTTTAAGCGTCGCCACGACGTGGGCGCCACCTCTTTACTTGAACTGACCCAGGTTGAAACCCTGCTGATCCAAGCCCGGGCGCTGGGCACCCAATTGGAGCAGGCACGCACGGCGCAGGCCCATGCCCTGGCCGTGTTGCTGGGCGAGACCCGCGTCGAGTTTCCAACCCTGAACGAACCGCCCTCCACCGACAGCAAAATTTTTGCGCCGCTGCGTGTTGGCTTGCCGTCAGACCTACTTACCGATCGCCCCGACATCATCGCTGCCGAGCATCGCCTGGAAGGCGCAAACGCCAATATCAAGGCGGCCCGGGCTGCTTTCTTTCCCACTATCAGCCTGACAGGAAATTTTGGCACGGCAAGTGTCGAGCTCGACAACCTGTTCAAAGGCGGCAGCCGCGCCTGGGCCTTTATGCCCTCGATATCTCTGCCGATTTTCGATGCGGGCCGCCGACGCGCCAATCTGGACCTGGCCGAAGTGCGCAGCGACTTGGCTGTCGCCAACTATGAGCGAACCATACAAACCGCATTTCGCGAGGTGGCCGACGCCTTGTCGGCGCGCCAATGGTTGTCCGAGCAGGTTGCCAACATGGAAGCCTCAGTTGATGCGCAAACTCGGCGGGCGCGGCTGGCTCAGTTGCGTTATGACAGTGGTGCATCAGCTTATCTCGAAGTGCTGGACGCACAGCGCGATTTACTTGAGGCGCAGCAACTACTTGTACAGGCCAGGCGCAGCCTGCTGTCGACCCATGTGTCGTTGTATGCATCGCTTGGCGGCGGTGCCAGCACAGAAACGCCTGACAGCACCCCAACGACTCCGACGACGGGCAACATACCCGGCTCCTCGTCCGCCCCTGCCGCCGCCGCTGCAACCACCATCTCTTCCGGGGCGATCTCGACCCCCGGAAACATCACAGAATAAGGTTTGAACGATGGCTATGTCCGCCTCTCTTAAAAAAACAGTTGTTGTCGCTGCCGTAGTTGCTGCCGTCGGTTTCGGCTGGTATGCCTGGTCTAACATGATGGCCGACAACGGCCCCGGTGAGGGCTTCGTCAGCGGCAATGGTCGCATCGAGGCGGTAGAAATTGACGTGGCAACAAAATTGCCCGGGCGGGTTGAAGAAATTCTGGCCAAGGAAGGCGACTTTGTGAAGAAGGCGCAACCGCTGGCCCGCATGCAAATTGACACCCTCGAAGCACAGCGGGACGAAGTCAATGCTGGGCGCCAGGAAGCCCTGCACGCCGTTACGGCTGCAGAAGCCCAGGTGGCATTGCGCGAAAGTGACGTAGCTGCCATGCGCGCCGTGGTCAGCCAGCGCGAAGCAGAGCTTGATGCCGCCCGTCGCCGACTCTCCCGGTCAGAAACGCTTTCAAAAGAAGGCGCCTCATCCAGGCAAGAGCTGGACGATGACCGTGCGCGAGTCCGTAGCGCTGAAGCTGCGCTGGCGGCGTCGAAGTCGCAGGTTCTGGCCAGTCTGGCTGCCGTCGAGGCCGCCAAGGCACAAAAAATCGGTGCGCAATCACGTGTGACAGCCGTGGAGGCCACCATGAAGCGCGTGCAGGCAGACATCGATGACAGCCTGCTCAAATCACCACGTGATGGCCGCATTCAGTTTCGTGTGGCTGAGCCAGGTGAGGTGCTGGGGGCGGGCGGGCGGGTGCTTAATCTCGTCGACCTGGCCGATGTGTACATGACCTTCTTTTTACCCGAGACTGTGGCTGGCCGCGTGGCCATCGGCACTGAGGCGCGCATTATTCTTGACGCTGCGCCAGAGCTGGTCATACCCGCACATATTTCATTTGTGGCCAGTACAGCACAGTTCACGCCAAAAACCGTGGAAACCGAATCGGAGCGACAAAAGCTGATGTTCCGGGTCAAGGCGCAGATTCCCCCCGCTTTACTGCGCAAGCATCTCGAACAGGTGAAAACAGGCCTGCCGGGCGTGGCGTGGATCAAGTAC
Source organism: Pusillimonas sp. ANT_WB101 (assembly GCF_008369125.1). Lineage (NCBI taxonomy): Bacteria > Pseudomonadati > Pseudomonadota > Betaproteobacteria > Burkholderiales > Alcaligenaceae > Pusillimonas > Pusillimonas sp. ANT_WB101. Next base: position 600,824 of record NZ_VOAY01000001.1, on the reverse strand, counting down.
GACACAGAAAAAACCTGGCCAGAGTGGCTTAACGTCAAAGTACCTGAGTGATGGGCACAATGACGAAAGAGACTTCTCTTGGGGTCGTCGCGCATCTGCGCGGCGTCGGGCAGCATTATGGCAAAACGGTAGCGCTTAAAAGCATTGACCTGGATATCCCATCGGGCTGCATGGTCGGCCTGATCGGCCCCGATGGCGTAGGCAAGTCTAGCCTGCTGGCCTTGCTCGCTGGCGCCCGCGCCATACAGCGCGGCACCATCGAAGTGCTGGGCGGCGACATGGCGGACAAATCGCACCGCGTTGAGGTATGCCCTCGTATCGCCTATATGCCTCAGGGGCTGGGAAAAAACCTTTACCCTACTCTGTCGGTCGAAGAAAACCTGCAGTTTTTTGCACGGCTGTTTGGTCATAACGCCGCCGAGCGCCGGCGTCGCATCGACGACCTGACGCAGAGCACAGATCTTGATTCATTTCAGGACAGGCCTGCGGGCAAGTTATCGGGTGGCATGAAGCAAAAGCTTGGCCTTTGCTGCGCACTCATCCACGACCCCGATCTGCTCATTCTTGATGAGCCAACGACCGGCGTAGACCCTTTGGCACGTGCGCAGTTCTGGGAGCTGATAAACCGTATCCGCCTCGAAAGGCCAGGCATGAGTGTTGTTGTGGCAACCGCGTATATGGACGAAGCTCAGCGCTTTGACCGCCTTGTTGCCATGGACGATGGGTGCATACTTGCGCAAGGCACACCTGCCGAATTGCTGCGTCAGACCGGCACTGAAAGCCTGGAAGCCGCATTTATACGCCTGCTTCCGGAAGAAAAGCGGCGTGGTTATGAGCCCGTGAGCATTCCTGCGCTGGATCTGGATGCCGACGCCGATGTCGCCATCGAGGCCAAAAACCTGACCATGCGCTTTGGCACGTTTGTGGCCGTTGACAATGTCAGCTTTCGCATCCGACGTGGCGAGATTTTTGGCTTTTTGGGTTCAAACGGCTGCGGCAAATCGACGACCATGAAAATGCTAACGGGCCTGTTGCCCGCCAGCGAAGGTCGCGCCTGGCTTTTCGGTAAAGAGATAGACCCCCACGATATTGCCACCCGCCAACGCGTAGGCTATATGTCGCAGGCGTTTTCTCTTTACAGTGAACTGACGGTGCGCCAGAATCTGGTGTTGCACGCCCGATTGTTTCATGTGCCCGAGTCAGACATCGCTGAGCGCGTCCAAGAAATGGCCACGCGCTTTAGCCTGGAAGATGCGCTCCATGTATTGCCAGGCAATCTGCCACTGGGCCTGCGCCAACGTCTGTCTTTGGCTGTTGCCATGGTGCACCGTCCTGAGTTGTTGATTCTTGATGAGCCCACCTCAGGCGTGGACCCGGTGGCGCGCGACAACTTCTGGCGTCTGCTGATTGAGTTGTCGCGTCGTGACAAAGTCACGATCTTTATTTCCACACACTTTATGAACGAGGCCGAGCGCTGCGACCGCATGTCGCTTATGCATGCCGGCAAAGTGCTGGACAGCGACACGCCTGCCGCGCTCACAAAGAAACGCGGCGCCGCCACACTGGAAGAGGCATTTGTGGGTTATCTGGTTGATGCCAGCGGCACCACCATGCCAGACTATTTCACAAACGCAACACCGGTTGCACAAGGTGCTAACCCAGACATAACTGCGACATCACAGGTGAAGGAAGCCGTTAGTAGCGATACGCCAGATGTTTCCACCACACCACGCGAAAGTGACACGCACAATCCGATCAGAAGCGCGACTCCCCACGCTTCGCGGCCGCGACCTGTCGCATTCAGCCTCCAACGCATGCTCAGCTATACCTGGCGTGAAGCATTGGAACTGCGCCGCGATCCTGTGCGCGCCACACTGGCGCTGCTCGGGTCGCTGATTTTGCTGGTGGTTATCAGCCTGGGCATCAGCATGGATGTTGAAGACTTGCGCTATGCCGTCCTTGATCTGGACCAGACCACCATCAGCCGCAACTACACGTCGAATCTGTCAGGCTCGCGTTACTTTATCGAGCGACCGCCTATTCTGAATCATGACGACCTTGACCGACGCATGCGCAGCGGTGAACTGGCGCTCGCCATCGAAATCCCTCCCGGGTTCGGGCGCGACATCATGAGAGACCATAAGGTGCAGATCGGTGCATGGATAGATGGCGCCATGCCCACGCGCGCCGAAACCGTACAGGGCTATGTTCAAGGCATGCATCAGCAATGGTTGCAAGAGCAGGTGCGCGAAAGAATGGGCATCACCCTGACCAGCCCTGCCGTGGTCCAGTCCCGGTTTCGCTACAACCCTGATGTTAAAAGCCTGCCGGCCATCACACCAGCAGTCATTCCTCTTTTGCTGCTCATGCTGCCATCAATGCTGACGGCGCTGGCAGTTGTGCGCGAGAAAGAACTGGGTTCCATCATCAACCTGTACGTCACGCCAGTAACCCGCAGCGAGTTTTTAATTGGCAAACAATTGCCCTATGTTGGTCTGGCCCTGATCAGCTTTCTGCTGATGACGCTGGTGGCCGTCGTGGCTTTTGGCGTCCCATTAAAGGGAAGCCTTTTGACCCTGCTGTTGGCAGCTGGCATTTTTTGCGTTATTTCCACAGGTCTGGGCTTGCTGGCTTCGTCGGTAACCAGCAGCCAGATCGCCGCCATGTTTTTTGCGCTGATCGGTACGCTTATACCTGCCATTCAGTTTTCAGGGCTGATCAACCCGGTATCGTCGCTGGAAGGAATGGGCCGCTTCATCGGTGATATCTACCCCGCCACCTATATGTTCACCATTAGCCGCGGCGTTTTCGCAAAAGCGCTCAGCATGAAAGACCTGTACGCAAGTTTCTGGCCGATGTTGATTGCGGTGCCAATTATCATGGGCGCGGCCATTGCCCTGTTGCGTAAACAGGATCGATAACATGCTGCGTCACTTATCAAATATTTTCCGTCTGGGCGTTAAAGAATTGTGGAGTCTGCTGCGTGACCCCACCATGCTGGTGCTCATTGTGTACACCTTTAGCTTGTCGGTTTACACCGCTGCAACGTCTATGCCCGAGACCTTGCACCATGCGTCCATCGCGGTAGTCGATGAAGATCATTCCCCTCTTTCTGCGCGCATTGTGTCGGCGTTTTACCCACCGCAGTTCGTAAAACCCGCGGCGATCAGCTATCAGGACATGGACCCTGGCATGGACTCGGGCATGTATACCTTTGTACTAAATATTCCACCCAACTTTCAGCGCGATGTCTTGGCGGGCAAATATGCAGAGGTTCAGCTGAACATCGACGCGACGCGCATGAGCCAGGCTTTTACGGGTAACGGCCATATCCAGAACATCGTGCTGACAGAGGTTAATGAATTTGTTCAGCGTTATCGCAGCAACGCCGACTTACCTGTAGAACTGGCCCTTCGGGCACGCTTTAACCCCACGCTGGAAAAGAGCTGGTTCGGTGGCCTCATGCAGATTATCAACAACGTCACCATGCTTGCCATCATTTTGACTGGCGCCGCGCTCATCCGCGAACGCGAACACGGCACCATTGAACACCTGCTTGTCATGCCGGTGACACCCACAGAAATTATGCTGGCCAAAGTATGGTCTATGGGTCTGGTCGTGTTGATTGCGGTCGCAGCGTCGCTAAACTTTGTCGTGCGTGGTTTTCTGCACGTGCCCATCGAAGGCTCAATCACACTGTTTCTGGTCGGGACCACACTCTGTCTTTTTGCCACGACAGCAATGGGCATTTTTATGGCTACAGTTGCGCGCAGCATGCCGCAGTTCGGCCTGCTGCTAATGATTACCTTGTTGCCCCTGCAACTGCTATCGGGCGGCTCAACGCCTTATGAAAGCATGCCTATTGTTGTGCAGAAAATCATGCTGCTGGCACCCACCACCCATTTTGTGGAATTGGGCCAGGCCATTTTGTACCGGGGTGCCGGGCTGGACGTGGTGTGGAAGCCGTTTTTGGCCCTGTTTGCCATAGGCGCCGCCTTATTTGCGCTATCGCTGAAACGGTTTCGCGCCACCATCAGCGGCATGGCGTAAGTTTTGCCATGAAACGCAGCCGCCGTCCGTTTTTATTTTGTTCCACCGTATATTAAGGAGCTTATGATGACAAAAAAACACACTGCGCTGGTAACGGGCGGCATGGGGGGCCTGGGCGAAGCCATTGCCAGAAAACTGCACGACGCCGGGCACACGGTACTGGTCACGCACTCTCCTGGCAATGACCACGTTAAAACGTGGCTGTACAAACAGGCCGAAGAGGGTTACAGCTTTCACGCCTATGCAACCGACATTGCCGATTATGATGCTTGCGAAGCCATGGCTGCGAACATTCGTGCTGACGGCCATAAGGTCGATATTCTTGTCAACAATGCAGGCATTACGCGCGACACCACGTTTCGCAAGATGTCGAAAATAGACTGGGATGCCGTACTGCGTACCAATCTAGACTCCATGTTCAATGTAACCAAACCCTTTGCTGAAGACATGGCCGAGCGCGGATGGGGCCGCATCGTCAATGTTGCGTCCATTAACGGCACCAAGGGGCAGTTCGGGCAAACCAATTACTCTGCGTCCAAGGCAGGCATACATGGTTTCACCAAGTCACTGGCGCAAGAACTTGCCCGCAAAGGTGTTACTGTTAATACAGTTTCACCTGGCTATCTCGACACCCAAATGGTAGCGGCCGTACCCAAAGACGTGCTTGAAACCAAAATCATTTCGCAGATACCCGTGGGCAGGCTGGGCAAGCCCTCTGAGCTTGCCGCGCTGATTGCATTTGTATGCAGCGATGATGCCGCATTCATGACGGGCAGCAATGTCTCCATGAATGGCGGACAGCATATGTACTGACGAATATGGCATTCGCGACAATACATTACTAACGACAACGACCGCGACACTGTCGCGGTCGACAAATTCAGGCCCAGTTCATGAACGACAAAAAACCTTCCTCCATGCCCAAAGCCTTTTCCATGTTTGACCCCTGGTCTTTCGCCAGTGCCCTCAGCGAATACGGTGTGGACGCCTGGCAACGGTCTATACTTTTTGCAGACGTGCGGCGCCAGCGAGGCGACCAGTACCGCGAGCATCTGCAGGAAGAGGTGCCCAACGTGCTGAGCTTTGACTGCGAAATTGTTAAGTCGGGCCTAGAGTTTACCCGCCCCATCAATTACGGCATGGTGCGCATTCTGCCTACTGCCGATATCACCATAGATCCCGTCAAGCGTCCCTTTATCGTGATCGACCCTCGGGCCGGCCACGGCCCGGGCATAGCGGGGTTCAAGCCTGACAGTGAAATCGGCGCAGCCATGAAGGCTGGCCACGCCTGCTATTTTGTGGGTTTTCTCCCTGACCCTGTACCAGGTCAGACGGTTGAAGATGTTATGCGTGGGCTGGCCCACTTTGTGCGCCATGTAGGTGAGCTGCACGATAGTTGCATTGGCAAACCCGCCGTCATTGGCAACTGCCAGGCTGGCTGGCTGGTCATGATGGCGGCATCGCTATGGCCTGAATTGTTTGGCCCGCTAATTGTTGCCGGCGCGCCGCTGTCATACTGGGCGGGCAACAACCCCATGCGTTACGGTGGCGGCCTTACGGGCGGAAGCTGGTTAACAGCGCTAACCAGCGACTTGGGAGCGGGTCGCTTTGACGGCGCATGGCTGGTAGAAAACTTTGAAAAGCTCGACCCCGCCAACACATGGTGGGCAAAAAACTACCATCTTTATGCCAACGTCGATACCGAAGGCCCACGCTACCTGGAGTTTGAAAAATACTGGGGAGGCTATGTTTTTCTCAATGATGTCGAAATGCAGTATATCGTCGACAATTTGTTCATTGGAAACCGGCTAAGCAGCGCTGAACTGATCACGTCTGATGGCCTGCGCATCGATTTACGCAATATCCGTTCGCCTATTGTGGTGTTCTGCTCTTACGGCGACAACATTACCCCGCCCCCACAGGCTCTGGGCTGGATCACCGACCTGTATCGCAACGACGAAGACGTTGCCAGCCACGACCAAACCATTGTCTACACCACCCATGACAGCATCGGGCACCTGGGCATTTTTGTTTCAGGCAAGGTCGGGCGTAAAGAGCATGTTGAATTTACCAGCAATATTGATTTAATCGATCTATTGCCAGCCGGTGTGTATCAAGCTACGGTTGATGACAACCCTGACGCGTCACAGTCGCCACACGGGCCCGATTCACATGACGCGTACTTTATGGCCCTACATCGGCGCACTCTCGACGACGTGCGCAATATCGTAAAACCAGACCCGGCATCAGATCACCGCTTCAGAGCAGCTGCGCGTGTTTCAGAAACCAATCTGGCCCTCTACAAGACTTTCGTGCAGCCCTGGGTGCAGGGCATGGTTACGCCAGAAATTGCGAGCATGATGCAGACCTTACACCCCTTGCGTATGTCCTACGAATGGTGGTCCAGCACAAACGCCCTGGCGCCCACGGTTGCGGGTGCCGCTACTCGTTTGCGCGATGACCGTCGTGAAATGATGCCTGATAACCCCTTCTGGCAGGTGCAGGAAAACGTGTCAACCATGATAGTGCGCCTGCTCGATTCCTACCGCGACCAGCGCGATCAGATGTATGCCTGGTTATTTGAAGGTTTGTACGGGTCGCCGCTAGTTCAGGCCCTGACGGGTTACTCTGCAGACAGCGTTTTGCCTGCACGCAATCACCCCGGCGACTCCCCCGAACACCTGGCATTTGTCGAGCGTGAACTCGCCCGCATCCGCGACCGTATGACCGAAGGCGGGCTGCTTGAGGCCACCGTGCGCGCCATCTTCTACATTTTGCGCACGCGTGGCGAAGCCGACGAGCGGCACTTCGGCCATGCACTGAAGTTTCATGGGCCCGAAAGACCCGGTGACTTTAATATGGCGTCCTTCCGCGCGCTGGTGCGCGACCAAGCAGTACTGCTGGCCCATGATACGAAGGCGGCAATTGAAGCGATCCCCACCCTGCTCCAGCGCGCCAATGCCGACGACATCCGTGAGCGTGCCCAAGACCTTGAGCGTCTGGTAACGTCCAGAGGCAATTTGCTCACTGAAGAAGAAGCCAGCCTGCAACGCATACTGGCACTCTTCGAACAGAGCGCACCAGCTAAAAAACTCGACGTCGAAAAATCAAGTATTTCTGCACCCACAGCGCCCGAGCCTAAGTTAGCGTCGATTAGCACGCATCGCACACCACTTTCGCACTCAACTCAGCCACAGAGGTCTGCGTTGCCCACAGCAACTTCAGCGACTGAAAAAATACCGGCAATGCCAGCCAAGAAGGCGTCTTCCGTCGCCAGGCAACTTCCAGCGTCGGCGACTAAAAATTCTTCAGCAACTAAAGACAACGTCACCGCCGCACCCAAGCCGTCTTCTTCATTGAAAGACGGTGCCGCTTCCGAAGGCAAAGCTTCTTTTCGTATGAAAGACGCCACGCCCTCTACAGACACAAACTCTCCCTCTCTGAAAGACGCTACGGTGTCCACAGGCAAAGTGACTTCTTCGTTGGAAGCCCCGACTGCGCAGGCGAAGACGATAGCCACACCAGCAATTGACCTCGCTTCCTCAACGACGAAAGCTGCTGCACTTGAAAACCAAGGCCCAGCTTCCGCGAAGACAACCACTGCGCCTGAAACCAAGCCCCCCTTCTCAGCGCAGAAGATTGCAGCACCTTCATCCACAGCCGCTACTTCCGCGACGAAAGCTGCTGCGCCAGTAACCGACACTCCGGCCGCCGTTAAGAACACCTCAGCGCCAATAACCAAAACACCAGCCCCAGCCAAGAAGGCCGCAGCACCCATAACCAAAACACCAGCCCCAGCCAAGAAGGCCGCAGCACCAGTAACCAAAACACCAGCCCCAGCGAAGAAGGCCGCAGTGCCGACAGCGACCACAGGCAAGAAGGCGACCACCTCGGCAAAACAACTCGCTGCGCTACCCGCCAAAGCTTTACCTTCGGCTAAAAAAGCCACCAGTGCTAAAACAGCGCACTCCCGCCAGCCGGTGGCGCAAAAGGTCTCCCGTACAACAACCGCGAAGGTTGCGCCAAAAAGAGGATCTAAACAATGACCTCAGACATGCCACCAGACCACGCGCTGACCATTTTGCAGAACAAAGTGTTTGACGACATCGCCGTCGGCGACACGGCAACCATCGAACGTACGCTCACAACCCAAGACATACAGCTGTTTGCCCTGCAATCGGGTGACTTCAACCCGCAGCACATTGACCCCGAGTTTGCCTCGACCACACGCTTTCATGGCGTGATCGCCCATGGCATGTGGGGCGGCGCTTTGATTTCGAGCGTGCTGGGCATGAAACTGCCCGGCCCTGGAACGATTTACCGCAGCCAGACCCTGGCGTTTCTGGCACCCGTCAGGGTGGGCGACACACTGCGCGTTAGCGTCAAGGTAACCGCTCGCAACACCGAGAGCAAAGGCCTTACCCTGGCATGCAGCTGCGTCAACCAGGACGGCCATGAGGTTATCAGCGGAACAGCAGATGTTATCGCCCCCACCGTGCAAATCAAACGTGAACGCGCTACGCTGCCCGAGGTGCGCTTTGAAGTGAATACCAGCGATGGAATACGCCGCTTAATGGATCATGTACGGCCCATGGGCCCGATACGTACCGCCGTGGTCCACCCCTGCAACGCCCTCAGCCTGTCTGCCGCCCTCGAAGCACGAGACCATGGCCTGATTGCTCCCATTCTGGTTGGCCCCCGTGCCCGCATTGAAGCAGTAGCGGCCGAGGCAGGCCTAGACCTGTCAGGCGTACACATTGAAAACACGCCGCATAGTCACGCATCGGCCAGTGCTGGCGCGCATCTGGCCGCTTGCGGGCAAGCCGAAGCCATTATGAAAGGCAGTTTGCACACTGACGAACTCATGGGGGCCATCTTGCCTTCTGCCGCCGGGCTGCGCACCAAACGCCGTATCAGCCACTGCTATCTAATGCAGACAGCGTCATACCCGCGCCCCTTCATCATCACTGATGCGGCTATAACCATTGCACCCACTCTGCTGGAAAAGGCCGACATCATTCGCAACGCGATTGATCTAGCACACGCCATCGGCGTCAAGCAGCCTTGTGTCGCCATTCTGGCCGCTGTCGAAACCATTAATGTCGATATGCCAGCCACACTGGATGCCGCCGCACTATGCAAAATGGCAGATCGCGGCCAGATTACCGGGGCTCTGCTCGATGGCCCCCTTGCCTTCGACAATGCCGTTTCGCCCGTAGCAGCCGCCATCAAAGGTATAGATTCGCCCGTCGCCGGTAAAGCCGACATCCTGATCGCACCTGATCTTGAGAGCGGCAACATGCTGGCCAAGCAGCTTGAATTTATGGGCAACGCATCCAGTGCCGGCATTGTGCTGGGGGCCAAAGTACCCATTGTGCTTACCAGTCGCGCAGACTCGCGGGAAACCCGCATTGCTTCGTGCGCCATTGCCGTCTTGCTGGCACACCACTACCGGAACACGCCTCCATGAATACACTCACTGATCGCTACCCCGTTCAGAGCGACCTGACTCTCGTACTGAACTGCGGCTCATCAAGCATTAAATTCGCCATGTTCGACGGCGGGCAAAACCCGCTGCCGCGTACACCCGTATGGAATGGCAAGGTTCAGGGCGTCGGTCGCACATCCAGCACCTTTGGGCAAACCGGCATGACGCCCATACCCATTACCCTTGATACCGAGCAACCCTACCATTCTGCCCTCACTTACATACGCGAACGTGTGACCGAGCGTCTGGCCGGGCGGCAGCTGCACGCCGTCGTCCATCGGGTGGTACATGGCGGCAACAAGTATTTTTCGCCGGTACGGGTCAACGCCAACGTGCTGGCTGATTTGAAAAACTACATCCCTCTGGCGCCCTTGCACCAGCCATTCGCGCTGGAAGCCATCGACATCCTGCTGCAGATCCGTCCTGATCTGCCGCAGGTTGCATGCTTTGACACCGCCTTCCACCACGACATGCCCAAGATCGAACAGATGTTGCCGCTTACCCACGGGGCATGGGATCGTGGTTTGCGACGTTACGGCTTTCACGGGCTGTCGTATGACTATCTTTCAGTGGCCCTGCCGGAAAGACTGGGCGAGGTCGCACATGGGCGCGTCGTGGCGGCCCACCTGGGCAGCGGCGCCAGCCTTTGTGCCATGAAAAACCTGCAGAGTATTGCCACCACGATGGGGTTTTCAGCACTGGATGGCTTGATGATGGGCACGCGCTGCGGTGCCTTGGATCCTGGCGCCGTCATCTATCTGATGCAGATCGAAAAGCTCAGTCTGGAAGAAGTGGCTGACATTTTGTACAACAAGTCTGGCTTGCTTGGCTTGTCTGGCGTGTCCGCCGACCCTCCCGTACTGTTCCCGCTTGAACAGAATGACGACGAAACCGGAGAGCGCGTGCGTGATGCGCTGGCCTTGTATGTACGACGTATTGTTCGCGAAACTGGCGCGCTCGCGGCCGTGCTGGGCGGGCTGGACGTGCTGGCATTTACGGCAGGCATCGGCGAACACAGTGCCGAAATCCGCAAACGGGTGTGCCGCGACCTAGCGTGGATGGGCATAGAGTTAGACCCAGACGCCAACGAGCAGAACAAGCCCATTATTTCCAGGCCAGGCAGCCCCATTACCGTTGTAGTGGAACCCACCAACGAAGAATGGATTGCAGCGCGTCAGGCACTTGCATTGATCTGAGCCTGGCTGATTTCGGGGCGCATATCAAGCCTGCGTCTTCGAGCAGGTATGCGTACCTCAGATACCCCGCAGAAGTCGAATAACCGTATTCCGCCTGCGGGTAGCTAAACCTTGGCATCAAAAAAAACCCGTGACATGCTCTGCCCCCACCAGTTGGATTGGAATCCAACTGGTGGGGGCAGAGGCGATGTAAAACTGGACACGACCTTAAGATAACTTAAAAAGAGGTTCGGTTATGAAACAACGTGCCTACGATAGCCACTTCAAAATTGAAGCTATCAGGCTCTTAAGCTGACCCCATTTAAACGCTAAACCGTAACCGCCTCGATACGCGCCGGCAGCCCCTGACGTACGGCAGCGCCCGAAACCCAGTCTACCCAGATATTGGCATGTTCACCCCGGCTGGGGTCAGCAAAACCCAAGTCATTAAGGTTAACGCCCGCCGCCAGATGCGGGTTGTGAGGCAAGGCCTGACCATCAATCAGGTGGCTTTTGGCGCCCAGCTCGGTATGGCCATAACCAAACTCCACCGCGATCGCACCCGGCATAATCCCCTCTCGCACCAGCGCGACACCACGCACTTCGCCGCCTGGCGTCACAATGCGTATCGCGTCTCCGTTCTTGATCCCCTGTTTGGCCGCATCAGCCTTGTTGATCGACACCGGGTTCTGCGGATGCAACTGCCGCAGTCTATCTACCCCGATAGACATCGAACTCATCAAATTAGACTTGTAAGACGTCATCAAGAATGGCCACTGTTTTTCGTCGAACTGCTCGCGCATGGGGGTACCGTCGCCCAACCGAGTCGGGTAAAACGTGGGGCAGCCGCTATAGTGCTCACCCGTCATCGCGTGCCGCATGCGGGCTATGGGTTCGTTCCACAGTTGCAGTGGCGTGGTGTAGGCTTTGCGGATTTTGTCGCCATTCCATGCTGACTGCAGGTCATCAAAGCGCCCACCGCGCGACATAATCATGGCGACACGCCGCCATTCTTCTGGCTTTAGCTTTTGCTGCAGGGTTTGTTCAAAGCGTGACACCCCGGTCAAAACCATGTCGTCATCGCTTGCTTCACCCACTGGCTTGCCAGCCGTAAAGGCCATATTGGCCAGTGCACGCAAATAGAAATCTTCAGCCGTGAACAAGTCGTAGCGGTTGCCTTCCATGTCCGAAATTGCACCTTTGCCAAAACCAGGCATGCCCAGACGTACGGCCACACCAATCAAAAAGCTTTCCAGATTAACAGGCTGACCATCGGCCGTACGCGCAACTGCAGGGTCAACCACTGGCCAGCGTACCGTCGATGATCGGACGATAACGTCGGCCCAGGGTGCGCCAATACCCCAGCTTTCATAGGTGACTGTGTCCGGCACAATGTAATCAGCCCAGGCATTGGTCTCATTGATGAAAGCATTAACGGAAATATGCAGCGGCAAAGCCTTGCTGTCACGCAGTTTATCCAGAAATGCATTCTTGAAACCGCACAGGGCGTAGACCGGGTTGCTCATGTGGTTAAGCCACACTTTGACCGGGTAGGGGTAGCCCAACAGCCCTGACCCCAGCATCTCGCTGCTGAGCGCGCCAACCGCCGGGTACCACGGAGCACGCGCTGGGTAAGGTGACTCGCCCTTTTCGACCTTGTTTTTGTACTCAGTCGTTTTCTCGTAAGGAAAGCGACTGCGTGACAGTGGTACACCTTTAGGCTTGGCCTTGCCCTCAAACTGCGCAAAGTTATAACGCGGCCCCGGGCCAAATGGCCCAAATGGCCCGGCATCAAGCACCAGCCCGCCTTTGACGTTCAGGTTGCCCACCAGCGTGTTCAACATGTAAATGGCATACGCGGTGTAAAACCCCGCACCGTTCATGGTGCCGCCGTGCATGTCGGCAACCGCATTCTTGCCATGGCTGGTAAATTCGCGGGCTAGTTCTTCGATGGTGTCCTTGGCAATACCGCACTGGGCAGCATACTCGTCACGCGACAAGCGCCGGGCCTCATCACGCAGTTTGACGAAGCTGCTGCACACCTGCACAGTACCGCCGTCAGAAACCAAGGTCACTGCACGTGGCTCTACCGCCAGCGTGGCCGGATGCCCGACGGTGTGCGGTGCCAGGCTACCATCAGCCATCTGCACGACATAAACATCTTCAACATCGTCACCTTCAGGCTTTTTCCAGCCCAGATCAGCGCCCCGCAAAAACGTGCCAAAACGCGGGTGTTCAGGCTCACTCACCAACAAATGGGTGGCGTTTGTCCATGAAGCTTCACCGACTGCCTGTGCAGCCTCGGGGCCAGGCTGCGACAGCATAGTGGCATCGTAGCGGTCATTTTCGATAATCCAGTCAATCATGGCCATGGCCAGGGCCAGGTCAGAACCAGGTTTAACAGCTACCCAACGGTTGCCCGACCCCGAGGCCAGACTCGATGAGGTCGGAAGTATGGGCGACACTACGACATACTTGAATGGATTCTCTTTACGCGAACGCGCTTCAGCCAGCTCACGGCCCTGCCGCTGAAAGGGGTTGCCCGACTGAGCAGGCGCTGAGCCAATAAACAGACCAAAACTCGCGTGCTTCCAGTCTGGCTTACCGTGTGGCATGCCGGGTAAGTCACCCAGTGCGGCGGCGGCACCCACGCGCCGGCTCTGGCCGCAGTAGGAACCATGATTGCTGCGATTCACGGTACCGAAGGACTGCTGAGCAAAGCGGTTCAGAAGCGGGCTACGGCCTTCGTTCGCTGAGTCGGACACGACCAGCTGGTTACAGACGGGACCATAATCGGGGTTAGCGGCGTCGATCAGCGTTTTGTGATCAAAGAGTGGGCGAAGGCCATCAACCTGTCCTTCACCAAACAGATCACCGCCCTCGCAGACCTCTTCGATCAACTGCTCGAAGGAGATGCTTTCCCACTTCCCGGCGCCACGCGGCCCAACACGTTTGAGTGGTTGCAGTACGCGATAGGGGCTGGTTTGCTGAGCCTGCATGGAAGATCCACGGGCACAGGCCGTAGCCCGGCCTTCTAGCCCATTGTCACCACCCAGCATGGCATACACCTGTCGCACAGGCATATCCATGGTGGCAGGGCTAGTGGTTGCCAACGGGTGATAAGGGTTGCCGGCAATGCGCACAATGCGATTCGTCGCGGTATCAACCCGCACACGTACACCGCACTGCGTCCAGCACCCCAAACAACTCGAGGGGCTGACGATCTGGCCGTTGGCCGCAGACAGCTCACCTTTTGCGTTAATGGCAAACTCCGGTTTAAGTGAGTTGCCGCGCAAGGCATCGGCCGTTGGCTCCCCTGCTGTGCCCTGCGTTAAACCTTTGGCAGCTTTGTAAAGCGTGTCACCGTATCCGACGGCGAAGGCGGCCAGCCCACCCGCCGCAACGCCACCGTGCATTAGCAAGCGACGACGATCAAGGTCGGTTTTCGACGTGACGGGCTGTTCTTGCAATTCGTTATCGTGGTCTTTGTTGCTCATCGTATTCTTCCTTATCAAGAACGTGCTGCGGCGGTAGCATGCACCGAACCAGCACGAAATTCATTGACTACCCACGTGACGATTGCAATCAGCGCAATGCACAGGCCCAGCACGCCGAGCATGCCCAACAGGCCATCGCTGCCCAGTGGCATTTGATAGATATAAAGCCCCGCCCCGTATTTGGGCACTTCCTGCACCGCCATGAAGACAATCCAGCGAAACACCCAGGCGACGGCCAGCAGCGCACCGGCAGTGATCAGCGAGTAAAACCAGCCTGCCAGACGATTGTTGCTGCATGCCAGTAACGCCATGACCGCAACACCGGCACCGATCGAGCCCAGAAATGCCAGACGCCAGGCCGGAAATTCCATAAACAAGCGTCGCGCCATGTCGAAGGCCGGATCCCCACCTTCGGCACCGACAACCACCCACGCCATGGCACAGACGGTGAGTGCGATAAACCCCAGCCATGCAAGCTTGCGCACCAGGGCCACTGGCAATGCCTGCAAGCCGCCCGGCAACCAGCGTGCAACCAGCAACATGGCACCCAGTGAGGCCAGCCACGAGGTCAAGGCGAAGTTGACCGGCAAAAATGGCGTGTTCCACAACGGTCTGGACCGGATCACCATGACTTCGGAACCCGTATACACCAGAATCGACAGCGCGGATGCGATCAGAAGAACACCTAAGACGCGCAGCACGCCGCGCCGCTCAAACCACCAGGCCGCGCAAAAGGCCAGCGCCAGCATGACGAATGCTGGAAGCAGGTAGGCCCCCAACGACATCCATGACCAAGGGGTGAAATGCGCATAAAAATGCCAGAAACGCCCAGGCTGATGCAGGTCGGCCAGCAGCGAGACAGGCGCGGCCACCGCCGCCACCGCCAGCACAGCCACGGCAGCAGGCAGCAGCCGCGCGCCCTGAGAGCCAGGTGATGCAAATGCACAGCCGGAAGCAATCATGGCCGTGGTTGCCGCAATACCAATAAGAAAAAAGTACTGCACCGCCCAGGGCAGCCAGGCCACCTCGTAAAACGGTGTCAACAATTCAATGATTTCCATGCCTGCCTCCTACATGTCCAGAATGGGGCGCACACTGGCTTGCCCGTCGATGCCATCCACAAACTCGTCCGGCAAGCCGATGTAGAACACATGAGGATTCGTGTTCATGCCAGGTTTGAGTACCTTGATTTCATCCTTGTGCTCTGCCATCTGACGCGATATGGCACTTTCGGGATCGTTGAGGTCACCAATGACACGCGCACCGCCGACACAGCTTTCCACACAGGCAGGCAGCAGGCCGACGTCCAATCGGTGCTCACAAAATGTGCACTTGTCGGCAGTCTGAGTCTCGTGGTTAATGAAACGGGCGTCATATGGGCAGGCTTGAACGCAGTATCCACAACCCACGCAGCGGTCGTTGTCGACCAACACAATGCCGTCTTCACGCTGGAAGGTGGCCTGTACGGGGCACACCGGCACACAGGGCGGCGTATCGCAGTGATTGCACAGGCGCGGCAGGCTCAGCATGGCGGCCTGTGCCAGATCGGGCAGATTCACCTCATACTGCAAAACCGTGGTGCGAAACTGGCCCAGAGGCGGCTCGTTCTCAATAGAACAGCTCACGGTACAGGCCTGGCAGCCTATGCATTTACGCAAATCCACCAGCATGCCGTAGCGCTTGCCGGCATGGCCCGGACGCCGCGGTGGCTGGCTTCCCATTGCAGCCTGGGCCGGCGCAATCGGGATAACTGTAGCGGCAGCCCCCAAACCCAGCATTTCTTTAAGAAAACCTCTGCGCCTAACCTTTTCAGGCGCATTAGTGGTGCGGGAAACTTGGCGGATGTCAGTCATGGCGAGTCTCCAGAGTAATGCAGAGAGGTCGCACAAGCGTCGTGATACAGGTAGTTTGCATAGTGATATTCCAGCCTATGAGGGAATACCCTAAGGTTACAAAACATAAGGCCACAATGTAATTGTGGCCTTTAACTACCTGACTAGATGGTTTTACCTATATGCCCAATGTAAACGCATGCGTAAAACGCCTGATCGCAGTGTGCATTCAGCCATCAAGCGCCGAGGCGTCCGCCGTCAACATCAGGCGCGCCAGCCCGGCAGCGCCCGTGACCCCAGTTTTTTCCATAACATGCTGACGGTGTATGTGTACGGTTTTTTCGCTGATGCCTAATTCTCGGGCCACTTGCTTGTTGGGCTGGCCAAGCGCCACCAGCTTGGCAACTTCGTCTTCGCGTGGCGAAAGCTTGTCGAGCAAAGCCTTGGCCTGCGCCTTAAGGCTGGCATCTTTTCTGGCCAAGTGCATTTGCTGTACGGCCTGGTCAACGGCGTCAAGCAAGGCCTGGTCTTTGAAGGGCTTTTCAAGAAAATCACAGCACCCGGCCTTCATGGCCTGCACCGCCATCTGCACATCGCCATGACCCGTAATAAACACAATGCACAACGGCCACCCATTGCGATGCAGATGCTGTTGCAGCGCCAGGCCGCTCATGACAGGCATGCGTATGTCGAGCACCATACAGCCCATGTCATCGGGCGGATCGGGGTGACAGGCCAGAAATGCTTCGGCACTGTCAAAGGCGCTGACAGGCCAGCCGACGGACTCTAGCAGAAACACCAGAGAGCGCCGAAAAGACTCATCGTCGTCGATGACATAAATAGTGGACGTGGATTGCTCAATCATATACAGGCAATAGTAGGGAAAAAATCATGCCCTTGCCATGATCCGGCGCAAAGGCAGTGAGCTTTCCGCCATGCACTTCGGCAATACTGCTGCTGATCGACAGCCCCAGACCCAGGCCATTTTCTTTACTTGTGTAAAAAGGCTGGAACAAATGCTGGCGCTGCTCTGGCGTCAAGCCCACGCCATGATCACGCACGGCAATGCAAACATGCTCGTCTGCCTGAGTGAGGCTGATCTCAATAAGCCGCTGGTCTTCGGGCAAGGCGCGCATCGCGTCCATACCGTTTTTCAGCAAGTTAAGCAGTACTTGCTGCATCTGCAAAGCATCAACATCAACGCGCGTTTCGGGTGCCAGTTGGTCATCGATCTGGATTACGGGTGCCTGTGCAAGCATGCCGCAAAACAGCGCTACCGTGTCCTGCACCACGGCGGCTATATGCCGGGGCTTTCTGACGCTGACCCGTTTGCGCGCAAAGGCGCGGATGCGACCCAGCACGCCTGCCGCATTTTCTGCCTGGCGCGATATTTCAGTTGCGGCCTGGCATACGGCATCATCCGTCAGCCGGCCGTTATCAAGCCGCCGCAAAAGGCTTTGCCCATAGTTGGCAATACCGGCAAGCGGCTGGCTTAACTCGTGCGCAAGCGTGGTTGATAGTTCACCCAGTATCGACAGGCGCGACATGTGATCCACCTGCTCCTGGTTAGTACGCATACGAGCTTCGATCTCTTTGCGTTCCTGCAGCGCATTCCGTAACGCGTTAGTGCGTGAATGAATCAAGTGCTCCACGCGCAGCGTATACAAGAGCCAGGTAAGAAGTACAACGGCAATCAGAAGCAATATGCCCCAGTAACGCTTGGCCAGCGCCATCAGGCCTTGCTCGCGCAAATACGAATAGGGGCCGATCTGCAGTTCACGGAATAGATCATGTACAGACTGGTAGTCGGCCGGCACCGTCCAGCTAACCCCGTTGCTGGCCTCAGGCATTTGCAGCAGTGCAATGACCACATCTTTGGCTATGGTAGGCGAGGTATGGCGCAAACGCGCGATAGGCCAGTCAGGATAAAGCCGCGTTGACACCACGCAACCCAGACCAGATTCAGGATGCGGCGAGAGTACCTTGAAACGCTGCTGCCAGCCCGGCACAGACTCAAGCAGGCAGCCCCGCACAATGCCCACATCAGCCTTACCCTGCTCCACCGCGTCCAACACCTTACTCATGGGAAAGCCTACAAAGTGCGTGCCGGAAAAATCACTGGCAGGGTCTATGCCCAGCGTCGCCAGTTCTCGCCATACGATTTGATATCCGCCAAATCCTTCGTTGGTGGTGGCCGCAACCACTTTGTTGCGCATGTCTTCCAGACGAGTGAGGTCTGTGCGCTTTGCTGCGGCGATAACGGTAGAGCCCAGCCCAAGACCGTTCAGCGTGTGCGCGCCTTGCACCAGCGTGGCAATGCGACTGGCACCAACTGCCAACTCCAGCTCGGCATACTGACCGGGGTTGGTCAGCACAAAGTCCACCTCTCGCCGGTCGACAGCCCGACGCAGCCCTTCCAAGTCGTAATAAAACAATTGCACGCTGTATTGCGGCAACATTTTTTTCAACAAAACCTGAGTGGGCTGCCAGCCTTCCTCAGCCGCCTCTGTGCCCAAATAGGCGAGCACGCCCACACGTACCTCAACGGGCTTAGCGTCTGACTTAACCACATGACCCACAGGAGCGGTGTCAGCGGCTACAACAGACTGTAGAGAATGCGCGTGAGCAGCGACGAGCTGTGGTTGAGCGCGGGCAGGTGTCGTTAAGTTAACAAACACCAGCATCAAGAAAGCAAGCGCCCCGCTTCGACTAAGCACCACGCAACCACCTCACAACCGGCGCGTTCGTTCGAGCCAGCACCCATTTCCACATTGAACATGCCCTCCGCATCTGACGCTGACTGTACGCTATTTTGCGGCACAGGCGGAGGCTTGTGCCGCAACGGGTCAAACGCTATTTTTTCGCTTTAACGGGCAAGAATTCAGGCCCAGCAGCCGGTAGGCAGGGCAAAAGCCAAACAGCCCCGTGACCAGTGGGACAACCCCGATCCATCCCCACAGGCCTATGGTGCCCGAAAGCACCAAAGCAATCAGGACAATACCTACAATAATGCGTAGGGTGCGATCTATACCACCAAGATTTGTTTTCATGTGTATTCCTTATAAAAGATCACAAACGCTCAAAATCAGTATGCGTTACATCGCCATGCCATGCCTTGCGCCAGATCACAAAAGCCCGGCCCTTCGGTTCCATGGTGCCTTCATCAGCAGGCGAGCCATACCGCAAAAGCCGCTAAGCCCTGCGAACACCAGCCCGGCGCCAACAAACCCGGACAAAATATAAAACCACGGCGAGACCACTGTTCCCAGTATGACGCCAAGCAAAACCAGCAAGCCGGCGGCAATGTGTACCTGACGCGAAAGCTCCATGGGTTGGGAAGCGTCCATAACTGTAGGCAGGCCTGAGCGCTTCCAGGCGTCCATTCCACCGTCCAGAACATAAACGTCGCAGGACGCACATTCAGCCAGGCTTTCTGCCTGCATAAGCGTGCGGTTGCCAGACTTGCAGTGGAAAATGACTGACGTTGCAGCGCTGCCGTCAAGACAATGACGACTTAACTGTTCCATGGGCATATGACGGGCCTGCGCGATATGTTCTCGCACGTATTCATCGTTGGCGCGCACATCCACAAGCATGGCGCCCTCGTCCAAAAGCTTTTGCGCTTCGACGGGTAGTATTTTTTGATAGCTCATATAGACAAGCCTCTATCGGTTAACGCGTTCTAATCAAGCCCTTTCAGGGGCAAAAAATATCTTTTAGTGCTGCAACCAACACTTTCACGTTGGGATTGACGATGCGGTAATACATTTTCAGCCCATTACGGCGAACATCCACTATGCCCTCGTCGCGCATGCGGGCCAGATGCTGTGACACGGCCGACTGGCTGAGATCAACGTACTGCAGCAGCTCTCCCACCGTGAGTTCTTCATGCTCAATCAACAGGCACAGCATTAGCAAACGATGCTCATTACCGACGGT
The DNA here is from genome assembly GCF_008369125.1 of Pusillimonas sp. ANT_WB101. Classification (NCBI taxonomy): domain Bacteria; kingdom Pseudomonadati; phylum Pseudomonadota; class Betaproteobacteria; order Burkholderiales; family Alcaligenaceae; genus Pusillimonas; species Pusillimonas sp. ANT_WB101. The sequence goes on along the minus strand of NZ_VOAY01000001.1, from coordinate 580,843 downwards.
GCGCAGCAACCCTGCAGCCTTTGAGGCGGCATCTTGCATAAACAACGGATCTGCGGAGGTTTTTTCCAGCATAAAGAGTTCTTTATTAGTTTTTACTAATTTAGTATAATCTAATATAGATGGGCAAACAAGTTTAATTAATTGTCTGCGCAGTAACAGATTGTCCTTAAAGGCATTGTTATTCAGGGCTGGTGCACATTCTCGGCACCCTCGCCCTCAACCCTTAGCAAAAGGTGTCGCGTTATGAAAAGAAATACCGCCCTGTCTTTGGCACTGCAATCAAGGCAAGCAGCTTGCCCAGACCCAAGTCGTCGCCTATTTATTCAAGCGGGCATCGCCGCCACAGGTGCGCTCGCCATGGGTCCAGCCGTGGCTGCTAGGCCAGAACTCATCTCTACCAAAGCCCGAATCGTCATTGCCGGTGCAGGCGCAGCCGGCCTGGCCAGCGCATCAAGACTGGCCGCCCGGCTCAAAGGTGCCAGCATTACCCTTATCGACGCTCGGGCACGGCACTTATACCAGCCCGGCCTCACGCTGGTGGCAAGCGGTATCAAGCCTGCCGGCTATGTTGAGTCAGACACTGCAAGCTATGTACCTCGCGAGGTCGAGTGGGTACAGGATACCGTCGCCGAAATCGACCCCGAGGCCGACAAGGTGGTGACTGCGGGCGGTAAAACGTACACCTATGACTACCTAATCGTCGCCACCGGCATGCAATTGGATTATGCCGCCATTGAGGGTATGGATGAATCCTTAATTGGCAAAAACGGCCTGGGAAGCGTCTATCACAGCCCCGCTGCCGCCGCAGCCACCTGGCGTCTGCTGTCAGACTTTGCCGATCAGGGCGGCACCGGCCTGTTTCTGCGGCCTGCTACCGAAATGAAATGCGCAGGCGCGCCGCTTAAATACACCTTTGTCGCGGAAGATTACCTTACCCGTCGAGGCACGCGAGGCAAGTCGGAAGTCATCTACAACGCCCACAACGATGCCTTGTTCAGCGTGCCCATCGTATCTGAAAAAGTGCGCATGCTTTTTCACGAACGCAACATCCACACCAATTACAGCCATGTGCTCAAAGCCATTGATCCCGCACGCCGTATCGCGCTGTTCAAAACACCAGACGGAGACACTGAGTTCGGCTACAACTTCATTAACGTTATACCGCCCATGAAAGCGCCTGATGTCATTCGCAACAGCCCGCTTACCTGGCAAGAAGGCGCGTGGGCCACCGAAGGATGGATGGACGTTGATCGAGGCACCCTACGGCACGTGCGCTACCCAAAAATTTTCGGTGTCGGGGATATCGCGGGGGTACCCAAAGGCAAAACCGCCGCAAGTGTTAAGTGGCAAGTACCCGTGGCAGTAGAGCATCTGGTGGCCGATATTTCAGGCCGCCCCACCGACGCCCTGTATAACGGCTATACCTCTTGCCCACTCATTACCCGGCTAGGCCGCGCAATGCTCGTCGAATTTGACTACCAGAACAACCTGACGCCGTCATTTCCGGGCATGATCGCCCCGCTTGAAGAGCTGTGGGTCAGCTGGGTAATGAAAACCATGGCGCTAAAACCCACTTATATCAGCATGTTGCGCGGTCGCGCGTAAACGGAGGAACATCATGAAAGATCTTGATCTTATGACACTGGTCGCTGTATTTCAGGAGATGCTGGGCCTTTGGCTCTGGCCTTTAATCGTATTGTCGCTGCTGGGGGTGGCGGCTTTCATTAGCCTGGTATTCAAAGACAAAAGGCTGTTGTCCCGCCGCATGATGCAGGCCCAGATCGCCGGACTGCCCGGCGGCGTATTGGCGTTAGTTATTATGGCAAAGGTATCTTCATCAGGGTTCACCGACGCCGGGGGGCCGGCGGACTGGTTGCTCATCGGGCTGGTGTTTTTCGTGGGCCTGGCCGGCACGACCCTGCTCACTTACTCTGCCCTGGGCTGGTACGCCCATTTCAAACGGCGTGGCAACGCTGTCGGACGCCTCGCCCACCGCTGAGGCCACGACCATCGACTGCACTTGATGTAGGGGAATCCCCGCTCTGTGAAACCGTGCCAGCATATCGAACAGCACTTCACTGCGGGTTCTGGAGGCATTGCGCGGAGACGCAACAAAGCAGCTCGCACTAAACGCCAGACCATTGGCGTCGAACCCACCCAGCAATACGGAAGGCGCAGGGTCCTCGAGCACCTCGGTGTGCTCTCGCATGGATTCCAGCATTATTTGGCGCACCTGTTCAACGTCGGCGCTCACAGGCATATTGATTTTGACTGTGGCCACGCCCAGTGGATTACCCATGGTCACGTTGCGCACGGTTTTGGTAATGAACTCAGAGTTGGGAACGATCATGGTCGATCGGTCAAACATTTCAATTTCCGTCGCCCGCGCATTGATGCGACGCACGTTACCCTCAAGGCCGTTAAGGCTGACCCAATCTCCAACACGTATCGGGCGCTCAACAACCAGTATCAGGCCAGAGACAAAGTTTTGAACAATGGCCTGCAAGCCAAAACCTATACCTACCGACAACGCGCTAACAATCCAGGCCATGCGCTCCAGGCCGAAACCCAGCGACGAAATAGCCATTAAAACCACAACAAAGTACGCGACGTAGCTAAACAGATTGGACGCCGACACGCGCATACTGGCATCGAGTCGCGTAGCGGGCAGAAACTGGTTTTCTACCCAGCTACGTAACCCTCTCACGGCAAACACCCCAAGCAGCAGCACCCCTATGGCCAGCAAGACGGACACAGGTTTCAACACCACCTCACCGATGCTAAATCCCTGAACAAGAAAGCCCAGGCGCCGGTTGAGCCAGTCGGTTGGGTCTTCACCAAACGGCATCAGCACCAGCGTAAACGCAACCACGATTAACGCCAGTTGCGTGGCGCCAGACAGCAGCACCAGCAATTGACTGCGCGCCCGCCACTGTGAGTCCGATAGGCTATTGCGGGCATGTGCCTCTTTGACGCGCGTGATTAGGCTCTGGAACATATCGGCGACCAGCGCCAACAACACGTATGTGGTGCACCCCACCAGCCCCAGCCATACAATCTCTTGCACGATAAGTGTGCTTAGTGCCACGTAGCCAAGCAGCAGTGCGGCCACACTTATGCCAATAACCAGTATCAGCACAGTTTGCATGGTACGAAACCACCCCAGCAATACATTGCTGTTTTCGGGCGCACTATCAGCGTCTGCGACCCTTGCGTACAAAGCGCCGCGCAGGCTCCAGGCGGTAATGCCGATGAGTATGTCTAAAACGACCGTGGCTACACTGTTGACCATTAACGTTGTCGTAAGCGTTGCGTTAATCAGGTCAAGAAATTGCTGAGCGATCCAGGCCGCCGATATGGACAAACCCAGCGCGCCGGGCAACCAAGCCAGTCGGCTTGCGAGCTCATTAGGCAAAGTCGGCAAACGCCAAGTAGGCCTGCGCGCGGCCAGCAACACCGACCCCACCCCCGTGATAAAGCCCGCCAAAAATGCCGCGGCGGTAAGCTGGTGCAAAAATTTATCTATTTCTACACTGCCAACACCGTCCCACCGCAACAAGGGAACAAGAATAATCGCAAGCAGCCCCGGCACCAAGGTGTACAAGACAATGCTGAGCGTGGCATATAAAGAACGCCGTAGTCGCGAAGGCTTTGTGTGGTTTACGGCAAACGTAGCAAGCCCACGGCGTAGCACCTCACCCAACACTAACACCAACGCCGCCAGCGACAGCGCGATGATGCGTACCCTCAGAGGAGACGCCTGCACACTTGCACCAAGTTCACTAAACACCCTGCTGGCACGATCGAGATCTAGCGGCAAGTCGCGCTGCTGGCCACGCCAATAGCCCGATGAAAGGACAAACTGCGAGCGTTGCCCCAATTGGGCGCGGAACCTCATGCGACGATACTCTGCAATCTTATCGAGCCCCTGCGTCGCCTCAACGCCGAGCAGTTTAGCTAGCTTGATCTGCGAGTCGAGCAAGCCTTGATTTTGCGTAAGCTGTGCGCGCTGTCCTGCAATTTCGGCGGGTTCAGGGATATTAGGATCAACGGTGCCCAACTCGGTAAGACGCGCCTGCACGCCGGTTAATTCAGGCTCAAGTTGGGTGGCAATGTCGACGGCAGCATTTTTTGCTTGCTGCAAGCCATCACGCATTTTAATCAGGCCAGCATCATCTATTTTTTCTGGATGATTTTGCAAACTCTTTTGAATTTCTTCAACCGTTTTTTGTGCTTTGTCCAACTGCTGTGCGGCATTCTTGCGGACATCAGTTGATGACGCTGGCGATGATGACGGCGTAGCTGCAAATGTGAGGTTGGCACAAACCATGAGACTTAACAGCAGCGCGAAAAGCAGCGTACTGCAAGACATGAGTGTTCGAGAAGAAAACAGCATGATTCGTCCTGATGTAGAAGCAGGTTTTGATGTATGACGGGGTGGAAGGGTTAAACGCCTAGGCGCTCGACTGCTGCACCAAACCGTAAGAATACCCTTATATGCGTGACCCGCTGTGCATTCGCGTCGGTGTGCGTTACGATATGTACACGATAATACGTCTCATTTATAATTTAAAAACTGTGTGTACTTTATAACTCGCCAAACAACTTCAGCCGCTGCAACCGCAACATTTCGTATTGCTCTTTCGTATTGCTCTTTCGTATTGCTCTTTCGTATTGCTCTTTCGTATTGCTCTTTCGTATTGCTCTTTCGTATTGCTCCTTCACCCCGTTCTATTACACGTTTCATCATGACTTTACGCCAACGCATTCTTCATCTCGTCGCTGCTGTGATGCTCGGCAGTACTTCCTTTTCTCTCCATGCTGCGGGTGCTGACACGCGCGCACTACACGTTGTCGCCACCACAGGCATGCTGGCCGACGCCATCCGTGAGGTTGGCGGCAACCGGGTAAAGGTGGCTGCACTCTTGGGGCCGGGTGTAGACCCCCATCTTTATCGCCAAACACATTTAGATGTCACACGTCTGGCCCGGGCAGATCTGGTGGTTTATCACGGCCTCAACCTCGAAGCACAGTTGGTTCCGTTGCTGGCTGATCTTGCACGAACCAAACCTGTTGTGGCCCTGGCCGAAACCATACCTCGCGAAGCACTTTTAGCCGATGAAGAAAACCCCACGCTCTTCGATCCCCATGTTTGGATGAACCCTGCGCTTTGGCAACAGGTGGTCAACGCGGCCCGCGACGCGCTGATCTCGGTTGACCCTAAAGGTAAAAATCACTACGAGCAGCAGGCAATACGTTACAACCAGGCCATCAACGCCATGTATAAGCGCACCCAAGCCATACTGCACACAGTTCCCTCCGAAAAACGCGTGCTCATTACCGCGCACGACGCCTTTCAGTATTTCGCACAGGCCTATGGCTACGAAGTGCTGGCCGTACAAGGCATATCCACCGAAAGCGAAGCCAGCCTCCATCAAATCGGGCAACTTGTCCAGACCATAACTCAACGCAAAATCAGCGCCATATTTGTAGAGTCATCGGTACCCGACCAAAGCATTCGTGCGCTGGCTGAGGGCGCTGCAGCGCAAGGGCAGCGCGTCGTCATCGGTGGCGAACTCTACTCTGATGCCCTGGGCCCTGAAGGCACCCCCGAGGGCACCTACCTGGGCATGATCGAACACAACGCCCAGATCATAGCCAAAGGGTTAAGCAGTGCGTCAGTTTCTTCGCCCTGAAAGGTCAAACAGCACGCCAATCCACCTAGCCTGAACAGTTAAACAGCCGGTCGATCTCCCTCCCCTGAAGGGTTGAACAGCACCTCAACTTCCCTGCCCTGAAAGGTTAATCAGCACGTCGATTCTCTTTCCCCGAACAGGGTAAACAGCAGGTCGATTCTCTTGCCCCGAAGGGATAAACAGCACGTCAATTTCCTTGTCTTGAACGGCAAGTTTTTACGGGTGAACTAATGGATACCACATGGTCAGATGCGGCATTTCACGCCGACACCATGGAACCCGCTCTGACCATACATGGTCTTACGGTGTGCTATGCGTCAGCATGCGCCTTATTTTCGGTCGACTACACAGCTGCCACCGCTAGCATGAACGCCATTGTCGGGCCCAACGGCGCTGGCAAATCTACACTGATCAAGGCCGCCCTTGGCATTACGCCACGCGTAAGTGGTGATATCCTGTTTTTTGGTCAGCCGCTCTCTCGCGTTCGTGCCCGGGTCGCCTACGTGCCCCAGCGTGCCAGCATAGATTGGCACTTCCCCGCCACGGCATACGACGTAGTCGCCATGGGCATGTACAGAGAGCTTGGCTGGCTGCGCCCGTGGCGCCGACCACACCGCTTGCGTGTGCTTAGCTGCCTCGACCAGGTTGGCATGGGCCGCTTCGCATCGCGACAAATAGGCCAGCTTTCTGGGGGGCAACAACAGCGCGTATTTGTAGCCCGCGCTCTGGCACAAAACGCTGACCTATTCATACTTGATGAACCCTTCGCCGGTATAGACGCCGCCACCGAGCGAGCCATCGCCACGCTGCTACACCGGCTTGCAGGCACTGGAAAAACGGTTATTTGTGTGCATCACGACCTTGCCACCGTGCCTGAGTACTTTGATTTTGTCATGCTGCTCAATGTGCGTAACATCGCAATAGGCCCGGTGCGCACCATCTTTACACCAGAAAAAGTGCAAGAGGCCTATGGCGGCCAGCTTACACCAGGCCAACTAGACCGCCTGCGTCGCGACCTGGCCTGCCGTTCAGCAACTCCTGCCACCACGCCGGTTGCCGCACCATGACGTCACGCTTAGGCCGCAAACGGCACGCTGCATCCATCGCCTCTCTGATTTCTGAAAGGCTGTGCATTCTTGTTCAAAAAACTGAGAGCAGCCAATTCTTGCGTGTAAGGGGCACTCGATGAATCTTTTTATTGACGCCCTTTTTTTCCGTGCAAACTACAACACAACTGTCGTATGTCTGGGTGCGATTATGTTGGGTGCAGCCGCCGGCGCCTTGGGCACGTTTATTTTGTTGCGGCAACGTTCACTCGCCAGTGATGCTGTCGGCCATGCCACGTTGCCTGGCCTGACAGCCGCATTTATTATCATGGCCCTCTTAACGGGTGACGGCCGATGGATGCCTGGCCTCATGCTTGGCGCCGCAGGTAGCGCAGCCTTGGGACTGTGGTGCATGCATTTGTTAGTCAGCCGAACCCGCCTGCAGCAAGACGCCGCCATTGCAGCCGTACTCTCGACTTTCTTCGGCCTGGGCGTGGTCATGCTCACAGTGGTTCAATCGCTGGGCACCGGGCGGCCTGCGGGCCTCAATGCATACCTATTGGGGACCGCCGCAGGTATGCTGCGTCACGAGGCTCAACTCATCGCCGTTCTCTCACTGGCAACCGGCATCATCATTTATATGGTGCGCCGCCCTCTTACCTTGTTGTGTTTCGATAGCCAGCACGCCTCTATCGCAGGCATTCCCGTCCACCTGCTTGATCTAGCAATATCTGGGTTATTGCTGGCATTGGTTGTCACAAGCCTGAAAATCGTAGGTCTGATACTCAGTGTTGCGCTTTGCATTATTCCGGCGGCCGCAGCGCGCTTCTGGACCAACCGCGTAACAACCATGGTTTTGGTGTCAGCGGCCTTCGGGGCCACCGGTAGCCACATCGGCGCCGCACTCTCGTCGACAGCGCACTCACTGCCAACGGGGGCCGTTATTACGTTGTCTTTGTTTATGTTGTTTCTGATTTCGATGCTGGCCGCGCCGTCGGGGGGCCTGATTGCCACGGCGCTACGGCACAGGCACTACCAACAACAGGTGCATCTACGTCAAGGCCTGCTAGCTCTTGAAAAGCAAAAGCACATTTGCAGCCCTGAAACTCTGCGACTATTGCGTAAGGCGGGGTGGGTGCACGCTAACGGGCTCACCACGGCGGCCGGCGCGCTGGCTGCGCGCGGCGCGCGACGCGATGAAAACCTCTGGGCGCTATACAGAAGGCTTTACCCCGACCAAGCCGCCCACTTACAACAGCCGCATATGCAGCCCTTACACACATATCTTCCAGCCACTCAGTTTCGCGAATTTGAACAACACTACCGGCAGGCCGGCGCCGAACAAAACCCGGTAGGTTCGATGCCCCACGTAACGACTACTGCGTAAAGTTTTCAACCCGCCCGCGCCTCGACCCAATGTATGCAGAATTTATTCAGCTAAGCCTCACACCTCTTGCCGTCGCCGTACTGGCCAGCGTGGTATGTGCGATCCCTGGCAACTTCCTGGTGTTGCGCAAGCAAAGCATGCTCGGCGACGCCATTAGTCACGTAATATTGCTGGGGCTGGTAGGCGTCTTTGTGTTGACCGACACACTTTCCACAGGGCCCATGCTGGCAGGCGCTGCCGTAGCCGCCTTGCTGGCTGTCGCACTTATTGAAACCATACAGCGCTTAACACATATAGAACCCGGTGCGGCCATAGGCGTCGTGTTTACAACCATGTTTGCGGCCGGCGTCTTATGGCTGGAGCAATCGCGCAGCGCCACCGTGCATTTTGATGTCGAACATGTACTGTATGGCAATCTTGAAAGCCTGATCTGGCTAGACGCAACCGGCTGGCACTCATTGTGGGACCGAGCAGCGCTGGCTACCGTGCCGGTTGCATTGCCACGGCTAATCGTGATACTTGCCGTACTAATCGTAATGACTAGTGTAGGTTGGCGGCCACTTAAAGCAGCCACATTTGACCAGGGGTTTGCTGCCAGCACCGGAGCCCGTCCGGCCGTGGTCAGTGCCTTGTTGTTGGCAATGGTTGCCCTGGCAACGGTGGCCGCGTTTCAGGCAGTGGGTGCCATTATCGTGGTGGCCATGCTTACATGCCCCGCCGCAAGTGCACGCTTACTTACCAACAACCTCGCGGCTCAAGTTGGCATCAGCGTGTTGCTGGCCGCTATAGCCGCGCTGGCCGGCTATACGCTGGCAGCCTGGGGGCCACATTGGTTAGGCTGGCACAAAAGCCTGAGCGCTGCCGGCATGATTGCATCAATGGGAGGGCTAATATTGGCGCTGGCCTGCCTGTATGGCCCTTGCCGCCATCGCCCAGCGTGATCAATTGCCCTGTTTTACCGGGCTGTGCACCCCATTTAACGCGTGCTCGTCGCCAACCACTACACATTGCCTGTAAGTACGAGAGCAAATATCGCCATCTCGCCAATAATTGCCATGGCTGACACACCCCACCTGACATATGACCAGATCAGCCTCTGGCCATGCCACCTGGGCATCTTCTTGCACGACGACGTCACCGTTAGCCTGTTTTGCAGGATAACCACCCAGATTGTGTGCTCGCCTGGCGCTATTCCATGCGTGCGCGGTATCGCGCAAAAAGACCGCAATGCGTAACTGCATTATTTGATCTTGAAGCTGCATTAATTGCGCTTCAAGACGCGTTATTTCGCCAGCCTGAGACAGCAACATTTGACTGCAACGAACTTGTGCGCGGCCGTATTCGGCCACTAAGGCATGATGCTCGGAGACTAAACCTGGTACTTCACCGGACGACATGACCATAAGGCCCCCTATCTATACACAAAAAGCCCACCTATTATAGATGGGAATCATTCTTATTTACAGGGTTTCGATTTATTGCCCTAACGCAAAAGCCAGCGGCCCTATGCATGCTAGGATATAGCGATGATATTGGCAGTACGAAGCATGTGCGCCACGCGCCAGCGGGCAACCCTTCATGCGCGCTGTTGCCCACTGTTAATTCAAATATCTCGCATTACGGGCCTTTAAATGATATCGAGCATAGATTTTGCGGAGCTCTACCGGCGTCATTTACTGCACAGCCAGCGTGCGCCACGGCCTGCCAGCGTCTGGGATGCCCGTGCCAAAGAACTCAGCCGAAAAGCCCGGCACAGCAGCTACGCCCAAGACTTCATTTCACATATGGATCTGGACGGCGTCAGCACTTTGTTAGACGTGGGCTGCGGCCCAGGCACTATTTGCCTGCCACTGGCTCATCGTTTGCAGCATGTTTACGGCCTCGATTACAGCGCTGGCATGCTTGACTGTCTTATGGAAATCGCTGCTGATCAAAAACTAACCAACGTCACCGCCCTGCACTTATCCTGGGACAGCGACTGGTCGGGCGTGCCCGTATGTGATATTGCGGTAGCCTCACGCTCGTCCATGGTCAATGATCTGGCTCTGGCTATAGAAAAACTCAATAAACATGCGCGTAAGCGTGTGTACATGACGCATATCGTGGGTGGTCATTTCATTGACGCACAAATTGCTTCTTTACTGGGCCGCATTCACGAACCGGTGCCCGACTATATATACGCCGTCAATATTCTGTATGCCATGGGCATACACCCCACTCTTAGCTACATTGAGACGCCCAGCCGTCTGGCTGGCGCCAAAGACTTTACAGGCTTTGCGGAAAAAGTCGCCGGGTCGGTTGGCGAGCTGTCACCGCCTGAACTTGCCACATTGCACGCCTGGTACAACGACAACCCTGAACGCGCACAAAGCGGCGTTGCACCCATGCAATGGGCGTTGCTTTCGTGGAAACCCAAAATGACCCGTGTACCTGCCTGAAATCCTGCCTGACTGCAGAAGCAGTACCATGACACCATCCATTCAAGAACCTGACGCATTAAGGACCAACAGCGTCACAAACTATGATCGAGACCCGCCATGACTGACGCAGAGCAACCCCTACCCGTCGCAGCCATTATGCATGAGAGCAGCGACAATGCCGATGACGTTCTCTTGCAGTTTGCCTTGTCCATGAAAAAAGCAGGGCTAAAGGTACGTGGTGTGGCACAGGTCACCACATTGCGCCCGCCTGCAAGCGCACGCGATATGAGCATTATTGACATTTCCACGGGCGAGCGTCTGAAAATATCGCAGCACCGCGGTAAAGATGCACGTGGCTGCTGTCTTGACTCCGCCGCCCTGTCAGACGCCAGTATTATTTTGCGCCGCGCCTGTGTCGATCAACCGGATCTTACGGTAGTTAATCGCTTTGGCAGAATGGAGGCAGAAGGCAGTGGGTTTGCCGAAGAACTGCTCGAACTGATGGCCATGGGGCTGCCTGTACTGACAGTAGTTGACCATAAATACATTGATGCCTGGCGTGAATTTACAGGCGGCATGGCAACTGAGTTGGCACCTGACAAAGACGCTTTGAGCGCATGGTATGCCGGGCTTCCGAACGCAACCACCGTGGCAGACTGACTCGTCAAGCGTTAGTGCGTGACTCAATTGTCGAATCACGCCAAGCCAGATTAAATTGGTTTTCGCTCAGGCTGTGAGGGGGTGTCTCATGGTAACGTGCTCGATACCAGCATCCATGTAGGTGATGCCTTCAGCCACAAAACCACGGCGCGTATAAAACTTGAGGGCATGGGTTTGCGCAGAGAGCACTACTTCCATGTGGTGCCGCAGCCGGGCTTCGTTCATGAGCGCGTCAAGTAATTTAGACCCTATTCCCATGCCCCGGCATTTTGCCCTGACGGCGATGCGACCGATATGCCCATCGGGCAGCAGACGCCCAGTTCCTATGGCCTCGCCTTGGCTGTTATACGCAACGGCGTGGATGCAATTTTCATCTTGGTGGTCAAGTTCAAGTTCAAGTGGCACGTTTTGTTCTTGTACAAACACTTCGTGCCGGATGACCATGGCATGGTCACGGCAGGCGGCCCAGTCGCCTATCTGGATTTTTACTGGATGGCTCAAGAGTAGCTCCTTAACTAATCAAGCAACCTTCAACTAACTGCCTGAACAGCGTAAATTTTACTCGACGATCATCTATGATGTTGAAACATAGCGAAACAAGGGAGACTGTATGCATCAAGTATTAACGCGCCACACAGCATTTTATGCCGTAATTATCGCAACTGGCGTGTGCCTGCTGCTGGCGTTATTTATCAATGGCTGGTGGATGATCGCCGCCTTCATATTTGCAGCGCTGTCAGTGCTTGGCTATGTAGATCTTCACCAAACCAGTCATGCCATTCGTCGTAACTACCCGGTAATCGGCAACCTCAGATTTCTCTTTGAATATATACGGCCTGAAATACGCCAGTATTTTTTTGAAGACGATACCACCTCCCAGCCTTTTTCAAGAGTGGATCGTTCGCTTGTTTACCAGCGCGCAAAAAGACAGGTGGACAAGCGCCCTTTTGGTACGCAACGTGACGTTTACCGAAGTGACTATGAGTGGATAAACCACTCCATGGAACCTGTACACCCTGAGTCTAGCGACTTTCGCATCACGGTCGGTGGTCCAGACTGCACGCAGCCTGTTTCGCTATCGGTACTCAATATTTCGGCGATGAGCTTTGGCGCCTTATCCGCCAATGCAGTGCTTGCGCTTAACAAAGGTGCGGCCTTGGGCAACTTCGCTCATGATACGGGTGAAGGCGGAATCAGCAGCTACCATCTTGAACACAAAGGGCCTCTCATCTGGAACATAGGCTCGGGGTATTTTGGCTGCAATGACAGCCAGGGCCGTTTTTCAGAAGAAAGGTTTGCCGAAAACGCCTGTCGCGAAAATGTACAGATGATAGAAATAAAGCTGTCACAGGGTGCCAAACCCGGACACGGCGGCATACTGCCAGGCGCCAAGGTTACCCCTGAGATCGCTGCTGCCCGAGGCGTCCCGGCGTGGCAAGACTGTAACTCACCGGCACAGCACAGCGAATTTACGACACCCATAGAGCTAATGCACTTTATCGCCAAGCTGCGCACTTTGTCGGGCGGAAAGCCCATTGGGTTCAAACTCTGTATTGGCCACCCCTGGGAATGGTTTGCCATCGCCAAAGCCATGCTAAAAACGGGAATCACCCCCGACTTTATTGTTGTGGACGGCGCAGAAGGCGGCACAGGCGCTGCGCCCATCGAGTTTGTGGATCATGTTGGAACACCGTTGCGTGAGGCGTTACGTCTGGTACACAACACGCTAGTGGGCATAGGACTGCGCGACCGCATTAAGCTGGGTGCATCCGGAAAGATTATCAGCGCCTTTGACATGGCACGCACCATGGCGCTGGGCGCCGACTGGTGCAACAGCGCACGCGGTTTCATGTTTGCCATAGGCTGTATCCAGGCCCAAGTCTGCCATACCGGTAAATGCCCTACGGGCGTCACTACCCAAGATCCAAAACGTCAGGCGGCCCTGGTGGTGGGCGACAAATCCCAGCGCGTGGAAGGTTTCCATCGTAATACACTGGCTGCCCTGGCTGAGCTTTTGGGGGCTGCGGGCCTGCGTCATCCAAGTGAGTTACGCCCGCATCATATTGCCCGCCGAATTTCCACCGGTGAGGTTCGCGTACTGTCAGTGCTGTACCCGGATCTCGACAAAGGCGAACTGATCGAGGGCACGTATCGCATGCGTATTTTCCGTACGGCATGGCCCATGGCACAGGCAGACTCTTTTGCGCCGCTGTACAGCCTTAGTGCAGCACTGTCCGGCAATACAGAGAGCGCCCTACCCTCCGACGCCACGGAGGCAAACCGCGCTGGAGCAGACTGATGATGTTGCTGCTTGATGGTTGATGGTTGATGGTTGATGGTTGATGGTTGATGGTTTGTAATAGGTTCAGACCAGCGGACTATATGGACGTAAATGCCGTACACAATTTCTAGGGTTTTCCCTAGTATTATGCGCACCATTATCTGAGTAATCTGAAGTTGCTGTCACTGACAGCTCGGCTTTTTCTCTAAAAGCCTTCGACGCACACTCAACGTGTAGCGTCTACTGCTCACAGCAGCAGTAAGGCCCCGCCAAAAGGCGGGGCCTTTTGATTTATGACTGCCTACGCAGGGGCCAATCACGGTGTAAATGCCAGGCTTTTCGCTGAAAGCCGGTGAGCCGTCAGAACTATTCCAGAGACTTCTGGTGCCAGGCAGCGCCCTCATTTGCACAAACTTAAAAATCCATGTTAAAGTGCTGCTCTTTGGCGCATTAGCTCAGCCGGTTAGAGCGACGGAATCATAATCCGCAGGTCCCCTGTTCGAATCAGGGATGCGCCACCAGATTCCGATTCTCTTGATAGTGTTAGCTACAAAGGCTTTCAAGAGAATAAAAGACGTACAAAGAAGCCCCTGTTAGGGGCTTTTTTTCGTACTTTGCGACAGTATTGCTACAGCCCAAACTAAACACCGTAATTCTTAAATCATAAAAAGGTGTTTATCATGGCGTCAATCGTTAAACGCGGTAGTAGCTTCCAAGCCCGCGTCACGAAGAAGGGGCATCGCCTCTTTCAAACTTTCGATACAAAATCAGCAGCTCGACTGTGGGCCGCCGAAATAGAAGGAAAAATCATTTCAGGTCTACATCGGGATGATGGCGAAGCTCGAGCTACCGTCTTCAAAGATCTACTGAAACGCTATCGGGAACAGGTTACACCCACAAAAAAGGGTGCAAAGCAAGAGTCCCGGCTCATTGCTCGACTCGAACGCGAATCGTTTTCCAACTTATGTTTATCAGACCTACGTCAAACTCATTTCATCCAGTTCCGGGACACACGTTTAAAAAACGTACGTCAAGCTACTGTAAGAACGGACCTGGCCGTTTTAAGTTCCATTATTAATTACGCACGAAGGGAATGGCAAATTTACTTGCCTGAAAATCCCGTCCAACTCGTTCGAAAGCCAAGTGTAAAGAACGCTCGTAGTCGAGTGCTGCGACTACAAGAAGAAGAATACCTATTGAAGGCCCTCTCGCCATGCTCCCGGTCTTTCAACGCCCAAGGGCGCATTATCCATGGAGCCATCAAGCCAGAATGGCGGTGGCTATTTATCCTCGCAACGGAGACGGCGATGAGACGTGGGGAGCTACTTTCGCTAAGGTGGGAAGATGTGCACATAAAGGATAGTTGGGTCTGTGCCCGCGATACAAAAAACGGCGAAGATCGCGACGTTCCTTTGACCCCCAATGCCACAAGCGTGTTTAAACAAATTCATGCCCAGGCCTCGCATGAAAGTGGCCCTGTTTTTAACGTCACTGGAAATGCTGTGAACTTGGCGTGGCGTGATGGAATTGCACGCGCTAAAGGGCTATACCTTGCCGATTGCAAAAAACTTGGCATCCCTGAAGACCCAGAATTCCTCTGTAACCTAACATGGCATGATTTGCGACACGAAGCGATTACCCGTCTTGCTGGCCTAGTATCTGGCACTTTAGAACTATCCCGAATTACGGGACATAAGACACTGCAAATGCTGCAACGTTACTACAACCCGACAGCAAAAAGCCTCGCCAAGAAGCTCGCACTTAGCCTCACTACACGTAGTTAAGATATCACAATAGCTTCGGCGAAGCGGCCCTTTAAACGGGCCGCATCGCTCTACCTGTTCGCAGATCTCCTAATCACGCAGCCAATGCATAAACCAGCTTACGCATACCTTCGGCTGCATCTCCGACATTAGGGTATTGAGCACAACGCAGAGCCTCCTCTTCTTTCTCACCCCGAACAACAACACAGAAGAGCCCCCCGCCAAGCGCGACTTCGAATCTCGACACATCCGCCATGGACAGAAAGAGCTCTTTCTCTCGGTCGTCGTCTGGTTCGTAGAAACAGCGAATAAAATCGCCCACTATCAAAGGTTCAAATATTTCCATATCACTTCTCCACAAGAGCCCATTTTTGGGCGAAATTTTTACTGCAAAATTATCTTTAATATTGATGCTTAGAACGCTGTGTCGGCCGCTTAGCTTGATGCCGCCTTATATTAAGATGGGCTTTTCTTGCTGTTATCGCTTTCACAACACGAGCAGGTGAAACCAGCGGAGCAGATCGAGACTCCATGCATTTAGCAATTTCCATTCGAGGTTGGGTACCGGCACAAACTGAAGTCTCCAGACCAACACTTGTCACTCTAGCCAGTTGGTTTTTTGTTCCACGGCTAATCTCAGTGTTCTTTTGCTGATCGCTGAAACTCTTAAGAAACGGTGAATTTTCGTTCTGCCGCTGCTCTACTCGACTGCTGATTTCCGCTAACTTCTGCTTGTCGCATTTAAGGTCAAACTCCAACGCCTGTAGTCCTAACAAATCCAGACCGATTCGAGCGAACACACGATTTAAGAACTTCGCACCTGCACCAGCATCTTCCAACCTTCTCTCTTTCAGCTTTATGCTTCGTATCAGTGCACGTTTAAAGGTTTTCATACCTTCCACATCAGACCAAATGGGAGCTTGAGACGCGCTGGTGTCCATCGTGTCGTCAACTAGTGCAGCATAATTAGAAGTAATAAGATGCTCGTAACTGCTGCACTCAACGTTCCTACTAGTATTGGCACCAGGAAGGCAGACCGCTGATACTGGGTCATCAATTGATTTAAGCGCAGCTGTGCTGCCGAGACTTTCCGGAGTTCGTTCACAGTTAAGTTCGCCTGCTTTTTCACTACGCTCTCCGTTCCGCTGATCACTTTTTGCGTTGCTATTATTAATGGGTGGATCTTGCTCGCCAGTTCGTCCGCAGAAGCCACTAGTAAGCTGTTCAGCGAATGCAACTGACTCTGCAAGTCGTGAATGCTTTTGATAGTCTCCAATTGGGGACTTGAGTCGTTCAACTGTCGAACTGTCTCTGTCTTTGTCATAATCGATCCCTTTACTAAGCTGTGGCCACTTATATTTATCCCCTAGCTTGCTACCACTAAACACTAATTGATCTACGTCATCGCACAATCGAAATGACAAGCCCTTTACGCCGTTTCTATCTGACATGGGCAACACCTGCACGCCCGCCCCTTCAAGTCGCTCAACAAATTGTAGAAAGCTAGGTCTTCCTTCCACCGCTGCCCCCACAAGCTTTTGCAAACGTTGTCTCGGTGGCTCTTGTCCCAGTCGTAACGATTTTTCAATCTCGCTTTTTTTGGGTAGTGCGTTTGCAGGCATTACTACACGTCCTAGTTCATCGATCTCATGGCTTTTCGTAACGCGTAGCTGATGGCTCTTTTCGATCTGAGCAATAATCCGCGTACTTTGTAAGTTTTCGTTTTTACCAAGGTACAACGTCCCATTGAGACCAATCCGGGACGCAATGATATGTACGTGCTGACCATCCACTTCATCATGCATAACGTACGTGCGCTGATGCGCATCGGTGAATCCGAGATTTTTCATGTAATCGTCACAAATGTGTACCCACCTATCCTTGCTCAGCTTGTCACCAGCCGGTAATCGAAGAGCTTGGTGCCAAACCGGTTTCTCCACGGTTGGCCTCAGAGCTCGACTCACACCAAACTCACTAGCTAGACTTCGAGCATTGGTATAAATCATGTTTCCGCCCATAAAGTGAGCAGACACGTTTGCAAACACGTAGTTGAGAATGCCTCGAAAGCCACTCCCTCTTTTAACGGCTCGCATAGCTTTCACAAGCCCTCCTCGCAGGCCTCGTTGTCCTCGTCATCGAGGGCAACGAGGAGATCTATTCCACTAATCAGCCGCGAACGCAGCTCCTGCAATAAGTTGGTGATGTGCTCAAAATCAACTTCCACACTTGAGTTCAGACGATGTGAAATCTGATTGATGTTGATACCGATACGAGCTAGTTCAAGTCCATGATCAATGTTCAACGATGGAATAACTTTGGGAGTTGTTTGAAGGACTACAAGCCGCATCCATGCTCCCCTCTGCAGAGCTCCACGCTTCATATCTAGCAATTTCAGCTCACTCGCGTTCAGGCGCACGCTCACGCAATGTGTACGCTTCTCACCACGGCTGAACAAACGACCATATCGCTTAGCTTTCACTTCCATAACATCTCCGAATCAATAAACGCTGTACTCCCGCCATAGCGGGACAAGAGAACCAAGCGAAGCGCCGGTTAGCTCTTGCTTCTAACCTAGTGGCAGGGCATATCCGAGATATTGATACAAATCTATCTGCAAAGGAAGTACGACAAAGTGAGGGCGATTTCGACTTATATGTACTACCGCTCTTGGCGAGCGTGACTGCTTCCATCGCCATCGCGTTGCACACATGCTTGCAGGAACAGTTACCAACGCTCTGGCAGAAATCGAAAACAGCCAAAGCTATTTGATATGCCTTGTACAAGTGGTCACGTGAACGCGCTTTTTGGGCGCTAGCAGTGCTGTCGATCAAGCTCTATACCGGGACTGCCCAGGCTAACGGCCTGAACTCCGATGTGTAGCTACGCCACGTGTTGATAGCAATCGCCGACCATACAGTGAATCAGGTTAGCGAATGTCGAACTTCGGTGTAGGGCCACGTTTGCCGCATACAGCGATAAACCGAGACGTCTTGGTTTCGCGAAAGATGACCTTCTTGCTTTGAACGTTACGTTGTATTGCTTAGAGTAAGTACAACAGTATCGTGACTGGCTCATGTCTTGAGCCTACAACCTGCGAGACAGCGATTCCCGCAAATAGCGCCACTGGAGTAAAAAAATGGCGAAACCGTCATTTTTAAAATGTGCTACATTGTAGCTCTTAATAAATCGTGCTACATTGTATGTCACGATAGGAGTGGCAAATATGTCGACCAAACCCACGACGACAATACGCATAGACTTAGACGTTAAGAAACGCGCCAACGAGGTGTTCAATGAGATTGGCATCGGCATGTCGGCCGCGATTAATACCTTTCTCAAAGCGGTGGTTCGCGAGGGCAGCATGCCATTTGATATACAGATTGAACGTCCAAAATCACACTCGAAAGCCGGAAATGCGACACTTAATCGTGCGTTTATCGTCAAGAAGGATGATTTCTACACGCAGTACGAGGACGTAGCTAGAGAAATGCTGAAGCATCGAGAGCAACTGAAGGGAAAGACCATACTTTGTAACTGTGACGATCCTTTTGAGTCAGCTTTCTTCCGGTTTTTTGTGCTTCATTTCGACAAGTTGGGGCTAGCGGGGCTGACGTCCACCTGCTACGCGGGCTCCCCAATCGCGGGGCGGGAATATCCATTAGAGGGAGTAACAGGCGCCTACAAGGCTGTAGTAACCGAAGTACCTGACGAGCCTCTGGTGAGGCCAGACGGTTCGTTGGATTTAGAGACCTTGTTTGCCATGCCGGGCAACTCTCTAATGTATCTCGCTGGTGACGGCGATTTCCGGTCCGACGAGTGCGAGGCCTTGCTTACGGAGGCCGACATAGTGGCTACCAATCCACCTTTCAGCCTCTTCCGTGAGTACATAAGTTTGCTAGAGCGTCACGAAAAGGACTTTATTATCCTTGGGAACATGAACGCTACAACATACAAGGAGGTCTTCCCCCTCTTCCGAGACAATAAAGTTTGGTATGGGGAATCCATCCGCTCCGGTGATCGCAAATTTAATGTGCCCGATAGCTACCCGCTAAACGCC
Source organism: Pusillimonas sp. ANT_WB101 (assembly GCF_008369125.1). Lineage (NCBI taxonomy): Bacteria > Pseudomonadati > Pseudomonadota > Betaproteobacteria > Burkholderiales > Alcaligenaceae > Pusillimonas > Pusillimonas sp. ANT_WB101. The sequence continues at coordinate 561,533 of NZ_VOAY01000001.1, read as the reverse complement.
GCTGGCTGCGGTATTGACGAGAGAGGACGCCGCTTCATCCGGGTGAAAGGCGTGCGCTGGTTCACTAACTTGGATATTAGCAGGCGGCACGAGCCCATAGCATTGACCCGGCGCTACACCCCGGAAGAATACCCACGTTACGAAAACTACGATGCTATCGACGTTGGGCGCACTCAAAATATTCCGGTCGACTACGACGGGATTATGGGTGTGCCGATCACGTTCCTCGACAAATACAGTCCCGATCAGTTCGAGATCGTTATGCTTGCCAACGGCAATGCACGCACCAACGTATTATCCAATACCCTTAAAGAGGTAGGGTATCGTCCCCATTCTGAGGATAGGGGAGGTGTTGGCATCATCAACGGCCGGCGCGTTTATGTACGAATTCTGATCCGCAGGAAGTCTTTGTGAGATACGGAATGCGGGTACCCTGTGCGTATCAGGGAGGTAAGCAGCGCGTCGCGGCTCAGATCGTCGATTTTCTTCTAGAGGCCGCTCCTGGGCCCAATTCTCGATTCTACGACCTATGCTGCGGATCTGCCGCGGTGTCCATCGAACTGGTTAACAGAGGCGTCGCCCCTTCACGCATTTGCATGCTCGACATTAGCTCTTGGGGCTCCTTCTGGTCAGCCATCGGCTCCGGTACGTTCAATATGGACGCTTTTGATCAGTTTTTATCCGATTTGCCGAGTGATAAACGCGATTTAAAGGCTTACATGTCAGCGCTATCGGCGCTACCAGTGGGTGATCATGAAATAGAACTTTATCCATTGCTTCAGGCCTGCTCATTTGGAGGGAAGCAAATTTGGCGCAATGGAGAACGTTGGGCGAACGCGTTCTTCCGGGACTACTGGGAGCCAACCGCGACTAGCATACGTCGCAGCCCTGCCAATCCGATGCAACCCTCTCCGACGGAGCTGCGTCGCCGAATCGATGCGCTCGTGAACGGAATGAAAGGAGTGACCTGTCTCAACATAGATATCATGTCGGTTCTTAGTGATCCGTTTCCCAAGGATGCTGTCGTGTATGTAGACCCGCCATATCAAGGCACGACGGGGTATGCATTTGGCTTCGACATAACGTCGTTTATAAGCCGCTTCTGCGAAGTAAATCAGGTCCCGTTGTTCATTTCCGAAGGAGTCCCTTTGAGTGACAACGCCTTAATGCTCACATTCGGTGGAGCAAAGGGTGGCATTAGCGGGACACGGAAGGAGAAACACCAAGAATGGCTAAGTCGCTTTTAGAGCAGCCCAAGCCGCTTGGCATTCGTTGTCGACCCGTTTCGAGCCAAGACACTTGAAGCCTCCATGAAATTATCAAGTTCAGATTCGGGGAATACGGACAAGAAGTAGTAATCATCCCTGATTTTAGTAAAGGTGATTATCTTTTCAACCAAGTAGGGCGCATTATCTTTGGCTCTAAAGGCGTCAGTGATCCTCATTCCAGCAGAGCTAATTCCCTTGATCTGGAGCCGCCACGTACCGTTTGCTCTGTCTCCAACAGGAAAAAGTATTGTGTTGCCTGTATAGTCAATCCCTTCGAAGTTGAGGGTGATGTTTTTAATCTGATCGGTAGCTGTAGGATTTAAACCGAAAAACTCGACTCCACCGCGCATGAACCCTGGGTCGTCAAGGTCAAAAGGGGTGCCTTTAGGGTCTCCGCGCTCGACCAAGGACTTCATTGAAAGATCAAGGATATTTCGTGATCCGCCAGTCAATTTCTTGGTTTCAAACCAAATAGTCTGCGCTTCGTCACTGAGCGTGACTAAGATAGGTCTCGAAGGGCCCACGGAAACCCCGACCGTCTTCTCGTTGCTCGGTTTGGCGACGCGAGGTAGCTTTGCTGGAGCACCATTCCCGAATAGACGTTCCCCGATTCCACTCTGTGTAGCAGCCTTAGCTCGGCGCACTTGCTCGCCGACTTCTTTAAATATATAGCCGTTGTGGAGAAGCTTATCTATGTCGTCTTGTGCAAGAATCGACATGAATGAATCTTTGAGCGAAGACAGCTCCCCGATGTAGCCGTCCGTCTCTGTTAGTATCTGCATCTCATGGACATTCGAAAGATCTACCGGGATCAGTACTGAGCTTTCGAAATTGGTCCACAAGCCGCCGCCGGTGAGATTATGTGAGCCAATAACTATCAGCCCCTTATCCTTCCCTATAAACTGATAGATCTTTGTATGGAATGTTTGGCCTTTTTCAGAGTGCACAACATTCAAGGAGTTGGTATGAAGTCGCAAAGCTGTAAGGGCCTCGTACGACGTCCCGCCAAGGTCAACCCCCACGAAAGCATTTACTATTCCGCCACGTTCCCTGAATCTTTGGAGCGAATCCTTGATTCTGAGGACACCGCTGTTCTTTGCGAAAGCGACTACGATATTCAAAGTATGGTAATCCGGTGAGTCGAGCAGCTCGATCAGACGGTCTCCAAGCTGTCCGGTAAAGGGCTGGTTCATCAGCTCCATTAAGTTTTCCTTTAAAGACTGACACTCGATGAAAGCGAGGCTTGAAATCAAGCCGAGACTGCGACCGCTGCCAAGCTGACAGTAAACTGCACCTGTGAAATTTCCGCGTTTGCCCGATTGTAGCCAAAGACACCTGACCCGACTCGAAGCGGATATTGGGCGTGATAATCATAGCTTAGGCGGAGATCACGATTATTTGAGCGGAGATTTTGCGTCTTGTGGCTGCCGCCTTCGAATTGGGGAAATACGTTGCCCAGCACGCATCCTACCCGGAAATACGAGCACAGCAGCCCGCAAGGACACCGAGCGTCCAAATCCACGAATCTAGTTTGGGACACCAGCTGTTGCAGGCAATACAAATCGCTGTACTCGTTGTACTCACTGTACCCAGTGATAGGAAGAAGAGCTAGATTCACGATCGCTTCAAGTATCTATGTCAGCAGGGTCGGCGAGAATGCTGCCCGAGATGCAATACATCCACACCGCATCTGCAGAGTGAGGTAGGCGTTTTTTCTTAGTCAAGCGTCCTGCATCGTGTCGCAGCAAGCCTCGCTCTTCCAAATCCCGTAAGACCTTATGATGATCCAGGCCAGCACAGACAGACGAACGAAACTTCTCAGGCCAAACGAAAAAAAGGTATTGACCATGAACAAATTCGGAGTATCCGAAAGCGCTTGCGCCACTATACCCGTCACTGCAAATGCTAATAAGTTTTGAATGATAGGCTTGGAACCATTCTCGCACCTGCAGAAAGGATTTGTCTCGTTCACTGCCATGAACAGCGGCATCCTTCGCCCATGCGTCAAATACGCGTATGGGCGCAATGATATCGTTCCAAGATAGGTTCGGGAGAATCTCATTCTCTGAAGCTATGTACAAGGCCATATAGGCAAGCACAAAGCGCTTTGCTGCCCGCGAAATAAATTCTGGTGTGTCAGTCGGAATTTGCAGCATACTGATGGTTGAGCCGAGGTCAGGATCTCGGGTTTTATCTCTATGAACGATGCACTTAATCCACGCCTCCCAAACGACCCCGTGATGATTCTCTACCGCCGATTTGGCGGCCTCAGCAAACGCCTTCGAGGAGCTGTAACCGTTCAAGTGATCAAAGGCATCTCCAAGCAAACCGGTCGTTACGGGGATATCAGCCCATCTAGCTCGAAGCCCCAGATCTTCAGTATCTCCCGCTTCGTTCAAGCGCGACATCAATGACATTTCCGCCGTACTTATCACGTTCAATGCCCAATGCCTGATCGCCCTTTGACTTCCATCACCCCGGGCTCTTACCTTGCCCTGCCCGTTCGCAATGGAGTAAATAGTCTGTTTTAGAATTTTGGCGTCTATGTGGCGCAACTCGTCCAAGATCAAACATGAATCATTTGCACTCTGAGCTAGAGGTTCGAGTCCATTGCTAGTCGCGCGCCAAGTATTGACTGCACTATTTCCATTCCCGTCAGGCGGGCCCATTATGGAAGCTGCCAGATTGGCACACGTCGACTTACCTTTCGATGTTTGACCAAAAAGATTAATAAAACCTGACTCGACCCCATGCTCTCTAAGTAGTGCCCCCGACAACAGCCAACCGACAAGCGTCAGTGGAATGGTGTTATTGACAATAAATGGGCCTACATTAGCTTTCCAGCTTTCTAAACTGCCTTTGTGGGGGTAAGGAGTCTCTCCAAGAAAATGTAAGCTGGGTGCATTCTCCGAGAAGCTAATAAGCCCTTGCCGAGTGACATATCCGGCACCGCACCAGCCCGTGCGCCGAGTAATGAGGCCGTCGAGTTTCTGAATCGAGAGATCAGAAAGCGACTGGACAAACTCCTGTTCGTATTTTGCAGGCGGTTTGAGCGGTAGCGGCAGCCCCTCGCGTAACAAGGCTTTGTAATGATCCGCATCCCGCCGTATTGCCACTTTTTTCTTGCTATGGAAAGTGACGAGGGTGTGCGCACTTCCGTCATCATCAAAACACAGTTGCGCGTCTCTTACCATCATGGACGCGATGGTGGATGATGTGGCTGCGCTTCTTGAGTGAGCTTCAGGAGCTCTCAGTACGGTGGAAGAGCTCGTCGCAGCACAGTGATCAGGTATAGGGAACGCTAGCTTTTTCGTTGGGGCTATTGTTTCTTTTTTGATTGACATATCGGCATTCCAGAAAATAAAACGAAGCCCATGGCTTCATGCAGTGTACTTACGCAACTGCGACTAAATCGAGTTACGCGGGCGACCAGTTTTCTTACCCCTCGTCACTACTACATCTGTACTCAAGCTCCGAAAATATTGCTTCATTGTTCCCGCCCTCCATGCCTTAGAGCGCTTCAATCGAATGGGTGCCGCGGATGGGAAATCCTTCTTCCGGCGAGCGAGGCACCTCAAAGCTTCACGCGAAATACCACCTAGTAACAAGCACACTTCATCCGCAGTAATCAGAGCATCGTCTGGGATTGACTCAAACTCTGTTCGGAAATCCTTATACGGCCTAATTGTTGGTCTCGTATCCATTATTAACTCCAAAAAATAAATTAGATCTCATTGTCGGAGCAAGGCAAAACAAGGTAAAGTACTAACAAACTTGGTATTACGAGACTTTTTTGTACTATGAACGAACCGCACAAAACGAAACGACATGGCAGGCCGCCTTCTGCCAACAACCCGAATCACGCATCTAAAGTGCGCCGTCAGAAGGAGATATTGCTGGAAATACAACTTCAGAGCGGAAAGACCGCTTCGCAGTTGGAGCGGGAACTATGCGGCGGTGCAAATTACGAAGACGGCAACGCTGGAAAAAAGTGGAGGCGTTGGGCAAGTGGAACTCTCTGTACTTCGCTGGGTAAGATAATTGAGAAAGCGGAAAAGAAAGGGTATTTCAGCGAGAGAGCACGACAGATAGCACGGGCAAACGTCAATGACTCAAAGTTTCTGAACGAAACACTACCAAAGTGCATTAAGCATGAGTCGGCCAGAGTTGCTCTAGAGAAGGCTCTGCGAGATTTTGAATGCCTGATAGAAGGCACTCTTGCAAGCGATGACGCGCACATGTTGAAGGTTCCTCTAACTTCCGAAGAAAAAGATGAGCAAGACCTTCTAGATTTCGAGCATGACGTTGATGGAACTGAGTACGCCCTACTCCACTTGAAGCCTGTAGATGCCCCCTCTCTGCGCGCGATGCTCAGCGATGTGAAGAAATTGACCGAGGTTTGCCTGTACCCGGCAAAGCCTAGGGTCAAAGACCCGAGCAAGACCAATGGTTATTTCGACTTTTATAATTGATCGTCCGTCGCTACAATCCTGCGACAAACAGACGCAACAACTTGCCTCATTGCGACTTATCCGTACGCATTGCGAAAGAGTTGCCTTGCGTGCCGTACCTTGCTTTGCTACACTCTATGTACGGTGCTTAGTTTGGCGTTGGTCAGAATCATAATCCGCAGGTCCCCTGTTCGAATCAGGGATGCGCCACCAAGAATACCAAGGGGTTACGTGAAAACGTAACCCCTTTTGCTTTGGTCGTATGTTAGGTTTTATGTGAGCCATCTCATATAAAGGCGTTTTATCAGCCGCTCGATATCGCAGGCTCAGTTGCGTGGGCCGTTTACCAGCAGTCTAGAAAAAAAACTGATTTTCGAAGCAACCCTCTACGGGCCCCGCTCCTGGCTTCACACAGTGAACCTTCAGGCCACTAAAATTGAATATAGGATACATAAATGAATACTACAGACACTGATGAAGAACTCTTGACTGCCGCCAAAAGCGGAAACCTGGAAGCAGTGATACGCTGCCTGCAGGCTGGCGCGACCAAGCAAAACGTGGCATTAAATATTAGTGCGGATCAAGGGCATCTTCCAGTAGTTCAACACCTTGTTAATCATGGAAGAAGCCAAGAAGAAAAAGATGAGGCACTTTGGTATGCAGCGGCAGTCAATCATTTGCCGGTAGTGCAATACTTGGTGAGCCAAGGGGCTAATTACCGTGCAAAAGACAACCGCGCCGTTGTCGTTGCCGCAGAAGAAGATAACCTTGAGGTTACGCAGTTTTTTGCTCAGCTAGGTGCTGATATCGACATTGTTGAATCTTACGGTGGGCCTGACGTTCAGGAGTGGATTCATCGCTGAGCGCTGCTTGTCCATCTAGATGCGCAACCACCAGACAGATGGAGAGCAGGTTCATGCGGCTGGTGGCTTGCCTGCCGCTATCACACGGTATGAGACGACATTCAAGCAGAAAACCAACATCAGCCACGGGCTACGCTTTATACAATCCGAAAGTTCAGAATGTATCCCGTACACGATGGCTGTTAATGATAAAAAACTGAGCCCCCTCTGCACGTCCTTTTGCCCAAAGGGACAATTGAATACGGAGGCTGTTTTTGGTGCAATCACAATATAGGACATTTGTACATTAGGCTAGTGCACTGCTAAGCCACTTGCGTATGGGTGCGTTGCCGGGCCTGATGAGCGACGGTCAAATGCCACACAGGGACCGTTTCGCGGTAAATCGATACCGTTACACCCCGGGAGAATCGCATGTACGTGTCTACAAAAAGCTTCATATTGCTTGCTTCAGCAGCCATCGTTCTTATTGCCAGCTCAGCATCGGCCCAAGACAGGCATGCCTACTTCGGCCAGACCCACCAGCACACAAGCTGGTCACTGGATGCCTACATCCTCGGAAATACTGCGACAGGCCCGGAAGAGGCTTACCAGTATTCGCTAGGGCAGACGATAAAACATCCCGCCGGATACAACATACAAATCAAAACGCCGCTCGACTTCCAGGGCGTCACTGATCACGCCGAATACGTCGGTGTCATCAGGTTGGCAAATGACCCGAACTCACCCATCAGCAAGCTACCAATCGCTCAGAAGCTTCGTGTATCCAAAGACAATACGGTGACGCAGATATTCCAATGGATGGCCGGCAGCATTGCAAGCGGCAAGCCCATCAAGGAATTGCTTGATCCCTCGATAATCAACTCGGTATGGGCGCAGAACATTGCCATTGCCGAAAAATACAACAAGCCAGGCGAGTTCACCACGTTCTGTTCCTATGAGTGGACAGCGATGCCGCAGAACCAGAACATGCATAGAAACGTCTTCTTCGAGGGCTGTAAAAATCTTCCCACTGCACCGTTTACGGCGATCGACTCAGACCATCCCGAAGACCTGTGGAACTGGATGGACACCCAACGCAAGAACGGTACCGAACTGTTGGCGATCTCGCACAATGCCAACCTGTCAAATGGCCTCATGTTTCCAATCGAACTCGACAGCAAAGGCAGGCCGATTGATGCAGCATGGGCGCAAGAACGCCTGAAAAACGAGCCGTTAACCGAGATCAAACAGGTCAAGGGCGCGTCGGAAACTAATCCGGCTCTGTCGCCAAATGACGAGTTCGCGAACTTCGAAATCATGAACTATCTGATCGGCCTCGACAATAGCTTTTCGAAGATGCACGGAAGTTACATCCGTGAGGCGTACCAGAATGGTTTAGCTATGCAGTCAGCGCGAGGCTACAACCCCTACAAGATGGGCATATTGGGTGCCAGCGATTCGCACAACACTGCATCCTCGTATTCACAGTCCAACTACTTTGGCGATCACGGTTTTGCCGACGCTACCCCCGAAGCCAGACTTGCAGGAAACATCCTTTCGGGCATGGATATCTTGAAAACAGGAACATCTGGTTTGGGTGGGGTTTGGGCGGAAGAAAATACGCGCGAGTCGATTTTCGCTGCGATGCAGCGCCGGGAGGTATTCGCAACCAGCGGGGTACGGCTCACGCTTCGCATGTTCGGCGGGTGGGGATACGACAATGACCTGCTGTCGGAAACGGGTTGGGTGCAGAAAGCCTATGCGGGTGGAGTACCCATGGGGGGTGACCTTAGCCAGGCAGATGGCAAGGCCCCGTCATTCATCGTCTGGGCCTTGAAGGACCCGGTTGACGGGAACCTTGATCGTATCCAGATTATTAAGGGATGGACCAAGGACGGCCAGATATTCGATAAAATTTATGATGTTGTCTGGTCTGGCGACCGCAAACCAGACCCTGTCACGGGCAGGCTCCCTTCAATTGGCAACACGGTCGATATCGCCAAAGCCACCTACACCAACGACATTGGCTCCGTGGAGCTGAAGACGCTCTGGACCGATCCCGATTTTGACCCCTCTCAGAACGCTTTTTATTATGCCCGGGTCATCCAGATACCTACCCCCCGCTGGAGTACGTATGATGCGGTCAAGCTCGGCATACTTCCTCCAGGCAATGCACCGGCGACCGTTCAAGAACGCGCCTGGGGCACACCGATCTGGTACACACCCACCGAAGCCGAAGAAGCTAAATCCAAATCTGGCCTTATGGTCGCTGACCTGGTCAAGAGCCAGGCAACTGCACTAGGGGATGATGAGCTCAAAAAACTTGTCTTCGGCAAGAATCTAATGATTCGCAACACCGTAACCGGCCACACATCCAATGTACTGTTCGGGTTGGATGGCAAGCGCACCGTCACCACACTCGACAGCGAGTCATCTCAAGGCGGCGACCCGCACAGCGTTTCAGGTTCGTCAGCACCCTACGAGATCAAGGACGGCCACATCGTGACAACAATTGACGGCACGCCTTTCGAATTGACGGTTTATCGTTCTGGCGACAAATACATCGCTGCACGCAACAATGAGTTTGGTCATGCCAACTATGAGCTGGCATTTGCGGCAAAGTAAGCAGGGTTGAGAACTATGAAAAAAATCGAAAACCTCAATCCCGAAGTCGCTGAGCCAGCACCCGCCCAGCACTTTACTTCGGAAGACTCAGCCACGAAGCCTTGGCGGCGCAGCGTGCTGGGTGAGCCGCTTGTGCATTTCTTCGCCGTCGGTGTGCTGGTGTTTGGCGCATATTCATTTCAACATAACGAGCCAGCGGCGCAAGATCCACAAGAAATAGAAATCAGCGCAAACGATATTCGCCAAATCATCTTCGCGTGGCTTGCACAAGGCCGAACACCGTTGACTCAGCATCAATTGCAAAGCCTGATCGATCAAAAGGTTTCAGAAGAGATTCTGTTCCGCGAAGGCGTGGCCCTCGGCCTGGATCGCAATGATGAAATCATCAAGCGCAGGGTGGCACAGAAAATGGACTTTCTGGCCGCAGATGTGGCTGCTCTGCAGGAGCCGGAGAAAGCGGAGCTCGTGAAATGGTTCTCCACACACATCGAGCAATTCACATTGCCGCCCCGCATGACATTTCGCCATTTGTATTTTTCTCCTGACCAGCGCGGCAACAATACGAGAAGCGATGCAAAAGCAGCACTCGCCGTAATTTCCGACAAGCCAACCGACTCTGCAGAAACTGCCGCAGTCGCAGACATCTTTAGTCTGCGCAGCTATGTAAGCAACGTCACTCCCGGACAAGTGATGAGGGAATTCGGCCCCTCCTTTTCCACCGAAATATTTAAGCTTGAACCCGGTGGTTGGCGGGGCCCCATTCAGTCTGGATACGGCTGGCACTTGGTCTGGATAGACGCCATAGAACCCGGTCGTGCACCGCGCTTCGATGAGGCCGAAGCAGACGTGAGGACAGCATGGCATGATGCTCAATTCATAGAAATCAAGCGCGCCGCGCTTGCAGAGATGCGTTCTCGCTACACCGTAGTCGTACCTGCCCTGGACACCATCGACATGAGCAACTTGCCTGGCACCGGCCAGGCCGCTGCCAATCCATCAGGTTTCGCGTCGCGATGAATTATTCAATTCGATCCTTACTTTCCTGCACAGGGCTATTGTTTGCACTGATGATCTGCGTGCTGACGATGCCCGCCAGCGTTTCCGCACACGAGGTGAGACCTGCGTACCTGCAGATTGATCAAGTCGGCGAGGCTCGTTTCAACGTGCTCTGGCGCACGCCACTGCTGTCGGGAATGCGACTCCCGGTCCTTCTACGGTTTTCCGACGGCATCAAACTGATGACCGAGCCTTCAGAACGGCAGCTGCCCGACTCCGTGGTTGAGCGCAGCCTCATCGAAGCACCCAATGGTCTGCTCGGGCAGCGAATAAGCTTTCTCGGGCTGCAGGCGTCGATCACCGATGTTCTGGTTCGCGTAAAACTGGCGGATGGCACGGTCACTACGTCGCTAGTCCGCCCTTCTCAGCCATGGATTGACGTTCAGCCTCAACCGGGCTTCTTTCAGGTCATGAAGGTGTTTGTGATCGAGGGGATCGAACACATTCTGTTCGGTTTTGACCATCTACTCTTTGTGCTGGCTTTGATGCTGATTGTAAGGGGCACCCGCGTATTACTCTTGACAATTACCGCTTTCACCGTTGCCCACTCGATCACACTCACGTTCGCCACGCTTGGGTGGGTATCGCTGCCATCGGGACCCGTTGAAACCATGATTGCGTTCAGTATCGTCCTGATTGCCGCAGAGATTATCAGGATGAAGCGAGGACAAACCAGCCTGACCATTAAAGCTCCGTGGGTTGTGGCCTTTGCCTTCGGATTGCTGCACGGATTCGGATTTGCAAGTGCACTGAAAGATCTGGGTCTGCCGCAAGGCGACATCCCGTTGGCGCTATTTAGCTTTAACGTTGGCGTGGAGATCGGACAGTTGATGTTCGTTACGTTGATACTTGCCACAGTCGCGTTGGTTCGAAGGTTCTTCCAAATACCACAAAAGACCGTGGTGGCTTCTGCTTATTGCATCGGGATCGTCGCGACGTTCTGGACCCTCGAGCGTATTCAGTCGGCTTTTTTGTAGCAAAGGCTTCAGTCCGGCACGGGTAGTTTGCGGCCGTCAAATGTCCTGACTCGACCGCCTGTCGCCTCCCTCACTAATCGATTAGGATATCCACGCATGGTTCAAAAACTACGCAACCACCGCATTTCTCCAGCACGCCATGTCGCAACTCCCTGGCTTTTGGCCACCATAATGACAATGGCGTCGTTGCCCGCGTTCGCCGACGAAGGCGGCGTGCCATTCTGGATGTCGGGCTCCTATTCGAGCCTGTCTGCTGTACCCGCAACGCCGGGTTGGTCGATGCCAACCATAGGCTACTATTACAGTGGCGATGCTTCAAAAAGCAAGAAGTTCGTGCGAGGCGGCGACGTCTCTGCGGGCCTCGATTCACGCATGCCGTTAGTGATCGTGCAGCCAAGCTATGCGCCTCAAACCAAATTCTTAGGCGGGCAGGCCTCGCTGGGCTTGGGCTTCGGGTATGGCAGAAACACCACGGACGCGCATATTTCGTTTCAAAAGAGTGGCACCAGGTTCAACAACAGCAGTTCAGTATCGGGTTTCACCGATCTGTTCCCGATTGCTAGCGTCGCGTGGAATCACGGCGTGCACAATTGGATGACCTACCTGACCGGCAGCATCCCGACGGGCTCTTATGACAGTTCCCGGCTGTCTAATATCGGCATTGGCCACGCCGCCATCGACGCCGGTGGTGCCTATACCTATTTCGATCCGAAAACCGGTATCGAGTTTTCCGCGCTGCTGGGCTTTACCTACAACTGGAAAAACTCCGACACCAATTACAAAAACGGCATCGACTCACATCTCGACTGGGGAGCGTCGCGCTTCTTGTCCGAAAAATGGGAGGTCGGACTCGCAGGCTATGTCTACAACCAGGTGACCGGTGACAGCGGCTCCGGTGCAAAACTCGGAGCGTTCAAATCAAGGGTTGCGGCGATCGGGCCACAGATCGGCTATGCCTTCGAAATCGGCGGCAAGCCCGCCTATGCAAACCTCCGCGCTTACAAGGAGTTCTGGGCCAAAAACCGCATTGAGGGCTACGCCTTGTACGCCACAGTGGTGATTCCATTAGGAAAATGAAACCATGCAGGTGAGGCAGTGGCAAGGCTAAAATCGCCATTACCTTTGCCCCACCCTTGCAATTACTACCTTTACTGACCATTACGCATATCAGCTTTCTTTATTAATCAGGCTCTTTAACCACGATCTCGATACTTTGATAATACGCAGCCAAATTCTCGATATCAGCCTCTGATAAATTAGCCACCATCATGGTCATCATCTCGTTGGTACGCACCCCAGATTTAAAATCGTTTAAAGCTTTAACCAGATAGATTTCATTCTGGCCTGCAAGGTTAGGCGCTTCCGGCAAGGTTGCGATGCCCTGGGGCCCATGGCATACGGCGCACTGCACTGATTTTGCGCGCCCTGCGGCCACATCAGCAGCGGCAGCTGATGCTGCCGTGCCTAGTGCGCCCAGGGCCAGCGCAGCAAGCGCCAACCCCTGAAAGACTGGCCTACTTACCTTCATACGAGATTCTATAGATTGCGCCGGCATAGTCGTCAGACACCAGCAACGATCCGTCGGGCAGCATCGCTACATCAACAGGGCGGCCCAAATATTCGTTATTGGATGTCAGCCAGCCATCGGCGAACACTTCGGTTTTGTCAGCCGTACCATCTTCCTTCAGATTGGTGAACATGATTCGGGCGCCTATAGGCGTGGTGCGATTCCATGACCCGTGCTCAGCCACAAAAATGCCACCCTGATATTTTGCTGGAAACATTTTCCCCGTGTAAAACGTCATGCCAAGATCTGCCGCATGGGGGGCCATCTCAACCTGTGGGAACACGACATCTGCTGGCGGTTCTGCGTCTTTGTATTCGACTGTGCGAACATCTCCACCGCCGTAATACGGAAAGCCGAAGTTCTGGCCCATTTTGGTAGCGCGGTTAAGTTCGCCCGGAGGGGTGTCATCGCCCATACCGTCAACCTGATTATCGGTAAACCATAACGTACCGTCTTTAGGGTTGAAATCTTGGCCAACGGAATTACGAACGCCGTACGCATACACTTCGCGATTTTTGCCGTCCCTATCCATACGGAGAATGCCCATCATGCCGTACTTGTTGTACACCTCGATTTTTTCTTTGGGCGGTACATTGAATGGGTTGCCCATGGTGATATATAACTTGTTGTCTGGGCCAATACGGCAAGTACGGGCACCGTGGTTAAAGCTTTCTTCTGCTACAGGAATCAGCTCACCCTGAGGTACAACAACGTCGGCAGCAACGTCTGGCCCGCCATAGAAAAACTCAGCCGCAGGGTACGCCATGACCCGATTATGCTCAACACTGTACAAAATGCCGTCGCGCGAAAAGCAGACACCGTTAGGAACTTTCATGGTGACCGAGGGTGCAAAGCGCGTTACAGAGTCTGCAACCCGAGTTTTTGCGCTATCAGTAACCGCCCACATTTTTGTCTTGCGTGTACCAACAAAAACAACCCCAGTAGAAGGGCCGACAGCCATATGACGTGCATCAGGTACTACCGCGTACAGACTGATTTTAAAACCATCAGGCAATTTTACGTGTTCTAAATTGCGGGCTAACGCTTCTTGTTTGGCACCTGTTTGCGGCACACTCTCGAGGTCGAGTGAAGTGCCTGTTACTTCCATATTTAACAGTTTATTTACGTTATTTTCTGCGGCATGAACCCCATAGGCCAGAGCAAAGCAAACCATACCCACAGCAATAGGGGAAACGCGTATCTTCGCATTCATTTTATGTCTCCAGTTAGCTTATTTTATGTGCCTTCCACGTAAGTAGGAACGCATCCAAATACTACTGCGATTAAAACTATTTGAATACAACTGCCTGATCAATGACGATTAAAGTTTTTATGGATAAAACATAAGAATTGCGGCCCTAGGCTATACAGCCTATGGTCGTCTCGGCTTTTATGCGTAACAGACAATCAGATGCGTCTTGGGCGCATTTATATCTAGCCAGAGTTGTTGGCGCTATCAGGTTAAGGGGTTATCGGTTTATCGGATTTATAGGATTTATAGGATTTATCGGTTTATCGGATTTATAGGATTTATAGGATTTATCGGTCTATTGGATTTATCGGTTTATCGGTTTATCGATTTATCGGAGTTACGGGAGTTACGGGAGTTACGGGAGTTACGGGAGTTACGGGATTAAAGCGGTTAAAGCGGTTAAAGGCACCGTCAGGATTACTACAGTTACTGCAGTCTCAGCGGCTGCTGCGGCCACTATAATTACTACAGCTACTGCGGTTACGGTTACGGTTACGGTTACCACAGTAATTGCGGTTACTACGATTACTTGAGCTGTTCGGGTTACTCAAGTCGTTCAAAACATTCGATTGTTCGCGCTATTGGGTGGATACTGGTTTATCAGACTTTCGGACTTGAAGACGGGTTGGTTCGAAACTGCATAACCTGCTTTCGCACAGCTGGCTTTTGCGCGTCTTCTACCGCTTGCGTGATGACGTGATGATGCGGTGACAAACTGCATACCGGGTCCGCGTTTGTCGCGTCACCCGTCAAAAGATAAGCCTGACATCGGCAACCTCCAAAGTCTTTGTGACGCTCGTCACAGCTTCTGCAAGGCTCCTTCATCCAGTCGTCGCCTCGATAGGCATTAAACGCCTGGCTTTCATACCAGATGTGCTCTATGCCGTCTGTCGCCGCATTGGGAAACGTAATACCCGGCAATTCTCGCGCGGCGTGACATGGCAGTGCAGCGCCGTCTGCCGCAATAACCAGAAAGATCGCTCCCCACCCGCTCATACAGGGTTTGGGACGCGTTTCAAAATAGTCAGGGACAACAAAAAGTATCTTGCAGGTGTCACCAATTTCGGCACGCCTTTGCTGAACCGTTGCTTCGGCCTCTTTCAGTTGATCTGCCGAGGGCAGCAGCGCTGCTCTATTTCGCAACGCCCAGCCATAATACTGGGTATTGGCGAGCTCAAGGTAATCTGCCTTCATCTCGACTGCCATGTCGATAATTTGGCCGATATGCGGCAGATTCAGACGATGCAGCACGCAATTCAACACCATGGGGTAGCCATGATCTTTGATCATCTTGGCGACTCTTTTCTTTAGCTCGAATGTTTTCGTGCTGGACAAAAAATCGTTAAGTTCGCGTGTAGAGTCTTGAAATGACAATTGAATGTGGTCAAGGCCAGCACGCTTCAGGTCAGTAAGGCGCTTTTCGGTCAAACCAACGCCTGAAGTGAGCAAATTGGTGTAAAAACCAAGCTTGCGCGCATGCTCCACAATAACTTCCAGATCATCGCGTACCAGAGGCTCTCCACCCGACAAGCCAAGTTGAACAGCACCCAACGCACGCGCTTCTTCGAGCACCTTCAACCACTGCTCTGTAGTCAGTTCAGGGCCTACGCCACTGTATTCGACCGGGTTGTAGCAAAAAACGCAGTGAAGCGGGCAGCGATAAGTCAGCTCAGCCAGTAGCCAGTATGGCGGCTGAACACCGTTATTGTTTTCGGGTCTGCTTGGCATCCAGTGTCTCCTGCAGATGCACTTCAGGTGATAATCCAGCCACGCCCTTTTGCATGTTCGACAAACGTTGCAACTTCCGCAGCAAGACCTGCGGTTTCGAACGCAACTTCTAGATCTGCGACAAGTTTTTCCAGAGTTCGCGTACCGTCACACAGTTTGAGGATTTCTGAAGCGCTTTGATTGAGCTTCACCATGCCCTCGGGGTAAAGAAGTACATAACCTTGCTGCGCTTCTTCCCACTGTAGCCTAAACGTAGCATTCATACGCAATGTTTCAGCGCCCTGTTCGAATGTTGGCATTTATGGAAACTTCCTTTCGATAGCATCCAGCATAGACCACAGTATGTCGAGTTTGAACCGCAAGATTTGAAGTGCTCGTTCTTGTTCGTCGCGTGTTTTAAAGTGGGTTAGCGTAACCTCTAGTCCATGCTCGACATCGCGCTCAGCCAAAGGTATACGAGAACGAAAATAATGCAACCCTTCGGGCTCGATCCAGTTGTAGTGATCAGGCCATGTCGTGAGCCGGTCTTTATGAATCTGCGGCGCAAACATTTCTGTCAACGAAGAGCAAACAGCCTCTTGCCACGGTGCGCGTCTGGCAAAATTTACATAAGCATCTACGGCGAAACGCACACCGGGTGCAACGTGTTCAAGCGACCAAATTTCATCCCGTGACAGCCCTGTTGCCTCACCGAGGCGGCTCCAGGCCTCGATACCGCCCGGGTTATCTTGCCAGCCATCATGATCCAGAAGTCGCAGCACCCAACGCCGGCGCGTTTCTCTGTCGTCACAATTGGACAGAATAGCCGCATCTTTGAGTGGAATGTTGATCTGATAGTAAAAGCGGTTAGCGACCCATCCACGAATTTGTTCGGGGGTGCAGCCGCCACTATTCATGCGAATATTGAACGGATGGTGAATATGATAATGGACTTCAAGTGCGCGAAGTTTGGTTTCGAATTCCACCGGGGTCCAGGCACGGCTCATCGTTGTCATCGTGTTATAGCTCAAACGTCATACCATCGGTAGCCACTTCAATTCCGTTAGCAACAAGGCTGGCTCGCTCGACGGAATCTTCACGCAGTACCGGGTTGGTGTTGTTAATATGAACCAGCACTTTGCGGGTCGGGGGTGAGCGGGTGTCTAGCCCGTTTAATACATCAATCATGCCGCCGGCACCGTGTAAAGCCAGATGCCCCATGTCTTGAGATGTTTTGGCAGAAAGCCCCAGCTGTATCATTTCATCATCATGCCAAAGCGTGCCATCCACCAGCACCGTGCTTGCACGATTCATCGCTGCAATAACATGAGGCTCAGGCTGCCCAAGCCCGGGGGCATAAAATACCGATGCATCACTTTGCGTGTTCTTGATAAACAGGCCGATGTTGTCGCCTTGCGTCGGGGCCTGACGATTGGGCGAATACGGAGGCGCCTTGCTTCGCAGCGGGATTGCCGTGATTGACACGCCTGGCAAAATATCAATTTGCATGGCGCTGCCGTCAAGCGGTATGGCGCGATGCTCAACCCCGCAATAATGCGACAATATTGACGTAATCGGGAAACCGGTCGATAAATCACGAAACACCGATTCGGTGGTGTATAGCGGCAAAGGTGTGCTGCGTTCTCGCAGCATCAATAACCCGGTAACATGATCAATCTGTGCATCCGTCACTAATACGGCAGCAATGCCCGTATCGCGCACCGTTCTTGCGGGCTGTAAAGATGGGTTATTGCGAATTTGAGCGAGTATATCGGGTGACGCATTAATCAATAGCCAGTCGTCGCCATTGACACTAATGGCAAGAGACGACTGTGTTCGCGCCTGGGCTTTGATCGTGCCGCGCCTAATGCCATCGCAGTTTGGACAGTTACAGTTCCACTGAGGAAAGCCACCGCCAGCGGCTGAACCTAATATTTTCAGCTTCATATGTGACGCGGCGGAATATAAATTCCGCCGCTTTTCCTCGTAAAATTATCGCGAAATCAGCAAAATCTATCGATTTGCAATATACATGGTGATTTCAAAACCGAAGCGAATGTCGGTATAAGCGGGAGTACTCCAAGTCATGATGTCTCTCCTGTGATAATGTAATAATACGTGTACTTAGTAGCATTCGTTGCGCACCACAACACACCTCACAACACATCTGCTATCCAGAGTCTACGGCTTCTGTCAGTGCAGTTCAAGATCTAAAACTTGAACCCTCCATAAAAATAAGCACTAATACATTCCGCAGGCCAGATACATAGCAATATGTTTCGGAAATTACCTCGGTTTCGACATAATCGCTGCTCGCTTCATTTCGTTAACTTAGGGTATACGTGTATGAATCGCATCTTCTGCTTTAATCAGGTGGGCTCTACATGACTGTTATGCACCGCACCCTGTCCGCTGGGGATGGGCATCGAATTCACATCACCACAGCGGGCTCGGCCGACGGCATTCCCATCGTCTCCTTCCATGGCGGCCCAGGGTCGGGAAGCAATGCGTCGATGCTGCGTCCATTCGATTTATCACGATTTTTGGTTGTACTGATTGATCAGCGCGGAAGTGGACGCTCTACCCCTTCGGGCCGTATCGCCCGCAACAGTACGGCATGGCTTTTGCGCGACGTTGAAGCCGTGCGTGCGCATCTGGGGATTTCAAAATGGTATGTGTTGGGCGGCTCGTGGGGTGCGACGTTCGCCATTGCCTACTCGGGAAGCTATCCTGAGGCTGTCTTGGGGCTGATACTTCGCGGCACCTTTCTGGCAAGTGGTCGGGAAGTTCGCGGTTTACTCAGTGCGTCACGCACTCGGGCTCCCCGGGCCTGGCTTGATCTGTATCGTGCCTCCGGTGCTGCTGGCTCTGACGCAATGGTGTCAGCCATGTACACCCGCCTTCGACAAGGCGGCCCCACCGCGTGGCGGGTGGCACAGGCATATAGTGCACTTGAAAGAGCGATGCTGGCACGATGCAATCGCCACATGAGCAGCCGAACCCGCCGGCAAAACACGCTGCAGCAACGCCGTCAGACAGCAAAATACCTGATACAGGTGCATTATTTGTGGAACGCATGTGGCTTGCGTGGCGGGCGGTTACCCCAACTGGCAGCGCAAGCCCACGCTCATGGCATTGTCGGCACCGCTGTGCATGGCAAAAGAGACCCGGTTTGCCCTCTCGCCAACCTAGCCTGGCTTAAAACGCATATGCCCAACATTAAGCAAATATGCGTTAATGCCGGCCACCTTGCAAGCGACCCGCCAATACACGCAGCGCTCGTTAGCGTGCTGGATGAGATCGCTCGTCAGCACGCTCCAAACGTTACTTAACCGACGCAGGCATTTTTTGCCCATAACGCGGCAGACTCTAAAGCTTCGGTGCGTAACACTGCAACATCGCCACCATACGCGTCTGCCATCCAGCTCCCGTAGACTTCCACCGTGCCAATACATCAGGCGGCAAGCGCAAGCTGATAGCCACTTTTGGGTCATTTGATTTCGGGCGGCCCCGCCTGACCAGCTTGTCGCCTTCGTACAAATCGGCCTTTTTGAATAATTCGTCGGTTAACTCAGGTGCATCATCCGGATCGACCCAAGTACTTCGCGTATTTCGCTTGTTCGCGGTCATTTGCTTTCCTCAGCTGAGTGGAAAGTATATTTTTTTCTGATCACGTCAAGATAGTCGCCATACCAAACCCCATACAAATCTTGATGCCAGTCAAGTAAATTTATATTACGATTTTCGCCAACGCTTACAATTACAAAAAATCGACGCGCGAAAAGCGGGCGATCAGCCATAACAACATAGCTCAAATACCTTTACGAGCTTATCGTGCCGAGCTTCGGAGACTGCCTTGAACAAAACGCTCTCACGCCTGCTTTTTGCGACACTGGTCTCAATAACGCTGGCATCGTGCCATAGCGGCGACAACGTCGCCTCCAGCGAGACACCCGTACAACAAAGCCCCAACATTTTGTTTATTGTGCTGGACGATCTTGGCGTCGATCAGCTACCCGTGTTCGGCTATGGCGGATTAACGCCAGCCCAAACGCCAAACATTGACGTCATCGCCCATGCGGGCGTACGTTTCTGAAATGCGTGGGCTATGCCTACATGTTCACCCGGCCGTGCCACGTTTTTCCAAGGGCGCTATCCATTTCGCACTGACGTTCTAAACGCAGTGGTTGCGCTTGACCTCGCCAATTCTCAGGTATCCCCCTACGAAATTACGACGCCAAAGCTTTTAAAGGAAAAGGGATACGCCAATGCCGTCATTGGCAAAATGCACTTATCCGGTTCGCATCTGAACCCAGCAAACAACCCACTTGGCAACGGTGTTATGCACGAGCTGGGCTGGGACTATTTTGAAGGGTACCTGGACGGTGGGCCTTACCCTATCGACAAAACCGCAGGGGGCATCAGCCCAGTGGATCAGGTTTATGGTTGCGGCTTTGTTCCCAACGCTAAGGATGATCCGGCCCATGGCGCAGATAGCGGGGCTTGCTACCAACCCACCGGCACGTGTACGGCAATGTCAAAACGGCTACTACACCAGCCAATTAATTATCAATCGACCAGACGCCAGCGTGGAAACCATCCCCGTCTCAGATGCGCGCGGGCGAGGCTACCGTAGCACCATAGAAACCGATAGCGCTGTCAACTGGATCAACCAGCAGGCACCAGGCCAACCATGGATGCTCAGCCTTGGTTACTCAGCCATCCACACACCACTGCAACCGCCTCCCATATCATTGCTTGCGACCGACGCCGCCGAAACGGGCGCCTATACCTGTACAGGAACTGCAGAGCAGCGTGTTCTCACAAACCAGATGACCGAGGCGATGGATAAAGAAATCGGCCGCCTGCTCGTTGAAGCCGGCCTGGCAAAGCGCAAGCCCGACGGCTCTCTCGATTACCGACCACAAGATACCAATACCGTGGTTGTAATCATGGCTGACAATGGCACTTATGGCCCGAGTGTAAAGGCGCCCTTTAACCTCCTGCGTGCCAAAGGCTCCGCTTACCAGACTGGTGTCTGGGTTCCACTTATTGTGGCGGGCCCAATGGTCAAGGAGCCGAATCGCGACGTTCCGCACATGGTGAACTCTGCTGACATGTTCAGCTTGTTTGGCGAAATCGCTGGAATTGACGTTCAGCAGAAGGTGCCACAGGCCCGCGGACTGGACGCTCAGCCAATACTTCCCTATCTGACCGAGCCTGGCCATGCCAGCATCCGCAAGACTAACTTCACCGAAATAGGCACCAACATCGGGTCCATCAACGCTGAGCTGGCCCCGCCCTGCGTCATTCCGTCGTCCAACGTATGCGTGCAGCTGTTTCCACAACAGGGCGTATGCGAGGATCAGGGAGGAACCTGGTACGGTCCGGGTGGCGTGGCCGGCGGTGCAGGGCTGACTTCTTGTTGTGCCGTGAACGACTATCTGACAGCGCAAGGCGACGACGCAGTGGATGTTTTTCCACACTCGCAGAGAGCGCTGCGCGACGAGCAGTACAAACTTGTGAGAATTGAGCGCTTAAATTGCGCTAGTGGCCAAGTTGAACCCGCTGACGAGCTATATGCGATCAACGAAGCTTCTCCGTTGCCCAAGCTTGATAATGCGCCCGGAAACCTTCTTGCCCGAAAGACCCTGACTGCAGAACAGCAAAAGCATTATGCCGCCTTGGTATCAGGCATGAATACGCTGTTAGACAGCAAAATCGAATGCCCCGGCGACGGTAACCTGGATCTGGTTGTCGACAACACAGACATCGAAAACTGGAAGCGCTTCAGCACGCGTAATGGTGGAAACTCAAGCTGGTATGACTTTAACCACGACGGCCTCACGAATGAGGCCGACCTGGCGATCATTCGGCAAAACCTGGGTAAAGACTGCAGGCCGCCCACCATTTGAAATCAGTGCGGCATTTGGGGGGGCTTCCGGGCATGAGTGCCTGGCCCCTCACGACATTAGACTCTCGTCTACGCAAACAAAAAGTACATTAAAGCTTAAAATAGTGTGGCGTTATTCTCGCCGACCATCCCACATGTACTTATAAGGACCCCTCAATGAGCCTGTCCCCGTTTCACCTGGCAATTCCTGTTTATGACCTCCCCGCTGCCCGTCGCTTTTACGGTGAGGTTTTTGGGCTCGAAGAGGGGCGATCCAGCACGCAATGGGTCGATTTTAATTTTTACGGCCACCAGTTGGTCATCCATGAGCACCCAAAAACGGCTTCTCAAGACGGTGCGCATACCAATCCTGTAGACGGGCACGACGTGCCTGTGCCACATTTTGGAATTATTTTGGGGTGGGAGCAATGGGAAGCACTTGCAGAACGCCTGAAGTCTTTCGGTACTCAGTTCGTGATCGAGCCGTACGTGCGTTTCAAAGGCCAGGTGGGCGAACAGGCCACCATGTTTCTGCTTGATCCCTGTGGAAACGCCCTGGAGTTCAAGGCGTTCAAAGACATGAGCCAGCTTTTCGCCAAGTAAGCGTTTAATTTATACGCTGTAGAGGTTTCAACCACCATCCACGTCGTGCTACCTACCTGGCGACGTGGCTATCAGGTATTAGCTCAAAAACCAGACCAAAGCACGGGCTACTGCCGCTGGGCTCGGCATGCTGCCGACGAAAGACCGGTTAGCCCCCCACGGCCTGCTCGGCAACGAGGGCGAGCTTACGCGACTCTTTAAGGACAGTATTTGAATAACCTCGGGCATTGCCCGAGTATTTTTTCAAGGCTTGAGGCAAGCTGCCACCCGCCAGTTCCAGGTACTCTTCAAGAATGTCACTGCCAACCCGAATGTTGACCTCTGGGTCGAAAAGTGATTCTGAAGGCCGCAGTTTCTCACCGTGCCATTTACGAATAACCTGCATCAAGCCCTGTGCACCAAAGCGACTTTGAACCCGCGGACGCAATGAACTTTCTTTCTGCATAATGGCGATAATGAGCTCGGGCTCGATGCCGTCCCGCTTTGCCGCCTCAGCCCAGGCATAATCTACATACTGGCGCACAATTTTTACGTGCTGGCCGAATTTTTTGGCCAAATATTGGGTTTGTGCCCGCTTGCTGGCCTCTTCGGCCAATGTTTGAACCCGCTGTTTGCTCAACCTTTCGGCAGCCGCATACGGCAGGGTCGAATTATCTGGCCACTGGTTGAGTTCAAATTTGCTGGAAAATACGCCATTATGCGAGTTGATCAACTCGTTGGCGAGAACACTGCAGGGGGCTAATGCACAGCTGACTGCAACGAGATGGACAGCGGCCTTGCTCCGAAAACGACGGAGCAAAATATGGCGAAAAATTTTAGATGGGGAATGTTGTTTTCTTGAGATTAACATTGGCTCGGGTGCGTACTGCTGTGCTGATTTCCGCAATTATCTTAACATCGTACGCAGTCCAAGGGTTTTCAGGATGTAAGAAAAAGGTACCTGCAGCGCGATTGATCCAATCAATGGAGTACAAAAAAGCAATAAAAACAATAACTTATAAAACTTACAATTCTGCTTTGAACGCTTTGCACAGTTAGGCTGGCGTCGAAGCCTTGCGCAAGTATAAAAACAACAAAAAATCGGCTCTGCCGAAAACGGCAGCCACACTTGGCTTTACACCGCCCTTCTTAAGAAGCACAGCACGCCCGCTACTCGAAAGATACGCATATTTCGTCAAACGGCACATGCATAAAAGCGGCGTTCCACTGCTCTCCCGGCGAAACCGAAAATGCGGACGTCATCGATCCCGTGGTAATTAACTCACCTGCTTCGATGGGCGCCATCCCATCGCGCGCGAGTTCATGGATGAGATGGAGTACAGCGTTCAAAGGGTTACCCAACACGTTGGCGCCTGAGCCCGTTTCACGCAGCTGGCCACTACATGAAAGCGATACCGTCAACATTTCAAGGCATGCCGCTGCGTCATCACCCAAAGCCTGTAGGGGATGGGGCGGCCCCAAAAGCAGGGCGCCATGCAATGAACCATCAGCGACGGCGTCAGCCGCCGTGAAGCGCCAACCAGGAAAGTGTGACTGCACAATTTCAAAACCTGGGGCAACCCAATCAATACACGACAACAGGTCTTCCGGCGTGCTGGCACCTACTGGCGTCTTGTGAAAGTGCAAGACGATCTCGGGTTCAATCTTGGGTTCGCTGAAAGAGGCAAGATCGCACGCCACTTGCCCTTCTTTCATCTGGATGACGCTGTGATCGTACATGGCTCCCCAGATAGGCGCATCAACCCCAAACTGCGTCCACAGCTGGGGATTGGTGAAACCAATCTTGCGACCAAGAAACCTCGCACCAGCAGCAACACGCCTGGTCTGAATATCTGCGGCCAAACGATAGGCTGCAACTAGATCAAAGTCGGGAACAGACTGGGAGATGGGGTTTATATGGAGTACTTCATCTTGCGCCTTCTTCAGCGCCTGTGCGATAGAGTTCATGGGACCTTTAATCGGTTCATCGGGGTGTTTCTGAAGCTGCCGCATGCTGTAGCCCATCAGTAGCCACTTAGGCGACAATCGTATGTTGACTCTTTGTTGACGTACCCATGATATTAGCTGCTTGGGTTCCTGTCTTGCCTCACCGAGTTATGCACACCCTTATCGTTTGACATAGATTGGCCCGTAACGGGCCATGTCTATCCACAATACATAGCCAAGGAGGGTATCGACATTACGGTGATGTAACGGCCAGCCTACGCACAAATTCTGAACCTACTGCTCTAGCATGGGTGGCGCCGATCGGCCCAGCATCTATACTGAACACCAGGCGCGATGGCCAGCAAGCCAAACAAAAGCAACATGCTGAAGACTCAGTTCAGAATAAGCCTGCCGTGACCAGCACGGCACAAAACGAGAGGGACACCCTTGCATCAAGACATCGGCATCACAAACCATCCTGAGTTCGTTAACCTTCAGCGGGCACATTGGGCTAATATCCGCGCCATTCTCCGTACCACAGATGCATTATTTGCCTTGCTGGAAAATGAAAACGATCCACCAAAACAAGAGGTCTTGCGGGTTGCACAAGACTTGGTGCGCGATATGAAGATCAAATGGCAAGATGAAGCATAGCCCGGGCAAGGCTGGCGAGCGCGTTGCAACCACTATTTAGAATTTTTCGCTCAGGCGAGACCAGCGGGCATACTGCAAGCACTATTTAACGGGTTTTGGGGTGTCGAATCGTGCGCACTTGCCTCTGGCTTCGCCCCGCACTAGAAAACACCGGCATCTCCCGCCTCTAGCCCGCCAACACCATGCGGCATATCGATCTGTTCAAGCACAGTGCCGGGCCCGCCTATCCAGCCACACTGACAACAACAAAAGCAATAACCCGCCCAACGCCAACAGGCTACCCACCCAGCCGGGCGAGGTCCAGCCCATCCCGTGAGCAATGGCCAGGCCGCCCAGCCACGGGCCCAGCGCGTTGGCAAAATTGAATGCAGAATGGTTAAGTGCTGCGGCCAGCCCCTGGGCGTGTTTGGCGACATCCATCAGCCGAGTTTGCAATACGGTACCCAGCGCACCGCCAAAGCCAATGAAAAATATGGTAACGCTCAAGGCCCAGACATTTTCGGCTGCAAACACAAACAGGCCAAGCATGACCGCACTCCACAGCAGCAACCCGGCCGCCGTGGGCATGAGGGCGCGATCGGCAAACCAGGGCACGATGATATTGCCAACCGTCATGCCCACGCCAAACACCGCTAATACGAGCGGGACGGTGACCGGCGATACATGTGTCACCGCTAATAGTATGTCGGCGAGATAAGTGTATACCGCGAATAGCCCGCCAAATCCGATGGCACCAATTGCCAGGGTCAGCCACACTTGCCCGTGACGCAATGCTCCCAGCTCACGCAAGGGGCTTGCCCCTTTATCCACCGGCGTGTCAGGCACAAGCCAGGCCACCAGTATCACCGTAAGCACACCCGCAAGCGCCACCAGGCCAAAGCCCCAGCGCCACCCTACCGTCTGTCCAAGCCAGTTGGCGAAAGGAACACCAATAACGGTGGCCACCGTCAACCCCAGAAAAATACGCCCTACAGCCTTGTTGCGTTGGTTTAGCGGCACCAGCGAAACACCAACCAGCGAAGCAATGCCAAAGTAAGCACCATGCGGCAGCCCACTGAGAAACCGCAACACCAGCATCCAGCCGTAAGTGGGCGCAAAGGCGCACAGGCCATTGAAGAGCGCAAACATCGCCATTAGCCAGATGAGCAGCGTACGCCGAGGCAGACGTGCAGCCAGCACGGTAAGAATAGGGGCACCCACGACCACGCCCAGGGCGTAAGCGCTGATGACGTGACCGGCCGTAGGCGCATCAATACCCAGATCCTGTGCAAAATAAGGCAGCAGGCTCATGGTAGCGAACTCGGTTGTGCCAATGGCAAACGCCCCAATGGCCAAGGCAAACAGCACTAATCCCGGACTATGTACTTTGCGGCTTGTAACTGAACCCACCAGCCCAGGGCGCGCCGAGCGTGAAGAGCGGCTATGACGTAAACGCGACGAAAAGCGCGCAAGTGATGCGTAGAAAGACATTGTTGTAGCAAATCCCGGCCACCCGCGAAAATAGCTTCGCCCGTATTGGCGAACACCCCGCTGATGTGGCTTTAAAGCTGTAATTTTAATGTGTAAAGCAGGCATGGCGCCCCAACCTTGCGCGCTAGTGTGTACAAAGCTGTTACAGCTTCATTGCTGTCGCGTACACTTGGCCCATCTATTATTGCCAGCAGTAGCTCAACTCATGTCGAACTCAACATCCAATACACGCACCGCTGTAACCCTCAGCGATTTCTGGTGGACCGCACCGGGCGAGCTCGTCGAACCCGCCAACGAGCAACGCGGTGGCATCAGCGGCGTCTACCGCATTGTTGACCCACATACGGGCGTGCTGCACTACGTAAAGCGGCAAAGCAATCACTTGTTTCGCGACCTAAGCCATCCCTTGCCACGCCCTACACTTTTGCGCGAATGGAAAAACATGCAGCGTTGCGCGGCACTGGGCGTACCGACGGCCCAGCTCGTATTCTTCGATATGCGGCACGACGAAAAGGGATGGCACGCCGTGTTGGTTACACGCGACCTGGCCGGTTATGTCAGCCTGGAAAACGCCATACGACAAGGCAGCCTTACACCTGATCAGCAATCAACCGCACTGGTCTCGGTGGCTCATGCCCTGTTGCCCTTGCATAAGGCCAGACGCAAGCATGGGCATCTGTATCCGAAAGAGGTTTTTGTAAACATGTCGACGACGCCACCCAGAACCGCCGTGGTTGACTGGGAGCTTAGCCGCTATCGCTTTAGCCGCAGCAAAGCGGCAGAAACCGACCTGCGCCGACTGCTGCGTTCACTGGTGCAAATGGGCCTGCCCCGGGCCAAACTCGCGGCAGTTGTCGACCTGTACCGTGAACATGGCATTGGCCTGCCCCACAATTTTATCGAAACCTGCACGCGCTAAACGGGGCACCCACGCCATAGCGCCGACGCCCAGCTAACAGCGTTTAGCCCTGTGCCTCACGAATCATGTTGCGCGCGATTACCAGTTGCTGAATCTGGGTTGTTCCTTCATAAATTCGGAACAACCGCACATCACGGTAAAAGCGTTCAATGGCGTAATCAGACACATAACCTGCGCCGCCATGAATCTGCACTGCACGGTCAGCCACACGCCCACACATTTCAGTGGCAAACAATTTGCAGCAAGAAGCTTGTGTCGACACGTTTTCGCCGGCGTCACGTCGGCGCGCGGCATCAATGACCATGCAGCGCGCCGCATAGATCTCAGCCTTGCTGTCGGCCAGCATGGCCTGAATAAGCTGAAAATCGGCAATGGGCTGGCCAAACTGTTTGCGATCCATGGCATAGCGCAGGGCGTCGTCAAGCATGCGCTCGGCAACACCCACACTAATGGCCGAAATATGCAACCGGCCCTTATCAAGCACTTTCATGGCTG
This sequence comes from Pusillimonas sp. ANT_WB101, assembly GCF_008369125.1. NCBI lineage: Bacteria > Pseudomonadati > Pseudomonadota > Betaproteobacteria > Burkholderiales > Alcaligenaceae > Pusillimonas > Pusillimonas sp. ANT_WB101. Next base: position 533,828 of record NZ_VOAY01000001.1, on the reverse strand, counting down.
TTTTAAAGCCTATGCCTTCACGTCCGCCAATCAGGTTTTCTGCAGGCACGCGACAGTTTTCGAAAATGACGTCGCAGGTGTGAGCACCACGCTGACCCATTTTTTTGTCGATTTTTCCCAAAGACAGCCCGGGTGTGTCTTTTTCGACGATAAAGGCTGAAATCGCGCTGCCCCCTTTTTTCTCGGGATCAGTGCGAGCCATGACGGTGAAAATGCTGGCTTCGGGTGCGTTGGTAATGAAACGCTTGGTGCCATTGACCACATAGTGATCACCATCGCGGACGGCGGTGGTGCGTAATGAAGCGGCGTCCGAGCCTGCGCCCGGCTCGGTCAGTGCGAATGAACCAATGATTTCGCCTGAGGCCATGCGCGGCAGATATTTGCGTCGCTGTTCATCAGTACCATCAATTACCAGGCCCTGAGCGCCAATCCCGTTGTTGGTACCAATCAGTGACCTGAAAGCAGGCGAAGTTTTGGCGATCTCGAACGCGAACAACACCTCTTCTTCCATGGTGAGGTCCAGGCCGCCATATTCTTCGGGAATGGCCAGACCAAACAGCCCGAGCTCACGCATTTGCGCTACCAGACGCGGCGGTATTTCGTCGGTGTCAGACACCTCGGCTTCGGCAGGCACCAACTGTTCACGCACAAAGCGCGACACGCTGTCCAACAGCATGTTCAGGGTTTCTTGATCGCGTATCACTGATTTTTTCCTTGAAATCTGACGACTAAAATTTATGAAAGTAAGGCCTCAGGGTCGGCCGAGGTTTTGCTCCACACTACGTACAAGCTCAACCAACCTGGGTCCAAGATCTTTTTCCAGCCTATCACGGGACAGCAAAAATGCCGGGCCGCCACAGTTAAAAGCCATTTGCTTTTCGCCCGGCACGCCCACCAGCGGCACCCCAACAGCGCGAATTTCAGATTGCCATTCGCCGTAGGCGATGCAAAAGCCCTTGTTTTGGTAATCATCAAGGGCTTGATCCAGGTCAGCCTGTATGCGTGGCCAGTTTTCTTTGTCAGCCATTTTGATCATATCCATGATCTCAGCGCGCTCATCAGGCGGCAGGCCAGATATCAGGGCCTTGCCCATGGACGTTGTGGCAATGGGAATGCGTGAACCAATATCGAGCCGCAAGGTTACCCTTGCGCTGCTTCGGCAGGTTTCGACGTAAATCATGTTGAGACGATCCCGTACGCCTATAGACACCGAAACACGAGAATACTCGGCCAGTTGCTCCATGGAAGGCCGGGCCAGACTGCGCAGATCGAGATTGGCCAGCATCGAGTAACCCAGCCCCAACACCCCGGGCGCCAGCATGTATTTGCCGATAGTCTCTGAGTAACCGAGATAACCCAGTTTTTTGAGGGTATAGGTAAGCCGGGTGACCGTGGGCTTGGGAAAGCCCGTTTGACGTGACAGCTCAGCGTTGGTGAGATAGGGCTTACCCGGCTGGAAGCAGCGCAAAATTTCAAGGCCTCGCGCCAGCGCATTGACAAACTGGCGGTCTGTACCGGCATCATCGGCCAAGATGGCGTCTTCTGACATGGGGTTTCCTGGTTGCAAAAGGCTAAAGCGCCCTCGCTGAAACAAACAGGCAGCGCGCGCGGCTGTATTCTTTCACGCCAGCAAAATAACGGTCAAGTTAATGCGAAACAATGGTTCGCTTAGCGAAACAGGATAGCTTTGTCGCACTTTAGATCAGGCCGTAATACCTTTCCAGAGCATGTACGCTGCCAGTACAAACAGCAGGCAGGCAAACACGCGTTTTAGCGCGGTGACAGGCAAACGGTGCGCCACGCGCGCACCCAGGGGAGCCGTAAACACACTGACACTTGCAATGAGCACAACAGCGGGAATCCATAGATAGCCGAACGAACCGGGGGGCAAATCGTGAACCGACCAGCCTGAAATGATATACCCCGCCACGTTTGTGATGGCGATGGGAAAACCCAGCGCGGCACTTGTTGCCACAGCGGCGTGTATAGCGATATTGCACCAGGTCATAAATGGAACGCTGATGAACCCGCCCCCTGCCCCGACAAGCCCCGAAATAAGGCCGATGGCGCCGCCAGCCACTAGTTGGCCAGCCGTGCCCGGCATCTCGCGGCTTGGCGCCGGCTTTTTATTCAACAGCATCTGGGTGGCCGAAAACGCAACGAACACCCCAAAGAATATGGCCAGATAGGCGCCGTTCAACAAAGAAAACACCCCTATGCTACCTAACAGGCTACCCAGAATAATGCCGGGCGCAAGCCTGACGACGATATCCCACCGCACGGCTCCCCGCTTGTGATGGGCGCGCACGCTGGACATGGAGGTAAAAACGATAACCGCCATAGACGTGGCAATTGCCATTTTTACGGCAAGCCCGTCGCCCGCCCCTTGCCCCGAAAGAATATAGGTGAGGAACGGCACCATGATCATGCCGCCGCCAATACCCAGCAATCCAGCGAGAAATCCGCTGACTGCGCCCATTAGTACCAGCACTATGAATAAATAAAGAGTCATGAGGGGAAATAAGCCGCGAAAGTGAAAGAGACACCACCGGCCTCCCGTGAAGCAACCATTCTAAAGGAATACATGCATATCAGGGTTTTAACTGTCTTACATTTTGTTGAACATAAGGCTATAAAACGTGAGGCTGCTCAGCCACCAGCGTTGTCGCTATTGCACTGAACCAATAAATATCTGTAGAAAGCCAGGAGACAAACTAATGAAGCAAGACAGCAAGAAACCGGTATCAACGTCATCCACCCGTCGCCGATTCCTTGGAGGAGCCGCCGCAGGCGCAGCCGCCACGGTGTCGATGGGATTCCCTGCAATCGTAAAAGCACAGACCCCCACAAGTCTGCGCTTCCAGAGTACATGGCCCACGGTGGATATATTCCACGAGTACGCCCTCGACTTCGCACAAAAAGTCAACGATATGACTGGCGGCGAGCTCAAGATCGAAGTGCTGCCAGCCGGCGCTGTAGTGCCTGCATTTGCACTGCTTGACGCCGTTACCAAAGGGACACTGGACGGCGGCCACGGCGTACTGGGTTACAACTACGGCAAACAGAATGCCTTGGCTCTGTACTCGTCCGGGCCCGCTTACGGCATGGATGCCAATATGGTGCTGGCATGGCACAAGTACGGCGGCGGCAAAGAACTGCTCGACAAGCTTTACGCAGAAATTGGCGCTAACGTTGTCACGTTCCTCAGTGGCCCTATGCCCACACAGGCATTTGGCTGGTTCAAGCAACCCATTACAAAAACTGAAGACCTGAAAGGCTTGAAGTTCCGAACCAATGGTTTGGCTATTGACTTGTTTACCGCCATGGGAGCCGCTGTCAATGCGCTACCAGGCGGCGAAATTGTCCCCGCGCTTGACCGTGGTTTGCTTGATGGCGCTGAGTTCAATAACGCTTCTTCCGACCGCCTGCTGGGCTTCCCCGACGTGTCGAAGGTGTGCATGTTGCAGAGCTTTCACCAGTCTTCGGAAACGTTTGAGATTCTGTTCAACAAGAACAAATACAACGCCTTGCCCGACAACATGAAAGCCATTATTGCTAACGCAGTGGAAGCGGCGTCGGCAGACATGTCATGGAAGGCCGTCGACCGCTACTCTCAGGATTACATCAAGCTGCAAACAGAAGACAAGGTCAAGTTCTACAAAACGCCTGATGCGATTTTGCAAGAGCAGCTCACGACCTGGGATCAGATCGTTGCCAAAAAAGGTGAAACCAACGTCTTGTTCAAGGAAATCGAACAGTCACAGCGCGCATTCGCACAGCGGGCCGTGTCATGGGATATGGACACCAACAACAATCGGCGAATGGCCTACAACCATTACTTCCGTGGGAAGCCTGCCGCCAAAACGAGCTAACCGACCACGGTTATCAAAGCGCCGCCCGGAATCCTGGCGGCGCTTTTCCGGAGCACTCACCTCCAGTTAACCGACCACACTCCCGCCGAACCCAGACCATGGCCGGCGGCAGTATGGCGGCTGAAGGCTTGCCAGCTCGCTGAGAAACACGTTGGTCTATACAGGCTAAACGGCGAACTTGAGCTATGGCCTGCTTTCCATAGCGAGTGTTCACCCGGGTTCTGCCACATTTTTTTATTAACCGCAAGGTAGCCGCACCATGCCGAATATTTTGCTTGCGATCGACCGCATGAACACCTGGATTGGCCAGCTGTTTGGCTGGTTCGTTCTTGTATTAACGCTCTTTGTTACGTATGAGGTGTTTTCGCGTTATGCGTTTGCAGCACCCCATTCGTGGGCTTTCGATGCCATGAATATGATGTACGGCACGCTTTTCATGATGGCGGGCGCCTACACGTTGTCTAAAAACGGCCACGTCCGGGGCGACGTACTCTATGGCTTCTTTCCACCGCGCCTGCAGGCTTCGCTGGATTTGACGCTGTACTTCCTGTTTTTCTTCCCCGGCGTTATTGCGCTGGCCTGGGCAGGCTGGAGCTATGCCTCGGAGTCTTTCATGATTAACGAACACTCCACCATCACGGCTGACGGCCCACCCATCTACCCGTTCAAATTTGTCATTCCGTTTGCTGGCATTGCCTTGCTGCTGCAAGGCATTGTTGAAGTCGTGGCCTGCATTAAGTGCCTGAAGAACGGTGAATGGCCGAAACGTGAAGACGACGTGGAAGAAGTTGACGTCGAAAAACTCAAAAGTATGGTGCACGTAAACCCCGATATGGAAGAGCTGGACCAATACGTAATGAACAGAAACAAAGAAGGAAGCCAGCCATGAGAAAAGAAGTCTGGTTCGGTCTCTCTATACTGATTGCTATCGTCATTGCCATCGCCGTCATGATGCCTGCACCAGCGGACATCACCAATGGGCATTTAGGCCTGCTGATGCTGGCGTTGATTGTGGTCACCATCATGCTTGGGTTTCCCACTGCCTTCACGCTCATGGGCATGGGGGTCATGTTTACCTATTTGGCCTATCGGGGAATGGGACCCGAAATCGCCATTAATCAAACATTGGACCTGATGGTGCTTCGCACCTATGCGGTCATGACCAACGATGTGCTGATTGCAGTGCCTTTGTTCATTTTCATGGGCTACCTCGTTGAGCGTGCCAACCTCATTGAAAAGCTGTTCAAAAGCCTGCATTTGGCAATGGCTCGTCTGCCTGGTTCGCTCGCGGTCGCTACCATTGTTACCTGCGCCGTGTTTGCCACGGCCACAGGTATTGTCGGTGCCGTCGTAACACTTATGGGCTTGCTGGCCATGCCGGCCATGCTCAAGGCAGGCTACAGTGTGCGGCTGACCGCCGGTTGTATTACGGCGGGCGGTTGTCTCGGCATTATGATCCCTCCGTCCGTACTGTTAATTGTGTATGGCGCTGTCGCAGGCGTTTCGGTGGTCAAGCTGTACGCTGGTGCTTTCTTCCCGGGTCTCATGTTGGCAGGTCTTTATGTCACATATGTCATCATCGTAGCGAAAGTCAGCCCCAAGTCGGCCCCCCCCCTGTCTGAAGCAGAGCGCCGCGTCACGCTGCCTGCCTTTGCGCAGTCCATTAAGCACGACTTCAGCAACCGTGCTTTACCCGGCATCCTGAGCGCGATGAAAGGTAAGCAGAATGCCGACGTGCCCATGTCTGTACTCTCCAGAAACCTGCTCATCGTCCTGCTTCCTGCGCTGTTTTTTATTGGCGCCATGGGCCTCACGCACAACATTGTCACGACTCCAGAGAAAACAGCTGACGCCCACCTGATGGAAATGGGCATGGGCTTTGACAGCTATAACGACTCGTCGTTGGGCGGAGGCTTGGCTGAACCGCCCCTTAGCGGCGGTTTGCAGGAGCCACCCGTTGCTGGTGGTTTGCAAGAGCCTCCAGGTGCGAGTGGTCTGCAAGAGCCTCCAGGAAGTGCCCTGACTGAGCCATCCGGCGCCGCTACAGCGTCCGCTGCAGCAACGCCTGCTGCAACACCTGCTGCCAGCGAGCCCGTGGTTGAACGGCTCGATACACCAAGGGGCTTCTGGATTGCACTTGCTATCGGCGTAGCATTGCTCATTGCCTACTATGCATTTCTGACCCTGGCTCGTCTTGAGATCTTCAAGATGCTGCTGACCTCGTTCTTCCCCCTGGCAATCCTGATACTGGCTGTGCTGGGCAGTATCGTCTTCGGGTTTGCCACACCATCTGAAGCCGCTGCCATGGGCTCGTTTGGCGGGATCTTGCTGGCGATTGCCTATCGCCGACTAAAGTATGATGTGCTGAAAGAGTCGGTGTACTTGGCCGCCAAAACCAGCGCCATGGTGTGTTGGCTGTTTGTAGGGTCTAGTATTTTCTCTGCCGCCTTTGCGCTGCTTGGTGGCCAAGAAATCATCAACACCTGGGTTCTGGGCATGGACCTGACACCTGTGCAATTTCTGATCATGGCGCAGGTTGTTATTTTCTTGCTGGGCTGGCCGCTAGAATGGACAGAAATTATCGTCATCTTTATGCCGATCTTCTTGCCCTTGCTAGCGCACTACCAAATAGATCCGCTGTTTTTCGGTCTGTTGGTAGCGCTAAACCTGCAGACGGCGTTTCTTTCACCACCGGTTGCCATGTCGGCGTTTTACCTTAAAGGTGTCTCGCCGCCACATGTCACGCTTAACCAAATATTCTTGGGCATGCTGCCTTTCATGGGCATACAGATAGTGGCTATCGTGCTGCTATACATATTCCCAGGAATTGGCTTGTGGCTGCCAAGGGTGTTGTACTAACGTTAACGTCTAGCTGACCCTGCCACAAGCAGGCGTCAGACGCTCCTGCCACAAACCGGCTCCTAATTGGGGCCGGTTTTTTTTAGCGTTGCTTTTATGCGGCTTGCCACACTAAAGATACTCTGCACACGGCCGTAAAAGCTTCTGTACGGGAAGAAAGCGGCACTCACCTGCATGGCTAACAACAGCCTGCATGAAGTGCTGGTTTCTCTCTGACATCAGGGCGAATGCACTTTCGCCACGTCATTCAACCAGGAGCTATCCATGTCAGTTATCAACACCAACTCACTCTCACTGATTGCCCAGGGCAATCTCAATAAATCGCAATCATCGCTTGGTGTCGCCATCGAACGCCTGTCGTCGGGGCTGCGTATCAACAGCGCCAAAGATGACGCCGCCGGTCAGGCTGTTGCCAACCGCATGACTGCCCAGATACGCGGCATGACCCAGGCGGCCCGTAATGCCAACGACGGTATTTCGCTGGCGCAAACCGCCGAAGGCAACCTGAACGAAATCAACAATAACCTGCAGCGCATTCGTGAGCTGGCAACCCAGGCAGCAAGCGGCACCAACAACGGTGACGACAAGGCGTCCATACAGGTAGAAATCGGGCAACGCGTTGCTGAAATCGCCCGCATCGCCAATGGCGCAACCTTCAATAACCAGGCCCTCTTCACCGGCGAAGCTGTCGCCATCCAGGTAGGCGCCAACGCCACTGACAACGACACCATCGAAATCGGTGCCAATGCACTGGTAAATGCCACAGATCTAACGGCCGGTACGTTTGACGTGGTCACCGACGCAAAAGCCGCCATTACCGCTGTCGACGCGCAACTGAAAGTGGTGGACGATGCCCGCAGCAATCTGGGTGCGGTGCAAAACCGTCTCTCCTCCACCGTCAACAACCTGAACAACACCATTACCAACCTGTCTGCCGCACGTTCGCGCATCGAAGACGCCGACTATGCCGTAGAAGTGTCCAACATGACCCGCGCACAGATTCTGCAACAGGCTGGTACAGCAGTGCTGGCGCAAGCTAATCAGGTTCCGCAAACCGTTCTGTCGCTGCTGCGTTAATTCGCGGTATTCTGAAAAAGGGCTGAGCGCTGTGCAATACAGAACTCAGCCCAAACTTGCTTTTTGATCACACGATCTGATCATCGAACTGCAGTCAAACTAACAACAACAATTTCAGCGTTAAAAAACCACACCCAAACAACTATAAGCATGGCGCAGCCCACGATGCCGCAACGGCGTCCTTATACGCTTCTGAACATCACGCTCAAACGCATAGTGCAGGTTCTTGTGGCTCTGGTTCAACATGTCGAAATTGTCGTTCAACTTGCCAGGCTCACATCTGCCGAAGATATCATCGTCGCAGGCCGGCAACCGCTACAAGTTCAGTCACCTGTTTATCAGGCGCACCTCTGCCAGCAGTGCGCGCTTCGCCTTAAAACAGCCGCACATCTGGAGGCTGCTGCCCACTTGCTAAACAAGACTATGCAAGGCAGCTTCTTCAGGCCGTTCGTGCCAATGGTGGGCAGCCAGGCTCGCACGTATGCGTGCCACGGCCTGCGACCTTATCTGTGACACCCGCCCTTCGGTCAAACCCATTACTGCAGCGATTTCTCGTTGGTTCAGGTTGCGCTCAAACTGCAGGGAAAGCAGCAACGCCTCGCGCTCAGGCAAGGCCGAAATAGCTGCAACCAGCGCCTGGCGCAAACCTTTTGAAACGAGCTGATGAAGCGGGTTGTCTTGCCATTGTTCCTCACTGGCCGGGCCACCTATCATGGCCACGTCAAGTGCATGATCTCCATCCTGGCCCTGGCCAGCCAGGTCTTCATAATGAATGACCTGAGCACCCTGCGCCTCCTCAAGCAAAGACTGATAGTCACGCAGTGATAAGCCAAGCGCCTGCGCGGTCTCCGTCTCGGTGGGTGCGCGCCCTAGGCTTTGCACCAGCTCCGACACGGCCTGCTCGATCTGCCTGGACTTGCTGCGAACCGATCGAGGCAGCCAATCTTGAGCGCGCAGTTCGTCCAGCATGGCGCCCCGTATACGGGCCACCGCATACGTATCAAACTGAGCACTGGGCATTTCTTTGTATCGTCTCACGGCATCGAGCAAGCCCATCATGCCGGCCTGAACCAGGTCATCAAGTTCGACACTGGACGGCAGTCTGGCCGCGAGTTGCAAGGCAAGGCGACGAACAAGCGGTACGTACTGTGCCACAAGAAGGTCTTCGGTGCTGGGCATGCAGTGGCAGGAAAGAAAATTCTGGAAGCCTATTGTCGCCACGCATACGCCTATCTGTTTCCAAGAGCTGCAATGCAATCGCCCAGCTGATTACACGATTAAACATCGGCTCCGCGCTGCCGTAACCAGAGATTATTACTCAAGGAATTGTTCATGGCTTTATCCTCAATCGGCGTCGGATCGGGTCTACCCCTGAACGAATTGCTAAGCAACTTGCGTGCAGCAGAAAGTTCGCCACTAACGCTGCTCAAGAATCGCACTGAAGCGGTGCAAAATCGTATATCGGCGTATGGCACCATCAAAAACGCACTAGAAGACTTTCAGACGGCTGCCAGAGACCTCGCCAATGCTGAAGCATTTGGCGCGCACGCCACCCGCATCAGCGGCGAAGGGTTTACTGCCAGCGCCTCAACCAAAGCCACGGTTGGCAACTACAGCATTAATGTGAACCAACTGGCCACACACCAGGCATTAACCAGCCAGGGTCTGGACAGTCGCAGCCGCACATTGTCCACCACCGATGTAACGCTCAATATTACGGTAGGCACAAGCATCCAAGCCCAACCACTTACGCTTGCACAAAATGCCACGACGCTCGACGGCATTGCCGCAGCCATTAATGGTCAGCCTGGCCTAGGCATACGTGCAACGGTAATCAACGACGGCAGCGCGCAACCCTACCGTCTGCTGATTACCGCAGCCGAATCAGGCGATGTGGGCTCGGTACGGGCCATAACGGTTACCGGTATTGGGGCCGAATCAGAGCTGGCCCGTATGTTTGGCTTTAATGCCAACACCCCTGAGCAAGCAGGCGGCCTGACGCAGGCCACCGAAGGCAGGCCCGCTTTAATCAACATTAACGGCATCAATATAAGCAGCCAAAGCAACACAATTGAAAACGCCATCGAAGGTATAACCCTGCAGCTAAGCAACACCACAGGCAGTGTACCCACCACACTATCAGTCACCCGCGATGACAAGCCTGCCCTTTCGGTCGTCGAGCGCTTTGTGTCGGCGTATAACAACCTTCAAAACGTAGTCACAAACCTTACCAGCTATAACGTTGAAAGCCAGTCGGCCAGTGCGCTGACTGGCGACAGCCTGGCCCGGCGCGTACAAACCCAGATGCGTAACACCCTTAATGTTGCACTTGACTCGGGCGAGTTACGCACACTGTCTCAACTAGGCATTACAACGGAACCCAGCACCGGCATGCTTATTCTAGACAGCGGCAAACTGGCTTCAGCGCTTGACGCCAACCCGAATGACGTTACAAGACTATTTTCGGGTACCAACGGTATCGCTTCGCGGGTTACTACAACCGCCAATTTGTACCTGAAGAGCGACGGCATTATCAATACCGCCACAGGAGGCATGAGCACCACTCTTAAGGGTCTGCAAGACCAGTACAACAGCACCTCTGACCGTATCGATCGAAAGCTCGAAAACTATCGTCAGCAGTTCGTGCAACTGGACACCCTCATCGCCCAAATGAGCTCCGTCAGTAATTACCTTACGCAACAACTGTCCATGCTGGGCGCACAGAACAAGGCCCGTTCATGACCTACACCCAGGCCAGCAACCCCCATAGACGTCATGCCACTCAAGCCTACACGCGTATAGGCCTGCAGACACAAGTGTTTGGCGCCAACCCCGCCCATTTGATCACTTTGCTGTTTGACGGTGCACAGGCAGCCATTTCCAAAGCACACCTCTATATGCAGCAGGGCAATATCCAGGAACGCGGCAACGCTATTTCCAAGGCCATCGAAATCGTCGGCAGCGGTCTTAAGGCAAGCGTCAATCTGGAAGAAGGCGGCGAGCTCGCAAGAAACCTGGTCACGGTTTACGACCAGGTCATACGCAACCTGCTACTGGCCAACCTCAATAGTGATCCCGACAAGCTCCTGATAGCGGAGCGTCTGCTTGCAAACTTAGGCAGTGCCTGGCGCACTGCCGTTGATTCGCCCAACCATCACGCTGCGACACCAACCCCAAGGGCTTGAAGCATGGACACATGTTCTCCCATACAGTGCCGCTATCAGACCATTGTTAACATCGCCGAGCGCATGCTGTGTTGTGCCAGATCCAACCATTGGAACGAGGTGGCATTGCTGGCCAACGAATATACGGCCGCAGTCGAACTATTGCGGGCTAGTCCCACACTGTCCGAGCAGTCGCGTGCAGAGCGCCAGGCACTTCTAACCCGCATACTCGATGCCGACGCAGCTATACGCGCACTCATCTCACCCGAGATGGGTCGCCTGGGAAAACTTCTGGGTGATCTTCGTCGGCAGCGTCACGTGCTTGATGCCTACTTAGGGCGAAGCATTCAATTCAAACGGCCATACCAGCCACTTCCTGATAGGCCGCCACCAGACGGTTGCGAACCTGAATAGTGGCCTGAAAAGCAATACCCGCTTTCTGCATGTCGATCATGACATTGTTAAGCGAGACACCGGGTTCCCCCAGTTGAAAGGCGCGCGCTTGCGCGGCTGCTTCATTTTGCATGCTCGATACGCGCGCCAGAGAGCGTGACAACTCAGTAGCAAAGCTACCGGACCCCGCAGGCACTTGTTCATGGTGAACAGGAGCCAATGATGATGCGGCTTTGGCTGCCGCGCGCATTTGCGCAAGCAGATTCTGAACGCTGGAAATGTGTTGAACTGTCATGAGAGTAGGCAAAATAATAAGACGAAAACACATGGCACGGCCCGGACGGCCTGAGCCACAAGACTATACCTGTGCATGCGCAATAAGCACTGCCTCAAAAGCTACCAAAACACAGGGCTGTTTGACGTTAATGCACTGAGAGTAGACACCTATAGTGCCGTCTTTTGGGCGAGAACCCATTAAACCTAAATAACACCCAAAAGCTGCGCTTTTCACCGCTTGCCGTCCTGACTCAAGCAACCATAATTCAGGCTGTCCAAATCTTGTATCACCGCATGTCTACCCACGCCTCAGCATACGCCCCATGTCATTTACTCTGTTCGTCCGCTCAAAAAGCACGAGGCGCTAAATGAAGACGTGGACCCTGTGGGCTGAGCGATTCCCCGCAGTGAGCCGGATCGCAGCGTGGCCCCGTCCGGTGCAGCTGGGCGTCGCATCGATAGCAGTCACACTGGTTGTCGGCGCCTTTTTATGGGCAGGCCGCCCAGACTACCGCGTGTTGTTCGCCAATCTTGAAGATCGCGACGGTGGCGCAATTGTGACAGCACTCGAGCAGATGAATGTTTCTTACCGATTGGCGGGCGCAGGCCAGGCCATTATGGTGCCTGCCGACAAGGTACACGAAGCTCGTCTGCTGTTGGCCCAGAAAGGCCTGCCACGCAGCGGCGAAACAGGCTTTGGCCTGCTGGATCAGACACGCTTCGGGGCCAGCCAGTTTTCGGAACAAGTCACTTACCAACGTGCTCTGGAGGGCGAGCTGGCTCAGTCAGTCGAAGCACTGCATGCTGTGCAACGTGCGCGGGTACACCTGGCCCTACCCAGAGAATCACTGTTTGTGCGGGAGCGACAGCCGCCTACTGCCTCGGTACTGCTCACACTTTATCCCGGCCGCAGCCTCACAGAAGCCCAGGTTTCGGCCATTACCTGGCTGGTTTCGTCCAGCGTGCCTCATCTTGACCCACAGAAAGTATCGGTGGTAGACCAAAATGGCCGTCTGCTGACCCCACCATCCGGTGAGGCAGGCGCCGATGGTTCTCGCCGCAACCTGGTCAATGACATTGAGCAACGTACCGTACAGAAAATTCTTGCTCTGCTGAGCCCCCTGGTGGGGCCCGAAAATGTACGCGCACAGGTCAGCGCAGATGTTGACTTTGTGCACCGGGAACAAACCTCTGAAACATACCGGCCCAATCAATTGCCCGGCGAAGCAGCCGTGCGCAGCAAGCAAACCAGCGCCTCAGCGCAGACCAACACGCAGCCGCCTCAGGGTGTGCCTGGGGCTCTGACCAACCAGCCTCCTGTCAATGCCGTCGCTCCCATACAGACACCACCTTCGGCAGCATCTGCCAACAACGCGCCAGGCAACCCAACTGCTCTCGCAGCAACAGGCGTTCAACAGCAAGGCAGTGGATCAACACGCGACGACGCGACCATCAACTATGAAGTCGATCGCACCATTAGTCACACCAAAAATCCTCTGGGCACCTTGCGTCGGCTCTCCGTAGCAGTTGTTGTCAACTACCGCCAGTTTGACGACAAGGCAGAGCCTTTGCCTGCCGATGAGCTGGACAGACTGACCGAACTGGTCAGACAAGCCATAGGTTACTCAGAAGAACGAGGCGACACGCTAAGCGTCATTAATAGCGCGTTCAACGAAGGCACCGATACGGCAGTCCCGATGTGGCAAGACCCTGTTTACCTCGAATACGGCATGCGACTTATTCGGTATTTGCTAATCGCACTGGGTCTGTACTTGGTATGGAGAGCCATTATCAAACCGCTACTGGCCCCACCGCGGGTGGTGACAGTCGCAGAAGATGACCGTCCTGTAGCCCTTACCGATGCACAAGAGCGCGACCTGGCAGAAGAACGATTGGCGGGTGAACTCAGCCGCTACGAAGAAAATCTGAATACCGCTCGCACTCTCGCCGAAAAAGACCCGCGCGCCGTGGCAATGGTGCTGCGCACCTGGATGGAGAAGTCTAATGACAACGGTTGAAGCCAATCTGGATCGGTGCGCCATCCTTATGATGTCGCTGGGTGAAGACGCTGCTGCAGAGGTCTTCAAGTATCTTACCCCGCCCGAAGTGCAGCGCATCGGCAGCGCCATGGCCAATCTGCGACAGGTCACACGCGGCGATGTGGACCAGGTACTTGAGGACTTTCGTCAAGAAGCAGATCAATTCATGGCGGTCACACTGGGTTCCGATGAATACATCCGCGCCGTGCTGACCAAAGCCCTGGGCACAGATCGGGCTGCTGGCCTGATCGAAGATATTCTCGAAGCCGGCAATAATGGCAGCGGTATCGACGCCCTTAACTGGCTAGAAGCAACCAGTGTCGCCGAGTTGATCTCAGACGAACACCCGCAAATCATTGCCACCATACTGGTGCACCTTGAACGCGACCGTGCATCGGCAGTGCTGGCGCTGCTGAACGAAAGACTGCGCAACGATGTCATGTTGCGCATCGCCACGTTCGGCGGCGTTCAGCCCTCAGCCCTGCATGAACTGACTGAAGTTCTAAACGGTGTGCTGGCAGGCCAAGGTGCGAAACGCAGCAAAATGGGCGGTGTGCGTACGGCTGCAGAAATATTGAACTTCATGAACTCTTCAGATGAAGAAGCGGTGGTGAACAGTCTGCGCGAACTCGATGCGGATCTGGCCCAACGCATTGTCGACGAAATGTTTGTATTCGATAACCTGATACAGCTTGAAGATACCGCCATCCGATTGATACTGGCCGAGATCGATACCGCATCGCTCACCATTGCACTGAAAGGCGCCGCGCCAGAGCTGTGCGAGAAATTTTTCCGCAATATGTCGAACCGTGCGGCCGTCATGTTGCGCGATGACCTTGAGGCGCAAGGCCCCGTGCGCATGTCCACGGTTGATGCAGAGCAGAAGCGTATTGTGCAAGTTACGCGAAAGCTGGCCGAAGCCGGGCAATTTAGCCTGACGGGTCTGGGCAATGACGAGTATGTCTAAACATACGATTACTGCCGAACGCCTCAAGAAATGGCGTCGCTGGCAGCCCGCCCCCCTGCCTGGCGGCCCTACGGGCGACGCTGATCGACCCAACGGGCATGCGCCAAGCGGCACGGCCAGGTTAAACGTTGATGACGACGCTGCCCGTGCTGATGCAAACTGCCTGTATGAGACCGCCCGTGGGCAAGGGCAGGCACAGGGCTATCAAGAGGGTTATGCGCAAGGGCTCGAAGAAGGTACACGTGACGGTCACCGCAACGGGCACTCGGCTGGTTATGATGCGGGCTATACCGAAGGCCATTCATCCGGCCAGGCGCAGGCGCAACAAGAAGCACAACGTCTCGCACATTTGGCAGACGCCTGCGCAGACGCGCTCCATACTCTGGAAGCAGAGCTTGGGCACCAGCTTGTCGAACTCGCCCTGCACATTGCACAACACATACTGCAAAGCACGCTGACCACCCAACCCGGCCACATTACCGACTTGGTTGGCCAGATACTGCGCGTCAATGCAAACGACCAGGCTTTATTGACCTTGCGTATACACCCGGACGATGAAGCCGCGCTGCGTCCATATCTTGAAAGCCGTAGCACAGTGCAGCGCTGGTGCATCGTGCCAGAACCCACGCTGGAGCGTGGCGACTGCATTGTGGAAACATCTGCCAGCAGCATTGATGCAACCCTGGCGAAGCGATGGGAGCGTGCCACGTCTTCTCTGGGCTACACGCTGCCCTGGATCGCGCAGGCTGACCATGCAAAAAGCTAAGCCGGCACACATGGCCCCTGACCGCTGGCGAGCCTTACTTCGTTCAAGCGCACAGCATGTTGCCGCGACCGATATGCTCGCTTTACACGGCAAGGTAACGCGCGCCACGGGTCTGGTACTGGAGGCCACTGGGCTTAGCCTCGCCGTCGGCGCTGCATGCCGTATAGAAATCACACCTGGCTCCAGCCACTGGGTCGATGCTGAGGTGGTAGGCTTTCATGGTCAGACTCTTTACCTGATGCCACACAGCGATATTTTAGGGCTACAGCCTGGTGCCAGGGTGGCTGCCGTACCACCTGGTCCACAACACCAAACCCCGCAGTCCGCACTCACTCAGGCCACGCACACAGCTCCCGTATTATCCCGCCATCTACCCGTGGGTGAAGAACTTTTGGGACGCGTGCTGGACGGCGCTGGCCAACCTCTCGACCGCTTGGGCGATCTTCACGCTGTACCAACCGCCTCACTTTCTGCTCGGTACATCAACCCCCTGTTGCGGGCCCCTATTGATACCGTGCTAGACGTCGGGGTACGGGCCATTAACGGTTTGCTCACCGTCGGTCGTGGACAACGCATGGGTTTATTCGCCGGTTCAGGCGTGGGGAAAAGCGTACTGCTGGGAATGATGGCCAGATACACACAGGCAGACGTCATTGTCGTGGGCCTGATCGGCGAACGCGGACGCGAGGTCAAAGAATTTATTGAACACAATCTAGGGCCAGACGGGCTGTGCCGATCGGTGGTAATTGCAGCGCCGGCTGATGTCTCACCGTTGCTGCGCATGCAAGGCGCAGTGTATGCCACCCGACTGGCCGAGCATTTCCGTGATCAGGGCCGCCATGTGCTGTTAATTATGGATTCATTAACACGTTATGCCATGGCGCAGCGCGAAATTGCTCTGGCCATTGGTGAGCCACCTGCCACCAAGGGTTACCCGCCCTCGGTCTTTACCCGGCTTCCTGCGCTGGTCGAACGCGCCGGCAACGGCGCTTCAGAAAATGGACAAGCCCCCGGCTCGATCACCGCGTTTTACACCGTGCTAACGGAGGGCGACGACCAGCATGACCCCATCGCCGACTCAGCCCGCGCCATACTGGATGGCCACATTGTGCTGTCACGCCGCTTGGCAGAATCGGGGCATTACCCGGCTATTGACATCGAAGCCTCGATTTCACGTGTAATGACGGCCGTGGTGCCAGCCACCCAAATAGCTTTGGCGCACCGCTTCAAGCAACTGCTGTCCCGCTACCAGCGCAACCACGACCTGATCGCCGTTGGCGCTTACACACCCGGAAACGATACGCAGATTGATGAGGCGGTTGCCCGATACCCCTACCTCGAAGCCTATCTGCAGCAAGACACAGCAAGCGGCATCGACTATGTCAGCGCTGCCGAGTCATTGGCGCACGCTACAGGCGTTCACGAAACGCCGATACCAATCGGGGATTACCAGCCATGAACAAGGCCCACGCCTTTCAAGCTCTCATGAATCTGGCTCGACACGCTGCGCAAAAAGCAGGCAAAGAACTATATCTGCTTGCGAACGAACGCCAGCGTGCCCAGGCTCAGCTTACGTTGCTGCACGACTACCGTCTCGATTATGCGCGTCGCTTGCAACAGGCCGTACAAATCGGATTGCCCGCTTCAAGCCTTAAGAATTTCAGACAGTTCATCACCACACTGGATGCAGCGATTTCACAGCAAAGCCATGTTGTTGCGCGCCAAGAGACGCAAGTGCGGGAAAAACGCCAATACTGGCAGACGGGAAAACGTCGCCTCAACGCCTTCGAAGCGCTGGAAACGCGTGCGCGTTCCCGTCAGCGTGAGCTGGAAAACCGCAGCGAGCAGATTGCCAACGATGAAACGTCCGCCCGTATGCACTACATGCACAACACTTGATCAGTGAGCCCTCTCATGACAATTCCCACCATAACGTCTATTGCCAGCCAGCCTGCCACACTTACTGCAAAACACGATGCTGGGTCGGAGCGGACCGGGTTTGAAGATATTCTGGCCAGCCATCAGGCTAACAACGAAGATAAACCATTGACACACACGCCACAGTTTCTCAAAGGCGGTGGGTCGACCTCGTTTCCGAGGTCGATCTGGCGAGAACATGGTGCAGACGAAGCTTGCTGCACACATGTCTGCAGCCAGCAGGCCCAAGTAGGTCTGCCACTTCTCGCTCCGTCTGAACGTGCTCACTCTGCACACGACCACAACAAATCTGAAGATAGCACCGCACTCGCCATTGTCGTACACAGCGTCATGGCCACCGCCGCACAGGCCGCCGAGCATTTTTCGCCCGCCGGCAAGACCGAGGAATCTACAGAAACCTTGCAAAACTTTATGGATGCCAACCTGAAACAAGGAAACACTAGGCCTACCCACACAGGCCCTTTGGATGGCTTGTTGCCGCTTGCGTTAGCAGCGACCCATACGAATGCTGTGAGCACCACAGACCATGCGCCGCTTGCGCACAATATGGCCAACTCAGCGGCCTCACTTACAGAACAAGCATATAAACCTCGTCTGGCATCACACGTACTGCGACGCGACACTGTCGCTGACGGCGAAACAACAGCCGGGGCCTTGCGTGCCGTCACGCTTATGCAGACACGTCTTGAAACGGCGTTATCTGATCCGGCCATGACATCTTTGACGGACGTTATGGAGGCTCTGGAAAACATGGCTGAACGCGGAGCACAGTCTGCGTCAGGCGGGTTCACTGATCACCAACCCAGCGTAGCAGGTAGCACCGCAGCTATGGGCGACGACATCCTTCGTACCAACGACGCGCCAATACCGGGTGGCAGCGCAACCATCCTGACAACAGCAGCGCCTGGAGCCCCAACAATGTCGGCGTCTTCAGCCCCGCCCAACCTGCCTGTGGTCGTGGCAGCATCGCTGGGCAGCCCAGCATGGGCACCCGAGTTCAGCCGCCAGCTTACCGCCCTGGCGCAACGCAACCACGGTACCTTGCAAAGCGTGGATCTGCGGCTGAATCCCCCTGAACTTGGACCCTTGCACATTACCCTTCAGGTACATGACAAGGTCGCTCAGGCTCTCATTGTGTCGGCGCATGCATCAGTGCGCCAGGCGGTAGAACAGGCGTTGCCCCAACTGCAGCAACAATTGTGGCAAGCAGGACTGACATTGGGGCACACTAGCGTCAGCAATTTCGGGCAGGAAAGCAGGGCTTTCAGTGAGCACGATCAGCGCAACGACCAAGCCGCCATACAAAAGCCAGACACCCCCGATGCGTCGGACGGCTCCGTCGCAACGTCGCTAAACCAGACACGCGTGCCTCAGTCATCTGACGCACTGGTGGATACCTACGCCTGATCGAGCCAGCCCCGCATCGCCGCGCGCACGAGTCCGTGCCTCACCACCGTCGTTAATCAACAGAGCTAACACAAATTAACTGCATTATTCCGTACCACGTGCTGTGCCCGCATCCGGCACAATCACGTCGATACTTAAACTTCCCGCCGACAGGCTATGCCCCAGAGCACACCCAGCAAACGCACCAAAACACTCCGCTCCCTGCTTACCGCCGCCTTAATCGCGGCAGGCAGCACCTCAGCAACCTTGTATTTTTATGATGCACTCGCCATCCGCAAGGCCACTGCCGGAGAGAGCCCCCGCACATCAGCGCCTGCTGCCATGCCCAGCCCTATCTTCGTCGAGCTTGACCCCTTTACGGTCACTCTGAACAGCGGGTACAAGCGCCGCATTCTTTACGTAGGCATCACGCTGCGCGTGGCGGACGACGATTCAGCACGAACTCTGACGCGTTACATGCCAGAAGTACGTGACCGCATACTCAGCCTGCTTGCCCAGCAAGACGCCGACACCGTACAGACTGCTGATGGACGCCAGCATCTGGTACAGCAGTTGCGCAGCGAAATCAGCCAGCCCTATGTGCCTGAGCCAACAGGCCCGCGCGTTAACGATGTGCTGTTCACCGCTTTCGTGGTTCAGTAATGTCGTATCAAAGCCAGCTCTCGCAAGATGAAGTCGATGCACTACTTGCGGGCGTAACGGGCGAAAGCCCTGACGCCCCATCGCAGCGTGCTGACAGTGGTGGTGTCAGATCGTACGACCTTAGCTCACCAGACCGTGTCGTGCGCCACCGCATGCAAACGCTGGAGCTCATCAACGAGTTGTTCGGCAGGCGTCTGCGGTCAACCCTACTTAGTTTTATGCGCCGCAATGCCGACATTACGGTGGGCCCCATACGCATACAAAAATACGCTGACTTCGAACGTAACTTGCCAGTACCCAGCAACCTTAATATGGTGAGCATGAAGCCCCTGCGAGGTGCAGCGCTGTTTACGTATGACCCCAACCTGGTCTTTCTGGTGATCGACAGCCTGTTTGGTGGCCACGGGCGTTACAACACACGCGTCGAAGGTCGTGATTTCACGATGACCGAGCAGCGCATCATCCGCAAGTTGCTTGGTCTGACGCTCGACAGTTACGCCAGCGCCTGGGAGCAGGTTCACCCGATCGAGTTTGAATACATACGATCTGAAATGCATACGAAGTTTGCCAGCATCACCAGCAGCAACGAGATTGTGGTGGTCACCTCATTTCACATCGAGCTTGGCGCAACAGGCGGCAACCTGAACATCTGCCTGCCCTACTCCATGATTGAGCCACTACGCGACCTGCTCACCCGCCCATTGCAGGAAGGCGGGGCCGGCCTGGTCGACCAACGCTGGACACAACAGCTATCACGTCAGATGCGCAGCGCCGACATTGAACTGGTCGCAGAATTTACGCACATACAAAGCAGCATCGCGCACCTCATGACGCTAAAGACCAACGACATTCTTCCCATCGAAATCCCATCCACCATCACGGCCCATGTTGGCGGCGTCCCCGTCATGGAGTGCACCTATGGCACGTCCAACGGACGCTATGCGCTATGTGTGAAGCGGATGCTGGTCAACGCCGAAACCGAACTCACGTGAGCATTCCATGACAGACTCAGGCAACGAGCCACGCAAAGATACCACTCCCGCCGAAATACTGGACGCCGACTGGGCTGACGCCTTGTCAGAGCAAACCATGCAGGCACCGTCCGCAACACAGGCCGATGGCCTAGCCCAGGCATCCGACGATTGGGCCAGTGCGCTGGCTGAGCAAACGGCCACCCAAACGGTTCAAGCGCGCCAGCCCGATCCAGCCAGGGTATTTCCCCCACTACAAGAAAGTATTACTGAAGGCGTGGGCGAGATTGACATGATCATGGATATCCCCGTGCAACTGTCGGTGGAGTTGGGGCGTACCCGTCTCACCATAAAAAACATTCTGCAATTGGGGCAAGGCTCAGTGGTCGAGCTCGATGGACTTGCCGGTGAACCCATGGATATCTATGTAAATGGCTACTTGATCGCCCAAGGCGAGGTCGTGGTCGTAGAAGAGAAATACGGCATTCGCGTCACAGACATTGTCACGCCTTCAGATCGTCTTAGCCGGCTGAACGGTCGGCGTTGAGGTCATGGGCGGCGCAGACATAGCGAGAATCACCGGCAGCTTGCTGCTAATTGTCGTGATGATTCTGGCAGCTGCCTGGTGGTTGCGACGCATGGGCATGCTGAAAACAGCCGAAGGGCCCCACATCAGGGTATTAAGTTCATGCCAAGTCGGTGCACGACAACAGCTGCTTGTCGTCGAGGTGGAGGGCGCGCGTCTGCTGCTAAGCGCCAATGCCCGACAGCTTGCGCTTTTGCATGTACTCACACCTCCACCTGCTGCCGTGGCAAAGAACACCCCGGTCGTTCTAGGTCAGCCTAAGGTAGGTGCATGGTCAAGGTCGCAGTCGCGGCCAACGTCAAGACCAAAGCCGGAGCAACGCTAAATGCGACAACTTCTTACCGGTGTCCACAGGCATGCACACCCCCGTCGTTGTGTCGGACTGATACTTCTGCTTGCACTGTGTTATCCCTCTGGCTGCATTGCACAACTTGCCGCACCCGCCATCACATCGGTAACCAATGCGAATGGCAGCCAGACCTGGTCACTGAGCATTCAGACGCTGGTCTTGCTGACCATGATGTCGTTCCTGCCCGCCATGCTCATGATGATGACGGGTTTCACCCGCATCATCATCGTACTGGGCCTGCTGCGCAATGCGATGGGCACGGGCGCCTCGCCGCCCAACTCAGTACTCATCGGCATCGCATTGTTCCTGACCTTTTTTTCCATGTCACCGGTCTTCGACAAGATCTACGTCGACGCCTACAAGCCGCTAAGCGAAGGCGCCGTTGTATTTGAACAGGCACTTGAGCGGGGCATACAGCCATTACATGAATTCATGCTGCGCCAGACACGCGAAGCCGACCTTACGCTTTTCGCCAGCATGATTAACTCACCAGAGATCCAGCACCCTGCCGACACGCCGCTGCGCGTGCTCATACCTGCTTTCGTTACCAGCGAACTCAAAACTGCATTCCAGATCGGTTTTACGCTGTTTATTCCGTTTCTCATCATTGACCTGGTGATTGCCAGCGTGCTTATGGCACTAGGCATGATGATGGTGCCGCCAGTAACCATATCGTTGCCTTTCAAACTGATGCTGTTTGTTCTGGCTGATGGCTGGCATCTGCTTCTGGGCTCTCTTGCCCGCAGTTTCTATCATTAGCGCTAGCCCATGACGGACGAAACGGTTATGGCCATGACTTACCTGGCCATGAAAATAGCACTCAGTCTGGCGGGGCCCTTGCTGCTGGTTACTCTGATCGTAGGCCTGCTGATCAGCATATTTCAGGCGGCCACGCAGATCAACGAAATGACGTTGTCGTTTATCCCAAAACTGCTGGCTGTAGGGCTTGCTGTCGTTCTGCTTGGGCCTTGGCTTATCAGCACCATGGTCGATTACATACAGGAACTGTTCAGCCAGATACCGGGGCTGGTCTCATAAGCGCGCTTACCCAATGGTATCGATAGATATCGCCCAACTGTATGCGTGGATCAACGCATTTCTATGGCCATTCTTTAGAATTCTCGCACTACTGGGC
Source organism: Pusillimonas sp. ANT_WB101 (assembly GCF_008369125.1). NCBI lineage: Bacteria > Pseudomonadati > Pseudomonadota > Betaproteobacteria > Burkholderiales > Alcaligenaceae > Pusillimonas > Pusillimonas sp. ANT_WB101. The sequence continues at coordinate 511,387 of NZ_VOAY01000001.1, read as the reverse complement.
ACAGCACCAGTGCTGGGAGAGTCTTCGATACCTGCCCGCGCCAAGGTCGGCTTAGCCGCTGTACTGGCGATTGCCGTGGCCCCGGCGCTTCCTCCCATGCCGCAGCTACCCGCAGGCTCTTATGCCGCCCTTGGTCTGGGCGTTCAGCAGATCTTGATCGGCATCGCACTCGGGCTGACCATGCGTATTGCGTTTGCTGCCGTCCAGACCGCCGGCGAGTTTATCGGGCTGCAAATGGGGCTTTCATTTGCGTCGTTCTTCGACCCTGCCACCGGTGCCAACACTGCCGTGCTTTCGCGCATGCTGAATATCATTGCCACGCTTCTCTTTCTTGCGCTAAACGGCCATCTGATCATGATGGGCGCGCTGATCCGCACATTTGAGACACTGCCCGTGCAACCGCGGGCTCTGAACATAAATGGTTGGGGCGTGCTGCTTGAGTGGAGTTCGCAAGTCATGGCTTCAGGCTTGTTGTTGGCGCTGCCTCTCATCATCATGCTGCTGACGGTTAACCTGGCCATGGGCATACTGAATCGCACGGCGCAACAACTGTCTGTCTTTGCGGTCGGGTTTCCGATCAGCCTGCTCACAGGGATGGTGCTGCTGGCTGTGGTCTTGCCTCAGACCTCTACGTTTTTGTCAGGCCTGTTTGAAGAGGGTTACAAGAGCATGGCAAGGCTAGCTGGCGCTCTCGCTGGTCATTAAGTAGCAAAAAAGCCCGACGCCACGGGGTGTGGCGTCGGGCCGCAGCTTGCCCCTCAATGGTTTTAAGTCAACGCGGGTTGCTGCCCCGAGCCATCAACATCGTCATAGCCGGCATGGCTTGCAAGGCGGGCAGGATCAGTTTCCAGCTCTATGACCTCACCGTCTCCAACTTTAAAGACAGCAACCACCTCAGACAGGCGGGCCGCCTGATCCTGCAGCGAGCCCGCCGCTGCAGCTGCCTGTTCCACCAGTGCAGCGTTCTGCTGCACCACGCCGTCCATTTCCGTGACGGCGAGATTGACCTGTTCAATGCCTTCCGCTTGCTCACGCGAGGCTGAAGAAATTTCACCCATAATGGTAGTGACACCCTGCACGGAGCCCACCACCTCTTGCATAATCTTGCCCGCCACTTCGGCCTGGGAGGCACCCGTTCGCACTTTATTTTGCGAGTCTTCGATCAGGCCTTTAATCTCTTTGGCCGCCTGCGCACTGCGCTGGGCCAGCGAGCGCACTTCGCCTGCCACCACGGCAAAGCCTTTGCCCTGTTCCCCCGCACGCGCGGCTTCTACTGCTGCGTTAAGGGCCAGGATATTGGTTTGAAACGCTATACCATCAATAACACCCACAATCTCCGCCATCTTGCTGGAGCTACTTTCGATGTCACTCATGGTTGCTACAACCTCTGAAACCGCCTTGCCACCGCGCTCTGCAACCTCTGACGCACCTTTAGCCAGCGTATCGGCTTGAGCGGCGTTCTCGGTATTCTGACGCACCGTACTGGCCAACTGCTCCATGCTGGCTGCGGTTTCCTGCAATGACGCCGCCTGCTGTTCGGTGCGACTGCTCAAATCGGTATTTCCGTTGAAAATTTCCCGGGAGCCCAGCGTAATTTCGTGAACCCCCTCTCTGACTGTGCTCACAGTACGCGTAAGGCTTTCCTGCATGCGGCGCAAGGCATCGAACAACATACCGATTTCATTGGAAGACCTCATCTCGACGCGTGCGGTCAAGTCACCCGCCGCGATACGGTCAAAGTGCTTGCCAGCTTCAACCAGACGATTGACCACAGTACGACGGAACAGCGAGCGCATAACCATAAGCAGCAATAGGCCGGACGCCAAGGCGACGCCTATAGTAATGACGGCCGCGCGAAAGGCCGCGCGGGCCTCTGCACGAAACCTCTGCTGTACTTCACTGCCATATTGGCCAAACTCATCGATAGCCCGCTGAAATGCCGTGGCCCGCGCAATACCTAATTCATTATTTACATAATAAAAAGTAAGGTAATCACGACCAGCCAGCGCATCAAGCATGGGGTCCACCCCGTCATCGATATAAGGGCGGTACGAGCTGTTAATACTTGCAGCGCGCCTGCGCTCTTCTGCGGTATCTGGCGTGTGCTTGCGGAACTCGTCATAAAGGCCGTTTACCACGGCCATGGTTTCACGCGCCGACGCGACCATGGCCTGTGCCTCCAGAGCCAGGTCTTCATCGCCGCGCTGCGCAGCCTCCTGAAGATAATTGGCGGCAACCAGCAGTGAAACCCTGGCTTCCAGCATATCGTTGCCTAGCTGCTGCACCAGCAAAGTTCGGGCATTCTGCCTGTCCATGGCCTCGACACGTTTGAGATCCAGTGACAGAAACCACGCGCCCATTGCACCGACAGACAGCAGCAACATCATGAATATAACCAGTACTGTCGTCAGCACCGTGCTGACCTTGGCGTCACCGGGTCGGAGCAGGCTGCGCGGACTCATCCGGCGCGTACCCGCGTTCTTCGTAATTTTTTTGAAGGATTTTGGCATGATAAAACCTGAATACAATGAAAACGAAACGGGACCAGCCCGTTCACAAAAAAACCTATTACTGTTCGTAGAGAGAAAGGCAGGGCATGTGCATACTTGGCTCGGCACCTGTCTATGGCCTGACGGCAACACACCGCAGCCATCGCTCACGGCCCAGGTAAACAGCCGCAGTCAACAGCGAAGGCGTGTGCGCCCTGCTTGTCAGCGCAGCCCCCTCGCCTGCCTAGCCCTGCGCGCCGTCAAAACTCGGCCCACTCTTGTTCGGCGGCTGGCCGCCGCGCCGAAGCATCTTGTGTTTTCATGACAAATGACGAGCGACCCGGCTCATTGGTATTTGAGCGTGGCTGGCCACGTTGCCCTGCTTTGTTTGCATGCTGATCCAGAGCGTGCGGGGCTTGGCGCATGTCAGTATCGCGCGCAACTTTTGGCCGCCTCGTGCGCGCCGGTACAGAGGGTTCGCACAAAAGTGGTTCAAGTGCGGTTTGTTCGCGAAGCGAGTCAACGCGGGGCAGCCGCTTGTCTTCATACTTACTACGGTTTAGCTCACACGCGGGCAGGTCAATAATTTTATGCGTTGCAACGCGAAAGCCAGCCACTACGTCAACAACATCTGCCAGTTGCCCATTCAGATCAGTTACCGACTGTGTGGCATCGACCACCAACACGGCGTTCTGCTGAGTAACATCTTCGAGCTGCGCAACCGCCTTATTGATCTGGTCTATGCCTGCCGATTGTTCTGCAGTGGCCGCTGAAATTTCGCCCATAATGTCGGTTACACGTGCCACCGACGTAACAATTTGCTGCATGGTTGAGCCGGCATGCTCAACCTGTACAGAGCCCTCCGCGACCTTGCGCACAGAATCTTCGATTAACTGTTTGATCTCTTTGGCTGCCTGTGCGCTACGTTGGGCAAGCGCCCGCACCTCGGTGGCAACGACAGCGAAACCCTTGCCCTGCTCACCCGCCCTGGCCGCCTCAACGGCAGCATTAAGCGCAAGAATATTGGTCTGAAACGCAATACTGTCAATAACACCCACAATATCGGCAATCTTGCGCGAACTTTGCGAAATGCCTTCCATCGTTGCTACCACTTCGCCCGTCGCACGGCCGCCCAGTGAAGCGACCTCAGATGCGGCGACCGCCAATTGGTTTGCCTGCATGGCATTATCGGCGTTTTGTCGCACAGTGCTGGCAAGCTGCTCCATGCTGGCAGTCGTTTCCTGCAAAACGGCGGTTTGCTGCTGCGTGCGCGCACCCAGCTCGCTATTGCCCGACACAATTTGCCTGGCGCCTGACTGAACAGACTCCATACCGACTCTGACTCCCTGAATGGCGCGTGCCACGCTATCCTGAAGTCGGTTGACCGAGTTCGCCAGCGCACCAATCTCGTTCTCGGCAAGCAGTGTGACGCGTTGTCTGAAATCGCCGGCAGCGATCTGGGCCAGACGCTCATCCAGTTCGCGAACAGGCCTAAGCACACCGTTAGTGATCACCGAAAACATGAACAACCCCGCAACCATCGTCACGGCAAGCAAAAAGGCCAACACATAGGGGGCCCATGCTGCAAAATTGTGGAAATCATCAGCATTGGCCGTGGCGCCGGGCACAGAGGCCAGAATAAGCCCTGCCTGTTTCTGCCCATACCAACCGAGAGCGATCCCACCAAACGCGGTAAGACAAAGCAACAGCACGGCCAGAGGCAGGCCAATGCGCAGCGACATAGAGGTAAGCTTCATATCTACTTGGAACCCATCGTAAAAAGATTAGAGGCCTGGATCTTTCTGTAGGCCTCGGCGGCCGCTTCAAGCGCTGACAAACGCAGTTGGAGTTGTGTTGAGGCGGTGTAATAATCGAGATCTTGAAGGTCGGACATACGCTGGCGATAGCCCAGCTGCTGCTGGTTGCCGCTTGCCTCCAGCGCGTCAAGTTCGTTCATGCGTGCACCCACAGAGGCACGCACGGTAAGAATATTGTTGTAGTTTTCGTCAATGCGCTGCGATGCACTGACCAGCCTGTTTCTGAACGCGGTCGCATCGACGCCACCGATTTCAACCCACGATTCCAGCGCTTCAACCAAGCTGCCAAGCGTTTCAAACAGGTTTATGTCAACCGTGTCGGCCGGCTCAACGGTAAAGGTATCGCCCGCAACAGGTGCGCCGCGCATTGAAACCTGCACACCACCTGGCAGTACAAGCGGCCGCCCCGAGCCGGCATCAAAGGGCTGATTTTGGTTAACCTCGAGGTCATCTACCCACACGGTGTAAAGGCTGGCTGACGTAAAGCCAATAACAAAGCGACTGCCTATGCTGCCACCCGACGGGTCGCTGATTTGAGGGCTGCTGATGACCCCGGTGCCGCGATTCTGCGCGTCTGCCGAGGTAAGGTAAGCGTGAGTGCCTGGTACAGCACGACTGAACACATCTGTGCCCACATCACTGCCTGCCACCTGCCGCGTTGGGTCAGCCTGAATGTAGCGCTGCCGCGTATCGCCCCTGTAAACCACCGCGCCGGTGTCAGTCAGCTGAAACGGTTCGACATCACCGCGTGAGCCAGAAAAAACATACTGGCCATTGCCATCGGTGATGTTGGCGACACCCAGCAGGCTGCTAAGCGCGTTGCGCAGCACATTGGCCAGCGTTGCTCTGTCGTTATCGGCCAGGGTTCCATTGCCCGCTTCGGTCAATCGCGTTTTAACGTCTTGCAACTGCAGTACGGCGGACGAGAGCGCGTTCTCTTCCATGCCAAGATTGCGCTGGGCAATGGCCCGGTTCTCTGCATAGCGACGGCTCAGCGACAATGATTGACTCAGGTTAATAGCCTGCGCGGCTGCAAGCGGATCATCTGCAGGCGTCACCATGCGCTGTCCACTGCCAATCTGCTGATATAAATGCAGAAAGTCAGCTTGCTGCCTGTTAATAGAATTCAGACCTGTCTGAAAAAACAAACTGGAGCTTATACGCATAAGAAAATCTCGAAAAACGGTAAGCAGTCAGGCGTACGAAAACGATGGCGTATCGATCGATGTGATGATGCGCACGGTTGTACGTTAATAACGAACACCAGAGCGCTGAGCGCCGACCCCTGGGGCCAGCCCATGATGGTTATGAACGCAAGCGCAGCAAGGTATCGAAAAGTGTGCCGCTCACATCGATAAGCCGGGAAGCGGCAATAAACTGTTGTTGGTAGTGCTCAAGGCTGACGTACTCTTCATTAAGGTTGACCCCTGAAACCGTCTGCTGCGCTGCGTAGGTCTGGTTGATCAACGTAGCCTGCGCCCTGGAGGCCGTGGTGTTCTGCTGCGTATGCACAGCCACCTTATTTACGATTTGTGAAAAGGCTTCGTTCAGGCTCATGGAACCATTACCCAATACCTTGGCAGTCTGAATTTTTGCCAGCGCCAGCCCGTTGTCGCCATTGGCCGTGCCCGTATAACTGGCCGCTGCGGCAATGGCGGCTGGGTCATCAATTAACAGTGTCAGCCCGCTGGCCGCCGCGCGGGTGGGCTGCACCAGCCAAGCATCGCCGTTTGCAACACCATTGGCAGGCAAGCGCAGCATAAAACCATCGAGTGTGTAGGCATGGTCAGCAATGTTTGCATCTTGCAGTGTGACCACACCGCCCCCAGGCAGACGGGTAATGGAGTAGCCGTCATCGGTGCGCTCTACACGATAATCGAGCCCCCTCAACTGATTAACATCGACCAGTTCAACCACAACCATGGCTGCCGACGAATTGGCGGCAGACGGTATAACGTTGATGTCGTTCAGGGCGAAGAAGTCATCACCGCGACGACCTGTCAGATCAACACCCTGACTATGCTGTGCATTAATGGATACGGCAAGGCCCATGGCCAACCTGCCCAGTTCATTTTGAACACTGTCCAGCGTATTGCGTCGATAACTTATTAGGCCGCCCAGACTGCCGTCCACAATAAACGGCTCGCCGATCTCGACCTTTATTTTGCTGCCATTAGGGCCAGGAAGCGTGACCGCCACCACCGTACGCTCGGGGTCGTGATCGGACGCTTTTGCGTGCAGCGGATATAGGGTGTCACCGGCCAGCAGCACTTGCCCATTGCCAACCGTAAGGCTGATCTGGCTACCCTGCTCCACGGCGCGTACTCCGACAAGCTGGGCCAGCTCGGCCACCAGCTGCTCACGCTGGTCAAGCAAATCATTAGGTTGATGGCTGGACGCCGAAGCACGGGCATGGGTAATTTGCTGATTCAGATCGCGCACACGCTCAACATAGCTATTAATTTGAGCCACGGTCGTGGAAATCTGGGTGTTGATATTGCTGCGTTGCGCGTCAATAAACGCGTTGGCGTCATTCAACTGCGCAACCAGGCTGGCCGATCGCCCCAAAAGCTCCTGACGTGCCGCAGCATCGGCTGGCGCTGAAGCTACGGCCTGTATGCCATCAAAAAACTTCTGCAAAGCGGGCGTAATGCCCACGGTGTTGTCAGCGAACAGGTTATTGATCTGGGCAATTTCATTGGCATAGGACGTCAACGACGCAGCGGTTGAGCGCGCGCTGACAAGCTGACGCTGCAGAAGCCCATCGTAGGCACGTTGAACGGTAACGGGTTGAACGCCGCGACCAACATAGCCGCCGCTGGTCGCCAATGCACCCGCAGTAGCAACTAGCACCGATTGCCGGTTATAGCCCTCGGTCGCCGCATTGGTAATATTGTGGCCAGCCGCCTGCAAACGACTTTGAGCGGCATTTAGGCCTGTGAGACCAAGTTTGGCGAGATTCATCGCGGTTCCTGCTATATCGGGCATTGAAACACCGCCCTCTGTTGTCTGATTAATAATGTATTAACGGACATCCCCCTTGAATATTTAGTATCTGATGCGCCGCCTGCCAGGCTGCACCGCTCAAAGACCGTGGCTGCAGCCTCTTCCGGGCAGAAACACTGCCACTGCTCAGCCGCGCCCATTGCCGAGATACCGCATGATGGCGATCAGTTTTTGGGCATAAGCCGGGTCGGTTGCATACCCGGCGGCCTGCATATGACGTGCTGCTTCCTCGGCGGTCAAGGCCTCACGCACACCGCTGTAGCGGCTGTTGTTGCCAAGCAGGCGGGCATAATCAGCAAACGACTCTGTGTAAGAACCATATGCCCGAAACGCTTGCATTACTTTGCGCGGCACGCCGTTCTCAAATTCGGTTGTAAGAATATTTACCACCTTGCCCTGCCAACTGCGGCCAGCCTTGATGCCGAACAAATTAAAGCTGGGCGTGCCATCGGCAGCGCGTATTTCTTTGCGGCCCCAGCCAGACTCAAGTGCTGCCTGGCTCAAAATCAGGCGAGCTGGCACGCCGCTTTCGGACGCCGCCACCCTCGCGGCCTCTGCCATTTTCGATACAAACTCCTGGATGTGGCCCGGCGCGCCCTTAACTGCAGAGACAACATCTTCCACGCCAGGTCGTCTTGAGAATTTGGCGAGCAGTGCAGAAATGGAGGGTGCATCAAACACACGTTCCTGTTGAACCGCAGGGCGAGTACCGGCTGGACGCGAAACGGCGATTTCAGGTGTTTGAACTGCTTGTGCCTGCGTGCCTGCGAACGCCTGCCCGATTCCGCCTGGAGCGCGTATTTGATCCAGCAAGGCCTGAGCCAGACCTATGCCGGGCGTGGCAAGCTGCAAAGCCAGTTGTTCATCGTTCAGGCTTTGCGCCATGCGTATGTGCGCGCTGTCAAGAATCGTCGCACTCAGGCCAGTCTGCCGTGCCTGTTTCAGCATCTGCTGAATAAACAACGCCTCGAACTGCCGGGCTACTTCCGTGTGTCTATCAACAGACCCGGTACCGGCTACATCGGCCTTCAGACGACTAAGCCCGTTAAAGTCGAACACAGTTGCCTGGCCATCATCAGGACGCGGTATGTAATGCACAATTTTCATGATGCCGCCTTTAAATCACCTCAAGATCGGCCCGCAACGCACCCGCACTCTTGAGGTTCTGCAGAATGGATAACAAATCTTGGGGGGTCGCGCCCAATGAATTCAGCGCACGTACGACATCAGCCAGATTGGCGCTGGTATTGACCCTTTGCAGGCTTCCGGCCTCATTGCGCATTTCGATCTGCGTGCTCTCGGCAACCACAGTTTGACCGCCGGCCAGCGGGGTATCGGGCTGGCTGACCTGGGTATCACGGCTAATGACCACCGACAGATTTCCATAGGCAATGGCAGCCTCATCAATGGTGACACTGCGATTCATCACCACCGAGCCGGTACGCGCGTTAATCACCACGCGGGCCCTGGCAGCAGGAAGCTTGACCTCAAGATTCTCAACACGAGAAATAAACAACGACTGCGCCGCTGGATCAACAGGCCCTTTGACCCTGACTACGCGTGCGTCCAGCGCCTGGGCTGTGTTGGCACCAAACTGTCGGTTGAGCGCCGCGACGGCACTCTGTACTGCGCCAAAATCAGTGGTGTTGAACTCCAGATTGATGATGCCGTCGCGTGCATAAACCGTGGGCACGCTGCGCTCGACGATGGCGCCCCCGGGGATAATGCCGCCGTTAAGCTGGTTAATCTGCACGCTGGAGCCCCTTGCCTGGGCGCTGGCTCCGCCGACAAGCAGGTTGCCCTGAGCCATGGCGTACACCTGCCCATTGACACCCTTTAGCGGGGTCATCAGTAACGTACCGCCACGCAGACTCTTGGCGTTTCCCATTGACGACACCACCGCATCTACACTTTGCCCCGGGCGTGAAAACGCGGGCAGCGTTGCTGTGACCATGACAGCGGCCACATTTTTAACTTGCATATTGGTGCCCTGTGGCACCGTTACGCCCAGTTGGGCAAGCATATTGGTCAGGCTTTGCTGCGTGAACGGAGTCTGTCGCATCTGGTCGCCGCTGCCGTCCAGGCCTACAACCAAACCATAACCAATAAGCGGGTTGCCTCTCACCCCTTGTATGGAAGCGAGATCCTTGATGCGCTCAGCATGCGTCATGCTGCTGATGAACAGACACAGTACTGCCACTGCCCAATTCAGACACCGCAAGCCAGGCCTGTACATTACAAACATAGAGAACCTCGGCCCCATTTCAGAAGGGTGAAACATTCAGAAAAAACCGCTGCAGTCAGCCCATGGTCTGAACTTCATCCATGGTGCCTTTGCTGCGAAATTCAATTCGGGCGTCAGCGACCTGAGTGGACAGCACCGTGTTTGAACCCGTTACGGATCGCGGGTCGACCACGCCTGAAAACCGGATGTGCTCGCTACCCCGGTTGATAGCAATCTGTTTATCACCGGCAATCTGCAGATTGCCATTGGGCAACACACCCACCACCGTGGTGGTCAGCGTACCCGCGAACATGTTGTTGGCACTGGTGGCGCCTTTACCTTCGAGCGCAGTCTTGCCACCCATATCGAGGTTTTGGTTGGCGTTCAAGGCATCTGACAAAAAGCCGGGCACCAAGCTGGCTTCGAAACCCGCGCTGGCATTTCGCCCCGTCGATGTCTTGACGCTTTTGGCCGCATTGGTTTTTTCTTGTATCAGCACAGTCACGATATCACCCACGTTGCGGGGACGACGATCTTCGAACAAGGGGTAATTGCCATAAGCCGTGGGCTGGTAGATGGCGCCATTGGTTTCTGCAGTCGGCGATACAGCGGAAGGCGCAGGCGGTGCCGTGAGCGGCCCAATAACCACAGGCTCGGGCGGTATCATGGCGCAGCCCTGAAGTGCCGCCACAAGCACGCAGACGGGGTAACGCAAAACGCGAACAAACATGATCAAAGCTGAGTCAGGCGTGCCAGCATCTGGTCAGACGTCTGGATTGCCTTGCTGTTCATCTCGTAAGCCCGCTGCGTTGTAATCATATTGACCAGTTCTTCGGCCACGTTCACATTGGACGTCTCGGTAAACTGCTGCAGCACCAGGCCTGCACCATCGAGCCCTGGTTGGGCAAAGTTGGCGGGCCCCGATGCATCTGTTTCTACATACAAATTTTCGCCTGCACTTTGCAGCCCCGACGGGTTAACAAAGGTACTTAACTCAAGCTGGCCGACCTGCACATTGACGCCCGTCGCACCCGGCTGGGTAACCGACACCGTACCGTCACGTGCAATCGTAATGGACAGCGCGTTCTCAGGAATATTGACCGGTGGCTGCACGGGGTAACCGCCTGCCGTCACCAATTGCCCATTCTGATCAACCTGAAGACTGCCATCACGGGTATATGCAAAGGTACCGTCGGGCATTTCAACCTGCAGAAAGCCTTGCCCTTGTATGGAAATATCGAGGCTATTTCCCGTTTCTTTCAGATTGCCCTGTGTGTGTATGCGCTCTGTGGCCACAGTACGTACACCCGTGCCTATCTGCAAGCCTGATGGAAGCTGATTGCCCGCACCAACTTGCGCGCCTGGCTGCCTCAGGGTTTGGTACATAAGGTCTTCAAAAACTGCCCGACTCCGCTTAAAACCTGTGGTGTTGACGTTGGCCAGGTTGTTGGAAATCACATCCATATTGGTCTGCTGCGATTCCAGGCCTGTCTTGGCGATCCAGAGAGAACGAATCATTGGTTTTCCTTGCTGCGCGTCAAGCGCACTGATAAAGATTCAAAAACACCCATCACGAAACAGACAAAATAGAGTTGGCATGCTCGGCGTTGCTGCTGGCATCCTGGATAAGCTTCATCTGCATTTCAAACTGGCGCGCATTGGCGATCATTGCAACCATGGCTTCAGCTGCATTGACATTGCTTTTTTCGACAAAGCCCGCCACCATGCGCACTTGAGGATCAGCCTGGGCAACGGCCCCGCCCGTCAATCTGAACAAACCATCGTCACCGCGCTCAAGCCCATCGACAGGTGGGTTAACCAGTTTTAGTCTTCCCAACGCCTGAAGCGCATCCGGCCTGTCGCCCGCACCCAAGGCCGTTATCTGGCCATTTCCCGAAATGCTGATGGATGCACGATCAGGAATCTCAATAGGCATGCCGTCGTCGGAGAGCACGGGCAAACCCTGACGGCTAACCAGCACGCCCTCGGCACTCACGGCAAATTCGCCCGAACGTGTGTAGGCTTCACCTTCTGGGGTTTGAACGCTGAACCAGCCCTCTCCGGTAATAGCAGCATCAAGTGCACGCCCCGTCTCCATCATGACGCCTTGACGCATGTTGCTGCCAGGCGTTGACGTGACGGTGGCAACACGTGTGGGCAAACCGGGCGGGCCCTCGACAGGCACGGCACGATAAATAGCCACCTGCTCGCGAAAGCCTGCGGTACTCAAGTTGGCCAGGTTATTGCTGATAACAGACTGCTGTTCCAGTATGCGCGCAGCCCCACCGGCTGCGGTATAGATGAGACGGTCCATGTTTTATGTTCTAGCGCATGTTGATCAGGGTCTGCAAAACCTGATCTTGAGTCTGTATGGTTTGCGCATTGGCCTGATAAGTACGCTGGGCAATAATCATGTTGACCAGTTCCTGGCTCATGTCGACATTGGAGTCTTCCACGGCCTGGCCCTTGATGGCGGCCATACCGTTGGAACCGGGCGTACCCAGCACAGGCTGGCCTGATTCTGACGTTTCGGCCCAGGCATTGCCGCCTACAGGCTTCAAGCCCTGCAGGTTGGCAAAATTGGCCAGCACCAGCCTGCCAACAGCACGCGTCTCGCCATTGGTGTAGCTGGCCACTATTGCACCATCGCTGGCCACCGACATGCTGGCGTACTCACCGGTGGGGTAGCCATCTTGACCAAAACTGTAGGTAAACTGGCCACCAAACTGGGTTGAATTGGCGTAGTCAATGGCAAAATCCAGTGGGGCCGCAGGCGAATTGGCGCCCCCAATGCCTCCGATGATTAGGCCTACCCTGTCGGCGGGCGCGGTAAGACGGCCCGCTGCATCAAAGCTGAGTGCAATGGGGTTGTTATCGCCATGAGGGTCGGGCAGCACATTGCCATCAAAGCGATAGTACACATCCCAGTTACTGGCCACGCCTGCCGTACCATCGCGCTTTACGAAATACTGGGTGAGCTGATGCGGGTTGCCCAGCGAATCGTAGACCGTAATGGGAAAGCTGTTTGTATAGCTGGCAGCGTTGGCTGGGTCAAAATCAACGTTGGCAGCCACCACGTCTGCCCGGGCATCGAGGTTAAGCGTAGACTTGATGTTTGTTGTGGCTGCAGGCTGTAGGTTGCCCACCGGAACCATAACCGGCTCGGGCGTCAGGCTGGTACCGATGTAGCCGGTAAGCCGCTGCCCTTGTGCGTTAACAATGTAATTGTCTTTGTCCGCCAGAAACTGGCCATTGCGTGTATACAGCACTGAACCAGACGAGTCTTCCACCCTGAAAAACCCGGATGCACCGTCTATCGCCATATCAAACTGATTGCCCGTGCTGGATATCGTACCCACACTAAAGCGTTGGTTGACACTGGCTAGCTGAGTGCCCAGACCAACGCGCGAGTTGGCATAAACGTCTGCAAAGCTGGCACTGCCCGCCTTGAAACCCACGGTTCCGGAGTTTGCGATGTTATTGCCGATAACGTCCAGCGATTGCGCCGCTGCGTTCAGGCCGCTAAGGCCTTGTCCAAATCCCATGATGGTTCCTGATAAGTATGCGAAGTTAAATGCGTAAGGCGCACGATGCACGCTAAAGAATTTTGCGGATATCCCGCAATGAATAATTGCCTGCCAGGCCAAGCTCCATCTGCAGTCCGGCTGACGAATACGCTACGCTCGACACCGTGCCCGAGGTCAGCACCTGGGCAGGCACACGGCTGCCGTCTTCGTGAGTGGCTGTCACTTCGATGCGGTAAGCACCACTGTCCAGTGGCGTACCGTCGTCACCCGAGCCATCCCAGCCAAGCGAGTACACGCCGGCGTCCAGTGTGCCCATATCGATGGCGCGCACAGGCGTGCCAGCACTGTTTAAAACGGTAACAATGACGCTAGCGGCGGGCGAAATCAGATCAACACCAAACGGCGTGGCCTCGCGTGCTTGCTCCTCACCGCCCAATGCCACCCGGCTCCCAGGTACCAGCACTTGCTTTCCAATAAGGTTGGCCGCTTGCATGGACTGCGACAAGTCCATCTGACCGGACAGCGCCAGCAATGTCTGGTTAAGCTGATTAATACCTGTCACCGTAGACAGCTGCGCCATCTGCGAAGTGACCTGGGCATTGTCCATGGGGTTGAGCGGATCCTGGTTACGCATCTGCGTGACAAGCAGCGTCAAAAACCGGTTCTCTGTTTCTTTAATAAGGCTGCTGCTGGAGGCGCTGCTCGCATGCCTGACCAGGCCGCCTGAGTTGGTGATCGCTGTCATGGGGCGTCCTTTGACGTCAATAAAGTCATGCTTGTTACTGACCAATCGACAGCGTACGAGCCATCAGGCTTTTGGCTGTATTGATGACTTCTACATTGGCCTGATAAGACCGGGATGCTGAAATCATATTCACGGTTTCAGCGACCACGTCGACATTAGGCATGGTGACGTAGCCATTGGCGTCGGCCAGCGGGTTGTGCGGGTCATAACGCATGCGCGGCGGCGCGGTGCTTTCCACTACCGCCACAACGTTCACGCCTCCGACCGCATTAGCGTCACGTTGGTCTGAAACAGGCCTCATCTGGAACACCACTTGACGGGCCTTGTAGGGCTGACCGTTCGGGCCGATTACGCTATCGGCATTGGCGAGGTTGCTCGCCGTCACATTCATTCGTTGCGACTGCGCTGACAGCGCTGAGCCAGCAATATCAAAAATACTGAATGTACTCATAGGTTTTCTCCGGTAGCCGTGGCGCGGTCTACTGCTGTAGTGCAGACATCATGGACTTGATGCGCGCTGAAACCAGCGCAAGGTCTGCCTGATAGCGTTGGGTGTTGTCAGCGAACTGCACGCGCTCTGTATCCATGTCAACGGTATTACCATCAAGGCTGGGCTGCAGAGGCTGTCTGTACAACAGCGAAGCCACGTCAGGCATTTGCGCTTTACCCGGAATGTGCCGCACCGATGTCAGCGCAAGCTCGGTAGCCGGCCGCCCCGCTTTTGGCTGGTGCATAGCCGCCTTGAGTGCCTGCGAAAATTCAAAATCACGCGCCTTGTAATGAGGCGTGTCGGCGTTGGCGATGTTTGCTGCCAGCACTTCCTGACGGCGCTGCCTGAGGTTAATGGCCTCTTGATAAAACCTGAATTCCTCGCCAATGCGGTCTGTCATGCACGTTTACCTTTGATCTGATGCCGGCAGCAAGCCGGCCATGCAATATGTAGTGGAGCAGCCAGAGGCCACACCACAAAGACAGCATGGTAATGGGCCACCTCTTAACGCAATCGACAAAACAAAGCGTCAATAGCGAGCCAGTTTCGCGTAAGGCCGCAGCAAGACATACATAGAATGCCTGCATGCAGAAACTGCCCGTACCCCTTATTTTTATTACGTTAGCCTTCATCATGCCCGGCAGTCTGGTCTGGCCGCAGGGCGCGTCCGCGTTGGAAGTAACTGTGCGCGGAATAGAGGCACGGGCAACGGCATCCGTCATGACGCAGGAAACAGCACAAGCAATGGCAACCGTAATGACCCGGGAAACAGCGCAAGCCACGGCAATCGTCATGACGCAGGAATCAGTGCAAGCCGCGACAGAGGCTGCAACTACGGTGCAGGCTCCTCCACAAGCAACGCCGGCTGTGATGACGATCAGTTCAGCAAAGACAAGTGCAGCAGTCATGGCGACCGATCCGGCAGATCCCACAATGCTGCCCTTGGCCAGCGATTCAGGGCAATTAAAAACGGGCACGGCAGCAGCGTCAACATCGGCTAAACAGCGCCAGGATTCTGTCGATATCGAAAATATTGTGCGCGAATTTTTGCTCGACTTTGCAAGCCGCTACAAAGGGCAGGCCCGGATCGACATCGAAACGCCACATCTGGGCAACCACGCCTCTTGCGACGACATGCAGCCTCAACTGTCTGGCAAGCAAGCCCTGCGCGCGCGCATGACCGTTACCGTGCGATGTGTTGTTCCCGCTCCGTGGGTTGTACACGTACAGGCCAGCATGAGTATTGAGGGAGGCTTTTATGTTGCCAGCCGCACTATTCAGGCGGGCAGTACTGTAAACCAGAACGACCTTGTCATGCGAGTGGGTGACCTATTACGCGTTCCGGGCGACGCCGTGCTGAGTCCTGAATCTGCCATAGGTTTTATTGCATCACAGCGTATTCCAGCGGGCACAACAATAAAATCGCGCATGCTGCGCTCCCCTGGCTCGGTTGAGCGTGGCCAAATGGTGCGCACCGAAGTGCGTGGCCCGGGTTTTGTGGCCAATGGCGAGGGCAAGGCGCTGGAAAGCGGTGCACCTGGCACGCGCATACAGGTTAAAGCCAACTCGGGCCAGATCATTACTGGAATTGTGCTCGATGCACATACGGTGCGTGTGTTGATGTGACATCCAAAAAAATAACGGGCGACGACTGCGCGCGAAATGCGCGCTTATGGCTACGCTAAAGTTTTTAGCCGCCAGGGCCGTAATAGAACTTGCCGTCTCCCCCTCGTAAACGCTGTACTGGAGAACACGTTTGAATATCTCACACTTGCTTAAAAGCCCCACCACTGCCACGGTCGCAGACACACGCCTCGAAAGCACGCCTCCAGCCGACACCTCGCCCGCAGCCCTCTCGCGCAAAGGCAGTGTTGACCTCAGTGCAGCCGCACGGCATCTTTCCAGCCTGCAAGACGGTGTCGCCGATATTGATGAACAAGGTGTTGAACAAATTCGGGCAGCCATCGCCGCCGGCGAGCTAAAAACAGACCCCACCCGCATCGCGGATGGCATTCTCGCCAGCGTGCACGAGCTGCTCAAGTAGCTGTCACCTTATGCCCGCCCCAATTGCCGACTTACTGAACATTATCCAGAGCGAGATACGGCTGTTTCGCGACTTTGCGCTAACGCTAGAACGCGAAGCACGCCTACTCTACGAACATACTGACGATGACCGTCTCGCCGAAAACACCACCATCAAGACCTGTCAGGCCGAACAACTGGCAGAGCTGGCAAAGCGCCGCCTGAACGCGCTCACATCTATGGGCTATACGCCAGACCACAACGGCCTGGACGCGGCTGCAAAACAACACCTGGCATTGCAACCGCTGCACAACGAGCTCAGCCGATTGGCTGCCCGGGCCTTTGAACTAAATACCGCCAACGGCATAACACTTGATACCTTTATCAAACATAACCGGCAGACGCTCAACGAGCTTCAAAAACTGGCAGGGCACGGTGAACTCTATGACGAAGGCGGGCGCAGCACGTCACGCACGTCGCGTCTGCGTACGCCCATTCGGGCGGGCTGATCTCTACCGTTTCTTACGATTCTTCCTGATTTTTAGCGTGGCCAAGCGCACCACGACGGGCATTTTTACGTCGGCCGCATAGGGATGTGATTTTTTTTGCTTGGCTACGTAGTCCTGTTTTTTGGCCTCTTGCCTGACGCAACCGCCTCGAACACGGCCCATGAAGTGTCAGCGCTGTAGCGTGTCTTTCAATGCAAAGAGCTTGAGCAAGGCCGACGGCAAATCGGTCTCTGCTTTTAACCCGGCCAGCACTGAGGCCACGCGTCTGATCGGTGTGTTCTCAACGGTGCGCGACAGCTGCCATGCAGCCAACCCGAGCCGAATGGCGTGCGACGCCATGACAAGCTGACCGGTGCTGTCGTTGTTGAGCAAGCGCCACAGACGCAAGGCATATCGCATCGCTGAACCACTTTCATGGCCCAGCAACAGGCAACGTGCAGCATAATCCCGTTCCGAGAACGGAAAGCGTTGGCTGACGAGTGCATACAGGGTTTTGTCTTTGTGTGGCTCAGATCGACCCATTAAACGCAAAGCCACCAGCCATGCCGACAACAATGCCTGGCCGCGCGCAACAAGGCAGACCCGATGCTCGCCCACCCAGGGTTGCATATCAATGCCGCTGCCACGCGGCTTGCCCATGTAAAACACGGGAAACTCTGGCAAGGTGACCGGACGGTAATCCAGGTTTCTAGCCAGCGCAGCCACTGTTGTCATTTCATCATTCACCCATATCGCCGTAGAAGGCGTGACGGCGCTTATCCAGATTTGCTCAAGCTCTTGCACGTGTCTGACCAGATTTGGCTTAAAGCCTGCAAAGTAATGAATGGTGTCTGTCATGCCAGGCTGGGAGACCGACCACTTAACCTGGTGCAGCATTGCCTCGGCGGGCGAAAGCGCTCTGACCGAGGCTGCCCCACACGAAGACTGCCACCCAGCAGCGCCCCGTACAGACTGCGTCGGCGACGCAATTGCCTGTCCGTCTGCACCGAACAGCAACACCGCACCTAACTGCTCTACCCATTGCCCGTACACTGGCATATTTGCCTGTAAATGCGCAGCAAAAATCCGCTGTTGAGCTGCCACATGTGTCAACCAATCCTCGCTAGACGAGGTAGACGAACTGAGCGACTCGAGCCCATAGGACGGATTGGACAGGTTGAACGACCTTGATGCGCTTGGTGCGTTGGATGGACTGGACAGGCTGGTTGATTTGGTCAGGTTTTCCTGGGCACTGGACGCATTCTTACCGGCCTGCCTATGTGCGCGGTCGCACCACACGGAGTAGGCGGCTGCCAGCACAGGAGTCTCAGCGATGTGATGGCATGCCGCCTCGACCTCTTCGCCTGACAGAACTGCCTTGTCTGCCGCTGTGCCAGCCAAAGCCAACAAACCCGACAGCACATGCCGCCGCTGCATTTTCGCGCTTTGGGGTTCTTGCTCACAACCATTTTTCCCCAGCTTTAACAAGGCAGCAAGATCAGCTTCCGACGGCACGTACAAGGTGGGAGAACGCCTGCGCGGTGCAAGCGCCTGATCGACCAATACTGCAGCAGTGGGGCAAGCGAGGTCTTCCGGGACGCGCTGGCCGACTGAAACGTAGCGTATGGGCAGCTGAAAACGGATGGCCGTATCAAGCACAGCTCCCAACCGTATGGTTTCATCGACCTTAGACACGACGCATCCTTGCAGTGGTGGCCCACCATCACTCGAATACGTTTGCGCCACATCATCAAGCGTATCGCCATGAGATGCGGCATTCATCACCAGCAGTCGCTGAACAGGCCGCACCGCCGCAGCCATCAGCGCAGCCTGAGCACGAACGCGACGATCACGCTGACTCACGCCCACGTTGTCGATAAGCAGCGTTTGCACAGGCTCAAGACCTTGGATAATGTGATTGAGTTCGATCTCATCACGAGCGACGTGCACGGGCACACCCAGCATTTTCCCATAGAGCATAAGCTGTTCATGCGCGCCAATACGCCAGGTATCGGTAGTGGCCAGCACCAGGCCTGTCGGCCCCGTGCGTCGCACGCAACGTGCGGCAAGCTTTGCAATCGTCGTTGTCTTGCCGACGCCGGTGGGGCCAACCAAGGCAATCAACGCCCCTGGCTGCAGAAAATTTTCGTCGTTTTCCACAGGAGGCAGATGGGACACCAACTGATCACGGGCCCACTGTTGGGCAGCGTGCCCGGCCAGCCCGGCAGGCAGACGCTTGAGCATGGCATGCAGCAGTGCTGTGCTAAAGCCGCACTCCAGCAGTGTCTGATACAAGCTAGCCACACTCGGGGTGTCACAAAGCTGGTTGCCCCACATCAATGCCTGCATGCGACTTTCAAGCGCTTCGCGCATCTCGCCCAGCTTCGACAATACGCTGCTGTCTTCCCCTGCCGCGCCGATTACCGTTGCATCGGGCGTCCAGCCAGAATCAGCCGCCATAATCTCCACACCTCCATTGATACGGCGGTTAGAGAGAATAATGGCATCTGGACCAAGTGCCAGACGTACTTGACGCAAGGCCTCACGGTTGGTGCTACCCACAAAGCGACTTGCCTTCATGGCCCAGGCGCCAGGCGCACTTCGCGCAAGGCCTCACGGTTGGTGCTGCCCACAAGGCGGCTTGTCTTCATGCCGCAGGTTCTCCGATAAGCGTGGTCACACGCAAAATACGATCTTCAGGAATTTCAGCCGTCGACAACACCCCAAGCATGGGAAACTGATGTCTAAGAAAACGTGCCAGCGGTGCCCGCAAGGCCGGCGGCGTAACCAGCACAGCCGGGTCACCCTGTTCATCTTGAGCAGCGATGGCGCGCTGGGTTTCATTAAGCAGGCTATCGGCCAGCCCCGGCTCAATGGCGTCGCTGGTGGACCACGCCTGGGTCAACACGCTTTCCAACCTTGCATCCAGGCCGATCACCCGCAGCTCACTCTCACCCGGATACCATTTTTGAGTGATGGCACGCCCCAGTGCGACACGCGTTAGCGCCAGCAATTCGACCGGATCAGGCCCGGCGCCTTCGGGGCTAAGCGCGGCCAGACGTGGTGCGTGCTCCGCAACCGTATCCACAATGCGGCGCATATCTCTGATAGGCACCTCTTCCTGCAAAAGGCCTCTGAGCAGCTTCTGCAGTGACGCCACACCTATGGTTTTGGGTACAAAGTCTTCAACCAGCGTCGGTGCCTCACGACCAAGGTGAGCAAGCAATTGCTGCACCTCCTGGCGGCCAAGCAGATCAGCTGCATGCTTGTGCATGAGGTGATTAAGATGCGTGGCCACCACCGTGCTGGCATCAACCACGGTATAACCCGCCACCTGAGCCTGCTCGCGCAGCGACACATCGATCCAGACTGCAGGAAGCCCAAAGGCAGGGTCTATGGTTGCCGTGCCCGGAAGCGTCATCGTCACGCCACCCGGGTCAATGGCCAGCCAACGACCCGGCGTCACCATGCCGCGTCCGATCTCAACGCCCGACAGCAAAATACGGTAATCATTGGGCTTGAGTTCGAGGTTGTCGCGAATGTGCACGACGGGCGGCAGAAACCCCACGTCTTGGGCAAACTTTTTACGCAGGCTGCGGATCCGATGCAGTAACTCGCCATCCTGGGCATGATCTACCAGCGAGATCAGCCTGTACCCCACTTCCAGCCCCAGCGGATCGACGGGTGCCACATCATCCCAGCTGGCTTCGGCGGCCGCAGCGTCAACCGCCGCCTGGGCTTGCGCCGGTTCGGGCGCGCGGCGCAACCCGTCAACGGCCAAACGCCTGCGTAATACCCAGCCTGCTGTCGCCATCATGGCTGCAAGCAGCAGAAACGCCACATGTGGCATGTTGGGGATCAGGCCCAAGGCCGCCATAATGCAGGCGGTAATAAACAATACATTGGGGTTGGAGAACAGCTGGCTCGTTATTTGCTGGCCTACATCTTGATCGGTGGCGACTCTTGACACCACCACACCAGCGGCGGTCGAAATCACCAATGCAGGAATTTGCGCAACCAGGCCGTCACCTATGGTTAGCAAGGTATAAACCCGTGCAGACTCTGCAAAGCCCAGGTCATGCTGCCCCACCCCAATGACCAGCCCACCCACCACGTTGATGACCATGATCAACAGCCCGGCCACTGCGTCACCGCGTACAAACTTGCTGGCGCCGTCCATGGCGCCGTAAAACTCGGCCTCTTGCCCCACTTCGATGCGCCTCCGCCTTGCGTCGTCTTCACGTATGAGGCCGGCGTTCAGATCTGCATCAATGGCCATTTGCTTGCCTGGCATGGCGTCCAGCGTGAACCGCGCACCAACCTCGGCAATACGCCCCGCACCCTTGGTGATCACCACAAAATTAATGATGACGAGAATAACGAATACGACCATGCCAACGGCAAAATTTCCACCGACAAGAAAGTGCCCGAAGGCTTCAATGACCTGCCCGGCTGCATCAGGGCCTTGGTGCCCATGCAGCAGAACAACCCGTGTGGATGCCACATTGAGCGCAAGACGAAGCAGCGTGGCAAACAGCAATACAGCCGGAAAGGCGGCAAAATCAAGTGGCTTTTTGGTGAATATGGCCACCAGCAGAACCATGACCGACAACGATATATTGAAGGTAAACAGCAGATCCAGAATGAACGGCGGTAGCGGCAATATCATCATGGCCAGCACCATGAGTATGAGCACAGGCCCTGCCATCAGCCTGGCATGAGCGGGGCCATTGTCTTTGAGCAGCGTGAAAAATGCGTTCATGATGCGGGGTGTGTCATGTTCGTGTGCTCATCAGGGTCAAGCCCGGGCGGGACGGCAAGCTCTGAAGGCTGGCGCGGTTCAGGTGCCAGCCCGTCACGCCAGCGGCGCAGCTGAAACACCCACGCCAGCACTTCGGCAACCGCCGAATAGAGGGCAGTCGGGATCTCTTGACCAAGTTCTACATGGTGATAAAGCGCGCGGGCCAGGGGCGGTGCGCTCAGTATGGGCACATTGTGCTCATGGCCCAGTTGTCGCACACGTGCGGCAACCAGCCCGGTGCCTTTGGCAACCACCCTGGGTGCGGCCCCCTGATCGTGCTCGCGATAGGTAAGCGCCACGGCGTAGTGCCTGGGGTTGGTCACGATCACATCGGCTCGTGGCACCTCTGACATCATGCGTCGTCGGGCCATGGCACGCTGCTGTTGACGTATACGCCCTTTGACATGAGGGTCTCCGTCATTTTCTTTGTTTTCCTTCCTGATATCTTCACGTGACATGCGCAGTTTTTTCTGATGAATGAACAACTGCCAGGGCACATCAATGGTGACGATAAGGAGCAGGCTTGCAGCAATAAGTGCGCAACATAGAGCGACCAGCGCAACACCCGCAGCCAGAGCCTCTGACACAGACGCATACATCAGCGCCATCATGTCATCCTGGTAATGCGCGATAACGAAAACCGCCACCCCACCGATGACAAGCGCTTTGGCAAGCGTTTTGAGCAGTTCTACCATGGCCTGAGCAGAGAACATACGCGCGACGCCTTTAACCGGATTAAGTCTGGCAAACTTGGGCTCCAGTGCTTTGAACGATAGCAACAGGCCACCAAGCAGCGTTGACGACACAATAGCCGTAACAACCAGCACACCAAACAAAGGCCATAAAAGCCACAGCGCATTGCTTGCCGACTGTGCCGCCACAGCAAGCATATACGCCGTATCCGTGCCCACTTGGGGTTCAAACCAGAGCCCGCTGCGCATGATGTCGCTCAAGCCTTTGTACAGTTGTGCGCCAGCCAGCCACAATACAGCCACCCCTGCTGACAGCAACAAAAAAGTATTGAGCTCGCGAGACCGGGCAAGCTGCCCCTCTTCACGCGCCTTTTCCAGACGCCTGGGTGAGGCAGGCTCGGTTTTTTCGAGATGGCTATCCTCTGCCATGCAGTGCCGACTTTAGATCGTGACAGGGCATCAAAACCCCAGGCTCGCAAGCAAATCGTCAACCTGATCCTGGCTGGTGACCACATCCGTCTTACCTTCCGGGTTTACTTCCGGGCCGTTGATAAGTGAGTTTGCTTCTTCACGTTTTTCTTGTGGAACGTTATCAATAAGCACCTGAATCAGCTCAGTTTCTATCGCCGAAATAACACCCAGCATGCGGGTAATGACTTGCCCGGTCAGATCTTGAAAGTCTTGCGCCATGATGATGTCCATGAGGCGGTCAAGCGAATCTTGTGCACGGGCAGGCACCAACGCCAGAAACCCTCGGGTTTCATCCACCAGTTCTCGGGCCTGTGATAGCTCAACCGGGTGATCAAACCAGGCTTGCCAGCGTTGATCCAGCACCAGGGCCTGGCGTTTCAGGTCTTCTTGCAGGGGCTGCGCCTGCTCGGCGGCGTTTAGCACGCGATTGGCGGCCTGCTCAGTCATGGTGGCAACATAGCGCAGGCGATCGCGCGCGTCAGGTATGGCGTGGGCTGCCTGCTTGATGGCCTGGTCCAGACCCAGATCACGCATGCTGACCCGCAGCATATGCGTCAATGAAGCGATACGCTGTATGAGGTCGGTCGAGGGCGTGGGACTGGCTGGCTGTTCTGCCAGCGTGTTCACACTTTCGGTGTTGATGTATGTGCTGTCCATAATGCCTTCAGCTCCCCTGTTTTTCAAAAATTTTATTCAGCTTCTCTTCCAGCGTGGCCGCCGTAAAAGGCTTGACGACATAGCCGTTGGCACCCGCCTGGGCCGCCGCAATAATGTTTTCTTTCTTGGCCTCGGCGGTCACCATCAGAACAGGCAGTTTCGACAGCGCCACATCAGCACGTATGTGTTGCAGCATGGTCAGGCCATCCATATTGGGCATATTCCAGTCGGACACCACAAATTCAAAATTGCCGTTGCGTAATTTTTCGAGCCCCATTGCGCCGTCTTCGGCCTCATCGACGTTTTCAAAACCCAGGTCTTTCAACAGGTTTTTAATAATGCGTCGCATGGTCGGAAAGTCATCGACCACCAGGATTTTCATGGTTTTCTGTACCACAGCTAGTTCTCCAGAGTTATGTACTGTCAGGCTTGTACAGACTAGACACGATGCCCGTATGCGCCTGCGCTCACAAGAATGTGTTCACTGATTTCAGACAAAGGCACGCCGCAGTCAGCTGCCCCTATAAGCAACGCTTCACGCGGCATGCCAAACACCACGCAACTGGCCTCATCCTGGGCAATGGTGACGGCACCCGCCTGCTTCATGGCCAGAAGGCCGTGTGCGCCGTCTTTCCCCATGCCTGTCAGCAGTACGCCCACGGCATTGTTCGCGGCCACCTGTGCGGCCGAATGGAACAACACATCGACAGACGGACGGTGCCGGTTGACGGGTTCACTGGACTCCAGACGGACAACGTAGTTGGCGCCACTGCGTGCGAGCTTCATGTGAGCCACCCCGCCAGGGGCCAGGTATACATGCCCCGGCAATACACGTTGACCGTCTTCGGCCTCGTGAACCTGAACCGCACAGAGTCGATCCAGGCGCTGTACAAACGAACGTGTAAAACCGGCCGGCATGTGCTGGGTAATCATGATTGCTGGACTGTTGGCGGGCATAGGTTCGAGCACCTGCCGTATAGCCTCAGTGCCGCCGGTGGATGCGCCGATCAATACCAGCTTTTCGGTGGTGGAAAATGGGCGTGTAAGCCTGCGTGCCGGCTTTCTGCCTCCAGACGCGCGATAGCGAGGCCGTGAGTGCGCAGCGGCACGGATTTTGTCGGCGATAAGCTCAGCGTAATCAAGCAAGCCATCACGCAAACCAAGCCGCGGCTTGGTCAGAAAATCAACCGCGCCGAGTTCAAGCGCCCTGAGCGTAACGTCAGAGTTTTTGTCAGTCAGCGAAGATACCATGAGCACCGGCATAGGGCGCAGACGCATCAGCCGCTCAAGAAAATCGAGCCCGTCCATGTGCGGCATTTCTACGTCCAGCGTAAGCACATCGGGGTTGTGCCGTTTTATAAGTTCACGCGCCACAAGAGGGTCGGGTGCGACCGCCACAACTTCCATATCGGCCTGGCTGTTGATAATTTCTGCCATGACACCCCGCACAAGGGCAGAGTCATCTACACACAGCACAGCAATTTTCTTCATGACCACCCCCCTCTCCATGCGAGCATGCGCATGACCCACCTGATTTCAAATGAGTGCATAAACGGTCTTGCCCTGAAGCCTGAACACAGTCGTCAAATGCGTCATGTTTTCAGAATGCCCTACGAACAGCAGGCCGCCCGGCTTAAGCACGCGAGCGAATCGCTCCAGCAGGCGAGCCTGTGTGCTCTTGTCGAAGTAAATCATGGTGTTGCGGCAGAAGATCGCATCAAAACGCGTTTGTGGCCACGAGGGAGAAAGCAGGTTGAGCGTGTTGAACTCAATCAGCTCGCGCAGTGCGGGCTTGGCTCGCGCAAAGCCCTCGCGCGACCCGACACCGCGGTGAAAATACTTTTGTACATAGGCTGAAGGCACCGGCGTCAGACGATCAAGCCGGTATATGCCCTGCTCTGCCTGACGCACAGCATCGGTGTCGATATCAGTGGCCTGCACGCACACACCTGATCCCAGGGCGCTGCCGCATTCGCGCAGCGTCATGGCGATTGAATAGGCCTCTTCGCCGGTCGAACATGCGCAGGTCCAGACCTTCAATGACTGACGACGGCTACGTGCAAACTTCGCCAGCACTTCAAAATGATGAGCTTCGCGAAAGAATGCCGTGTGATTAATGGTAAAGGCGTTTATAAATGCGACCCATTGAGGTGACTGTGCGTCGCGCTCCAACATGCCCAGCAATGCCCTGACCTCATCGAACCCGGCTTGATCTGCCTGAATGCTCAACCGACGTTCTGCCATCTCTTTTTTGTGCAACGGCAACACGATACCCGTCCGACGCAACAACAACTGTGCAGCACGCTGAAAATCATGGGGCGCCAGTCGGGCGCCCGCAGGCAACGTAAAAGCGGATAGGTTGGACATCAACGTAATGAAGTGATTCGCAACACGGCGACAGGCCTGAGCAACGAGTATGAAAAAGAGGTCATCAACGGCTGCAGAGAGTGCTCACATAACTGCATAAGCAGCGCTAGACGACAGCGTGCTCCACCAGTTGCATTTCTTCGCTGGTCATGAGCTTTTCGATGTCGACCAGAATAAGCATGCGCTCATCCAGCGTGCCTATGCCTGTGAGGTATTCGGTAGCGAACGTCGTGCCAAATTGGGGCGCCGCGCTAATTTGTGCCGGCTGCAACATCAGCACGTCTGACACCCCGTCCACCACGACCCCCACGACACGTGCGCCAAGATTGAGAATGACAACAACAGTTTGATGGTCATATTCAACGGTTTCAAGATTGAACTTGATACGCATGTCGACAATAGGCACGATGACACCACGCAAGTTGGTAACACCCTTGATAAAGCCAGGCACATTGGCGATGCGCGTTACGGTCTGGCTGTCATAGCCCCGTATTTCTTGCACCTTCAAAATATCAATGCCGTATTCTTGTGCGCCAAGCGTGAACACCAGGTATTCAAGGCCCTGCATATCGGCCTGAAGGGCTGCGGCCTGTACGTTCTGTAAAGTATTAAGCATAAATTGCTCCAGATAATGCGTCGACCTTAGCGGCCGACTTGTCCGCGCGAGAACCGCATGAGCGCAAACACATCGACGATGAGTGCCACGCTTCCATCGCCAAGAATGGTGGCGGCCGAAATGCCCGGAATTTTTCGATAATTGGCTTCAAGGTTTTTTACGACCACCTGATACTGGCCCAGAAGCTGATCAACCTGCAACGCGAAACGCGTATCTTCAGCCTGCAGAATCACCGCAATAGACTGGGTAACGTCAACCTCGGCCTGTGACACTGCAAACACCTGATGCAAGGCAATGAGTGGCAAGTACTCGCCACGAACATGCAAGACCCGTTCGGTGTCAGAGATGGCATGCACCTGGTCGGCCGACGGTTGAATTGATTCTGTGACATGACTGAGCGGCAAAATAAAAGTTTCGTCGCCCACGCCCACCGACATGCCGTCAAGAATGGCCAGGGTCAACGGCAATACAATGCGTGTGGTTGTGCCCTGACCGGCCCGCGATGACAACTGTATGTGCCCGCCCATGCCCTGAATGTTGCGCTTGACCACATCCATGCCCACACCTCTGCCAGAAATATCTGTGACTTTTTCTGCTGTCGAGAAGCCGGGGGTAAAGATGAGCTGCCACAGCTCGTCATCGGGTGTGTTTTCGGTAACGGGCAAGCCCAGTGAAATAGCCTTGCGCAGAATGCGCTCGCGGCTTAACCCTGCACCATCGTCAGATACCTCAATAATGATCTGCCCCCCGTGATGCTCGGCCGCCAGTACCAGGCTGCCTTCAGGGTTTTTGCCGACTGCAACGCGCTGCTCGGGGTTCTCTATGCCGTGATCAATACTATTGCGAACTAAATGCGTGAGCGGATCGATGATGCGCTCGATCAGGCTTTTGTCGAGTTCTGTGGCCTGACCATGGGTGGTGAGCGTAATGCGTTTGCCCAGTTTGGTGGCGCTTTCGCGCACCAGGCGTGGAAAGCGGCTGAACACGTAATCCATGGGCATCATGCGTATGGACATTACCGCCTCCTGCAGATCGCGTGCGTTGCGCTCGAGATGCTCAAGCCCATTGAGCAGGCGATCATGCTCTACGGGGTCTAGCGTGGCGGCGGTTTGCACCAGCATGGCCTGGGTAATAACGAGTTCACCGACCAGATTAATGATCTGGTCAACCTTTTCGACGCCGACGCGCAGCGTGGCCGAGTTGCTGCGAGCCTGAACAACCTTGCCGGTAGCGCTTTCTGCTGGTGTGCCTGAAGTACTGATGCCACCAGCACCACCGGTAAGGGTGTCGTGTTCGAGCGCGACCAAGGTCTCGGGCGAAGGCGGGTTAATCTGCTGTATGTCGGCAACACCTTTTGCGGTATTTTGCTCTGCGAGTTCAGCCACTGCTTTGGTGACGCTTACCTGATCACGGTTGACCACAAAGCAGCAGACAGCCTCGATATCGTCTACTGATGCCGTGGTGCGAAGCCATATTGCAAGTGAACCGTCGCCTTCATCAAGACGCACCACATCACCCATCAAGCTCATTTCGTGGGCGAGCGCTGCGGCATCCTTGGCCGCCACGCCAGTCAGGCTGACCTGCAGCATTGACGGGGTCGGTGCGTGTTCACCAGGCTTTTGCTGCGTGCCAACACCCAGTGGCGAAACGGTTTGTGCATTACGGCTATTGCTTGGGCTTTGCTGAATTGTGTGCCGGCAGTCAGGCGACGAGGTGACAGCCAGCTCGCGCAACTGTGCGCATATGCGTTCATACGTGACCGCATCGGGCTCCTGCCCGTTGCGGTAAGCAAGCACTTGATCAGTTAACACGTCCTTGGTTTCCAGAAAAAGGTCTATCATTTCTTTGCGCAACACCATCTCGCCGCAGCGCACCAGGTCGAGCAGGTTTTCCAGAAGATGGGTGGTGTCGGCGAGCGCAGCAAAACACCCAAACGTACCTGCGCCGCCCTTGATGGAATGGGCAGCCCTGAAAATGGCATCGAGCTGATCAGTGTCGGGCTCTGAAATATCAATGCCGAGCAACTGCTGCTCCATATCGGCCAGAAGTTCTTCGGCTTCATCAAAAAAGGTTTCAAAAAACTGGCTGAGGTCGACGCCCGCGCTCATGATTACGTCCTTGGTGTTTAAGGGGTGGCGGCAAACCGCGGTAAAGAAGGTGCGGCTTGCGGCTCAGGCAGCGCATCAAGATGGGTGACAGGCGCGCCCGCCGCATTTTGCTTATCGATACGCTGTTCGGCGCGGCGGTTCAGGACAACAATGCTGATCCGTCTGTTTACGGCAGCGCCGGGGTTATCTTTAACAAGGCTTACCGATGACGCCAGGCCCAATATGCGTTTTATTTTGGGCTCGCTCATGCCACCTGCGACCAGCTCTTGGCGCGCTGCATTGGCACGATCCGCCGAGAGCTCCCAATTGCTGTACAGCCGCTCTCCCGATGCGTATTGCGTCGAATCCGTGTGGCCGGCAATGCTTATGCTATTGGGTATGCGGTTGAAAACCGGGCCAAGATGCCGGAGCACATCGCGCAAATAGGTTTGTACCTGAGCGCTGCCGGTGGCAAACATCGGCCGATTCTGTTGATCGATAATCTGTACACGCAGACCATCGGGGGTCATGTCGAGCAAAAGTTGAGGGCGAAACTCACGCAGCACCGGGTCTGTTTCGATCAGCTGCTCAATTTCTTGCCTGAGGCCATCAAGCCGCAACGTGTCGTGCCGATCTTGCTCTGCCTCTGCATCGCTTTCGGAAGGAATCAGCGACTGCGGTATCACCGTAGGCGCACCACCTGGAATTACCGTGCTTCCGTGGTCGTATTTTGGGCCGCCCGTAATGGCGGTAATTAGCGGTGTACGAAAGTACTCCGCAATGGCGTGCAGGTCTTTGGGCGGAACCAGCGACAGCAACCACATCACCAGAAAGAAGGCCATCATCGCCGTCATGAAATCGGCATAGGCAATCTTCCAACTGCCGTGCGGAGCGTCTTCTTCATGCCCCCGCTTGCGCCGGATGACGATACGGGTAGAAGTTGAATCTTGGCTCATGACTGGCTTTTCTTTGCATTGCCCGCGCCACGCACCTGGCGCATATGCTCTTCGAGCTCCATAAATGAAGGCCGCAGATGCGAATACAACACTTTGCGCCCAAACTCTACCGCCAGAGGTGGCGGATAGCCGTTCATGCTGGCAAGCAGCGTTACCTTAATGCACTCAAGCACTTTGTTCGAGGCCGCTGAACGCCGTTCCATGGAGCCGGCCAAGGGTCCGACAAACCCGTAGGCAACCAGAATGCCCAAGAATGTGCCAACCATGGCTTTGGAGATGAGGTCAGCCAGTACTGCTGGGGGCTGGTCTACCGAAGCCAGCGCCTTGATCACGCCGAGCACTGCGGCAACGATTCCAAAAGCAGGCAGGCCATCGGCGACTGTGCGCAGCGCCGCAACAGGCACAAGCCGTTCGTTGCTTTGTGATTCAATATCCTGATCCATGAGCGTTTCTATCTCAAATGAGCTCATGTTTCCGCTAACCATCAGACGCAAATAGTCGGTAATGAACTCCATGAGGGTGTGATCGCTGAGTATGCGCGGGTACTCGGCAAAAATGGCGCTGTTATGAGGGTCCTCGATATCGGACTCAATAGACATCATGCCTTCTCGCCGTGCTTTGTTAAGCAGTGCATACAGCAAGGCCATTAACTCCATGTACAAATCTTTACTGTATGGATTTTTTTTGATGGCAAGCGGCAGTGAGTGGATTAACAGCCGCACCGACTTGCCGCTGCCAGCGGCAATATATGCTCCGACGGCAGCACCTACAATCAGCACAAACTCAAAGGGTTGATACAGCGCACCAAGATGCCCACCCATAGCCACAAAACTGCCAAACACCGACACAAAGACGATGACAAAACCAATCAAAATAAACACGGACGCGCCTTCTAGTAATACGTGCTGGCTATGATCGCTTTTTCGACGCAGAAGAAAAGGCTGCGTCAGTGGGTGTTTTTGTCGTCATATCTGCGTGCTGACGCCTATTTTGGACGCGGGTTTTGCCAGCCCGCGGCGGAGGCTTACAGATCGCGCACACATAGCTACCCTGCGGGTCGTGAGCATGCGCGACAAAGCTGCCCTTGCAACGTGCGCAGTTGGTCATTTGCAGCATGCCGCTATCAAAAAACCTGACGAGCATCCATGCACGCGTAAAGCTAAGTACTGGTTCTGCATCAGTGTGTTGCGGGCGCCCGGCCGATGCCTGTTCAAGATAAAGCCGGTACGCCTCGACCAGCGCATGTGCGCCTTTGGACGGCGTATGCTGGTTCACATAGCGATAAATGCTGTAGAACATGGTGGCATGAATATTGGGCAACCAAGTCATGAACCAGTCAACAGAAAATGGCAGCATGCCCTTGGGTGGCGAGCAGCCTTTGATCTCACGGTAGAGACGCCCCAACCGATCATAGCTAAGCCCGGTTTCGGCCTGCAAAACCTGCAGACGGGCACCCAAATGAATCATCTGACTGGCTAGTTCGATTTCGCGGCCCTCGCCCGCTACGCTTTTGGTTGCCATCGGCTTGATCAGCAGGAAGAAGCTGGCTGACGTTGGGCCATCAAAATGGTGGCATGTGCCTGCTGCAAAATGCCGCCAAGCACTTCTTGCGTCAGCGAAGCGAGCAACTGGTAATCATTAAGACGAAACTGACACAGTACGGAACTTGAGCTTGCCAGCTTTACTAACTGAGCGGGCGAGAGCTTCATAACGATTTGCGCGACGTCATGGTCAAACCCCAGACGGAACATACCTGCTGAAAAATTTTCGCGCAATAACCTTTGCGCCAGCATCAGGTATGAGAGATTGACTTCTTGAATGTCACTGAGTATGGGATTGCCTACGATGGTCATACTTACCTTCTGCGATGTTGCTTTTAAATGTTGTACTTAAAAAGACCATTATTTTTACAATTGACATTAATGGTTACATTACTATCACGATTGCCCACGGGCTGGTCGCAATGATCAAACGGCCGTACAGTGTCAAGATATCAAGAGGCCGTGCAAAAAATGCCATCTGTAAAAATACCTATGGGCCTTGACACAGGCGATGATGGTATCAACAAACTACTAATATGATTGAATGACAATCATCAAGACACGCAGTTATTCCATGAAAGCAAAACACATTACATTACAAACAGTCTCGTAATTACAACAATACTTCTTAATAAGGTTGCATTTTGCTTGCTATGTTGACAGCTACGCCGCGCTTCTCGCGCCTGCATACATCGCTGGTAAGGCAATGCCTGCTACCCCGCTTAATCATGTATGTGTGTGTGCTTATGCTGGCCGGCTGTGCCAGTACCCATGCACCCAAGCGTCATGTCGACGCCAGCCTCCCATTACTTGACCCAGGCAGCCGCAATGATGTGGTACTGGCCGCGCTTAGCCAAGTGGGCACGCCTTACCGCTATGGCGGTGGTACACCCGCAACGGGGTTCGACTGCAGCGGCCTGGTTGTGTATGTGCTCCAAAATTCGGTGGGTCGACCATTGCCACGTCACACGGCAGGCATTGCCCACCAAAGTCGCCCCGTCTCTAAAAAACAGTTAAAGGCTGGCGACTTTGTGTTCTTTAACACGCTGGGCAAACCCCACTCACATATGGGTATTTATATCGGTAAGGGTCAATTTGTGAATGCGCCCTCATCAGGTGGGCGTGTACGGGTCGATTCGCTCGAAAGCCCGTATTTTGCGCGCAGCTTCGATGGTGCGGGTACGCTTTTTCGCAACTGAGCGCTGACACCTCAGCGCCGAGGTCTTTTGGCTACAGCAAGCGTCGCCCCTGGCACCACCCCAACGAGTTTATTGCACGACCAGAGTGCTTCGTCACGCCCTCAAAGTGGCCCAGCGTGTCAGCCTATCAATCAGGTAGCGTGTGATACTGTTGCGCGAGCGCCAGAAACTCGTCAAGTTTGGCGTCAATACCTGTTTCTTCCTGAACCAGGGCGGCAACACGAGGCGCCAGTTGTGCAGCAAGGGCGGCGTCAAGAAAAAGTAGCCGTACGCGCCGTGCCAGCATGTCTTCAACTGAGCGCACGTACTCATAGCGCACGCCAAAACGTACCATGGCCTCGGTCAGGCCGGGCGCAAGTTCGATATCAGCACCAGGCAACTGGTTAACGCACGGCGCTTCAGTGCCATAGGCATTTAGGCCTGGCGCCGTCGTAATGGAGGGGCGTGCCGACGCATCGGACGGCGCACCTACCAGCGGAAAGTTTGCCGTGCGACACGCCGCAAGAGGCGTGTGCCACACGCTTTCAGCGCACTTTTCAAGCACATCTTCGGCCATGGCGCGATATGTCGTCCACTTGCCACCGGTAACGGTTACCAGCCCGCTCGGGCTAACCAATACGGTGTGTTCACGGCTAAGCTTTTTGGTGGCACCGCCTTCGTTTTCGGGTTGCCGCACCAGTGGCCGCAAGCCCACCCAGATACTGCGCACATCACTGCGCTGAGGCGCACGCTCAAGGTACTTGGCGGCTTCGCCCAGAATAAACTCGACCTCGGACGCAAAAGGCCGGGGCTCGCGCGCCAGATCATCACGCGGCGTATCAGTTGTGCCCAAAATAACCTTGCCCAGCCAGGGCACGGCAAACAGAACGCGACCGTCTTCGGTTTTGGGCACCAGCAAGGCATGGTCGGAAGGCAGAAACTCGCGATCAACAACAAGGTGAACACCCTGGCTGGGCGCCACCATAGCCTGCGTGGCCCTGCCAAGCGCATCGCCATCTTTGTGGCGGATGTCATCCACCCATACACCGGCGGCGTTCACGACACAGCGGGCACGAACCACATAGCTGAGGCCTGTTTCAGCATCTTGGCACTGTAAGCCAGCCACTTTGCCATCTTCATGGATGAGCTCAGTAACCGGGCAGTAATTTACAAGCAACGCGCCCTGCGCGGCCGCTGTGCGCGCCAGCACCAAAGCCAGACGGGCGTCATCAAACTGGCCATCCCAATATTTGACGCCGCTTTTAAGGCCCGCAGCCTTTACACCTGGAACACATGCCCGCGTTTGACGGGCGCTGAGAAACTGCGTGTTGCCCAGCCCGGCCTTGCCGGCCAGAGCATCGTACATTTTGAGGCCAACCCCATAAAACGGGGTTTCCCAGCACTTGTAGCCCGGCATAACAAAAGGCAAGGGCCGCGCCAGATGTGGCGCGTTGCGCAACAGCGTCGAGCGTTCGTGCAATGCCTCGCGCACGAGTGCTACGTTGCCTTGAGCAAGGTAGCGCACGCCGCCATGCACCAATTTTGTTGCCCGCGATGAAGTGCCTTTGGCAAAATCGCACGACTCAAGCAATACAACCGACAGGCCCCGCAAAACGGCATCGAGGGCGACGCCCAGGCCTGTGGCCCCCCCACCGATAATGGCCAGGTCTACCTGGCCCAGGTTGGAGAGCGCGGACATAATGCCGGCGCGGTCAGTCGGCAAGGGGGATACAGAAGTTGTCATAAAAGCAGAAACCAGTTAATTACAGCACCGTAAGTGTAAATCACAAGGCCGCTACCCAGTGGAAAAGGCTGTGTGCCTGATGTGCAGCACACAGCCTTTCTTACGCATCAGGTCTGTTTAAGCGATACAACCCGCTTAACGCACCTTTCCTTCCTTCCATGCCGTGAGCAAGTCCTGGTAAGCCACGGTTTCGCCTTTGGGGCTTTCGTTATCAAGCTTTTTCCATGGGGCCTGGTCGGAGCTCAGCCATTTGGAGGGGTCACTCTTCTTGTTGAGCTTGGGCGCGCAATGGCTCATGCCTGCACGTTCAAGACGGGCCATGACCTTGTCCATGTCTTCGGCCAGATTGTCCATGGACTGCTGTGGCGTTTTTTCTCCTGTAATCGCCGTGGCCACGTTTTGCCACCAGAGCTGTGCAAGCTTGGGGTAATCAGGCACGTTGGTGCCGGTGGGTGTCCAGGCTACGCGTGCCGGGCTGCGATAAAACTCGATAAGGCCGCCGTACTTGTCGGCATTCTTGGTGAAATAATCGCTGTGGATGTCGCTGTCGCGAATAAAAGTCAGACCTTCAATCGACTTTTTCAGCGATGTTGTCTTTGACGTAACAAACTGCGCATACAGCCATGCGGCCGCGACCTTGTCGGCATCATGATTCTTGAAGAAGCTCCAGGAGCCTACGTCCTGATAGCCATTTTGCATGCCGTCCTTCCAGTAAGGGCCATGCGGCGCCGGAGCCATACGCCATTTTGGGGTGCCATCGTCATTGACCACAGGCAAGCCTTGCTTGATCATGTCGGCGGTAAACGCGGTGTACCAGAATATCTGCTGGGCAATGTGGCCTTGTGCCGGCACAGGGCCTGATTCGCTAAAGGTCATGCCCTGGGCTTCCTGGGGCGCGTACTTTTTCATCCAGTCAATATATTTGGTAAGTGCATACACAGCGGCAGGCGAGTTAGTGGCTCCGCCGCGCTCTACCGACGCACCAACAGGCGTACATTTATCGTCGGCTACCCGTATGCCCCACTCGTCAACAGGCATACCGTTAGGCGTACCCTTGTCGGCAGCGCCGGCCATTGACAGCCATGCATCGGTAAAACGCCACCCCAGTGAAGGGTCTTTCTTGCCGTAATCCATATGCCCGTAAATAGGCTTGCCGTCCAGGGTCTTGACGTCATTCGTGAAGAAATTGGCGATATCTTCATACGCCGTCCAGTTAACTGGCACGCCAAGGTCGTAACCGTACTTGTCTTTAAACTGTTTTTTCAGGTCATCACGGGCAAACAGATCTGCGCGGAACCAGTACAAGTTGGCAAACTGCTGGTCGGGCAACTGATAAAGCTTGCCATCCGGCGCCGTGGTAAATGACGTACCGATAAAGTCTGCAATATCAAGATTAGGGTTGGTCCACTGCTTGCCTTCTCCCTCCATATAATCGGTCAGCGACAGCATTTCTCCATAACGATAGTGCGTACCGATTAAATCAGAGTCAGAGATCCACCCGTCATAAATAGACTTCCCCGACTGCATGGACGTCTGCAGTTTTTCGACGACATCACCCTCCTGGATGATGTCATGGTGCACGGTGATTCCCGTGATTTCGGCAAACGCCTTGGCCAGGGTTTTAGACTCGTATTCATGCGTAGTAATGGTTTCAGATACCACCGAGATCTCTTTGACGCCCTTTTCTTTGAGCTTGGCAGCGGCGTCAATAAACCATTTCATTTCTTCCATCTGCTGCTGTTTGCTCAGCGTCGATGGTTGAAACTCCTCTGCTACCCATTTTTCGGCTTCGGCTTCGCCAGCATAGGCCTGCCCTGACAGCAGGCATGTCACAGCAAACGCGAGCGCGGTGCGACGAAATAACATGGTTGTCTCCTTGATAGTTATCCCCCGGCTTGCTATCTTGCCGCACATACCCGGGGGGGGCAGGCTGCGCGATCTTTTCGAACCGGCTGCTGCGTACTGCTGCTTAGCGGCCGGTGTTACTGCTAAAACAAACTTGCAACGTGTGTGTCATTCAACCTTTTTTCACAATAAACACAAGCGCAAACATCGATACGATGAAACTGACCCAGACTGTGGGTGGGTCGTCCAGACTGAACCAAGACTCAAACTGCTCGCCCAGCCCAAGATAGGCCAGGTTTATATATGCGGCGATAACCAATCCGATAAAAAGCCGGTCACCCCGCGTTGTAGCCATGGGCAAAAAGCCTTTACGCAATACAGTAGGCGACTTCATCTCCCAAACTGTCATGCCGGTCAGCATCAGCACGATGCAGATAAAAAACACGGCAGTGGGCAGTGTCCACATCATCCAGTTAAACATGGCCCCCTCTCCTTACACCCGCCCCATTGCAAAGCCTTTTGCAATGTAATGACGCACAAACCAGATCACGATGGCGCCAGGAATAATGGTGAGCGTACCCGCTGCTGCCAGCGTCGCCCAGTCCATACCAGAAGCCGAAACCGTGCGCGTCATGGTGGCAACAATGGGCTTGGCATTGACACTGGTTAGTGTGCGTGCGAGCAATAGCTCAACCCAACTAAACATAAAGCAGAAGAAAGCTGCCACACCCACTCCCGACTTGATCAACGGCAAAAATATCGTTACGAAAAACCGCGGAAAACTGTAGCCATCAATATAGGCTGTTTCGTCGATCTCACGCGGAATGCCGCTCATAAAGCCTTCAAGTATCCATACGGCCAGCGGTACGTTAAAGATCAGGTGCGCCAGCGCCACACCGAGATGCGTATCCATAAGGCCTACGGTTGAATACAACTGAAAAAATGGCAGTAGAAAAATGGCCGGCGGCGTCATCCGGTTGGTGAGCAGCCAAAAGAAAACATGTTTATCACCTAAAAACTTGTAGCGTGAAAACGCATAGGCTGCAGGCAGCGCTACAGTCAGCGAGATAACCGTGTTTATGGCGACGTAAATGAGGCTGTTGATATAGCCGCTATACCAGGAGCGATCAGTAAAAATCTTGATGTAGTTGTCCCAGGTAAACTGCTGAGGCAGCAGTGAAAAACTGGACAATATGCCTTCGTTGGTCTTAAAACTCATGTTGACCATCCAGTAAATGGGCAACAGGGCGAAGATCAAGTACAGCACCAGAAACAGTGTGCGGCCCCAATGGGACTTATGCCGATTCTTACTCATGGGCGGGCCCCTTGTCTTGCGTTCCAACGCGCTGCATCCAGCTGTACAAGATAAAGCAGAACAGCAAAATGATCAGAAAATAAATCAGCGAAAACGCAGCCGCCGGGCCCAGATCAAACTGACCTACCGCTTTTTGTGTAAGGTATTGGCTTAAAAACGTAGTCGCATTGCCCGGTCCACCACCCGTCAGCACAAACGGCTCGGTATAAATCATGAAGCTGTCCATAAAGCGCAGCAGCACCGCAATCATTAGCACGCCGCGCATCTTGGGTAGCTGTATATAACGAAACACGGCAAAGCGGCTGGCGCCATCAATACTGGCCGCCTGATAGTACGCATCAGGAATAGACCTGAGCCCGGCATAGGCCAGCAAAGCCACGAGTGGGGTCCAGTGCCATACGTCCATTAGCAACACGGTCAACCATGCGTGTGTCGGGTTTGCGGCATAGCTGTAATCAACACCCAGCATATGCAGCGTACGCCCCATAAGACCAATGTCGGCACGCCCAAAAATCTGCCAGATCGTACCTACCACGTTCCAGGGTATAAGCAATGAAAGCGCAACCAGCACCAGCACTGCCGAAGCGCGCCAACCTGTGGCGGGCATGCACAGCGCAAGCAAAATGCCCAGCGGGATCTCAATGGCCAGCACCGAAAGCGAAAACCCCAGCTGGCGCACCAAAGCCTCATGCAAAGCACTGTCTTGCATAACCGAAGCAAACCATTCTGTGCCCACGAATACCGAACGTGTGGGCGAAATGACGTCTTGCACCGAATAGTTCACAACCGTCATCAGCGGAATAATGGCGGAGAACGCCACGCAGATGCATACCGGCAGTATCAGCCACCACGCCTTCTGGTTGACGGGTTTAACAGTTTGACTCATGCCAGTAACTCCTCATTCTGGTAAAAGCAAGAATGCGCACTGAGCAAAGTAAACCCGGCGGTCGACCCTGGTTCGGGCGCGACATGCTCAAGATCAATGCGTGCACGCACAACATGATCCCCCAGCTTCGCGGTAAGCAGCCTGAACGCACCCACATGCTGTACGGTTTCAACCAAGGCCTGCACCACGCCAGGCTCACCCGCAGGGGCCATGTACGTGTACTCAGGCCGAATGCCCAACGTCAGCTCACCGTCGGGTATACGTAGGCTGTCAGGCACGGCGACACGCTGGCCAGCCACACTCACGACCCCGTCGATCACCGTTACCGGCATAAGATTCATGCCCGGCGAGCCGATAAAATGCCCGACAAACGTATGTGCCGGCCGCTCAAACAAGGCCTCGGGGGTGCCGATCTGCACAACCTTGCCACGAGACATCACCAGTATTTGCTCAGCAAAGGTAAGCGCCTCAACCTGGTCATGCGTCACGTAAATAAGTGTCAGCTTCAGTTCGCGATGTATCTGCTTGAGCTTGCGACGCAACTGCCATTTAAGATGCGGGTCGATCACCGTCAAGGGCTCGTCAAACAAAATGGCAGATACATCGGGCCGCACCAGCCCGCGTCCCAGCGAGATCTTTTGCTTGGCGTCGGCTGACAAACCCGACGCGCGTGCGTCAAGCTGATGGCTCATTTCAAGCATTTCGGCAATCTGCCCTACCCGCTCCTTGATCTGCGCCTTGGGAACCTTGCGGTTCTTCAGGGGAAACGCCAGATTTTCACCAACCGTCATGGTGTCGTAGATAACCGGAAACTGAAACACCTGCGCAATATTTCGCTGCTGCGGGCTGGCGTCAGTTTTGTCGACGCCATCAAAAAAAACAGTACCTTCGGAAGGCTGCAGCAGACCTGAAATAATATTGAGCATGGTGGTCTTGCCGCAACCCGAAGGCCCCAGCAAGGCATACGCGCCACCGTCGGCAAACGTCATTTTCAGCGGAAGCAGTGCGTAATCTTCATCGCTGCGCGGCGCTGCAAGATAAGAATGAGCCAGATCCAGGTCTATGCGTGCCATACCTTACGCTCCCTCCCTGGCGGCCAGCACCAGATCGCCCGACGCATCAAAAACAAACACGGAAGACGGCGAAAAACATAGCGGCAACTGGGTGCCGATCTCGAAATGTCTGACCCCCGAAAGCTGTGCCACCACGTCGCCCATTTCAGTGCTCATATGCAAAAACGTGTCTGAACCCGATATTTCAGCAATCAGCACTTTGCCGGTAAGCGTAATGTCACCCTCGCGCGCCTGAGTGCGCAAGGATGATGCACGCAGCCCGATATACAAGGTGTGGCTGTCAACGGACAAGAACGACGCCTGCACGTCGGCAGCGACCGACGCAGCAGTTGAAGCAGTTGAAGCAGCTAATGCAGTTGAGGGGGTTGAAGGGGTTGCAGCGGCTTCAGCCATTGCAATGGTTGCAGTAGTTGGGCCGTCGGCTGCAGATGCGTACGCCAATGCGGGCTCAATCACAGAAACGTGCGGGAGCGGCATGGACAGGCGAAGCACGGGGCCATGATCCAGCAAAATGCCTTCGCCGGTGCGGCGGGCAGTAAAAAAATTCATGGGTGGGTCGCTATAGGCACGCGCCACACGCATAGACTTCGGACGCTGATAAACCTCTATGGCTGGCCCATACTGCAGCAGCTCTCCTTTGTCGAGTACTGCGGTATGGCCGCCCAGCAGCAAGGCCTCGGAAGGCTCTGTCGTGGCATACACCACAGTAGACTCGCCCGACCGAAACACCTGCCCCAACTCATCGCGCAGTTCTTCACGCAACTTATAGTCGAGGTTGACCAAGGGCTCATCAAGCAGCATGAGCGGCGCCCGCTTGGCCAACGCACGCGCCAGCGCCACGCGCTGTTGCTGCCCGCCCGACAACTCTTCAGGCAGACGATCCAGAAACATATCTATGTGCAGCTTGCGTGCAACCTCAAGCACCTGCTCGTCAATATTTTTTTCGCCCCGCAATTTGAGCGGCGACGCAATATTTTGGGCCACCGTCATGGAAGGATAATTAATGAACTGCTGGTACACCATGGCCACATTGCGCTTGCGCACAGACTGCCCGGTCACGTTGCGCCCATCCACCAGCACGCTGCCGCTGGTTGGCGCATCCAGACCGGCCATAATGCGCATGAGGCTGGTTTTGCCAGCCCGTGTCGCACCCAGCAAGACCGTAAGCGAGGCTGGCTGCAGCGCGAGACTCATGGCGTAAAGCCATGTCTCCCCCCCCTCCTTACGGGTAATCTCTTCCAGCGTCAGCCGCACGATTGCCCTCATTTTCTTTTCTAATGAGCGCATTATTGTTCGTTTCTTATACAAATACAGTAGATGAAAACCCTGAAACCGGTTCTTTTTGTTTCGAGGTAAAGTCTTGTCATCGCATTTTTCGCCCTTGCCCGGCACCAGACCATGAATCCCAACCCCAGACAAATCAAGCTTTTGCAGCAGGTGCATAAACACGCAAGCTGTACCGTTGATGAGCTTGCGCTGTGCCTGGAGGTCACCGTACAGACCGTGAGGCGCGATGTGCAGCGCCTGTCGGAAGCTGGACTGCTTGCACGCTTTCATGGTGGCGTACGCCTGCCCAACTCGACCATAGAAAACATCGCCTATCATCAGCGCGAAAACCTCCACGCCGAGGGCAAGCAGCGCATCGCCTATGCGGTGGCCGAGGCCGTGCCCAATGACTGCTCGCTGTTCATTAACATAGGCACCACCACCGAAGCCATCGCCAAGGCCCTCATGCAGCACACGGGCTTGCGCATCATCACCAACAATATCAACGTCGCTGCCATCTTGAGCCGCAATCAGCATTGCGAGGTCATTGTTACGGGTGGTGTTGTGCGGCCACGCGATTACGGTATTGTGGGTGAAGCCACGGTCGACTTTATTCGTCAGTTCAAGGTTGACATTGCATTGATCGGGATCTCGGGCATTGAGCCAGACGGGTCATTGCGTGATTTTGACTATCGTGAAGTCAAAGTGTCGCAGGCCATTATTGCTCACGCACGTGAAGTATGGCTGGCAGCCGACGCCAGCAAGTTCAACCGCCAGGCCATGGTGCGCGTCGCGCATCTGACCGACGTACACAGGTTATTTACCGACTCGGCACCACCCGAACCGTTTCCCGATTTGCTGACACAGGCCCAGGTGCGCTGCGACGTTGCCGGCTAACCCATAGCAAAAGCGCTTCACACTTGTGGCGGTAAAGCACCAGCACTTACACTGCCAGTCACGACTTCTTCATTACACACTGCCATGACCTATCTACTTGCGTTCGACCAGGGTACCTCCAGCACACGCAGCATTGTTTTTGACCAACAAGGCAATATCGTCGCGCAGGCGCAGACCGAGTTTAAGCAGATCTACCCGCAGCCCGGATGGGTGGAGCACGACCCGATTGAAATCTGGCAAACCCAGCTAGCGACCGCGCGTGAGGCCATAGCCAAGGCCGGGCTAAAGGCCTCGCAGATCAAGGCCGCCGGTATCACCAACCAGCGCGAAACCACGGTGGTGTGGAACACCCGCACGGGCCAGCCTGTTTACAACGCCATCGTATGGCAAGACCGTCGCGCCGAAAACACCTGCGTGCAATTGCGCGAAAGAGGCCTGGAAGATGTCATCCTCAAAAAAACAGGCCTGCGCGTCGATGCTTATTTTTCGGGCACCAAGCTCAAATGGATCCTCGATAACGTGCCTGACGCTCGCGAGTCGGCGCTTAAAGGTGAGTTAGCCTTTGGCACCATTGACTGCTGGCTGATCTGGAATATGACCAAGGGTGCTCAGCATGTCAGCGACGTCACCAACGCTTCACGCACCATGCTGTTCAACGTGCATGACAATGAATGGGACGCCGAACTCATGCACATGCTCGACATACACCCGGCGCTAATGCCCAAGGTATTGCCCTCGGGAGCCGACTTTGGCACCATCGATGCCGAGTTCCTCGGCCATGCCATCCCCATATGCGGCGTAGCCGGCGATCAGCAAAGCGCACTTTTCGGTCAGGCATGCTTTACCGAGGGCATGGCCAAAAATACGTATGGCACCGGGTGCTTCATGCTCATGCATACGGGCAGCACGTTTCAGCTTTCAGAAAACGGCCTGGTTACCACCAGCGCCGCACAGATCAGTGCACGACCCGAATTCGCCATGGAAGGCAGCGTGTTTGTCGCCGGCGCGGTGGTTCAGTGGATGCGCGATGGGCTGGGTGCCTTCAAGCAAAGCCGTGAAATCGAACAACTGGCTGCCAGTGTGCCCGATGCCGGCGGTGTCATGATGGTTCCTGCGTTTACGGGTTTGGGCGCACCCTACTGGAAGCCCGATGTACGCGGCACGATTACAGGCTTGACGCGTGGCTCCACCATGGGCCATATTGCCCGCGCTGCGCTTGAAAGCATTGCCTATCAAAGTGCGGCCTTGCTGCTGGCCATGAGCCGCGATGCTGTGGCGGCCGGCGGCGCGCCGCTTACTGAGTTACGCGTCGACGGCGGTGCCTGCGTCAATGATTTGCTGATGCAGTTTCAGGCCGATTTACTGGGCATACGTGTGGTGCGGCCCACCATGATCGAGACGACTGCACTGGGCGCCGCCTACCTGGCTGGCCTGACCAGCGGGGTTTATCGCGACAAAGCAGAGCTGTCGGCACTCTGGCAAGTTGAACGCGTGTTTGAGCCTCAGATTCCCCAGGCTCAGGCCCAGGCACTCATGCAAGGCTGGGAGCATGCCGTCAGACAGACCTGCGCCGAGTAATACTCCCGGGCTGCACACGCTTGCTACGCCCGGTAACAGCCGCGCCGCGCACAAAGCACGATTACTCATTAAACTAAAGGTTCATGAGTATCAGGGGCCCTAGCCACATGCTGCAGAAAATTATTTTGGCAATCGCCATTTTTGTTGTCATCCTCGTCGCGTTAACGTTCGGGGAGGTTATTTTTCACGATGCCTTTGCGTGGCTGTCATACGTAACCGGGCGGCTCATCGAAAATTTCTCCGACCTCGTTTACCAAACCCAACTTTATCTGTCTGAGCATCGCATCAAGGTTGCCGTCGCTCTGCTGCTCACGGTGCCCATCACTTTATGGATAGCCCGCAGTAAAGGCGACGAACTCAAAAAACCCACCAATCAGCGCAAGGTCGCCATCGTGTTGGCGTTTTTTCTGGGCTGGCTGGGTGCTCACCGCTTCTATCTGGGGCAAATCGGCTGGGGTATTTTGTATCTGATCATCTTTTGGCTGTTTACGCCACTTGCTGTCGTTCTGGGGCTTATCGACGCCTTGCGCTATTTGCTCATGGCTGACGATGCATTCATGCCAAACCGACCCTGAACGCAATGGGTTTCACGCTGTTAGCCCCAACCTCAACGGGGCCGGAAGACGCCCGTTTCGATGAAACGCTTATCGACATGGCGACCACTCACGGCCCCACAGCTGCCATCTGGACGGCAAAACAGGGGCTGGTGGTGCCGCGCACTTACCGTCGACATACAGGCTTTGAGGCATTGTGTGCTGAGTACGCCTTGTCAGGCTGGCCGGTAACCGTACGTATGTCGGGCGGCGGCATTGTGCCCCAGGGGCCAGGCATCATCAATGTAAGCCTGGCTTACTGCATAGACGGCAACCCCATGGATAACTCTGAAGCCGCTTACCAGCTGCTGTGCAATGTGTTGGGCGACGCCATCGCCCGTATGGGCGTTCAGGCCCATGCCGCTGCGGTAGAGGGTTCATTTTGCGATGGGCGCTATAACCTTGCCATCGGCCAGGGAGAACACAGAAAGAAAGTGGCCGGCACGGCTCAGCTATGGCGTCGCTACCCCACCCCAGGGTATAAAAACCGTCAGGCCGTTCTGGTGCATGCACTCGTGCTTGCGTGCGTAGATACTGAGCAGGTCACCCACCGCGCCAACGAGTTTGAACAGGCCTTAGGCACCGACAGACGCTACCTGCCTGGCCGAACGGTTTCATTGCATACGCTTGTACAGGCTGGCCATGCCCATGACAGCAAGACCGCTGCTGATGCCAGCTTTCTTTCACGCCTACATGCCCTGCTGGAAGAGTACATAACAGGCGCTACGCTGCCCCCGGGATCGCTGACAGTTTCCTGAGCAATGCTTATCAATTTCTTTACAAACATGCGTATTGAATTACAATCTAATTATCATTATTACGCCACTGGTCCATGGAAAACAAAACTGCCCGATTGACTGTGCTCATCGACCCAAA
This sequence comes from Pusillimonas sp. ANT_WB101, assembly GCF_008369125.1. Taxonomy (NCBI): domain Bacteria; kingdom Pseudomonadati; phylum Pseudomonadota; class Betaproteobacteria; order Burkholderiales; family Alcaligenaceae; genus Pusillimonas; species Pusillimonas sp. ANT_WB101. Next base: position 467,140 of record NZ_VOAY01000001.1, on the reverse strand, counting down.
CAAGAAAAAAGCCTTTGAACAGCTATGCGCCAGTCAGGACATTACGCCATCACAGGTTGTACGAAAACTGATCCGCGATTACCTGGCCGAGCGCGGTGTTGAGTATGGCAAAGACTCCGCCGACTCGCATGAAAAAAACAACTGACGAGTGGGCTAGGCCCTTGTTACGCCTGACAGGCCCGTATCGGCGCAACATAATAGGCGCGCAAACTTTTACCTTATAAGTTATGCACTGTGCACTTAGCAGCAAGATCTTGCTCGCCGCGCTAATTGGCAAAACGCGTCGTGCACCGTATCAAATGCAAGCGTTCTCCCCGGCCTGAAGGCTGGGGGTCGGCGCTCGGGCGCAACAGTTACGTGCTGGAAGGTTCAAGATTTCGCATCGCCTCGGCCACGGTCTGCGTTACCCCACCTTCACCCAATCTGTCGATTAGGCCCATTTTGCGCAACTTGCCAAAAACAAGCTCGTTGGGCTCGGCCACGATGACGCGCACCCCACGCTCTTGCAAGGCAAGCACCGTTGCTTCAAGCGCCTGCAGGCCTGTTGCGTCAATATAAGGCACCTGCCCCAAACGTATAACAACCACACGCGGATCAGTATGCGTATCGGCCAGTGCCTGCTGGAACATGTCGGCGGCGGCAAAAAAGAAGGGGCCCTCTACGGCATAAACCAATACCCCCTCGGGAACATCGTCTATGCCATACACGGCCAGTTCTTTGCGCAAATCCTCACCCACTTGCCGGCGCACCACAACACTTTCGGCCATGCGTCGCAGAAAATGCAATACCGCCAGCACCACCCCGATATTTACCGCCACCACCAGATCAGCAAACACCGTCAGACACAGCGTAATAAGCAAAATACCGACGTCGGCGCGGGGTGCACGGCGCACCATTTTTACGACATGGCGAACCTGGCTCATGTTCCAGGCCACCACAAACAAAATGGCCGCCAGCGTGGCCAGCGGTATATTGGCGGCAAGCGGCGCCATAACCAACAGCACCAGAATCAAAATCGCCGCATGAATAATGCCGGCTATCGGGCTATTGCCACCATTGCGAATATTGGTCGCCGTTCGTGCGATGGCACCGGTTGCGGCAATGCCGCCAAACATTGGCGTCAGAATATTGGCGATACCTTGCCCGATGAGTTCCTGGTTGGAATTGTGACGGGTACCGGTCATGCCGTCGGCCACAATGGCCGAGAGCAGTGATTCAATGGCGCCCAGCATGGCGATGGCAAATGCAGGCCCGATTAGCTCGACCAATCGGGTCAGTGTGACATCTGGCCAATGAAACGACGGCAAACCGCTGGGAATCGCGCCAAACGTACTGCCTATTGTTGCCACGCTTTGCAGCCCGAAGGCCGACTGCATGGCAGTCATAACAACCAGCGCCACCAACGGCCCCGGAATGCGTGAAAACCGTGGAATGCGAGAGGTGTAAATAACCAGCAGCAACGACACCACACCAATTATGGTGGTGGCGATATCAAGCTGTGGAAAGGACGCAAGCAGTTTTATGAGCTTTTCATGAAAATGCCCGCCGCCAGCTGAGGGCAGCCCAAAAAAAGCCTCCCACTGCCCGACCCAGATGATGATGCCGATACCGGCGGTAAACCCGATAATGACCGGCGCAGGGATGAACTTGATTACACCGCCCAGGCGCGCCAAGCCAAACAGCAGCAAAATAACGCCAGCCATAAGGGTTGCGATCTGCAGCCCTTCGACGCCATGATCAGCCACCACGCCCGCAAGAATGACAATAAATGCGCCTGTGGGGCCCGCAATTTGCACGCGACTGCCGCCAAACACGGATACGGCCAGCCCTGCAATGATAGCGGTATAGATACCTTGCTCTGGCTTGACGCCAGACGCAATGGCAAACGCCATGGCCAGCGGCAGAGCGACGATTCCAACAATAAGGCCTGCCACGATGTTGGCAGGCCAATGGCGACGGGCAAGAAGGCCGGCACGCTTGGCTTCAAGCAGCGCAATCATTAGGTGTCCCACAAAACAAATAGAATGTGAGTCACATTATAATCTTATGTGTACGAAACAAACATATAGTTGGCCAAGTTCAAGGTCGAAAAAGCAACAGCAACTCCCTTCCCTCTTTAGGGTCAAAAATCGCTGCAGCGCGCTGCCGCAGCATGGTGCCGCGGCAGACTCGTATTAGCCGGCTTACCCGCGCCTGTCGCCCGACCACCAGATGGCCGCCACAATGGCTGCAATGCCAGCTGCAACGCCAGCCACCACCATGGGGTGCTCGCGTACGTGCCGTTCAGCGCCCGTGCGTGCATCATGAAACGTGTCAATGGCCGATTCACGCCATCCATCAGTGTGCTCACGCATGGCTTCAAGCTGACGCTTGAGACGCATGCGACCGCTGTCCACTTCTGCGCCCGTATGCGACGCGGTCGCACGTAGCAGGGCTTCGGTATCAGCGATCAGGTTTTTAAGATCGTTATTCAGGCGTTTGCGTGATCGCTGCATTGCTCGGCGGTCGGAAAACCAGGTATCCATGCCAACTCCTTAAAAAGAATGAACTTATAGTATACGCAGTACAGCAAGCGGTATGCCCGAGCCGTTTTACTTGCGCAGCAGGCGCAGGCTGTTGGCCACCACCAGCAGGCTGGCGCCCACATCGGCAAAAACCGCCATCCACATAGTACCCAGGCCAGCCAGCGTCAACACCAAAAACACCAGCTTAATGCCCAGGGCCAGACTGATATTTTGCACGAGCACAGCGTGGGTTGCACGTGACAGCCGCAGAAACTTGGGGATTTTGCGCAAATCATCGTCCATGAGCGCGACATCGGCAGTTTCAATGGCGATATCGCTTCCCATAACCCCCATGGCAAAGCCAATGTCCGCGCGAGCCAGCGCCGGTGCATCATTAATGCCGTCGCCGACCATCCCGACCGTGCCCTGTGCCGCATAGTGTTCAACGGTGCGTAATTTTTCATCAGGCAGCAAACCACCGTGTGCAGCATCAATACCTACCTGCGCCGCCACATGCCGCACAGTCGCGGCGTTGTCACCCGACAGGACGACAGTGTTAACACCTAACGCATGCAGGCTGGATACCGCTTCGCGGCTGCCTGGCCTGATACTGTCAGCAACCGCAAACGCAGCGATAAGCTGGCCCGCGATCGCCAAGGCAGTCACTGTGTACCCACGCTCCTGCCACTCACCGATGGGATGCGGGTACAGCGCCTCAGTGTGAGCGCCTTCGTCCGTAGATGTGGACGACGCCCGCGTTTGCTCAATACCTTCATCGCGTACAGGCACACCGGGCTCGTTTTTGCCACGCAGAACCAGAGCCGCTACACCCGAAGGACTGGCCAGTGTGTACATCACACCATCAACACTGCCCTGAACACCTGCGCCTGGAACGGCGTGAAAGCCTTGCACCGTCTGTAGCTCGCCCTTGTACGATCTTGCCAAGGCCTGTGACACGGGATGGTCTGAACGTGAACCCAAACTGGCCGCAATGCGACGGCATTGCGCTTCGTAATACGAAGGGTCCAGCAGGGCAAACTCCTGCAATACCGGCGCACCACTTGTTAATGTGCCTGTTTTATCCAACGCCAACCAGGCCATTTTGCGACCTTGCTCCAGGTACACCCCGCCTTTAATCAGAATGCCGTGACGGGCAGCAGCGGCCAACCCGCTTACGATCGCAACGGGCGTAGAGATAACCAGAGCGCAAGGACAGGCAATAACCAATAAAACCAGGGCTTTATATGCCCAGTCGGCCCACAGGGCTTCGGGCAGCAAGAGAGGCGGAACTGCCGCGACAGCAAGCGCGATCAGGCAGATGGCAGGCGTGTAAATACGCGCAAAACGATCAATAAAACGCTGCGTGGGCGCTTTTGAGGCCTGTGCTTCATGCACAGCATGAATAATGCGCGCCAGCAGGGTATCGCGAAACACGGCATCAACGCGGTATTGAAGTTCGGCCATACCGTTAATCGTGCCGGCAAACACCCGGTCGCCCTGCCCTTTTTGCACAGGAATACTTTCGCCGGTAATGGGGGCCTGATCCACAAACGAAATGCCGTCTACAACATGCCCATCGAGGCCTATGCGTTCGCCTGGCCGGACGCGCAGCAGGCTGCCGGGGACCACTTCAATGGCAGGAGTATCGACCCACTGACCTGAGTCGGTTTGCATTGAGACCGTCGCCGGAGCAACCTGCATCAGCCTCTCCACCGCATTACGCGCCCGGTCAAGAGAACGCTCCTCAATATGTTCGGCAATCGCGAAAAGCACCATAACCATGGCGGCTTCCGGCCAATGACCCAGCAAGACTGCACCCGTGACGGCAATACTCATTAGCGCATTAATGTTCAGGTCTCCGCGCATAAGCGAAACAAGGCCGTTACGGTAAACACCCAGGCCACTCATCGCGATGGCGACCAGCGCCAGAGCTAGCCCTACCCAGACACTGGCACCCAGCCACCCCGACACCTCGGCGGCCAGCGCGGCCACGGCAGCGATCGCGAGCACATACCAGGACTGCCCGGCGGTCGCGTGCACGTGACCGCCATGGTCGCCCGCCTCTTTATCGTGGCCGTGAGCATGGTCATGGGCTTCGCCAGCGCTGTCAGAGGGACAGCACGAAAATGAAACCCCTGCGGCCTGCCCGCGTTGAGGGGTCGGGTCGTGCGCGTGTTGATGTGTATCTGCTGACATGTTTTATCCACGTGTAGTGTGAGTATGGGTTCAGTAGAAACCCTAAAGTGGCTACAAGGTCAAGCGCATAATACACTTGCGACAACTAAGCGCATACTTTAAAGTAACTTTAAGCATTTCCACTCGGAGTCACTATGAAAATCGGCGAACTCGCCAGAGCCGCCAACTGCGGCACAGAGACCATCAGGTTCTACGAAAAAGAAGGCTTGCTGCCAGAACCATTGCGTACCGAGGCCAACTACCGCAGTTATGAACAACAGCATCTCGAGCGGCTGCGTTTCATCAGAAACTGCCGCAGCCTCGATATGACGCATGATGAAATTCGCAGCCTGCTGGCCTATATTGATCGTCCGCACGACAACTGTGGCCCCGTCAACGCCCTGCTCGATGAACACATCAACCACGTCAATGTCAGGCTGGCTGAACTCAAACGCCTGCGCGACCAGCTCTCCACGCTCAGGCGGCGCTGCGCCAACCCCCAGGCTGTTGAAGACTGCGGCATTATCCTTGGCCTGGTCGCTATGCCGACCCGTGAAAAAATGCCGTCAGACACCCATTTAGGCTGAACCCGCACTAAGCCCACTGTTAAAGCGCGGTTTGGTACGCAGATTCAACCGGTCGTTGCAACACCCAGTATCTTTTTGCATATCGCAAAAAAACCAAACGGGCGCCGTTTGTATCACCATACATAAGGCCAGTTAACCTCCCCTGGCTATGCAGTCACTCTCAACCAAGCCAAAACCGCCACGCAAAAAAAGGGCTGCCCGAAGGCAGCCCTGCTTACATTACCCCAAGAGGTATTTACTCAGCGGCAGCAGGTACGCCATAGCCGACGGGAGCCTGCTTCTGACGACCGAACAAACCGATGACAACTTGCCAGAACATCGCAAGTGCACCCACGATAAACACCATGTCGCCGAAAGTACGGACCCAGCGCAGTGTCTGCAGCAGAGGTTGCTGCATGAACTCTTCGCTGCGGGCATACCACATGCCTTCAGTAACGCTTGCGTAGAACTGGATCAGACCAATTGGCAGCAGGCTGGTAAAGATCATAAGAACCAGGCCCAGGTTCAAGCCCCAGAAACCCGTACGCATGAGCTTTTCATTGAAGACAAAGCCAGGAACGATGTAGCGCAGAACCAGCATCGTAAAGCCCAGCGCCAGGAAGCCATACACACCAAACAGTGCAGCATGTGCATGCAGGGGCGTTGTGTTCAGACCCTGGATGTAAAACAGCGCCAATGGCGGATTAACCAGGAAGCCAAACACACCAGCACCCAGCATGTTCCAGAACGCCACGGATACAAAGCACATGAGCGGCCACTTTACAGCTTCCATCCAGACAGCGCGTGTTTTCAGGCGCCAGTTTTCCCATGCTTCGTAGCCAAGCAAGATCAGCGGTACCACTTCAAGTGCGCTGAAGCTGGCGCCAATTGCCATAATGGGCGTTGTGGTACCCGAGTAGTACATGTGATGCAGCGTACCGGGCACACCACCCAACATGAACAGCGACGCAGCGGCCAGGCTGGCGACCGTTGCACCGCGACGCGAAACCAGGCCCATGGTGGCAAAGATAAAGGCAAGCGCTGTGGTGGCAAAGACCTCAAAAAAGCCCTCTACCCACAGGTGAACCACCCACCAGCGCCAGTATTCCATGATGGTGATGTGAGTGCGCTCGCCATAAAACAGGCCAGTACCGTAGAACAAGCCAATGGCAATCGTGGAAGCAGCCAGCAATGCCAACAGATTTTTGTCGCCGCCCTTTTTGAAGGCGGGTAGCATACCGCGCAGCATCAGCACGAGCCAGAAGGCCAGGCCCAGAAACTTCACAATTTGCCAAACGCGGCCTAGCTCAAGATACTCATAACCCTGGTGACCAAGCCAAAAATTAAGATGCTCGGGCATGATGTGTTTGATGGCCAGGAAGTTGCCAATGTACGAGCCAACAACCAGTACGATCAGCGCCCAAAAGAGCACGTCGACACCCAGCTTCTGATACTTGGGATCTTTACCGCCATTAATAACAGGGGCAAGAAACAGGCCAGCCGCCAGAAACCCGGTCGCAATCCAGAACAGCGCCGTTTGCAAGTGCCAGGTACGTGTCAGTGAATAAGGGAACCACTGCGACACGTCAATGCCGTAAAAAGTTTGCCCTTCGACCGTATAGTGCGCGGTAAACCCGCCCAGCATCACCTGTGCAACAAATAAAGCCACCACCATAAGCAAGTATTTGCCCAGAGCGCGCTGCGACGGCGTCAGAGGACCTATGGTCAATGGGTCTCTCTTGGGTGCCTCAGGCTCAGGCTCATGACGCTGAGTGAACGCCCAAAGCCAGACCAAAAAGCCAATACCGGCGATCAGGAAAACCACACTGGCAAGCGACCACAACACGTTGGCTGCTGAGGGGTGATTACCCACCAGCGGCTCATGGGGCCAGTTGTTGGTATACGTGACGTCGGCGTTGGGTCGCTGCGTGGTCGCTGCCCACGCTGTCCAGAAATAAAACTTGGTCAAATCTTCGCGCCGCTCAAGGCTGGGCAGTGTGCCTTCCTTCATGGCAAAGTTGGACCGGGTTTTCTGGAATGCAGGATCATCACCGTAGAGCTTGACGTAATAGTCAGACGTTTCGGCCATGGCGGCGGCCCGTCGCTCACTGACTGTGACCGTGCCCGAGCTGTCCAGAGTATTCGTACGGTACTCGGTCTTAACCTGCTCTTTCAGAGCTGCCTGCCGATCCACTGATAACTGGGCAAATGGAACGCCCGCCTCTTCCTGAGCAGCAATCTCGAGCCAGGCCATTAACTCGCGGTGCAGCCAGTCTGCTGTCCAGTCTGGTGCCTGGTAGGCGCCATGCCCCCAGATCGAACCAACCTGCATGCCACCTGTGCTTTGCCAGGCAGTTTGCCCGTCGAGAATCGTTTCCTGAGTCATCAGAAGCTTTCCTGATGGCGTCACTACTTTCTGCGGGATAGGCGGCACCTGGCGATAGATTTCTACACCACTCCATCCCAATACGGCAAATGTGATGGCCAGTACAGCCAGCAATAGCCACCATAACTTCTTATACTCACGCATCATGAGCTCCTTCTGCTTCTTGTGAGGCATTAAAAAACAACACTTCGTTCTCCAGTTGAATATGTCGGCCCAGCTCTTGGCTGAACCGCTGTAAATTGGTGTAAAGGCGGCGCCAGGTCGCGCAGGCATGCGCAGGGGGTTCTACCCCACCGGTCAGATCCTGAATCGCTTTCAGAGAGTCGGCGTGGTAGGCATGTTCAAAGCGCATTACCGAAATCGGCATACGGGCATCGCGCTCACGACCGACAACCAACAATGGAAAAAGCACACGCTCCTCTTTGGTCATGTGGCTTTCAAGCTCTTGGTAAAAGTCTTCGAGCGCCTCGGTCAGGCCGACGGGGCAGCGCGGCTGGCCGGCATGCACGTACTCGACACGACGGGCATCGCGGATGAGTTCAGGCAGCTGTTCACGGTGGCCGCTGTGAAAGCGGTTCACAATGAAGTCGACCAGCTCTGCCACGGGTGCTTGCTTCCAGTGTGCACTGTCAGGCTGGACAGACTGTTGATGTTCCATGCTGCTTACCTTGCAAAAAAATGGGCTTGCAAGGGCATACGCAAAAATGATGCCAACTTTTTTTTGCTTATGAATCAGGCACCGTAATACACTAGGGTAAACACTACCCTAAGCCTTCAGGGTAAATAAAACCCTGTCAGGGTATAATTTACCGCATGGAACAAATACTACTGGCCGATCTGGTCAACGATCTGCCTAACGCCGTACGGCTGCAACGTGCGGTGCATGTCTTGCGCGAACACTGGCAATGCGATGCCGTCGGGCTGCTGGCCCTGGATGGCGACTCTCTAAGGCTGGTTGCTGCCTCAGGTTTGGCCCATGACGCGCTGGGCCGTCGTTTTGTCGTCGCCCAGCACCCACGGTTTGCCACCATTCTTTCCCGGCGCGAGCCCACCTGGTTTGACCCGGCCAGTGTGCTGCCCGACCCCTACGATGGTCTGCTCGACGACCGCAAGGGTTCTCCCCTGCCCGTTCATGATTGCCTCGGCATGAGCCTGTATATAGAGGGAAAGCTCTGGGGCGCCATCACACTCGACGCCCTCACGACGGGCACATTTGATGCAGGCGCAAGGGTCAGGCTGCAGCACGCAGCCCTTGTACTCGAAGCGGGCATACGGGTAACTTCGCTAGAGCGCGAAAATCGCAATCTGCGCCAGCTCGGCAGCAGTAACAACCCAACTTCCCAGTTTATCGACGAAAGCGAAATCCTCGGCGAAAGCCCTGCCATCTCGCATTTACTGCACGAACTCGACGTAGTCGCAGACTCTGATCTGCCGGTACTGCTATTGGGTGAAACCGGGGTGGGAAAAGAGCTGTTTGCCCGCAGATTGCACCGCCATTCCCGTCGGCATGACAAACCCATGATTCACGTTAATTGTGCGGCCTTGCCTGAGTCACTGGCCGAGAGCGAGCTCTTCGGCCATGTAAAGGGTGCATTTTCGGGCGCCACCAATGACCGGGCGGGACGCTTCGAGGCCGCACGAGGGGGTACGCTATTTCTTGATGAGGTGGGTGAACTGCCTCTGTCGATACAGGCCAAGCTGCTGCGCGCACTGCAAAATGGCGAAATTCAACGCCTGGGCGCCGACGGCCTGATCAAAACCGATGTGCGCATTATTGCAGCTACCAATCGCAATCTTAAAGAAAACACCCTGGCGGGGCATTTTCGGGCTGACCTCTACCATCGTCTTTCGGTATACCCGGTTCATATACCGCCGCTGCGCACGCGCGGGCGCGACATACTACTGCTGGCCGGTCATTTTTTAGAATTCAATCGCGCCCGACTTGGGCTACGCGGGCTGCGGCTGTCTTATGCCGGAGAACGAGCGCTCATGACGTATTCATGGCCAGGCAATGTGCGTGAGCTTGAGCATGTAATTAGTCGCGCAGCGCTCAAGCTGCTAAGCCGGGGCGCCTCACGTGACCAAATACTGACCCTGCCTCCTGAGGTGCTTGACCTCGACATCCCTTCCGCCCCAACAGCAGGCCACGCCGAACCGCTGCCTTCCGAGGTGTATGCTGCCGCCGCTGCCCCGCCGGGCCTTTCGTCTGCAGATGACGACCTGTATGCGGTAGAGCCCTTTTATGGTTCTCCGCCAATTGTCATCAACGAAGGGGTGGCATACAGCGCGCCCATCGCCAACAGCAACCCTGTGCTCGATACCGCGCTGTTGCCGCTGCGTGCGGCCACTGAAGCATTTCAGCGTAGTGCCATAGAGCACGCGCTACAGGCCACGCAAAACAACTGGGCACAGGCCGCCCGAGCGCTTGAGCTCGACTCCAGCAACCTGCACAAGCTGGCCCGAAAGCTGGGCCTGAAGTAGTACGGCTTAGCGACCAGCCTGTTTGGCGCTGACGCCCCCAGCCATGCCCATGTTGGCTTTGGGGTAATCAACCACCCTCACCCTGACCTCGCTTTCTGGCATGCCGGTAACGGCATTGCCTGAACGGCTCAGGGCAGCGATCAATGCACTTTTTTGCTCTTCGGTTCGGCCTTCGATGAAGTCAACCTGGTACATAAGCGCCTGGGTGTCAAATACGCCGGCATTTAAATAATGCCCGTTACCCAGTTCGTGCAGCATGACCCGCACGCTTGTGAGCGGAGCGCCTATGCTTTCGACAACCGCATCGCTGGCGCCTTGCAGCAACTGTTTTTTCTGATCGGCAGGCAGACCCTGACTGGCGGATATGATGACGTACGGCATGATGCTCCTTGATTAGTTTAATTTGAACGTTAAGCAAGCGATTATCGCCGCTTGAGCGCTAAAGGCAAAGCCGTCTAGCTGTGCAGCAGGCAAACCATTGAGCGAGCCCTCACCATCTGTTGGACGCATGGAACACGACAAGGGCAATCGTTGACTACCTCAGTCAGGCACGGCATCAACGCGCTCATGAATAGCGCTGGTGCAGCTTGTCGCGCACCGGGCCTGGCCTGGGAGCAGCACACTGCATGCCCACCAGATCAAATGAGATCAGTAATACTTCGTGCCGCCGTGTTTGGGTTATTGAAATATAGACCAAATAGCCGCTTCAGGTATTAATACCCTGTACCGCCGAGGTCGGGGTAAACACCCAGGCCTTCTACTCGCTGTACGCCGGTTTCCACATCGCCGTTGGCATGCAGGCGCAGCCAGCGATAGGCCGGCGATACCGTATCCAGTTCGAAAGTCTTGCTGTAAGGCTTAAATTGCACACAGGTCGAAGGCGAAGCCAGCAGGCGCAAACCATGGGTCGGGCTGTATTGATGGACGTCGTCATATTCTTGATGAATATGCCCCCAGAGCAGGCAGCGCACATTGGGCAGGCGCTCAAGCATTTTAAATAGTGCATCACCGTTATCTATCGTCATACTGTCGAGCCAGGGGCTACCCGTGGGCACAGGGTTGTGGTGCACCGCAACCAGTATGTGGCGGTCGTGCGCCTGCATTGCCGCTGTCTGCAATACATCGAACTGGCTCTGCGCCAAATGCCCACTATTAGAGCCCGGCACACTGGAATCCAGCAGAACAATGCACCAATTACCAAGTTCAACCACCGGATCAAGTCGTGCCTGCCAAACCGACCGCAAGGTGTCGCCGTCATCATGATTGCCAGGCAGGCCGTACACGGGCGCATTGATATCACTGGCATGATGCAAAAAGCGCTCGTAGGCTTGCACTGAACCGTCCTGCGCGATATCGCCGGTGGCTAGCACCACGTCAATCTGGGGCTCCCGACGCTTGATATCGTCGATGACGCCGCGCAAACTGTGATCCGTATTGACGCCCAGCAGACACCCCTCGGGGTCGGCAAGCAAATGGGGGTCGGAGATCTGTACCACAAAAAAAGATGATTGCATGTAACTCGAGCCTGCTGGCGCCTCAGCGCCGCCAGACATAATTTAAAAAGGTGGGCTAACCATCACCGGCCAGCCCGAAGACACGCCGTACTCGATCAAGTATGGCGGCTTTCTGGACGGCAACATTGGTGACAGGCATGCTGGTTTTTACTTGCTGCAGCTCTTGGCTACGCTGCGCCAGCAACTGGGCAAAGGCATCGGCCAACTCGGGGCGACCGTGCAGTATTGATTCAAAATCATCCTTGCTTAACGCGTAGCAGCTTACATCGGTGCCAGCCTGAAGGGTTGCGCGGCGAGGCTCCCCCGTCATGACACTCATTTCGCCCATGACGTCGCCAACGCCGAGCGTCGCAACGCCACGGCGTTGATGATTGGCCTCCACATCAACCTTGACCGTGCCCTCAGTAATAATAAACAGGCAGTCGCCAACGTCTCCCTGACTGGCAATAATGCTGCCCTTAAGGTAGGGCAAAAAGCGTAGCCTTACGGCAAGCTCCCGTCTCTCATCTTCAGTAAGCGGGTTAAGCAATGAGATGCCGCCCAACATATCCAGGCGCTGCTTAATAGCTTGCTCAGGCTCATCGTCAGGCACTGCGCCTTGCGGGCTGCTGACACGCAAGTCTTGCGATGGCGCACCCAGGCGCCAGTTTTGACGTCTGAACAAGGCATACAAATGCTGGCGGATCAACGAGTCGGAGCCGCCAGGCGCCTCAGGGTTCGTCAGCCAGTACCGCACCGCATAACACACCACCCCATTGGCAAAATCGTGCACCACACAGACAGGTGACGGCACACGGGCAACATGAGGTATTTCAGTTGCGGCAAAAGCATGCTCAACGGCTTCAACCACCTTATTGGGCTCCAGCTCGAAGCCAGAATAAAACAGGACCGTACGAAGTCGCCGGGGCACTGACTGTCCTCCGGTCAGCATTACCTGCGACTTCATCAGTGTACTGTTGGGGATCAGCACCATTTCGCCAAACAGCGTACGCACGGCTGTATAGCGCCACTGCACTTGCATTACCCTGCCGCTTACCGTCTCCGTTTGTACCCAGTCGCCAATGTGTATGGAGTGATCCAGCTGCAAAGCCAAGCCTGAAAGAATATTGCCCAGCGTATCCTGCATGGCAAAGGCCAGCACGGCAGTAATAACGGCCGTGCTGGCCAGCAGACCACTGAGATCCAGCCCTGCATGGGCCAGGCGCACCACCAGCCAGCCCAACGAGGCAACCAGAATCAGCAACTCTTCCAGAATGCGCGGTGGGTGCATGCCCATGCGCACCATAACCAGACGAAACACTGCTAAAGCCGCCAGACGGATTAGCAAAATACCCAGCACAATGGTGGCCGCTTCGCCCAGACCATGGGCCAGCCCCGGGGAATCTGCCATGGCTGCCCACGCACTAAACACCAGCAAAAGCACGAACAACAACAGGCCCTGCAATGTGTACAGCAACATGCGGCGTGCAACACGCCATAGCAGCATGCCAAATATCAGATTGATGACAATCAGCGGCCAGTAAAAAGGCCTCCATGCATCAGACAGATACCCGGCGAAAACAGTCAGCATAGGGCTCATTATTTGGCCTCATGATCGAAAACACCCGCCCAGTGCGTGGGCAGATTATTGGGGTTTTGTGCAGACATGCGCTCAAGATAAATGGTGTACAGCCTGCGCCTGGGCGGGTCTTGTTGTTGCAGCACCTGCAATACGGTTCGGGCATCGTCCCAGTCGCGCGCCTGGTAACACCTTAGCGCCTGCTCGAACTGCATAATGTGCTCCCGCGTCTTGGGGTCTGTTTCATCACTTGCACATACAGGCTGGCTGGCTAGTACGGGCTCTTGCCTTCCTTTTACGCGTATCAGATCAACCGGTCGGTAAGTAAAACCTTGTGCCTTATCACGCGTGGTGGGGCTGACCAAAATAGGTGTCTGGTAATAACCGGTTAAGCCTTCAAGCCGGGCCCCCAGATTGACGCTATCACCCAGCACAGTGTAGGCGCGACGGTAATCCGAACCCATATCACCGACGTTCATCATGCCGGTACTGATACCTATGCCTATGGCAAAAACAGGCAAACCCTCGGCTTCGAATTCTTGCATAAGTGTCTTCATGCGCTCCTGCATGGCTAACGCGGCGGCGACGGCATGGGTCGCATGATTCGCATCTTCGAGCGGTGCATTCCAAAAAGCCATGACCATATCACCCACATATTTGTCTATGGTGCCGCGCGCTTCAAAAATAATGGCGGTCATGGCGGTCAGGTAGCGATTGAGCAAATGTTTTAGCTCCGCCGGAGACAGGGCTTCCGACAAGGCCGTAAAGTTGCGGATATCGGCGAACAACACCGTCATTTGCTTGTGCTCGCCTTGCCAGGAGGCCAGCTCAGGGTTGGCCAACATGCGTTCCACATGCTCGGGGGGTACATATTGGCCAAACATGCCCTGGATCTCGCGCTTCTGACGGCTGGTACGCAAAAAACCCATGGCAATATTGAAACCGGCCAACAACAGCACCAGCAGTGTTTGCATGGCCAGAGGCAATGCGATGCGCCCATAGTGCCAAAAGACGAAATTGATGCCTATGGTCATGGCCAGCCATATGGCCGATATGCCCAGCATGGCAGCTGGCGAACGCCCCGCCAGAAGCAATGCCAGGGCTAGCCCCGAGACGAACAGCATTGATAGCGTCGCCGCTGGCTCCCAGTCAGGCCTGTGGTAGAAAACATCATGGCCCAGCCCTGCCTGCAGCAGCGTATCAAGCACGTTGGCATGCACCTCAACACCCGGATAGGCGGTTTGCAGGGGGATGGTACGCAGGTCAGCCAACCCCAGCGCCGATGTACCCACCAGCACCAGCGCGCCGTCCAGAGCTGCCAATTCTGGCGCGAGCGCATCGCCGCGCAACACACGTGTCGCAGAAATATAGGTAAACGATTTGCTTGCGCCCCGATAGGGAACCAGCATATTGCCGTCTGTGTCCAGCGGTGCCCAGACCTGCTTGCCGAGATGTACGCCAGTGACCAGTGAATTCCCGGCACTGGGCGCAAGGCTTAGCCTGACCCACGGTGCACCCAATGCAAGCCGGGCCATTTCCAGGGTTAACGAAGCATAGACGCCATCGCCCTGTCGCATGACCAGAGGTGCGCGTCGCACAATGCCATCCGCGTCCGGAATAGCCGTAATAAAACCCGCGTTGGGGGCACTCTCCGTCAGAACGGGCAAATTGGACGTGTAGTCAGGCATGTTGGGCAGTGACAAGAGGTCTCTGTCTGACCCAAGCTCGAGAAACGGTAGCGGCAATTCACCGCTGCGCACCCCTTCGGCGTGCAGAAAATACCCCAGCACGACGTCATGGGACAGTCTCTGTGCCAGCGTTGCATCGCCATCGTAATGCTCAGCGACCACCGCCAGTTCTGCACGAGCCGCATGGCTAAGCTCAGGCGTGGCCAGCACGGACTCAACCGGGTTGGCACCTGGTTCGGAAAAAACCATGTCCAGCCCGATCAGCGCCGCCCCGTTTGCGCGCAGCGCATCCAGTAATTGGGCGACTTTCGCTCTGTCCCAGGGCCAGCGCCCCTCGCGCTGTTGGGTAAACTCATCAAGATCGACGATAACTATGGGAAGCTGCAGCGCGCGCTGCGGGGGCAGCAACTGAAAACGCCAGTCGTACAGCAAGGCGTCGAGCCGGTTGGGTACGGCACCTCGCGAGGGGGCCGATAACGTAGCCAACTGCAGCAACAGGCACACCATCAGCAACACAAGACTGCCCAGCACAGTCTGATGCTGCCGCACGGCAAACCGGAAGGCGGCCGCACGCGTCATGACGAAGTGTACGTGCCTTCATAGGCCATTTATAGCCCTTCGCCCCCAACCAAGCCTGCGGCACCTATAAAGGCATGGTCATTGTCGATCAATAGGTACCCCACTCCGGCCTGCGTCGCGTTATGGCCAGCGACAAACCCTTCGACCTCTAATCGGCAACCATAGCTGCAGCCATCGGCATTGGACACCACGCTGTCATCAAACCGGAAGCCGTTGGGCGATCCGGTCCATGACCCACCGTTGGACACCGCGTTATAAATGCCAAAATCGCTGGTGTTCAGACGCATGTCCAGTGTATACGTCTGGTTACTCAGATTCAGGCCTAGATCGAACTGTTCAAGCAGTGCTTCCGCCAGAGGTTCGCCCTGCATGCCACGCACTGATGTCGCGCCATCCAGGCTGTAATAAAGCGTGCCTGTGGTGGGTATATTGTCTGCGGCCAAGCCTACAACATAAGGCATGTACTGGCCGCCATCCACCATGGACACCGAATTGCCAGCTATGGTACCGGACCCATAGCTGAAGTCTCCCCAGCTTAACGCACCACGCGTTACCACATGGGAGGTCTCAAACTCTCCCGGCGAGACCACCGGCAAAGAGGGGAAGTCGCCCAATGACAGCAAGCCGCCTGTTGCAGGATCAAACTCGGCCGTCAGGCCGCTACCAGACATGCCTTGCTGCCACGTGCCCGGCCCCGTGGATGTACTGTAGAGTGCACCAGCTGCTGTATAGCCCGGCCCGTCAGACAAGAAGGCACTCGGCGGAGGTCCGACGGGCCCCGGATCTATCGGTGTCGGATCTATCGGTGTCGGATCTATCGGTGTTGGGTCTACAGGTATTGGGTCTATCGGCGTCGGGGCTATAGGCCCCGGTTCTACCGGTGCTGGATTCACAGAAGGTGACTCAGGCGGCAAGGGTTTAAAATCATCGATACTTCTGAGAATGTCCTGATCAGTCAGCGGCGGACCAATCAGCACGTCGTGCCTCACAACCCCTGTCGCCACCAACCTATCGCCCATCGGTGCAGTCGCCCTATACATAGGCCCCTGCTCAGTGAACTCGGGCGCGGAGCCCAAGGTCACAACCGCGTTGCGTCCTGCGGGTACTTCAAGCGTGCCGCTGGCGTTGGTGATCACCACCTTACCTTCGCCAACATGCACCCGCAGGGTGTCTGGCGGGTTCAGCACTACCGTAAACTGCGTGCCGCGTATACCCAGCGTGGCTACGGGCGTATTCAGCTGATATCCCTCATGCCGCGTTTTCCCGATGGCGCCCGTCATGGTGCGCAACCCGCCTCGCAGCAGGCCGAACACCAGTGAGCCGTCGTCGGCGCCTTCCTGGTATGCATAATCATCAACCGAAAACGTGCTGTCCGGCATTAGCGATACCAGACCACCGTCGGTAAAAC
Organism: Pusillimonas sp. ANT_WB101; assembly: GCF_008369125.1. Lineage (NCBI taxonomy): Bacteria > Pseudomonadati > Pseudomonadota > Betaproteobacteria > Burkholderiales > Alcaligenaceae > Pusillimonas > Pusillimonas sp. ANT_WB101. The sequence goes on along the minus strand of NZ_VOAY01000001.1, from coordinate 450,281 downwards.
GCATCTGCACCCGGCCGTTTGCAGCGGTCTCAATACGCGATCCGTTTTCAATACCGTCGTCTTTGGCAAGCGTGCGTGCAGGCTGCGAAACTGCAGTTGCCGTCACCAACCCGCTGGCAAACCGAACGGAGGCCACTGTCTCGGCCACTGACACGTTGGTGCCAAAAACCATGAGGCCTGCAAATAACAGCCCGCGCCCGAATTTAAAATAGTTCATAGCGTAAATTCATAGTAAATACATGACGCTGAAAATCGCGCAAAGGGGTGTTGGCATCGCTATGGTTGAATCGATACTGTGGCCTCAGCGACAATTTACGATTGATGGCGTAGTCAAGCCCCAAAAAGGCGTCGTAAAGCGTTGCACGACGGCGCGTCTCAAACAGCGCGTCTTTACCGTCATTTATGCGCCGCTCGGCACCCACCCCAGCCTCAAGTTTGATGCGCGGGGTAAACAAATAAAGACCACCTGCCCTCACCCCCGAAAAGCCGTAGGCAAAATCTTGGGGTGCGCCACTACGACGGGTATCTTCCCAGCCGCCATATACGCTGCCATAGGCGACAGCGCGGTCGTTGGCAAACGCCTGCGACCAGGAGACGCCGCCGGTGTAACGATTGGCATTGCGCAGATTCTGGTCGGGGTAGCTTAATTGGCTGGCCTGAGTAAAGGCGCTAAATTCGCTGCGCTCAGACACTGCATAGGCATATTGCCCCAACACGCCTACCGTATTGCGATACGTGTGGCCACCCAGGGCATAGTGCTGCGCCAACAGGCGGGCGCTGAACTGATGCCGATCAGCTTGCCGGACCACGCCGGCCGACACGTCAGAAACTATGGTGTTGTAGTCTTGTGTTGCCCAGTTGCCCGTGCCAGCAATATTGGTTTCCAGTAAATAACGCCAATTTTCGGACAGCGGCGCAGAATACCGCAGGTTAAAGGCCGCCCGGTTAAAGCCGCTGCTGCGCTTGCGGCCATCACGACTCAAGGTAAACACCGCGCCACCAAAGGCCGGCAGTGCCATATCTGCGGTTGACGTCGCGCTATTGATATTGCTGTCGTAACCCATGCCCACCTCGAGGTAGCTGGACAGTCGACGATCATTATTGGATTGTTTGGTGTTCGACAACAGGCCCAGATAGTGGGATACCGCATCCTGCACCGGCTCAGGTGGCGCCGAGCGAGAAATAGTGTCAAGTTCGATGCGGGCACTGTCCACTTCAGACAGTGCCATGTGTGCCCGGGCCATGCCCAACCTACAGGTACCGTTAAGCGGCTGAACCGCCAGACAGCGTTCAAACGCCAAAGCGGCGCGCGTGGGCTGTTTTGCTGCAAGGGCAGCCTGCCCCAGCAGGTAGTCGTAAGCCGGCACGCCAGCCAGCTCAGACTCATGCGGTTCAAGCATGCCATAGGCCGTACGCCCCTGACCATTTTGCAACCAGTCCTGGGCACGTGCCAGCAACTCAGTGTCTGCAGGTGCCGGCGCTGCATGCGCCGCCACCGACATCAGGCACAGGGCCCAGCCAAACTTCCACCTGCTCATCGATTTGCTCCAGCGTTCTGTAATGCATGCCATTGCTCAAACGTATGGCGCGCGACCGGGGCATAGTAGGACATAGATACACAAATGGCCCCGTTCAAACAGACGGGAGAAAGGCGAAATTCCACAATATGACACGATAAAGACCGGTGGCATACAGGAAAACCATTAGAAAAAACCCGGCACTTTCACGCCCGTGCATTAATAGCTACAATAAATTTGCTAATACCTAAACGAAATATAGAAATTTCGCCTGCTGTGGCTGACACATCAGGTGTCCCGCAATCTGGGGGGATTTTTCGACGTGAATGGCTGGGCAATGAAAGGCGTCAGATGAAAGGCGTGCCTGACGGTGGTGCATCTGGTTTCCACACATCGGCCCACCGCTCGCTCTCCCGCCTCAGATGCTTCGCACTGAATTTACAGAGGTTTGCTCATGACTTCACCCTGCGCACAGGCCTTTTTCGACGACGAGACCTCTACCTTTTCTTATGTCGTGTACAAGCCAGGTGAACCTCAGTGCGCCATCATTGACTCGGTGCTTGACTACGACCCTAAATCAGGCCGCAGCACCACGCACTCTGCCGACAAAATCATAGACTTCGTCCAGGAAAACGGGCTGACTGTGCAATGGATACTTGAAACGCATGCACATGCTGACCATCTTTCTGCCGCCGCCTACCTCAAGCGCAAGCTGGGCGGTCGCACTGCCATCGGCCAGCACATCTGTCAGGTACAGGGCAATTTCAAAGCGATTTTTAATCTCGAGGACGAGTTTTCACCGACGGGTGGGCAGTTTGACCACCTGTTTGCAGAGGGCGACAGCTTTAGCATAGGCAGCCTGACCACGACCGTCATGCATGTACCGGGGCATACTCCGGCTGATATGGCGTACCAAGTGCATGACCTGGGCGTGTTTACCGGTGACACGCTTTTCATGCCTGACGTCGGTACAGCACGATGCGATTTCCCTGATGGTGATGCTCGGCAACTATACCAATCCATTAGACGACTATTGGCACTGGGCGATGATACCCGTCTGTTTCTGTGCCATGACTACCCGCCAGAGACACGCAAAGCGACGTTTACTTGCACGGTGGCTGATCAGCGACAACACAATATCCATGTGCGTGATGGCATCAGCGAAGACGAGTTTGTCAGCATGCGCACTGCACGCGACGAAACGCTGGGTATGCCTACGCTAATCTTGCCCGCGATTCAAGTCAATATTCGCGCAGGCAAGATGCCACCGCCCGAAGACAATGGTGTCAGCTATTTGAAAATACCACTAAACCAGCTTTAACTTAGCCCGATGAGGTCAGAGCTGGCCCCTGCAGGTTTAGGGTTTTTTAGCGTGGTCTATGCTTAACTGTTAGCATTACGGCTGTTTTGCTGCAGGCGCTTGCCCATTGCGCGCAAGGCCACAGCACCCTCCGACCACTTATCTAAAGCAGCCTGCCTTTTTCATGAATTATCTACTTATCAAACACGTGCACGTCACTGCCGTGACGCTCAGTATTTTGCTCTTTGCACTTCGTTCTTATTGGTCAGTTATCGATTCGGACAAGCTGCGAAACAAGGCAGTTAGAATACTGCCCCACATCATTGATACGATTTTGCTGGTGGCTGGCGTAACGCTGGCTGCCGTCATCGGGCCAGAACAGCCCTGGATTCTCGCAAAAATTGTGGGATTGCTGTTTTATATCGGCGTTGGCACGATCGCCATAAAACGCGGCAAGACGCCAAAGAGCCGTGCCATTGCCGCCATCATTGCCATCGCTATTTTTGCGTACATTATTGGCATTGCCTTGAGCCACAGCCCTTTATCTTGGTTTGCCTGATCGCGTCTGTGTACCGGGTAAGCCTCACGGTCTGATTTACCTGATCGCGCCTGCGAACGGGACAAGGCTCACGGTCTGATTTGCCTGAGGGCACCGACGCGCCGGGTAAGCCTCACTGGGCACAGTGCCCCAGAGTTTAGCGTGCATCGCCAGGGGCCCGTACAAAACCTGGCCGTGCCCATCACTCCGCGTTTTCTGCACCCTGAACGGCCGCAATAATCGGCCATTAAGCAACAAAAAAGCCAGGAAGCTCTGGCTTTTTTGTTAACAACTAGGGCTTAAGCTACTTACCAGGTGCCCATAAAGTGCTGCACCACCAGGCTGCTTCCGGCCACGGCTACCCAAACACCCAGCCCCAGAACAATAGGCCGGAAACCTGCACGAACCATGTTACGAAGATCTGACGACAACCCGATGGCAGTCAGTGCCACGACAATAAGAAACTGCGCAAGAAACTTCAGAATAAAATCAAGACTCTCGGGGATCAAGCCGGATGAGCGCACCGCCGAAGCTACCAAAAACCACAAGATAAACCACGGAAATATCCGACGCAGCCCCACCTTGGCGCCACCGCTTTTCTTTTCGCGCCAGGCAATGATGCCAGCCAGCACAATACAAATAGGGATAATCAACGTCGCACGTGTGAGCTTGACTATGGTTGCATAATCACCCGCAGCCACGCTGTAGCTATAACCCGCTGCAACAACCGATGACGTATCGTTGATCGCGGTGCCGGCCCACATGCCAAACCCCGTGTCAGACATGCCCAGCCAGTGCCCCATTAATGGAAAGGTGAGGACGGCGACCACATTAAAGAGAAAGATTGTCGAAATAGCGAATGCCGTTTCGTGATCTTCAGACTTGATGATGGGCGTAACCGCGGCAATGGCCGAACCGCCACAAATAGCCGTGCCAACACCAATCAGTATCTTGAGACGAGAAGGGATACCCAGCCACTTGCCCAACAACGCCGCCGACACAAAGGCCACAGTAATGGTAATTAACGTCACCCACAGTGACTCTGCACCGGTTTTGGCTACCTGTTGAAGGCTAAGACCGAAGCCAAGCGCGATAATAGACCACTGCAGTATCTGTTTGGACGCAAAGCGCAGGCCTGGCTGGAACATAGTGCCGACCCCCATTGTGTTGCGGATGGCCATCCCCAGCACAATGCCGAACACCGGGCCACCGATAATAGGCATCCATCTGCCCAGCACCATGGCTACGAGGCCCAGCAGCATGGCCAGCGCAAGTCCGTAAACGAGCGAAGGTACTTTCGGCGCTGAATGTTGGCGATGCGCCTGCTTTTTTTTCGCCGTGTGGGACGATGCGTCCAGCGGCTGCGCTGAATTGTAGGTTGTCATGTATGAGCCCGATGCTATATATGTTAATAACGATAAGTAATTTTAAGATCGCGCGCTCAATAAATAAATTCATGTTTTTTTATTTATCGTATAAACTTTATTTATGCTAGCAATCTCCATCAAACAGCTCGAGGTTTTTGTGACCATTGCGTCGACCGGAACGGTACGCGCAGCGGCCGAGCGCCTGTATGTCACACAGCCCGCCGTCAGCATGGCGCTGGCCGAACTTGAACGTCTGCTTAACGTGCAGCTTTTTGACCGCGAACGCGGTCGGCTAAGGCTCAGCTCACGGGGCAAAGAGTTGCTTCCTATGGCTCAAGAAGTCATAGAACGTGTGCATGAGCTTTCGCAATATTCCGACACCGACAACCGCAGCCTGTCAGGCGAGTTGCGCGTCGGTGCCAGCAATACCATTGGTAATTATCTTGTCGGCGACTTGCTAGGCCCCTTTGCTGCCAGCCAACCCAACGTTTCGCTGCAGGTCAGTGTCGAAAACACCGCCACCATTGCTGCCGGCCTGGTGGCGCATCGACTCGATGTAGGTTGTATCGAGGGCCCGATTAACCATCCCCAGCTTGAGTCCTTTCCGTGGCGAGAAGATGCGCTTGTGGTCTGCGCCGCACCCAGCCATCTCTTGGCTGGCAAAAAGCCATTAAAGGCCCATCATTTCAAAGATGCCCGTTGGATACTGCGCGAGCCCGGTTCCGCCATGCGGACACAAACCGAGCAGGCACTCAGCGTACTGCCCCCGGGACAAATCGTGCTTGAACTTGGCCAGGTCGAGGCGATCAAGCAGGCTGTGATCGCAGGCATGGGCATTGCGTGCCTGCCCGAATTTGCCATTACCGACGCCGTAGCGGTCGGCCGTCTGTGCATTCTTCATACGCCATTTCTTGATCTGCGCCGACGGCTCTCGGTGGTGTTGCATAAATCACGCTATCGCGGCGCACTGATCGAATGTTTTCTCAGCAGCTTGCTTGGCACACCTTCTGACGCTGCGGGCTAAGCACCGGCTTTTATGCCACGGCCTTAGAACACGGGGGGGGGGGCTAAGCACTCGCATTTATGCCACAGCTCTAGAAAACCGCAGCTAAGCACCCGCATTTACGCCACAACCTCAGAACACCGGGGCTAAGCGCTCGCATTTCGCCACGGACCTATAACCCCGAACCTGAGCACGCACCGCCGCAATGACTAACGTGATATTGCCTTTTGCGCCAAGTGAGGTATGACGAACTCGGCGTACCTAAAATGGTATTGTTGTTCTTTCACTGATGTGGCGGGCCCCTTGCAATGAGCCAACAAGACCTCTTTCTCAAAAAGCCTGGCAGCACTTCTGCCGTTCGCCGCGAGCGACAGGCGGCGCAGGCTTCTCAAAAACCTCGCACGGCGAAAAAAGTATCCACCGTCAAAGAGGAAGAGGCCAGCAAGCCGCAAAAGCCTACCAAAACTACAGCCACAGCCACAGCCACCAAGCAGTCTGCAAAAAAAGCCGCAAGGCACCAGGCAGATACAACACAACCCCGAAAGGCAAAGCCGGCGTCAGCCAAGGCTGCCTCTGCAACGCCGGTACGCAGCAAAAAACCTGAACCTGCCGCCCAAACTTCACGAACGCTCTCGCCACAAGCCAGTAATACGGTACATAAGCGTGCCAGTAAAACACTGGTGGTTGACACAAAAACCACTGAAAACACACTGCAAAACCCTGCGCCACCCACCAAGGCCAGCGTTGACAACGCCACTGGCCGCTTACCTGAACACGCCACACCACGCCCCAATGGCATGCCACCCTACGAAAGCGTGGCAATTGTGTTGCAGGGTGGCGGCGCTCTAGGTGCCTACCAGGCAGGGGTTATTGAGGGCCTGCTCAATGCAAAGATAGAACCCGATTTCATCTCAGGCATTTCGATTGGCGCGCTGAATACAGCAATTATCGCGGGCAACCCACCCGAAAAACGCATTGAACGTTTGCGCGACTTCTGGGAAACCATTTGTCAGCCCAACAATGACTTTGGCCTTATACCGTTTATTGAGGGGACACTATTTGGCATCAATGACACGACACGAACAGCATTGAGCGCTCTGCAGGCCGGCAGTGCCATGCTGGGTGGCCAACAGGGCTTTTTCAAGCCTCGGTTTCCACCGCCCTCCATGGCGCTGCCAGGCCGCCCCGAACAAGCCAGCTACTACGACACCCGCGAACTAAAGGCCACGCTCGAACGTGTGTGCGACTTTGATCGCATCAACTCGGGACAGCAGCGTGTTTCAGTGGGTGCCGTCAATGTCCGCACCGGCAACTTTGTATATTTTGACAATACAGAAATCACCCTGCTGCCTGAACACTTTATGGCCTCAGGCGCCTTGCCGCCGGCTTTTGCGCCCGTTGAAATCGATGGCGAATTTTACTGGGATGGTGGGCTGGTTTCCAACACGCCACTTAGTCAGATACTCAGCACACGACCTCCGCGCGACACGCTGGTATTTCAGGTTGACCTTTGGAGCGCACGAGGCAAAGTTCCCGACAATATGGGTGAAGTATCTGACCGCATCAAAGATATTCAATACTCGAGCCGTACTCGCATGATTACCGAGCAGATGCGCTGGGAACAACACCTTCGACACATGGTGCACAGCCTTCTGAAGCAATTGCCCGAAGGGGGCGATGACGTAAACCTGTACCGCCATCTGGCAGCCGACCTGGGCAGCCAAAAACGCTATAACGTCATACACCTGATCTATCGCAATCAGCCTTACGAATGTAACTACAAAGACTTCCAGTTTGGGCCTTCAACCATGCGAACTCACTGGTCAAGCGGGCTGGACGACATCAACCAGACGCTGGCACGACAAGGCATTCTAGACATGCCGCAGAATGCTTCGGGCTTTATTACCCATGACATCCACCGCGATGCAACCGAGCAGGCGCGGCAAAACGCCGACGTCCCCATCGCCGGCGCAAGTTGAACTGCCGACCTACGGGCCAACTGACCTGCTGATCTGCTGTCATTTAGTGCTTCGGCTTCTCCAGCCACGCCCTCACCACCTCAGTATGTTCGCTGAAATCGGGCGGAAGACGGCGCAGCGTAGCGGGTGTTCTTGACAGTTTAATCGGCGACGCTATGGCTTTGTAAGCCCCTTGTTCAAGCACCATGTTGCGATGCCGGGTGTGCGGATGCTGCAGCAATTGCTCTACGTTCAACACAGGTGCTGCGGGTACCCCTTTTTGCAATAGCCGTTGCGCCAGATCGGCGGCCACATGGCCGGAAAGCTGCTGCACAAGCATGGCCCTTAGCGCGGCCCGGTTTATTAGCCTGTCGGCATTCGTACCAAAGCGTGGGTCTGATGCCAACTCTGGGCACCCAAGTACGCCCGCCATGATTTCAAACTGACGGTTGTTGCCGACGGCGAGAAAAATTTCGCCCTCTGCCGTCGGAAATGAATCATAAGGAGAAATATTGGGGTGGGCATTTCCGGTGCGCTCAGGCACCTTCCCGCTATAGAAATAATTGGCAGCATGCGGATGCAGCAACGAAATCGCGCAGTCAAACAGTGTGATGTCCAAAAACTGCCCTTTACCGCTGGCATGCCGCTCGTTAATGGCCAGCAAAATAGCCAGCGCCGCGTTTAGCCCGGTGACCATGTCGACCACAGGCAGACCTACACGCGTAGGCTCGCCGTCGCCCTCTCCATTAACGCTCATCAGGCCACACATAGCCTGCGCACAGGCGTCATAACCCGGTAAGCCGCCCAGAGGGCCATCTGCACCAAAGCCGCTAATACGGCAATGTACCAGCCTGGGAAACTGCGCTTGCAGCACGTCAACACCCAAACCCCATTTTTCGAGTGTGCCTGGCTTGAAGTTTTCAACAAGTACGTCGGCATCCTGCAACAGGTTCTTCAGAAATGCCTGACCGTCAGGCTGCGACAAGTCAAGCGACAGGCCATATTTATTACGATTTACGCCAATAAAATAAGACGCTGTGCCATCCAGAAATGGTGGCCCCCAGCCGCGTGTTTCGTCGCCAGACGGTGGCTCGACCTTGAACACCTCGGCACCATGATCGCCAAGAATTTGCGTGCAATAGGGGCCGCCGAGCACGCGCGACAGATCGATAACTTTGCAACCAGCCAGCGCACCGGAGGAGTTCTTTTCAGTGATAGTCATAATTAATCAAGCGTTATGCCTGCAGTTTCAATTACTGTTTTCCATTTATTGACCTCTGTGTCAATAAACATCCGTAGCCCATCAGGCTTTCTGTCTACAGCCACCACAATACCCTGAACTTTCAGCGTGTTGGCGAGCGACGAAGTCGACGGGCTCTGTACCGACTATTTTTCGGACGATTTCAACAGTTCTAAATAAACGCCTGCATCTTCCGGCACTGCGAACGGATCAGACACTGAAAGCTTATGGACGAGCACCAGATCGGCCAGCAGCGTCCTGGCCTGCAGGCCTTCGTGGCGGGCTTCCCAGCGCATGGCTGCCATAGACACAACGTGGTAGAGCGCAGAGGCAGCCTGCCGGGCAAGCGAGGAATTTTCATCAGGTGCGGCATGAGCGGCCAGGCGGAAGGCGCCGTCCACGGCCTGCTGCTGGGCGTCGCGCCGTGAAACATCGCAAGGCACCCCATCTTCAAGCAACTGTTCAACGTAGTCGCGCAGTGGCTCCAGACAGCCGTTACGTCGTATGGCGCGCAGCACATCCAGCGCCACGATATTGCTGGTGCCTTCCCAGATAGAGCCTAAATGCGCGTCACGAACCAGCCGCGGCTCAACCCACTCTTCGATGTAGCCGCAACCACCGCGCACTTCCATGGCGTCACCCGTGACCTTGCGCGCGTCACGGCAAGCTCTGAACTTAATCAATGGCGTGAGAATACGCACAAGCTTTTTGGCCTGCGCTTCGCCGTGATCAGCACGGTCAAGAACCTTTGCCGTCTGGAACATAAGCGATCTTGCCTGCTCGGTGGGCACCAACATTTTTAGCAGCTGACGCTGCATCAGCGGCATGTCTACCAGTCTTTTACCGAAGGCACGACGGTTGCGCGCAAAAAACAAAGCCTCCGTGAAAGCACGCCGCATCAGGCCTGCCGCCCGCATGCCGTTAGACAGGCGAGAGTTGTTGATCATGTCGGCCATCTGCTGAAAGCCGCGCCCGCGTTCACCCACCAGCCATGCATAGGCGCCTTCCAGACGGATTTCACCGCTGGCCATGGAGCGCGTACCCAGCTTGTCTTTCAGCCTGAGGATACGGTAATAATTATGTGTGCCATCCGGAAGCTCACGCGGCAACAAAAACAGCGAAATACCGGCCAGATCAGCCGCCTCTTCGCTGCGCGCCAGCACCATGGCAAAGCCCGCGTCGGGGTTTGAACAAAACCACTTATCGCCATGCAAACGCCAGCGGCCATCTGCCTCTTGCTCGGCCTGGGTTTCGGTGGCGCTGACATCCGAACCTGCACCCTGCTCCGTCATGAACATAGCGCCCTGACGCAGAGTGTCGAAATCCAGCGACGTTATCTGTGGCAGCACTTGCTCAACAAGGGCCGGGTCACCATATTTTCTCAACGTACGCGCCAGCGAGTCTGTCATGCTAACCGGGCAGCAAAGCCCGAACTCAGCCTGCACAAACAAATGGCTCAACGCATATTTGGCGACGGGAGGCATGGGTGCATTCCACCCCAACACCCCCGCCCTATGCGACATGGCCGCCAGCCCGTACGTGCTGTATGCCTCTCGTTCCAGATCAACGTAGGCGGGATGCTTGCTAATCGTCGATGCATCTTGCCCGGCACGATTTCTTACCGACAACTCAGGCGGATGCTTGTCAGCCACGCTGGCGAGTTCATCCAGCTCATCACCGGCGCGCCTGCCCAGCTCTGCAAAATGCGGCACCAGATGGCTGGCCAGATCTTGCGGCAGGTAAGCGCGCAGCAGGGCCTCGGCAAAAGCATCTGTGGAAAATAAATTAATGCCCCGTGAGTCGGGAATATTAAGTGCGGCGTTCGAGGTAGGGATATCAGTATTCATGGTGTTTTGTCTCCGGTATTTTCTAATAGTAGAAAGTTCTATGTATTCATACAAATACTTGTTTTGTTATCATCTATACAAAACAAATATAGATGAAACGCCATGGATCTCGACCCGCGCCTGCTGCGCTACTTTATTGCGGTGGCTGAAGAGCTCAGCTTCAGCCGGGCAGCCAAGCGCCTGCATATTTCACAGCCGCCACTTAGCTACGCCATACGCCAGCTTGAGCTGCACCTTGGGGCGCAATTGTTCGTGCGCTCCAGCCGTCAGGTCGTGCTGACGCCAGCGGGTCGGGCACTGTACGGTGAGGCACAGTACCTGCTGCAACGCAACGCAGATGTAAAAAGACTGGTTTCCCGTATAGATGCAGGGCTGCAAGGTCAGCTGAAAATTGCGTTTGTAGGTTCTGCGCTCTATCGCAATCTGCCCGACGTGCTGCACCAGTGCAGGCAGCAATACCCTGACGTCGAGCATATTTTGCTGGAGCTCAACTCGGCGGAGCAAATTGAACTGGTCGAGCGTGGCGGGCTCGATATCGGCTTTATCCACGCCAATCCCGTGCCTGATTCAGTTAGTTGCACAGAGCTTGTTTCTGAACCATTTTCGATTTGCCTGCCCGCATCTCATCCATTGGCTGAGCGAAAACACATCGACCTGGTCGATGTCGCCCAGGAAGACTTTGTTTTCTTTTCGAGGGCGCTTTCCCCGGTTTATTACGAGACACTGTTTTCCATGTGTCTGAAAGCGGGGTTTTTTCCTGCCGTAAAGTACGAAGCCCGACACTGGCTAAGCGTCGTGTCACTGGTTGCCCAGCAAATGGGCGTATCTATCGTGCCGTCATGCCTTGCGCGCAGCGGCATGTCAGGCATACGGTTGCTGCCCTTTCGCCATCAGCAGCAATCGGTTACCAGTCTAATATGGCGAACCGCACCGTTTTCCCAGATCAAAGCCAACCACGTGGCGCTCATTCGCGCCGCGTACAGCGGCGCACACACCTAAACCCTGCGTTTGCTCAACACCACAGCCCCGGACAACGTAATAACCGTGCCCAGCAACTGCAAGGTAGTAATGGGCTCGCCCAACAGCCATGCCGCCAGAAACAGCACCGATACGGGCCCAAGCAAGCCCAACTGCGCGGTCATGGGCGCACCAATGCGCGCCACCGCCCACATAATCATAAAGGTGGGTACTACGGTATTAACAATGGCGTGTATAAGCGACAACTGATAAACAGCTGCAGACTGCTCCAGCCCCTGCAAGCCATACACGCCAAAGAAATGCACCATGCTAATAACAGAAGATACCGACATGGCATACGCCACTAGCCGGGTTGACCCTACGCGCTTGATAAGCTCGCCAGAGCCGATCAGATAAAACGAATACGAGAAGGCAGAGGCCAGCACAAATGCCGACCCCACCAGCACGCTGGCCCCACTGAACGACAGGTCTTGTACAAAAACAAAGACCACGCCCAAATAAGACAGGCCCAATGCCAGCCACTGCCTTCCGCTAATGGGCTTGTTGAGCAGCAAGGCCGACAACAAAAGCACAAAAGTGGGGGAAAGAAACAGAATCAGCCGCTCGAGGCCCGCCGAAATGTATTGCAGCCCCAGAAAATCAAGAAAGCTCGACAGGTAGTACCCAATAAACCCCAGGAAAACAAGCTGCAGGCATTCTTTTCGCGTAAGACGCGGCAACCTGCCCTGGCGTGCCTTGCGTGCCTGATAAAAGCCAATGGCTGCAAAAAACGGCAACGACATCATCATGCGAAAACCGATGACGGTCAGTGCATCAACCCCATGTTGATAGGTAAACTTGACCACAATAGCCTTGGCCGAAAACAAAACGGCCCCCAGGCCCGCAAGCATAAACCCCGTCCAGAATTCATTGTTATTTACGGATGAAGCGGTACCGGCAACAGGTGATGTCATGAAAGCTACAAAAGGTTAATAAACCGAACGAGTCCGGCAAGTTTAAGAAGAGATTGCGCATTAAGCCAGCCGTGGCGGTGGCCTGGTTGAGCTGCACTGTACACGGGAGGGTTGTAGCGTCAAACTACTCGCTAATTTTGCCTGAACTTCTGCGCTACGTCCAAAAATACATATAGGCAGTAATTGCTTAGGCAGTTATGGAAGAGTACAATTTTTGCATGACTCAATCCGATATCCCCGCCTGCGGCACTTCTGTAAAAAAAGAGCCAAGGCACACCAAGCAAGGTATTTATCAGGCCACGGCGGCATGTATTACTGCCGACGACAATGTTGGCTATCTGATCAAGCTTCTGCACACATCATTTAACCGCATGATAGACCGCAAGGTAACGCCGCTGGGCCTTACCGCCATGCAATGGCGGCCCTTGGCGCTTATCAGATACCGCAATGTCGACACGCCAGCAGAGCTGGCCCGGCAAGCCCATATCGACACCGGTGCCATGACGCGCACGCTCGACCGGCTGCAGGCAAAAAATTTAATTACCCGCAGTCACTGTGTTGAAGACAGGCGTGTCGTCAGGCTTGAGCTAACCGACCAGGGCATGCAAGCCACAGAGCAGATTCCTGCCGCCCTTGCCGACACGCTTAACGAGCACATGCAGGGTTTCAACAAAGATGAAGTCGAGCAGCTGGTCGGCTTTTTGAACCGTATGCTGTTAAACGGGCGAAACCCCGATGACACAGATTGACATCGTTCAGATCATAAATAGCCACACCCACTGCGCGATCTGGTAACAAAAAAAACCCACTGTCGACTTGTCAGTGCAAGCATCATTTTTATATAATTTAATTGCCTAGGCAGTTATTTACTAGGCAACTATATTCAGCTTTCTGTCAGCTTGTCGGCAGCGCCTTTACTTACTCCTTACCCATGAAATTACTTCTTCCCCTGCTTCTCAGTGCCACGCTTGCGGGGTGTGCTGCCATTGTTCCTGGCGAGCCCACGCACAAGCCTTTAAATGGACAACAGCTGGGGCTGAACGACAGCGTCATTACATGGCCTTCAGAGCAATGGTGGTTGCGCTACCAAGACCCTCAGCTAAACAAACTGATCGTTCAGGCACTGGCAGGCAACCCCTCTCTGGATGCCGCACAAGCCCGCTTGAGCATGGCCAACGCAGCGGTACGCGGCGCCCACGCTGTGCAGTTGCCCCAGGTTGATGCCGGCTACACACTTACGCGTGAACGATACTCGGCCAATTACATTTACCCGCCCCCCTATGGTGGCGCCATGATTACTGATACCAACCTGCGGCTTAACGCCAGCTTCGACCTTGACCTGTGGGGCCGCAATCGCGCGCACTACGCGGCTGCCGTCTCTGACCGCCAGGCATCGCAGGCTGATTTGCAGGTGGCACGCAATGCCATTATCAGTAGCGTCGTGCAAAGCTATTTCAATCTGCAAAATGCGCTAACGCAGTCTAAGGTGCTTACCGACATCGTCAAGCAACAAAACAATGTGCTTAGCATTACCAATCAGCGTGTCAGCGCCGGTCTGGATACGGCTGTGGAAGTCAAACAGGCCGAGTCAGCGGTGTCTGCCGCCAGAGTGCAGCTCAACCAGGCCACCACCAATGCCGACCTGCTGCGCAACCAACTGGCCGCACTCACTGCATCAGGTCCTGAACGCGGCGCGCAAATCAAGTCTGCATCACTAGTGCATGCACCCACGCGCCTGCCTGAAACCATACCGCTAGAGCTGCTAGGTCGGCGACCAGACCTTGTTGCCGCCCGCTTGCGTGTTGAGGCAGCGTCCAGCCAGGTTTCAGCGGCACGGGCCGAGTTTTACCCCAACGTAAACCTGACCGCATTCGCCGGCTTTATGTCGCTGGGTTTAGCCAGCCTGCTTGAGGGAGGCAGCAAAATCTATGGCATAGGGCCTGCAGTGTCACTGCCCATATTTCATGGTGGTGCCCTTAACGCGCAGCTTGACACCACGCAGGCAGAGCGCAATCTGGCCATCGCCAATTACAACCAAACGCTGCTGACTGCTGTGCGCGAAGTGGCAGACGCCACAACATCAATCAAGGCACTGCAGCAACAAACCGTAGATCAGGAAGCAAGCCTGAAAGCCATTTCTCAGGCCTATGACATTGCTGTCAGCCGTTACAAATCTGGGCTGGGAAACTTTGTGCAGGTTTTGCTGGCTCAAAACGAGATGCAAAAACAATCCATTCTGACCACCGACCTAAGGGCGCGTGCATACAAGCTTGACGCCCAGCTTGCCACTGCATTGGGCGGCGGATACGGCGCAACGGCAGACACAGGCTTAACAAACACTGCAACGCCACCCCACGCCACAATCACTGCGCCGGCCAACACCGGCATCCCAGCCAATACCGTCACCAATACCCTGACACACTGATTTCAAGAGATCCAATTATGTCTGCAGCGCCGAAAACAGCACCGAAAGCAGCCCGCAAACCACTGCTTATTATTGTCACCGTAACCTTTCTTATTCTGGGTATTGCTTGGGGTATCTGGTGGCTGCTGGTCAGCGCGCACTATGAGTCAACCGACAACGCTTACGTACACGGCAACCTTGTGCAGCTTACGTCAGAAATACCGGGTACCGTCATCGCCATCAACGCCGACGAAACACAACTGGTCAAACAGGGCGAACGCGTTATTCAGCTCGACCCCAGTGACACCAAAATCGCCCAGAGCCAGGCAGAAGCCGCGCTGGCACAGGCAATACGTCGCACCCGCACTATTTTCGTGCAAAATGATGCACTCGAAGCCGATATTGCCATGCGCCAAGCCAATATCGAACGCGCAACTGCTGATCTCGAAAAAGCACGCAGCGATCTGAATCGGCGCCAGAGCTTGGCTAAATCAGGCGGGGTCAGCGGTGAAGAGATTCTGCATGCCCGCACGGCCCTCAAGGCGGCCGAATCAGGGCTGGCACAAACCCGTGCTGCCCTCGCCGCATCAAAAGCCACACTGGCCACCAACGAAGCCCTTACCGCCAACACCACTGTAGAGCGCCACCCAGACGTATTGATGGCCGAAGACAAACTGCGTCAGGCGGTGCTTGAACAATCACGCACAAGCATTCCCTCCCCCGTTACTGGCATGGTTGCACAGCGCCATACCCAGTTGGGTCAACATGTTGCGCCCGGCACGCCAATCATGACGGTTGTGCCGCTGGATCATTTATGGGTAGAGGCCAATTTCAAAGAAAGCCAGCTCAGGCAGATGAAAGCGGGCCAAAATGCCACGCTCACGGCCGATATCTATGGCGACAGCGTTACATACCACGGCAAAATTCAAGGGCTGGGCGCTGGCACTGGATCCGCATTTGCCCTGTTACCCGCACAAAATGCCAGCGGCAACTGGATCAAAGTCGTACAGCGCGTCCCCGTGCGCATCAGCCTTGATCCCAAAGAACTCGCCGACCACCCCCTGCGCGTCGGCCTGTCAATGCAGGTAAAAGTCAAACTAGACAGTCCCAAACAAGAAGCAGCGATTGCTACCACCAACAACCTTGGTCTGAGTACCGACGTTTACGGTAATGCCAGCAAGCAAGCTGATGCGCTGATTGCGCGCATTATTGCTGAAAACTCAAATTCTGCCCTGGTTTCAGCCATGGACGGTAACGCTTCTCAGGCAAAAGCCCATGGCAACGACTGAGATACAGGCTGACATCACGCCAGCTCCGCCTGCTGCACCCGTGCGTCCGGCACCGCAGGCGTCATACCCTCCGCTAGAAGGGCGGGCACGTGTGTACGGCACCATTGCGTTGTCGGCCGCCGTGTTCATGAATGTGCTCGACTCGTCGATCGCCAACGTGTCTATTCCGACCATCGCTGGCACGCTGGGCGTAAGTTCCACACAGGGCACATGGGTAATCACCTCGTTTGCAGTCGCCAATGCGATCACGGTACCTCTGACAGGCTGGTTAACGCAGCGCTTCGGTCAGGTCCGGCTGTTTGTCTTGTCTGTGCTGCTGTTTGTCGTCTCGTCATGGCTGTGCGGCTTTGCCTGGTCTTTTGAGTCCCTGGTGGCCTTTCGCGTACTGCAAGGCGCTGTGGCCGGGCCTATGATCCCGCTTTCACAATCACTGATGCTGGGGTCCTACCCCAAGGCCAAGGCAGGGATGGCCTTGGCGCTGTGGTCCATGACGATTCTTGTGGGGCCGGTTGCCGGTCCGTTACTGGGCGGCTGGATCTCCGACAACTACAGTTGGCCATGGATTTTCTATATCAATGTGCCGGTAGGCCTGCTGGCCGGTTGGGCCTCATGGCAAATCTACAAGCTTCGCGATTCGCCCAAGACGAAACTACCTATTGACACCATAGGCTTGGCCTTATTGGTGATATGGGTAGGGGCGCTGCAAATCATGCTTGATCGGGGCAAAGAGCTAGACTGGTTCAGCAGCTCCCAGATTGTTCTGCTAGCGATCGTAGCTGTCGTGGCGTTTGTCTACTTTGTGATCTGGGAATTGACAGCCCATCACCCCGTAGTCGAACTCAAACTGTTCTTGAACCGCAATTTTACGGTTGGTGTCATTACCACGTCTATCGGCTATGGGGTGTTTTTCGGCACCGTGGTCCTGCTGCCGTTATGGATGCAAAACTTTATGGGCTATACGGCCACGTATGCAGGCATTGCATCAGCCCCCGTCGGCATACTCGCCATCATCATCTCGCCCATCGTCGGCAAACTGCTGGCCAAACATGACCCGCGTATCATCGCCACGTTTGCCTTCCTGGTGTTCTCCCTGATCAGCTTCATGCGATCCAACTTCAACACCGAAGCCGATCTTTACACCATTATGCTGCCAACGTTTATTCAGGGCGCAGCCATGGCAACGTTCTTCATACCCCTAACGACCCTCACGCTGACAAGCCTGGAGGCCAGCAGTATTCCAGCCGCTGCAGGACTGTCAAACTTTGCCCGACTGCTCATGGGGGCATTTGGAACCTCTATTACCACTACCCTGTGGGAAGACCGTGCCGTACTCCACCATGCGCAATTGACCGAACTTGCGCGCCCAGGCGAGCCTGCCTTCGACGCCCTTATGCATGGGCTGCACAACGGTGGAATCGGGTCGCAGCAGTCTGCGCTCATTGTTGACCAGATCATTAACCAACAGGCTTACACCATGTCGGCCACCGACATTTTCTATGCCTCTGGCATACTGTTTCTGTTCCTCATTGCCCTCATCTGGGTGGCAAAAAAATCTCATTCCTCAGCGTCCAACAGCTCGGGGGCGGGTGCTCACTAGGTAGCGACGATCGCCCCTCGCCATCTCAGGTATGCTTATTGCTGAGGCTTTCCTCAAGGCAAAGCACTGCTTTGCCTCGTGGCATCTGTATTAACCAAAGAAAAGGACAATCATGAGCACAAAACAGCCCGCCAAACACCATGACCCAATCGACGTCAAAGCCATACGAGAAGGTGCTCGCAATCTGGATAATGGGGCGGTTCCTTCCGGGTACCAAGGAAACCGAGAGGAAATTATTGAGATGCTTAACGCCGCTCTGGCAACCGAGCTAGTCTGTGTGATGCGCTACAAGCGCCACTACTACACAGCAACGGGAATTTTCAATGAGCCTATCAAGGCCGAGTTTCTCGAGCACGCACAACAAGAAGCGGATCATGCCGACCTCATCGCCGAACGCATCGTGCAGCTAAACGGCGAACCAGATTTCAACCCCTCCACGCTTACCGATCGCAGCCACGCTGAATACGACGATAGCAGCGACATCAAGAGCATGATCAAGGCAAACCTGATCGCCGAGCGCGTGGCCATTGAGTCGTACCGCCAGATGATTGAACGCATCGGTGACACAGACCCAACGACCAAGCATATGCTTATCGGCATCATGGCTGTAGAAGAAGAACATGCCGATGACATGAAAGATTTACTGGAAGGTAACGGCTAAAAAACGCCTAAGTGTGAGCTGCAGGGGCAGTCGACTTGCACCGCAACAAAATACTTGCTATAGTCTTGCTTCTCCAATTCCCCGATAGCTCAGTCGGTAGAGCGACGGACTGTTAATCCGCAGGTCCCAGGTTCGAGCCCTGGTCGGGGAGCCAAGAACACATAGCAGTATCAAGCCCTTACGTGAAAACGTAGGGGCTTATTTTTTGCCTGTATTAGACGCGATATTAGACACCGTCCAATATCCAGTAGTTAGATCAGCCCCTCGGCATTTCGCCCTGGGGCTTTTTTGCGTCTGCGATATGGTACAAATACTGTATATAAATCCAGTAAACCATCATGCAACCACCACTAACCCGCGATGACCTGATCGCCATACGAGACGGCAATCGACGCAACGAGGATATCCGCACCTTGCTGCGCGAAATAAAGCGTATGCACAATGCGATGCTCGAAATAGAGCACCTGCGGGACGCTATAGATAAGGCTTGGAAGGCGGAGACGGATAGCACGCTGTCCGCCTTACATCGCCTGCGACTGCTGATGGCAGATGAAACTAGGCGTCTTTAATCGCACAACGCTACTATTTGGACTGTTATGCAGGCTGAGCAGTCTGCCGAAGCACCGCCTTTTTAGCTGGTACGCAGAGTTACAGCTACAGCATTCTCTTCTGACGGTTGTGGGATAGGCATTCACACGACATACCTACCAACATGAAACTCTGGTTACAATCGCTTCCATTAATAACCAGTGGAGACGGGTGATGGGTGAGGCTAAGCATCGGAAAGCTGAGGATCCTTTATATGGGACTTTCCCAAAAAATGGCTTAACACAAGAGCGTTGTGTGCTGATCTCAGCGCCAATAACAATAACGGACAGCTCCATTTCAACGTCCGGCCGCTTAGATCCGCAAGAGCTCAGATATTCTCTTCTGTTTTGGGATAGGCTGGCCATATCTAGCAACAACCTGATCCAGATTGATCCTGGCCCCGAAGCTGACTTTCTCAAGAAAGCTGGAATACTGGAGGAAGTCAAGATACAAATGAAAAGGCTGGGACCGGGAAACTTTCAAGATATACATATTCCTGCTTTCGAATACTTGGAGCAACAAGAGCCCGGAAAATGGTCGCTGGCAACCGGCGAAAAATCATTTCAATGGCTCGGGATGCCGGCTGGGGAAGCCCCCAATGTTTCGTTTGATCTGATCCACGCCATACCCGTTCCAGATCAAGACGTTGCGTTGGAAGACATACTGGAGTTTAAAAGTCGCCGCGTTGATGAGCGAAAAAGACTACTCGCAGAAATCGACCGGTTAGCGGCACTCGTAAAATCATCGGAAAACCCGGGGGCTCAACTGGATAGGCAGAAAGCAATAATTGAAGAGTGTTGTGTAGATCTACTGAAAGTGGCAAAGGAATGGAAATTCCCCGTGAGGCTGGCCGACCTCAAATGCAGTTATGAATTCTCGCTTCCTGTATCGTTGGGAGTCTACGCATTCGGAGACATCGCTGTGGGCATGCCATTTGTAGGCGCGCTAGTTAGCAGCGCAGTTTCAGGCCTTAAAATCACTGCCGACATAAAGCGCCAACCCATCCGTGATCGATCATCTGCTTATCAATATGTCTACAGCTTCCATGATCATCTGTTCTAGCTCATCGGCGTGCCGCATACAAGCAACAATTATCAGAATAGCAAGCACCCAGTTTCCATCGAATATCTTAATCTTCATATTCCACTTCTTAAATATCGAGCAAAGAGAAATCAGTTCGCACGCATCCCATCATATGACCGCTCACACGCAAGCCCTGCTACTTGAAGACGGTCAGCCAGAACATTGTCTACGATGTAGCGCAGCCCCCTCTTCGATATACCGCAGCGGCCTGATAGGAGTAGCGTCAATCTCAGCATCAGATCGCCATCCGAACGGCTTTTGCGTTACAGCACAGTAATCACCGCTTGGTGTCGCGCATCCGCTGACGAGCACGATCACGGATAGCATCATCATCCAGCGAATCAATTTCGACACGAGCTTCACGGTTCGCCTCCATTCCTCTAATAGTTGCCTCGGCCTGTTGCGCCTTGGCTTCTTGTTTGCCCGCCGTCTTGCCTGACTGACGCACGGCGAACAGGCCAGCAATGATGGCCCCGATCAGCAGCAGCCAGCCCCATACCTTCGATAACCAGAGGCTGATCATGTGACGGCCACCCCAATCTTTATCGCCGCATCGCCCGATGCACCAAGGAATAGCGCCCGATTAGCTGCGCGACGACGACGCAGGCCCAGCAGCACTTGGCCACCAGACTTATTCCAGCGCGGAAACTCATCGGCTGCGCCGGCGGCGTCGCCTGCATTGAACTTGCGAACAAGCGTAGATCCGGCAAATGCGACCACGCCGATGTTGTAGGCCAGATCAACCATGGCATCGAGCTCGTGCTGTGCCATGCTGCAGGTAACGGCGCCGAGTACCCCAGGCACGAACTCGCGGGCCAACCTATCGCGCAATAGCTGGTCTGCACGTGCCTGTGTAATTACGAGCCCTTCATAGACGTCAGGCCCCGTATGGCCCCAGCCAATCGTCCACACCTTGCCCGTTGCATCCCAGTAGGCCTTAAGCCTGCACTGCTCGAAGTACTTCAGTACTTTCTGGCCTTCGTCGCCCATGGTGACAGGCTCGGGCGTAATTTCTAGCGTTGGCTCAGGCCTAACTTCTAACACGGGTTCGCTTTTTGCTGGTGCTGCGCTCAAACCAGACAGAAGCATCAACAGCCTTTTCAGAAAATCAATCATCGATATCTCTCCAGGCGCACCGCGCGCGCCACATTACCTCTAGCTCTAATAAGAAGCGCCGCAACCAACACCGCAATACTCGACTGCCACGTCGGTATCGATATGTGGTTAAGCACAACGTGAATAGCCTGCGCCCCGCTGTACCAGATCACGACGTACGCGATGATCGACATGCAGGGTCTGTACGTTGCCCCGCGTGGCCGATAGCTCAGCAGAACGGCAACTGTGATGAGGTTTGAAACGACATAGACAAGCGTGCACATGACTCACCCCCTTTTGCCAATAACGGCTCTGACGAATGACATAACATCAAAGGCCTTAATCTTTTCGATGCCGGCTAGCGCCACGGTGACAACGAACGCTGAGGCGAGAAACCCCGGTACGGTTGTACTTTCAACTCCAGCCAAGTGCGCCACCTCCGGAGCGGCCAGATAGCCGATAACGAGCGAAACGATCATGTAGATGAACCGCTTCAAGATCGACACGTCAGTGGTATGCAGCGCGAAAACAACGGATCCGCCAAATGCACCGATAAGAGCGCCACCGTCGACGCCGGGCATCAATGCGGCGAGCGCAACGGGCGCCCAGGTAACAACGGCCTGGCTGACCGCGCTCGATGTTGGTTCCATTTTTTTCCTTTGTTATGGGCGTAAAAAAACACCCGAAGGTGGTTTGTTTATTTAAATAACGACAGCGCAAAGCCTTAAGTGATTTGTTTCCAGTCAGCTGGGCTTGTTGTGCCTGTCGCTATAAACCCCTGTCCACCAGTTACCGCCAACTGGCCTATAAACGAAGGAGTTGCGCCTATCGGCAACAAGAACCCCGACTGACCGAAAGGCTGCCAAGTGCCTGGACTGCCTGCGGATGTGCATACCCATCCCGTAGGCTGCCCTACTGTTGGACTGTCATTAAAGACGATATCCCCTCTAACACTAGCGTCAGAAGATGGCGCTGCTAGGCCGGGGCGCACAGACTTTCTTAGTCCATTTGCTTTGGCGACATCAAGCCTAGACCGGAAAGCTCCTGCGTCAGCGAGAAAGTCAGTGCCTCCCGTAGTGGCCCCGTCAAGAATGCTGCCTTTTTCATCAATGTCGCCTGTTCGATTTCTAGCGAAGCGTGAGCATGAGGCAGCAGCGAAGCGCACATCTCGTAGGCGCAACAAGCCTTGGCGACCATCAATCAGAGATGCGCTGGTGGAATCCGCGCCCAAAGTGGATCGAACGACCGATAGTTCTCCAGTTGTTCCTTCCAGATTGGATATAACTTGATCGGTTGATGATAGGGTGCGGAGGCTTGCCCCATTAACCTCGATTGACTGGACTACCATCGTCGCGCCCAACAGCTTCAAGGCAGCCCCAAGTGCCTCATGACTGCCGCCGTTTATAACGACCCGATCTAACGATTCTGGCCCAGAAACCCTGATGGCCTCTCTGGTTATTCCGGACGTTGTGCAGTTGTCAATTTGAAGCAATGAGAATGTATTAACGCCAGCACCAACAGGCTTGCCTTGATGATAAATTCCATCTTGCCCGCAGTTGATAAACGTGCTGCCGGAAATATAAGCTTTGTCAGCTACTGGAATAATGCCGTTGGTGCCTGTGCCGTCTACGAAACATTCACCCACTGTCAATGTGCCATTTGAAAAGCATTTAATGCCGTCACCGCCAGTATTAAGCGCGCGACACGATGCGAACGAACTAAATTCTTTGCCACTAGGTGATGCAGAATAAAATCCGTGGTCATAGGTATCCAATGCTATGCAGTTGTCGTAAAACTCTCGGGTTACTCCCGCCGCACTGTTAAATGCCAACACGCCGCCAATAGACAAGCTGTTGCGAACCACCCAAACATCCGTCATCACGGCGGAGAAGTGAGCTTCTTGATAGCGCCCTGGAGTCGTGTTGAGCGATTGTGCAAAGGAGTCCTCTACCGCCGCAACCTTCAAATACTGCCCTCGAAAGCCGCGTAAAAATCCGTACAGCTTCAGTCGCCCAAACACCATGCCGCGTCGTTCTGCAATATTTGACGATGTGGCGAATACAGCGGCAAGCTCTTCATTGCCTGATAGGTTCGTCACTTCAATATCGACGACCCGTTGAGCGTCAACGTCATCAATTTCAATGCGTATCGACCCTGATGGCCCCACAAACCACGAGCCGCCAACAACTGAACAGTCAAGAACAACCGGCCCGTTAATATATACGTGCTTGCCGTTTTCAATCCGTATTGACCCACCTACAGACTTTGCATACGCTCCCGCTTTATTGATCGCCGCAGTGTCGTCAGCAGTCCCATCAAGAACGCCGTCAAACCAAGCTGGCGTAATCAAGTCCTCGGAGCTTTGTGATAACAGCCTGAAAATAGAGTCAGCAGCACTAATCTTTCCCCCGACCATAGCCAGCCCAAAATCTGATTTC
The DNA here is from genome assembly GCF_008369125.1 of Pusillimonas sp. ANT_WB101. Classification (NCBI taxonomy): domain Bacteria; kingdom Pseudomonadati; phylum Pseudomonadota; class Betaproteobacteria; order Burkholderiales; family Alcaligenaceae; genus Pusillimonas; species Pusillimonas sp. ANT_WB101. The sequence continues at coordinate 426,425 of NZ_VOAY01000001.1, read as the reverse complement.
AGATCAGCTCCACTAACCCCGGATATTTTTTTCCACCTTGATGGATCGAAGGTAGCTTCAGTCGTAAATGGCAATTGAGATGGTAGCGGCGCGTAATCTTCACCGCCGTATGAAATTGCCTGAGACGGCCTAACCATATTAAGCCCTGACTGATACAAAACAGCCACTTCATATCCAGACCCAGCCAGCGCGGCCGCTGCGTAGGTTTCGAAATTAGAAAGCGAGTTGTCAACCGCGAACCACGTGGAGCGAGCTTCTCCAAATCTGTCTTTCCAGATTTTCGTCTTTATGTCATTCAACGCAATATCGAGGTTCTCCGCGTTATCGTACAGATCCTTTACCGCAGTGCTGCCAACAGGATTGCCGGTGTTAAATTTGCTCATTGCTTATACCCATAAACAAAAACCCCGCTCATTGGCGGGGTCTTGCGGTTGGTGGATGGTTCAGTTATTTAGATTGGGGGATTGTTGTTGTCGTCGGCGTACACGCGCACATCGTCGTTTTCGGCAGTTACCGATACAGCACCGATGCCTTGCGGCTTTATGTCGGTGATCAGCGCAGGAAACGACCAGCGCTCTGCGGTGCCGAAATACAGGTGCGGCGGCTCCATAGTGAGCGTGACTATCGGCCATGGATGCGGTATGTCCGCAATCAAGCTGCAATCGTCCACACCAGGCGAGGCGGCGAAGGGCCCTACGAGCGACCCATTAGTAGCGCGGTAGGCGACAACGTGATCGACACCAGGCTCCCATTCAAACGGCTCACTGGCATGCAGCAGCGCGCCGCCAGACACGGCCTCAATGCGCTCAAGAATCGCGGACTTGCCATACCCAGGTATATCGTCAAACAGCGCGACGTAGCTGCGGTACCGGCTGTTCAGGGCATCCATTTCGGTGGCAAAGTTATATGCCCATCGTCGGTACCGAAGCTGGCGTCGAAGTCGCATGCCGATGCGCCAGACCCGGGTCTTGTCAGTGACGCCATCAAGTCGCTCTTTTTTGAGCTTGAAACCCTGATCGCCAGGCAGCAGACACCGCACCGTCTGCTTAGTCCACGTCTGGCCATCGATGTATTCCATCTCGACCCCATCGGCATCGTCTGGCTTTGGCCCCACAAACTGACGGCTCAGAGGCTTCGTCATGTTCTGCGGCGAGTAGGATTGCTCAAATACCGTTCTAGGCTCATCACGCACAGGCCGTATCAGGCCGTCATCCACGGTCAACTCAGCCATGCCGGCATTTAACACGGTGTTCATTACCTCTTTCACGGTCGTCTGGTCAAAGACGAAGTCGAAGGTCTCCCCGCGCGGCACCCAAACGTTGTGAAGCCTGAGCAGCTCCGCAATGTTCCAGTCGTCGTCCGTATAGCCAATTGTGTCTGTGACGTACTTTGCAAATGCGGATATATCGCGCGTTGGCTCAAGCGCAGCGCTCCATGATCCGTCTGGCTGGAGGGTGCGTAGGCGGCGTGTGGCGACCACATTGACTTGGTTCTCTGACTGGGCAGCGAGCCGGCCGCCAGAGCGAAACTTGACCGCCATTGTCGTCCAGTTCGGATAGCTGTTGCGTGTCTTGAGCTTTGATTTCAAGCCGAACCAGTTGATCTTGTCCTGCACCTGCGTCGAGGTCGAGGCCAGCGTAGCCCGGCGAACACGCACGATGGGCGTGCGGCCATCAACGTTGATCGTTTCCGTGTACCCGATCTGATCCAGCGTTGCGGCTGAATAGGCTTTCATCACTGAAATAAAGGGTTCTTCGGCTGTTGCGTCCTTGTATTGAATCTCTACCGTGACCGAATACGCCTCAAGATCGCCGTCATCCTTTATCTTTCCTAGACCGCTGGCAAAGAAGAAGTCCACCTCAATGGTGTTGGTGGTCTCTCCAGGCGGGCATGCGCCTATGATCGAAGTCCATTCACCGTACACCAATCCAGACAGGTAAGCTATTGATGAGGCCGAACCGGTTGTGAATGAGGAAAAGCCAAGCCAGTCATTATCGACAGAACCATTGAGAAGACGCTGCACGGCAAGCGTGTCTACTTGCGCGGTCACGACCCTAAATGACGAGTCAGCGCGCGTGAAGCGCATTGATTTTGAGCCTGTGTCGGCATCCATTACCGGCGCACCAGGTGTTGGCGGATCCTCGAACCCGGGGCCGGGCGTTTCAAACGTTTCCAGGCGAACCCATCCTTGTCCGGTCGTGGCGTTGACGCTCATTGAGTGAACCTTGTACGCCTGCGCCGCGAGACCCGCGCCTGACACGTCCAGCGCATCACCCACATCAAACGGCATTGCATGCCTGAAGTCGCCATCAAACTTGTTTATAAAGATATCTTCAAACGGGAAAGGCCCACCGAGATTCTCAAGCGTGACGTCATAAGTGCGCGGCACGGCGATCTTTACGACCGTTCCAGCGCCCCACCCTTCGGGAAATTCCCCCGCCTCTTCAGGCAACACAACGGTATCGTTATCGAATACATAGCTGGTCGCGCCTGCAAAGTCTTTGGCGGCCGGATCCACACTCAACTCAAGGCCAGCCGTGCCCGATGAGGTGCCGCCCACTTCGTCGGCGGTGTACCAGTGTTCATTTGTGCTCACCGCCGATAGATCAGCGCCTGGACCATAGAGCGCATAAGATCCGTCCTCTCCAAGCGAATCAAAGGTAGTATTTCCAACGCGCACATCCTCAGGCTGAATGTCGTAGTGGCCAGGGCCAATGCAAGCGTGGAATTCCAGCCACTGTTCGCGCTCGCTCTTAAAATACCGATGTGGAGGCGTCAGGTAATCCGGGAGCCGCTTAAAGCGCCCTGCCAGCTCAGGCACGACCTCGCCCAACTTGGCAGTGTTGGCTTTGGCTTGCGATGTTTCGAGCTTCTGGCCTTGGCCTGGTGCGTTGTAATCGCTGCCACCTCGACCGCGCGGCATCAGCCAGCCAAAAACAACATCGAAGAACGTGCCGGTTATGATCCCGAGAACTTTGGAGAATCCGCCGCCATGGGGCAGCAGGCGCATTTCAACATCATCGTCAGCGTGTAGGCGACGCTCTGGCCACAAGTCGACGGGCAGATCAACGCCATTGATGCTCACCACAACGGGCTGGTTTTCGTACGTGGTGTAATCAATACCCTTGTGCGCAAACCACCCGGCCACGGTGCCGGCCCATTCGTGCGTCTCAATGGGTTCGCCCGGCATCAGGCTAGGATAAAGTCGTATCGTCATAATAAATAACCTGCGTGTAGCGCGGCTCAAAATCCCATATCGAGGTCAGACAAGGGCCCTTTCCTTCGTTCGTCTCCAGCACCCACAACCTGCCGTCGGCATGAACAACCAACCCCACATGCACGCACAGTCGCGCGCGCCAGGCCGTGGCAATTGCACCGAGCTGAGCCGTGCAGGGCAAAAAACAACCTTCTTCGCGCACCAGCAGGGTTGCAGCCGTCAATGCCTGCTTGTCGTCAGGGTCTATTTCGCTGTAGCTCGGTAGCATTGCCCGCCCGAATAACTCATGGCGTGCGAGACGCACCAGGCCATAGCAATCGACGTCCACAGGCCCACGTCCGTACTTCACGTAACGGGTTTGAAGATAGCGATTGATCATGTGTATTTAAGGCCCGGTGCGCTCTCGGCGGTGTAGCGCTCGCGTGGCCATGCGTAATTAAGCAGGTCTTGGTATGACGCATCAAATTGCGCCTCAACGCCCTCAAACTTGCCGCCCACTATCGTCATGGTGTAAGGGCGACGAGCAGGCGCTGATTTGTCGCTCTCAAGGTACTCAAAGTAAATCAGCGTGACCTTGCTGCCCGCCTCGAGCGCGTCATCAACATAACGCTGCGCCTGCCCGTTGACGTTGCCCACGCCAAACCTCAGCGTTTGCTGGCCGCTTGCGTTCTTGGCCGGCAGAGAAACCGACAGCGAGCCGCCTTCAAACGATTCGTAGACTCCATCCAGACCCAGCATGTGATCCGCAAAGTCCGCACAAATTCGGATCGCGGGGCGGCCGGGCACCACAATCTTGATGGCCGGGATAATCGTTTCGCCCGCCGGCGCGCTAGCGTATACAACAGAAAGTATTGTCATGCTTCAGGCCACTCACGATTCATAGCGATATCAAACAAATCGGCCTCAATCAGAAATCCGGGCAGATCACCCCAGCCATCCGGCATCAGCGGGCGCTCGTACGCTTCCAGCTCCGCAGATATCCGCCAGCGATTGATGGCAAACAGGTTCGGACCTTGGTACATATCGACAAACCTGCACACCAACATCGTCAAGCCCAGCGGCGTTCTGCGCTGAATGTTGAACCACTCGGTGCCGTCTTTAATAGACTCTTCAAACCACTTTTCAAACGCTGCGGCCTGATTCTCGGTAAAGATGAAGTTGTACGTGTCGATACTCGGCACGCTGGTAAACGTGCGCCGCTGCCTGGCTCTGCCTGATTGCATGTTGGTTCGAGCAAACGGCGAAACCCGGCTTGCCGTATGCCCAGCGCGCAATGGGCCCGGCAGGCCTGCGGGGTAGTAGAGATCGGTTTCTATCATTGCCCTGTCCTGCGCCATCCTAGGGCGCCACTTCCCGCTTGGGTGAATCGGCCTTCCGTTGCCACATCAGCAATCATCACGTCTACGATAAATTCTGCATCGCTGATCTGACGCTGCTCTACTCGCGTCCCTTCCGGCGCATTATTAATGACTACCGTCACGTTAGGTGCGTTCCCGCCGCCACTTGTGGCATCTCTATTCGAGACGACCTCACCACGGCCATTTGGCAGCAAGAACTGCTTGCCATTGGCCATGTTCAGCACTTCGGGCTTGCCGCCTTCGTTGATGCGGTGCATGGTATTTTCAGCAACAGGCCCACCGTACTGGCGCGCGCCCCCCATGCTCACAGATGACACGCTGGAGATAACCGTGCCCATCGCGGTTGCCGCCGCCGCTATCGCGGGGATATTGGCAGGCCACGGCAGTTTCCATGCCTCTGATATCGCCGTGAACAGCGCCAGTGAAGCATTGGCCACGCTAAATGCCTTGCTGACTGCAAACATCGCCTTGTAGGCTTTCGACTGCTCGCCTTGAGACTGCTTGAGCATATCCGCCAGTGCACCAAAGCCATTACTGGCAGACATCAGCATTACCGAGGTCTTTGCCTGGTCAATCTGTGCCATGCGGTCAGCGTGGGTTTGCGTCAAGCTCTCGAACTCAGCGTAATACTCTTCGAGCGTGAATTTTTGCGCTTCCATTGCTTCGCGCAGGCGCTCAAGCTGTGCTGTGTACCGCTCCTGCTCTGCCACTGCCTCAGCTTCGTATCGGGCGGTTTGGTCATCGAACGCGCCGCCAGATAACGGGGATACGTCGCCCTGAACGTATTTGTTTGGATCATCGCCGACTTTTTTCTGAAGCTCTTTGAGGGCCTCTATTTCGTACAGCTGCTCTGCCAGCGCACGCAGTGTTGCAACATCTTCAGGGGTTGCAAACGGGTTTAGTTTTGCCTCAGCTTTCGCTTTTGCCAAATCCATACCAGAAAGAGCCGCAAACGCTAACTCTTGCCGCATATCTGCAATCGCTTTGGCGTTCTCTTTTGCCGCTGCGGCTGACTCTTTTGTTGCAGCGCCTACGCCCTTTTGTGCTTTTTCAAGCTCATATATCTGGGTCGCGAGCTTTTCAGCTTCGGCACGCTCTTCGGCAGTAGCGTTCGCGCCAAGCCTTTGGATGGCCTGCAAGCGCGCCCTAGCTGCGCCTGTAAGCTTGGCAAGCTCCAATTGCTCGCGCATCGACTTCAGGCTTTTCGCTACCTCTGGATCAGCCTCTTGGCCGACAGGGGCGGCAGCGGCATCAGCACGCCGCTTGCCCATTTCCGCTATTTCGTCCTGGCGCTTGCGCAAAACCTCAAGCTGCTTTTGTGCTTCGCCGTACGCTGCGCCCCAGCCTTCCATTTGGCGTATTACATTTTTGGACGCATCAGAGCCTGGAGTCTCATTTGCCAACTGTGCCTGCAGCTTTTGCAGCTCATCTTGTGCGGTTACCGCCAAGCGCGCAGATTGCTCAATACGGCCCTGAATCGATGACGCCGCTGACTCAAGCCCGGCGCGGTCAAGCTCTTTCAATGACGCCGTGAGTCCATTCACAGCGCCAGACAGGGTATTAACCGAACTAGAGGCGTTCTTGGAGTCGCGTCCAAACGTCACAGCAGCCACTGCCGCAGAGGCAAGCAATGCGATGATCCCAATTGGACCACCAAGCACGCCCAGCAACGTGCGCGCAACCCCCACAGCGGCAGCCTGAGCGGCGGCAGCCCTGCTTACAGCGGCAGCGTGGGCCGTTGCGGCAGCGGCGGCTTGCCCATGCGATACAGTCAGGCCTCTATTTGCGGTCGCGTTAGCCAGGGCTGCCGAGGCAGTTGCGCGGTGCGCAGTAGCCAATCGCAGCTCTTCAGCCGCCTGCGCCCTAGCCGCAAGCATTGCCCGCCCGGATGCAATCGCAGCAGCGCCCATTTGCGCAATATATTTTGCCAGTGCGCCGGCGCCAGCCACCATCAGCAGCTTCACAATGGTGTCAATATTCTCCCCGAGCATAACCAGCGCGCCAGAGAGAATCTGCGTAGCGCCACTGGAGCGGTTCGCTTCACCAATGAATACTGACAGGTTGTTACGCAGGTTCGTAAATGCGTCCGCAACAGTGGTCGCCATGTCATCGGCGGCTTTCTTGTTCGCGTCCAGCGATTTAAGTAGCGTGCCGGACAGATCGCGCCCCGTGAGCTTGCCTTGTGCGCCAAGCTGCAGTATTTCTTTGGTCGTACGCCCTGTTGCGGCAGCGAGATCATCAACTATCGAAGGTGTGGCGGCAAGAATCGTCTGCCACGCCTGCGCATCGACTTTGCCCTTATTCAGAGATCCGGTTACGGCATTAATGGCGCCTTTCGCGCGGTCTGCTGCGGTCGCGTTTTTCACAAACGAATACGACAGCGAGTCCACGATATCCATGGACTGATCTGTGTCGTAGCCCAACGACTTCAGCGTGCTTGACGTTAAAACGTACAGTTCCTGAGCCTCTGACAGGCTGCGATATGTTCCGTTAGCGGTCGCCAGCAAGCGCTGCTGGACGTGTTCGTACTCTTCCTGGCTGGCCGTGGCCATGCTGATACGCTCAGCCATTTCGTTGTATGCGTCGGCCATCTCAATCAAGCTGCCAGCCGCACGCAGTGTCACTAGCCCGGCCAGTGCGCCATACAGGCCGGCCACGCCAGAGCGGGCGGCATTCGACTCTGCGCCAATAGACTTAACAGCCGTAGCTGTTTTGGTCATCTGAAACTGCGTATCATTCGCCGCCTTGTCGGTCTTGGCGAACTGCTTATTCAGGCTGTCCAATGACCTGTCGGCGTCCGTATTTGCGCCAAGCAGCTTGGACGTATCGGCCTCGACCGTGAAATAAACAGAGCCTGTATTTAATCCTTCCGGCATATCAACGCGCCCCCTGCTGTGGTGCTCTGTTTGCTTTTATGCGCTCAAACCAGTTAAGCGTCGCATCGTGCTCGTCAAGCGTAGGCGCACGGCCTGCTGGCGAATCTTTGGCGGATGGCGGAAACTTGGCTCGCAATGCACCAACTAGACCCGTCATTGTCATACTCCACGCCTCACGCTCGGAAAGCCCGAGATGAGCCATAGCCAGCGCCACATGCTCACGAGCATTAAATACGCTGACATACTCAGGCTCGTCATCATCGTTACTGCGGGGCAATGGTGGCAGCGCACCGGTAATGCCGTGTTTGCACAGGCACTGCGCGATCGCCACAACATCATGCGGCGATACCTTGCCGCCAACAAACTTGTTTTGCTCTAAATCAAACCAGCCGAACACTTCTGATACGTCATCGCCGGCGCACGCATATATCACAGCCAGTGCATCAACAACGCTGCCGGCCATAACCTGTGCATATACATCCACAATCTGATCAGGCTCGCCCAGGCTCGACATGGCATGCAGGGATGGGCGCAATAGGTATATCTGATCGCCCGCATGCACACCGATCTCACCAACCTCGGCCAAAACCTGCATATCTCTCGTCCATAAAAAAGCCCCGCAAATAGCAGGGCGAAAAAATAGCCGCTCGGGGCGGCTTTGTTGCTGGCTTCTATTTCAAGCGGTCCCATCTCCCCTCAAGAACCAACCCTCTTGTTCCTGTGGTGCGCGCCTCGCATCGGAAGAAAAGCCCATCGAGCACCGTTTTTCCAGACACGTCACCCAGCTCGTCTGAAATAACATTGAGCTGATCCCCAGTGTCATTAGCAATGAATTCCAAGCACTGATCCATTGAGACGAATTCGCGTCCAACCCGGTGCGTTTTGCTTTCCGATCCATACATAAACCAATAGCCCCCGCCCAAAATGGCCAGGCCGACAACTATCGCTGCAATCCATTCGCCTTTCGGGTATCCCGCTATAGAGTCAGATTTTTGAGGCTTTGGCAAAGCACGCTCGGCTTCTTGTGAGTAGTCGTTGTGCTTCATCCCTCGGTCAATATAGGCCTGCGCTTCATCTTTGGTTGCAAACCCAACAGTCCCTGCGTACCAAAGCCCGTACTGCCCCTTCTCTGGCTCCATGCCACCCTCCGTAAATAATTATTACGGAAACTATACCCCACTCAGTGTGGAGGCCGGCGCCACTAAAGGCGTCCGGCCTCGCGCCGCTAAGCGCTGACAGTCACTACGCAGGTATCGGACATCAAAGGATCTGATGTGCTGGTCGCCGTGATATTGGCTGTGCCCGTCGCAACCCCGACAACGTGGCCGTTCTGGTCAACCGTGGCTTTGGATGGTGCGCTGGACTTCCACACCGCGCCTTGCGGTGCGCCACCGGGGGCCACAGTAGCGGTCAGCGCCAGAATCTCCGATGTGCTGATGGCAAGCGTAGACGCTGACATAGTGACGCTGGTAACGGGAACTTCGGCTGGCGTATCCTCGACAATCACACCTTGCGTCGATGCGGTGCCGGACGCTTCCAGGCTGAACGTCACGCCCCCGCGACTCTCGCCCGTACGGCCCAGCGAGGTAAGCAGCGTCAAGACGGTGAATGTCAGGTCTGGGTACGTGAGGCGCATCCACACCAGGGGCTGGCCACCCGTAGCGATGGGATTGAAAAAGTGCTTTGTCAGTTCGGACAATGCGGCAGACTCTGGCCCGCGCTTGCAAGTGCCATCGCCCGACACGGAAAAGGTCTGGCCTGTTGCGACAGACTCGGACAGATAGCCTTTGGTCGCGTCATCAGTCGCGTCGTCGGTGTCCCATCCGCCATCAAAGCCCTTGGTGCGCATGGAGCCAAGCAGGTTCCAGTCGCCCTCTTGCGGCGTGTCGTTGCCGCAGTCGATAAAGTATTCAAGAACCACGTCTTTACCGACGTAGTTCGCTGGGATGCAATTAGCCATTACAGGCCTCCTATCAGGTGGTTTTGGCAGTCGGCCTGCCGGTGGTTAAAACAGAATTTCAAAGGAAACCTCGACCCATGGGCGAGATTCGGTTGTGTAGCCTGGGCCTATTGGCTCGGATATGGTGTTGATGGTGGCGGTACCGCACGGCACCGGGCCATTTAGCGTGGCGCGCACCAGAGCGTTTGCATCGGTCATGATCGTGGCTTTGTCCGACGCGCCGCCTGGTGTTTGCTCTCGCCCACCCAGAAGCACCACACGAATGCGCTGATGCCGGGTGTCGACGACAGGCGGTGATCCGCCACCAGCCTGGATGCTGCATATTTTCGACGCGCTGTTTGAGGCGTTATCGACCCACATGCCCATCGAATATGCATACCCCGAGCCGATAATCGCCTGGATCCATGCCTTGACATCATCTAACACGGTATGCAGCCTTTAATATGGCAGGGATCGATGCTTGTATTTGTTCGAAGCCCTTGGTTAGGAATTTTGGTTCGCCGGATGGATCCCAATACTGACCGTTGCCGTTCATGCGTGGCTGTCCAGCCAGTACGCCGGAGGCCTCATGCACCGCAGAGGCATACCCGGCTGTGTAGCCGGTGACGCCTACGGTCTTTCCTGCACTCGCCTGAATATCCACAAAATGACTATTGATAAGCGTAGACGTATCGACGGGAATCATCGTTGCTGCCATTGCCCCGCCTTGTGACAGGACAGCGTAGACAGCAGTATTGGTCTTGGTGCGCTCAATATCCTCAAAGGCGCGTTTGATATTGCGCTTGACTTGATCTATTCCGCGTACAGGCATTTAGGTCGCCAGCTTGTAGTCGGGTGTGTCGTTAAACATCGCCATATCCCAGGCCATCACGGCCCGAATTTCTTCCCAGCCATCCGACCCGTCAAACATAATCAGGTCAAGGTATTTCGGCCTCGCGTCTTCGGTATAGATGATGTGCTTTGAGACAAACTCAGCGCCCCCTGCGCCGGCCTTGCCGCCCATTTCGCGCACTTGCTCACCATTGGCCGTCCAGTTGCACGCAATTTCGTACTCGGTACCATAGTTCGTCGTGCCGTTCCAGTCATCACGCGACACGAACGGGCGAACTTTGGCGGTGTTTTTGTACGACCAGGCCGCAATCTTGCTCAACGCCCACCCCCGCACGCGAAGTTTCCGCCCTTGCCGATCCAGATGCCACCATGGGCGACAGTCGTCGGGTCTTGCGGGATCAGCGCAGCAGCACAGCCGAACGTATCCAGCCCGCGCAAGAGGCCCATGAGGCCACGCCAGCGGTCAGCGAACGACTGGTATCGGAACGACTGAGACGCGCCGGACGGGGCTGTCTGGCTACTTACATAGCGGTCGCCTTGGCTCAAGCCCATCAAACCCAGCAGATAGCACTGGATGAGCAGCGCAACACCCGGCGTGTAGTGTTCGTCTAGGCAGGCTTGTACGGAATTGGCTTGGTCAACGATGGCCGAAAGAATAAAGTCAGGCAACGATACGCCAACAGAGGCCAGATACTCGGTCGCCTGCTCGACGGTGATTGTCATAGGTTTGGCTCATTAAAAAACCCGCCGAAGCGGGTCAATGAAATGGAAGGGCCGGCTGCGCTAGGGCTATCAGTTCGGCAAGCTCAGCCTCAAGCACTGGTTTTTCTTGCTTTCGCTGATTTAGGCCTCGACCATGAAAGCTGCCACGCTGCTCACTATCCTTGCACTCAAGCTCTTTCTGCATGTAGCGGTACCGCAGGCCCTCGTGCTGGTTTTTGCTGTAGGCAGCCATGGCATTGAATGCATCGATGTACGCAAGCTTAAATGCAAGCGCCTTCTTTCCAGTAAACCCCATCGCAAGCAAAGTGAACCCATCCCGCGTAATCGTATAAGCCGCTGATGGGATCATTGCTCCACCACTTGGGTTTGACCGCATTTCAACCGACTCCGCAAAATATCCGAGACGGTCATCAGGCAAGCTCGCCGAAAGAGCGCGAATGCGTTTAAGCAAATCATCATGACGCCTGCCAAACACAGCCGCGATCTGCTGCGACGTTGTCGTGAGTGAATCACCATCAGCGGCAATGAAGTCTTGAAAATTAAGAACCGGTACGTTTTTCATATCAATCCCCGAAAAGAAAAAGGCCGCCCAAAAAGGACAGCCCCGGACCTTTCAAAGCTCGACCACCATCGCTGGCTCGGCATCTTCCGATTTAAGGATGCTTAGAATGCAAACGGCCCCACACGAATGCAGGGCCGTAAAAAAACCACCGAGAGGTGGCGTTACTTGGCTTTGGTTGCTTTGACCTTATCGGTCGTGGCGTCCGGGGTTGCTGGCGTGAGCTCTGGCCCCTTCCCCTCGACCATCGGCACAATCTCAGCCGCTCGCTTATTAGCGTCATCCACTATTCGCTGAGCTTCTGCCGTTGCCGCTTCGACAATGGCCTTGGCCTCTCCGCGAGCACCATCAATAGCGGCTTCGATTTGCTTCGACAATTCCATTTCAGTGTCCTTTCGAAGTGTCTCGGCGGAGGCTTGTGCCTGGGCGATGATGCTGGACGCCTGATCTTTATCAGAAACGCCCTCGCCTACAAGCATGACGTTCGCACGCAGCGCAGGGTGGACCTGTTTCAGATCCACAATCTGGCCCATTTTCACGCCATGCCATGGGCGGGTTACCTGGTATTTCGCCATATCACCCTCCTTAGGTTAGGTCTGCGCCGTAGATCACGCCCGATTTGTCCGCGCCATCCTTCTTGATCTGCAGGCCGATTGCGGCCATGATCTGAAAGTTGTGGTTGGCCTGAGGCATGAGGCGAGGCAGTGGAACAACGCCCGTTGCCATGCCAACCAAAGGCGACACCACGTCCTGGCGGCGCTGGTAGGCAATAAACTCATTGCCGGACAGTGCGAAGGATTGGCGAATGGAGCGAGCAGGTACAAAGCCCTGGATGACGCTCAGAACCGTGCCGCCAGACAGGATAGTGTCGCCGCCGATGCTGACCGTTGCGGGCTTCATCAGGTTGGCCATGATTTGGGGCGAAACCCACATCACATCGTAAGCCTCCACGAAGTTGTCGCGAGCAGCTTGGCCAAATGCTCCAGAAGTGAAGAACGTGGCAATGTCAGCTTGAGTCGCCGTGGTTAGATCGATATTTGCGCCGCCAGATGCGAGATCGACCTTGATGGTATTACGGTGGTTCTTCAGGCCTTGCGCGGGGTAGTTCTGCACTTGAATCGACGCATCGCCGTTCAAGATATAGGACACCAGGCGCTTGCTGAACTTGCGCATCTTCGCGGATTGCGAGTCAAGCACCAGATCAATGCCAACCGTATTCAGGCCGGCTGCGTGGCGCCAGTTCACGCCGTAACCAGCAGTGAACACTGGGATCGGGTCGCCGTCCGAGCTGTACTCGGTATGGTCGAACGAATATGGCGCCTGTCCATCGATGCTCACCGACACATCTTCGGCGATATCACCAACCATGTTATAGAGCTTGGCGGTTTTGCCGATTGACAGCACCGTCTGAACGCCCATCAGGTCGTTGACGATCTCCATGCCAGTCTCTTGATCGCGCATCTGGATGACCTGACGGTCCAGCTCAGCCCAGAAGTCTCGACCAAAGCCGCCCACTGCATTAGCGGCAAGCATTTCCGGCGTCATCGCGGCACGGTTAGCCTCGACCATGGCCGCTTGTTGGCGATTGTGAATGTTGCGGTTGGCCCAGAGCTCGGCCCAGTGCCCACGCAGTCGGCTATTCGCAGCCAGCGTTTCAGGTGTAAAAAACATGTTCGGCTCCTTATGCCTGAGCGGTGATGGTGACGGTGTCGGTCTTGCTTCCGTCAGCCACGCTGGTTGCGGTCATGACTGAGCTACCCACAAGAAGCGGGGTAACCAGGCCCGTGGCAGCGTCAATGGTGAGGTTCGCTGGCGTGCCCGAAGTCCACGTAACTGCACTGGATGCCTCGGCAGGCGCAACAGCCGCGGTCAGCGTGAGCGTTTCGCCTTCGGAGATATCCAGAGTTTGCGCGTCCTGATCGATGGTTACCGATGCAATGGCCGGGGCAGTGCCAAGCGTGCGGCAACGGATTCGAATGTAATCGTCGGCGCCAAGAACGACATCGTCCTGACTGAATCCGATAATGTTCGTGCCCGATGGTGCTGCTTGGCCATTGGCGCCTACATAGATGGGGTCATCTTTTTTGTAGGTGCCTGCAGCGACGTAAACTGCAAACTCACGGCCTTCTTCGACGTAGTTGCCGATGGCTGAATGGCCGGCAGGCACAACATCGGTAATCGTCAGGCCTTCGTGGTAAGCAACATCGATTACGTACAGTCGACCGACAGCGCCAGAGGCGGCGAGGGCGAACTTGTTGTCATTGTCGATGATGGCAAAGGTGCCGGGACGAAGGTCTACGGCAGCAAGCCGGGTCTCTGTTTTATACAGCGACTTGCCGTCAATATTAATGCGGCGATAGCGGGTTGGCATGATTACTTACCTCCAAAATAGGTGGCGGGATCAGGTGCGCCATCTTCGGCACTATCCTGAGCGGCGTTGGTGCCCAGGGGTGCAGCTTCGCCCAGGCTCTTAAACATCACGTCCAACGCATCGCCAGACAGCGCGTTAGCCACGACATCGCCATGCTTAGCGGCGACAGCCTTGCGCTTTTCGGCTTCCTCAGCCTTCTGGTTCGCCGTGAGTGACTCGGAAAGCGCTTTGTGATTGGCTTGCAGATCAGTTACAGCATCCTGCAAGGGCTTTATCTGCTCTGCAATATTTGCAGCGACAGCCGCGCCGATATCAGTAACGAGACCGGCCTTTTCTTCAGTGGTAAGAGGCATATCGCCCTCCATGGTTTTATCAGGCCGGGCCTGATGGGTAAAAAAACGTTTGAATGAATTAGTGACGGTGGCCACCCACGACTCCTGGCGCTCAACAGGTGAGCCGGTGTCGGTGAACGTGACCTTGCCGTTTTCGATGGAGTAGCCGTAGACCTCAGCGGATCCACCGTTGCGCACAATGATGGCCTGCTCGCTAGTAAAGTCGGCCACCCATGCGTAATCGTCAGGGCCAGGCGCGAAACGCTCGCGGGCAGCACGGTCTATACGCTGCTCACGTTCGCGGAATGATTCGCCAGCCAGTACGCCTGCGTTGGCTTTCAAGGGCGTTGCCGCGTCTGCGTTGACCATCAGGCCCACGCCCTGCTCAGGGGTTGCTGCGCCTACTTCGTTTAACAGGATGGCGTCGTGGTCCATGCCGTGAATCTTGGCGACCCACTGAGCGCCAGCTGCTTGCTGCTGCTCGTTGGCTTCCATTTGCTCAAGGAACACAGCCACGCTAGTATGGATGGGTGGCACATCTTCGCCCTTTTCCAGCGCCTCGACCCGCTCCAGCAGCTCGCGCCCGCCGTCGGTGAGTTTGGCGACTTCCACGTCTACCCACTTTTCGACGTAGATGCGATTGCCGGACTTTTTGACGTTACGGTTGAACGCGCCTACGTGAGCGGCATTGATGCCCTCGGGGGAAAAGGCCGATACAAACTGCCCGTCGACCGTAGGGTGCCCGAGCGGGGCCAACGTGCCCTCAAGGCCTGCGTAATGGGCGTCAATCTCTGATGCCGGGTACAAGCCATTATTCATGATCACATTGGCCGGCAGCGTGTAGCTTGGCAGAATCCAATGCTCTCGCCCGTTGTGCACGGCCTTGCGAATTTTGGATGCATTGACCTGCGTGGTGATGTTGACCTGAATCTGGCCGCTAGCACTGTCGGCACGATTCACATGCAAACGTATTTTGCTCATATCAATCCTTCGCCCAGCCGTAGCCGCGCTCTTCCATTTTCTGTTTGGCCTGCTTGGCTCGCTCAACGATGGCCGGCACGATGGGCTTGCCGTTGTCATCGACCATGACGCTGACCTGACTGCATTTGCAATTAAAAAGGTTCCCGTCCTGGCTGTACCACTCGCGCACTTCGTCGACCGTAAATAATTTGGCATGCCTCGCGGCGTGGCTGACCCTGGTGGTCGAACTCAGCGCAGACAGGTGCATTTCCTTCATGACCAGGCCGAACGCGTCTTGCGCATCCTCGGACTCATCCCACCTGGCCTGTCGCAACGCCATGGGCACTTCTGTTCTTGCAATCAGGCGGGCGCGCTTGGCTTCAATCCCGGCCTGACTGGTCAGGTTTCGCGCAATCTCTCGCGGGTTCTGGCCCCGGCCTATGCCCTCGGTTAACACCCGGTTCATGCTGGCCTTAACCTTGGCAGCCAAGCCCTTCATTTCCTCGAACGTGCGAGCCTGGGTTAACGCCATGCGCCTACGGTACGGGGCGCTTCTGAGTATTTCCTGCAGTGACTCGCGCCCTGCCTTGTAAGCGGGGCTTTGCTGAGATAGGTTGGCGAACTCTTGGGCGGTGCCGCGCACTGTGGCCACCTCGACGTACTGGCGCAGAAACCACAGACGATCCTCGCCGCCCTCCAGCAGGATTGCGTCAACTACCGCGTCCAGCCCATCCAAGATCGAACGCAACAGGAACGAATCAAGCGCAAACACGTACTTGCGGTTCACGGTGGGTTCGACAGGGATACGCTCAAGCGCCGCCTTGTATGCTCTGCCGATCTTGCGTACACGTCTTGCAAGCTCCCGGATTGCGCCACGCTCAAGGCGGTCTATGCCAGTAGGATCGGCCCAGTTCCCCGGCAGAATCGGCGGGCTAGGTTTCCTCGCCATCCTCATCCTCATCATCTTCGCCCGACGGCTCGCCATCAATCGGATCAAACCCGGCTGCTGTGCGAATCTCGTCACGATCAAAAACAAGCTCACCGGTAGCAATGGCAACCTGGTTAACTTCGCTCATTTTTTTGGCTGAATCCAGACGCTCGGTGGAAGTCTGCTCGTTCAGGTCATCCCACATGACCGTTTTTTCGCCTGCAGGATCAACCACGCCGATGCGGATCAGGTGATCGACCAAGTCCTCGGCGTCGAACGACAGATCACCGTTGCGCCGAGACTGGCAGCGGCCATTGAAATACCGGTTATCCTCAGTGCTGGATCGCTCCCCGGACTGGTTGCCGACCAAGATGCGGCTAGGCATGTCCAGCGCGGCTACTGCGGTCTGCAGGTTTACGTTGTACGTTGGTCCCGGGTCAGAGACAGCTGACACCAGCGGCGCCACCGTCGCGCCCTGCGTGATCAGCATCTGATCGTTGCCGCGATTCATTTCGAGCGCGGCTTCGTTGAACTTTTCTTGAAGCTCGTCAATCCTGACGTTATAGAGCGCGGCAAGGCTTGCGAAGTCGATTTCTTTGTCGAAGTTGACCGACACCTGCCGGGCTGCGTTCTTTAAGAACGACTCGCCGCTACCACCCTCGACTTTCTCCAGGCTCACAAACGCGTTATACGCGGGCTCAAGAAACCCTATGGTGTCAGGCGCATAGTCGCCCAGAATGAATACGCGATCAGGGTGAATCTTGACGCGACGACCCGCAACACCAGAGCCTGCCGCCACTTCGGAATACTGCCACTCAGTCGGCTGGCCGTAGGTCTGCGATTTTTCGTCCGTATCAAATCTTGTGGGCTTAAGTGCTCCCGCCCAAGCTGGCGTGGCCTTAACCAGGCTCTTGCCCTTGGTCGCCGGCTGATTCCATGCCTTGTTATCGTTGATGTGCAGCAGCAGGCCCGAGTATCGGCCCACTAAGCGGCGTTTATCGGCCTCTGCGAATGATCGCCATATGCGAGCGGTCAGGACTTGCGTGAACTTCTTTTCTCGGGTGTTTTCCTTCTTGCTGTCGTCCTGCTTATCCCCTTCAATGATCCAAGGGTTTGTGCTCCAGCAGGCGCCAACGATCTTATTGACCGCGCCATGGGCCAAGCCGCCGCGCCGGTACAGGCCCACCAGCATTTCGTACGTGACGGTTTGAGGAAAGCCGTATTCGGCCCATGCGGAACACTTGCGCTTATCGTCCAGCCCGTGGCCCAGCAACCCCTCGCGGACGCGTGCCATGCGGGCGTCATTGATGGATGCATTGGCCTTCAGGGCCGCATTGACCGCAAGCTGTAGGTTATCGCTCATGCGTGCACCCGTTCAATAATGCCGGTCTTACCGTCGCTCAGATAGCCAGCGGCCTCCGGGCTGGGCATCCACTCAACGCCAGACAACTCTTTGTTCACCCACAGCGCAAACTCAGCGGCAGGTGATCGCTCGGCTGCCAGCTGACGCGCACAGGAAATGCAACGCGCACGGATCACCAGCGTGATCGAGCCGTCACGAGCGAATACCTTGAATATGGACATTTATCTGTTCTGTAAGAGACGTTTGGGGATCATCATTCCCATTGGTTGTGCGCCGCCCAGCTCAGTGAGTGCGTACACCATGGCGTCAAGGCGGTCTGGCGACTTTTTAGCGGTTGCTGGCACGTATTCCATCGACTGGTTTTCCAGTACGTATAAATTGCCTTTGTGAGAAACGCGCCCCTGCTCATAAAGTGCGGATATCGGCTCAGCCCGAGCAAACTTTCCCTTGCTGGCATGCACCCGGATAACGCGACCCTTGAATCCGGCATTTTTAAGCGTGGCCTCTGCCATATCGCCGCCCTGGTTCGTTTCGATCACAATTGCGTCAGCCTCGTGTTGGCTGTAGGCATCCATCGCCTTTTTGGCCCACCCAGCAGGGCTATACCTGCCGCTGTAATCGCCATCGACCGAATACTGCTTAGCATCGCCTGCGCCGTACGACGACGCTGCAACAATGCCGGTTTCGTCGCTTTCGTCCGAGCTAGTTGTTGCTGGGTCTATCGCGACCACAGTACGCACACGCTCATGTCGAATAACCAGCGCACGGGCCGCAGCAATAAGCGATTCAGTCCACAGCGCACCCTCCGCATTGAATCGGCGCGGGCGCTGCATGTACTGCGCCTCTGCCGTACGCCTATGCGAGAAAAGCGCAGTCCTATGTATCTCGTTGTGCTTTACCGGCCAGAGCCAGCCATCAGGCAAACCGTGAGGGATATGAATGCCGTGCGTATTTTCTGCTGGGTATTGCTCGTTGCTGTCGATAATGACTGGCAGGCACAGGTGATGCCACTGCTCGCCAGACCCGCCGCGCAACAAATAGCCGCTCAGGTCTTTGTAATGGATCCGCTGCATGATGACGATCATGGGCGTCGTTTCCAACGCTAGGCGGCTTTTAATCGTCTCGTTGAAACGGTCGTTGACTCCATCGCGCACCGTCTCGCTATGGGCGTCATCAGGCTTAACCGGATCATCCAGAATCAAGCAGCCTTGCCAGCCCGGCTCCATGTGCCCGGCCCGAAAGCCTGTAACCTGCCCTGCTGCGGATGACGCATAAACCCCGCCGCCCTGTTCCGTCCACCACATAGCCTTACTATCCGCATCATCGCGTAGCGTCATGGGCCACATGGACTGGTACGACGATGATTTCACAATCCCCCGCGATGTGCTGGAGTTCAGCAGCGCCAGGTTATGCGAGTACGACAAGTGCATGAACCGGGCGCGATTATTCAGCGCCAGGCCGCGCCCAATCATATTGATAGTGGCAAGCTCGGTCTTTGTGTATCCGGGCGGAACATTGACGATCAGACGTGTAATCTCGCCATCAACGACGCGCTGCAGCGTTTCCTGTATGACCCGGTGATGCGGGGCCACGATCATCTTGGCGCCCATGCGCTGTTTGAAAAAGTACCGGGCGAAATACAACCCTGATTCTTCGCACTCAATCTTACGGGCGTAGGCTCTTTGGTCAGCAGTCGTCATTGGCCAGCATCTCTTTTCGTGCCTGCTTGTATTCGTCCTTGGTTAATGTGGCTACCTCAATAGGGCCACCATTGGGGCTTCCGTGGCCGACCTGATCTCGGAATGCCTGGACACTGACATGCTTGCCCAAAAGCTCCAGATTCTTCACCTTGTCTGGCCACTTGATCTTTTTCAGGATGCCGACCATTTCTCTTTGATCGCCTGTTCCTTCGAATATCTCTGACAGGTCAAATCCGGATAGATACTGCCGCCAAACCTTCGGCCATTCGCTAACAGGCTTTAGGCTCATGCTGTCGGTCAGGATATCAAGCACGTCCATGCGGTCGATCTCGACCAGCCGGGCAAGCACATAATCAGCATCAACCTGTACGCGATTTGATCGATTAGCCTGCGCTTCCTGCACAGCTTTGGCGATTTGAGGTTTTTTAAGGTTCTCGTCGCCTATCTGCCCGGCGGTCTTCTTAGAGTACCCAGCCCTTATCGCCGCTTGCGTGGCGTTGAGGTCAACAAGATACTCTTCCACGAAACGGCGCTGCTTGTTTGTCAGCGCCATATAAATCCCTATTGTTTAAAAGCATCCCACACAGCACGAGCCAGACTAAAGTCAGCCACATACTGGCATGCCACTTCAGCAATTCCCATCCCCACGACCACCCCGATAATGAATCCGATCATATTATTTTTAGCCTGTTCGCTCTTATATGGAAGGATGCTATGTCACAGTTGTGTCAAATAATTGCCACGTTTTAATTTCTTGACAGTGCGATAGTTAATCTTGGTTAAGAGCGAGAATGGTGTCATGGGCCAGCAAAAACGGACGGCCCCGCCATCGTGAGACAGCAGGGCCCGAAAGGTAGACAACGAATAGCCTAGGCCAAACCCGTGATTGACCGGTTTAAGAGATAGTAGTAGCTTGAAGTATCCAGCGCCGGCACCTCACCGAAGGAGGCCGTATGTATAAAACCAGAATAGCCATCTTTAGCCATCAAGGCCGAAAGATCATCGTCGTGCCGCTAGATTGCAGCTTCGAAGCCAGGCCGCCATGGCAGCGCAACGATGCCCTGAAACGAATTCAGAAATCAGCGACAAAATCAGGCCTAGCAAATACGCCGGTCGCAGTGGTTTGGAAAGTGGGCGGCAAGCTTCATTGCCTGGCCCCGGATGAATGGCATGAGTTTCTGTTAAGCCTAACGTGGAACGTCATCATCGAGAATTTGAGCTTGGCATTAGCCTGTCACGAAGAGTCGAAGACAGGCCATATTGACAGAGAAGGATCCCATCCAGACGATTAGCGCGTATATCTTGCGATAAATTAGTCGCGCCGCTTCAGGCTGGTCGCAATCGCCAGACGTGTAAAAGCAAAAAGCCCCGCACATGGCGAGGCTTCGAAAACTCAAGACGCAAGCGTCCTGCCAATATTGTCGTGGTTTCTGTCCCGGTTCGCAATCACTTGATGTCTCGCTTTCCATGAATACCGCGCAAACCCTCCCGAATCTGCGGCGGGTTGAATTTCGATATGATCGTTTTCTTCCAGCGCCTTCAAAACACGCAGGACACCCTTATGCACCCGTTGACGCGAGACACCTTTGGCGCCGGGATCTACATACCGGACTATCTCTGCCATCCTGAACTGCCGGCCAGGATAAGGTGCCAGTAATTCCAAAACCTCATGCGCATACTTCACAGCAACCGCCTCCCAACTTCATTTCTAAAAAAACCCAGATACAACGCGTATTCCTGCTCGCTCAGCCACACCCCAGTCACGCAGCCTATCCAGCGCCGCGCAGCTTCGGCCCTGGCTCTGGCATGCAGCCCACCGAAGCGTGCGTTCTTTTGCGGGTATTCGGCTGTAATCACCATGCTCTCGTGATGCGGCAACGCTTTATGCAGCGCGTCGACAGCCAGGGCGTGATCGTGGTTGATGGGCCTGGGGTCATCCTCCCATGAGATGTACGGCGCCATATTACCTACCGTCTCGCCTGACCAGTTCCAGCGGGCCCAGTTCCAAATCAGGTCGTCTGCATCCATTCTCTTGCTCACCGGCTGCCGCTCCTGATGAATCGCTCGTAATCCCGACGCATTAGGCTGAATAGCTTTTCCATCGATGACACGGCGTCGCGAGATTTCCTGCTCTGCGTCCTTCTCCATTTGCGCATATCCATGCCTTTCACGCATACACCCACTGCGCAGCCAGGGCGGCCACAAGAATCACGCCCAGCACTGACGCGGTGCGATTACTTAAGTGCGGCGCAAGAAGCACGACGCCTGCGATAACAAGGCCTTGCGTGTAGGTCATCGGAGTAACCCCTTTGAAAGCTCACGATCATTGCCGGTGCCGCATGGCGTCATCATTGGAGGCTGGCCAGCGTTAATCTCATTCATGCGCGTAGGCTCCCACTTGTAGTCCTCGCGCTTTCCATTTGTCTTTATCGCAGCAGCTGGCCGCACTTTGTTGGGCGCTTCTGGATTGGCTGCCAGCCAGTTACGTATAACCAGCGACGGCGCGTTATTAGGCTGCTTGCCCAGGATCATTGACGCAATCGTTACCATCGTGGCCTCGCTTGCGATCACTTTGCCCTGTCTGCGAAGCTGACGAATCGCAGCGGCTTTCATTTGCTTGTCGGTCACTCCGCCCCCTCCAGCGCCGTGTCGTCTTCGGCAGACATCTGCAAGCGCCTGGCCAGCGTATCGTGTGCCTCGCGTATATCCTGCTCTTCGGTTTTGACCCCACGCTCGCCGGCACACATTAGCTTTTTGATGGCGTGTTGCGCACAAGGGTCTGTTACGTCATACAGCTGGAAGATACGGTAAATATCGATCGTTTTTAAGTGTGATACGTCGCGATGGTAATGGCTGTGTTTCATATCTCCCTCACTGTGATGCCGTGAAAATGCAACATGGCTTTGCTCTTGGCGATGTACTCGCGTGTCTTCATGCCCTTGACGTCCTCAACAATGAATTTCCCGTTTTCCCGGTACATGAAATCGCCGACGTATGCCCATGGTCGAATTGCCTTGCCGTCTGCGTTGCGCTGCTTGGGTATCAGCTCGAACTTTGGCTGCAAGCTCAGCGTGTCGATCTGGCCAGCCCTCTCCAGCAGCTTTAGCTCGCTGTAGCGCTTGGCCTCTTTGCGACTGTCAAACTCGATGCCATCAATTACGGTTTTCTTGTTGCCGTACTTGCTCATGCCGCCCGCCTCGCTTTGTGTTGCCTGTGAATTTCCACCTCAAGATATTTACGACCAGGTTCGCCGCGTCGCTTTGCCACTAACGCTAGGCGTGGCTCACGCTCATGGAATGGCAGGCCCAGGATGAAACGGGCCTCACACTCGCGTCGATGCTGCTCTGTTTGCGCTGACGTCATGTGATCTTCCTTCGGTAGCTTTCCCAGTCAAAAATGATTTGCTTGCCGCCACCCTCTCGCAGCCGGTCAACAACTCGGGCGCCCAGGTATTCGTCCAGGCTTTTCATGGCGAGATTGCTGATCAGGATCGACGGGCGCATGTGCTCATACCGGCCGTTGATAATCTCGAACAAGATCAGCTTCTCCGCGTCAGTGCCAAACTGAAGGCCAACTTCGTCGAGAACCAGAAGATCCGGCTCAATCAGCCGGAGAATCGCCGCTGACTCGGTAATATTGCTGTCCTTTCGGTAGGTTTCCTTGACGCTGCGCACGGCGGCGATCACCGAAGAGAACAACGCCGTGTAGCCTTGCCCCATGATTGAATGAGCGATACCGCTGGCCAAGTGCGTCTTCCCAGAGCCCACGTCGCCTACAAAGATCAGGCTTTGGCCCAGCTTTAGCACTTCCGTGAATTTGTCGGCATAGTTCTGGGCTTGTCTCAGGGCCAGCTCTGCGCCGGCGCAATGTGGCTCGAAGGTTGCCAAGCGTCTATCAGCAAACCTTGGGGGGATTGCTGCGCGACTGAACACCTGCTTGGCATAGGCGTCTGTTCGCCCTGCCGCAGCCTCGCGCTGTGCTGCACCGATTGCGTCCTGAATCGCCTTAGCTCCGTCGACGTGCGTGTCAGAATGAGCCATCTGCGGCAACCCCAGCTCGGTAATCCTGTTTCCCAAAGTTTGCATGTTTTGATGCTCCAGTGGCGGCAGGATTGACCGGAACGCCATCCTCCCAGCGCTTTTGATTGAGGTAGGTAAGTGGCGCAGGCTCATAGCCATCAAGCCACTGCTTAGTGGCTGCCAAGGTCTTAACGTGGCTCAAAATCTCATCCGCTACTGCGTCAAGCTTTTTGGCTTTCCACAAGTCGCGGCATTTTGATTTCGCTACACGTCGAGATGTATTCGGGTAGGCATTCCAGAAATCGTCAAACCCAACGGACAACTGAGGCGTCTCGCATGCTTGATGGTTATATGACGGTTCCTTGATGGTTCTATGACGGTTATATGCGGGTGCAACGGGCTGCACCCTTTCTTGTTGTGGATTGCACCCTTTAGTGTCGTCAGTTGCACCCTTTGTGTCGTGGATTGCACCCTTTTCTAGGGGCGCAATATTTGCACCCTTCATCCAATCAGGCGAAATAATGTATTCACGACGCTGATTCCTGCCGCCATTTCCAGAATTAACCAGAATCAACCAGCCAGACTCTTCCATTCTTCGCAGTTGATACTGAACAGTGCGTTCAGATTGCCGGGTCTTTTCAGCCAACATCTTGATCGACGGAAAGATGTCTCCGCCCTGATCGTTCGAGTGGTCAGCAATAGCCAACGCAAGCAGCATTTCGCCGCCGCCCGCGTGATAACGATCAAACACCATTGACATGACCTTAATGCTCACGCCGCCCTCCTTGCTAGATAAGCGCCGACCAGGCGCACCACGTCCGCCTCAGCGTCGGCAGGCCATCGGCCCAAGACCATTAGCCGGGTGCGGGTCTTTTGCAGCCAGCCGATCTGCAGGCCTTCTGATGTCGCTTTGTCGTATTGGCCCGAGCTATCCAGCCGAACGTGGCAGCCTATGGCGCCAATGCGGGTGCAGCACAGCGGAATGGTGAGCGCGTCAGAGGTCTTGAGCCCCATGCCCTTGCCAAGGGCCAGCAAGTTCAGGTGCGCGGCCTGGCTGTGCTTTTCCAGCCCACAGCAGACGCACGCCAAAGCCGCGACGTTTTGTCGGTGCGCCTTGCTGCGAAATACTGACGACTCGCTACGCTGGTGCTGCAAGGCTGTGCCGAGAGCCGTGGCGACGCGCTGAGCAAGGCCCGGGCTCTTCTTCGCGCCCTGTCGGCTCATAGGCTTAACCGTCTGCAGCGGCGTCCTTCTGGTCATGGGTGTACGCCGCATTACAAATACCCCATCATGCGATCAACCACCGCATCCAGATCAGCGCGGGTGTAGTTGCGCAGAACTCGCTGCAATATCACGTCCGCCACTGCTGAATAAACACGCTCGAACTCAATATCGTCCATGCGGGCAAAGCTGATGCTTTTGGCTTCGGCGCGAACGTCGCCATTAATATTTGCTACCGGCTCATAGAAGCCAGCGGCAATGATGCAGTCTTTGCGGAACCGCTCTTTGTTCTTCTGGACTGGCAGGCCGCGATGCTCAGCCTCTGGTGGCTCCCACGCATCAAACCCGACGTCCAGCATAGAAAAGAATTTCTTGTGAAATTGGTAGTTGCGCATTGCCGACACGTTGGCCTTGATCGTCGCACCAACCTTGAAGCGCTTGCATGCCTCTGCCTGGTCGTCGTCAAATGGGATAAACGCGCCTTGCGGTGTTTTGATAAGAAGCAGCTCCATTACTGCCCCTCCCCCGCCGCACGCAGCGCGTTACGCTCCATGCGATGCAGAATGACGCGAGCATCACGCAGCAAGGGCACCAGCTTGTCGGCTTCCGCTTGCGAAATTACGCCGTCAGCGACGGTCTCTGCTGTGACGCCAGCGATCTGCCCGATAGACATGCTGATGTCCAGAAACTTTGATTGCAGCGCTGCCGCCTCATTCTTCCAGCCGCCTACAGGTGCGGGCGGAACGTAATCCACATGCAAACCCTCTTGAGCGACCAGGGCCTGAAGCCAATCGCCCGAGTAATCGGAGCCACCAGCTTTTTCTTCCATCCATTCTTTAAGCAGCAACGCCATTTCGACACTGATTGCATCGTCATGGCTGCGCAGCTTGGCGCGCAAGCTTTCAGGGTGAAGATTCTTGCCGCGACGCTCAGTTAAGAACCGGGCTGCATCAACAACGCCGCCAGAGGTGCGGCGAACGCAGTTGTACAAAACGTCAAGCCAATCGGTGTTGGTGTATCTGCAGGTCATGTGATGTGCCTTGAAATGCCGCTGCGTTCAGCGTTTCGTGTTTGCGCGCCAGCGAATACAGTGGCGTCATGAACAAAATAAAAACCCACCCCACTACCCCGCTGCCCGTCGACCTGCTGGCCGAGACAACGCGAGACGCCCTGTTTGATCAGGCCGCCGATCTGGTCTATCAGGCGTTTGCCGATCCGACTGACGATCACATTGAGTGCGTGTACCTGCGCCTGGTGTTTAACCACCTTGGCGGCGCTGGGGATGCGGGCGCGGTTACGGTGCACTGACCTACTGTCCATATCCACAGCATCAGAAGGGCTTAGTACAAATGGACACTGACGGTTTCGACTCTGTAGACGTAAAGTGGGCATCATGGCGGCCCTTGCGCTCTGAGAATCAAAATCAACAAAATGAGAGTGAGGGGTGGGCATGGGGTTAGTCATGGGCAACTTCTTTGGCGTCAGGCGTTTTTTTTGCACGCATTACCCTGCGATGCAGAGCCAGAAGGCGATGCCCATTTGCCCACCTCATGTCGCGTTGATCGCCAGCCACCAGCCCAGCAATAGTTGGCTGCGATACGCCCGATTCTTGTGCGATCTGCGCCTGCGTCATACCGGTCGCGATCAGCTCGATAATTTTGTTTTTCCAGTCCATACCGCACATGATATCGGCTTACCGATATTAACGCAATCGGCAAACCGATGCAGTTCTATATCAGAATGCCGATATGAATACTTTTGGTGAACGACTCCGTGACGCACGCAAGCAAGCCAAGCTCACTCAGAAGGATGTGGCTAAGCGAATAGGCATGTCTCAGCCTTTGTTATCTGAGCTCGAAAACAATGAATACCCAACGTCTGGATTCACAACAAAGCTCGCGTACCTCTATAAAGTCAGCGCTCGGTGGCTGGCCGAAGGCAAAGGGCCGCGCGAGGCGTCATCATCAGAAATTTTGGATGACCCGGATGTTATGCGCGTATGGAATGCCTATTCAGGGCAGGATGAGGCGACAAAGGCAATGGTGGATTTTTTGCTTGGCGGGCCAGACTTCTCGCGACCATCCTGGATGAGCCTGGGCGCGGCTGCCTCAATTGAAAATGCGCGCCAATTAATCAGTGAGCAGATGGCCCGCGCCGACCCAAACGAGCTGGATAATAATTAGCCTCCACTTATAGTGAGCCCTCACTATTTGCGGGCGCGAAGTAACGAAAGTTTATTCTTATATGGAAATGTAATGGAGCAATCAAACTCTTTACTGTATGACGCAGGCAAGCGCAGCATCACGGCGACTTACGTGTTGTGGTTTTTCTTCGGCTGGGTTGGCGCCCATCGGTTTTATGCCGGGTACAAGCTAAGTGGAGCTCTAATGCTGGCCTTGGCATGCTTTGGATGGTACCGGGTGATCGCGGTAGAAGGCGCTGGATTTCTCGCACTGATATTTTTGGGTATTTGGGTTTTGATTGATGCGGCCTTAATACCTTCGATGGTGCGAACGAGCAACTTGAAGACCGCCGCGGGCATTCGCTCGCGAGCCCGATAGCGAAAGTTTAGTTTGATGTGATTTTGTAATGACTCATCAGCTGCTGGAGCTGGGCTGAGACAAAGATAAAAAAGGAGACAAAAGCATGAAAACAATACGGTTACTCGTTGCAACCATGCTGTTCAGCGTACTTGCCTACCCTTTCCAGGCTTATTCACATGGAGGCGGGTGCCGCAAAAGCTCGCCGCCGGGCAAGTGTTGCCATATGGATAAGAAGAAGGGAGAGGTGCATTGTCACTAGTCGGGCGGTGATGTGGCGCCGTGCCTGGGTTTAGGCATCCCGCAAGCAACGGAAGCTTGGCTTGATTAGGTTTTGTAAGGAAAAGGAATGAGAATCGCTGTATTGATCGTTGCGCTGGGCGTGCTTGGCGGATGCACAGCCCCGAGCTACCAGCGACCGACCACCGAAGCCGTGAGCGTCTTGGACCTGCGGGAGGCAAAAAAAGCTGTGAAGGTCTACGAGACCGTGCCGCCAGGCGCAACTCAGATAACAACCGTCGATGCCATGCGGTGCAAGAAAAGAGGCATGGACGTTGACCCTGACGAAGAAATGATCACCAATGATTTGATGGTAGCCGCGCTTGCAAGGGACGCAACCGGCATCGCTGAATTTGAGTTCAATATCAGGGGGCCCAACAGGTATGGATGCGCCCATCTGGGCGAAGGCTCTGCAAAGGCATTTGTAGCGCCGTGATCGGTAATAGGCTACGGAAAGGAGTAGTTTGATGCGTAGGCGTCAGGAGGAAGAGGCTTGAACGATGTTCCTGAGCAAGAGGCAAGAGCGCTTTTTCAACACAAATATATATGCGAAGATTTCGGCGGTTGGGCGCCGGCCAGAGCGTCGCCTGAATCACACCGATTGGCTTGTGGGCTTCTTGATGAAAGCGGATCGTATGTCAGAATGTACGTGGAGTTGCTTGTGAAAGAATCACGGAAAACCAACATCCGTCACTATAAGTTCTCTGTCCTGCGCTACAAGCCGTTTGAAAGTCGAATCTATCAACTTGAGATCCGCACTTCCCCGAAATCATTGAAGGATAAGCATCAGCGACCGCATGAGCACATAGGTGACGCTAGGATATTTGGCGATGTCGTTTGGAGCCGATGGGGTTTCGCTGAAGTATTGGCACATTTCAAGAAACGAACTAATATAGAATTCAAACCCGCCCTTGAAAGTCCGTTCGACTTTAGGCTGAGGCCATCATGATCTGCGACGATATTTCTACTATTCTCGGCTTTTCTTGCCATCCGCTCAACGATGATGGCAGCGTAGCCCTTATTGACACTCCATTCACATTCGAGGACGGGGATGATCTTCCTGTGTTCGTCGAAAAAGTAGGGAAAAGCATCAGATTTTTTGATGATAACGAGGTTGTTTTCCACTTCCTAGGACGAGGCCTGGGTGATTCTATTGGCGGCCTTAGAACAAGATTCATAAAAACTGCCATTGCACCGTATGGGATTTCTCTGAACGATGAAAATGTCATTGAAGTGTGGGCTGACCAGGAACACTCAAAACAAGCATTCGCTCGATACATGAGCGGCTTGCTGGCTGTGGTTGGGTGGGAGCACGATAACCAAGGAGTGGGCATTGACTCCAGCTACCTTGTTGAAGAGGTAGCCCTCTGCTTAGAGGCGTGGAAAAAAGGCCACAAGATAACCTCTTCGCCACCGTTTACGGGAATGTCAAAAACTAAATATCTGCTCGACTTCGAAGTGGATGGCGAGGCTGTAATAGCAATCAGGCCGCATCCCTATTCTGTCGGGAACGCATTGCGTAAGATGGTCGATATCGCCGGACACGATCGTAGCGTGAAATTTAGAGTTGTGATTGATGACAGGGTAGACGCTGAGGCCGCCAAAACGCAAGGGATGATCCTGTCCAGCATGGCGACCATTATGCCGATGAGCAGATTGATTAAAGCCTCTCACGCCTCCGAAGCCGTCAATTAATCTCGCCCCACTTTTATCACCAGCCCTTCACGGGGCTTTTATTTTGCCCACCCGCCCATCCGCCGCGCCAGCCCATCCCGGTACATGATCGCCCCAACCTCTGCCAGTATGGCCATATCGTCGTCGCTGAGCTGATCTTGAGTTAGCCCCATCCAGGCAGCCAGCTTGACGATGGCGTCATCCAGGCTCGTTCGCTGGCCGGCTGCGTCCAGCACTTCGGCCTGGGCCTCAAATAGCGCAATCATGGGGTATGTGTCGCTCATATGCCCTCCCGGTGATAGGCTGATCATACGCGCCAAAGTCCGCCCTGCCTTGTCTTCTTGTGGATACCAATCCTGATTGAAATTCAATAACAAGAAATAGCCTACCAATACCTAACTCTTTGAAATCAAAGCATTTTTCGTATATTTTAGCTTGACGACATCCGGTCTATACCGATAGCATATCGTTTAGCAAACTAGGGAAAACGACAAGATTGCTCGAGCGTCATGTATGACGCGGGTTTCAGGATTTATCTATTTGCAATGGGTTGGTACTGTATAAAATTACAGTACTATAAATGGAATAAGAAGCGCTTCGAAACGTGGCCCCATTGGGGCGCTCGCGCAGCAACTGCTCTATAAGGCATGGCCGGATGAACAAAAACATAAACAATAAGAAGCTTACGCGCTTAGGCCAGCATGCTTGCACTCCACCGCCTGGGGACCGCATCGTCACCACAGCGAATCATCAGCAATTTACAGACGCCCTTGACGAGGCGATAGGCTTGGCATCTTTAGGCGTGATATCAAAGAGATCCATTAAGCGGCTGCAAGCGCTGCGCGCGATTCTCGCCGCCGACCAGCCGAACAGGTAACCCCTCCCTTTCTGCCTACTAAATCCAAAACTTCCCACCCCGTTACAAATTAATATCGGAATACCGATTGACATTCAATATCGGTTTGCCGATAATGCATACATCGCATCAGGAACACGGTTAAGCCAAAGGCAGCCAAGTACTAATGCGACACAGAAAGATCGCTCTTTAACAACTTGAAATCGATAAACACCGCGCCCTGTCCATGACAAGCGATTGCGCGGCTACCTGTAACCCACTCGGGTAGAAGCAAAACGAGTGAAAGCCGCACCGTCGTGGTGAGCCATCGGGAGAGATGGACGCAGCACACGATATGAGCGGGGATCGAGTTGTACGGTTTTCTCGTACGACTGGACGCCTACTGACAATGGCGGGTAATTGTCAGCACGTAGACCGAGAGCTGATTTATTCAGGTGTAGCTCGGCAGTAAATCCAACGGCTCAGCAATGGGCCGCTTTGGAAAGCGTCCATGTGGGGCGTTTCCGAAAGCGAGGAATTATGTTTAACGCACGAGCATTATTGGCGGCACTACTGGGCCGTTCGATGGGCGGCATAGGCGCAATGAATATCACGCCAGAGTCATATGCAGCGCCCGGCAAGAAACGCCGCAAGGCTGATTATTTCCGCCAAGACATTAAGAGCCAGTACAGCGGCTACCCCGGCGCGAAGCTGGCTCGCAAGGCGCTGCTGGGTGAGATTGGCACGGCGCGGCCTCAGTAACCCAACGAGAGGAAAGCATGAATTGCAATTGCATCCAAGAAACTGAAGAAAGGATTCTTGATCTATTAAAAGACAAGCATGACGGCAAGATCGACTCAGTAGAGTGCGCGGCGGTTGGCTTCACTCTGTCCCGCAGCAGCATGGGCACGGCGATCTGCATTCCTTTTACTGTCAAGGGTAGCGTTAAGGGGGTCGCAACCGCATCCGGCAAAAATATGAGCATGGTCGCCAGCTACTGTCCTTTCTGCGGAGCTGACACAAGGGACCAGCCATGACCACTGAATCAGTTTTGACGGACGCCACGAAAGAGGCTGTTGATGAGGCTGTCGCTCACGCCCTTGGTGACGCATATGACTGCAACCGCGTATGGGAGGCGTGGAGCTACAACACGATGGGGCGGGATGACTTCTCGCTAATAACGGAAGATTCAGACCGCCTGCGAGAGGTCAGCGAAGCGGCGATTAAAGCCGTCCTGCAATCGCCTGAGGTGCAGCGGCTGCGCAATATCGAAAAGGCGGCGCTTGATGTGCTCAGCTGGACCCAGGCCAAGCATCGCCCGCCAGTGCGTGAGGCGCTCCCCTGCGGCGAATCGGTGACAGTGCGAGTCCATGCGCTCGCTGATCTTCATGATGCCTTGCATCCAGACAGCCCTGCGAAAACCGCCGGAATTAAGGGGCGGTCATGAGCAAGCAAACAACGATGCTCGAGCCTGTCGCTTACGCGCACCGCGATATATTGCGACGAGGCAATTCGGTCGAGCGCATTTACCCAGAAAAGAAATACGGCGCAGAGTCAGTTTCCCTTATCACCACCGACCAGGCCGAAGCCTACTCCGCAGCAAGGGTGCGGGAGGCGCTTGAATCCGCGCAGTCGATATTAATGGAAATGTATACCGAGGCAATAAAGGCCCGCGTGCCAGAGAGTGAGGATGAGGAAGGATGGAACGAATCTTGCCTAGAGCGCGCGTTGGCAATATCTGACGCGACGATGAAAGTACGCGCCTTAATCAAATAAAGTCGTCTCCCGGCCTGACCAGTCGTAACGCGGTCGCCCTGTATAGGCAGGGCCTTCACATAGCCCCTCTCTTTCAGCAGGCGTCAGCGGCCTGTAATAACTTACCGATCATAAAGGGCCTGCTATTTATAGCCTGTCCTGTTTGTTGGGTTTGTTGGCGTATAGGACATACATGTGGTGTGAATCCTGACCCAGTGCTTAATGGGGGAAGAGAGGGGCTTTGTGATGGTTATCAAGCGAGGCGATTCAACGAAAGTCGGCTACCTCAGTCCCGCCGACTATATGCCGGGCCGCAAGCCTGGATGAGCTTGGGATCGAGTCGCCTCGCTTTATGACCACAAAAACAGCGCACTCTCCGATTAATTTATTTCTTTGAAAGGAACCTTTTAAACGTAACTGAGTGCGTTGTTTTGGCGGTCATCGCCAGCAATCGAAGCGGATGCCGATGGTAGGCACATAACGGGTTGCGACTGTCGTGGCCGAGCCTATAGCGCAGCGGTGCAGCTTCGCGTCGGAGAACGATACTCCCGCCAACCAACCAAAGAGGATAAACATGGATCACAAAGATGGTGGGCCTGCATTTCCAGTGCTTGACCACAAAATCGGCTACCACGCAGATATACGCCAGAAAGAGGCTGGAATATCCGTGCGCGATTACTTCGCAGCTAAGGCGATGCAGGTGTATTTATCTCAAGACAGGCCGCCCCGCGAAGCCCCGCCGATCAGCTACGCAGAGATATCTTACGAAATGGCCGATGCCATGCTGGCAGCCAGAGCCGCCAAATAACCTAACCAGCAATCTCAAGCAGCCGCCTGGCTGTATACCCTCCCGTTCTAATGCATGGGCCGTGTGCTTGCGCGGCTTGGCCGGGTGGCTACTTGTGGTGGCTATATATACGGAGTGAGCAATGAAGGAAGAGTTCAAATCATACTGCCGAGAAGGGGCGCACAAAAGCATTGTCATCAACAACAATGACGAGCTTTCAAACGACCAGTATGTGGCGACCCTTCGGCGCATACGAAAAACCATAGCCGACGCGCCCCTGGCGGCGGTTGATAGCAATACTCCCGGCGACAAATACACCGCTAGCAACTGGGGTTTATGCAGCGAACTAAAAGAACATTACCCGTCCCCCGAGCTACATACATTTCCTATGGCCTTTGTTGATCACGGAAGAATGAGCGCACTAAGCTGCGGCGCGGATGTTAAGTGCCCGATGAGAGTGTCTGGTATGGGCGGGTCTGGCTGCTTTTATGATTGCCGCGTCTTTAGCAAGAAATTTAAAACGCCGTCACAAGAAGAGGCTTTGCGCTTATTTGATGCAGCAATAACCAAAGCCACCACCTAACAAGTTTCACTGTCCGGCTCAGCCAGCCGGGTGCAACGCCAGCCGCCCGCATGGGACAACCCTTCATCAAAGGCCACGATGCGGGGCAAACCTAAACGGGCGAGCTGGCCTCTAGCACTATCTCGGAGCAAATCACATGATCACCATCACACGCGACCCCGATTCTGGCGTCGTCGACCAAGAGTGCGTGACGCTTAACCCCGAGAAGGTGTACGGGGAGCTGGCCTCGCACCTCAAAGACAACCTCACATTCCTCGGCAAGCCGCCCCACTACTGGCGCAACCTAATCGCTGAGCAGGCGCAAGAGCTTGCCGATGAAGCTGACCCCGAAGAGTACGAAATGTGGGCCATTCGATATATGGAGCAGCCATGAAAACGATCTGGTCACGACTGACCCTGGAGCACACGCGCCAAGACGGCGATAACAGCAAAGCGCCTTGGTATGCGTACCCGCTTGGAGTAATAGCCTTTTGCTGCTTCATTGCTGTGATGCAGACGCTGGATGCGACGGGGTTTTGATGTGTAAGCGCCATTGGGGAATTTTTACAACTGATCAATGCAATCAAGCCACTGCGTTAACAGCAGTGCACGGAGAAAACAATGTCTGACATTCAAACAATCGCACAACCCGCCGATCATTCGCTAGCAAGCACAACATCGCTGATCCTTGACCCTAGCTCGTTCGAAAAGGTTATGGCTTTTGCTGAAGTCATGGCAAAAGGCCACGCCACCGTGCCCCAACATCTGCGAGGTAATTCAGCTGACTGCGCTGCCGTCGTCATGCAGTCTATGCAATGGCAAATGAACCCTTTTGCGGTAGCGCAGAAAACCCATGTGACGCAAGGCGGCATGCTTGGCTACGAAGGCCAGTTGGTCAATGCCGTTGTCATAGCCCGCGCCCCCATTGAAACGCGCCCTGAATTTACGTTCATTGGCGACTTGAGCAAGATTCTTGGCCGCGTCGAAGAGCGCAAGTCAGACAAGGGTGGAAAGTACTACGTCGCAGGCTGGAAGCCATCTGAAGAAGCGGGCCTCGGCGTTATTTGTAGCTGCCTATTAAAAGGCGAGGCGGTGCCCCGAGAAATCACAGTGATGATGACCCAGGCCTACCCGCGATTCTCAACCCAATGGGCAACCGACCCCCAGCAGCAGATCACGTATCTGGCGGTAAGGAAGTGGGCCAGGCGCTATGCGCCGGACGTAATTCTTGGCGTCTATACGGATGACGAAATGCCCGAGGCCGGCGAACACACCATGCGCGATATGGGCCGCGCAGAGCCTGCAACCACGGAAGAACAGCGCAAAGAGCTACCGCCCTATTCCGACCAGAGCATCGAAGAGAACAAGGCCAAGTGGCAAGAGGCAATCGACTCTGGCCGGTTGAAAGCCGACCAGTTGATCGCAAACATCCAATCGAAGTACACGCTGAGCGAACAGCAGCTTCGCACTATTCAAAATCTGGAAGCCATCCAGGCGTAAGGAAACCAAATGAAAATCCATAACGTAATCCAAGGCACGGCTGAATGGCTGGCCTTGCGCTTTAAGTGTTTAACAGCCAGCGAGGCTCCAGTAATGATGGCTGCGTCATCCAAACTCATGCGCAGCGAGTTGTTGCGTATGAAGGCAACCGGCGCGGATCGGGAGTACAGCGATTGGGTGCAAAAAAATCTCTTTGACAAGGGCCACCAATATGAGGCACTTGCCCGCCCAATTGTGGAAGAAATGATTGGCGAAGAGCTCTACCCGACCACGGCCACCGACGACGAAGTACGCCTGTTGGCCTCGTTCGACGGAATCACCATGCTGGGTGAGATTGTGTTCGAGCACAAAATGTGGAACGAGGAACTAGCCCAGGCCGTGCGGGATAAAAACCTACCCGCCGAATACTACTGGCAGCTGGAACAGCAACTGCTTGTGAGCAAGGCCGAAAAGGCTATCTTTGTCGTTTCAGACGGCACCCGCGAAAACTTTGTATGGATGGAATACCGGCCTCTTGACGGGCGCGCACTGCAATTGGTAGCAGGATGGGCTCAGTTTGAAACAGACCTTAACGCCTATCATGTCGTCGAGGAAAAGCCCAAAGCCGTTGGGCGCACCCCAGAGAACCTGCCCGCGCTGCGCATTGAAGTCACCGGCATGGTCACCAACAGCAATTTGGTTGCGTTTAAAGAGCATGCCCTTGCCGTCATCGGGTCTATAAACCGCGAACTGGTGACTGACCAGCACTTTGCCGACGCCGATAAAACGATCAAGTGGTGCAAAGAGGTCGAGGATAGGCTCGAAGCGGCCAAGCAACACGCACTGAGCCAGACCGCCAGCATCGACGCGCTGTTCCGCACGCTTGATGAAATTGGAGAGGAGGCGCGTGCGACTCGCCTAGAGCTTAACCGCCTGGTCACCACGATGAAGGAAAACCGGCGCAATGAGATTCTAATGGCCGGAAAGAAGGCGTTTGCCGATCACGTCGCTGCGTTAAACAAGCGTCTCGGCACCGTACGTCTGCCTGAAATAGCGTGCGATATCGCCGTCGCCATGAAGGGTAAGCGCACCATCGCCACGCTGCAAGACGCCGCTGATAGCACCGTCGCCGCTGCCAAAATCCAAGCCAGCATGATTACTGACAAGATCACCGAAAATCTTGACACGCTCTGCAAGATGACGGAGGACTATTCGTTTCTGTTCGCTGACGCACAGCAGCTAGTGCTCAAAGACAACGACGACCTTGTTTTGCTCATTAATGCTCGCATCAATAATCACAAGCAAGAGGAACAGGCCCGCCTAGACTCTGAGCGGGAAAAAATACGCTTGGAAGAAATTGACAAGTTGGCCAAGCAAAAAGCACTGGATGATGCGCAGACAGAGAAAGAAGCCCAGGCCGCACGGACAGTCATCCAGGGCGTGCAGGACACGAACGCCAAGCCAGCGAATCAGGAAACACTATCAGCCACGCCTGAGCCACCCAGATACATAGGCCACGGCGGCGGGTACAGAAGCCATGCCCCCGCCCCTGAAACAGCGAAAGACGATGGCACACGACTGCGCCTGGGTGAAATCAACGCGCTACTTGCGCCCCTCAACATAACGTCGCAAGGCTTATCTGAGCTTGGCTTTGAGCACGTTGCCACCGACAAGTCGGCCAGGCTGTACCGAGAATGCGACTTCCCGCGCATCTGCGCCGCCCTGATGCGGCACATCGAAGCCATCAGCCAGACAGTAGCGGCATAAGCACGCATCACTTAAATTTACGGAGATAGCCATGGATACCAGCATCACTACTCGCCCAATTATTGCAACGGACTCGGTAGAGTCCTCACAGGTTGCCGCTATCGGCCACGACCCACAAACCAACACGCTTGCCATCCGCTTTCCCGCAAACCGTAAGGGCGTCTGCAGCGTGTACCACTACGCCAACTTCACGGCCGAGCAGTTTGAGGCCTTTAAGGCCGCCGAGTCCAAGGGCTCGTATTTTGGCAAGAATATCAAGCGCTGCGCCGACCAGTTCCCCTACGAGAATGTGACGGCGCTTTATGGGTCTGAAGCCGCCACTGAGCAACCAACCGTAGACGCTCAGGCCATCGAGTAGCCGTCTTTTAAGGGGATGCTCAATGAATGATCTTTCTCACATAGTCAGGGATATGATGGCGGCGCAGCCGATAAAGGCCATGCCCGTCCGTCAGGAGCCGGTGAAGAAGCCGCCAACGACGCCATCCGTAGTGCCGTCAGTCATCACGCATGGCAAGCGCATCCACAGGCTTCACGCCAAAGGCATGCCCTTAAAGCAAGTCTCTGAAAAGCTTGGGATGAATTTCAATACCTTGCGCGGCATCTACAGCAAGTACCGCAAGCACATGGGCATGTAGTGCGCCCATCAAGGCGCGGCGAGGCCAATAACCGCGCCGCCTAACTATATGGAAGTTCTAGAGATAGACGAATTCAAGCCCGACTACTCCCGCTCATGTGAGGTGTGCGGCGCTGATCATGTTGTCACTGGCTGGAAGGGCGGCAAGCAAGTGTATTCCGGTGATATGTGCGGCGTTTGCACGTGGGGAGAATCTGAAATGCACGCCCCTGATAACTGGTGATCTTACTTTTCATCAATACTAGAGGCGATTGCGGCAAGCAAGGCTAGATCACGCGATGAGCCTTTCAGCGCCATCGCTACGGCCTCTTTATTTTGGTGATCCACAAGGGCCGCAAATATCCCCGATATGGCGCGCCCTTCCAGCGATATTTTATATGTTGTAACAACATCCCCTTCTGTCTCTTTGGCTGAAATCGTCAACTTCGCCTTGTTGCCTTGAGATGAAACCGAGGCCGACGATTTTAATTGAGACAAAAAATTAAGCACCAAAGGGTTTTCGATCTCTTTTTGTGTTTTCTCTACTGTCATTACGCTCTCCCGCGCCTTGCGGCGCAACACGCAATCATAGCCTCAATAAGGACAATGCTTATGTGGTTCAAAAACCTAAAAATCTACCGCCTGCAGTCAGGTGCCCTGCCCTCTATCGAGCAGCTTGAGCAAGCCCTAGAAAAGCGCCAGTTCCAACCAGGCGCGGCCAACGAAATGCAAAGCATTGGCTGGATATCTCCCCGCGAAGATAGCGGCATGGTCTACGCGCTCGATGGGCAGCTGCTAATTACTATGCGCACCGAGGCCAAGCTACTGCCCGCCACGGTCGTCAACCAGTTCATGCAGGCCAAAGCCCGGGAAATCGAAGAACAGCAGGGATTTAAGCCCGGGCGCAAGCAACTGAAGGAAATCAAAGAGCAAGTCACTGATGATCTTCTGCCCAAGGCATTCAGCCAATATCGCGATACCCACGTATGGCTGGACACCCGCAACGGGTGGTTGGTGATCGACGCAACATCAGACGCCAAGTGCGACGAAGTGCTGGGCCTGCTTGCCAAGTCGGTGGATCCATTCCCTGTGTCGCCCCTGTACGTCGAGCAATCCCCTGCCGGCGCCATGACAAGCTGGCTGCTGGATGATGAGGCCCCGGCCAACTTCACTATCGACCAAGACACGGATCTGCAGTCAACATCAGACAGCGGCGCAAAGGTCCGGTACGTGCGCCAGAGCGTTGATGTGGCCGACGTGCAAAAGCATGTGCAGTCCGGCAAGCAGGTTACGCGGCTGGCGTTGACGTGGGCTGACCGCGTGTCGCTTGTGCTGACTGAAGGGCTTGAGGTAAGGCGCATTACGCCGCTCGATATCCTGAAAGAAGGCAGCGACCTGACGCAAAGCGACGCCGAGCAGTTTGATTCTTACTTTACGCTAATGAC
This sequence comes from Pusillimonas sp. ANT_WB101, assembly GCF_008369125.1. Lineage (NCBI taxonomy): Bacteria > Pseudomonadati > Pseudomonadota > Betaproteobacteria > Burkholderiales > Alcaligenaceae > Pusillimonas > Pusillimonas sp. ANT_WB101. The sequence goes on along the minus strand of NZ_VOAY01000001.1, from coordinate 388,271 downwards.
GGGCGAGCTATCCCGCCTGCTGGCTGATCTGGTTGATGCGCTGGGCGGCGAGCGTCAGCCCATCTGAGCATCAAGACAGGTCTCTGACCCTGCTGGTGCGCGGCTTATGTGGCGAACGATGCACTCATTCATGTATCGAGCCCGCTCACGAGATGAAAACCATCGCGCACGCTCCTCGGTCGCCCCCATCACGCCCACCTTGCGCTCCGCCTCTTTGAGGCATGAAAGCAAAAGAGCCTCTTCAGCTTTCATTGATTTAAATTCATCCAAAGCCAAATCAAAGGCGCAACACCACCCGTGCATCTCTTACCCCTTCCTTATTTACTTTTATGGGGATCATAGGCCGTGACGGGGGAAAGCTCAACATGTACCCACTACCTTGAGGCCCGCGCCCCAATAAGGCGTGGGAGCTAATCACGCGTGGATCACAAGAAAGAAATCGTCAAGATCATGCGCGGCCTGGGCCATCAGCATGACCTATACCGCGTATTCAGCGACAGCATGGAAATGATCGCGCTGTCCATTTCTAACCGCGTCGACCGTGAGCAGTGTGAGGCTAGAGAGGCGCAATACCTTAATGTGGCCAAGCGCTACACGCGCGAAGAGCTCACACAGATCGCGCATATCTATTCGCACCTGGTCACGGCCTTCGAAATAAGCACCAGTGACTATCTGGGCGAAATCTTCATGGATCTGGAGATTAGCAATAGCGACCGGGGCCAGTTCTTCACGCCCTACTCCCTGAGTGTGGTTATGGCTCAAACGCAGATCGATGACGAGCTGGCAGAAATGATTGCTGAGCGCGGATACATCACCGTCAACGACCCGGCTGTAGGTGCTGGCTGCACGATTCTGGCCTTCGCTGATGTTATGCGCCGCCATGGCCACAACTTCCAGCAGCAATGCCACGCCACCGCCACAGACGTGGATATCAAGGCCGTGCACATGGCGTACATACAAATGTCGCTGATCGGGCTGCCGGCCATCGTCATTCATGGCAACACACTGACCTTAAAAGAATACGGGCGCTGGTATACGCCATTTCATGTTCTGGGTGGCTGGGGCATGAAGCTTAGGCGCAAGGCGCGAGCTAGGGAATCAGAGGTGGCGTTAGATGGCCTAGCAAACACACCTCGCGAGGCTATGCCAGAGGGGCAGATAGAGCTTTTCGCGTAACCCGCTACGCCAATCAGCCTTCAGCTGCAGGCCGTTTCCATATTATCCGAAGGAACCACACATGCTCACCCCTCAATTCGTCCTGCCGTTGGCGGGCGAGATTATTGTCGACCTCTTTGCGGGCGGCGGCGGCTGGTCTAGCGCCTTTGAAACCGCTACGGGCCAGCACCCACATATAGCTATCAATCACGATTCCGACGCGATCAGCATGCATGAGGCGAACCACCCTCAGTCCAAGCACTATCAGGCCGACATTTACGAGGTGTGCCCACATGAGGCCACGGACGGCATGCCCGTCGGCTGGCTGCATCTAAGCCCGGACTGCACTCACCATAGTCAGGCAAAAGGCGGGCAGCCGCGTGATCGCAAGCTACGCGCGCTATCGTGGGTCGGTGTTCGTTGGGCTGGGCAGGTACGACCCCGCATCCTCAGCCTAGAAAACGTAAAGCAGATTCTTAACTGGGGCCCGCTGGTCGCTAAGCGCGATAAAGCCACCGGGCGAGTCATGCGGCTTGACGGCACCGTCGCGCTCAAAGGCGAGCACACACCCATCGATCAGCAGTTTCTTGTGCCGGACATTAAGCGCGTCGGCCAGACGTGGCGGCGGTTTGTGGCGGTACTACACGGCATGGGTTATGAGGTTGAGTGGGAGCGTCTTATTGCTGCTGATTATGGTGCCCCCACCACCAGGGATCGTCTTTTCATGCTGGCCCGATGCGACGGTCAGCCTATCGTTTGGCCGGAGCCGACCCATTTTAAAGCGCCGGCTAAAAAGCAAAAGAAATGGCGGGCCGCCGCTGAGTGTATTGATTGGTCGATTCCGGGCCGTTCTATTTTTGATCGGCCCAGGCCACTGGCTGAGGCAACCATGCGCAGGATTGCCAGAGGTGTAAAGCGCTACGTGCTGGATAGTGGCGATCCATTCATTGTAAAATTTCGCGGCGACAGTCATGGCGCATCTATTCATGACCCGCTGCCAACAATTACGTCTGGAGCGGGCGCAGCCAGGCCAGCAGGGAATGCGCACGCCATGGGAGTTGCTGCGCCGGTGCTTGTGCAGGCCGCTCATGGCGAAGGCAAGCCTGGCGGCGTGCAGCGCTGGGGCTCTGGCGTGAAAGATGTTCGCGATCCGCTAAACACGGTAACCGCTACAGGCAGTGGCGGCCAGGCGGTAGCTACGGCATATCTCGCCCAAATGAACGGCGGCTTCAACACAACCCCCGGCCACAGCCTTGATAGCCCAATGACAACCGTGACCAACACCGGCAGCCAACAGCAGCTGGTGACAGCGCACCTCACGCACCTACGCGGCAACTGTGATGCGCGTGACATTGACGACCCATTGATGACGGTTAGCGCTGGCGGACAACATCACGGTCTAACAACCGCCTTTCTTTCGAGTTACTACACCGACGAAGCAAACCGCTGTCGAGATATGCGTGACCCAACCGCAACAGTGACCACGGAGAACCGACTTGGACTGGTTGAATGCGATCTATCGTCCAGCGACGAGGCCGGGGCCTTAGGGGTCGCCTCTTTTCTTATCCGCTACTACGGCGAAGGCGGTCAATGGGGCGACTTGCGCGAACCGATGCACACGCTCACCACTAAAGATCGTCTGGCACTAGTGACCGTCATTATTCAAGGCACACCTTACGTCATCGTCGATATCAAGCTGAGAATGCTCGAGCCGCACGAGCTTTATGCGGCCCAAGGCTTTCCGAAGAGCTACATCATCACTCATGGGCATGATGGGCGAAGGTTCAGCAAATCAGCCCAGGTCAAGATGTGTGGCAATAGCGTGAGCCCGCCCCCGGCGACCGCGCTAGTGCGTGCCAATTGGAATGCGCAGGGATCCATGCGAATGGTCGCGTAGCCAATCAAAACAAATGGAGCTTTTCTCATGACCAACCAGCACTGGACAGAGGCAGATACAGAGCGTCTACGCCAAGCCTACCCAGACCACACCACAGAGGCCCTAGCCGAAGAGTTTGGTCGCACCGTCAGGCAGGTGTACAGCAAAGCCGCCAAGCTTGGGCTAAAGAAGTCTGCCGCATATCTTGCCGGACAGACTGCCGGCCGATTCCAGAAAGGCCAGAAGAAAAACACCGCCACGCAATTTAAGCCCGGCCATAAGACCTGGAACAAAGGCAAGCCGTTCGAAGCCGGTGGCCGAAGCCATGAAACCCGTTTCAAGAAAGGCGGAATGACCGGACCTGCGCAGAGCAACTACGTGCCAATCGGGTCTACACGCATCAGCAAAGACGGGTATCTGGAGCTCAAGGTTACGGACGATCCCGATCTGTACCCATCAAAACGATGGGTGGCTGTGCACCGCCTGGTCTGGGAAGAGGCTCACGGCCCGATTCCGCCAAAACATATCGTCGTATTCAAGCCCGGTCAGCTCACCGCCGCCCGCGAAGAGATAACCGCTGATCGGCTCGAATGCATCACCCGCGCCGAAAACATGAAACGCAACAGTATTCACAACTATCCGCCAGAGATTAAGGGCGCCATGACTGCCCGCGCAGCATTGAACAGGAGAATTAACAGTGTCAAAAAACATCAACGATCTGCGTAGGGCCATGTTCGATACCTTGGCAGGGCTGCGCTCTGGAGACATCACCGTCGAGCAGGCCAAGGCCATGAGCGACGTTGGCCAGGTCATCATCAACAGCGCCAAGATCGAGGTCGAGTACATCAAGGCCACAAGCGGCAACGAATCACCCTTTCTTAACAGCGCTGAGCCAGAAAAGCTGCCGAATGGCGTAGTTGGCATTATCAAGCACAGAATTGCAGGATGAGCGCAATCAAATCAATGGTGGGCATGATGATGGTGCCGTATACACCACCACCCAAAGCATATAGGACAGCGTAATTACAGAGCCGCGCCCGGATTGTCGTCGACCCACTGCTGAGCATGAGCTTTAGCGTGAGATACAGCGTCAGACTCACTAGCAAACGGGCCGACTGCGCCAAGCCCGAATGAAGCTCGTTTTCGGCCTGGGCCACCCCCAAGCGGGATGATACTCCCAAGGCTTATATCGACGTAGAAGCCGTCGTCGTGCTGTCTAGGCGTTAGAAAAATTACTACGCCCTTGTACATGTAGTCCATATCTTCTCCAAACAAGATCACTGATCGTACTTGATTTCCTCTTTCAATAACCACGGAGTCGGCGTGCTAACAACGGCCCGGATGATCGCCCTGGTCGCTGCAAGCTGCAATGTGCGCGAATCCATGCGAGTGGTCACTAGCCTCTACTTATCCCCAGAACCTGTGAATAACCCTATGGACAATCCAATGACAAACCCCGATAGCGCAATAGCCGCGCCAGTCCACGGTAGCGTGGGCGAATCTTTGCCGGTCGCAGCCAACCCTAGCGCCCGCCACTATTACGAATCGCTCACGCATGCGCAGCTGGTCGGCGTTGCGCTAAATCGCGACGACCGCATCGCCGAGCTTATCGAGCAGGAGCGAGCCATAGGAGCTGGCGGTATATCCATGATGGGCGCGTCTACTACGGGGTGTGATGATCAGTGGATACGGGAGGAAAGGGAATGACATGCCGCAAACCAAACATCAAGCAGCTTCAGGCTGAGTGTGACGCCTTTAATGCCAAGTGCATGGTCGGCGGTCAAGTGGCTGTGAAGCTAGATTTCGTGGACGAATCAAAAATCACAACGACGATCAGCGAGGCGCAAATTCTAAGCGGGCATTCCGCAGTCGTCTGGATGAAAGGCATCAGCGGCTGCTATCTCTTGAGCCATGTAACACCACTCCAGCAGGGCCAAAGCCATGATAGCCAATAAGCCAACCGACGAAGCTCTACTCTCTATCTGGCTTGAGATTCCAGGCAACGGCGATATGTACGCTGACATTGCGGCGTTTGCTCGGGCTGTGCTTGCTGAGCATGGCGCATCGCCCGTTAACGACAACGCGGCTTGTGGAGCGCAGAATGCGATTCATGCTCCACAAGAAGCATGGCTGCGCGAAATGACCCGTCTAGTTCTTGATTACGGAGATATAGAGGCGAGTGAAAGCAAAAGAAGTGAATACGCGCTTGATGCTTACAAAGCTGTCATGACCCACGCCCGCCGCCGCATTACAGGAGACTGAGCATGCCTAGCCTGACGTTAGCGCTCAAGGGTGAATACTTCGACGCCATCAAAGCCGGAACGAAGACTGAGGAATACCGGCTGTGCAATGCCTACTGGCAAAGGCGATTTGCCACCGCGTCCGGAATGTTTGACAAAGTAGTGCTAACACGCGGATACCCTCGCCGTGACGACAGCGCTCGCCGCCTGGAGCTTCCGTGGCGTGGCTACACCATCAAAACCATCACGCATCCGCACTTCGGGCCCGAGCCGGTGCGTGTGTATGCCATTCATTTGAGGAAACAAGCATGACCAAAGAAACCGAACGCGCAGATTTCGAGGCTTGGCGGGAGCAATTCAAAGCCGAACATGGCGAGTGGTACTACGGTGACTCAGATGCGTTGCGTTTTCAGGCATGGCAAGCCGCCACAACACACACTAACAAGAAAATGAAAAAAGAATGGGAGGGGATCATTCAGGTATACGTGAAGCGTATAGAGGAACTTGTCGAGCAATTAGAACGCAAGCAGTGGGGTGAGCCGGTGGGATATCTAGCACCAAGCACGATTAACTGGCTTTCAGAGCCAGGCAGACATCCAGAGTCAAACGTGGGCACTACTATCTATAAGGCCGCCAAGGGACTTGCTTGCGTTCCTATCTACGCTGCCCCACAACCAGCTGAGCCAGTAGTAAAGGATTCCTTGACGGCTGACGCTATGCCAGCCACGCAAGAAGAAGACGAGGCATGGGCCGAACTGGAGCGACGCCAAGCACGAGGCCCATTAACGCTAGGCGAGGCTCACAAGATGCTTGATCAAGCGGCCCGAGCAGGCTACGCACCAGTTGAATACAACGCAAACGGCGAGCCGACGAAATGGGCCTTTCCAAAGGAGAGCCAATGAAAACAATCCTAATCCCGGTGGCCTTCACTGCCCTATCTGCCCTACTCGCTCACGTCCTATCGGAGCGCGACGGGGCGGACTACAGCGAGTCCACGCAATACATTGTCCGCGCTGCTTACTACCTGAACGCCGCGATTGTATCTGTGGTCGCTTGGGTGGCTTGGTGGATTATTTGAATTTGGAGGTGCAAACATGCTGCAGCCGCCGTATCTGACGGACTACGAAATCGCTGCCATCTGCGACCCTCTGGTTATGCCAGCGGCGCAGAGACGCCATCTTAAAAGCCTGGGTCTACTCGTGAAAGAGAAGCCCAATGGTCGGGCGCTAGTTGCTCGATCAGAGTTTGAACGGGTTCTGGGTGCAGCCAGGATGACTTCGGCCCCCGAAATAGGTGGGGACATAGCCGCATTACGACAGCGATGGGCAAGCAAAAATGGGACGCAAACGCAAAAACGGTGATCCGATGGGCTTGGCCGGCACCCGGCTAGTATGGAAACGCAACAAGTTCTGGTACTTCCACAGAACCGGAAGGTGGGAGAATGTTGGCACGGATGTTAACGAAGCTAAACGCAGAGCCGCGCTTTACAATGATCCCGATGGGATTTACGGCACCGTCGGCTATTGGTTGGACATGTTCCTGATTGACTATGAAGCCCAAGTTAAAGCAGGCAGCCGCGCTCAACGCACTCTTGATGATTACAAAAAAAACGTCGTTGAGCTAAAGGTATTCTTTGGAAAACTATCACCTGAATCCATCACGCCAGCTTCCGTACAGATGTATCTTGAAGAAGGAAAGCGTGCTGGACGCCCCACCAGGGCAAATAGAGAACGGGCATGCCTATCGTCCTGTCTATCCTGGCTGATCCGCACCGGGCAATCGACACTTATCGTCAATCCATGCATGCGAGCCAGTGGGGTCAAGCGTAATCCAGAAGTATCTCGCGATCGCTATGTCACTGATGATGAATACAACGCGGTCTACGCGGTGGCCCCAAACACTGTAAAACTGATGATGGAGCTGACGTATCGTACCTTGCAGCGGCCAGAAAGCGATATTTTAGGCTGGACGCCAGCGGATGTCCGGATTAAAGGCGCAGGCAAGGTTTTGCGTGTAAAGCAGAATAAAACTGGGCGTGTGCTGGAAATCACCATGGATGGCCGGTTACTGGAGCTTATCGAGTCAGTTATCGGAGAAATCCCGATCCTGCGTCGACCCATAGTCCACACAGCAAGAGGAAAACCGTACACCTATAGCGGCCTGGACTCAATGCTTCGGCGCGCCCAAACCAAAGCCCGAAAAAAGCTTCCAAGCCTTGAGCCGTTTGGATTTCGAGACATCAAGGGCAAAGGAGCAACCGACATGTGGCTGGGCGGAGAGCCTATTGAGCGCATTCAAGCCTTGTGTGGACACAAAGACAAAACGACCACCGAGATCTACGTCAAGTCCCGCTGGCGGGAATCGGTAGCATCTAACAGCCTGACAATCGGCGCGTGAGCCCGTCCAATATCCAGCTATACAGGCGGATATCGCCCTACGGCACCGATGACGAAACGGATTGCTTTTATTAGACGCGAACTGATGCAAGATCGTTATTTCATGCGCATTACAAGGTGTTTCGAGGCTGGGCCTGTTAATCCGCAGGTCCCAGGTTCGAGCCCTGGTCGGGGAGCCAAGAATATATAGCGGTATCAAGTAATTACGCCAATCCTTCGGGGTTGGCGTTTTGCTTTTACAAGACGGAGTATGAGGCACGTCACATATCCAGTAGTTTCAGCCTGCCGTCGCGCTCGTACAATAGCTGCACCAATGGGGCTCTGTGTGACAGCCAGCGCGCCGCAAACGTCAGCGCTGGCAATATAGACCTTACCTGACAGCCTCAACGGTGCTGCACGCCCTCTTAGCAACCCAAGGACGGCAGTGACCGCAGCGCCAGGCGCTTGGTGGCTCTCGAAACGATGTAGCAGCGGTCCTAGGCGTAATCCACCATGCAGGCGCGCTACGCCACACAGCGTTCCGTCGCCACACGGCTGCCACCCAATGCCCGAGCGATGTCAACCATCCTAGCCGACCAAGCTAGTTAAGTACCGCTAAACACACTACCCGCTTCTCGTTGCTTAACGCCGCAATCAACACTATGATTTATCAGCAGATAACCCATTTATTTAATGGGGAACAACTGGTTCAATGCGATGACCCCCTTCCCTCCTTCCCTGGCACATCCACGCACACTTAAGGTACGCTCACCAATCTCGACAAAAGCCATTTTGAAAGGCTATGGTTTGCTATGTGGCGTACTACTGTGTTTCTTTCAACCCGCCCATGCTCAAAGCATTGATTTTGTCGATGCAAAATTTTCTGTCCAGTTCAACAACACGCCAACTGATGGCAAAAATTTCTTAAAAATTAAACGAGACCATCATCGATATGATGTCGATTTTGAACTGGATCACTGGTTAGCCTCGGCAAGCCAAAAGGCAACATTTGAAATGGATCACTGCAAGGTGCGGCCCATATCGTATGTTGCCACCAGCAAACGTCCCTTAAAAGAAGAAACAAGGCAAACGCTAGAGTTTGACTGGACGCATAAAAAAGCAGAATACAAAGGCAAAGACGAACAAAAAAGCTTTAATTTAGACACTGCCGTGTATGACCCCATCAGCTTCTTTTTTGAGGCTCGTTGTGATCTCATGGCCGGGAAAAAGCAGTTTTCCTATTCGCTCATAAACAAGGGCCGCCAAAACACCCAAACCTATAAGGTGATCGGAACACAAAAAGTAGAAACCGGGCTAGGAGAATTTGAAACACTAATCGTAGAGCGAGTGCGAGATAGCAAAAAACGTCAGACACGGCTTTACGTGGCCCCTGACCTGGATTATTTACTGGTCAAAATCGAACACCAAGAAGGTAGACTTCTGAACGTGGTCGCTACGTTAAAAAGCATGGATTACCGACTCACCGACACGTCAAAGTAGCCACACCTAGGGCGCAGAGCAAAGCCAGCAATAGTTTAGTAATCTAATAGCAATTGCCATTTATCTTCAGCGAGGTTTTTTTACGTGAACACTGAATCCAGCTCATCCTTCACAGAAGTACAGCAACCAGGCACAGCCCCAAACGACAGCCTACGTACTTACTCAATCGTCGTGTATGCGGCTTTTGCCCTTGGCATATTGCTGGGTGGGTTGCCCTCTATCGTTGGGCTGATCATGGCTTACGTCAAGCGTAATGAAATGACAGGCACCATTTATCACGGGCACATGAGCATGCTCATTCGTACGTTCTGGATCAGCCTGGCGTTGGGTATTATTGGTGCACTGGCCACTTTCATTTATATCGGGCCACTTATTATTATCGGCACTGGCATCTGGTATATCTATCGGGTAGTGCGCGGCTTCATCTGCCTAAATGACCGAAAAGGCATCTGGTTCTAAATACCTCTCCAGAGTGTTTTTCACGATAAAGTATGACGAGCAATCCAAGGTGATTGAGGCTATATATCGATAACCTGAATGATTTGCAGATCATTGAATTTCACGGCTTTTTCATTTCTACATTGGCGACCCGAACTGATAGCCTGAAAATTATTGCTTCAAGCCCAGTTCGGGAAGTCACCCAACATTAAAGAAATCAAGCCCTTACCCACTGACCGGGTCTGGGCTTTTCTCTTGTACGAAACAACATGCGAATCTGTTGAAGACATGAGCTATCCCCTTGAGGATGAATTTGTCGCAAGACGCGACAATTCGAATTAAACCTGTTACATACAGACATGTACAGGTAAATATCTATCGCAGGGAAACGCTAAATACGTTATTGCGGTGCATACTCAGGGGTATAAAGCTGCTGGATCACAACTGCGTGATGAGTGACGTTAGGGCTCCGCCGGCATGTTCATAAAGAATAAACACCCCTATGCCAATAAGAATTAAACCGCCCACGATTTCTGCCCGGTTTCCAGCCATGGTGCCAAGCACTCGACCCAGCATGACGCCCAATGTAACCATGACCAGAGTAGTAAAGCCTATGGCTATGGCTGTTCCGACAATGCTCACATCCAGAAATGCCAAGGTAACACCCACAGCCATCGCATCGATACTGGTAGCAAAACCGGTAATTGCCAGCAACCAGAAAGAATGCCTGGTGCGTTTTTGTATTGCATGTGTCGCTGCTGCATGCCCGCCGTCAGCGAGCAGGCCGCCATCATTTACTTCGGTGGCGTCCTGACAGTGTTTTTGAGGCAATATTTCTACTACTCCGCTCTTACAGGCATTCCAGATCATGACGGAACCCAGCCCCACCAGCAGAACAAAGGCAATCCAGTGATCCCAGGCCACAACATAAGGCGCGGCAACGCGACCCATGGCCCAGCCCATAACGGGCGTCAAGCCTTCGATCACGCCAAAGATCAAGCCTGTACGTAAGGCCTCTGCAAATCGCGGCTTGTGCAGCGCTGCACCTTTGCCGACAGCAGCGGCAAAAGCGTCGGCAGACATGGCAAGGGCCAGCAGAAGTGTGGGGAGAAAATCCATGAAGCAGTTTCCAGGCCGGGCGACGCAACCACGACACGCCAGACGCGCCCGACCACATTGCGTTGGCATGTCGTTGGTCTCGTCAGGCCTGTTCAGGCTGCCGGCGCCACGGCATGAGTGGCATGCCGAGAATGTTGACGCGGGCGCTTCCGGAGATTGGAAGCAGACTACTCCCCAAAGACGGATCAAGTTTAGCAGTATTGAACAATGCATGCTTTGTTACCACTAGACTGACCAACAAGCAGCGCTGGCGTCGTCTTTCGCATAGAATTCAAGCTTATACCTTGACCGAGGCTGGCCTGGCCCACCCGCAGGTGGTTGCGCATCAGCAAACTGAATTCACATGAATAATTCCAGTCTTTATTTTCGCGCTTTCCTATTATTGCTGGTGGCCGTCAGCATCGCCTTTATTTCGGTGCTGCTGCCGTATTACGGTGCCATATTCTGGGGCGCCATTCTCGCCATTATTTTTCAGCCGCTGCACAGATACCTGCTATCGAAGTTTGGTGGTCGTCGTAATCTTGCGGCACTGGTTACCTTGCTGACGGTGCTGCTCATTGTTATTTTGCCCGTCATTCTGCTTACGCTCTCACTGGTATCGGAAGGGGCAAATGTCTATAAACGCATGGACACGGGCGAGCTTAACCTGGGTACCTACGTAGAACAGGTTTTCAGCGTTTTTCCGCCCTGGCTGCATGATCTGCTGGCCCGTTTTGGCATTAGCGACATATTCAGCCTGCGCGACAAGCTGTCGCAGGGCGCCCTGCAAGGCAGCAAATTTCTGGCGACACAGGCCGTCAACATTGGCCAGAACACATTCCAGTTCCTGGTTGGGCTGGGCGTCATGCTTTACCTGCTGTTTTTTCTGCTGCGCGACGGTATGGAGCTAGCCCGTCACAGCAAACAGCTCATACCCCTTAGCGAAGCCCACCAGCAGCACCTTATCCGAAAATTCACGACGGTTGTCAGAGCCACCGTAAAGGGCAACATCGTCGTGGCGGTCACCCAGGGGGCTCTGGGTGGGTTTATATTCTGGGCGCTGGGCATACAGGCTTCGTTGCTGTGGGGCGTGCTAATGGCGTTTCTATCGCTGCTGCCTGCCGTTGGGGCAGCACTGATCTGGGTGCCTGTGGCAATTTACTTTCTGGTAACCGGCGCTATCTGGCAAGGCGTGACGCTAACACTGTTCGGCGTGCTGGTCATCGGGTTGGTTGACAACGTCCTGAGGCCACTGCTGGTAGGCAAAGACACTAAAATCCCAGACTACGTAATTCTTATATCGACCCTGGGCGGTCTGGCCGTGTTTGGGCTTAATGGCTTCGTCATGGGGCCGATGTTTGCTGCACTGTTCATGGCCTGCTGGGATCTTTTCCCCGATGCCATACGCATGAACAATCAAGACTCTCAGCGATAAAAAACGCGGGCAACAGCCCGCGTTTTTTATTACCTGATCACTGCAAGCAAAACCGCCTAGGCGATTATTTGGCCGCAGTAATAATAATTTCGACAAGCACTTCTGGTGAGGCAAGCCTGCTTTCGCCAGTAGCGCGGGTGGGCATGTTTGCCTTGTCAAGCCATTCGTCCCAGGCCTGGTTCATTGCAGCAAAATCACGGTCAATGTTTTGCAACCAGATCTGTGCTGTAAGAATGCGTGACTTATCAGACCCTGCCTCGGAAAGCGCGACGTCAATTTGGTTTAGGATATCTCGCGTTTGGGCGGTAACATCGGCCGCCAGATCTTTCGCGGTGATGCCGCACAAATAAACAATGTTGCCGTGAACGACGGTACTACTAAATCGCCCACCACTACCGCTACGCTGAATATCACTCATTGATCTTTCCTTTTAGATAAAAATAAATAACTGGCCCGAACGAATATGAACTGGCCAACGTGGATGCTTGGGCAGAAGGGGCAGTGCAAAACCCTGCCCCGTCTGCCCTACACTGCCGAAAACAGTATCACAATATTGACAACCAGTGCTAACGCCCATACCAGCGACCTCAGCATACCCCGCCCACTTATGTACATCAGTATATAAACCAGCCTGAGCACAATCCATGCGATCATCAGCCCAATCAGCCTGGCAGGGTCAGCCTGGGCGTAAAGTGCAAACAAAACAGCTGCATAGAAAAATGGCAAACCCTCAAACAGATTGGCCTGCGCCGCGTTGGCCCTAGACCGCCACCCTTGTTGGGCAGCCAGCCACGCCCGCGGATCGTTGTTGTCAAAGCGCTGGCCCCCTGCCTTGGCTGAGACAGCCGCGACATAGGGCAGCAATGCAGCCAACAATAAAAGTGTTGCAAGCAAAGTCATACAATGCGTCCTTGGCCCCACCTGGAGCAGCTTTCAAAACGACATAGTAACGGAGCGCCTTCGCGTCAGGGCCCCACCCCAAAAATATGTATAATAACGGCCTTGACCCGGCACCATGTCGCAGCTTTAGCGGCAACGCCAGGCACGCCGCTTTAGCTCAGTTGGTAGAGCAGTTCATTCGTAATGAAAAGGTCGCCAGTTCGAATCCGGCAAGCGGCACCAAACTGATATCCAAAAAAGCCATACAAATAATTGATTTGTATGGCTTTTTTCGTTTTATCCATTTCCTTCGGGACAGTACATCTTCCCGGAGACTACCTTTCCTCCCCCCTACGCAAACGGCGTGACTGCCTCCATGATGTCCCCCAAAATTTGGAGATGTGATGGCATCATTTGACCAAAGAGGCAACTCGTGGCGGGCAATTGCTCGGCTCATTTGCTGCAGCAATGTTGTTTTTCTGAGCGACTGAGTAAAAGCATTAATACTGCGAGCTACGCTGTAAAATAACGCGATTTAGCTAGGTAACTAATCTAGGTGTACGTATGAAGGCACAAGAACAAGATCAGCCAGTCCCACGAACGCCTCGCACACCTGATGGGGTGGCTTATTTTGGCAGGCCGGAGCCAGGAATCCGTGAGCGGTTGTTTATCATTATTTTTGAGGCAGAAACACGTGCTGGGCGCTGGTTCGACTTCTCCCTGATAGCCGCAATCTTGCTGAGTGTGGCTGTAGTGATGCTTAATAGCGTTTCCCAAATTAGGGACAACAGCCAGGGTGCCACTCTACATACGTTAGAGTGGGTTTTCACCGTCATCTTTACTATTGAATATATTGTCCGCCTGAGCTGCGTCAAACATCCGATGCGCTATGTCAGAAGCTTTTATGGAATCGTAGATCTTCTGGCAATTCTTCCAACCTACGCCGCTTTTTTCATACCTGAGTTACATACCCTGTTCGACATTCGTCTCTTGCGATTGCTGCGAATGTTTCGGCTTCTAAAGCTTGCAGCCTACGTCGAAGAGTACTCAGTATTGGGTCGCGCCATGTTAGCGAGCATGCGCAAGATTGTGATCTTTCTGTCTGTGGTCGCGATTGTCGTAATTGTGAATGGCACGTTGCTTTACGTTGTAGAGGGGGGGCCCAACTCGCAATTTAGCAGCATCCCGATGTCTGTCTATTTTGCCATCACTGCAGTAACGACGGTCGGTTTTGGCGATATAACGCCACAAACTGATCTGGGGCGTGCAATTACTTCAATCAGTATGCTCGTCGGATGGAGTATTCTTGCGGTTCCGACCGGAATCATCACGTCAGAAATGACCGCACAGAGATTTGCCGCCAAACCTAACACCCGGACATGCCCAGAGTGCCTGGCAACAGGATTGCATAAGTATGCGAAATTCTGCGAAAACTGTGGCCAGGAGCTTCCTCTGTTTGCTCAGTCACCTTCCGCCCAACCCCCAAATTGAATCTGCCTTATTCAGAGCAAAGCATAGGGTTCCGGCTTGACGAGACGACAATGAGCTCGCCCTCGGAAAGTCGCAGGGCGGAGTGGTTTCAGATGAATGGAAACTGACTGTCGGATACTTATGGCGCGGTAGCGATCGCGCCACCCAAGCGACCGCCAGAACCATCAACCTCCTGCACAACCACAAACGACGCGATACACTCTAAACGACCCAGCAAACTTCGCGCGCAGACGCGGTTGGTCAGATCAGGCCCGGGCGCACGTCCGTACCCTTCATCAACAATAAAATAGCCGACCATGCAAGAGACAACGCCGCCTACCCTCGCAGAACACCTCGTCACACAGCATGTCACCATACCGTTCATGGATCGGCACGTTGATATCGAGTATCAATGGATATTCCCCGAACGCCACGACCAACCGCTGGTTGTGTTTTTGCACGAAGGCCTGGGCTCGGTGGCAATGTGGAAAGACTGGCCACTGCAGCTTTGTCAGGCCGCTGGCTGTCGCGGCTTGGTGTTTTCGCGCTATGGGTATGGCAGCAGCACACCTCGCCCCCACGAAGAAACATGGCAGCCCGAATACCTGCAAGTGCAGGCTCAAGAAGCACTGCCGGCACTCTTGAAGGCTTTGGGACTGCAAACTGAAAAGCTTGTGCTGTTTGGTCACAGCGACGGCGGCACAATCGCCCTGCTGTATGCGGCCATTTACCCTGAGCGTATTTGTGGCATTGTGGTTGCTGCACCGCACATTTTTGTGGAAGACATAACCGTGGCCAGTATCATGCAGGCTCGAGAAACCTATTTGCAGACCGATCTTGCCGACAAACTGCAGCGCTACCACCGCGACCCCGACTCGGCGTTCTGGGCCTGGAACGACGCCTGGCTAAACCCCGATTTTCGCAACTGGAATATTGAATCATTTCTGCCTGCCATCAGCTGCCCGATACTGGCCATGCAGGGTGACAGCGACGAATATGCCTCGCTTGATCAAGTTTACGGCATACAGCGCGGCGCCCCACAAACTGAGCTATTTGTTATTCCCCAGTGCGGGCACTCGCCGCACCGCGACCAGCCTGACATGGTCATAGCAGAGACCGCCGCGTTCATACACGGTTTGGAATAACCCCCCGGCCGAATGACGGCCGGAGATTGCTCCGGCAATTCAAGCGCCCGCCAGTTAAAACACCGCCTTAAAGCCCAAGCCTGCCCTTACCTCAGAAAACGCATTACCATAGCAAGGTTATGGGCTATTTACGGTTTCTATGAGTTTCAGTCAAAACCTTCTGCTGCTGGCCGCGCTTGTCGTTGCGGCAGCCTTCTTTTCTATTGCAGAAATTTCCCTTGCCGCATCGCGCCGGCTGCGCCTGCGGCGCATGGCTGATGGGGGTGACTTACGCGCAGAAAACGTCATACGGGTGCAGCAGCAGCCAGGCCACTACTTTACGGTTATACAAATCGGTGTCAATGCACTGGCCATTCTGGGCGGTATCGTGGGTGAAGGTCTACTCAGCCCACATCTCACGCAGCTTTATTCGCTTTGGCTTCCGCTAAACACTGCAAACACGCTTGGCTTTCTGACCTCTTTCATACTCGTCACATCCATATTCATTCTGTTTACTGATCTGGTCCCGAAACAGGCCGGTATGGCCGCCCCTGAACGATTCGCCGTGCGCGCCATTGGCCCCATGCTGGTGCTAATGAAGGTTTTTAAGCCAATTGTCTGGTTTTATGCACGTCTTACCGAGTTGATCACGCAAGCATTGCGACTGCCCACCAAACGCGATGACAGCGTAACCTCAGAAGATATTCTGGCGCTGACCGAGGCCGGTGCCCTGTCCGGTGCACTCCACCGGGATGAACAGCAAATCATTGAAAACATATTCGAGCTCAATACACGCACCGTGCCCAGCGCCATGACGCAGCGCGACCGTATTGCCTATTTTGACCTTGATGATCCGGACGACATAATACGTGCGCGGATCTCGGCCGAGCCGTATTCGACCTACCCGGTATGCAAGGGCGACATCGATCACGTCGTCGGCTATGTCGAGGCGCATGGCTTGTTTCAGCGTGTACTCAATGGCCAACCTATTGCGCTGGCCAAGGGCGATTTAATCCAAAAGGCCCTGGTCGTGCCTGACCGCCTTACACTGGCCGAGGTGCTTGAGCAGTTTCGTCAGGTTGGCGAAGACTTCGCCATTATTGTCAACGAATACAGTCTGGTGGTAGGGGTGGTCACTTTGAACGACGTTATGAGCACCGTCATGGGGGACCTGGTTTCACCCTGGGATGAAGAGCAGATTGTTCAGCGTGACGAGAACTCATGGTTGATAGATGGCAACACCCCCATACAGGATGTCAGGCGCGCACTGGGTGTCGAAGAGCTGTTGCACGATGATGATTACGAAACACTGGCCGGCTTTCTGATGGACGCGCTGCGTCGCGTCCCACGACGCACAGACACCGTGACCCTGGGTGATTTCAAGTTTGAAGTGATGGATGTGGATACCTATCGCGTGGACCAGGTGCTGGCAACGCGAACCAGCCCGGCCCCTCTGCCCGTCATGACGGCCACCAACAAGTAAAGCGGGCACAAACGTTGCAATCCGCCCCACAGGGGTGATGATTGCAATGTCGTACTGAGGAGCACGCAAAGCGTTACGCTGTTGCTGCTACTGCTGTTGCTGCCATTGCAACTGTTGTTAGTGCTTTTGTTGCTAGTGCTTCTGTTGCTATTGCCGCTATTGCTACTACTGCTGTTATTGCTATTGCCACTGCCACAGCCACTACGCCAAATGCCAAATGCCATTATCAATATCATGTGTCGGGCCGTGGCCCGACACATGACGGGGCTACGCGTTATCGAACAGCGCCATCAGCCGGTCAAGGTGGTAGTCATGGTTACCCAGCAAATAATCGACAAAGGTAATGCGCTTGAAATAATCACCCACTTCAAGCTCATCGGTCATGCCAATACCGCCGTGCATTTGCACTGCACTTTCGCCAACAAAACGGCCATACTCTGGCACCAGCACTTTCGCCGATGACAACATGCGGCGACGCTCGGCAATGTCTTCTTCACCCAGCGCCGTAGCAGCCACATACGCCATGGACGCGGCCAGCTCCTGCTTGATCATCATATCGGCCAAACGATGCTGCAGCACCTGAAACTCAGCCAGTGGCTTGCCAAACTGCTGTCGCGTCTTTATGTACTCTGCAGTAATCTCCACCAGCTTTTCCATGGCACCTGCCGTGTGTGCACACAACGCGGTTACGCCATAATCAAGCCCAGACTCAAGCGCCTGGCGTGCCTGCTCACCCCGTGCAAGCAATGCCTTTTTAGGCACCTGCACGTTATTTAGCTGCAGCGTGGCGCAACGGTAGCCATCGATAGTCGGGTAATCGTGCAGAGTAAGGCCTTCTGCATCAGTCGCCACCACAAAAAGGGCCAGCTCGTTTTCCAGCGTTGCCGAAACGATCAAGGCATGAGCACTACCGCCCGCCCACACCAGCTTTTTATCGCCTTGCAGCGTGTATGTGTCGCCAGTTTCGCTGGCACGCGTAGCAGAAGGTTCGATATCGTTTTGCTGCTCGCCCTCCAGATACGCGAGCGCCAGCACGGCTGAGCCCGCCGCCATTTGCGGCAGGTAGTCTGCTTTCAATGTGTCATTGCCGCTGTTCAGCAGCACAGCCGTTGCAATGACCGCACTAGGAATAAGCGGCCCGGAAACCAACCCGCGCCCCAGCTCTAACTGGGTAGCCACCAGCGTGGCCGTGGATTCGCCAAACCCGTCGTACTGCTCAGGGATCAGCAGGCCAGTCACACCGACCTCAGCCAAAGACTGCCATGATGCGTCGTTCAACCCGCTCTGCTGGCTTTGCTCACGCCGTGCTTCAAATGTAAATTTATCCTTAACCAGTCTGCGCAGGCTGTCTGTCAGCATGCGCTGCTGTTCGTCATACGTAAAATCCATGTCTTTATCCTGTGAAATCGTGACAAACCAATGTGCGGAGCGTTCAGCTGCTCAGAACCATTTTCGCGATAATGGTTTTCTGCACTTCAGTCGTTCCACCGTAAATGGTGGTTTTACGCATGTCGAAATACCCGCCCGATGCAGCGGCTGCAGGCTCGGGGCCTGGGCCGAAAAATGACGCATCCGATTCGCGCCATGCAGAATCGTAAGGCCAGCCATCAATGCCCATTACTTCCATTTGCAGCATCGCCAGATCCTGCTGTATTTCAGAGCCACGCACCTTCAGCATGGATGCCTGAGGCCCTGGCCCTTGCGCACTATTGGCTGCAACACGCAGCAGCAACATTTCAAGCGCCCGGATGTCGGCTTCAATGCGCACGACTTTCTCTTTGAGACGCGGATTGTCGATCGCCCGTCTGCCGTCCACGCGCATTTCATCGGCCATGTTCTTGAGAATTTTGAGCTCGCGATGGCAATGCCCTATGCCTGCAATGCCTGTGCGCTCATGCCCAAGCAAATACTTGGCGTATGTCCAGCCTTCATTTTCATTGCCAACCAGGTTTTCGAAAGGCACTTTTACTTCATCAAGCCAGACCTCGTTGACGTCAACACCGCCATCAAGTGTACGAATAGGCCTAACGGTAACGCCCGGCTGGCGCAGGTCAATAAGCAGCAAGGAAATACCGCGTTGTGGCTTGACGTCTGGGTCGGTGCGCGCCAGACAGAACATCCAGTCGGCATACTGCGCAAGCGTGGTCCATGTCTTTTGACCGCTGACGACGTATCCGTCAGCCGTTTTGACCGCACGGGTTTTCAGCGAAGCCAAATCAGAGCCTGCGCCAGGCTCTGAATACCCTTGGCACCACCAGTCTTCAACCGTGATCATGCGCTTTATAAATCGGTCTTGCAGGGCCTTGCTGCCATACTTCATTAACACGGGGCCGATCATGCCCAACCCGAAAGGCAATAGACGCGGCGCGCCACCTTTAAAGGTTTCAATCTCAAAAATAAGCCGCTGCATCGGCCCCCAGCCAGTACCGCCATGCTCGACAGGCCAATTGGGCGCACCCCAGCCCTTGGCTGCAAGAACGCGATGCCAGCGGATGTAGTCTGTGTTGATCAGTCGTTGATGTTTCAGAACTTTTTCGCGGATATCGGCGGGCAATTCAGCCTGCACGAATTCCTTTACTTCATCTCTGAATGCCCTTTCGTGGGCGGTCCATGTTAAATCCATGTGAGTGCATCTCCTTTGACTCAAATCTAGCAAGCGCGGACGCCCGCCACAATGCAAATTACTGAAACCCGGTCTTCAGCATAACCAAAGCCTGCACTGCTCATCGCTTGCGCACTGGCTAAATATCGGGCACACGGCGCCAAGAAACGTACGAACTTAAAGAAGGAAGTTTTTGTGGCGGCTCAACCCGTCTCCCATCCCATCCCGTGACAATGACCTTGCCCTTCACACTACCGCTATGCAAAAGCCCATCTTAAACAAAATCAAATTGCGCTAGACGACGTTTACAGACAGACTAGCCCGATACACCTTCTTCAGCGCGGCACGCCATTGATGGCCGGGCTACCAAACACACCAGCTACATCGCCAGTGTCACAATGGCCGATGACAGCGACGATATTAAAAAAATGCATACAAACGAGACCTCCTTTCGCTATATCCACGAAATACCTGAACACCAGGCCACACACAACCCCGATGCCATTTGTCTCTACCCCGAGGGAGACGGGCCGGACAGCACTCCCATTACCTACAAATCGCTCTGGCAGTCTATTGAAGCGACAGCCAAGTGGCTAAGTAGTATGGGAGTATGCGCTGGCCATCGTGTCATGGTGGTTAGTGAAAACTGCTCCGAAATGATTACGCTGCTGTTTGCCTGCAGCCGGCTCAATGCATGGCCGGTATGCGTCAACGCGCGGCTTAGCGCTCGCGAGGTCGACGTCATAGCGACACACTGTGCGCCCACGCTCATCTTCTTTACCTCACGTGTTTCAGATTCAGCGATGGGCCACGCCAAGCAGCTGGGTGCAGAAATCTCGACACTTGCTGCACTGCGCTGCGGTAATCATTTTGTTCGACGCTCGCCAAACATTCCGCCTGAGGACGAGACCACAGCACAGGCCGTCGCTAAATTGGTATACACCTCCGGTACAACCGGCTCACCCAAGGGTGTCATGGTTAGCCATAAGGGTCTGCTGCATTTTGCTGGCATTTCCGCTTCGAGCCGAAGGCTTGGCCCCGACGACATTGCCTACGCTGCACTACCTATCTCGCATATTTTTGGCCTGGCAACCGTATTGATGGCTAGCTTTCGTGCTGGCGCGAGTCTGGTGCTGCGCTCTCGCTTCGACACGCAAGACGTAAGGCGGGCGCTGACATCACCGGGCCTGAGCATATTGCAGGGTGTACCGACTATGTTCATACGTATGCTGTCGGCATGGGCTGGAGAGGAGCGCATCGGCGCGCCTGCATTGCGCTATGTGTACACCGGTGGAGCGGCGCTGGACCCCGCCATGAAATCCAGAGTGGAGGCACTGTTCGGCCTACCCCTGCATCACGGCTATGGCATTACCGAATACGCAGGTTCAGTGTGCATTACTGACATCGACAAGCCGCGCGAAGACTGCTCGGCGGGGTGTTCTGTTGAAGGGGTAGAGATCGAGATTCTGCAGGATGGCAAACCCGTGATCAAGCCAGGTGAACGCGGAGATGTCATGTTGAGAGGCCCCGGCGTCATGCTGGGCTACTACCGCAACCCAATAGAAACAGAAAACACCCTACTGCCCGGCGGCTGGCTGAAAACCGGGGATATCGGCTATGTCGACGCCAGCAACGCCCTGTTTATCACAGGTCGCAGCAAGGACATGATTATTCGTTCGGGCTTTAATGTTTACCCTCTGGAAGTCGAGGCTGTCATCAATGCATTTCCGGGCATCCGTCTTTCGGCGGTTGTAGGCAAAAAACAAGACGATGGCAACGAACAAATTGTGGCCTTTTATGAGCCTGAAAAAGGGGTGCACATCAACGAAGAAGAACTTTCTGCTTATCTGGTCGAAACGCTTGCACCTTACAAGCGCCCTTCACGGCTCATCCATACCACACAGATCCCCACCACACTCAGTGGAAAAATCCAGAAAGCCCCTCTGCGATGCGAGCTGGGCGCATAGGGCCAAGCTTATATCAGTAGTTATACAACCATCATAAATAGAGACTCAATTTTGAAACTGAACATTCTTGCTGCGGTTACCATCGGCGCATTCTGCATGACTGGCGCCGCACACGGCCAGTCCGCGTACCCATCTCAGCCAATCAAGCTCGTAGTCGGCTATGCACCTGGCGGCCCCGTGGATACAAGCGCCCGCACTTTTGCCAAATACCTGGGCGATGAACTGGGCAAAGCCGTCATCGTCGAGAACCGCACCGGGGCCAGCGGCATGATTGCAGCTGAATCCACCATCCGTGCGCGGCCTGACGGCTATACGCTAAATTTCGTCGCCAGCCCGACGCTGACGATTACCCCGCACATCCAGAACAACACCAGTTTGAATCTGGCCAGAGATTTTACGTATCTGGGGCTGATTGCTGACTACACCAATGTGCTGGTCATTAACAATGATGTCCCCGTCAAGTCCATCAGCGAGCTGATCGATTATGCAAAAAAACACCCGGATACCGTCACATTTGGCTCTGCCGGCGTGGGCGCATCTAACCATCTGTCGGCCGAATTGCTCAAGCAGAAGACCAGTACAGAAATGTTGCATGTTCCATACCGTGGCAACGCACCGGCAATGATGGACGTGATCGGCGGCAAGATCACCTATATGTTCGACATTACCAGCACCGCGATTCCTTATATTGAAAGCGGCAGAGTCCGTGCACTAGCCGTCACTTCACGCGACCGTAATGCCGGGCTGCCCGACGTTCCAAGCATGATTGAGGCAGGGGTGGAGGATTATGAGGTTACAGGCTGGTATGGTTTGATCGGCCCTGCCGGCCTGCCTGCTGATGTGCAGCAAAAAATTTCCGACGCGCTGCAAAACGTAGCCAAGAACAAGGCGTTCGATGAAACAATGCTGCGCGGCGGCTATACCTTGCATACGCTGGACGGCAAGGCATTTCTCGCCAAGGCGCAAAACGAATACGCCATGTGGGGCAAGGTAATCGAAAAAGCAGGTATCGAAACCAATTAAAGACCTGCAAGCAGTCGTTTCTATGCACAAGGCCACGCTCAGTATTGCTCTGGGCGTGGCCTTGTAGGTTTTCAGTCTGGCTATCGTTGACGGCTAGTGGCTGATCTTGATGTCAACTGTCTAACCTGCCAGATGCTCTCATCTCAAGAGCCGGCCCGATCTTCCAGACCCAACTCTTCGAGAATTTCGCGCGTATGCTGACCCAGCAAAGGCGGCGCCATGCGGTACTGAACTGGCGTTTCTGAATAACGGATTGGGCTTGCTGTTGTGGGCACGCTGCCGGCCAGGGGGTGCGGCATCGTCTTCCATATCTCGCGGTCTTTGACCTGAGGGTTTTCAAACACCTGATCCAGTGTATTGATGGGACCGCAGGGTACGCCGACGCGTTGCAGGCTTTCTATCCATTCATCCCGTGTTCGGGTAAGCATGATAGCTTCGAGCAACTTGATCAGCGCAACTCTGTTTTTGAGACGCTGGCTGTTGGTCGCATAATCAGCATGCGCCCCCAGTTCAGGGCGGCCCAAGACATTGCAGTAAGCCCGATACTGGCTGTCATTGCCTATCGCCACGATAAGGTGACCATCGCTGGAAGCAAACACCTGATACGGAACGACGTTCTGGTGCGCGTTGCCCGCGCGCTTGGGTGCAACACCCGAAGTCATGTAGTTGAGGTTCTGATTGGCGAGCATGGCCACATGACAGTCTAACAACGACATATCAATATGCTGGCCCAGCCCACTGCTATCGCGTTCACGAACGGCACCCACAATGGCCAGTGCCGCATACATGCCGGTAAACAGGTCAGTTACGGCCACACCAGCCTTTTGTGGGCCGCCGCCAGGCAAATCATCACGCTCACCGGTGATGCTCATTAAACCGCCCATGCCCTGAATCATAAAGTCATAACCCGGCAAATGCGCAAGCGGCCCAGAATGCCCGAACCCGGTAATTGAACAATAGATCAGGCTTGGGTTGATCTTGCGCAGCGACTCGTAATCCAGGCCATATTTTTTGAGACCACCAACCTTAAAATTTTCGACCAGCACGTCGCAGCGTTTGGCCATTTCCCGCACCAGATCGGCGCCTTCCTGGCTGGCAATATCAATAGCAATAGAACGCTTGTTGCGATTGGTGCTGAGGTAGTATGCGGCTTCGCTAGTATCGGCGCCGTTTTCATCCTTGAGGAAGGGTGGGCCCCAACCGCGCGTATCATCGCCGCCATTCGGCCGCTCTACCTTGATAACGTCGGCGCCCATATCAGCCAGATTTTGCGTGCACCAAGGACCGGCCAATACACGAGAAAGGTCCAGCACCTTGATGTCATGCAGGGGGGAGTGACGTTGCGTCATGATTTCACCTCGGCCACGCCGTTACTTAGCACAACCACATCGCGTTCTGCCACTTTGGCCTGAAACTGCACACGCCCAACCTCGCTCTGCCACATTTCAACGACCAGCGTCTCGCCAGGGTAAACGGGCGAGGAGAAACGCGTATCGAGACGAGTAAGCCGGCTGGCATCGTAATCGCACAGGGTCTTGACGATGGCATGTGCAGCAACACCATACGTGCACAGACCATGCAGAATAGGCTTGGGATAACCCGCCTTGATGGCAACCTGCGGGTCGACATGCAGCGGGTTAGGGTCTGCATTAAGCCGATACAGTAGCGCGGCCTGAGGCAGGGTTGCCAGACTGCACACGTAATCGGGTTTCGTTTCGGGCACTTTAGGTAAAGCTTGGGGCGGGGTATCGCCCTGGCCAAACCCACCGTCGGCCCGGCAGAACGTGGTTTGCTCTACGGTGGCCAGCAGACTTTCATCTGCGGCGTTATAGATTTTGCGCTCGGCCACCACCAAGGCGCCTTTGTCCGCACCTTTGTCGATAACATGCGTTATACGGCTACGGCCAATGACCTCACCGGCCGCCGGAAACGGCCTGTGAAAAGCCATGCGCTGCTCGCCGTGCACCAACTTAACCCACGTGATCCCAGCTTTCGGGTCTTGCATCCAAAAACCAGGATAGCCAAGCACGGCCGCCATAGTCGGAAAAACCTGCAAATTGGCTTCGTAAACGTATGGCAACTGCAAGGGATCGAGCGGGTCGAAACCAAGCCCAATGCTAAGTGCATAAAGAATGCTGTCTTTCTCGGTGTAAGACTGACGTACGTCGTCAAACTGCCAGTCTTTGATCAGCTTGTAATCCAGAGGCATTAGTAAACCTTTAGCAATGTCAGATGGGGTCCCAGCCAATAACTTCGGGGGAGCGCTCAAGCTTGAAGAAACTATTCTTCATTGCAGGAATGGCGACTTCGGCAATATCTTCAGGCGTCCAACCAGAAGACATGTGTACGGAACGAATCGGACGGGGCTGGCTAAACAGCATGATTTCGTTGGCGCGTACACCGAAAATCTGGGCAGTCACTTCTTCGGCTGCATCACTGGCCAGGTAGACCACCAGCGGTGCAATTTTACCTGCTTCCATTTTCTGCAGTTTCTGCACACGGGCTTTCTCTTCGGGCGTTTCGGCTGGAATCGAGCTAGTCATTGCCGTCCACGCGAATGGCGCAATGCAGTTAGACCTGACATTGAAACGTGCCATGTCGAGTGCGATAGATTTGGATAGCCCGACGATGCCCATTTTGGCTGCCGAGTAATTAGACTGGCCAAAGTTGCCGATAAGACCCGACGTCGAGGTCATGTGTATGAAAGCACCCGACTCCTGTTCGCGAAAGTGTGAAGCAGCGGCGCGGCTAACGAAAAACGAGCCGTTCAGGTGCACATCAATAACCTGCGACCATTCTTCTTCGCTCATTTTGTGGAACAGACGGTCGCGCAGATTGCCTGCATTGTTGACCACGATGTCGATTTTTCCGTACAGATCAACGGCATTACGCACAATGTTCTCGGCGCTGGCGCGCGTAGCGACGCTGTCGGTGTTGGCCACTGCCTTGCCACCTGCTGCCACGATCTGGTCCACCACTGCCTGTGCAGCCTCAGCGCTAATATCATTGACCACCACACGCCCGCCCGATGCGGCAAGCGCTAATGCAATCCCTTTGCCGATGCCGCCGCCAGCACCTGTTACCACGGCTACTTTACCTGCCACCATATCGCTCATGTGTTCAATCTCCGATTTATCATTCAAACGCAGCATACCCAATACACAATCTGGTCTGCCTGCAAAATTTTGTTGTGCGCCATGCGCAGCGCCTCCCTCAAGCCAGGGATGGACTGCCTACGGTAGAAGAAATCAACGTTACTCACAACTCTATTTTCAGAAAGTATGCCTTAACAGCCCATTAAGAACGAAAACGCTGCGGCGCTAACAGCAACAAGTCTCGTCAAACAATCGGGAGAACCCCTCCCCGTTTTGCTGGCTTTGGCCTCTTCCTTAACTCAAGGCAAACACGCGCCTCATGAAATAAAGATTCCACTCACACTGCTTTTAGACCGACAATTAGCGGAACAGGAACCGTTCACTCAGTTTGTTTCCGACGAGCAGCAACGAAGGGCTGACATCGTCGACAACGCCAATCTCGCTATCAGCAACTAACATTATGATCAACAAAATAAAAGCTTCACTGGCCGAGGCCGTCGCCATCATCCCTGACGGCGCGAGCATCATGATTGGGGGCTTCGGGGATGCCGGCATTCCTTTCGAGCTTATCGAAGCCCTGCTTGAGACGCCAGCGCGTGACCTGACCATTATCAGCAATAACGCCGGTTCAGGAGAACGCGGCATCGCCGCGCTAATCGCTGCTGACCGCGTCAGCAAAGTTATTTGCTCCCACCCACGCCCTCCCAGATCAGAAGTGTTTGCCAATGCCTATCGTGCAGGAAAAGTGAAGCTGGAGTGCACGCCACAAGGGACGCTGGCGGAGCGCATGCGCGCTGCAGGGGCGGGCCTGGGGCCATTCTTCACCCCGACCGGCTATGGCACCCTCGTTGCCGAAGGCAAAGAACAGCGTGTCGTCAACGGTGTTGGTTATGTACTCGAACAACCACTCTCGGCTGACTTCGCGCTAATACGCGCACATCAGGGCGACCGCATGGGTAATCTGACATACCGGTATTCTGCACGTAACTTCAACCCCGTCATGTGCATGGCTTCGAAACATGCCATTGCCCAGGTGGACAGCATTGTGAACGTCGGCGACATCCCACCCGAACATGTGATGACGCCCGCCCTATTTGTCCAGTCTGTCGCTTTAGTTGGAAATTAACATGAGCAATCATCTGACCCTGAATCGCAATCAGATCGCACAGTTGGTGGCGCTCGATATCCCGCCCGGCTCGGCCGTCAATCTCGGAATCGGCATGCCAACGCTTGTTGCCGAATTTTTGCCCGCAGAGCATGAAGTCTTGCTGCACAGTGAAAACGGCATACTGGGAATGGGTGCTATCGCTTTGGGCGATGACATCGACAGCGACCTCATCAACGCCAGTCGCGAACCCATAACGCTCATCCAGGGCGCCTCCATTTCAGAGCACACAATTTCGTTTGCAATGATGCGCGGCGGGCACCTGGATTATTCAATACTAGGGGGCTTTCAGGTGGCCAGCAATGGCGACCTCGCCAACTGGATCACCGACGCGGACGATGCCATACCAGCCATAGGCGGTGCCATGGACCTTGCCGTGGGCGCACGACAGGTACTGGTGATGCTAAGCCATACAAGCAAGTCAGGCGAGCCTAAGCTTGTGTCACAGTGCAGCTACCCCCTGACCGGCGTTGGGGTTGTAAACACCATATACACAGACCTGGCCATTGTTGATGTAGACAATGGAAGCTTCATCGCCCGCGCCATCGTCGAAGGCCTGAGCCTTCAGCAACTGCAAGAAAAAACCGGCGCACCTCTGCAAGCGTCAAATGACTGCCGCACCATCACGCTCGACAGCAACGGCCATGCACGCTTGTCACAAGCTAGCCTGACATAACGCCACAGCGGATAAAAAGCGTGGGCGGCCATGAGCCGCCTACGCTTGCTCACACTGATCGCAGCAACATTACTGCCCGCTAAAGCGCGGTGGGCGCTTTTCCCGGAATGCCGTCATACCTTCCTGGTAATCATCGGAGTATCCCAAGTCGCGCTGGTA
The DNA here is from genome assembly GCF_008369125.1 of Pusillimonas sp. ANT_WB101. Classification (NCBI taxonomy): domain Bacteria; kingdom Pseudomonadati; phylum Pseudomonadota; class Betaproteobacteria; order Burkholderiales; family Alcaligenaceae; genus Pusillimonas; species Pusillimonas sp. ANT_WB101. The sequence continues at coordinate 360,511 of NZ_VOAY01000001.1, read as the reverse complement.
GTCACGCTCAAGATTGATCTGTTCTTCAAGCGAGTTGTCACCGGACGCGTAAATGGCATGCTTGGTGGCTGCAAACGCGCGTGTCGCACCATTGGCCAGCCAGGTCTGCACGGACTCAATCGTGGCCCCCAGCTCTTCGTCGGGGATACAGCGCCAGATCAGCCCCCACGCTTCGGCCTTCTCGGCACTGACCGGTTCGCCAAACAAGGCGGCACCCATGGCACGCTGGGTACCCACCATACGCGGCCAGATGAAGGTACCGCCCGCGTCGGGCATAAGACCTATACGGGCAAAGGCCTGAATGAATCGTGATGACTTCACCGCCATCACGACGTCGCAGGCCAGGGCCACACTTGCGCCAGCCCCTGCCGCCACACCGTTGACAATGCAAACGGTTGGTGCCGGTAAAGCACGCAGACGCAGCACCAATGACCGATAGTTTTTTTCGATGCCCTCGGCGAGATCCCGTTTCTCTCCGGCAGGCAGGGGTTTGCGTTCAGAAAGATCTTGACCTGCGCAAAAACCACGCCCTGCACCGGTAAGAATGAGACCACGCAGGCCATTTTGGGCTTCGAGAAAAGACAATGCCGCCTTCAGATCATCGTGCATGATCTGGGTAAAACTGTTTAGCGTGTCAGGACGATTAAGTACGATACGCCCTACACCGTCGCTGTAGTCGAACGTAATGTGTTGATAAGTATGTGCCATGTTGCCTCGCAGAAAGCATATTAAACAAACACCGTAAGCTTAGCCGCTGTGCGCCACGCTGCGCCATTAAGTTCACCGAAAGCCCCACCTAAGCAAAACAAAATTGCCTTGCCAGCGGGTAATGAACGACACTGGGGCAGCCTTTAAATGGAAGCATGCAAAAAAAATGACAACACCCAACCCTACAATGGCCGCCGATTCAACCGGCGCCGACCTGTATTACCGAACCCAGCTTGATCAAGGAAACTTCCAGATCCAGCGCTGCACCGACTGCGATCGCAGTATTTTCTACCCACGCATGATCTGCCCGCACTGCGGCTCAGACAAACTGTCGTGGTTCTCGCCGTCGGGGCGAGGCACTGTGTACTCAACCACCACTGTGCGGCGCAAACCCGAACATGGAGGCGACTACAACGTTGCGCTTATCGATCTCGAAGAAGGCGCACGCATGATGAGTCGTGTAGAAGGCATCGCACCCGATGCAGTCCGTATTGGCCAACCCGTCCAGGCGGTACTTGTCGACGACCAGAGCGGCAAGCTTGTTGTATTTAACCCTGCGGAGCCAAAAAATGATTGATCAACGACTTCGCGGCGCTGCAGCCATTGCAGGTGTCGGGCATGCAGGCATTGGCTTTGCCACAGGCTTTACCGAAATGGAAATCCTGGTGCAAGCTGCGCATCGCGCCGTTACCGATGCCGGGCTCACCATGCAGGACATCGACGGCATCGCCACGGCAAGCGTAGCTGCCGGCATGTGGGCAATGCCCGTCATTGAGCATCTGGGCATAAAGCCCACATTTATCGACAGCACCATGCTGGGTGGCTCAAGTTTTGTGGCCCACCTGATGCCTGCCATTCAGGCACTTGAATCTGGCCAGTGCAACGCCGTGCTGGTTTGCTACGGCAGCACGCAGCGCACATCAACCCTTAGCCGCGCTGAAATCGGCAAGGCCCGCAAGCTGCTTGACCCTCAGCCCTACGAAACACCTTATAACCCGCTGAACCCGCTAAGTGCCTATGCGCTGGCAACGGCACGCCACATGCATGAGTTTGGCACCACGCGCGAGCAACTTGCCGAAGTGGCGGTCGCCGCGCGCAAGTGGGCACAGCTTAACCCTGAAGCATTGGCACGTGACCCGCTAACCATTGAAGACGTTTTGTCGGCACGCATGGTGTCTGACCCGCTGACCGTACGCGACTGCTGTCTGGTCAACGACGGCGCTGGCGCCTATGTGCTGGTGCGCGCAGACCGTGCAAAGTCAATGAAACATAAGCCCGTCTATGTACTGGGCAATTCGACTGCCGTCTGGAATCGCCAGATCTCGTCTATGGAAAACCTGACGGTTACGGCTGCTAGCCAGTCAGGCAAAATCGCCTTCGAGATGGCAGGCGTCACACCCAAAGACGTTGATGTGCTTGAGTGCTACGACGCATTCACCATCAACACATTGCTGTTTCTCGAAGACTTGGGTTTTTGCAAAAAAGGCGAAGCCGGCCAGTTTGTAAGCAATGGCGGTATTGCACCGGGCGGCCATCTTGCCGTCAATACCAACGGCGGTGGCCTTTCATGTGTACACCCCGGCATGTACGGCATTTTCATTCTGATCGAAGCCGTACGCCAGTTGCGCGGTGAGGCGGGTGACCGTCAGATCAGTAACGCCAATCTGGCTGTTGTCCATGGCAACGGTGGCACGCTGTCAAGCCAGTCGACCGCCATTCTTGGCACAGAAGCAACGCTTTAAACGGGTAATTGTTGGTACTGGCCTGCGTCTCAAAATTTGGATATAAACCCAAAGGTTCAAGCGCAGGTCAGAACACAGGTCGTAGAAGTTTCCCCGCTCAGCCCCACCGGGTGGATGTGCCGACGCTCACTGCACTTAAGAGTCGATTGTTGAGCAATAGCCACTTTTCATCCAAAGCTGCTGCACGCCAAACTGCTCAGTTTGAGCCGGACGTTATCCGTCACCCTTACTGTGGCACATGGCAGCCAGCAACCGTGGAAGGCATTGCCATATCCTTGCGTTGCCTTACGTTGCCTTGTCCTTGCCTTGTCCTTGCCTAGGCCTTGCCTAGGCCTTGCCTTGCCTTGCCTTGCCTTGCCTTGCCTTGCACACAGCTTGCGGCAACAACAGCACAAAACAACACTTTCCATGCTTACAGCGACAGGCTTCCCTGTGCTGGCGGCAGGCTATTGCCATCCGCATCGGTGAATTCCGAAGAGGGCTCACCGGGCACACGGTTATCCAGCCAGTCTATGCCCGTCTGCCCATGTTGGTGCAGCCACTCGTTGGCCGTAGCAAAATGCCCACACCCCATAAAAGGCACGGGTGGGCGTGTGGCCGAAAGTGGCGAGGGATGATTGGCCTTTAGTACCAACACCGGGCCCTGTGGCGCATGCGACTGCACCAATGCTTCTTTGGCCTGGGCGTGCGCCCCCCAAAGCAAAAACACCTTGGGGCGCGGCTGTCGCAGCACATGCAGCAAAATGGCATCGGTAACGGCCTGCCAGCCACAACGGGCATGGGAGGCCGGCTGATGTGCCTCCACCGTCAGTGAGGTGTTCAGCATTAGCGCACCCTGCCGCGCCCACCGCACCAAGCTGTTGTGCTGAGGCACAAAGGTTTGGGGAAACTCACGAGCCAGCTCGGCAAACATATTGCGCAAGCTTGGAGGTGTACGGCAGGCATTGGGTACCGAAAACGCCAGCCCCTGAGCCTGATTTGGCCCGTGATAAGGATCTTGCCCGATCACCACCACCTGCACATCTTCAGGCGCAATTTCAAGAAGCGCCCGCAACGGGCGCGTTGGAAAGATCAGAGCACCTCCAGCAAGCCGACGTGCCAAAAACGCGTCAATGCTTTCCAGCGCAGACTCAACGTCTTGGTCGGAAAATGCCTGTCGCCATGAAACGGGCAATGCATCCACATGCGCGACAAGATTCCCCTCAAAGGCGTTCTGTACGGAAGAATCTGTATCGCCCAACGCGTTTTTAGTCATAGGGTGTCGTTGCCGTCGAAGTTCATTACTCAGGAAAAGCGGCCTCAGCCAGCACAGCAAGCGGGCCTACTTTGCGAATGGCGTCGATTTGGTCTGGCCCACGCACATACAACACACCGCCGTATGACGGCGCGTTCACCGACACCTCATACGCATGTTCCCGTCGACGAGGGACCAGTAGCATCCAGCCGTCATCTGTCAGCATATTGCACGGTGGCAGCAGCCCCTGCTCATCGGGCTCCAGATGTAGCGTGCGGCATGCCAGTTGAAACGCTTGATAAAGGCTTTGGGCCGACTGTTCGGAGTCAACATCAAGCCCTGACACCGTTCGCACAAACACATGCCGAAACCCGAAAGCCGGGTGGCAAATGGTTGCGTGTTCTGGAAGCCCCTGCGGTAGACCTTTAGCCAGATACGCAAGCCCTGGGTTACCTGGTGCGTGTGGCGTCCATTGCACATGCTTGTGCCGCTGGCTGGCCCCTGCTTCTGCGCCGCCGTTATAAAAGCCGAAACCACCACATTGAGAAAAAATGCCAGCCAGCGCTCGAAAATCTTTCAGATCAAGCGGCAGTCGCTGTTCTTCAAAGGTGGTGCGCGCTACCACCAAATGCCGGTCACACACCGGAAACTTATTAAGCACGACATTATGGTGCTCGCCCGCTTTGCCCACGGTAAGCAAGGGATCAGGTGGCAGGAAAGGATTAAAATTCGGGTCACGCGGACCGCCAGGCATTACCGGTTTGCTGGCATCTTTGTCAGACAGCACAGCCACCCAGCACACCGAAAATTGCAGACCATGATCGTCCATCGTGACGCACTCTGAGCGATTGGGCACCAGCGCACCCGCCGCAAGCGCTGTATCCCGAGACTGATCAACCGCCTGAAGAAAATCAATATCCATGCCTGGTCATCCTCCTTAACTGCCTGTCTTTCTAGCCGTTATCCGTCTTTCTGCCTATCTACAGGTCTGCCAGCTTACAGACTCGCTTGTTTGAAAGCCCACTTTCTTGCCGAGCTGCTTGCTTGCCTACCTAACTGCCGACAGGCTTGCCTGCTTGCTTGCTTGCTTGCTTGCTTGCCGCTCATTGTAGGTCAGATCATCGCGCGCTAGCCCAAAGCACGGCGAATCAACGCATGCATCCTAACCCGGTGAACTACAGGCACGCTGCATTTACAAGCAAGCCAGCGCCTGCAGAAATACGAATTTAGCCGTCACCAACTTGACCGAAGCACCACGCTTGCCCCAGAATTAAACTGCCACAGGCATATGGTTACGACGCAGCACGCGTCCCCCTCCAAAAACAACAGGACAGTACATGGGTGAACACAACGTTTTGCTGCTTGCCTCCATAGGCGTTATTGGCATGTTCTGTCAGTGGATCGCGTGGCGACTGCGGCTGCCCGCCATTCTTTTTCTATTGCTCGCGGGGTTGCTAATCGGCCCGGTCGCCGGGTGGCTCGACCCTGACGCACTGTTTGGGGAACTACTGTTCCCGTTTATCTCACTCTCTGTTGCCGTCATACTTTTTGAAGGTAGCCTCACGCTCGAGTTTCATCAAATCAGGGGGCTGGAAGGCGTTGTCCGGCGTATGGTCAGTACTGGCCTGCTCATTACCTGGGCCATTACCGCCATCGCCGCGCACTGGCTCATGGACTTTCCCTGGCAGCTGGCATTTCTGTTTGGCGCGATTACCGTCGTCACAGGGCCTACCGTCATTACCCCCTTATTGCGCACTGTCAGGCCCACTGCACCCATCGCCAACACGCTACGCTGGGAAGGCATACTTATCGACCCCATAGGCGCATTGCTTGCGGTGTTGGCCTACGAATTTATCGTTGCTCTGCAAACCAGCCACGCAATACAGCACGCACTTCTTATCTTCGGAGAAACCATAGCCACCGGGCTGATCGCTGGCGTGGTGGCAGGTTTTTTTGTCAGCCAGATACTGCGTCGCAACCTACTTGCCGACTACCTAATCAACATGACCGTGCTGGCTGTCATGTTTGCCGCCTTCGCCCTCTCCAACGAAATACACGCCGAATCTGGCCTACTCACCGTTACCATCATGGGTATTTGGCTGGCCAACAGCAAGGGCGTGTCTGTCGAAGACATACTCGAATTCAAAGAAACGCTCAGCCTTATGCTGCTGTCAGTGCTGTTTATTATTTTGGCGGCACGCATGCAAACAGACAGCCTGGGAGCCCTTGGATGGCAGGCGGGCGCCGTGCTGGCCATTATGCTTTTTGTCGCCCGGCCGCTCAAGGTATTGTTGTCGACCTGGGGGTCCAAACTTACGCTCAAAGAACGCACGCTAATTACGTGGATTGCACCGCGTGGCATCGTGGCGGCGGCTGTTTCTGCACTCTTTGCACTCAAGCTTGAAAAACTGGGCCTGCCGCATGCAGACCAATTATTACCCTTAACATTTGTAGTCATTATCGGCACGGTTGTTCTTCAGAGTGCCACCGCACGCCCCATGGCGCTTGCGCTGGGCGTGGCCGAACCCGAGCCTGAAGGCTTTCTTATCGTTGGCGCCAACCCGGTGGCGCGCGCCATTGGCTTGGCACTGCAAGAGCAAGACATACAGGTAAGGCTATGCGACAGTGACTGGGACAGCATCGCCAAGGCCCGCATGGCAGGGCTACCCACGTATTATGGCAGCCCCATCTCCGAGCATGCACATCGCAACTTAGACCTTGCCGGAATCGGCCGCCTGCTCGCACTAGGTGCCTGGGATCATTTCAATGAGCTGGTTACCCTACGCTACCGCGATGAGTTCGGAAAGAACAAGGTGTTTTCACTGCCACAGGCCAACCTCACCAACGATCCTGAGAACAACGGCAAACCCTCCCCAAAAGAAAAGCATTCGGCCTCGCCGCAATATCGCGGCCGCGCCTTGTTCGCCGCCGATCTGGGCTACTGGAAGCTTTCAACCATATTGTCACAAGGCGGCGCAATTCACGCCACAACGCTCACCGACACATATACCTTCGAAAACTACCTCGAAACACAAGGCAACGGGCTTACCCCTTTATTTGCCATTAACCCAAAAGGCTACGCCCGTCCGTTCACGCTCGACCGCGAACTGGAGCCCGAAAGCGGCTGGACCATCGTGAGCCTTTCTTCTCCCGAGGCAGAAGCGGCGCGCCGCAATGCTACCGAAGCTGAGGCAGCACGCCGAAGCTCCAGCGACGCTGGAGCGCCACACCAAGGTTGAACTGAGCTGGGGTGGGCTTGGGCTAGGCTTCGGCTTAGGTCCGGCCCGGCCTGGCTCGGTTTCTGCTTCAGCTCAGATCGGCTTCGGCTCGGTTTCTGCTTCAGCTCAGATCGGCTTCGGCTCGGCTTCGGCTTCAGCTCGGCTTCAGCTCGGCTTCGGCTTCGGCTCGGCTCGGCTTCGCCGGGCTGGGCAAGCACAGCCATTCTTATCCACAGAGGCTGTGTATAACCCTGGGAACAACACGTGAGCATGTTGTCCAAACGTAAGAGTTATGCCGATTTCCGACGAGAGGTCACGGTTTGACCGCTTTTCGGGATGATGACGTTACTTGAGGTTGCCCCTCGATAAGTCTGCGCACACCGTATACCTTGTAATGGCGCCGTTTGTTGTCATCATGGAAGCTCACTTACCGCATGAAAGGAGATTCCATGCAAAAACGGATCAGCATCGCCATTACTTCATGCCTGCTCGCAGCCAGCCTGGCAAGCGGAGCCGCTATGGCGCAACAAGCCGCGCCCGACTCAAACCTGCCAGCCACAACGGTGCCCGCTCCAGATTACTCCGATGCGCAACTTGAACGCTTTGTGAGTGCGTCGCAAAAGGTTGTAATGCTTTCTCAAGAATACACACCCAAGCTGCAGTCAGCACCGGATGAGCCAACCAAAAAGCAAGTTTTTGAAGAGGCCGACCAGAAAATGGTCAAGGCGGTACACGACGAAGGCATGACGGTAGACCAATTTAACGGCATCAACCAGGCACTGCAGCAAGACCCCAAGCTGGCACAGCGCGTAAAAGGTATGGTGAAGTAAATACTGCTTAACAGGGCGGCACTTGCTGGCCGCCCTGCTCTTTAGCACACTACATGGCGAGCATTATTGCCCGCTGCATGAACTCTTCGGGCGTCATCGTTTTACCGTTTACGTTGAACATCGCCTTTTCGTAAACGATTGCAAGCTTGGCGGTGTCATCCTGCACACTGACAAACCCCAAGCCCTGCAGGCGCGATACATACTGGTCATAGAGCATGCCACCCATGGCGGCCAACTGCTCACGCTCTGCGTCATCAGTGCCAGTTTGGCTAAATGCCTGAACCATCATCGATTTTGAAACGCTTACGTTCAGATCAGCTTTTTTCACGATCTGCGGCAACAGCACATCAAAGCCCGCCGCAGCGTCGCCGTCTTTAGGCTCAACCATATCGAGCGACAGCATCGCTTCAGTTTGACCGCTGCTGTTTTTCCAAATGATAGGACCGGCAGTGACCAATGGATTGGGCTTTAGCAAGACCAGTGATTTTTCGCGCAGCACCGCTTCGTCTTCGGGTGTGAGATCCAGGTCATCCGGGCTGGTAACCCCTTGCCTGACCATCATGGCGTCATAGGTGTTTCCTAAATCGACGAAGGCTTTGATGTCCAGACGTTTGAGTTCGCCATTGACAGAAATGCTACCCAGTTCGGCCGCGCCCGACTGAATGCTACCGAAGGTGTAGGCTACGGTTGCATCGATAAGGTCTCCCTTTTGCTCGCCATTAACTTGCATAGCCAGGTTTTTGAGCGTGACAGTGTCTTTGTCGGGGTTCTCGATGACTACACTTTCAACAGTGGCCCTGTTATGCGTGCGAACAGACTTCTCTTCGGCCTGTTCAGAAGTACCTGCGAACTCAATATTGGCGACGCGCATGGTGTCACCTGCCTCTTCATCAACCGCGACCACTGAGCCAAACTTGCCTTTTGTATCAGTGTTTTGATACTGGTTACTTAAGTCGATGGTAAAAGCGCCGCCGCTAAGCTCAATGGCTACGCCATCTTGAGAGAACGAGGCCGGTTCTACCGTCCAGACACTTTGCCCCGTGCCAGAGAAACCGAGGTACGTTGCAGCATGCAGCGGCGGCTGATTTTTATTGGTAACCGCATCAAACCACGGCTGCACAGACGGTGTAGATACCAGCTGCGACGTAATATCGGCAAGCATGGGAGCAGGCTTGCCAGCCTTAAGTGCAGTTACCGGAAAAGGCCCGTGCGAAATGTGATCGTGCAGACGAAACTCAAGCGGTTTGCCCTCTTCTGCCGTTGCCGTAATGGTGTAAACCGCTTCAGAGGAGAAGAACCCGCGATCGTAGCTGGTCAGCGCAAGCGAAGGTGCACTGGCTGGCTGGCCGATTCCGGCGAATTCTTTCATACGTTCATTAGCCGTGGCGATAACGCGTTCATACTCGCTCTGAATACGCTTTCCCATGTACCAGGTAGTACCGGCATAGCCAGCACCCAGCACAACGATTACCGCAATAACGCCCGTTGTCTTTTTCATGATTCCCCGCAGAACTAAATGGTTAATCCGGTATTATCACAGACAAAGCGAGCGCGGCGAAACACCGGCATGAGCGCATCGCGTCGGTTGGCCTTTCATTCCCATAATCTGCTGCCCCTGCAGCCAACACCATAACGAGACACTCATGACAAAACACCTGGACTTCTACTTTGATTTTTCGTCGCCCTATGGCTATTTGGCCAGTACTCAAATAGAGGCGTTGGCCGCCGAACTGGGGCGCAGTGTCAATTGGCGCCCGATACTGCTGGGGCCGATGTTCCAGGCCATGGGCAGCGTGCCGCTGATTCAGGTGCCGCTAAAGGGTGAGTACGCATTGCACGACTTCGCTCGCACCGCCAGCCTGTTTGATATCCCCTATGCGACCCCCGAGTCATTTCCGATCAGCACGCTAGCCGCTGCACGCGCCACCGTGTTTCTGCGCGGTCAAAGCATGGAACTGGCCGCCGACTTTGCCAAACGCATCTTCAGCGCCTATTTTGCGCAAGGCAAAGACATTCGGGAGGGGCCGGTTGTTTTGGATGTGGCCGCCCAAGCCGGTGCGGATGTCGAAGCAGTGGCCGCAGGTATGGCCAGCGACAGCATCAAAACCGAGCTAAAACAGGACGTGGCCGACGCGATGGCCCGCGGCGTATTTGGCTCACCCTTTGTAATTATGGATAACGAGGCCTTCTGGGGTTTTGACCGCTTCCCACACATCAAAATGTGGGCTGCAAACCAACAAAGCGCAAACTGAACTGCTCGCGTCTGATCCTTACGCCTGATTCGACCAGATCAAAAGCCTCAGGCCTAAACAGGCTCGCCTCAAGGTCAGGCTAAGCCCAAGGTCAGATTAGGATCAAAGTTAGTTACGTTCAAAGTTAGTTACGTTCAAAGTTAGTTAGACTCAAAGTTAGTTAGGCTCAAGTTCAGGCTAAGCTTGGGCCAGGCTCCTGCTCAGACTCCAGCTCAACATAAAACTTGAGCCAGAGACGCACTCTGGCTCAGACCACGTTAGATTAGGCTGCACTCCTAATCCAAATCGAGCTCAGCTCAAGCTAGTTTAGGGCCAACTGCCGCTCGGGCTAGGTTAGGCAAGCATTTAAACTTCGGCATCTGGCTGATTATCTGGCGCTGCAAGGCGAAATGCCTCCAGCTCCATGCAGGCCTTGTCGATGCGCACGATGGTAGGGATGGCGTTCTCATCACAGCCCAGGCGGCGCGCATTGGCCATTTGGGGCACCAACAGCGTATCAGCCAGCCCCGGTGTGTCGCCATGGCAAAAAAGCCCGGTGTCGGCGCTGTCAGCCAACATACGCTCGACGGCTTCCAGGCCTATGGCAATCCAGTGCCTGTACCAGTCATCGCGTTGTTCATTACCGACGCCCAGCTCATGCTTCAGATACTTAAGCACCCGTAAATTATTAAGTGGATGAATATCGCAGGCAATGGACTGCATGATGGCGCGCACACGGGCGCGCCCGGCTGCGTCGCTAGGAAGCAGCGCGGGCTCCGGATGCGTTTCTTCGAGGTATTCGAGTATTGCCACAGACTGCCCGATGGCAAGCTCATCATCGATCAACGTAGGAACCAGTTGCGCCGGATTCAGATGCCGGTAAGTCTCTGAAAACTGCTGACCACCTTGCTTGGTCAGGTGCACCGGTATGGTTTCGTAGCTTAGCCCTTTAAGATTGAGCGCAATACGCACACGGTAGGCCGCCGAGCTGCGAAAAAAGCTATAGAGCTTCATGATTCGGCCTTTACAAGCTTGCGCGACAACTCTTTGGGCAGCGGGAAGGCTACGTTTTCAGGTGCCCCTTCAAGCGTACGTACCGATACTGCCCCCAGTTCTTTCAGACGCGCAATAACCTGCTCCACCAACACCTCAGGCGCTGATGCACCAGCTGTGACGCCCACACGCTTCACACCGCCCAACCAGGCTGGGTCAATTTGAGCAGGGTCATCAATAAGGTAAGCAGCGGCGCCCTTGCGTTCAGCCACCTCACGCAGTCGGTTTGAGTTAGAACTGTTCGGGCTGCCCACCACCAGCACCAGATCGCAAGCTGGTGCCATGATTTTTACGGCATCCTGGCGGTTTTGCGTCGCATAACAGATATCGCTCTTCTTGGGTTCAACAATAGCAGGGAAGCGATCTCGCAGGGCTTGGGCCACAATGGCCGCGTCATCCACCGATAAGGTGGTTTGGGTGACAAAGGCCAGGTTTTCAGGGTTGGTAACCTGAAGAGCCGCCACATCAGCAGGCGTTTCGACAAGATACATGCCACCATCAGCCTGGCCCAGGGTACCCTCAACTTCGGGATGCCCCCGGTGGCCAATCATGATGATCTCGCGCCCTGCAGCTCGCATGCGTGACACTTCCATGTGTACCTTTGTTACCAGAGGACACGTAGCATCAAATACTTTAAGGCCAAGCTTTTCAGCATCTTCGCGCACGGCCTTGGAAACCCCATGCGCCGAAAACACCACAATAGCACCCGCAGGCGCCTCTTCCAGCTGTTCAATAAAAATAGCGCCTTTATTGCGCAAATCTTGCACCACATAGCGGTTGTGCACGATTTCATGGCGCACGTAGATGGGCGCACCATGCAGTTCGAGCGCGCGCTCAACGATATCGATGGCGCGGTCTACACCAGCGCAAAAGCCACGAGGCTGAGCCAGAACAACCTCAGCCCCCACTTGGCGAGGGATAACACCAGCCATTACAAAACCCCCAGTAAAGCCATCTCAACATGCAGATTGGCCCCCGCAAGCGGGTGATTAAAGTCAAATAGTGCCGCGTCTTCGTTCAGTTGCTTGAGCACGCCCGAATAGCGACCACCATTGGGCGCCACAAACTCGACCACGTCGCCAGCCTCGAACTCGGTGCCTGGCTCGGCATTCTGGTCGACGGTTTTGCGACTAACCCATTGAATAAGATCAGCGTTGCGATCACCATACGCATCAGCAGCCACCAAATCGACGGAAAACCGCTCGCCCTCGGCACGACCTAGCAGAGCGTTTTCTATACCTGGGGCCCATTGCCCCGAGCCCATTTGCAGCGTGGCCGGATTGCCATCAAACGTATCGGCAAATACTGAACCCGCGGCAGGGCCCGTTACCAGCAGTATGCGGTAATGCAGCGTCAGGTAAGAATCAGGGCGGACAATTGCGTTTACTGAATCAGTCGTCGTGGTCAAAATCTGTCACCGTAGAGAGAGGTTTGCATGGCCCTATTTTAGAGCTACTTAGAACAATGCACATTTCATCCCCAAAACGCCGGCGGCCACGCAAGCGCCTGCTGGCCCACAACGCGTGCACATTGCCGCCCTAAGTGAACGGTCATCGAGCTTTAAACAATTTTTGCGGGTTCCGACAAGCAGTGAAATCCGCTTCTGCTATAGTCATCTGGCATTTTAGTCGTGCGGTCTTTGCATGCCCGCCGCCCTCATCCCAACCAAGGAATTATCTTGACTAGCGCGATGTTTACCCAGTCTGTTCCTGTCTTCAAGCAAATGCTGACAGCGCTCAAAACCATACTTAACAAGGCCGACTCACATTCGGCTGAAAAATCGATAGACCCAGACGCATTCTTACAGGCGCGTCTGTATCCTGATATGTTTCCGATGGCAAAGCAGGTACAGGTTGCCGCCGATTTTGCGCGTGGCGTCACGGCCCGCCTGGCAGGTATTGAAGTACCCGTGTTTGACGGCAAAGAGAAAACCTTTGCCGACCTCTGTGCGCTTATAGACCAAACCCTGGCGTTTCTGGATACCGTCGACGCGTCACAGTTTGAAGGCAGCGAAACACGCGAAATCGTATTGCGCCCAGGCACCCCTAAAGAAAAGAAGCTCAGTGGGCAAACCTATCTGGTCAGCTACGGCCTGCCGCAATTTTTCTTTCATGTAACTACTGCATACGGTATCTTGCGCCATAACGGGCTGGCCATAGGCAAACGTGACTACATGGGTAGCTATTAACTGCAATACCAGGGTAGGCTTCGGGGCGGATAAAAGCTTTCACTGCGCAAGAATCTGCGGCCAAAATCTGTCACTGTAGTGGGCTGTTACTGATCTCCAAATCTGGAGCCTCTTATGACATCCCACACAACATCGCTGAAAACCGAGCGCCCAAGAGAGCGTCTGCTCACTCACGGCGCTCATGTATTAACCTCGCCCGAGCTGCTGGCCATCATACTGCGCACGGGCATCAAGGGCTGCGATGCCGTTGCCCTGGGGCACCGGTTAATCGAACAATTCAATGGCTTGCGCGGGCTGCTATCGGCTGACCCACAAGCCTTGATGCGCATTCATGGCCTGGGCGCAGCCAAAACCTGCGAGCTACTGGCAATCAATGAGCTGAACCGCCGTGCCTTAGAAGAAGACCTGAAAACTGGTCAGGCGTTAGATCAGCCGCAACGCGTCAAGCACTATTGCTCCGCCAAGCTAGGCCATCTGCAGATCGAACATTGCATTGCCCTTTATCTAGACAACCAGCTACGGCTGATCACCACCGAAGAGGTATCGCGCGGCACGCTGGCTCAGGCCTCGATCTACCCGCGTGAGGTCATTAAGGCCGGCCTGCGTCACCACGCTGCCGCCCTCATTCTTGCCCACAATCACCCATCGGGCGTGGCCCAGCCCAGCCAGGCAGATCTGGCACTTACCCGTCACCTCAAGCACGCCCTGGCGCTGGTCGACATTCGCCTGCTTGATCACCTGATCATCGCAGGCACCGACGCCATCTCGCTAGCCGAACGGGGGCAGATCTAAGTTTTCAAACTGTAGTAGCATGGTTTGCAGCGCCTCGCGCTGCAATGGAAACCGCCATGTCACAAATGCTATGGGACATCTCTCCCCCAATCTCTACCGCATCGCCTGTTTTCCCCGGCGATACCCCCTACACCCAGCGCTGGAGCGCCCGGCTAAGCGCTGACTGCCCCGTCAACGTCAGCGCCATCACGCTTTCGCCTCACGTTGGTGCTCACGCTGACGCCCCATTACATTACAGCCCAGACGGCTTGCCCGTTGGTCAATTGGCGCTGGAGCCCTTTCTCGGGCCCTGTCGGGTCATTCACGTGCTGGGCTCACATCCCCTGATCACCGTCGCTGATCTTGCCCCGTACATGCACCAAGCGCCAAGCCGCATTCTGGTCCGCACGTGCATAAAAGCAACCGTCGACGCGTGGGTCGACAGCTTTACCGCATTTGCCCCTGAGACCGTCCATTATCTTGCAGGCATGGGCGTCGTGTTAATTGGTCTCGACACACCCAGCATTGATCCCGCCGCCAGCAAAACACTCGATAGCCATCAGGCGATCAGACAGCACGACATGCGCGTACTTGAGAACCTTGTACTTGACAACGTGCCTGCCGGCGACTACGAGCTTATCGCCCTGCCACTGGCTTTGGTTCAGGCCGATGCCAGCCCTGTACGCGCCATACTGCGTATGCTACCCAACCCTGTTTCCAGCTGATCAAGCCATGACTGAACCCCATATTGACCCCTCTGATATTGTTGATCAGGAAAAGGCCCGCCTCGATTTCTCCAAAGATATGAGTTACGGCGACTACCTGCATTTAGACGAATTACTGAGCGCGCAACACCCCATTTCTCCCGAGCACAATGAAATGCTCTTTATCGTGCAGCATCAAACCAGTGAACTGTGGATGAAGCTCATGCTGCACGAATTACGAGGTGCCCTGAACAATCTGGCTCAAGATAGATTACAGCCCTGTTTCAAAATGCTGGCCCGCGTCAGCAAAATCATGGAGCAACTGGTACATGCCTGGGACGTACTGGCCACCATGACACCACCTGAATACTCCGCCCTGCGCCCCTACCTGGGCCAGTCGAGCGGATTTCAAAGCTATCAGTACCGCCAGATCGAATTTTGTCTGGGCAATAAAAATGCGGCCATGCTCAAGCCGCATGCACACCGCCCAGATCTGTTGGCTCAAGTCACAGAGGCATTGAACTCGCCGTCACTTTATGACGAAGCACTGAAAGCGCTACATCGCCAAGGCATACCCGTTCCTGCTGAATACCTGGAGCGTGACTGGACCCAGCCCTACACAGAAAGCGCTCAAGTCGAACAGTCCTGGCTTACCGTGTACCGTCAACCCGACAAATATTGGGATCTCTACCAGCTGGGTGAAAAGCTTACTGATATTGAAGATGCCTTCCGTCTGTGGCGGTTTCGCCACGTCACTACGGTCGAGCGCATCATTGGGTTCAAACGTGGCACCGGCGGTACCTCAGGCGTCTCTTATCTGCGTAAAATGCTTGACGTCGTGCTGTTCCCTGAACTGTGGCGACTGCGTACCGATCTCTGAGCAGCACTATCGAACCGCATTGCCAGATGTGGCAATACACACAGCGCTTGCAGACCTATTTGCAATCAGCTAAAATCATCCGTTATCCTGGATACGTGGTTTGTGCCATTACCAAGAACGGCCCGCAGTCTGGGCCTGCAAGCGGTGGCACTTTCTGGCGACCCGCTATTTGAAACAAACAGGAACCAATCATGAAACAAGGCGTGCACCCCGAATACCGCGAAGTGGTATTTCTGGACCAGCAAACCGGCACGACGTTTATTTCGCGCTCTACGCTTCACAGCCGCGAAACCATCGAGCTTGAAGGCAAAACTTACCCGCTCTTTAAGTGCGACGTAACGTCTGAGTCGCATCCGTTTTACACGGGCGCTCAAACCCGTATCGTTGAAACCGGTCGCGTTGAAAAGTTTCGCGCCCGTTTTGCACGTACAGCTGGCACGGTACGCAAGTAACCAGCCTGCCTTCGCAGCGGCTTTACGCATCTGCGTCGTTCCAGAAAGGCAGCCTCCGGGCTGCCTTTTTACTTTAAGATACCCTCATCCTTTTTTCTTGGCGTCTGCCCCGTGTCATTGAGCGACCCTGCCTCCACCCCCGCCCGCCTCATGGCCACGGCAACCGTAAAACTGCCCAGGCGTTTTCTACTGCTGGTCGGCCTTGTTTACATTCTGGCCGGCCTGTTTTTTCGTGACCCATGGAAAACCGACGATGTGGTCGGCCTGGCCACCATGCTTACCGCAATTGATCACGGTGGCAAGGCATGGTTGCTTCCACAAATCGGGGTGCTCGCACACGCTCAGGACGGGCCTTTGGTTATGTGGGTCGGTGCCTTTTGCATCTGGCTGTTCTCACCCATCATCAGCCTGTTCACCCCTACGCAAATTGACGCCGCCATTATCGCCTCGCGCTTTCCAAACTTTATCTGGTTTGGCCTGCTGACGGCATCGGTGTGGTATGGCACCTATCTTCTGGGGCGACGGCCCGAACCCCAACCCCTGCCCTTGCCGTTTGGTGGCGAACCTACCGTACGTGACTATGGCCGCATGATCGCCGACGCAGCGCTTTTGCTTATCGTTGCCACGGTAGGCATCGTATGGCGCATGCATGAAACCTCCGAAGTACCCGCCATTATTGCTTTCCAGGCGCTCGCGTTTTACTCGGTGGCACGCATGCTTGACCATCCGGCATCTGGCTCCGTCACACTGGGCCTTGCCCTGGCCGCCGCATTCCTAACACGCGGCTGGATCGGCGCTTTGCCCATTATGCTGGCCGTGCCGTGCATATTCTGGTCGCGCAGCCCTCTCTGGGCAAATAAAAAATGGCTTATCGTGACGGCCGGGCTGTGCGTTGCGCTCATCCTGTTATGGTGGATACCGGCACGACAAGCCGGCCCCTACTGGACTGACACATGGCTGCTCTGGAACACCACCTCTTTTACCTGGCCACATTTAGGCGAAACGCTCAAGGTCTTCCGTGATCTGCCGTGGTTTCTCTGGCCAACCTGGCCGCTGGCGCTGCTGGCCATCTGGCGCTGGCGCGAGTGGCTGGCAGCCCCGCATATCTGGATTCCGCTCATGTTCCTGGTGTGGCCGCTGGTGGTCATGCTTTGCTTGGTCGACGCCTTCGAGCCCGAATACAGTCTGATGGCAGTTCCTGCCGCCGTTCTTGCTGCGTTCTCATTACCCACGCTACGTCGGGGCATTGTGAACACGCTCGACTGGTTTGCCGTCATGTGTTTTTCGCTAACCACCGCTACCGTATGGCTGGGCTGGATCGCCCTCCAAACGGGGTGGCCCGGCCAAATCTCCCGCAATATCGCTCGTCAAACGCGTGGTTATGATGTTTTCATATCATGGCCAGCGGTAGGCTTTGCCGTTGCGGGCACGCTGGCATGGTTCGTACTGGTTCGCTGGCGTCTGCACACCAAGCCCGCCGGTCTCTGGCGAGGCACAGTACTTTCGGCAGGCGGCCTCATCGTAACCTGGCTACTGCTGGTCACGCTCTGGATGCCTGCACTCGATTACGTGCGTAGCTACCGTACGGTATCGGGTCAACTTGCTACCGC
Organism: Pusillimonas sp. ANT_WB101; assembly: GCF_008369125.1. NCBI lineage: Bacteria > Pseudomonadati > Pseudomonadota > Betaproteobacteria > Burkholderiales > Alcaligenaceae > Pusillimonas > Pusillimonas sp. ANT_WB101. The sequence goes on along the minus strand of NZ_VOAY01000001.1, from coordinate 342,890 downwards.
ACTTGCCACTTACGTGGGCCCTCAAGAGTGCGTGCGTGCACAAGGGCTGGGCACAGGCCAGCGCGCCTCGTTTCTGGTATTTGACAATATTGACTTCAGCTATGGCTCCGATTGCGCACTGGTCTTGCAGCAAACTTCAAACGACAGTGTCCGCGAAGGCACTGCTGCCTATTCCGACACCGGCAGCGTGTTGTGGCAAGGCAGGCGTAGTGCCGATCGCCACGAGATCTTTCGTCTGATACGTCTGCGCCAGCCGTGATCGCCCCCGCCTGGCGTTCCAGGCTGTCTCACGACATCAAAGAGATACTGAAACAGGCGTGGCCTGTATTGATCAGCTCCTGGGCCGGCATAGCGTTTGGCGTTATGGACACTGCCATGGCCGGGCACGCCAGTGCGGCAGATCTGCAAGCCATGGCTTTATCCGTTTCTATTTACATTACTGTTTTTGTCGGGCTAATGGGCGTTGTGCATGCACTTATTCCCATTATTGCGCAACACTTCGGAGCGGGACGCCATCTTGACATCGGCCACGCCTGGGGCCAAGGGGTGTGGGTAGCATTAGCATTATCGCTGGTGGGCACCGTCATCATGCTGTTTCCCGACGCGTGGCTTTCACTCTCAGGCAATATTGAGCCTGCCGTCCGTACCAGCATTACCTGGTATCTTCGGGCACTGGTGCTGGCGCTGCCCGCCACATTGGTCTTCCGGACAATATATGCTCTGGGCTCAGCGGTGTCACGGCCTCAAATGGTCATGACCATTAACCTGGCAAGCATCGGCATCAAGCTTCTGCTCAACTGGGTATTCATGTTTGGAAAATTTGGCATGCCCGCGTTGGGCGCTGTAGGTGCCGGGCTTTCTACAGCATTAACGGCATGGGTCACGCTGGCAGCAGGCCTGTGGGCCATTTATCATGACCCCTATTTTGCCCGCTTCCGTCCACATATCAGCAAGCCAAAATGGGTTAGCCAGAAAGAACTCTTGCGACTGGGCATTCCCATGGGCGGGTCGTATCTTATTGAAGTGGCCGCATTCAGTTTCATGGCACTGCTTGTTGCGCGCGAAGGCATGTATGTCACAGGTGGGCATCAAGTTATGGCCAACCTGGCTGCGCTCAGCTACATGATGCCCATGGCGGTCGGTATTGCCACCGCTGCGCTTACAGCACAGGCCATCGGAGCGCGAGACGCCGAACGAGCCCGCCGAACAGCCAATGCGGGCCTGGTCATTGTCATCATCGGGGCGGGCATTACGGCACTCGCTCTGGCCATGGGCAAATCATCCATCATCAGCCTGTATACCGACGATGTGAAGGTGGCACTCGTAGCTGCTGCCCTGCTGCAGTTGCTGCCCTGGTTCCATCTTTGTGATGCCATGCAATGCATAGGCTGCTATCTGCTCAGGGCGTATAAAGTTGCCGTAGTCCCCATGATTCTTCAAGTTGTGGCTCTGACCGGGCTGGGCCTGATCGGCGGCTGGTGGCTAGGCTTTGGGCCCGCAGCCGGTGCATTAAAACCCGTACTGGATCAAATTGCGCCAGGCGCCCCTATTGGGGCGGCAAGCATGTGGTTAATGGCCATGCTCGGCCTTGCGCTTTCGGCCTGCCTGCTGTTTGTCTGGTACCGCCACGTCGCAGCACAGTTCAGGCGGCAAAATCAGCAAGCTCGTCCATCGCCGGCGTGACGGCAAACCCATGATCACATGAGTGCTACCCTCTCTCGTTGACAAATTGAGTGCGCCTAAGCAACGTGAAAACAACCGCGTCGGATAACGCCCTGCTGCACTTCGCCCTCCCCACGTGCGCAGACACAAAGACAAAAAACACGCTGCGGCGTAGATCATTCTCAGCAGATAAATGAACGCAATGCAGGTGCTCGTAAAGCCGCTGCACACGGCGTCCCCCATATATCGGCTGAGCCGCGTGACTCTGGTTACCGTCTCTTCCAAAAATTACTTGTACATGTAATCGCGTCGCCACGGATAGGCTAGATCTTGTGGATGATCTAGTTCATCAGCCCGACCACCACTATTTGGTTGCGCCAGAATCTGGTGCAGTGCGGTCCATCCGTGTTCAAACCCCATGGCGCAACCCGCCAGGTACATGCGGTAGGCCCTCAGCGAGCGCTCACCCTGCTCACCCGAAAGAATTTGTCGGGCCTCGGGCAGCCTGGCTTCAAGCGCGTCACTCCATTCCCACAGCGTGCGGGCATAATGAGGCCTGAGGTTTTCAATATCGAGGTTTTCCAGGCCGCCATTTGTCATGTGTTCAAGCACCCGGCTGATATGCGTAAGCTCACCACCCGGAAAAATATACTTCTCGATAAACTCGCCCATGCCGGCACCCAGGCCATTATTATCAATGCCGCCCGCCGTAATGCCATGATTCATGACCAGACCGCCAGGGCGCAACAAGCGGTGCAGCTTGGCAAAATACTCATCTAACTGGGCCCGACCCACGTGCTCGAACATGCCTACCGAGGCGATTTTGTCATACTGTGCAGACTCATCCAGCTTGCGATAATCGAGCAGCTCCATGCGTACCCGCCCGCCCAGCCCCTTCTCTTCAATCATACGATTTACATAGGCGTGCTGGTTTTTTGAGAGCGTAATGCCGGTAGCGTCAACGCCATAGTTTTCGGCTGCCCACAAAAGCAACCCACCCCAACCTGCACCGACATCCAGAAAGCGTTCCCCCTGCCTGAGCCTGAGCTTGCGGCAAATATGGTCGAGCTTGGCTTCCTGCGCTTGTGCCAACGTTGTATCAGGCGTTTTGAAATACCCGCACGAGTACACTTTGAGAGGATCCAGCCAGAGTGCGTAAAATTCATCAGACAAGTCATAATGGAACTGTATCTGCCTCGCGTCCCGCTCTATTGAATGTCGCCACACCGACATCAGCCGGTGTATCAGTTCGGTAAGACGGCCCACACGGGCCGCTTCAATAGGTGAGCCTGGCAAGACTGCGGCTGCTACGCGCATAAGATCACGCATAGACCCGCTGACATCAAATTTACCTTCGACAAAGTCTTCGCCCAACATACCGACCTGCCCGGCCACTAAGTGCGCAAGCGTACTTCGATCTTTGACCATGAGGCGAATTGACGCATTGGGCGCGCCTAGCTGCTGCCCGTCAGGCATAACCAATTGTATGGGCAACGGCAAGGTTGCAAGTTTGGTTTCCACTGCAGATAAGACCGGACTTAACATTCTCTCCCCTAAAGCATGTCGCCAATGGGCGTACACTCAAAGATACAAAGAAACGATTTCCTTCTGACAGGCCCACACACCAATCTGCCGTTGAACAACAAGGTCGGTTTCACCCAGGGCAGAGAAGAACGGAATCAGCCACTCGACACACCTGTTATACAACATACAACATTCATGAAGATTCTTCCTCATATTTGTTGCAATAAGGCATCACTATTAGCTACGGCATGGCCTCGCTTAGCATTCGTGCATCGTCGCGTTCTGCTCTGACCTGCGCCGGACGGCCCCGAACCCATGCGGCGACCATAAGTTTCTGCCCTAAAATGCCCGCCAAGCCCCTCGCCAACGGGTATACTTGCCGCAGCAGCACGCTTTTCGTGGCTATTTCGACGCATCGCCCTTCTGCCCGCTTGATCTGAACAGCATTTTTATATTAGAATACTAGGCTTTACAGATTACCAGGCTTGGCTTCCCGGCAAAGAGGCGTCGCTTAAAAACACGGCATGGCTTGCGAGGCAACCGCTTTGCGCGACACGTGTTTTGCATAAGCGTTTTTTCTTCGGGCTGGCATGCACCGGGGTGTATTAAAAAACACTTTAGGGCGCGCGCCCGTGTCGCTAAGGCGACTTTAAGCAACTGGCCAGGCATTTCAGGCAAATTATCAAGGGGTATTACCATGGCACGCGTATGCCAAGTTACCGGCAAAGGCCCAATGGTGGGCAACAATGTTTCGCACGCAAACAACAAAACAAAGCGTCGCTTTCTTCCTAACCTGCAATCGCGCCGTTTCTGGGTCGAAAGCGAAAACCGCTGGGTTCGCCTTCGCGTCTCCACCAATGCTATTCGCACTATCGACAAGCTCGGTATCGAAGTCGTATTGGCAGACATGCGCACTCGCGGCGAAGCCTGATCGCTTCTCGTCAATTAAATTCAAGGAGCTGAATCATGGCAAAAGGTATTCGCGAGAAAATCAAACTCGAGTCCACCGCCGGCACGGGTCACTTTTACACGACCACCAAAAACAAGCGCAACATGCCTGAAAAGATGCTGATCAAAAAATTTGATCCCGTCGCTCGCAAGCACGTTGACTACAAGGAAACCAAGCTCAAGTAAATCGAGCTCAATCCGATTTGCCTGGATTCCATAAAACCCTGCCCCGGCAGGGTTTTTCCGTTTGCAGTCTGCCGACGATTTCTGCGCAGGTTTGCCAGCAGCCAGCTTGATCACTTCGACCAGCTTGCTGACGTCGGCCGCACTCATCAGCGCACGAGTGGGTGCGCCACAACCGTAAACGCCTATAATGCGTGGTTTGCAACGCCACACTTTCTTACCCGGATCTCATGCAGGAACGCTACAGCCCCACCGACGTCGAAAAAGCCGCCCACCAATACTGGGAAGCGCAGCAGGCCTATCTGGTCACCGAACACGCCAAAGCGGCCGACGGCTCGCCCAAGCCCAAGTTCTATGCATGCTCAATGCTGCCTTACCCTAGCGGTAAGCTGCACATGGGGCATGTGCGCAATTACACCATCAATGACATGATGGCGCGCCAGTTACGCATGCGCGGCTATAACGTGCTTATGCCCATGGGCTGGGACGCCTTTGGCATGCCCGCCGAAAACGCTGCCATCAAGTCAAACGTACCACCTGCCAAATGGACGTACGACAATATCGCGTACATGAAAAAGCAGATGAAGGCGATGGGGCTTGCCATAGACTGGTCGCGTGAAATGTGTGCCTGCGACCCCAGCTATTACAAGTGGAACCAGTGGCTGTTTCTAAAAATGCTCGACAAGGGCATCGCCTACCGCAAAACACAGGTCGTCAACTGGGACCCCGCCGATCAAACCGTGCTTGCCAATGAGCAAGTCATTGATGGTCGTGGATGGCGTTCGGGTGCGTTGGTAGAAAAGCGCGAAATTCCGGGCTACTACCTGCGCATCACCGACTATGCCGACGAGCTACTTGATCAGGTCAAGAACGGGCTGCAGGGCTGGCCTGAGCGCGTGCGCCTGATGCAAGAAAACTGGATAGGGCGCAGCGAAGGTGTGCGCTTTGCCTTTACCCACAACATCCAAGACGGCCAGGGGCAGTTGATCCAGAACGGTCGCATGTATGTGTTCACCACACGCATCGACACCATCATGGGCGTCACGTTTTGCGCCGTTGCTCCAGAGCATCCCCTGGCTACCCATGCGGCCCAGAGCAACCCTCAACTGGCTTCCTTTATCGAAGCCTGCAAAAAAGGCGGCACCACAGAGGCTGAAATTGCCACGCGCGAAAAAGAAGGCATGCGCACTGGCCTCACCGTTACGCACCCGCTCACCGGCAAAGAGGTCGAGGTATGGGTCGGCAACTATGTACTGATGAGTTACGGAGACGGTGCCGTTATGGGCGTGCCGGCGCATGACGAACGCGATTTTGCGTTTGCGCGCAAGTACAACCTGCCTATAGAACAAGTGGTGGCTGTCGAAGATAAAACCTATTCGGTTCAAGCCTGGCAAGAATGGTACGGCGACAAGCAGCGCTGCCACACCGTAAATTCTGGCAAATACGATGGCCTGTCGCACGGCGATGCCGTCGATGCCATTGCGGCAGACCTGACAGCACTGGGTCTGGGCGAAAAACAGACCACCTGGCGCCTGCGCGACTGGGGCATCTCCCGTCAGCGCTACTGGGGCACACCCATCCCCATTATTCACTGCCCGTCATGTGGGCCCGTTCCGGTGCCTGAGCAAGACCTGCCCGTTATACTTCCTGACGACCTCATCCCGGATGGCAGTGGCAACCCGCTGGCCAAGCATGAAGGTTTTCTGTCGTGTTCCTGCCCCAAATGCGGGGCTGCAGCGCGCCGCGAAACCGACACCATGGACACCTTCGTTGATTCATCATGGTATTTCATGCGCTACACCTCACCAGGCAACGATAACGCCATGGTTGACGCGCGCAATGACTACTGGATGCCCATGGATCAATACATCGGGGGCATCGAGCACGCCGTGCTGCACCTGCTGTATGCACGATTCTGGACCCGCGTCATGCGTGACATGGGGCTAGTAAAGTTCGACGAGCCGTTTACCAAGCTGCTGTGCCAGGGCATGGTGCTCAATCACATCTATTCGCGCAAAAATGAAAAAGGTGCGATCGAATACTTCTGGCCTGAAGACGTCGAAGACATCCATGATGCCAAGGGGTCAGTCACGGGTGCACGTTTGCTGGCCGACGGTTCGCCCATTGAATACGGCGGCATCGGCACCATGTCCAAGTCCAAAAACAATGGTGTAGATCCGCAGTCACTCATTGATTCCATGGGTGCCGATACAGCGCGCCTGTTCGTCATGTTCGCAAGCCCGCCAGAGCAAACCCTAGAATGGTCTGACTCAGGCGTCGAGGGCGCAAATCGCTTTCTGCGCCGCCTCTGGTCGTTCTGCCACAACCACCAAAGCACAATCCGCAGCGGCCTGGCGACAACAGCCAGCTTTAACGAGGCCAGCGAAGCAGCCAAGTCATTGCGCCGCAACATTCACACCCTGCTCAAGATTGCCGACTACGACTACCAGCGCATTCAGTACAACACGGTGGTCTCCACGTGCATGAAAATGCTCAATGCGCTTGAGTCAGCCGATATCACCACCCACGCTGCCGACGCCCGTTCGCTTGCCGAGACCAGCTCTATTTTGCTGCGTGTACTGTACCCAGTGGTACCTCATATAACCTGGCAGATATGGCGTGATCTTGGGTTCGAAGCCAGTCAAGGCGAACTTCTCGACACACCGTGGCCTCAGGTAGACGAAGAGGCGCTGGTCGCTGATGAGATCGAGTTGGTACTGCAGGTCAACGGCAAGCTGCGCGGTGAACTCAAAGTACCCACACAGTCCACCAAAGAAGCCATCGAGCAGGCTGCCGTCGCCCATGAAGCAGTGGTCCGGTTCCTGGAAGGCCGGCCTCCCAAACGCGTCATTGTGGTTCCGGGCAAACTCGTAAACGTAGTCGGGTAGAATCAGCGCATGCACAGCACACGGCCCATTCCCTTCAGCAACTTGCCCCAGACAAGCATTCGTGTTTTTGTCTGCGCCGTCGTTTTCATGCTGCTTGCAGCATGCGGTTTCCACCTGAAGGGCGTGTCGCCACTGCCGTTTACCACGCTGTACACCAACATCCCTGAAAACTCCGAGTTTGGCGCTGGGCTGCGTCGAGCCATTATTGCCAGCTCACCGGCAACGCGCTTTGTTTCCGAACCCGCACAGGCGCAGGCCAGGCTCGAACAACTCGGCAACCGGCAAACTCTACGTGAAATTTCACTCGATACCGACGGCCAGGTTGAAGAGTACGAACTCAATATTGAATTCGTTTTTCAGCTAACTAACGCCCAGGGCAATCAGGTGCTTCCGCCCACTACATTGCGCGTAACGCGAGAAGTTCCCTATGACTCCCAGCAGGTGCAAGCCAAACAAAGCGAAATTGGGGTCGTATTCATGCAAATGCGGCAGTCGCTCATCGATCGCATCGTGCGCCATCTCTCCTCACCAGATGTCAGCGAAGCATTCAGCAACCCCGAAATACTGCCGTTCAACGACATTCAGGTACCTGACGTACCTGCTCACGAACCCGAAACCCCAACTCCCTGGAGCGACCCGAGCAAGCGTTCGGGCTCTGGCTTCTTTTAGGTGGCCATGGGGCGCCGTCTGGATGCCGACAGCTTTGTCGGCCAGCTCAGCAAGTCTCCCGTCAGTCTCGACACGCTTTATATCGTGTCAGGCGACGAGCCATTGCTGGCCATTGAGGCCAGCGATGCATTGCGTGCCACGGCTGTGCGCGAGGGCTACGCCGAGCGCATCAGCCTAACACTGGATGCCCGTGGCGACTGGTCGGCAATCATTGGCGCTACCCAAAACGTGTCACTATTCGGCGACCGTCGGCTGGTAGATGTCGCCATCCCTTCAGGCAAGCCCGGAAAAACCGGGGCTGACACCCTGATCAAGCTGGCCGGCATGGCTGAAAGCAACGCCCTGCCCGATACACTGGTACTCATCAACCTGCCACGCCTTGATAAGGCCACACGCAACAGCAAATGGGCTCAAGGGCTGATATCGGCCGGTACCTTGGTCGAAGTTGCTAACGTTGACCGCAACGCCCTGCCACGCTGGATATCTCAGCGTCTGGCACGACAAGGCCAACAACTCGATAACGCCACGCTCGAATGGATGGCCGATAAAGTCGAAGGCAACCTGCTGGCTGCCTTCCAGGAAGTGCAGAAGCTGTCGCTGTTATACCCAGAGGGTCAAATCAGTGCTGAAGATGTCGAGCGTGCGGTACTTAACGTTGCTCGCTACGATGTATTTGGCCTACGTGACGCCATGTTGTCTGCCAATGCTCCCCGAGCAATGTCAATATTGGCCGGTTTGCGCGCAGAAGGCGAGGCATTGGTGCTTGTGCTGTGGGCGGTAGGTGAAGAGATCAGAGTATTAACCCGCCTGGCCGCCGCTCAGGCCAGCGGCCAAGACCTCAACGCCGAAATGCGCCGTCAGCGCGTATTTGGTCCGCGTGAGCACCTGTTGCGCCAGACTCTGGGGCGCGTTCCGCCGCGCAGCTGGCCTGCAGCACTACAGCATGCGCACGATATTGATCGCTTGATCAAAGGCCTTAAAGTTCCGGGCCGACTCGAAGACCCTTGGGAAGAACTTGCTCGTTTAATCCTGCGCATTGCCCTGTCACGACCTCGCACCACACGCTAAAAAGCCATCTGTTTGCACCCTGTGCTGCAAATGCTGAGATAATCAGACCAAGCACCACTTATTTTCTATTGCCATGACATCCACTACCGCAACGGCCATTACTGCCGCAAGCACTAACCATCAAGATATGCAGCAGCTAGGCAAACAGGCGCGCCAGGCAGCACGCCTCATGCGCAATGCTTCAGGCCAGGCAAAAGCCGTGGCCCTGCGCGCCATGGCGAGCCGCCTGCTCGAGCAAAAACAAACACTGCAAGCCGAAAATGCTCGCGACTTGGCTACTGCGCAGGCCAACGGGCTCGAGCCCGCCCTGCTAGACCGGCTAAAGCTGTCAGACAAGGCGCTCGACACCATGGCGAAGGGCTTGTTGCAGATCGCCGACATGCCTGACCCAATTGGGGGCATCGGGCCCTCTACCGTGCGTCCCAACGGCATGCGGGTAGCACAAATGCGGGTACCGCTGGGTGTCATCGGCATTATTTACGAATCACGCCCCAACGTCACCATTGACGCCGCCGCGCTTTGTCTTAAATCAGGCAATGCAACCATACTGCGGGGTGGCAGCGAAGCCTTTCACTCCAACGTGGCGTTGGGGCACATCATTAGCCAGGGGCTGGCCGATGCCGGCCTGCCCGTTAATGCGGTTCAAGTCGTGGGTACCACTGACCGTGCCGCTGTAGGCGAAATGATTACGCTTACCGACTATATCGACGTCATCGTGCCGCGTGGCGGGAAAGGGCTTATTGCCCGGCTAGCTGCCGACGCCAAAGTTCCGCTGCTCAAGCATCTCGACGGAAACTGCCACATTTACGTCGATACCGATGCCGACCTCGACAAAGCACACGATATCGCCTTCAACGCCAAAACCTATCGCTATGGCATCTGCGGGGCCATGGAAACCCTGCTCGTGCACGCCAGCATTGCTGCGCGTTTCCTGCCAAGGCTGGCTGACGCGCTTATCGCCAAAGGCGTTGAGCTTCGTGGATGTGAACGCACCAGGGCTCTGGTGCCTAGCGCCCTGCCTGCTGTCGAAGCTGATTGGGAAACCGAGTTCCTGGCCCCTATACTTGCAATCAGAGTGGTCGACAGCCTCGACGAGGCCATGGATCATATCGCTCGCTACAGCTCAGAACACACTGAGTCCATCGTCACCGAAAGTCTGCAGGCCGCCCGACGCTTTCAGCGCGAGGTTGACTCAAGCTCGGTCTACGTCAACCTTCCAACCTGTTTTGCCGACGGTTTTGAGTACGGGCTGGGCGCAGAAATCGGTATATCTACCAACCGCCTGCATGCGCGCGGGCCCGTGGGCCTCGAAGGCCTCACCATGCTCAAGTGGGTTCTTGATGGCGACGGCCAACTACGCGGGTAAGTAAATTCATGCTTTGGGTAAAAACCTTTCACATCGTTTTCATCACATCCTGGTTCGCGGGGCTGTTCTACTTGCCGCGCATCTATGTCAACCTTGCCCAGGCACAAGATCCGGCGTCGTCGGCCTGTCTGTTAGGCATGGCGCAACGCCTGTATCGTTTCATGACGCCATTGGCCGTGCTGGCCATCGTGTTCGGGCTCTGGTTGTTTCTGGGCTACGGCCTGGGCAGCGGCCAGGGCTGGATGCATGCCAAACTGTTTTTTGTTGTGCTTCTGATCGCGTATCATCTCGCCTGCGGCCGTCTGCTCAAGGTATTTGAGCGCCAGGCAAATACCCGCAGCCATCGCTTTTATCGGTGGTTCAACGAAATACCCGTCATCCTGCTGCTTATCGTGGTCACCCTTGTGGTCGTGCGGCCCTTCTAAGTCTTTTACCCATGACCGATTCCAAATCAAATAAAACGCTGACCCTCAAAAAAAAGCCTGACGCTGTCGAAATCGACAGTGAGCAAAAGCGCAAGCGCAGTGGCAGTCGAGCCCGCCAGGTGGCACAGCTTGAGCGTGAGCGCGCCAAGCAGCCTTCGGCGCCAGCAAGGCAGCAGAGCGCTTCTGAGCCCCCCTCTGGCCGACAACACCATGGCACCGCCCCTTCCCAACACGGCAGCGCCATGCGCGGCCGCACAGAGCGTGCACAACTGCCGGCCCGCACTGACCGAAGCGAGCGCCAAGAACACTCCCAACGCACCCATACCGAAATTTTCCCGGTGTTTGCTCCCTGCCCGCACGGGCTCGAGGCTGCGCTGGCCAGTGAGCTGCACGCACTTGGCTTTGACGATGCACAGGCTGACCGCGCCGGCTGCCGTTTCCATGCTGATTGGGCCGGCGTCTTGCGGGCCAACCTGTATTCTCGTCTGGCCACCCGCATACTGGTCCAGGTTGCCAAGGCCCCTGTAAGACAAGAAGACGATATTCTCGAGCTCGCGCAAAATACCCCCTGGGAACGCTGGTTCGGTGCAGAGCAAACCTTGCGCGTCGACACCTCGGCCATACGCAGCCCCATGCAAAGCCTGCAATACTGCAACCTGCGCGCCAAAGACGGCATTTGCGACCGGCTGCGCGACCATGAAGGGGCGCGGCCCAGTATCGATACCGTGCGCCCCGATGCACGCGTACATCTGTTTCTCGATGAAACCAGCGCCACGCTATATCTGGATACCTCAGGCGAATCACTTTTCAAACGCGGCTGGCGTCTCGACAAGGGTGAAGCGCCATTGCGTGAAAACCTCGCTGCGGGCTTGCTGGCGCTTTCCGGTTGGGATCCCTCTGCGGCATTGCTCGACCCGTTCTGCGGTAGCGGCACCATACTCATCGAGGCAGCCTGGATCGCCCTGGGTGTGCCTGCGGGTATCTGGCGACCTTTTGGTTTTGAGCGTTTGCGCAACCACGACGCACGCCACTGGCGTGATATCAAAGAAGAGGCGCGGTCGCGCATTGCCACACAACTCGACAGCCCGCTGGTCGGTTACGACCTGAACCCGCAAGCGCTCGAAGCGGCGCGGGCCAACCTCGAACGCGCCTGGCTTACGCCAGACTCCATCCGTTTTGAGCTGGGCGACGCCCGCACGGTGCCACCTCCCGCCGACACAGGCTGGCTGGTTACCAACCCACCCTACGGCGAGCGCATGCCCGAAGACGTTTCACTCTGGCCCGATTGGTCACAAAACCTGAAGCGTAACTACAGCGGATGGTCTATTAACGTTATTTCAAGCGATCTCGACCTGCCCAGCCAAATGCGTCTCAAGCCCCTGAGACGCTATCCGCTACACAATGGCGCGTTGGATTGCCGGCTTTTCAGCTTTGAAATGGTCGAAGCGGGTTATAGAAACAAGAAACAAGACTCCGACCAGACGTAAAAAAACGTAAATAGCCTAGGTACGTCGCTGCGGCGCAACATAGAACTTGCCATTACTGCGGGTTAACCCTACAATAGGGTTAACCCTGAACGAAACGTTCAGTAATTTTCACAAAAGGTAAGTCAATGATCTACGTAGGCAAAGAAACCCGCTTAACCGACGAACTCGAGCGCCAGTTGCTGGCCCAGGCCATCGAAGAGCAGTTCCGGTTCAAGCCTGTTGTAGCCCTTAAAAACCTGTTCGCCAAGCTTTTCCAGGCCGCACCACGCAGCACGACGACTGTTCACAGCTCCGTCAAGCACGCCTGACGTCAGCCTGGCCCTTAGGTAAAAAGGGTTATGTGGCTGCCTAATCAGCGTCAGCCCATACCGCCAAGCCGCCACATTTTCAGGCGGCTTTTTCATGCCTGGCAAATTTGCACGATAATAGCGGTCACTTAGCCTGACTACTTCTTCAATGCACCCCACTATCTCCCCCACCCTACCCCTTGCCAGTCGCTGGCGTCGATTCGCCTGCATGATGTACGAAGGGGTTCTACTCTTCGGTGTCATATTTCTGGCCGGCTATCTGTTTGACACGTTAACGCAAAGCCGCAATGCGCTGATGCTGCGCCATATGCGGCAGGTCATACTGTTTGTAGCCATGGGCGTGTATTTCATTCTCTGTTGGCGTCTGCGCGGCCAGACCCTGCCCATGAAAACCTGGAATATCCGATTGCAAGACGCTGTCGGCGCAGCCATTTCACTGCCACGGCTTATTGCGCGCTATGTGCTTGCCTGGGCACTACCCTTGATGATGGCATTTGCCGTCATGACCGCCTCTCGAGCAACGGGCTACAGTTCTACTGATTTATTTATCGTCTTTGCACCATTTGCCGGGTTTATTTATACCTGGTTCGATCGCGAAGGCCTGTTTCTGCATGATCGTTTGGTTGGCACACGTCTGGTTGACACACCAAAACCTGCACGCACCTAGGTAAAAACCCTATTATCTCCGGCTTTCATAATCTGAGCCATTGCACAGATCACGCTTGTCGTTCATGCTTCGGGTTGGCGCCTATGCCGTCCCGAGCTCAGCAGAACCCAAACGATAATGAACGATCAATACCCGGATCTGTACCAGTCATTCCAGTGGTTAGTGCCCTCTCAGTTCAACATCGCACAGGCGTGCGTGCACCGCTGGGCGGAAAACACGCTTGAAGGCCGCCGCATTGCCATTTTTCATGAAGATGAAGCTGGCATACGCGACGTATGGACATACACCCGGCTTTCTGACACCACACAAAAACTGGCTAACGCACTTATCCGCATGGGTGTGCAACGTGGCGACCGCGTTGCTGTCGTGCTTGAGCAGAGACCCGAAACCGTTGCCAGCTACATGGCCATATTCAGTGTGGGCGCCATTGCGCTGCCACTTAGCAGCCGTTTTGGCGCAGACGGGCTAGCTGTTCGGCTTAAAAGCGCAGGCGCACATGTAGCCATTGTTGATGCCATTACGGCACCCGACGTGGTCAGTGCACAAGGCCGTTGCCCCGCCCTCACCCAGATAGTTGGTATCGATTTCGAAGACGAGTCTGTCATTCCTTGGCGTACGCTGCTGGCCCGTCAGCCCGGCATTTTCAAACCCATCCCAACCTCGTCTGACAGCCCAGCCCTGTTGCTGTATACCTCGGGCACAACACGAGAACCCAAAGGCGTATTGCTGGCTCACCGCGCCCTCATAGGCAGCCTGCCAGGGTTCGTTGCATCCCAGAATTGGTTTCCGCAAAAAAGCGACATTTTCTGGACCCCTACCGACTGGACATGGGGCAGCGGCATTATGGACGCCTTGCTGCCTACGCTTTATTTCGGTCAAGCCATCGTCGGCGCACAAGGGCGTTATACACCCGTCAAGGCTATGGAAATCATGGCACGTTATCAGGTAAGCAACGTGCTCTTGCCACCGACCCTGCTGCATTTAATGATGACCGAGACACCAGCGCCACGCGACAGGTGGCCTTTACGATTGCGTGCCATTGCTTGCGCGGGCGAGCCCGTCAAGCCCGACACCTTCAAATGGTGCGAACAGGCCTTGGGCGTAATCCCTAACGAAATGTTTGGGCAAACTGAGCTCAATTATGTCATCGGCAACAGCCATAGGCGCTGGCCAGCCCTTGCAGGCAGTATTGGCCGCCCTTATCCCGGACATCAGGTCGCTGTTCTCGACAAAAACGCTAAGGCCTGCCAACCCGGCGTGGTAGGCGAGATCGCCATTAATCGGTATGACATACATGGCCACCCCGACCCAGCACTGTTTCTCGGCTACTGGCAAGACGAAACCGCGACAAAAGAAAAATTTGACGATAACTGGTTTCTTACAGGTGACCTGGCCAGTGTGGACGAACACGGCTACTACTGGTATGCAGGCCGTCGCGACGACGTATTCAAAAGCTCAGGATACAGAATCGGCCCGGACGAAATCGAAGAGTGTCTTATGCATCACGCTGCCGTAGCCAGCGCTGCCGTTGTACCCAAACCCGACAGCATACGCGGCGCACTCATCAAGGCTTACGTTGTACTTAAACCCGGCGTACGGCCTGCCGATGGCACCGACCTACAGGCCGAGCTCCAAGAATACGTTCGAAGCCAGCTAGCCTCGCACCAGACGCCCCGCGAGATAGAATTTGTGGACAAACTACCCCTCACCAGCACAGGTAAAATACGCCGTAGTGTGCTTCGTGCGCGAGAAGCTCAACGACATGGCGGGTCGTCGGTCTCTGGCCACTGACACATCTTTCAGTGCCACACTGTCTGCGGCGGCCAGTGTACGTACAACTGGCGTGGCCACCCAAGCCACGCGACATTTATGAGCTAAAATTTGCTCATGACCGATCAATTCAAAAAATACCTGACTTCAGACCACAGTACACGTGTGCAAGTGGTAAAACTCACCAACGCCTGGCAAACAGGCCTGGCTCATCAGCATTTTCCCGTTTGCGTGCAAAAGCTGCTGGGCGAACTCGTCTCGGCAGCCGTGTTACTGGCTTCCAACATTAAATTTGACGGTTCGTTAGTATTGCAGCTGCAAGGAGACGGGCCCATCGCGCTCATTGTCGTCGAATGCACATCAGACTTGTCTATTCGCGCCACCGCCACGCTGCGTGAAGACCATAAGGTGCCCGAAGATGGCACCTTGCAGTCGCTACTCAATACGCGCGGAGAAGGCCGCTTCATCGTCGTGCTTGACCCCAACAGCAAGGAATCAGGCATGGCTCCGTACCAGGGCGTTGTGCCACTCGAAGGCGACACGGTCGCACAAGTCCTAGAGTCATACATGCGCGACTCTGAGCAACTCGAGACCCGTCTGTGGCTTGCTTCAGACAACGAACACACTGGCGGCTTGTTATTGCAACGGCTGCCGGGCCAGTCTGCCTCCGAAAGTCTCGAGGTTTCGGCCGAAACCTGGTCGCGTCTGACGCAGTTGGCAACTACACTTAAGCCAAACGAACTACTTGAGCTCGACACCGACACCCTTATTCATCGCCTTTTCTGGCAAGAAACATTGTTGGCCTACGAACCTCAAGACGTGCGCTGGCATTGCCCCTGTAACCGCGAACGCGTTGCAGGCATGCTCCATGCTCTGGGCCGCGACGAAATCGATAGCATTCTGAGCGAGCGCGGTAATGTTCACATCGTTTGTAACTTTTGCGGAAAGCCATACGAATTTGATGCCATTGATTGCGCCAGCCTCTTCATTGAGCCGCCTGGCGCCATGCACGGTGGCGATGACTCCGTGCATTAAAGTGCCCACACAATAACCGTATTTTTCGCAATCGACAGCAAACAAGGCATGGGCCACACTGTGGCGCATGCACCTGTTACTCATCTTCTACCCCATTTATTGTGTGGTCGGCAAACCTCTTGCGCAGGCAGGCACCACTAGCCGCAGGCAATCAAACAGACTGTGTGCCCATGCGCCACAGCCTGGGTATTCGCACTTTTTAAAGCGGCGAAGCTGCGCTCAAGCCACTCAAACCCCGCGTACTTCCCAGCCCCAGTGTTCGAATACAAGTAAGCCACGGGCTTATGCTCAACGCGTACAAACCCGGCCTGTGCACCGTTTTAACTTAATCAAACGTAGGTGCCCGCACTGGTCGGCATATAAAGGCAATCAAAAAGGTGCCGGCAGCGTTGAGTTTTTGGTAATGGCAATACCACTTATCTTTTTGGCCCTTGGCACGTTCGACGTCGCTCGCTGGATGGCCGAGCGACAGGTATTAGGCCTTGCCCTACAAGAAGCGGCCCGCGCAGGCGTCGTCAGCCACGCCAACCCCAAAGCCATGCGCATTGCCTTCGAGCATGCCGCGCGTGCTTTATTCGTAGCCCCAGATGGCACAGCCTCGCAGCGGAGGGTACGGCAATTTGCTCAAACCCTCAGTAATACTGCCCGCACACCGCCATGGCAAATAGAAATTCTATCGCCCAGCGCAGCAGCGTATCGCGATTTTTCCCACGCAAAGTCACCCGTACCTATGGGTGCCTGGCATTCGGCCACGCCTCCATCAAAAATCAACAATTACTATCTGGTTGAGCAAAACGCGCACTACCATCGTATTTGGGGTGCTGATGGCCGTGGGCCCGAGTCTGGCATGAACATTTTCGAAGCCAACACCCTTTCCTTGCGCTTACGCTATGCCTATGCGCCTCTGGCGCCGGGTGTAAAACCCTTGCTGCGCACACTGGCTGAGTCCTCCAACCCCTACAGCCAACAGCTATTTAGTCATGGATACCTGCCCATCAGGCGCGACATGGCCATGATGATGCATTCACACCCAGGCTTGTGGCCGTTACCCGCCAACGGCAGCTTTATCAGGCCGTCAGGCACCGAGAAGCCGCTAAAACCAGACACACGGCGGCATGAGCCTTCTTTAAAACGCTACACGGCACAGCACTAAGGCGGTTGACTCTGCCTGTTGCCGGTTTTCCGTTGTACATTGCTAGTAGCCTGTTGCTCGTTACTCGTTGCCCGTTACTCGTTGCCCGTTACTCGTTGCTCGTTGCTTGTTGCTCATTGCTCGTTGCTCGTTGCTCATTGCTCGTTGCTCGTTGCTCATTGCTCGTTGCCTGCCGCGCGTTATGTGCTGCCCGTCAACACATCGCATCGTAGAAGCAACGCGGAAGCAACGCGGAAGCAATTCACGGTAAGGTGTGGTCAGAAATATACAAATAAACGCGCCAAACCGGCGCGTTTATTAATTACCAGGCTTTTTAGTAATGGTGGGCGTGGTAACGCGGCGTTTACCATCATTAGGCGAGAGTATCTGCACGTAGATCTCACCGTCTTTAACCATGCCGAGCTCGGCACGGGCACGCTCTTCGACCGCGTCGGTGCCTGTTTTAAGGTCTTGCACCTCGGCTTGCATGGCCGCATTGCGTGCCAGCAGCGCCTCGTTGGTTTCTTGCTGGCTTGCCAGCATGTGTTCGAGCTCGCGCACGCGCAGCCACCCACCCTTACCAAGCCAAAGCGGGTACTGGATAATAGCGGTCAGCATGACCAGGACAATAAAGATTAGTCGCATTCAGGATGGCGACGACAGCCCGGCGTAACGCCGGGCCGAGGCCTAGCGCAAATTATAAAAGGCGTCGCGGCCCGGGTAGCTTGCCACTTCGGCCAGTTCTTCTTCGATGCGCAGGAGCTGATTGTATTTAGCCATACGGTCAGAGCGCGAGAGCGAGCCCGTCTTGATCTGCATGGCATTGGTCGCTACGGCAATATCGGCAATGGTGGAATCTTCGGTTTCGCCCGAACGATGCGACACAACAGCGGTATAGCCGGCACGCTTGGCCATTTCGATAGCAGCGAACGTTTCGGTAAGGGTTCCGATTTGGTTGATCTTGATAAGAATGGAGTTGGCCACACCCTGATCAATACCCTGTTTGAGAATAGCGGTGTTGGTAACAAACAGGTCATCGCCTACAAGTTGCACCTTTTTGCCCAGCTGGTCAGTTAGCAGCTTCCAACCTTCCCAGTCGTTTTCGGCCATGCCGTCTTCAATGGAAATAATAGGGTATTTATCGCACCAGCTTGCAAGCAGGTTGGTAAGGTCTTGAGCTGAAAGCGAAATGCCGCCCTCGCCTGCCAGGTGATACATGCCATCGCGATAAAACTCTGAGCTGGCGCAATCGAGCGCAAGCACGATCTGTGACCCAGCCTCGTAGCCTGCCGCAGTAATAGCCTGGAGAATTAGCTGTATGGCCGCTTCATGGTTGGCCACGTTAGGTGCAAAACCGCCTTCGTCACCGACAGACGTAGACATGCCCTGGTCGTTCAAGATTTTTTTGAGCGCATGAAAAACTTCAGCACCCATTCGCAGCGCTTCGCGGAAACTGCGTGCGCCGATAGGCACGATCATGAACTCTTGCATGTCGAGCGTGTTGTTGGCATGCGCGCCGCCATTAATGACGTTCATCATGGGCACCGGCATCTGCAGCGGGCCACTGCCGCCAAAATAACGATACAGCGACAAGCCTGAATCATCTGCCGCTGCACGTGCTACAGCCATGCTGGCTGCCAGAATGGCATTTGCACCCAGGCGGCTTTTGTTTTCGGTGCCATCGAGCTCGATGAGCGTGCGATCGACAAAAGTTTGCTCCTGCGCATCAAGGCCCATCAGCGCTTCGGAGATCTCTGTATTGAGGTTTTCTACGGCCTGCAGTACACCTTTGCCCAGATAACGGGACGCATCACCGTCGCGCAGCTCAACGGCCTCGCGCGAGCCGGTCGACGCGCCTGATGGCACGGACGCGCGACCCATGGCGCCGGACTCCAGCAACACATCACACTCAACGGTGGGGTTGCCGCGCGAATCCAGTATTTCGCGTCCAATGATATCTACAATTGCACTCATAATGTTTGACTACCTGCCTGAATGTAATGGTTAGGCTAAAAATAACGGGTGTAGCAATGTGACCGAGGGAAATGGCCACTTTTGCATGCCACGCAAACGAGTGATTGTACTTCGTCGCCCGGCCGCATATCAGCCTGAGTTTAAACGAATAGTTATTTGCGTGTCTGCAATGGCCAAGAGCCTATTTATGCTCATCGTTCAGAACCTTGGTTGAAGGTGGTGTTCGCAGCCTTGAGCGCGGCGCTTATACAGACCAATGCCCACCCAGGCTCGGCGTTAACCCTGTTGCGAAACGCCTGGCTGTGCGACCTCAATCGGCCCTTGATCAACGACCGCTTCACTGCTTTCGCTCTGCATGCGGACTTCAAGCTTGCGCAACACGATAATAAGCTCTTCAGCCTGTGCCTCGGACAGATCACCAAATGCACTCTCGAAAAATGCCGCGCGGCGAGGAAGCGTATGTTGCACGCTTTTGCGCCCCTCGTCTGTCAGCACAACGTTGGTCAGACGATTATCGGTACTGTCATTGTTGCGAGCAACCAAGCCGTCACACTCAATAGCCTTGATATGTCGCGTTAGCGCCCCCGGATCCAAACGCAACTGCTGAGCGAGCAGTTTTTGAGACATCTCGCCCTGATGGTACAGACTTAGCAAAATACGCCAGCGCGGCACACTGTAGCCAATACTGGTTTCAAAACCCGCCATCAGCGCACGATAGGTTTGGCCCAATTGTTGTATGGCGCGCAGAGCCATTGTGTCACTCATGCCTCGTCTCCGGCTGCCTGCGTTGGCGTCACGCCAACAGTACGGGTGAAATGAATGGGTGGCACGCGATATACCCAGAAAAAGCCCAATATGGCCATGAGCAAGGCGGAAGCCAAGCCCCAGTGCACGGCGGTAACCAGTGACTCGCGCGCCAGATCAATGTAGTACTCGCCATGGAGATCAAGACGCTGAAGATGCTGAACAAACTCACTCTGAACCGTGTGGTTCACGAGTACCTGGGGATCTTGGAGCAGTGCCAGCCAGCTTTCACCTTGCCCTTCTGGCACCAGACCCCGTACACCGCTGACATAATAATGCCCGACCAGCGTGCCCACAATGGCTGTACCCAACATGCCACCTATCATGCGCACCGACTGCAGCATGGCGGTGGATATGCCCAAAAGCGACCTACCCGCCGTTTCTTGCGCAAATACCGTTACGTTTGGCATGGTGAACCCCAGGCCCAACCCGCCAAGCACCATAAAAACCAGCAACACCCAGCGCGAAGTATCACTGTCTACATACAACATACCCGAGCACGAGAGCACCAACAGCGCGAAACCGGCATAGAGCATGTAATTTGGGCTTGGCAGGCGAATGATGATGCGAGCATTGACCAGGCTGCCCAAGGTGATACAAACCACCAAAGGAGTGATCAGCAGCCCCACTTCTTGTGGCGACCGCCCCAACCCGCCTTGCAGCAGCAATGGAATGTAAATCAAGAGCGCAAACAAAATAAAGCCAAGAAAGAAAGACAGACAAAACAGCGCAGCCAGACTCTTGTTTCTGAACATCTCCAGTGGAATAAGCGGCTGTGCGCAGCGCTTCTCCCACCAGATCAACCCTGCAAAAAGCAAAACCGCCGCACTACCCAGCAACACCATATATAGATTGGCGCCCTGTTGCGGCAAGAGCTGAACAAAAAACTGCAGGCTTCCAAGGCCCAGTGCAACAATAATGGCACCCTGCCAGTCGAGCTGAATATGCTCGCGCTTTATGTGTCGAATGTGGGGAAGATATCGCCAGATAAAAAAGAGACTGATAAGGCCCAGCGGCAGGTTTACAAAAAACACAGCCCGCCACCCTGCATGCTGCGTAAGCACCCCACCCAGGGTGGGGCCGAATGCATTGGCGATGCCAAAAGCCGCACTAATCAGCATTTGCCAGCGCAATCGAACGTGAGAGTCGGGAAACATATCTGGAATACAGGCGAATGCCGTGCCGACCAGCATCCCCCCGCCTATGCCTTGAAGAATACGAGCGATAACCAGTTGCAACATGGAGTTGGCCATACCGCACAGCACCGAGGCACTGATAAACACGACGACCGACGCCACAACAAAAGGCTTGCGACCGTAATAATCACCCAGCCGCCCGAATATCGGCACCGTAATTACCGATGCCAGCAAATAGCCAGTAGCGACCCACGCATAGAGTTCAAACCCATTGAGCTCCGCCACGATGGTAGGCAAAGCCGTACCCACCACGGTCTGATCGACGGCAACCATCATGGTAACGAAGCAAAGCCCCAGCATGGCCAGAAAGGACTGGCGCACACTAAGCACGCGGCCGGTTTGTGCGCTTTCGGCAGAATTCGAGGTCAAGTTAACCTTTGACTTCATCAATGATTGATAAGTCAACGATTCTATCGTAGATCATGCCATCCATACAAGCAACCAGGCAATTCATCCAAGGCGTCTATGGAGTCTGGTACGGCGGTTAACTATTGTTTGTAGGCGGCCAAGGCTTTTCCCGCGGCAGCCCGCTGGCTAAGTAGATCAAAGCCACTGAGTTCACAGACTCAAGCGCTTGAAGAATTTCGAAAAAGATAGAAACAAACGACTTACCAAACAACACACCGCGCATACGTACTGCAGCGTTCGTGCGGGCTGAGGTTGTTTGACGGGGTTAGGAATGCGCCGCACGCACGTGCCTGAGCGGGGGATGCAAGGCCGCAGTTGTTCGAGCGGGACGCTTGTCTGGAGCCCAGTGGGCTCCAGACCCCGTGAATTTTGCGGCCGCCCCGATCAGATTTGGGCGCGTGGGAAGTCGGGCACCGCCCGACCGCATGACGGCCGGAAAACAACCCCAGCCCGCACGAAGGCGTCAGAAGAACCAAGCGCAACCATTAACTGCTGTTTCGGCCGCCCCGATCAGATGTGGGCGCGTAGCAAGTCAGGTACTACCCGGGGGCTCGACACTGAAACGTGTATGCTTGACCCGATTTCATTCATACAACCTGGACAGCGCAATGACCGCACTTTCTTTCGATGCCGTTCTCTTTGATTGCGATGGCGTACTCGTAGACTCCGAGCCCATCACCAACCGCGTACTTACACAAATGCTCGGCGAGCTCGGCTGGCACCTCACGCTTGAAGAGTGCCTGCAGATTTTTGTCGGTAAAGCGGTAAGAGACGAAATCGCGCTGATTGAATCTAAAACAGGCGTTCGCATTGGCGACGCATGGCAGCAAGAATTCAGGCAACGACGTAACGCGGCGCTGGAAAACGAGCTGACTGAAATCAGCGGCGCGCCTGCAGCAGTGCGACAGCTGCACAAGCTGCTCGATGGTCGCATCGCCGTGGCATCGGGCGCCGATCTACATAAGGTTAAGCTACAGCTGCAAAAGACGGGGATGGCAGATTGCTTTGAAAACCGCGTATTCAGTGGGCAGGACCTGCCTCGCAGCAAACCTTACCCCGACGTTTATCTGGCGGCCGCAAACGCGCTGGGCGTAGACGCCTCACGGTGTGCAGTGGTAGAAGATACTGCCACCGGCGCCCGTGCCGGTTTGGCAGCGGGTGCGGTGGTGTTTGGCTACAGCCCCGGCGGTACAGGCCACGACAGCGCCGAGGCGCTACGTGAAGCCGGGGTACAGCATGTATTTACCAGTATGGCTGAGTTGCCCGATATGCTTGCCCAGTGGCGGCCAGAAACCGTGGCGAGGTAAACGGGCCACGCCACGTTTACCCCTAAGCCATCAGGCTACGCCCACCTAAACGCTTGAAACGGCCGTATCGCGTTTATCTTTTGACGCGATGGCTGCACGAATAAAGCTGGTAAACAAAGGGTGCCCATCACGAGGTGTTGACGTGAACTCGGGGTGAAACTGAACACCCATAAACCATGGATGAGCAGGAATCTCCATGATTTCAGGCAGGTTCTCGGTGGGTGTGCGGGCGCTAATTACCATACCCGCTTCTTCAAGACGCGAAACGTACACATTGTTGACTTCATAACGATGACGATGACGCTCGTTAACCTCGCTGCCATAGATATCAGCAGCACGTGTACCTGGCTTGACCGGGCAACGCTGTGCGCCCTTGCGCATGGTGCCGCCCAGGTCTGAGTCGTGATTGCGTTTTTCGATCTTGCCTTCGCTGTTTTGCCATTCTGTAATCAATGCAACAACCGGATGCGGAGCGGAAGGATCAAACTCGGTGCTGTTGGCGCCGCCCAAGCCTGCCACGTGGCGGGCAAACTCAACCACTGCCAACTGCATACCCAGGCAAATACCCAAGTATGGGATACCGTTTTCGCGAGCGTAGCGTATTGCCTTGATTTTCCCTTCAGTGCCGCGCTTGCCAAAGCCACCTGGCACCAGAATGGCATCAAGCCCCTTGAGACAGTCAGTGCCTGTGGCATCGATTTGCTCAGAATCAAGATACTCAATAGATACGTGCGAACGCGTATGAATACCTGCATGCACCAGGGCCTCACTGAGCGATTTGTACGACTCGGTAAGATCTACATACTTGCCGACCATGCCGATGCGAACCTCATGCTGAGGATGGTCAAGGGCGTCGACGAGGCGTTCCCACATGGTGAGGTCGGCTGGTGGCGGCGAAATGGCTAGGGCATCGCAGACAAGATTATCAAGCCCCTGCGCATGCAGCATGGCCGGGATCTGATAAATAGACTCGGCGTCCCACACAGAGATAACCGCATCAAGCGGCACGTTGGAGAACAGCGAGATCTTGGCGCGCTCTTCGTCTGGGATCGGGCGATCGGCCCGGCATAGCAATGCCGTTGGGTAAATGCCGATCTCGCGCAGCTTTTGGACCGAGTGCTGGGTGGGCTTGGTTTTAAGCTCGCCCGCTGAAGCGATAAAAGGCACCAAAGTAAGGTGAACGAACGCGGCATTATTGCGCCCAAGGCGCAGGCTCATTTGCCTTATGGCCTCAAGGAAAGGCAGCGACTCGATGTCACCCACCGTACCACCGATTTCAACAATGGCCACGTCGGCGGCGCCGTCCCAAGCCGATTTGGCGCCCCGGGCGATGAAATCTTGAATTTCGTTGGTGATATGCGGAATGACCTGCACCGTCTTGCCAAGGTAATCGCCGCGACGCTCTTTGCGCAGCACCGATTCGTAGATTTGGCCAGTGGTGAAGTTATTGACCTTGCGCATCTTGGTGGAGATGAAACGCTCGTAGTGGCCAAGGTCAAGGTCGGTTTCAGCGCCGTCTTCGGTTACGAAGACTTCGCCATGTTGAAACGGGCTCATGGTGCCCGGGTCAACGTTGATGTAGGGATCGAGCTTGAGCATCGTAACGCGCAGCCCTCGCGATTCGAGGATGGCAGCCAGGGACGCAGCGGCTATACCTTTACCCAGGGAGGATACAACACCCCCCGTGACAAATACATATTTGGTCATTGTGTGATACGTGCCCGGGGCGACCGGGCAGGAGCGGGAAATTGAGATTATAGCCCGATCATGCACACGTTCCGTCGTTACAAAACGACAAAGCACTCTTCCGTATGCAGATCCAGGCGCGTTGATCGGTATTTCTCTAGCGCAGCGCCAGAGAGTCTTTGATTTTCAGTACACGCCAACCACACTGGACACCAACTTGAAGAAACCGACTGTCGCC
This sequence comes from Pusillimonas sp. ANT_WB101, assembly GCF_008369125.1. Taxonomy (NCBI): domain Bacteria; kingdom Pseudomonadati; phylum Pseudomonadota; class Betaproteobacteria; order Burkholderiales; family Alcaligenaceae; genus Pusillimonas; species Pusillimonas sp. ANT_WB101. The sequence goes on along the minus strand of NZ_VOAY01000001.1, from coordinate 318,145 downwards.
CAAGCACACAGTGACGTGTTGAAGACCAGCGATGCAAGCAATACGCGAACGTGGCGGGCCACGCTAGTGGGGTACTGCCCGAGCACCACCAGCGTGGAAATCCTTGTTGGCCAAGCTGAGGCTAGTAACTTAACGGTACTCAGGCGTAGCAAGCTGTGCTCTATGTGGCGCAACAAGCTCCTGTCTTAATGGCCTTCGCCGCATAGAACACGGCTTGCGGAGCCACTTAAAGCGGAACGTTGCCGCGTAGCGACTCAAACAGGCTCTGTGCGCCTCTGCAACCAGTCAAGCGCCTCTCCTTGCAGCAGCGGGGCTAGCCGTAAGCGCACCTCTTGGTGATACGCGTTAAGCCAGGCTCGCTCGCTCGGGGACAGCAGCTGAATTTCAATACAACGGATATCAATGGGGCACAGCGTTAAAGTTTCGAATTTAAGAAACTCGCCAAACTCAGTCTGTAGCGCAGGTACGGCAATAACCAGGTTCTCGATGCGTATGCCCCATTTTCCGGGGCGATAAAGGCCCGGTTCGTTAGACGTGATCATGCCTGGCAGCATGGCAAGGTGAGGGCTGGGTCGTGCCCGATAGGAGATGCTTTGGGGGCCTTCGTGCACATTCAGAAAATACCCCACGCCATGCCCTGTTCCGTGCCCATAGTCAGCGCCAGTCTGCCATATGGGCGTACGCGCCAGAGTGTCGAGCACCGATGACGGCGTACCTTTGGGAAATACGGCGCACGACAAGGCAATCATGCCCTTGAGCACGGCGGTGTAATCGTGCCGTTGCTCTGCACTGGGCTGCCCTACTGGTACGACCCGGGTGATATCAGTAGTACCGCCCAGATACTGCCCGCCCGAATCAATTAGCAGCAACCCATCTCCCTCAATCACGGCGTGAGACTCGGGTGTGGCCGAATAATGTGGCATCGCGCCATTGGCGTTAAATGCTGCAATCGTGCCAAAGCTTGTGGTCACAAAATGCGGACGACGGCTACGTGCAGCGGTGATCTTCTCGTCAACCGTAATTTCAGTAATGCGCTCAGTGCCCAGCGCTGATTCAAACCAGGCAAAAAACTCGCAAAGCGCGGCGCCATCCTGCTCCATTGTTGTTCGTACATGATCGGCTTCGGCAGCGTTTTTTTGCGACTTGAACAAATGCGAAGGGTTGACGCCTTCGGTTTTGCCAACATAGGCGGCAGCGGCTACCGTGCCAAAGGTTACGCGGGCCGGATCAATAAGCAGCGTTGCCTTCTCGGGCAAAGCAGCCAGCGCACCTGCCACGCCGTCGTAGGATTCGATACGCACACCGTCCAGAGCAAGCCGCTCTGCCAAGACCGAATCGATTTTGTCTGGCGCAACAAACAGCCGCACCGTATCCATGCCGATAAGCAAATGCGCCAGAAAAACCGGGTTATGCGGCACATCATTGCCACGCAAATTAAGCACCCAGGCAATATCATCCAGTGTCGACACCAAATGCCAGCTTGCACCGTATTCTTTCATCTGACCGCGCACTGCCGCGAGGTTTTCAGCCCTGCTGCGGCAGGCAAAAGGTGGCAAGTGCTCATAGACGGGCTCGTGTGGCAGCTGCGGCCGATCGGTCCAGATATCGTCAAGCACATCAGCATCGCACGAGAGCTTTATGCCGTGGGCGGTTAGGTCGCGCTGCCATTGCTGCTGCGAGCGCAGAGCAAGTACCTGGCCGTCAACACTGACGCAAGCGCCGCGCGGTAATTGCTCGGCAAGCCAGGCAATAGGCTCGGCAACATCGGGGGCACCCGAGCGCATTACTTGTATGCCTGTACCGTCAAGGCTGGCGTCAGCCTGCTCCCAGTAACGACTGTCTGTCCACAACCCTGCAAAGTCGGCCGACACGACAAGCGTACCCGCAGACCCACCGAACCCGCTCAGCCATTTTCTGCCCTGCCAGTGATCAGGCAAATACTCAGACAGGTGAGGATCAGAAGTAAGAATAATGCAGGCATCAATATTGCGCACTGCCATCGCTGCGCGCAACGCCTGCAGGCGGTCGACACTGGATGAGGGATTCACGGGTAGCCTCTGGAAAAAAATGGCGTCTACCTGAAAGGCAGACGCCTGCTGAGCATTAGCAGCCCGCGCAGAACACACCTGCCAGGCTGCATTTTGTGCGGTCAGCTGACCGCAGACACATCTAGTTTGGCCAGCGTCTTGGATTGAATCTCTTCGACCGTCACATCAGTGGCAAGTTCGAGGAGCTTGAGACCATCGTCGGTCACCTCCAACACGCCCAGGTCAGTAATGATGAGATTAACCACACCAACACCGGTCAATGGCAACGTGCACTCGGGCAACAGTTTAATGTCTTCCGTACCGTCTTTCTTGCGTGCCACGTGATCCATCAGCACAACAACCTTGCCAACGCCCGCCACCAGGTCCATGGCGCCGCCCATGCCTTTGATCATCTTGCCGGGGATCATCCAGTTGGCCAGATCGCCTTTTTCGGAAACCTGCATGGCACCCAGAATGGCCAGATTGATTTTGCCGCCACGGATCATGGCAAAAGAATCAGCCGATGCAAAAAACGACGACCCCGGCAGCGTGGTAACGGTTTGCTTGCCAGCGTTGATCAAGTCAGCATCGATTTGGTCTTCAGTAGGAAACGGGCCGATACCCAGCAAGCCGTTTTCTGACTGCAGCCAAACCTCTACGCCCTCAGGCACATGGTTGGCTACAAGCGTGGGCATACCAATACCCAGGTTAACGTAATAACCGTCTTTCAGCTCGCGCGCCGCGCGCGCCGCCATTTGGTCACGATTCCAGGCCATATTCAAGCTCCTTGCGCGTTGCGGACAGTACGTTGTTCAATGCGTTTCTCGGGGTTGGCATTTACCACTATCCGATGCACATAAATACCCGGCAGATGAACCTGATCAGGATCAATCGCCCCCGTATCAACCACTTCTTCAACCTCGACAATGGTGAGTTTGCCCGCCATCGCTACATTGGGGTTAAAGTTGCGCGCCGTTTTGCGAAAGACCAGGTTACCGCTGCGATCGGCCTTCCATGCCTTGACCAGCGAGACATCGGGAGAAATAGACCGCTCCATGACGAATTGATCGCCGTCGAATTCGCGTATTTCTTTGCCATCGGCCACGATGGTGCCCACACCTGTGCGCGTGAAGAAGGCCGGAATGCCTGCACCGCCGGCACGCAGTTTTTCAGCCAAGGTACCCTGCGGCGTAAACTCGAGCTCAAGTTCGCCCGCAAGAAACTGGCGCTCAAACTCTTTGTTTTCGCCCACATATGAAGCGATCATTTTCTTGATCTGCCGGGTTTCGAGCAACTGGCCCAAACCGAAGCCATCAACGCCCGCATTATTGCTAACGCAGGTCAGCTCTTTAACCTTAGAATCACGCAGCGCTGCAATAAGCGCCTCGGGGATACCGCAAAGGCCAAACCCGCCAACGGCGATGGTCTGGCCGTCAGCGACAACGCCCTTTAGCGCTTCTTCGGCGCTTGCATAGACTTTATCCATTAATCCTATCCTTATTTCCAATATTTCATGCCATGACGGTGCAGGCTGCCCCACACCGTGACTCAACTACGAGAAAGAACCAGAACCTTTGGCGAATATTTATTCTTGTTGTAGTGTAATACTATGCAGCCAGAACCTTGGACATCATGGCGAGCTCTTCAGACGTCCAGGGCGACCCTCGCCCTGTTTCAGGGTCGCAGCCAACAACGACGTAACTACCCTTGGCATAAGGCACGCCTGGCTCATCTTCGCGCTCAATGACAAAATCCATTTGAAGGCTGCTACGCCCCAACCGGGCCAGCGTCAGAATCACCTGCACCGACGCCGGATACAGCACGGGCTTTAGAAAGTCGCAAGAAGTTTGCGCCAAAACGCCTACCTTTCTGCTGCCAAACGCGCCCATGCTTTCAAGCATTTGCACCCTGGCCTCTTCAACAAACCTGAAATACACCGTATTGTTGACATGATTGAGCGCATCCAGATCACCCCATCGAACAGGCATGACACACCGAAATTGCGCGCCCGCGGCAGGCACCCGAGATGGCGCATTGTTTGACTGCATCGACAAAATCCTTTGTTTTTTACGCTAAGCAATAAGTGTGAGTCAGTATACCGTGCAGCAACAGGCCTTTTGCAAAGGCCCGCTCGCCCCCTTCGCAGACGCTAAAGGCAGACTGCAATACAATCGACCCTAATTAGTCGGCCCTTAGGGTCGGGGCAAGCATTAAAGGGAGATCTTCACATTATGTCTGAACGTGAATCAATGGAATACGACGTCGTAGTGGTAGGCGGAGGCCCTGCTGGCCTTTCTGCTGCCATACGACTTAAGCAGTTGGCCACCGAGCGCGGGCAAGAAATCAGCGTCTGTGTACTGGAAAAGGGCCCTGAAATCGGCGCCCACATTCTTTCCGGCGCCGTCATGGATCCTCGCGCCCTGACCGAGTTGATTCCAGACTGGAAAGAAAAAGGTGCCCCGCTTGATGTCGAGGTTACTGAGGACAAGTTTTTATTCCTGACCGAGAAAGGATCACGCAGCACGCCCAACTGGCTGCTTCCTGCGTGCTTTCAGAACCACGGCAATTACGTGGTACGCCTGGGTTATGTTACCCGTTGGCTCGGCGAGCAGGCCGAAGCCATGGGCGTTGATATATTCCCTGGGTTTGCGGCGGCAGAGTTGCTTTTCACCGAAGACGGCGCCGTGAAAGGCGTTGCCACCGGCGACATGGGCGTGGCCCGTGACGGCACGCATACTGATCACTACCAGCCTGGCATGGAACTGCATGCGCGCTACACCATTTTTGCCGAAGGCTCACGTGGCCAGCTTGGCCGCCAGCTTATCGAACGCTATCGGCTTGATGCCGGCCGTGATCCCCAGAGCTATGCCATTGGCATCAAAGAAATGTGGGAAGTCGACCCTTCTCAGGCGCAGCCCGGCCTGGTTGTGCACACCGCCGGCTGGCCGTTAGATTCTGACACCTATGGCGGCTCTTTTCTTTACCATCTGAACGACAACATGGTGGCAGTGGGCCTGGTGGTTGGCCTGGATTACGCCAACCCCTGGCTGTCGCCTTTTGAAGAATTCCAGCGCTATAAAACGCATCCGGCCATACGCCCCACCTTTGAAGGTGCAAAGCGCATTGCATACGGCGCACGCTCACTGACCGCCGGTGGCCTGTTGTCGCTGCCCAAAATGTGTTTCCCTGGCGGCGTCATGGTGGGCTGCGAAGCGGGGGTGCTCAATGCTTCTCGCATAAAGGGCAGCCACTCCGCCATCAAAACCGGCTCGATGGCGGCTGACGCGGCGTTTGAAGCGCTAACGGCGGGACGCAGCCATGACGAACTAACTGCTTACCCTGCAGCATTCGAACAGTCGTGGTTGCACGCCGAGCTGAACAAGTCTCGCAACTTTAAGCAATGGTTCAAAAAAGGCCGCACAATCGGTACCCTCATGACGGGGATCGAGCAATGGCTGCTTAAAGGGCGCATGCCCTGGACCATTCATCGCACCAAACCCGATTATGCCTGTCTGCAGCCAGCGGCCGATTGCGCCAAAATTGAATACCCCAAGCCAGACGGCAAGCTAACGTTTGACCGACTAAGCTCTGTCTTTATTTCCAATACCAACCACGACGAAAACGAGCCGATTCACCTCACGCTCAAAGACGACTCGGTACCGGTGACCGTCAACCTTGCCAAGTACGCTGGCCCCGAGGCGCGCTACTGCCCGGCAGGCGTGTATGAATTCATCAAAACCGACAGTGGCGAAGACCGCTTGCAGATCAACGCACAAAACTGCGTGCACTGTAAAACCTGCGACATCAAAGACCCCACGCAGAACATTGTGTGGGTGGCACCGCAGGGGGGCGAAGGCCCGGTTTACAACGGTATGTAATTGACCCGCCTGAGTGGCCTCGCCATTTAAGACAACACCCCAGAACCTGGAAACGCATCCAGACTCTGGGGTGTTTTTCATGATGAAGTGCACTAGCCTTATAAAACGCTTTGAGGCCCACGGTACGTGGCTATGGCCTGCAGCGAAATTGCGAGCGCTTGGGTACTGCTCAGAGGGCCATGGTACTTAGACGCGTTTCACGCCGGCAAGCGTAACCGTTACCAGGCCAGCCATAATCAGCACAATGCCGCTAAGCTCCCAGGGCGTCGCGCGCTCACCCAAAATAAGCCACGCAAAGACCACCGCAAGGGCCGGGACGCCCAGGCTGGACATGCCTGCGACCGACGCGCTTACACGCTTGACCACCGATAGCCACAGCCACCAGCCCAAGGCCGAGGCCAGAACCCCCATATAGGCCAGCCCCCAGAACAGCGGTGCACCCCACACCACTGCCGGCTGCGGGAACAACTGGGTAAGCGGCCAGGTAAGCACCGCGCCCAGCAACATCTGCCAGACAGCCAAACTGAGTACGTCAGGCCGGTCGCGCTTGAAAATGACCTTGGACAGCGCCGCACCCAGACCCCAGCTCATGCCACCGGCCAAGGCAAGCAAAGACCCCGTCAACGACCCCAGCCCCTTCCAGGGTTCGATAATGGCCACCAGCCCCATGGCGGCAAACACAAACCCCACCAGCTGACCTCGTGACGGCTGTTCGCCAAGAATGAGCCAGGCAAACAAGACCAGCCAGAACGGCATGGTATAGGCCAGCATAACGACATGGCCCGCGCCACCCGACATCAGGGCAAGCTGGCTGAGACACTGAAACGCCACAGTTTGAAACACGGCCACACCCAGCGTGAGCCAGAAAGCAGTAAATTTGATCCGTTTTCGGGTCACCAGCGCAATCAAAAACAGTACAGCAAACGCAATAATATAGCGGGCCATCACCAGGTCAAACGGGCCAATCAAAGTCGTCAAAGACTTCATGACGATCCAGCTGAAACTCCACAATACAACCGTGACAGCCATTAACAACAGCGCGCCGCGATCTGACTGGTCAGATCCTGTGTTCAATTTACTGCTCCAAGAATTAAAAATAGCCAGGCGCGTGCCTGGCTATCGCAACATGATGCTCCATGCCTCGAGCCCCATAGCTCAAGGCTGAATAGTACTACCTGGCCTGAGAGAGCTGGTCGAGGATGGCGGGGTTTTCGAGGGTTGAGACATCTTGCGTTACCGCTTCGCCACTGGCTACCACACGCAACAGACGTCGCATGATTTTACCGGACCGCGTCTTGGGCAGATTTTCGCCAAAGCGTATTTCTTTAGGTTTGGCGATAGGGCCAATTTCCTTGGCCACCCAGTTTCGCAGTTCAGTTGCGATCCGGATCGCTTCCTCACCTTCTGGCAATGACTGGTTAAGCACCACAAAGGCCACAACCGCCTCGCCTGTCGTGGCATCGGCACGCCCGACCACCGCCGCTTCAGCCACCATTTCGTGCGACACCAGTGCTGATTCGATCTCCATGGTGCCGAGCCTGTGTCCCGATATATTGAGCACATCGTCGATACGCCCCATAATCCAGAAATAGCCGTCGCTGTCGCGCTGCGCGCCATCGCCCGCCAAATAATAACCCTTGAGTTCCGGCGGAAAATAACTCTTCTTGAAACGTTCGGGGTCACCCCAGATGGTGCGAATCATGCCTGGCCACGGGCGCTTGATAACAAGAAAGCCACCTGTGCCACGTGCCACGTCTTCGCCCATTTCGTCGACCACCGCCGCATCAATGCCAGGCAAAGGCAGTGTGCAAGAGCCTGGCTTCATAGGGGTAACGCCGGGCAAAGGCGTAATCATGTGCGCCCCAGTCTCTGTTTGCCACCAAGTATCGAGCACAGGGCACCGCTCGCCCCCCACCTGCTTGTAATACCAGACCCAGGCCTCAGGGTTGATGGGTTCACCGACAGAACCCAAAATGCGCAGACTGGACAAATCATATTCGCGTGGGTGCACCGCTGGCGTAGTCTCTGCCGCCTTGGTCAGCGAACGTATGGCCGTGGGCGCGGTATAAAACACGGTCACTTTGTGACGCTCTATCATGTCCCAAAAACGGCCTGCGTCGGGATAGGTAGGCACCCCTTCAAAAATAATTTGCGTCAGCCCTGCTGCCAGAGGACCATACGTTACATAGGTATGGCCAGTAACCCAGCCCACATCGGCCGTGCACCAGAACACATCGCTGTCCTTGGCGTCGAACGTCCACTTAACTGTCATGAGCGCCCACAACAAAAACCCGGCCGAGGCATGCTGAACCCCTTTAGGCTTGCCCGTTGACCCGGATGTGTACAGAATAAACAGCGGATGTTCAGCATTAACCGGTGCAGCCGTGTGTGTCTGGGCCTGGCCAGCAGATACCTCATGCATCCATAGGTCGCGCCCTTCTTGCCAGGCCACGTCTCCGCCTGTACGGCGATAGACCACCACATGGCGTAGGGCTTCGCAGCCACCCATTGCCAACGCTTCATCTACTGCACTTTTAAGCGGTATGTGTTTGCCTGCGCGCACCTGTGCATCGGCCGTAATGACCAGCGTTGCGCCAACATCAACCGCCCGTTCATGCAGGCTTTTGGATGAAAACCCGCCAAACACTACGGAGTGAATAATGCCGAGGCGTGCGCATGCCTGCATGGCAATAACCGCCTCAACCGACATAGGCATGTAGATAATGGCGCGCTCGCCCATCCCATGACCCAATGCCGTCAGACCATTGGCAAACTCGCACACGCGCGCGTGGAGCTCTTTATAGGTAAGTCGCGACACCTTCCCGTCATCAGACTCAAAGATAATGGCATTTTTGTCGGCGGTGGGCGTACCAAGATGCCTATCAAGACAATTGGCCGACACGTTAAGTTCGCCATCGGGGTACCAGTGATAGAACGGCGCCTCACTGGCATCTAGCACCTGTGTAAAGGGCTTATTCCAGACAAGGTTCTCGCGCGCAAGTCGTGCCCAAAAGGCGTCCGGGTCAGCGTCTGCCTCATCGCACAGGGCCTGGTAGGCGTCCATACCCGATATGGTGGCGTCTTTGACAAGTTCTGGGAACGCCGGGAACACCCGGTTTTCCGTCAGCACGGATTCAATTTGGATTTCTGTGGACATGGTCTGCCTCCTGGTTGCTTTTAGTCTGGTATCTGCTTCGTTACTAACCCTAGCGCGCAATACTTACTTCAGCCTGACAGCCTAAAAATTTTGGGGCAGCTGACCGCCCTTTAGTCGGACGAATAAACCATAATATCGCGTGCGGCGGCCCCGCGCGCAAAATTCAGACGCGAAAGCACGGCTAGCCCGGCAACAAAAAAAAGCCCCGTAAACAATAGTGCCAGCCTGTGGTTGCCACCTGTGCTCCACGTAACCAAGCCATAGCACAAAGGCCCCACCACAGCCGCCAGCTGCGTGGCAAATGTCCACAAAGAATAAAACTCTGCCAGACGACGCTCTGGCGCCATCGCGCCTACCATGGCCCTGCCCGCACTTTGGCTGGTTCCCATGCACAAACCGGCAAGCGTAGCCGCAATCCAGAATACCCACACTTGGATCGCAAGAAAGGCGATCAGTATCATGACCACCCAGCCCACCAGCGTGATGGACAAGGCGACTTTGTGGCCGATTTTGTCTTGCGCGTAACCAAACAAAAAGGCACCGATTGCTGCCGCGATATTGACAGTGAATACTAACAGCATGGTTTGCGCCATGGTAAAGCCCATGGCTTGCGTGGCATAGACGGCCGATAAGGTAATTACGACGGAGATGCCGGCGTAATAGCATGCGCCGCAAAACAGCAGCAAACGAAAGTCGGGAAAATTCTGGCTGGTATCACGCCAGGCAGCGCGCAATCGTGCGGCCACTGGTTCCACCGGCTTGTGTGTTGCAGGAGTGCGTTCACGCAGAAACAAAAATGACGGCACTGCGGCCACCGCAAATACAGCAGCCGTAAGCAGCATGACATAGCCCACATACTCGCTTGCCGGGTACCCGGCAGCAGTCGCCCACGAAACAATGCCCAGTGATGAGCCCAGGGTCAGCATGCCGCCAAAATACCCGAAGCTCCAGCCCCAACCCGATACGCGCCCCAAAGCCTGCGGCTGAGCGATTTCCGGCAAAAATGCCGCCACGATAGATTCGCCTACGCAATAACAGTAATTTGATATGGCGAGAATAATAAGGCCCCAGGCTATGCTACCCGGCCCGGAAAAGCTTAATAACGCGGTGGCGATGACACAGCCCACCGTGCTGGTAAACAGCAGGCGCCGCTTGCCTGCCCTGGCGTCGGCCCGCGCGCCAAGCACCGGCATGGTTAACATAACCAACAAATACGACAGAGACAGCGCCGCAGTAAATGCCAATGTGCCCCATGTTTTGCCTTCGGCAACCACGCCTACAAAATAAGCGCTAAATACGGTTGTGAGTACAACCGTGGTGTAACCAGAGTTGGCAAAGTCGTACATGGCCCAAGCCCAGACTTCGCGCCGTGTAACACCCGGCTTTAGCGCCTGCTGCAACACAGACGGGGGCACGAAGCCCCCGCTACACGACTCGGCATCGCCCTGTTCAGGCGGCATGCCGTCAACCATTAATGCTTAAGCGCCGCGATACCTACACGGGCAGTTTCTGCATCTTCATTAGATTTGACACCCGATACGCCCACTGCGCCAACAACCTGCCCGTCAACCACGATAGGCACACCGCCTTCGAGCATGCCTTCGATACCTGGTGCAGACAGAAATGCAGTGCGGCCATCATTGATGACTTTCTCGTAAGCACCCGATTCGCGCTGCCCTACTGCAGCGATATGTGCCTTGGCCGTTGCGATCTTTACGGATATAGGCGCCGCGCCGTCAAGACGAATCAAACCCAACATATGGCCACCGTCATCAACGACCGCGATGGTAACTGGCCATTTATTTTGAATTGCGTGTTTTTCAGCGGCGGCCAGCATGGATTGCACATCGGAGAGGGACAATACGGGTTTGGTGTTCATGAACAAACTTCCTGAAAAATATTGACTTATTACATGATGACACCCAATGCGTCACCACAATTGGACTATAGACTATCTCGCCTCTGGGCTTGAGTAAAGTCAGCAGAAAATTGCAATGGCCAACCACCCGGATGGCCGGACTTTCCAAGGAAACTGGTAAAAGACCTTTACGCATGCAAAAGGTTTCGTTAAACTTGCCGGATTCCTTAAAGTTTAATTTGTGCAAAGACGGTGATTTAAACGCAGTTCGCAGCTTTTTTCTGCTAAATAGCATTAAATTCGCGCAACACAACGCAAAATCACCCAATTGCCCAAGTGCGAACCGTTAGCTCATGCCGCCACAATACTCATATCGCCCATCCTCATACATTCTTTCCAGTTACTTGTTGCGCGGTGTTCGGGCGATGCTCGTACTGTCTGCGCTGGCACTTGCCGGCTGCGCCACAACGGATAACTCGCTGCAAACAGCCGAGGCCGACCTCAGCGCCAGTCGCCTCATTCGCGACAACTACCTGTCGCAAACCCAATCTGATCCACTAGGTGCCTACCTGGCCTCCAAAGAGCGCCGGTACTCCACACCCCAAAACAAACCCCAGAAAGAGGCCATGGTCGCCACAGCCCTCAAAATGCTGGGCATCAAATATCGCTATGGCGGCGACGCCCCCAATACAGGTTTTGACTGCAGCGGTCTTGTCATTTATGCAGCTGAAAAATCGCTTGGTCTGAAGCTACCCCGCCAGTCTGCCGACATAGCTCGCCAAGGCGAATCGATAGATCTTGATGAACTCAAGCGCGGTGATCTGGTGTTCTTCAACACCCTGGGCCGACGTTTTTCACATGTGGGTATTTACCTGGGTAACTCCAAGTTTTTGCACGCCCCACGTAGCGGTGCTGTAGTACGCATTGAAAGCATGGATATCAATTATTGGCGCAAACGCTATAACGGTGCTCGCCGGCTTGCCATTCGCCACAACGATGCCGACCGCCTGGCCATAGAGGCCAACAAGTTAGCTGATGCAAGTAGCGATCATAAGCAGGCATCGCAGGTAAGCGTACATACCCGCAAACGTCTGCATAAACCCTGACATAGCGTGCGCCAAAACACAAACACGGCCACTGCAAAGATCGCGTAGTTAGCCCATATAGCCTGAAAACGTCTTTAAAAAGCAGTATCTAATCAAAGAACGCCTCGAGCAGCCAGTGCAAACAGGCGTTTTTTTGCGTTTTTTAAGGTCTGTATCTCGTTACCCTAGGGGCCGGGTGTGAAAAACGTAGGCCTTTGCCGCAATACAAACCGGTAGCTGGCATGCACCCTTGCCTGCGCATGCAGGCCCGTGAGCTCTTGAAACAAAGCACGTTGCTGAACACATAAAAAAGAGGCGGCTTACGCCGCCTTAAAACTGATGCTCGCATTATGTCGAGGTTTAGCCTGCACTAATGGGCCTGCCGTAATCTTGCGCGTTTGCTGCCAGCGTTGCCTGACTTGGAGATAAACTGCACAGGCTGCTCTGCACGCGGCTCGAGTGAGCAGGCCTCACAGTAACCACATTGGGTAAGCGCCTGTTTCATGCTGCAAACCGAACGCCGACAAGCCAATACACGTATACCAGCACGTTGTGCAGCCGACCGGAATGTCTTCATGACGTTGTGCCCGAGAAAATCGGTAAGCAAAATGAGTAGATCAGTACCAGAGGGAAGTTGCAGGGTTTTTTTCTGGTGTGAGGGATCGCGGCCACTGATGTGGTGACGAATAGCGATGTTGTGCCCTTTTAATAGTTCGGGGATATTGCCTAGACGGTCTGCACCGACCACGATTGCGCTGACTGGTTGAGACATAAATGTGCTCCGAAACAAGAAGGTGACGTAACGATAATCATTCTTATTAAGATTGTCAATCAGTGTGATTGTAAAAAACTACATCGAGGGCGTTAAAGTTGAGAAATCGACGTCAAGTCACGATGCGGCGACCTACAAGTTGGTCGCTTTCGGGTGAGCGGGGGGTGGTTTATGACTGTGATTCGTTCGGGCGGTGTCCGACTTCCCGAACGCGCGTGCATTGTTAGGGTGGCCGCAAACCGGTTATTGCTGCGATTGGTTCTTCTGACGCCTTCCTGCGAGCTGGGGCTGTTTGCCGGGATTAGGAATGCGCCGCGCGCACGTGCCTGAGCGGGGATGCAAGGCCGCAACTGTTCGAGCGGGACGCTTGTCTGGAGCCCAGTGGGCTCCAGACCCCGCGAGTTTTGCGGCCGCCCCGATCAGGTATGGGCGTGTGGGAAGTCGGGCACTGCCCGACCGCATGACGGCCGGCAAACAGCCCCAGCTCGCACGAAGGCTGCGGTGCGTCTATTTGGGGTGTCTATTCGGGGTGGCTGTTACATGTATTTTTTGGTTGTTTTGCCGGTGCCGATTTGGGAGCTACGGCGGCTAGGTAAGGCAACGCGACATTAATGATACGAATACTGCCGGGAAGCTGCCTGCTCGCGACGGCTGACAGCCCCGCTATTAGCGTACCGTGGAACAACTCGGGGTAAGTATTCGATATGGCTTATGCGTTGCGACAGAGGTGCTGCGCGGCAGCGCAGCACCACGCCACGCGTAAGAAGAGCATGGCTGCGGCGAGAAGGCGACGTCAGGGCGGCGAGGCGCCAACGCCAGGGCTGCTATTCGGCCTTGGGGCTGCGATCTATGGCTTCCTGCACCACTTCGCGTGTAAGTGCTGGCGCCAGCATTTCGAGCAACACGTACACGTAATCGCGTAGAAACACGCCAGACTTGACCGCTACGCGGGTGGTGTGCGTACCAAACAGATGCCCTACCGGAAGACCAACCAGGCCCTTGTCACGGCGTGGGTCGTACGCCATGCCGGCAATAATACCAATGCCCAGCCCTACGTCGACATAGGTTTTAATGACATCTGCATCAATGGCCTCAAGAACGATGTCAGGCACGAGCCCGACAGCCGAGAACGCTTGGTCTATGGAGTTGCGACCAGAGAAAGCATGGTCGTAAGTAACAATAGGGTATTTGGCAATGGCCTCAAGCGTGATGTTTTTGGCTTCGCTGGATTTAAGCTGAGCCAACGGGTGGTCAGGCAAGACAACAATGGTGTGTTCCCATGAGTACACGGGCATGGCGGCCAAGCCCGGGGTATGTGCCAGGGTTTCTGTGGCTATTGCTACATCGGCATGCTCGTGCAGCACCAGCTTGGCCAAATGGGGTGGGTTGCCCTCAGCGAGCGAAACGTGCACCTTCGGAAAGCGCTTGCGAAACTGTGGAATAACCTTTGGCAGAATGTAGCGCGCCTGTGCGTGGGTACAGCCTATAACCAGGCTGCCCTCATCGCGTCGGGCAAACTCATCACTTACTTTTTTGAGGTTATCGACTTCGCGCATGATGCGGTCTATAACCAGGGCGACTGACTGACCAGGTTTGGTAAGGCCCTTAATGCGCTTGCCATGACGCTCAAATATCTTGATGCCCAGCTCGTCTTCGAACTCAATAATAGACTTGGATACACCCGGCTGAGAGGTAAAAAGCGCACGTGCCGCATCGGTAAGATTGAAATTACGTCGTATTGTTTCGCGTACGAAGCGAAATTGCTGAAGATTCATAAAAAAATAGCCCTTTAGGAAGGGCTATTATATGTAATATAGAAAGAATAATATATAGTTATTGGTTATAAGCTTACTTCATGGAAATGGTGGTATTCACGCCTTGCGCGTGTGCCTGCCAGCGTGCCGTCACGGTTTTTGTTTGTGTCCAAAAATGAACAGCCTGTTTGCCATTGGGGCCAAGGTCGCCCAACTTGGAAGCGCGCGAGCCCGTGAAACTAAACCATGCGACTGGCACGGGGATGGGGATATTGATGCCGATCTGGCCAACATCTATATTGTGTTGAAAATAGCGGGCTGCGCCGCCATCCTGCGTAAATATCGCCACGCCGTTGCCGTTGGGGTTCTGGTTGATGTAGTCGACCGCCTCTTCAAGCGTATCTACCCCCGCCACACACAAAACCGGCCCGAATACCTCTTCGCGATATATCGTCATGTCAGCCGTGACACCATTGAATATGGTCGGCCCGACAAAGTTACCCTTTTCATAACCCTTCACCGTCAGGTTTCGACCATCAAGCAGAAGCTCGGCACCTTCGTCTACGCCCTTCTGGATCAGTCCTTCTACCCGCTTCTGAGCAGTGGGTGACACCAGCGGGCCGAGGTCTGCACTGCTATCGGATCCAATGTTTACCTTCAGCTTTTTGGCGCGCTCGACAAAATCGGGCAACCAGTCGCGGGCCTCGCCCACCAGTACGGCCACGGAGGTTGCCATGCAGCGCTGGCCTGCAGCACCAAAGGCTGCTCCTACCAACTGGTTCAGGGCAACCTCTTTGTCGGCATCGGGCAAAATGACGCAGTGGTTCTTGGCGCCCATCATGGACTGGCAGCGTTTACCTGCTTTTGAGGCGCGCTCATAAATGTGCGTGCCAACATGGGTGGAACCAATAAATGAGATGGCCTTGATATCAGGGTGATCGCACAGCCCGTTGGCGGTGTCGGGGCCACCATGAATGACGTTGAGTACGCCCGGTGGCAGACCGGCCTCGAGGGCTAGCTGAGCCAGCATCAATGACGAGCTGGGGTCTTGCTCAGAGGGCTTCAGTATGAAGGTATTGCCTGCCGTAATCGCCATGGGGAACATAAAGCACGGCAGCATGATGGGAAAGTTAAATGCGGTGATGCCCGCACACACGCCAAGTGGCTGAATCAGCGTATAAACGTCGATACCGGTAGCAGCATTCTCGGCGTATTCGCCCAGCTGCAGCGAGGTCATGGCGCAGGCGTGCTCAATAACTTCAAGACCACGCCCAACTTCGCCTTCAGCATCAGGCAAGGTTTTTCCGTGTTCAAGCGAGATTGACTTGGCCAGAGGCTTGATGTTGTCACGAACCAAACGCGCCAGGTTCATCATGATCTGGGTGCGTTTAGACTGGCTGGTCTCGCGCCAGGCTTTAAACGCCTCCTTGGCATTCGCGACTGCATGGTCCAGCTCTTCTTGGGTGGCAAACGGCACTTGCGCAACAACTTCTTGGGTAGCGGGATTGAGCACATCCCTCCATTCAGTTGTTTTCGACTGCATCAGCTTGCCGCCGATCAATAATGGGATACGGGGGACTGCACTCATTGTTGTCTCCTTGGACAAATTATGTATTTAAACAATCAGCTCTTCTTGACCAGTGGGCAAGTTGACTCAGATAAAGGCTGGAACGCGTCTGCGGCGGGTATGGTTGCCAGCAGTTTGGACATATCCCATTCTCCCTTAGACTCTTCCGGTGTTTTTACTTCATACAAATACATATCGTGTATGACGCGACCGTCGGCTCGAATGGACGCGTTATGCATAATTGGATCTTTAATTGGTATTTGGCGCATTTGGTCAGCCACCACCTTGCCCTCAACCGAACCGCTGGCGGCAACAGACTTCAGGTAATGCAGCACACTGGAATACACGCCAGCCTGGGTCATGGTCGGCTTTTTGTTTTCAAATTTTTCAGCGAAACGGGCAGACCATTTTCGTGACGCGTCGTCAAAATCCCAGTAGAACCCATCAACATAGCTCAGGCCTTGCGCGGTTTGAAGCCCCAATGCGCGAAGGTCTGACAAGAACACAAGCAGCGCTGCCAGTCGCTGACCGCCGGCTACGATGCCAAACTCGCGGGCCTGTTTGATGGCGTTGACAACGTCGCCGCCGCCGTCAGCCAGTGCCACCACATCAGCCTTTGAGCTCTGTGCCTGCAGCAGGTACGACGCAAAGTCAGATGTATTGAGCGGATGAAGCACCGAACCTACAACAGTACCGCCCAGCTTTTTGACCATACCGGCTGCACCCTTTTCGAGCGAGTGGCCAAATGCATAGTCAACAGTAATGAAATACCACGACTTACCGCCCTTGTCGATCATGGCTTTGACGCCACCCACCGACTGTGAGTACACGTCGAACATCCAGTGAAAGCCGACCGGCGAACATTGATCGTTGGTCAGGCCAGTCGTCGCTGGGCCTGAAAACATCACCACTTTATCCTTCTCTTTGGCAATTGCCTGAACGGCAAGTGCCACGGCAGAGTTGGTCAGGTCGGCAATGGCATCTACGCCATCTCTGTCAAACCATTCGCGCGCCTTCGCGGCCCCTACATCAGCCTTGTTCTGGTTGTCAGCCGACACCAGATCGATTTTCATACCTTTGCATTCGGCAGCCAGACAATCGTCAATGGCGAGCTGAGCAGCGACCACCGAGCCGGGCCCACCCATTGAGGCATAGGTGCCTGACATATCAGTGAGCACGCCTATTGTGACGGGTGGCTTATCGGCCCCGTGGGCGATTCCGCCCAGGCCCATGCAAAGAGCAGCTGTTGCTGACACAGTGAACTTGTTCATTTTGTCTCCTGTTTGCTTTGCGCTATGTATTTATTTTGCGCTTTCTCGTTGTATTCAGACATGGCACCCACGCCATGCGTTATGCCGTACCGGCGTGAGCCATGATGCGCATGCTCAACCGTGTAGCATTGCATTGGCATATTGCCGAAGCGACTCAGCCTGTTTTAGGCTGATGTAACCAGTGTAGTTGTGTAAAAAAGTATTTACCATCACAATATTTGCACATTCAATGCTAATTTTTGCACAACGGAACACACATGCTTGACTGGGATGGTCTGCGGTATTTTCTCGAAGTTGCCCGCACTCAGCGAGTCAGTGCGGCGGCGCTGCGGTTGGGGGTGCAACACACCACCGTATCGCGCCGCATACAGACGCTCGAGCGCGAACTTAACACGCGTCTTTTTGACAAGTCTAAGGCTACCGGCTTCACACTCACTGAGGAGGGCACACGTTTTTTTGCCTATGCAGAACAAATAGAAGGCACGGTGCTCAAGGCTCGTGAAGAGGTATCGGGCCAATCGCAGACCCTGTCAGGCCACTTGCGGGTAGGGTCTACTGAAGGCTTCGGCAGCTATGTGCTGGCCCCACTTATGATGGATTTTCAGCGTCGCTACCCTGCACTTACACTGGACATTATGCCTGTGCCACGCTTTATCAGCCTTTCCAAGCGAGAGGCTGACATCGCCATTTCACTAGAGCGTCCTCAACGCGGGCCTTATCTCTGCACCAAACTGTTGGATTATTCGTTAAAGCTTTACGGCAGCAAAACCTACTTGTCGCAATGCGCTCCTATACGCAGCAAGGCACATCTGGCCGCGCACGACTTTATCGGCTACGTTGAAGAACTGCTTTTCAGTGACAGGCTGCGCTATCTGGAAGACATCGTACCCACTGACCGCGTCATCTTCAAAAGCACCAGTGTCATCGCTCAGTATCATGCCTTGCTGCAAGGCCGCTCGTTGGCAATTTTGCCCTGTTTTATGGCCGAACAAGACGCCAGGCTCGCACCGGTGCTGCATGACGAAATCACCATTACCCGCAGCTTCTGGATGTACTGCCACGAAGACCTCAGGCACTCCACACGAGTCATGGCCTTGTGGGACTATCTGAAAAAATCCGTGCAATTAAACAAAGCATTACTTCAGGGCAACTCGGGACAATTGCTGTATCTTGAAGGCGACGCTTTGTAGTCGCCGACGATGTCTCGCGTCCCGTCTACAATAGAATGCACACGCTGACGACACTGCTCAACCCGGCATGTATATCCAGTTGCCCAGGCTTTCACGGCCGCGGGCCTTCCCACGTAGCGAGAACGTTTCAATGAATGCCCTAGAACTGCTTGAACAAAGCCAGGTCATGCCAGTTATGGTGATCCAAGACATAACAACTGCCGTCGATCTTGCGCGCGCATTAATTCAAGGTGGTGTGCGCACACTTGAGATTACCCTACGTTCAGAGCACGCGCTGGACGCAATACGGCTGATCAGCCAGGAAGTGCCCGACGCATTGGTGGGTGCCGGCACCGTACGCACACCGGCTCAGTTTGAAGCAGCCATTGAGGCGGGGGCAGCCTTTTGCGTCAGCCCGGGCCTGACGCCATCGCTGGCCAGATCTGCGCATCAGTTTGGGGTACCTTTTTTACCCGGCATCGCCACGGCTTCAGAGTCTATGTTTGCCGCAGACCAGGGGTTTAGCGTGCAAAAGCTGTTTCCGGCCGAAGCAGTTGGCGGTGTTGGGCTGCTAAAAGCCCTGTATGGCCCCTTGCCAGATATCGTGTTCTGCCCCACTGGGGGTATTAATGCCACAAATGCCCGCCAGTATCTGGCGCTCCCCAATGTTAAGTGCGTGGGCGGCTCATGGTTAACGCCCGAGGCCGCTGTTGCTGAAAAACGTTGGGACGTCATTGCCGCACTGGCCCGTGAAGCCTGTACATAACCCGGTGTATACGGTCTTTCTCTGACTATCAGCCATAAACTGCAGTTTGCTCTCAGACTCGCAGGCTAATTCACGTGTGCAGCTGAATGAGGGTTGTTCCATAACCCCTGCGGCCAAAATAACGGACACGCGATGTCAAAGTGGGCCTTGCCCTTTCTCCTCAACGGCTTATCAACCGTTGAGGGTGAATTGAGTATCAAAGCGCCGCCAGCAGCTCTGCTCGCGTAGGTAGCCCTTCAGTATCGCCAAGCACCTGCACCGCCCTGGCGCCAATCCAGGTACCCCGCTCTACCGCGCGGCGCAAAGGCAGCTCTTCAAGCAGAGCGCTGATCACGCCCACGGCAAAACCGTCTCCCGCTCCCACGGTATCGACAACGCGCTCAACCCGGACCCCGGGCACATAGCCGCTACCGTCACTCGCGGAATAAAACGCACCTTCGGCGCCAAGCTTGATAACTACCACTTTTGCGCCGAGGGCATGATAAAACGCGGCTATGTCTTCAGGACGGTTATGCCCCGTAAGTAGCCTTCCTTCGTCAAGGCCTGGAAACACCCAGTGCGCCATGGACGCCAGCTGATTAATGCCATCACGCATGGCTTCAGTGGATGCCCACAGGCCAGGGCGAAGATTGGGATCAAAGGAAACCGTACGGCCGGCCTCCCGCATGAGCATCATGGCAGTGCGCTGAAGCTCAAAGCAATTTTCGGAAATGGCCGAAAACACACCCGTCGCATGCAAGTGACGCGCCGAGCACAGCCATTGCCTGTCGATGTCTGACACGCGCATGAGGCTGGCTGCCGAGCCTTTGCGATGATATTCATAGGGAGGGTCACTGCCATCGTGAACGCGCCCTTTAAACTGAAAGCCAGTGCGCTGCGTGGGATCGCAAACAACGTGAGAGCAGTCAATGCCCTCAGACTGCATGGTCTGCAGCAAATAGCGCGCCATGGAGTCCTGGCCCAATCTGGAAGCCCAGCCTACGCTAAGCCCTAGCCTGGCAAGGCCTATGGCAACATTGGTTTCTGCCCCTGCCGTACGCTTGTGAAATACGTCGACATCTTCAAGCGGCCCTGGCTCATTGGCCACCAACAGCATCATGGCCTCACCAAACGTGACCACATCCAGCTTGTTATTCAAACTACTCTCCGATTTATTCAGGGACAAGGCATGGCAGACTCAAGGCCAAACTTCGCCAGGCACGTGGCAAGACATGGCAGACATAAGTCCACACCTCATCAAGCACGGCACCAAGCTGCACCACAAGCCCGGACCGGTACCATCCGATGATTAATGATTAAGTATCTGACCCAGAAAGCTGCGCGTCTTGTCGTGCTGAGGGTTGCTGAAAAACTGGGTTGGCGGTGCCTGTTCTACAACCTGCCCGTCTGCCATGAAAATAACCCGATCGGCCACACTGCGAGCAAACCCCATTTCATGGGTGACGCACAGCATGGTCATGCCGTCTTGCGCCAGGCCTATCATGGTGTCCAGCACTTCTTTGACCATTTCGGGGTCAAGTGCCGACGTGGGTTCATCAAACAGCATGATCTTGGGCGTCATGCACAAAGCGCGCGCAATAGCGACCCGCTGTTGCTGGCCACCTGAAAGCTGGCTGGGGTATTTTTCTGCCTGATCCGCAATACGCACACGCGTCAGATACTGCATGGCAATCTCTTTAGCGGCTGCCTTGCTGATCTTGCGTGAACGCATGGGTGCCAGCATGCAGTTTTGCAGCACAGTCATATGAGGAAACAGATTGAACTGCTGAAACACCATACCCACTTCTTGACGCACTGCCTCGACATTGCGTGCATTGGCGGTTAAATCAATGCCATTAACTACAATACGGCCCTTCTGTATTGCTTCAAGGGCATTGATGCACCTGATTAGCGTTGACTTGCCTGACCCTGAAGGGCCACAGATGACAATGCGTTCACCGGAAGCGACCGTCAGATCGATGTCGGTGAGCGCATGAAAATCGCCATACCACTTATTGAGTTTTTCGATCTCGATAATTGGTTGGCCCTCAGGAAGCGCCCGGGCCACGGGCGCTGTACGATTGCTGTTAACGTCAGACATGTTCACCAAAGGCTATTGTTGTTACTACTTGGAAAGTTTGGGCAATGGGGAACCCAGCCATTTTTCGTACAGTTTGCTGAAGTTGCCATTGTCGATATTCTGGTCGATAAGAGCATTAACGGCCTTGAGTGTTTCAGGTTCACCCGGGCGCATCGCCACGGCCATTTCCTGCTGCAGCAACACAAACTTGTTCTCGTAGCGTCCAGGCTCGCGCTTGGCTATCTGTGCCGCCACCGTTGTCGAGCAGCCAATGGCATCAACTTGGCCAGAAAGCAAGGCCTGCATGGCTGACGCATCGTCATCAAAACGCCTGATCTCAGCATCTTTAGGTGCAATCTTGGTCACGGCGATATCTTGTGTGCTGGCTCGTGCCACGCCCACGCGTTTGCCCGCAAGGTCTTTGGCATCGGTAATTTTTTCATCTTTACCGCCAAACAGCACAATTTGCGCGGCAGAGTATGGATGTGAAAACTGCACTTGCTTGGCGCGTTCGGGCGTAATGGCCAGCGACGCAACCAGCAGATCGACCTTGCCAGTTAACAGAAATGGTATGCGATTAGGCCCCGTCACCGGCATAATTTGCAGCTTGACGCCCATGTCTTTTGCCAGCTGGCGAGCTACGTCGGCATCATAGCCATCGGGTTTGTTGTCAGTGTTCAAAATGCCATAGGGTGGAAAATCTACCAGCATGCCGATAACGACTTCGCCCTTCTCTTTGATTTTGTCTATGGTTTCTGCCGTTGCGGTACCAACGCCAAGCGCCATCGACATGCACCCCGCCACAAGCGAAATACGCGCCAGCTGCTTTAATTTTGTTGTTAAAAACATAATATGTCTCCCCGTTAAAAATAAGATCCGAATGTTGTCGCACACTAAATAGTACGACCGCATCGGTTACCTTGACAGCGACGCCGCCAGGCGCCGCTCCATGTGCCCAGCCAGAAGCGAAAGTGGCCAGCAAATACAAAAATAAATAGTGGCCACAATCGAAAACACTAGCATAGGCTGAAACGTTGCATTGTTAATAATTTGGCCAGCACGCGTAAGCTCGGTGAAGCCAATAATAGCCGCCAGCGATGTGCCTTTGATGATCTGTACCAGGTAACCCACTGTTGGCGGCACGGCAATTTTCAGGGCCTGTGGCAAGACGACGTCGCGCATTTTGCTGCGGTACGACAGGCCCAGTGCGTCGGCAGCCTCCCATTGGCCTTGTGGTATGGCTTGTATGCAGCCGCGCCATATTTCACCCAGGAACGCGCCGCTGTTCAAGGTAAGCGCAAGCGCAGCGGCCACCCAGAGATTGATATCAAGACCCAGCACCGGTGCACCAAAGAACACAAGAAATAACTGCAATAACAGTGGTGTGCCGCGGAAAATTTGTATAAAGCCCATGGACGAAGCCAGCGCCACCCGGTTTCTGGAGCTGCGGGAAAGCGCCACAATCAGCCCCACCACACCCCCACCTATAAATGCCATTAACGACAGGGCAATCGTCCACTGAGCCGCCTGAAGAATAAACCAGAAATCTGAATAACCGAACGTACGCATTATCTTCCCCCCGGGTAATTGAGGGTGCGCTGAAAGATGAGCCGGAAGGCATAGGAAAACAGCAAGGTCAGCAGCAGGTATATACCCGTGACCACGATATAGATTTCAAAACTGCGGAAGGTTTCAGACTGCAGGTTGGCGGCGACCGAAGTAAGGTCATTGGCCGAGATAACCGAAACAACACTGGATGCCAGCATAAGCAAAATAAACTGGCTGGTCAGGGCCGGGTAAATAGCCCGCAAAGCGGGCTTGAGCACAATAAACCTGAACGTTTCTGCGCGCGAAAGATTAAGGGCCAAACCTGCCTCAATCTGGCCCTTGGGTATGGACTCTATGCCAGCCCGAACAATTTCGGTGGCATAGGCGCCAAGGTTTACCGTCATGGCGACGAGCGCTGCCGTGTAGGGCGACCAACGCACACCAATGGCGGGCAAGGCAAAAAAGAAAAAAAACAGCTGCACCAGAAAAGGGGTGTTGCGAATGAGTTCAATGTAAATATTGATAACCCAGCGCAGTGGCCTGGGGCCGGCTGTTTTGCCCCAAGCGCAAACCACTGCAATCAGGAGCCCAAGCACCATCGCAAGAAATGACAGCTGAATGGTCATCCAGGTGCCTCGGAGCAACAAGGGCCAGGCTTCAAAAACCGGACCGAATTGAAATGTATAGTTCACGCGATTACTTGAACCCAGTCAATGCCGGCACGCTGTGCATACCAACTGTCAGAATAGATATTGCCGTCTGGCCATTTATGGCACAGCTTACAGACACCTCTACAGAAAGCATAGATGTTGAATTGGTATGCGTCGAGGAAAACTGGCCATCACGCGCCAACATCGCCTTTCTGGTTTAAAACCCATTATGAAACCGGTTTCAGTGAGGTGTGCACAAAGTATATCAGCAGGTTGCTTTGGTGTGTCCATCGATATTCTCTTCCTATTTGTCGATCTCACCTTCAAGTCAATTGACAGCCTGACCGCCTGCATCGCCTTGATGGTTACCGGCAGCCTGACAATTCGCGTCGCTTTTACGACTATCGACAGACTGATAGCCCGCGCGGCCTTGGCGATCATCGGCAGCTCAACCATTCTCACTATTTTCACGTTTACGTAAATTGTCGGCAGATATGCCGGGGCCTCTTGTAGACCCTCTTATCATGAGTGTGCCCTGGGGGCGGAAATTTCTGCCCGGCGAGTCAAGACCGCCAAGGCGTTGCAGCAGGCAATTTGCCGCCAACTGGCCGATCTGGTCAGTGGGCTGAGCCAGCGCGGTAATGCCTGGGCCGACATAGGGTGCCCAAGGTGTGTCATCGATGCCGACCAGGCCCACATCAATACCCAGCCGCCAACCCAGCGATTCTGCGGCAGCCACTACCTGCAGTGTTATCACCGCATTGGCACAGATAATTGCGGGTGCCGCGCGCGCCTCGTCT
This sequence comes from Pusillimonas sp. ANT_WB101, assembly GCF_008369125.1. Classification (NCBI taxonomy): domain Bacteria; kingdom Pseudomonadati; phylum Pseudomonadota; class Betaproteobacteria; order Burkholderiales; family Alcaligenaceae; genus Pusillimonas; species Pusillimonas sp. ANT_WB101. Next base: position 293,784 of record NZ_VOAY01000001.1, on the reverse strand, counting down.
TTAAATTGGCGTAAATTTTGTATAAGTGCCTGGGAATCATTCTGCAGCTGCTCTATACAGACGCCAGGAATCGCTGCGTCTGCCATCATTTGAGTAAAGGCCTGTTTACGCTCCATGCGTGAACTGACCTTGCCAACTGGCTCAGTAACCAGCATCAACTCGCCATACCCTGCGTCAATCAGGTGTCTACAGCATTCTTCTATGGCATGCCGATTGTCGAGCGCCACAATGTCAACGTCCAGGCCCGGATGTAAGCGATCAATCAACACAACGGGCTTACCCTGGCTTGCTGCCTCGAGCAATGCGCCAGTATCGTGCCCCATAGCGTTCAGGACAAAGCCTTCAACCTTGTAAGACGACAACGCCTGCAGTGCAGCGCTTTCACGTTCGCTTTCATTGCCAAGGTTGAACAACATGACCAGATACCCCGCTTTGCGGAGCGCTTCTTCAGCCCCACGCAGCACGGCCACGGAAAAAGGATTGGTAATATCGGCCACCACAAGGCCAATTAGCTTGGATCGGCCCCATTTGAGCGCCTGGGCCATTGGACTGGGTACATAGCGCAGCTCGTTGATGGCGGCATCGACGCGCTCGGCGATCTGCGGTGACAGCAGTTTCTCGCGATGATTAAGAAACCGCGATACGGTGGCTTTTGATACCCCAGCGTGACGCGCAACGTCTGCAATCGTATTGCGCGGTATATTTTTTTTCATTTAGTCGGGCCAATAACGTGAGCATCGTAGGTGTGCTGTCTCGAGGTCATTTTAGCCATCACCCTCGTCTGGGACAAAGCACATTAAAAAAACCTATCGGAGTATGCAAAACCGGGCCAGGCAATCATCTGTATTCGTAAGGCCAAGCAGCGCTCAGGACCTTGGCTGCGTCGCGATGCTGACCCATGCTGTGTTACTGCGATGACTTTGCAATACCGCTTCGATAAAGCGACTGCCCATCACGCCATCGGTAAAATCGGGCAGGCGGCCCTTGACCTGCTGGCCTTCGATCAGATCTGCCGCATCGCGATAAAGCTGAGCAAACGCCTCAATATAGCCCTCAGGATGTCCCGCCGGAATGCGCGTAGCATGCTGAGCCTCGTCGTTGCTCACTCGCCCTCGGGTAAGGCGCTGCGCCGCACCGCCCTGAGGCGTTAGCCAGAGCACGTCGGGGTGTTCCTGCTCAAAGCGCAACTGCGCTTTCGTGCCGTACACCCTCAAGGTTAGGGCATTTTCACACCCCGTCGCCACCTGACTTGCCCACAGTGTTCCGCGCGCTCCGTTAGCGTACCGCATCATGACCTGGACATGATCGTCCAGCAGACGACCGGGGCCAAAAGTATGAAGCTCGGCGGCGATTTCTTCAGGCTCGCGACCCGTAACATAGCTGGCAAGCTGGTAAGCGTGGATACCAACATCTCCCAATGTGCCGGCAGGCCCGGCCAGTGCCGGATCTTCACGCCAGCCACCCTCTCCCGTCAAGGCCTGGCCCTCGGCCCACCAGTCTTGCGAATACTCAACCTGCACCAGGCGCAAATCGCCAATTACGCCTTGTTCAACCAGTGCCCGTGCGTGTCGCACCATGGGATAACCGGTGTACGTATGCGTCAGCACACAGATCAGGCCAGTTTGCTCGGCGAGCTTTTGCAGGGCAAGTGCGTCAGCCAGCGTAGTCGTGAGCGGCTTATCGCAGATGACGTGAATGCCTTCGGCCAGAAACGCCCTGACAACGGGTGCATGCAGATAGTTGGGCGTAACAACGGAAACCACGTCAATGCCTCCCTGGCCGGCACGGCGCATATTTCCTTCGCAACGCGCCATCTCGCGCCAGTCTGCATAACTGCGTTCAGGAGCAATGCCCGCCTCGGCAGCCCCTTGCGCTGCCCGCGCGGCATCAGCCGACAGCGCACCAGCGACCAGCTCATAGCGGTCATCGAGTCGCGCTGCCATGCGGTGTACCGCGCCAATAAAGGCTCCCTTTCCGCCCCCAACCATGCCTAGCTTTAATCGTGATCGCACAACTTCTCTCCGCTTATCCAAAATTGCCTGGTTACGTGCTCGTGAGCCCGAGCAAAGCCCGGTTCTGCGCTTGCGTGGTGCCGCTTTTGACAAAATCATCAAACGCATGCTCGGCGACCTGGATGATATGGTCCGTAATAAAGGCCGCGCCTTCGGCAGCACCTTGCTCAGGATGCTTCAGAGCACACTCCCATTCCAGCACGGCCCAGCCCGCAAAATCATACTGTGCCATGCTGGAAAAAATGGCACGAAAATCAACCTGCCCGTCGCCCAGCGACCGGAAACGGCCGGCCCGTTCTACCCAGTTCGCGAAGCCACCGTATACACCCTGGCGACCCGAAGATCGAAACTCGGCGTCCTTAACGTGAAAGGCGCGAATGCGTTCATGGTAGATATCAATGAAGGCAAGGTAGTCGAGCTGCTGCAGCACAAAATGGCTGGGGTCGTACAAAATCGCGGCACGATTATGCCCGCCTACCTCTTCGAGAAAGCGCTCAAAGCTGGTGCCGTCGTGCAGGTCTTCGCCGGGGTGCAGCTCGTAGCACACATCAACACCCGCCTCGTCAAACGCATTGAGCACCGGGCGCCAGCGTCGTGCCAGTTCCGCAAACGCTTCCTCTACCAGGCCAGCAGGACGTTGCGGCCACGGATACATATAGGGCCAGGCCAGTGCACCTGAAAACGTCGCATGCGCCGACAGCCCCAGACGTTGCGAGGCCTTTGCCGCCAGCATCAATTGTTCATGCGCCCATTGCTGGCGCGCTGCGCGATTACCTCGCACCTCAGGTGCGGCAAACCCGTCAAACAAGGTATCGTAGGCAGGGTGTACAGCCAGCAACTGGCCTTGCAAATGGGTGGAGAGCTCGGTAACGGCAAGCCCGTGCGCCTGCAGCATACCCGCGACGTCATCACAGTATGTCTGGCTGTTTGCAGCCAGCTCCAGATCAAATAGTGCGGTATTGCTCGTGGGTATTTGTACTCCCTTGTAGCCCAACCCAGCTGCCCAGCCCGCCAAGCCTTCCAGCGTATTGAACGGCGCTTTCTCGCCGATAAACTGTGCCAGGAAAATACCCGGCCCTTTAATTGTCTTCATGATTCACTCGCTTGAGCTGGTGTTCCCGGCAGCTGCACGCCCATGCTTGTACGCGCATGTTTGGCGAGCTTAGGGAGGCCAGGCAAAGTGCGCCCGCAACCTGCACGCCTCTTATGAAAGGCCTGTATATGCGACGGGCTTTAAATATATTATGCCGGTTTGCAGACGTAACACCCATCTACATGGGAGGCTGCAAACCGGCACGCCTGATCAGAACGGAGAATCAGGGAAGTAAAAGTCTTTGGCGTTTTCTTTGGTAATGAGTACCGAAGGCACAATCGTCATATCAGGCAATTTCTCGTTTTTCAGCCTGGCCTCAGCTGTAAGCTTGATGGCCTCGTAAATAAACTTGGGCGAATAGGACACATCGGCCTGAAGCAAGGGATTAGTGCCCTCAAGAATGGACTTGACCATATCCTTGGCACCAGCACCGCCAAATACGATCTTGATGTCGCTTCGCTTGGCCTGTTCGATTGCCTTCAATACGCCCACTGCCATGTCGTCGTCCGCAGCCCAGACGGCATCGATGTGTGGAAATCGGGTGAGGTAGTCTTGCATGACCTTGAACGCATCATCGCGATTCCAGTTGCCATACCGTGCGTCCAGCAGCTTGATGTCAGGATGCTTATCAATAACCGACTTGAACGCATCCATGCGTTCGTTATCAAGCGTAGTAGGTATGCCGCGCAAGGCCACGATATCGCCCTTGCCATCCAGCTGTTTCACCAGATACTCGGCCGCCAGCTTGCCAAACGCCGTGTTGTCACCCGACACGTAGGCGTCTTGTGCGCTGGTGTCTGTAAGGCCCCGGTCGACCACGGTGATATACACACCCTTCTTTTTCAGTTGCATGACGGGTTGTGTCAGCGAAGCAGACTCAAACGGCATAATGACCAGAGCATTGATCTTGTTGACGGTAAGTAAATCTTGCAGCTGGTTTGCTTGCTCAGGCGCACCACTGGACGTCTTGACGATGACTTTCAGGTTGGGGTGTGCCGCTTCGAGTTCTTTCTTGGCTTCGTTCGACCACCACACAATGCCTGCCGTAAAACTATGGGTGGCGGCCGGTATGGATACGCCGAGAGTCACTTTCTCCTGAGCCAGTGTGCTTGCCGAAAAACCAAAGGCCGCCACGGCGGAGAGCCCGACAGCGAGTTTACGTAAAGAGAATTGCATGCTGTGTCTCCATATTTTCATAAATGCCGAACCCAAGCTCGGCCAGATTGATGGCCGTTGATGTCACCAACGACCGTGCCACGTTGCTACACCCTTTGCGGGCCAAAATGTGCCCCTCACCCTGCTGTATTCACGAACGCCTGCGCTGCATAAAGGCCACGATAATGATTACAAAGCCTTGCACCGCCGCGTTCAGATACACACTGATAATGCTGGTAAGATTGAGAATATTGCCAATAACCGAAAGCAAAATGGCGCCGACCACCGTGCCAGTCATAGACCCGGAGCCCCCCTTTAAGGCCGTGCCACCCACAATGACGGCTGCAATGGCCTCGAGCTCCCAGAGCAACCCGGTGGTGGGGCTGGCTGACCCCAGTCTGGGCACGTACAGCACCGTCGCAATACCCACACACATGCCAAGCAATACATAGGTAAGCGTTTTGCATCGGTCAACGTTTACGGCGGCATAACGTGCCACTTGTTCATTGGAGCCTATGGCCTGCACATAGCGACCGAATGCGGTACGGTTGAGCACGATGCCACCCATGATCGCAATGGCCAGAAACACCCATACTGGCACCGGCATGCCCAATAGACTGCCGTAATACACAGGGCTGTAGGCATCTGACACGTTCATGTCGAGCGTGATCGCGCCCCCATCCGAAAGGTAAGTAAGGTAAGCCCTGAAAATACCCAGCGTGCCCAGCGTGACAATAAACGGCTCAATGCGCCCGCGCGTAATCAGCAACCCATGCGCCAGGCCCAGCAGCCCTCCCATCACGATGGCGAACACCATGCCCAGCACAATAATGAGCATCATGGAGTCGACCACACCCGTGAGCGCGTTCATGACCAAAATCATGCTGCCGGCAATCAAGGCCGCCATTGACCCAACCGAGAGGTCAATGCCCCCCGAAATAATCACGAAACACATACCCACCGAGATAATGCCTATGAACGAGGTACGCGTCAGCACATTCAGAATGTTGTCGATGTCCGCAAAATTGCTGTTGAGCATGGTGCCCGCAATACACAGCAGCACCAGGCCAGCAATAGGCCCAAGCCCATGCAAATGCCTGGCCCAACCGCCGTTCTGATATCGTTGACCCACTCCACCCTCCGCACCTGGTGGCATATCAGGCTGTTTGTGTTCCGGTTGCATGCGCAATCAGCTCCTTTTCGTTCAGTTGATCTTGTTCCAGCACACCCTGCTGGTGCCCGGTACGCATCACAAGCACTCTGTGGCAAAGCCCGATGAGCTCGGCCAGTTCAGAAGAAATCACAACCACCGCCAGCCCATTGCTGGCCAATTTCTGGATCAGAAAATAAATATCGCGCTTGGCACCGATATCGACCCCGCGTGTCGGTTCGTCGAGAATGACAACACCCGGGTGGGGATGCAACACTTTGGCAAGCGCCAGCTTTTGCTGATTGCCGCCCGATAACGCTGAAGCCGGCACGTCCAGGCTGCCGGTACGTATGCCAAACTCGCTCACTGCCGTCTTGAGCGCCTCACGCTCGCCCGCAGAGTCGATAAACGGCTTGGCGTAACGCTCCAGGGCCATCAAGGTGAGGTTCTGTCGCAACCCGAAGTGCAGCAATATGCCTTTGCCTTTACGGTCTTCACTTAAATAAGTAAGCCCACACCGCGCGGCATCACGGGGGTTGCGAAAACGGTGAGGCACCCCTTGCATAAATACCTGGCCCGACTCACTGGGCCGCAAGCCCAGCAGACCTTCAAACAATTCGGTACGCCCTGCTCCCACCAGCCCTGCAAAGCCCAGGATTTCGCCCGGACGCACACAGAAGCTGATGTCATGTGCCCAGCCTGGCACGCTGAAGTTTTTTACCTCTAGCGCAGGGGCCACGCCTGAGGGTGCCGGTATTTTTTCGGGAAACAGATCTTCGAGTTCGCGGCCCACCATTAAATTGGCCATTTCACGTCGTGAGGTACCTGCGGTGGGTCGCGCGGTGATAAAGCGACCGTCACGCATGACGACAATACGATCGGTAACTCGCTCGACCTCGTCTAGTTTGTGCGATATATAAATAACCGTCGTGCCCGCCTCGTGAAACCGGCTGATTAACCCGAACAGCCTTTCGGTTTCTGTCGGGGTCAGTGTCGCCGTAGGCTCATCCATAACCAGCAACCGCGTATTTTTGGACAGCGCCTTGGCAATCTCCACCAATTGCTTTTCAGCAACGATAAGCTGGCTTACCTTGGTATCAGGGTCTGCACGCAGCCCGACCTGGTCCAGCAGCGCAGTGGTTTCGCGGCGCATCCATGCGCTGTCAAGAAACAGGCCACGCTTTTTTTCACGGCCCAGGAAAATATTTTGCGCAATGGTAAGGTCATCAGCCAGGTTGATTTCTTGGTGGATGAGGACTATGCCCAGGCTCTCGGCCTCACCCGATGAGGCAAAGTGGCAGGGGCGCCCATCAATAAGCAGGCTACCCTGGCTGGGCTGCTCGTAGCCACACAGTATTTTCATAAGGGTAGACTTGCCCGCGCCATTTTCGCCGAGCAGGCCATATACATGGCCACGTTCAAAGCTTATATCGACGTCATGCAGCACCCGTACAGGGCCAAAGTCTTTGCTTACCGAGTTGAAGCTGGCGGACAGGCTCATTACGCGCTCTCCCGTATAACAAGACGATGCGGCAGCACAACACCACCCTGGGTGCCCGTACCGTCATCCAACCGTTTTAGCAGCAACCATGCGGCTTGCTCGCCCAGCGTACGCATGGGTTGGGCCACTGTTGTCAGGGCCGGCCATGTTTGCTGTGCCAGGGCAATATCGTCAAAGCCCATGACAGCCATGTCGTCTGGCACACGCAGGCCTGCATCGTAAAGCCCGCGCATAACCCCTATGGCCAGGGTGTCTGACACGGCAAAAACAGCCGTTGGCCGCTGATCAAGGGCCAACAAGCTGGCGGCAGCTTGCCGACCCGCAGCAAAATCCAGGCTCTGCACCTGAACACAGTAGTCAGGCCGACAGGCAATATTAACTTGCTGCAGGGCGTCTTGGTAGCCCTTTAAACGTTCGCGTGCATACATAAATCGGGTGTCAGAATTGACGAAGGCTATACGTGTATGCCCCTGCCCTACCAGATAAGACACGGCGTCATGCGCCGCGGTGCAATTATCAATGCCAACATAGGGCACAGCCACGCTTTCATCATATTCACAGCAGGCCACCCAGGGAAAATGCATGGCGGCTCCACCCATGGCCTTCTGCACTGTGTCGGGGTCAAGGCAGACAGCACCATCAGCACGCCGCGAATACAACAGGTCAAGGTAACGACGCTCGCGCAGCGCGTCGCCACCCGTCTCGCACAAAAGTACTGAATACCCCTTTTCTTGCACAATCGCGTTAAAACCGTGGACGATAGGCGCATAAAACGGATTGTCGATATCAGGCACCAATGCAAGTAATAAACGGCTTTCGTCAGTGCGCAGACTGCGTGCCAGCTGGTTGACCCTATACCCCAGCACCTGCACCGACTCCATAACGTGTTGACGGGTATGTTCGCGAACGGCCTCACTGCTATTTAGCACACGCGAAACCGTCGCCACCGAAACACCGGCGTGCTCAGCGACTTGCGCTATCGATACGCTGCGATCGTGTCGGCCACGCGGATCAGATCGAGAGTATGGCTTTGCCATGGCGAGAAATTGTCTCCTGCACTTTTTCTATGGCAAGGGGTTATCACCCTCTTGTCTCATCAAAATGTAATCGATTACATTATTACATCGGGTTGAGCCCCCCACCCATGCGGACTTACCCTGAAACGACGAACCCCACTGGTTCTATGTCTGTCATCAAATTACAATCAGACAGTAGGTGAGTTTGCATTAGTACGCTGCAAAGCGTCACGCCGCCTAAAAAGGAGACTCATGGCCACCACACCCGCCTTTGACATCATTTTTTTCGGGGGCACCGGCGACCTGGCCCTGCGCAAGTTGATCCCTGCGCTCTTTTACGCCCATCAATCGGGCACGCTTAATAAAGACGGGCGTATTTACGCCCTTGGTCGCAAAGCCGTCAACAACGAAGCGTACTTGGCGCTGCTTGAAGAGCGCGTCAAGCCCAGGCTGGGAGACGGCGTTGACGAAAGCACCTGGCAAGGCTTTACCGACCGTATCCACTTCCTGAAGCTGGATGCCGACCGCGCTGAAGACTACACGCATCTGGCAGGTATTTTGGGCTGCGACAGCAACCGCGTCACCGTGCACTATCTGGCAACCGCACCACACTTATTTACTGGGATCTGCGGGCATCTTGCCAAGGCCGGGCTTAACCACCCCGGTACACGCCTAGTGCTCGAAAAACCTCTGGGCCACGACCTGGCGTCATCGACGGCCATTAATCAGGCGGTTGGCCAGTGGTTTACTGAAAGCCAAATCTACCGCATTGATCATTATCTGGGCAAAGAGTCAGTACAAAACCTGCTGGCCATACGTTTTGGCAACACGCTATTCGAGCCGCTGTGGCGACGCGAATGGATAGACAACGTACAAATTACCATTGCCGAAGAGCTTGGCGTTGAAGAACGCGGAGAGTTTTATGACCGCACCGGGGCCCTGCGCGACATGCTGCAAAGCCACTTGTTGCAGTTGCTGTGCATGGTGGCCATGGAGCCACCAGCCAGTATGTCAGAAGATGCCGTGCGCGATGAAAAGCTCAAGGTGCTCAAGTCACTTAAACCTTTCAGTACAGAAGATGTTTTAACCAAGACCGTGCGCGGACAATACCGCAACGGCGCCATTCGTGGTCAAGCCGTAACCGGATACCTTGACGAGCCCCACGTGGCTTCAGACAGCAACACCGAAACCTTTGTAGCGCTGCAGGCCGAAATCAGCAACTGGCGCTGGGCTGGTGTACCGTTTTTCTTGCGCACCGGAAAGCGCATGCAAGAAAGAGTGGCCGAGATTGTGATCAATTTTCGCCATGTACCGCATGCATTGTTTCCGGCTCCTGTAGATCAGCAAGCCGGCAACAAGCTGGTGATCAGGCTGCAGCCTACCGAAAGCGTACGGCTGCATTTCATGACCAAAAAGCCGGGTGACACCATGAGCCTGCAATCCACCTATCTGAATCTTGATTTTCAGACAATGTTCAAGACGCCGCGCGCCGACGCGTACGAACGTCTTCTACTTGATGTCATCCGCGGCCGTCTCGCCCTGTTCATGCGCGGCGACGAGCAGGCCCAGGCTTGGAGCTGGGTAGAGCCTATACTGGCCTGCTGGGACAGGCATTCTATTGCTCCCAAAACCTATACTGCCGGCAGTTGGGGGCCCGCAGCCTCCAGCGGGCTGCTGTCGCGCGCAGGCGCGACCTGGCAAGAGGAGACCTAAAATGTGGCATGAGTTTGCCTCAGCGTCCGACTACATTAATGCGCTTGCTCGTTATGTTGCCAATTCTTTGGAAGCAGATATCGAGAAAACAGGGCGCGCCGGGCTGGCCGTTTCAGGCGGCAAGTCGCCTATCCCCCTCTTTGAGGCATTAAGCACCATAGACCTGCCCTGGCCCGCCGTCGACATCATGCTGGTCGATGAGCGTTTTGTGCCGGTAGACGACCCCGACAGCAATGAAAACCTGGTGCAATTGCACCTATTACGTGACAAAGCGGCCAATGCACGGTTTTATGGTCTGGTCACCAGTACAAACCTGGCGGAGTGTGTAAACCTGGCCAACAGCCAGCGGCATGAAAACATTACGCTGGCCATACTGGGAATGGGCGACGATGGCCATACTGCCTCGCTGTTTCCGGAGGCCCCACAACTGCATGAGGGCCTTGCTCCCGACACCACACAGCGCTATCTGCACGTTACCCCGCCCAGTGCACCACACGAACGCATCAGCATGACATTGCCTGCCATTCTTTCAGCCCAGAAAATCGTGATTGCCATCAATGGCCCGGTCAAACGCCAGGTACTCGAAAAGGCCAGCATCAAGCCAACACCCGCCCTGCCTATCAGCTACGTAGTGACCCAAACCGGAGTCCCCTGTGATATCTACTGGCACAACTAAACCTCTACGCCTTGTGGCTGATATTGGCGGCACCCATGCCCGCTTTGCCTTGTGTTCGTCGGTACACGATATTAAACAAATCAGTGTGCTGGCAAGTGACGACTTCCCATCCATCGACGCTGCCATACACCACTACCTCAGCCAACATGGCAACCCAAGGGTAGAAACAGCCGTCATTGGCATTGCCAACCCAGTACTTGGCGACCAGATCAAAATGACGAATCACCCATGGTCATTTTCCATCGAACAAACGCGCAAGGCACTCGGCCTGAAGCATATGCACGTCATCAATGACTTCACCGCACTCGCCCTTTCTTTGCCCCATTTACCCAGCAACGAACTAACGCAGGTTGGTGGTGGCCCGGGCGCTAAAAACACACCCATGGCCGTACTGGGGCCTGGCACCGGCCTGGGGGTATCTGCCCTAATACCCACGCCACAAGGCAACTTTGTGCCACTGGCGGCTGAAGGTGGTCATGTCAGCTTTTCGCCAGAAAACGAGCAAGAACTCATACTCTGGCGTGAGGCGCGTGACGAATATGGTCACGTATCGGTTGAGCGCCTGGTTTCGGGGCCCGGCCTGGTTTTTATTTATGAATCATTGTGCCGTGCGCAAGAGCAATCACCAGAAAAATACACGCCGTCTGATATCAGTGAACTCGCCATTGCCAACACAGACCCCCTGTGCCGCGAAGCACTGGACACACTGTGCGCCATACTGGGTACGGTTGCCAGCAACCTCGCCGTTACCCTGGGCGCACGCGCCGGTGTATACATTGGTGGCGGCATCATCAAGCGACTGGGCAGCTATTTTGCGCAGTCGCCCTTTCGTGCCCGGTTTGAAAACAAGGGCCGATTTTCATCTTACCTGGCTGCCATCCCGGTATACGTCATTCAAAGCAAACAACCCGCACTGCTGGGCGCCGCCGCGTATGAGAGCGCTGACGGCTAAGCTTGCAAACTGTTCAACGACTACCGTTTACATCGTCGAAGACAGCCCGCCGTCCACCGCAAGTATCTGTCCCGTCACAAAGCGAGACTCACGAGCAGCCAGAAATACAACCGCCGACGCAATGTCGTCAGGGTCGCCCCATCGTTGCTGAGGAGTACGGCCTTGCAACCAAGTATTAAATGACTGATCGTCCCACAACTTTTTAGTCAACTCAGTCTTGATATACCCCGGTGCTATCGCGTTGACGGTGACGCCCGAGTCGGCAAACTCCGCAGACCACTGCCGCACCAAACCATGCATGGCTGCCTTGGCTGCAGTATAGGCAGTGATATCTTTACGCCCCAATATCGCGGTAATTGAACCTGTGAACACAATGCGGCCATAGTCTTGTGCCACCATAGCCGCAGCGATATGCCGTGCCAAGGCCCACTGCGCAGTAAGGTTGGTAAAGACAACGCGTTCAAAGTCCTGCAGCGGAAAAGACAGCAGTGGTTCGCGATGTTGTATACCCGCATTGGCAAAAAACACGTCTATCTTTCCGAGTTTTTCTCGGACGCGCTCGACAGCTTCAATAGCCTTGTCAACTTCCGCGATATCGAAACACGCCACATGTGCGGCAATACCCTCATCGCGCAAACTGGCTGCAGCCGCGTCCAGTTGTGCAGCATCGCGCCCATTGAGCACCACTTCAGCACCCTGCTGCCCCAGCGCGCGGGCCGCCGCTAAACCTATGCCGCGCGATGAACCCGTAATCAGGGCGACCTGCCCGCTAAAATTAAACATACACCGTCCTCAGAAGTTAACCTTGTCGCCGCCTTTAAGCTGCAGCATGGCGCGTGCATCATCGGGCGTGGCGATGTCAAGATTGAGCGCCTCAAGAATAATGCGAATGCGCTTTACCTGCTCGGCATTGGATGAGGCAAGCTGCCCGGGGCCTATCCACAATGAGTCTTCAAGCCCCACTCGTACATTGGAGCCCATGGCCGCACCCATGGTGGCCAGGGGGATCTGGTTACGGCCAGCACCAAGTATTGACCACAGGTAGTTGTCACCAAACAGCCTGTCTGCCGTGCGACGCATGTGCATGAGGTCTTCGGGGTCGGGCCCTATGCCGCCCAAAATACCAAACACAGATTGGATAAACGGTGGGCTCTGGACAAGCCCGCGATCCATGAAGTGTGCAAGATTGTAAAGGTGGCTAATGTCGTAACACTCAAATTCGAAACGCGTGCCGTTGTCAGCACCTTTACGCAAAATGGTTTCTATGTCTTTGTATGTATTCTTGAAGATCAGGTCACGGCTGTTTTCAAGGTGTTGACGCTCCCAATCATGCTCAAACGTCTTGAAACGCTCAAGCATGGGGAAAAGGCCAAAGTTCATCGACCCCATATTCAGTGACGCTACTTCGGGTTTGAACTCCATGGCCGGTCGCATGCGCTCTTCAACCGTCATGTGCGGACTGCCACCTGTCGTGATATTGACCACGGCGGTGGTGGCTGCTTTGATTTTGTTTAAAAATGGCCTGAACGCTTCGGGGTCTTGAGTGGGTTTGCCATCTTTGGGATCACGCGCATGCAGATGCAAAATAGCGGCCCCCGCCTCGGCGGCAGCAATGGCTGCGTCGGCAATCTCGTCCGCCGTAACAGGCAGGTTTGGCGACATGCTTGGGGTGTGAATTGCGCCGGTTACGGCGCAGGTAATGATTACTTTACGTTTGCTGGCCATGGTCGTTCCTAATAAGAAGCTAAATAGAGTGTGATGAGCCGAGGGTGTAAATAGCTCTGTGTAACCGCCCGGGGCTATACGTAGTCGCTGATCCAATCCTCGAACTCGGATGAGCCCGGCGCACGATCACGTGCGTTCAGACTCATTCATGTGTTTTTTGTGTTGCATCAACGCCATCAAGCGCTCATCGCGCCAGACGCGTCTATCGAGCAAGCGCTCTTTCGCTAACAGTTCGCGGCGCTGGGCGTCGATGGCGGCTATGGTTTCTTCGCTCCACGCGTCGGTTGAGGTTTGCTGCTGTCCGATTGATGTGTACATATCGCCGTAGCGGGCGCAGTAATCGCGAACACCCTCCGGGGCGTTCAGATCAATGGTTTCAAACGGACCCATAAACGACCAGCGTAGCCCAAGGCCTTCTTTGACGGTTACATCAAGGTCTTCGACGCTAACGCAACCGCTTTGCACCAGTTTGAAAGCCTCGCGCAACAAGGCACCCTGAAGGCGGTTCAACACAAAGCCTTCCACCTCGTGATTAACCCGCACGGGCTTCTGGCCGACCTCAGTCATGATCCGGGACGCACGGTCAATGACATCTGCCTGCGTCCATGGCGCCCCGCACAATTCAACCACAGGAATCAGATAAGGCGGGTTGACCGGATGCGCGACCAGGCACCTGCCACGCCCGGGCAAGTCTTGCGTAAACGCTGACGCGGGTATGCTTGATGTAGAACTAGCCAGTATGACTTCAGGCCCCACCAGTGCATCCATGCGGCGATAAATTTCTTTTTTTATTTCGACTTTTTCAGGAAGGCTTTCTTGTACATAATCGACACCCTCCAACGCCTGCTCGAGCGAGCTCGCCGCAACAATTCGGTTTACAACCGTTGAGGCATCACCCAACAGACCGCGATCCTGCAGCGTTTGGGCAAGCTGATCAATAAGCTTTACAGCCTGAGCCAGGGCGGCGGAGTTGCCATCCCACAGTTTGACCTCACACCCGCCTCGCGCAAAGACAATAGCCCATGCCTGACCAATAAGGCCAGCACCAATAACAGCAATTTGCATGGTAAGTTTCTCCGGGATCAGACCAAGGACTGCGTATGGCCATCGACCACCAGAGCCTGACCGCTCACGCTTGCAGCCGCGCCGCTGGCCGTAAACAAGACCATATTGGCAATATCGCGTGCTGTCACCATGCGGCCCAGTGAAGCTTGCTGCTCATACTGGTCAGCGACCTCTTGCTCCGGACGCCCGAGCGTTTTGGCTTTGGCCGCAATAACGGCGCGTATGCGCGGCCCCTCAACCGCACCCGGCAAAATCGCATTGACGCGTATGCCATCTTTCCCCAGTTCAATGGCCAGGGTTTTGGTAAAGCCCACGACAGCCCACTTGGAGGCTGAATAGGCCGACCGCCCTGCAAAGCCAAGATGCCCTGCCGCCGAAGAAAGATTAATCATTACCCCTGCATCTGACTTTCTGAGCATGGGCACGGCCAAACGTGCACAAAGAAACTGGCCCGTGATGTTGACAGCGAGAGTACGCTCCCAATCGCTGAGGCTAAGGGTTTCGACATACCCTGTCGGCCCGGCAATACCGGCATTGTTCACCAGTACATCTAGCCCGCCGAGACTGGTTTGCACAGCATCAAACAGCGCGGCAACATTTTTTTCATCCGACACATCTGCCACGCAGGTATGAACATGTGGCAGTTCTTTGCGGGCGTGAGCCAGCAGCTCTTCATTAACATCACAGATAAACACGTCAGAACCGGCCGACACAAATACCCGCGCCATCTCCAGGCCCAGACCACCTGCCCCTGCAGTAATCAGTACCTTTTTACCCTTCATACTTACGTCTTCAAACATTGCCGTTCCTCACACCAGAGTTTTTGTTTTCGAAAATCAAGATTTACCAACTGCAGGCGAGCTATCGCTATGCGTTGTGCGTCTTCGTTAGCCGTTACGTTCTTCACATTCAACACTAAAGAGTAAATATCCTCGTTATACTATCCAACTGTGATCACAGATCACAGCCAGTAATTACCCTAGGGCCAAATGTATGACCGTCGCACTTAAACCACCTCCGCGAAGAGAGACACTGGGCTCCAATGCGCTCGCACAAATTAAAGAACTTTTGCTGACAGGACGCGTCATGCCCGGTGAGCAGCTTTCTTTGCGCTCAATGGCAGAGGCACTTGGTGTAAGCGTGATGCCTGTACGCGAAGCGGTTTATCAGCTGGTGGCCGACCAGGCGCTTGAGGTGGCGCCCAATCGTTCAGTGCGCGTGCCCACGCTCAGTGCAGAGCAGTTCAGTGAAATTTCAGAAATACGCCTGCAGGTTGAGGGTTACGCGGTAAAACAGGCGACGCAACATGTAACGCCCGACTTGTTAAGTGAGCTACGCAGGCTGAATAAAGCGCTGGCTGATGAAATGGGCCCGCCAGGCAAAGACATGGCCAACGTCGTGCAATTAAACAAAAACCTGCACTTTGCGATTTATGAAGCCGCAGGCATGCCCATGCTGGTCAAAATTATTGAAAGCCTGTGGCTTAGAATAGGCCCCATTCTCAACTACGATTTGCATATCGGTTCAGAGAGAACCGAAAACAAAATCGCTGTGGCTCATCATGAAAAAATGATAGACGCACTTGAGGCCGGGGACGCCCGTTCAGCACGCGATGCACTGCAAAGTGACATACGCAGCGCCTTCGAGCATATTTATCAAAAACAGTTTTCGTAAAGAGAAGCTTCAATGCACACCGGCCTGCCCAGTCTCGATTTCATCCGCCGCTTGCCCAAAACAGAGCTGCATCTGCACATCGAAGGTACGCTGGAGCCCGAGCTGCTCTTTGAACTTGCCGAACGCAACGCCGTCGTGCTGCCGTACGGTTCTGTGGAGGTGCTGCGCGCCGCCTACCAATTTGACAGCCTGCAATCGTTTCTTAACCTCTATTACGCCGGCGCCAGCGTACTGATTACCGAACGCGATTTTTACGACATGACCATGGCCTATATGCGCCGGGCGCACGCCGATGGGGTAGTGCATGCCGAGATCATGTTCGACCCGCAAACCCACACTCAACGGGGCGTACCCATAGAGACGGTGTTTGCCGGCATCGCCCGCGCATTGCGCGAAATGCGTGCTGCTGAAGGAATAAGCAGTTATCTTATATTAAGTTTTTTGCGTCATCTGTCAGAAGCCGAAGCCTTCGACACCCTCGAAGCCGCCCTGGGCCTGCGCGAGCAGTATCAGGATCTCTGGATCGCGGTCGGGCTCGACTCGGCCGAAAGTGGCAACCCTCCTGCCAAGTTTGAACGTGTTTATGCCAGAGCGCGTGAGTTGGGCTTTAGGCTTGTCGCCCACGCAGGTGAAGAAGGGCCGGCTGAGTATGTGCGCGACGCACTAGATCTGCTCAAGGTCGAGCGAATTGACCACGGCGTTGCCTGTGAGCAAGACCCTGAACTGCTGAAACGCCTGGTGGAATCTCAGACTCCGTTGACGGTATGCCCACTTTCAAACCTGAAACTGTGTGTAGTCGATGATATGCAGCAACACAACCTGGCGCGCCTTCTGCGGTTGGGCCTTATGGTCACAATAAACTCGGATGATCCGGCTTATTTTGGCGGATACATCGCTGAGAATTATGAAGCCTGTGTACAGGCACTGGCGCTTGACCACAATGAAGTTGCCACGTTGGCCGGCAACAGCATCAAGGCTTCGTTTTTGCCATCGTCACAAAAGGCCGTGCTGCTGGGGCAACTTAAGCAAGTGCTTGCGTCGGGTGATGAAGGCCTATAAGTAGTTCGAGGTCACAGCGGTTGCGACTGTAAGCAGTGAGTCACGGAGACAGTTTTTTATATAGCGCGCCGTGTCCGTCACTAAATGGCGGCACTGCAATGCGCTGTTGTGCAGTATACGCAGCAGACCGCGAGACGATACGGGTGGACGCCGACGAAATCTATCTTGAACACTGGATATCGACCGCCCAGAAAAAAGCCCACCGATTAAAGTGGGCTCTTCTTAATACCTGACTGACTAATTAATTAGGCAGCTTCGATATTTTTAGCTTGTGGGCCTTTTTGGCCTTCAGCTGCAACGAAAGAAACGCGTTGGTTTTCTTCGAGCGACTTGAAGCCGGTGCCGATGATGTCGCTGTGATGAGCGAACAAATCTTTACCACCCGACTCAGGCTTGATGAAACCGTAGCCTTTTTCGTTGTTGAACCACTTTACAATACCGAATTCTGTTTGCATTTTTTGCAATCCCTAAGATAAACGAGCGACATGCCCTGGAAGGAAGACTGTCAAGGTGTAGAGATTGAGCAAAACGGTACTGTAACGGGTACTGATTGAACTAACTTCGACGAACTTGAAAATCTAGCCATGTATAGTAAGGATAATAATGCAGCCAGTCAACAAATTTTTATCACTTTGTGCACTGCCCCGCCAGTTTTACGCGCGTGACACAATTACTGTGGCTAAAGCACTGCTGGGGAAGTATTTGGTGCATGTCGTTGACGGCCAAGCCCGTATAGGGCGCATTGTTGAAAACGAGGCTTACCTGGGGCCTCTAGACCTTGCCGCACACGCGTCAAAAGGCCTAACCAAACGCACACGTGCCATGTTCGGGCCGCCTGGCCATGCCTATATATATCTAATCTACGGCATGCACCACTGCATGAATGTAGTAACCGAGCCTGAGGGCTCAGGCACAGGCGTGCTGCTGCGTGCCGTCGAGCCTATAGCAAACCTTTCGGACAACACCCGCGGACCGGGGCGGCTATGTAAAGCCTTGGGTATCGACCTTACCCTCTACGGCCATGACTTCTGCAGCGACACACTCTATATTGCGAACGCACCAGACGAGCAGCCAGCATTCACTATCATCGAACGACCACGTATTGGCGTCGATTACGCTGGGGAATGGGCAGCCAAGCCCTTACGCTTCTATATAGAGGGCAACCCCTATGTATCCAGGCGCTAACCCTGTAGTTGCTGTCCCATTAAAAGGACAGACACTCTGGCACACTTGCCCCACTCTGTCCCGTATCTGGGTAAAAGCTGGCCCTGTGTCGAAAAAACGTCCAATCCCTGACTTCCAGAAAAGGTTTTCTTGGGTTCGACTGGACAAGTTCAAATTCTATGTTATAGTTACGCCTCACTTGCAGCGGCTGTAGCTCAGTTGGATAGAGTACTTGGCTACGAACCAAGGGGTCGTGGGTTCGAATCCTGCCAGCCGCGCCAGAACAAGCTAGTTAAATCAACTAGTTGAAGCCCCGTAAAGCTTAACTGCTTTACGGGGTTTTCTTTTTTCTGATTCTCATGGCTACAAGCTCTTTCTCAATAAAGCGCGATAGGCACGGTTCTTCCCTATTAAGAGGAGATGGGCGCGCAGTTTCAAGACGCTCTCGCCCTGGCTGGCGATCCACATAATGGTGCGAGCGTAGATTCGAGCACTAAAGCGTAGCGAACGACCAATACCCATCTTTATTTTTATATCTGTAGCGTTTGTTCAGCAACAATTTACTTGGAGCCGGCCAAGATGGCTGAAGCCCGGCAAGAGTTCGGCAAGCCATGTAAAAATGGCCTTCACACCCCATCGGCATGAAGGCCACTCGCTACTTCCTGAAATGGGCTACAAGCAACAAGCGAAACTGGAACGTTGCTTACTGTGCCGCAAACTAGCCCTATTTAGCCCAGCCCATCTCATTAAATGGTGCAAATGCGCCCCAAATACCCTCTGGCACATTTACCAGTTTTTTAGAGTAAACAGTATTTCCCGGGTACGTTGTCAACCACGCAACAGGTAGCTCTTCGTTGGTGATTTTCTGAAACTCTTGATAAAGCGCTTTACGCTTTTCAGGATTATTTTCGACGGCCGCTTGCGTTAGAATTTCGTCAACCTTGGGGTTGTCATAGCCGCTCATGTTGGCCCAAACCACCCCTTTCCTGATGTTGGTACTCATGTAACTGCGCTCGACACCAATAATCGGGTCTCCCCAATTAAAGACAACGTCTATGTTCATATCGTAATCAAAATTAGAGATACGACGAGCCCATGTGGGGAAATCAGGTGATGGACGCAGCTCTACCTTTACGCCTATTTTTGCCAACTGAGGGCGCAAATATTCGGCCACGGTTTTGCTCGTATCAGGACCAGTCGGGATATAGTCCAGCGTAATATCAAATCGAGTCCCGTCATCTTTTTTCGGGTAACCAGCCTCATCCAAAAGCTTATTGGCCTTATCCAGATCCAGACCGTACTCGTTCAGATCTTTATCGTAAAAGGGGCTGGATGGATGGAGAGGCCCGAAAATAGGCTTGGTGTGGTTAGATTGAAGCTTCTCGGTAACGAACTTACGGTCAATGGCATACGAAATTGCCTGCCTTACCTTCACGTTTTGCAACGGCCCTTCTTTGACCAGGTTGTACTCCATCCAGACCAACGCGCCAGCACCCTCGTAGCCTTTCTGAGAGACGATCAAATTAGGATTTTTGCCCAAACGATCAATATCAGCCAAACGTAAGGGCGGATATGCAGCGTACTGGATATTGCCGCGCTGCAGGGCCAAAGTGGCGGCATTACGGTCGGCTATGATCACAACAGTGATCTTATCCAGGTTGGCAGGCCCCTTGAAAAACTTGTCAAACCTTTCTAACGTCAAATATTCACCGGCCTTGTAATCGGCAAACTTGAAAGGGCCTGACCCAATCGGCTTATTGTTATATGGGTTAGTGCGGATCGAGCCTTCAGCATAAATATGCTTGGGCAAAATTGGCAGCAAAGCGGGTGTTGACACCTCTAGCAGAAAGGCTGGGTTGGGCTTTGCAAATTTCACAACAACCGTATGTGCATCCGGTGTTTCTACGCTTTCAAGATTGGCATACATCGCCTTGCCGAATGGGTGGTTTTCTGCAACCGTCTTCACAGAAAAGGCAACGTCTTCAGAGGTAATTGGCTTGTCATCATGAAAGATTGCATCTTTGTTCAGATGAAACGTATATGTCTTGCCATCCTCTGAAGCTTCCCAGGAGTCTGCAAGATAAGGCTGAAACTGCCACTTATCGTCAGCGATGACCAGGCTGACAAATAGTTGGGAGCCGGGCACAGCCGTGGCTGCACCTGACTGTATTGCCGGGTTCAGTGAGTTGATGGCCGAATTTGACAACACCGTCAACGTGCCGCCCTTCTTGACGTTGGCGGTTTGCTCGGCATGAGCACCGCTTGCAAGAACGGCCGACATCGAAAACAGGCCGGCCAAAGCCAACTTAATCAGACGTCTGGGGTTTGACATAATTTCCCTTTAATTAATAGGTATTGATAATAATGATTTGTTTCGCTACAACTCTGCCGAGCGAAAAAGCTGTTCCAGTGGCTCTGTATTCAGGGCCTTGGGTGCAATAACTATGACGTTGCCTGCCAGCTCTGCATCGTCGCCCGAACTCGCCACCAGCTCATGCTTTTTATTAGGGGAATACTGCAACCAAGTGAGTGCAGCCTCAGGCCCCACATAAATCAAGCCCTTAATTCGAAAAACCTCGTCGGGCAAGTTATCCAAAATCGCCCTCAGTTTTTCCTCGTCATACGCGGCGCCCTGGGTAACCGTTAGCGTCGAAAAATTACGCGCGCTGTGCGTCTCTTCGTCATTAAACCCATGCAACAAGCGAAACCTATCCTCGCTCGTGTCCCACCCGGCAACCTGCCCGGGCTGTGCGGTGTTCAATATATGCTGCCAGGCAATTTCAGCGTGCACAGACTCAAGCAACGGTGTCGTAGGTGCCTTTTCACGTAACCAGTCCATCACACTGTGGCGCTGCTTATCATCAACCAGATCCGTTTTATTCAACAAGATCAGATCTGCTGAAGTCAGCTGCTGCAATACGACATCGCCTACATAACGATCTTTGGCCATTTTTTGAATCGTGCTTACATCAGCCAGGGTAACGATAGACCTCAGCTCGAAAGCACCACCTGCCTGTCCAATCCGGGCAATGCTTTTTGGGTCGCTGACGCCGCTGCCTTCAATAATTAGCCAATCAAGCTCAGGTACCATGGCTTCAATTTGCAGCAAAGCCCTGACCAACTCACTGCCCATAGAGCAACAGACACAGCCATTGGTCAGGTTGATGACGCCTTCGGTTTCATTCGTCGACTCAATCAGCGACGCATCAACATTCAGGCTTCCAAAATCGTTAACCATCACCAAAATGCGCATCCCATGCGGGGATCGCAAAATGTGGTTTAGCAGAGAGGTTTTTCCGGACCCAAGAAACCCCCCAAGCACCGTCATGGGAAGCTTTTTGGATTCAAGCATTTTTAGTGGCACACGGAAATACTCTGCCGCCCAAAACCGTTCCCCAGACACGAACGTCTTTTAGCGCTTCTGGTGCGACTTCAAGTGGATCATCGTCGAGCACGGCAAAGTCAGCCAGCTTGCCTACCTCGATACTGCCGATTTTCTCATCCAGCTTCAGCGTATAGGCTGCACCCAGCGTCATGGCAGAAAGCGCATCTTGCACGGATATTTTTTCACTGTCGCCGAGCACACGACCTGATGCCGTCTGACGGTTGACCGCGCACCACGCGGTAAACAGCGGTGCCAACGGCGTAATCGGTGCATCTGAGTGCAAGGAAAAACGAACTCCCGTCGCTTTTGCCGTGGCCGTTGCGTTCATGCGGTTCGCGCGGTCTGGTCCCATGGTCAGTGCGTAGTGTGCATCACCCCAATAGTACAAATGGTTGGAAAACAGATTTGCACATACACCCATGTTCGCCATGCGCCTGAACTGATACGCATCTGCCATTTGGCAATGCTGCAGCGTGTGGCGGTGATCCCAGCGCGGGCTTTCCTCAAGCAGTTGCTCTATCGCATCGAGTGCAACCTCTGTTGCCTCATCGCCATTGGTATGGATGTGAACGGTTAGCCGGGCATCATGATACGTTTTGATCAGATCTTTGAGTTGATGCGGCGGCACAATCCAGATACCGTTTTTTTGCACGCCGTTTGGCGGGTTGTAATAACCAGGCCATCTGACACGCGCGGTAAAACCCTGAATAGAGCCGTCAATAACCAGTTTTACAATACCAAAATGCAGCTTGTCGTTATTGTTATCCATGGCCGGAAGCACTCGCTGCAAGGCCTTGTTCTCGGCATCACGTGACGGCGCGTAGGCTGGCACAATGCGCAACGGGTAATCGTCCAGCAGCGTTACCTTAGACAGATTCGCTATCGTGGTATCGCTTAAATCATTAACCAGGTCTGTGGCGGTTGTTACCCCGGCCAGCTGCGCCACCCTTGCAAAATTCCAGATACCTTCTTCTGTCTGGCCGGCATCAAAAAAGATGTTTCCGATCTTGCGATAAACCAGATACATGGCAGCGAACTCTTGAAGCTCACCCGAAGGCTTACCGTTTTCGTCCAGCACAACGCCTTCAATCGCTGTCTCTTTAGTAATGTTTGCTTCGCGTAACATTGCGCTATTCACATTCATCAAGTGCGCGCTGGCATGCAGCAGGACGACACGCTGCGTATCAGAGACCTGATCCAGATGCTCCGTCGTCATGCGTTGATTGTCAAAATAAATAGGATCAAAGCCCCACGCATAAATGGGTGCGGAGTCATCGGCGGCAGCGGCGCGCGCTTCTTTCAGCCGTCCAATAACCTCGTCAAAGCTCTTAAGCCCCGTCCACAATTTGCCGTCGGGCCCTCGCCGATCGTAGAATCCGACATAGACGTAACTCCACATGCCACCTTCAAGCAAATGACAGTGCCCTTCGACCAAACCGGGCATAAGCACCTTATCGGCGAATGTTTCGTCAAGCGTTGCTGCTCCCCAGCCTTTTAGCGAGGCCTCATCGCCTACGCCAAGAATACGGCCTTCACGAACAGCCACATGCGTTGCCCGGGGCTGCATGGGGTTCATGGTAATGATGCTGCGCGCTTTAAAGATGGTAATGTCGTTAGACTGTTGCATAGTGCTTCCAATAAAACTCAAACTAAACCCGGTACGGTTACAACGAAACGGGGCTAACCGGCTTGTTATTTACGATTTCCACAAGATGACAGGCCACGCGCTGCCCCTCGCCCACATCACGCAAAATCGGCGTTTCCTGCTTACAGATTTCTTGGGCATAAGGGCAACGTGTATGAAAATGACAACCCGACGGGGGGTTGATCGGGCTCGGTGGGTCGCCCTCAATGCGTAAACGCTTAACTTGACCGCGTTGCGTCGGGTCTTTCACCGGGTCCGCAGTTAGCAATGCGTGCGTGTATGGGTGCAAGGGTCTGGAAAAAATCTCCCGACGATCACCCTGCTCCACCACACGCCCCAGGTACATCACACTTAATGCGTCGCACAGGCGTTGCACCACCGCCAAGTCATGCGATATAAAAACGTAGGTAAGCCCCAGTTCTTTTTGCAGCAGCTTTAGCAGGTTAATCACCTGCGCCTGTATGGCCACGTCCAGGGCCGAGACCGGCTCATCACAGATGATCAGCTTTGGGTTAACGGCCAATGCGCGAGCAATACCGATACGTTGACGCTGTCCGCCCGAAAACTGATGGGGAAACAGTTTTTTCTGTTCAGGCCTCAAGCCCACTTTCGTAATCAACTCGTCAACACGGCGACTGATCGCCGCTTCGTCCATGTTGGTCAATTGACGCATGGGCTTTGCAATAATATTTTCGACGCGTTGCCGTGGGTCCAGCGATGAATAAGGGTCCTGAAAAATCATTTGCAGATTTTTATGGATCTCTTTCATTTCCTTTCTGGTACGGGCGGTTAACGATTGGCCGTTCAGAATGATTTCACCGCTGGTCGGCACGATAAGGTTAGCCAGGGCCAAAGCGGTTGTGGATTTTCCGCATCCAGACTCGCCAACAATGCCGTACGCACTGCCCTGCTTCACATCGAACGACACACCGTCAACTGCATACACATGTGCAGGCTCAGAAAACATTCCCGCTTTCTTCAAGGCAAAGTGCACCTTCAGGTCACGAACTTCTAACATCGTTGTTGACTGCGTCATACTGGACTCTTCTCGTTCTCTGAAACTTCTTGCTCCGCAGTTTCAACGTTTAGCCAACAGGCTGCTTCCCAGTTTTTGCGCCCCAACATCGGTGGGCGCTCGTGGCGGCATTTTTCCATGACGTAGCTGCAGCGTGGTGCAAACGCACAGCCAGGCCCAAGCTCGCTCAAAGGAGGAACAACGCCGGGGATCTCAGGCAGCAGGTCGGTTTCCGAAAACTTGTCGGCGTCATGCTCCACATTAAGAACACAACCGAGCAAGCCTTTGGTATACGGATGAATTGGATTGAGCAAAACACGCTCGACGGATCCATCTTCAATTTTTCGACCCGCATACATCACCATCACACGGTCAGCGAGCTCGGCTACCGCACCCATGTTGTGGGTAATTAAAATGATGGCTGTGTTGTACTGTTTTCGCAGGTCGAGCAGCAGATCAAAAATCTGTGCCTGCACCGTAACGTCAAGTGCGGTGGTGGGTTCATCGGCAATTAACACCTTGGGGCGACAGGCCAGCGCCATGGCTATCATGGCGCGTTGCCGCATACCGCCTGATAACTCATGCGGGTACTGATCCAGGCGTCTTTCTGGCTCTGGAATGCGTACAGACTTAAGTAGCTCAAAAGCCTGTTCCCGGGCCTGTTTCGCACTGACTCGCTCATGCCTGCGAACCGTCTCGATAATTTGCTGCCCGATCGTAAACACAGGGTTCAGTGCCGTCATAGGCTCCTGAAAGATCATGGCAATATCTTTGCCTCTGACATCCTGCATTTTGGACTGTGACAGGTCGAGAAGGTTGGTTCCGTTTAAGGTAATGGTGCCTTTGGTAATCCGTCCGGGCGGCTGAGGGATAAGGCGCAAAATTGCCAGGCTGGTCATGCTTTTGCCACAGCCCGATTCGCCCACAATACCCAGCACCTCGCCCGGCGCCACGTGAAGATTTACATGATCAAGGACACGTACGGGGTTTTTTTTGCTACCAAACTCCACGCACAGATCTTTAACTTCTAAAAGGTTTTCAGTCATGATGCGCTTATCGCTCTCGAAGATTTGGGTTAAGCGCGTCGTTCAGACCATCGCCAAGCAAACTAATGGACAACACAGTCAGAAATATGGCTGTGCCGGGATAAATAACCGACCACCACGCATCAAATATGTAGTCGCGTGACGAGCCGATCATGTAGCCCCAGCTGATTACGTCTGGATCCGAAAGGCCGAGAAACGACAAGCCTGACTCAAACAGAAGGGCTGTGCCCACCGTTAATGCGGTTGCCACAATCAGTGGTGGCGAGGCGTTGGGCAACAACACCCTAAACATAATGTTCAGATTGCTCGAGCCTATAGAGTATTCAGCACGTATAAACTCGCGTTGCTTGAGCTTGAGAAACTCAGCCCGCGTCAGTCGCGCCAGTGGCGGCCAGCTAACCAGACCAATGACCAAAATCACGATCCAAATGTCTGTGCCGAACACCGCAACCAACACCATGGCCAGCAATATGGGAGGCAAGACCTGAAAAAACTCGGTGATGCGCATTAGTATGTTGTCGACTTTTCCTCCGAAAAATCCGGATGCTGCACCGACAAGGAAAAGCCCGATAATGACGGTAGTGAGCGTTGCGGCCAGGCTGATCAACAGCGTCGTCCCTGCTCCGTGCATAATGCCTGCAAAGACATCCCGACCTAAATAGTCAGCACCCATGGGGAGTGCCATGCTTGGCGCTTCCAGCGGGGCGGCAACAATTTCCGTTGCGCTTACGGGGTAGAGCATGCCGCCGAATATTCCGGCAAAAGCAATAATGATTAGCAATATTGCACCGGCAACCGCGCCCTTGTTGGCTAAAAATAGTTTCCATCCTGAATTCACGGTCTTACCCTTCCATCTTGATACGTGGATCGAGAACGCTATAGAGCCAGTCCACAAGAATGTTTACGATCACCACAAGCACACTCGAAACGAGCAGCAAGCCCAGCATGAGAGGAAAATCGCGATTCAATACAGCATCAAATGCCAAGCGACCCAGTCCAGGCCAGTTAAATACGGTTTCAACCAGCACAGCCCCTGCTACCGCATGCGAAAACTGCAAGCCAGCAAGCGTTACGACCGGCAACACCGCATTTTTGAGCGCGTGTTTGTAAACCACCGCCTTTTCGCGCAAACCCTTTGCACGTGCGGTACGCACGTAGTCGGAACCGAGCACATCCAGCATGGTGGCCCGTGCCTGGCGGCTGTATTGAGCCAGATACACCATGCTTAACGAGATAACCGGCAAAACGAGGTGATGGGCAACTTGCAAGACCGCGTCAAACCCGCTGGGGTATGCTCCGATGTCATACATGCCTGACGCTGGAAAAATTGGAAACCAATAGGCGAAAACAATAAGCAAGACCATGCCGCTCCAGAACACAGGCGCCGCAAAGCCCACCAGAGAAAATAAAGTAACACCCATGTTGAACAGGCCACGAGGACGGTAGGCCGACAGAACGCCCAGTAGCGTTCCCAGCACGACGGCAATCGTCATGGCAGGCAAGACTAGAAGCAGTGTGTTTGGCAGACGCTCTGCGATCAACCCGGCAACCGAATCATTGTAAAAAAGCGATTGACCGAGGTCTCCCTGTGCCACCTTGGTAACGTAAGTAATCATCTGACTAAATACGCCTTTATCCAGGCCCAGCTCCTTGCGGATGCCTTCAACCTGCTCACTGGTTGCGCCACCTGCCTGCATGGCCAGCACGTCAGCGATATCACCCGGCGCCGCACTGAGCAAGAAGAAATTGAGCACGACAACCGCGATAATTAAAAGCACTCCGTCTCGCGCACGACGGAAAACAAAACCTGCTGAATTCATAAATTGAGTACCTGACCTTTCGGTCGTTCACAAGCCTATGCTCGAACACGAAACACCCAGCAGTAGCGGCTTTTCTGAGATGAAAAACTACATAAGTGCTGACGATTCAAAACGTAGGTTCATCATCGCATTGATAGGGCGCGAGACTATATGCGTGATTACCCTTAAAAATGGATCTGTATGTCTCGTTTTATGCATAGATCTAATCAGCCGGCGTCAGATTTACGCTAATTATTATTTATTCGCCGAGAATAAAAAGGGGTGTAATTTTACAATATTTTCTTAATAAACAAGTATATAGGCACAAACATGCTATTTGAAACAAGAGTAAACTCAGCGCACAAGCGTCCATCATTTAAATATAAAAATTGGCACTTTTAGTCTCATAAAGTGAGTCTTCAGTAAACCCTAATACGAGCGTGAGCTTTTGTTCTCGGACGCTCATAAATCGAACCCACGACCCTCGGATCGAAACCAAGCGCTATGTCCAACTGGGCTAAAACCGCTGCACACGCAGCGAGCACGGCTTAAGGACTTTTTGGCAAACGGCGGTGGGTGGTTTTTGGTTAGGGGTCATGTTGTGGCGCAACTGAGAGCAACTCACAAAACCCCTAGGTGGCGCTTAATTATGGTTTTTGCCCTATCAAGAAAATGGCGTATTACTCTTTCAATGCTTGCAGCGACAAGCTAAAGCCACAAGCATGCGCGTATTTGACCAAGGTGGCCCAACTGGGGTTGCCGTTACCACGCTCCAGACGACTAATATTGCTTTTTTGCGTATTCATACGCACCGCAACCTGCTCTTGGGTTAAACCCGCCTGGCTGCGCATCGCAATCAACTGGTCGATCAGGGCAAACTCATCGTGCAATCTTTCATATTCGGTATTGACTTCGGGATTGCGCAAAGCGCGCTCTTTCAGAGATTGCAGAGTCATTGTTGACTTACCTCCTTCTTACGCTGTCGGGCCAGATTCAAATCTTTTCTTGGCGCCTTCTGAGATTTCTTTACGAAAGCATGCAGCACATAAATGCGCTGACCTTTCAAATAACAAAACAACCCTCGGCCTATTCCTTCACTGGCTTTGGCGCGTATTTCGAACAAACCATCGCCGATAGCCTCGGTGTGAGGCGCTCCTAAATGAGGCCCATGTTTCGCCATCAGCTCAAGCAGTTTAATCATGCGGGCTTGAATATTAGGTGGCATCTCAAGGATTTGATCTTCCACCCCAGAGTAAAAATCAATTTGCCATTTCATATGCCCAGAATGAATCTATACACAAATTATCATATATGATAACTCTCTCTCGGCGCTATGTCGATTACCCGAAACAGCCATCCTTCCCCCCATCAGGTCCCAAAACTCATAGGCTTCGTCGGGCCAGTAGAAACACCAATAGACGGCTCTCGTCATTTTTGTTCGGCCATACGGGGTATTGCGTTGAGCAGTACCGCAGCGCCCTCAACTACGCCAAAATACAACGCAGGCTTGCAGAATCAACGTGGCAACCGACCACGACTGCCCTGGCACAGTCGGCGATCCCACAAATGAAGACGCTGTGCCTGGCCGCTCCCTGAAATGAAGGTCGGCAGGAGACGATTTTGACCAGTAAGACACACCCCACGCTAGCGCCAGACCGCGCCCTAGCGACACGCCCTGAAGATGAGCGCCTCAGTGTTAGTGCCAACTTCTTGTACGGGCTGCAGCATGTCTTGACCATGTATGGCGGCATTATTGCCGTACCCCTAATTGTTGGGCAGGCGGCTGGTATGTCGGGCGCCGAAACCGGCATTCTCATCGCAGCGTGCCTGTTTATGGGTGGCCTTGCAACCATGCTGCAGACCTTGGGTCTGCCTTTTCTTGGCTGCCGTCTGCCCTTGGTGCAGGGGGTTTCGTTTGCCAGTGTCGCGACCATTATTGCCATTCTTAAGGGAGGCGGAGACATTCAGACGGTATTTGGTGCCGTCATGGTGGCTTCGGTAATAGGGCTGTTGATCACTCCCGTGTTTTCCCGCGTTATAAAATACTTTCCGCCACTGGTCACGGGCTCGGTCATTACGATAATTGGGCTGTCACTTATTCCTGTGGCCGCGCAGTGGGCCATGGGTGGCCATCCTAAAGCAAACGACTATGGCAACCTGAGCAATATCGGCCTGGCCGCCGTAACACTATTTATTGTGCTGCTGCTGAGCAAACTGGGCAATGCGGCAATATCGCGGCTCTCTATTTTGCTGGCCATGGTGTTGGGCACTCTCATCGCCCTGCTTACTGGCATGACAGATTTTTCAGGCTCAGCTGGAAGTAGCCTTATGGCATTGCCAACCTTGTTTCATTTTGGGCTACCCACTTTCAAACTTGCCGCCATTGCATCCATGGTGATTGTCATTCTGGTCGTTATGGTAGAAACGTCGGCAGACATTCTCGCCGTCAGCGACATCGTCGGCACCCGTGTTGATGAGAAGCGACTGGGCGATGGCCTGCGCGCCGATATGCTTTCGAGCGCGCTTGCGCCGATATTTGGGTCATTTACGCAGAGTGCATTCGCGCAAAATGTCGGCCTGGTCGCCGTAACTGGTATAAAAAGCCGCTATGCCGTGGCCACCAGCGGCATGATTATGCTGGCACTGGGGCTGCTGCCTGGCGTGGGACGCATTATCGCCGCCGTACCACCCGCCGTACTGGGTGGTGCAGGCCTGGTTTTGTTTGGTACTGTAGCCGCCAGCGGTATACGTACGCTCACCAAGGTTAAGTATGAGAACAATATGAACATGATTATTGTGGCAACCTCAGTGGGTTTTGGCATGATACCCATCGTCAAGCCAGAGTTTTACGATCACTTTCCCGCTTGGTTTTCTACTATTTTTCACTCCGGCATCAGCTCAACAGCGCTCATGGCTGTCGTCCTGAACCTGATTTTCAACCATATCAAGTTTGGTAACTCAGACCAGCAATCAGTATTCGTGGCGGGCACAAACCGCATAGTAAAAGAGCTCGAAGACTAAGTACGAGTAATACATGGTCTGGGCTCCTTATATACAGTTAGGCTGGCAAGGAAAGCCCAGCTCACGAAAACCCCGGTAAACTTGATGCTTATATGTTTGTATCAGGCCGCCGATTTTCACGGCGGCTCTTGCCTGGTTGCCCGAGCTTGCCATGACACTCCCTCCTCGTCGTGCTTACAGTTACGACTACACCCGCGTTGAATCGATTGTTGCTAGTTATATAAGCCAATGGAGGCAGGCCGGTTTCGACGCTGTAGTGGCTATAGCCCGAGGCGGGCTTGTCGCCGGGATGATGGCATCGACCGAGCTCTCTCTGCCTTTGTACGCCGTTAGCTATTCGCGTCCAGACCGCAAAGTATCCTGGTTTACGGCTGCCTACCCTGAGCAGGGAGCGCATGTACTGCTAATCGAAGATATCGCCGGGCGCGGCACCACACTTTCCGACAGCATCGAATTTTTGCGAAACCTGGGGTTCAGGGTGTCCGTATTCACGCTGGCCTACGATGACCAGTCTCGCATACGCCCCGACTTTGGCATGCTGATACCCAATGGCTACAGAGCCTGGTTTCCGTGGGAACGCACATCCGTCACGCCGCAGTTCGATGCCGTCCACAACCATCCCGACCGAGCCGAATTCGAATACGCATCATGGGCTATTGATCTGGACGGGGTGCTGTTAATGGACTTACCCGAAGAGCAGTATGCACGGGCGCTGCAAGAAACGCTGGCGCAACGTGACCAACTCGTGCCCAATACATTGCTGCCAGGGCTGGATCTTTCTCAGATCAGCATTATTACCGGCCGTCCAGAACAAGATCGTGCACGCACTGCCGCATGGCTGAACCAACATGGGTTTCATGGCCCACTTGTCATGCGTGACGAGTTGCGCCACAGTGTACCCGAAACGGCACAACACAAGGCAGAAGCCATTTTGGCGCGTTGTCACACACATTTCATTGAAAGCGACGCGGCGCAGGCTATTGAAATTGCACAACTGGCTACGGTCGCAAAAATCATCTGGTGGAATGGCGGCCAAGCCATGCTGGTGCAGGCCAGTGCAGCAACTCACCTACATCTTATTTAATAAACCCCCTAACTACGCGATGACCCCTATGGTCAGACCGGCCGACCACAGGCATAATACAGCCCATTCAAAAAAGTTCGTCGCACGTAGCGCCGACGCTAATCGTTTAACCTGCACCACATTGGTGCTGATCATTTTTTCTCGCCAGGAGCTAACCGACGTGCCCACACTATCCAAAATGACCTGCGTCGAAGATTTCCGTCGTCTCGCCGAACGCCGGGTTCCAAGAATGTTCTACGACTATGCCGACTCCGGCTCCTGGACGGAAAGCACCTATCGCTCTAACGAAACTGACTTTCACAAGCTCAAGTTTCGCCAGCGCGTCGCCTGCGACATAGAAAAGCGCAGCCTGCACTCCAAAATGATCGGTATCGATGTATCCATGCCGGTTGCCCTGGCGCCTACCGGCCTAACCGGCATGCAACACGCCGATGGCGAAATTCTGGCTGCAAAAGCCGCTGAAAAATTCGGCATACCATTTACGCTCTCTACCATGAGCGTCTGTTCCATAGAAGATATCGCCGCCCATACCAGCCGGCCGTTCTGGTTCCAACTGTATGTTATGCGAGACCGCGATTTCATGGAACGCCTCATTGATCGTGCCAAAGCAGCCCGATGTTCAGCGCTTGTACTTACGCTCGACCTACAAGTGCTTGGCCAGCGACACAAAGACATTAAAAACGGCCTCTCCACACCCCCCAAGCCTACCCTCATCAACCTCATCAACCTTGCCACCAAGCCGCGATGGTGCCTCAACATGCTGGGCACCAAACGTCGTTCGTTCGGCAATATCGTGGGCCACGCAAAAGGGGTTTCTGACCTCTCCTCGCTTTCCTCCTGGACGGCAGAGCAGTTTGATCCTTCGTTGTGCTGGGAAGATATCGAGTGGATCAAAAACCGCTGGGGCGGCAAGCTGATACTCAAAGGTGTCATGGATGCTGAAGACGCCCGCCTTGCGGTCGACTCAGGCGCTGATGCCCTGATCGTCTCCAACCACGGCGGCAGGCAACTCGATGGTGCCCCTTCCTCCATTTCGGCACTGCCCGCCATCGCGCAGGCAGCTGGCAACGATATCGAAGTGTGGATGGACGGCGGCATACGCTCGGGCCAAGACGTACTCAAAGCGGTTGCACTGGGCGCCAAAGGTACGATGATAGGTCGGGCTTTTCTGTATGCACTGGGTGCCATGGGCGAAGAAGGGGTCACGCGTTGCCTGCAGCTTATGGCCAACGAGCTTGATGTCACCATGGCGTTTTGTGGTCGTACCGACATTGCTGATGTTGATCGTTCCATTTTGCTCAACGGCAACATCTTCGACTAACCACTGCGCGCAGAGCCAGCGGGGCCAACGACAACTCGGGTATCGTCACAGTCGTGGCGCCCCGATACGCCACTGGCATCCCTCGACGCCGCCCCCTATTCTTATGGTCTCGTCACCTGACATCCTCGTCGTCCTAAGGCTGCGTCGTCTTACCGCCCCGCAGTCAATCAGCCTTCAGGCCTATTTTTGTGGTCAAGGCACCGAATCGCGCAATGTCGTTCTCAATAATCGCCTGAAATTCTTCAGGCGAACTGACTGTAGTTTCATACCCCAGTGCTTTCAGATCACGTTGGGTTTCGGGCTCCTGCATAACCGCTGTAACCATGGCATTAATACGGGCCACAATCGGTTTCGGCGTTTTTGCCGGTGCAAGCAGGCCATGCCATTGATCGAGTTCATAGCCTTCAAAGCCCAACTCGGCCACGGCTGGCACATCGGGCAACAGTGACGATCTTTGTGGTGAAGTTACAGCCAATGCGCGCAAAACGCCAGCCTCAATCAAGGGCATGGCCGACGACGCTGTCACAATAGCCATATCGACCGTACCCGCCCTAACCCCAGTCAGCGCCGGGCCGCAACCACGATAAGGCACATGCAGCCATGACACGCCGCTACGCTGCATTAGCATTTCTCCAGCCAGATGCTGGGGCGTACCGTTACCGCATGACGCAAACGTAGGGGCAGCATCTGGCGTCTGCTGTTGTGGTACTTGCAAAGCCTGCTGTAGCGACTGCCAGTTCGAATCTGCCGCCGTCACCACAACAGACGGCACATACGCCACATTAATAACCCCCGTCAAGTCGTTTAACGGCGAAAACCCCAGCTCGCTGAAAACACCGGGGTTAATGGCATAACTGCTGTTTGCAACCAGCAAGGTGTACCCATCAGGTTTGGCGCGTGCCACAACCTGGGCCCCAATATTGCCACTTGCACCTGCACGGTTTTCGACCACGACAGGCTGCCCAAACCGACGCTCAAGTTTTGCGGCAAGGCGGCGTGCCAGCAAGTCAGTACCCCCGCCGGGCGGAAACGTAACCACCAGCACCACCGGCCTGATGGGAAAGCCCTGCAACACTGCCCCCGCAGACGCATCGGTGGACGGACGTATGCCTGCCATCACAGCCTGCCCCAGAACAGCCACTGCCACAATACCCATCGCAAGCTGGGCGACCTTACGCCACGCTGTGCTCTTAGTCATGATCTGCATCCAGCCCGATATCCAAAATAGGCGCACTATGCGTAATCCAGCCTACGGCAATCAAATTAACGCCTGTCTGAGCAACGGCGGGGGCTGTTTCAGCCGTGATGCGCCCCGAGGCTTCGGTGATGGCACGCCCATCGACCAGTGCAACCGCCTCACGCAGTATGTCGAGCGACATGTTGTCCAGCAATACCGCGTCAACACCCAAATCCAATGCCTCTTGAAGCTGTGCCAGCGTATCGACCTCAAGTTGAATTCGCACCATATGCCCTACGCCCAGGCGAGCCCGTTGCACGGCCTCGCGCACACTGCCCGCCACCACAATGTGATTATCCTTGATGAGCACGGCATCATCCAGGCCAAAACGATGATTGCTGCCGCCCCCAACACGCACCGCGTATTTTTGTATGGCGCGCAGCCCTGGCGCGGTTTTACGCGTGCAGCTTATGCGGGTGCCGTAAGGACGAATGGCGTCGGAAATAGAAGCCGTGGCAGAGGCGACACCGCTAAGATGGCATAGAAAATTGAGCGCCGTACGTTCGGCACCCAGCAATGCCCGGGCGTTACCTTTAAAAATGGCGATCTGGTCACCCGCTGACAACCGTGCGCCGTCTTCCCGCACTATACGTATTTGAACCTGCGGGTCCATGCACTCAAAAGCCATACGGGCGAGATCCAGCCCTGCCAACACACCCTCTTGCCGGGCTACCAGCCGCATGCTGGCAGACGTGTGCTCAGGAATAATGGCATCCGAGGTGAGGTCTCCGGCACGCCCAAGATCTTCCAGCAAGGCCGACTTTACCAAGGGTTCAAGCATGAGACGCGGTAGCGGCGGTGTTCTCGGGTGGGTGTTTTTTGATGCTGACTGGGTTGCCGCTGTATCCACGCTTTCAGCCTGAGAAGAAAAACTATTTATGCTCATTTTGAGTATTTATAGAGTGAAAAAATAAGCGGACTATTGCCGCATCAACGCAGCGTGTTATTTCAACGCGACGTCTAATTATGCTAACAGTGAGCATAAGTAATCGTCAAGTGCGCAATCCGACTAACGGGCCAAAGGAAGCTTACTGCCAGCGATGGCGCGCTCTTGCATGATATCGCCCCGAAACTGAAACAATTTAGCGGGGCGCCCGGCCGTGCCACGCGTCATTTGCCCTGTTTCCTCGACCAAGGTCTGCTGCTCAATGAAACGACGAAAATTCTGCTTGTGCAGATTACGCCCTGCCACGGCTTCAAATGCTTGCTGAAGTTGCAGCAACGTAAAGCTGGGCGGCATCAGTTCGAAGACGACGGGGCGATAGCGTATTTTTGCGCGCAACCGTGCCATGGCGGTTGCCAATATGCGGCGATGGTCGTGCTGCATGGCCTCTCCTGGCACGAGTGGCGCAGGCAGCGCACTTTCACGACGTTTGGCCTCGGGCACAAGCCCTGCCTCAAACAGCAACTCATAACGTTGCAAGACCAACTCTTCGTTCCAGGAAGATTCATCTTGCCCGAAAGTGTATTCCACCCGCTGGCGACGCTGTCGATCACCGCCAATAGCATCTGACGTATCGCAGCTCCAAGCCTGCAGCGCAGGCATAATGGTGTCGTTCAGCATGGCGGGCATGCCCTCTCGCCAGTCTTCCCACGGAAAATAACGATACCAATCTTGCCAGCCTACACTTTCGTCATCCAGCTTGGGAGACTCTCTGGTCAACCCCAGATAGCTGACCGAAATAATGCGCTGCCCCTGCAGATTGGCGCGATCGCGATCGGCAAACGTGTACAGCTGCTCGACATAGCCCAGCGGGTGGTGTGTCTGCGTTTCTACCCAGGCGCGCAGACCTGCCTGCAGCGACCGATGCGATGACTCAAAAGGCCCCGCCGGCAAGGCCTGACTGCAGTCACGGGTAAGCACTCTGGGTTGACCCTGGGTAACCGACACCAATACGGCGACCAGTTCAGTTTCGACTGAATCTACCGGGCTAGCAACATGACGGGCAATGGAATCGGGCATAGGCACACGTAAAACTGCCATTATAGGAAGGATAAGCAGACACGCCGAACTTGAATACGGAACAGACGCCGTGCTACGGTAACAACATTTTTCAGATTGCGGAAGTGCACGGTTTTAATGAGAACAATTCCCCCTATGCCAGCGTGGCGCACTGATGGCCGCAGCCCCAACACCGATGTCTCTCGGCGCTTTAAAAACCTTATCTTGAGCAAAAACGCTACATTGGTCCAAACAACGGTCACGCCCCGTTCGCCGGCAGCCTGGCGGTGGCCAACGGCTGCACTGCTGCTGCCGCTATGTCTTCTGGCTGGCTGTGCCACCACACCGCCATCCAGTCCCGAAAACTTGTGCCAAATTTTCCGCGAGAAACCAGGCTGGCACAAGCAAGCTTTAAAAGTGCAAAAAAAGTGGAGTGTTCCACCTCAAGTGGCCATGGCCATGATGTACCAAGAGTCATCCTTTCGTCATGATGCGCACCCACCGCGCCGGTATCTTCTGGGCTTTATTCCATGGGGGCGGGTCAGCACTGCCTACGGGTATGCTCAAGCTAAAGATGAAACCTGGGCCGATTACAAGCGCGAAGCCGGCGGTATGTTTGCCAGCCGCGACAATTTTGGTGACGCACTGGATTTTATGGGCTGGTATATGGACAAAACCCAGCGCGTAAACGGCACGTCTAAATGGGACGCCTACGCCCAATACCTTAATTATCACGAAGGCTGGGGCGGCTACCGCAACGGTAGCCACAAAAGCAAAGCTTGGCTGCTGCGTACGGCGACGACCGTGCAGTCGCGCGCCGAGCGCTTTGGCGCACAGTATCGAAGCTGTGAAAAAAGCCTCTAAAGGCTGCGAACAGCACACCGAACCGGACGGGTTTACTTACCAACCCGTCACGGCCGCTTGCTCTTTTGAACACCAACGTCTGGACGAAGTATCTTGGGCGTATCGTCGGGGTCTGCCGGCTTGTCGTTAGCGCGATCTTGTACCCTGGCGTGCCGCCCAGCCTCGCCAAACTGGTTGCCACGGCCGACGTGGCGGCGGTCAACTTCAGTGTCTTTTCCCTGAGGATGGCGGGGTTCCTGAAAACCGTCTCTGTTTTTATCACCGTCAGCTGCGCCATCGGACTTAGCCTCATCCCTCGACTGATCCGGATGATTCACCTCGGCAGCTCGACGCTTGCGAACGTCTGGTGAGGGTGGATCGGAAATCTCAAAATCGCGAGGGTCATTCGTTTTTGGGCTGCGATCATACTCACGCATCTGGTTCTCCTTACTGGCACGGGTTATCGAAGTTGGGCGGCATACATCAACGACTGGTTTGATTAATGCTTTTCGCCGGCCAGCTCAGCATCAGCAAGCCTCATGCCATCGTGAGTACGTAGCACCCCAAGGCCAGCCCTTTGTACTCGGGCGGCGCCACACGTGACACCAATCTTCGGTCAGGCATGACCCTTGCTGTTTCAGGCTTACCCAACCACTATTGAGGAATACCGATCATGACAGAATCAAAAGACAACAAAGAACAAGCTCCTCAGGCCGACGACCAGGCCAAAGAGAGCCAAAAAAGCCACGGTGATCAACAGCATCGCAGCAAGAAAGATGGTCACGCAACGCAGCTAGGCAGTGGTCAGGATCAGACGAGTCAACGCAATCGTAAAGGTGGCGGCGCGCAGCGATAATTTAATTATTTAACCCCTGGGCCGCCTTAAATATATGCAAACTAAGCTTAGACGCTATGCACAGCCTATATTATTCGCGGCCGGGATCACCCACAAAACACATCTAAGTGATATAACTGTTTAATAACATTGATATAAATCACAGTTTCCATCAAAAACCATAGGCCGAATCAACTCCTGACACTAGACTGATGAACATACGCCCACTACCGGCGCGACGCGAGCGGCAGGAGTACGAACGTACACGCGCCGCCCGACGTTCATTAAAGGATTGATTCATGTACAAGACACTGTTTGCCATGGCAATTTTGGCCGCGTCCCACGTCGCTGGTGCCCAAGAATCCATCTACGATATCGAGCCCACTCATACCTTTGTCCATTTCGAGGCTCTGCATTCAGGCACCTCGACCAATCGCGGCAGATTCGACACTGTCGAAGGCACGGTGATGTTTGACCGTAATGGGAAAAAAGGAAGGGTGGACATCGTGGTGCGTCCCGACTCCGTCAACACTGGGATAGAGTCATACAACAAGCACCTGAGCAACGCTGACTTTCTGCACGTCGAGGCCTTCCCGACTGCACTGTTTACAGGAGACGACTTCGTCTTTGAAGGTAACCAGGTCAAGTCCGTTTCAGGCACGCTGACGCTGCTGGGCAAACAACAACCCGTAACACTGAAGGCGTTACGCTTTAACTGCTACGACAACCCCAGGGAAAAAACCGAAGCCTGCGGCGGCGACTTCGAGACCACACTGAAGCGCAGCGACTACGGCATGACATTCGGCCTACCGGGGATCCCCGACGAGATCCGTATTCTGATACAGATAGAAGCGTTAAAGCGCTGACGCCCCGTTAGCCCAAAACACCAT
Source organism: Pusillimonas sp. ANT_WB101 (assembly GCF_008369125.1). Classification (NCBI taxonomy): domain Bacteria; kingdom Pseudomonadati; phylum Pseudomonadota; class Betaproteobacteria; order Burkholderiales; family Alcaligenaceae; genus Pusillimonas; species Pusillimonas sp. ANT_WB101. Next base: position 255,766 of record NZ_VOAY01000001.1, on the reverse strand, counting down.
GGGCAACACAGCTACTTGCCTATACAGGCCCGAGACGCCTGCGCGAGAAATAGACGTTGGTTACGGTATACGCGCCAGCAGTATGTGCACTACATACTGCAACGCACGCGAGACCGCGACATCTGCCGACCAGGCGCTGCACCACTGGCGGTGAACAATCGTTGCACACGCCACACGTCACCCTCCAGTCATAAGCCCCTCAGCATTGTTTCAAGCCACTACCCACAGACTTATCCACAGGATCAGTGGACAACTGCATGCGCGACGTTGATGGACGTGTTACTCGCTATATGCATGCGCAGGCCGAAGGGTGCGCCACACACCAATACTGTGATCGGGATAAACTTTAATCTTTGTGATAAACGCTAGACCGCGCTGCCGGCTGGCGGTGTAATGTATTTCTGGCACGCCAACGTGTGGCAGCAACCCAAGGACAAATGTAAACGATGACGAAGAAGAAACTGAAAGTTGGCCTGATCGGCGTGGGTATGATGGGCCACGGCATCGCATCCAATATCGTCAAATATGGTCATCAATTGATTATTCTTGACCATCCCGGAAATCAACCCGTCGAAGACCTAATCGCTGCCGGGGCAACCACCGCGCCAACACCTGCTGCCGTTGCACAGGCCGCCGACTTCATCGTTCTCTGTCTAACCGGCAGCCCGCAGGTCGAGGCTGTGGTAAACGAACCAGAAGGCCTGCTGGCCGGCATGGCACCAGGAAAAATCGTCATCGATTGCTCGACCGCACTGCCTTCATCCACCAGCAAGGTGTCAAAATCGATTGAGGCTGCGGGCGGTCACTACCTTGACGCCCCCATGACACGCACCCCAAAAGAAGCCGCACAAGGGCGCCTAAACCTTATTGTCGGTGGCGACGCAGAATTGCTAGAAAGATGTCGGCCGCTACTGCGCTCATTTTCTGAAAGCATTGTGCATGCGGGGCCCGTGGGTGCGGGCCATCAGATGAAACTTATCCACAACTTCGTATCGCTTGGGTTCTCGGCCGTACTGGCTGAAGCCTGCGCTTGTGCCCAACGCGCAAACATAGACACCGAGACCATGGTTGATATTCTGGCCACGGGCGGTGGCGGCGGCATTGTGCTTGACCGCCTCAAACCTTATATCACCGGCAAGGATGACTCAGGCATGCAGTTTTCGCTCGCCAATGCCCTCAAAGACATGAGCTACTACAACACCATGGCGATAGAGCTAGGTGCCTCGCATATCACTGCAGAGGCAATTCGCGCTTCGTTCGAGTTGGGCGTGCAGGCCAAATCATCACTGGGCACAGTGCCAACGCTCATCGATATTCTTGCGCAAGCCGGGGACCAGACAGCCACATAGCTCAGGCCAAACCGGTGCGCAGGCGTCCCGGCAGCCTCCTAGGGCCTGGCAATAAGATCGTCGGGTGTGTCGACGTCAAGCAGGCAGCCGGCATCTTGCACGTCCACCATCCATAGGCCGCCGGCCTGTGCCGCTTGCGTGTTGCCAGCGGTACAGGGCACGTGTGCCTTGACCAGGGCTTTTGCGCCTTCGTCGCCGGTAAGCGCGCGCAGCGCTGCGCCAAATCTATGTGAGAACCACACCGGATGCCCGCGACGCCCCGCATGACGCGGCGCAGCCATATCATGACTACAGGCAGCATCCATGACGGCCTGTATGGTTTCTCGTTGCATAAAAGGCATATCGGCAGGCATGATTAACCACCCTGCCGCGTCGGGCCGTTGAACAACCCCATGGGCCAGGCTGTGCCCCATTCCAGATCGTGCTTGTTCGCATAAGGTAGCGCGTAGACCTTCGGCCGCCAGAATTGATGCGAGCGCGTGATCGTCGGGACCGAGCACTACCAGGGTGTCAGGCACCACACTGGCCATCAGCAAAGCAGCATGCAGCAACATGGGCCTGCCGTTTATGCATTCGAGTCGTTTATCACGACCAAATCGCATAGAGCGTCCAGCGGCAAGAATAATGCTTGCTGCGGCAAGCACAGAAGCTTTCTTATCCGACATTATGTATGGGTTGGTGTGTTGGTGTTGGTGTTGGTGTTTGTGTCTGTGTCTGTGTCTGTGTCTGTGTCTGTGCTTGCGTCCGTGCATGTGGTAGTGTTTGTGCCTGGTTTTGAGTCTCAGTCTGGCAAACTACACCCTGCGGAACACACTGTGTATTACGCGCTGCGATCAACTCGGCCAAAATGGCTATGGCAATCTCTGCCGGTGCACGGCTATGTATGGGCAAGCCCACAGGCGCATGCAGCTTATCTACTTCATGCTCACTGACATCAAGTGTCAGCAGGCGCTCTCGGCGCGCACGGGTGCTGGCGATAGAACCTATGGCCCCCACATAAAACGCATCGGTTTTCAATGCTTCCATCAGTGCCATATCGTCCACTTTAGGGTCATGACTGAGCGTGACAATGACGGTGCGGCAATCTGGCCGAAACCCAATCACTGCGTCATCTGGCATGCCATCTAGCCACTGCACGCCGGGGGCACGCCAGTTGTTTCGCTGGGCCTCGCGCGGATCGTTGAGGTACACAGAGAAATCAAGTGCAGGCGCCATACTGGCCAAGTACTCAGACACCGCGCCTGCGCCAATAATCAACAGGCGCCACCGGGGGCCAAACAATTGCACCACTTCATTTTTGTCATAGCGCACAAAGAAGTCCTGGCTGCCTGTACAGGTAGACACCTCGCCAGTCAGCAGGTTGATATGCCGCTCCAGCAGTTGCCCGCCAGCCATGGCGGCACGTGCAGCCTTGACGCTGTGCAGATCAGTGACACGCTCCACGAACAGTTCCAGCGTGCCGCCGCAGGGCAGGCCGAAACGGCGTACATCTTCTGCATAGACACCATATCGAACGATGGCAAAGGTCTGCGGAAACGCCTGGGAAAACTGCCGCAAAAGATCGTCTTCGACGCAACCACCCGAAACAGACCCGATAAAATCGCCAGCATCCGTTGCCGCAAACAATGAACCAAGCGGTCGTGGCGCAGACCCCCAGTTACGCACCACGGTAACCAGCGCCACTGCCTTGCCCTGCTCGATCCAGGCTTGCACATGTGCCAAGACCTGATTATTCATGGCGTGCATGGGTATGTTTCCAGACTCTGTGCGCGCTTCTCCCGGAATGGTATGGCTCATCAGTGTGCTCCCACAACGGTCTTGGCCGTAACGTCAGAGGACTGCCCACCGAACGCTCCTCGCAGATAATTGGCGAGTTCTGCAACCTCTTCATCATCCAGCTTGTCGCTAAACCCTGGCATGGCCTGCCGGCCCTGTTGATCTGGGAAAGACTTGGCGTCCAATCCATGCAGTACGACTTGAATGAGATTATGCGGATCAGGATTTCGAACCGTTGAATTGCCAGCAAGGGCAACCGTCACATTGGGCTTGCCTTGCCCGTTGGCGGCATGGCATCCGGCGCACAGCGCCAAATAATGGCTGCGGCCAGCACGCAAATTTTCAGGTGTTTCTGCTGCGGGCTCGGGTTTGAACACGGCAGCCTGCTTGGGTGTATCGCCAGTAAGGAATTTTACCGTGGCCTTGTTATCACCTTCGGACAGAAAGCGCGTACTGTGATGGAAGGCGTCATACATGCCCCCATAAGCAGAGCCCTGTGGTGCGATGCCTTTTGCGAGAAACTGTTGCAAGCCTTCGACGGTCCAGCCTCGTGCTGCCAGAGCCTCAGGCGTTATGTCCGGCGCATGAATCGCCTCCGCCGCTCCGCCCTGGTAGCTCTTGCCCAGTTTCAGTTGCCCCAGCTCACCTCGGGGTGTGTGGCATTCGGTGCAATGCCCCAGCGCGTTGACCAGATAGCGGCCCCGCACCCATTCATCAGAATCTCCTTTCGACACCGACGGCAACGTATCTTTGAGAAAGAGCAGATTCCAGCCACGCATCAACGCCCTTATGTTGAACGGAAAGGATATGGTGTTTTCACGGTTAGGCGTGGGTGCTGGCTCCACGCTTTGCAGGTAGGCGAAGATGGCATCGCTGTCGGCCCGCGACACACCGCGATAAGAGGTATAGGGCATGGCCGGGTATAGCGGGTGCTCGGGCGAGATGCCATCGTGCAGCACTTTGTAAAAATCAGCGGAGGTCCAGTCGCCTATGCCATGCTCCTGATCCGACGTAATGTTTGTACCGTAAATGGTTCCGAAAGGTGTGGGCACCGGCACCCCGCCAGCAAACGGAGCACCGTCTTTCGTTGTGTGACAGGCTGCACAATCACCCGCTTGCGCCAGGTATTTTCCGCGCACCAGCAGTTGCTGGTCGGGAGCCTGCCCTTGCGTATCAATGGCAGAGGTGTCGTAATCCGGATCAAGTATCCCCGACAGAACTGCGCCGCCCACGATAAGTACCAGGATAACTATCCCCCCCAGTGCGGTAGATGCTTTCATGAGCGCTCCTCAATGATCAACCCTGGTGTATTCAGGATGACATCTTTTACGGCCTGGTGATAACGCACATAGCCGGTGCAACGACAGATGTGGTCGTTCAGGGCATCCGTCACATAACTCTCTACCTGATCACGGGCGATGGGCTGGCGCTGGAGGCGTTCGACCAGCACCGTGGCGGCATTGACAAAGCCAGGCGTACAGTAGCCGCACTGAAAGCTGTAGAAATCCAGAAACTTCTGCTGCACTGCGGTTAATGCGGTGACGGCGCCCTCACCGTCTCGCGTCGCATGCCCTTCTACTGTCCGCACTTTGCGCCCATTGAAGTAGCCCACCCCGGTAATACAGGTGCGAATTTCTTCACTGTGACTATTGTCACGATCAAGAATCACCACACAGGCACGGCATACCCCCTGGCCACAGCCCAGACGCGTACCGGTGAGGTTTACATACTCGTGCAGAAAATCCAGCATCATCAAGGTCTCAGGCACCTCTATCGGGCCAACCGCCTCACCATTGATGGTCATGGAAATTTTGATGTTTGCTGCACTCATGCCAGGGCCTCCTGAATCTTTTCGGGTGTGACAGGCAGAGAATAAAATCGCTGCCCTGTGGCATGCGTAATGCCTGTAACGATAGCGGCCACAATGGGGATCATCACAACCTCGGCCATGCCTTTGGGCGGGTCAGTTTCTGATAACGGCGGCAAAACCTCAGCCGTCTGTTTCCAGAGCGCAACTTCCTTGGCGCGCGGAAGATGGTATCGATTGAAGTTCCACGTGCCGTTGCCCGGGCCTTCTTCATACAGCGGCAGCGACTCGTACAAAGCATGACCTATACCCATGGCGATGCCGCCCTGAATCTGGCCCGATACCAGCTCGGGGGACAACAGGCTGCCACACTCGATAATCGAATGGTGATTCAATAATTCAACCTCACCACTGCCGCGATTCACAGACACTTCAGCCAAGGCGCTCATCGCAGAGTAATAGGTGACGGCGGCATTGTTGCGTTGAACTGGCGGGTAGTAAACGGTCTTTCGGTTTATGAACTTGTAGCTTCCGGCCGATATGCTCCTCGTACCCAGGGAATCATCTGTTCCCGCATCAATACTAACTACTGCTGGCACGCCGCCTTGCCCCTCTCCTCCTGAAGGCGCACCCCCACCAAAGCATAAAGCGATGCCGTCCAAGGGCAACCGCTCCGTCTGTTCGCCAACGTCGAAATCTGCCTCTGTCCACTGCCAGCGATTAAAGCCATGCACCACTGCGCCGACCAACAGCCCCATCTCATGGGCCTTGGCTGCCAGCTGTTCCAGACTGAGCGGCTGCATACCATTTGCGGTCAACAACCCTTTTTCCCAGCGCGCATCTTCGCGACGCACCACGTAGGGCGCGGCCTGGCCGCCCCCCAAACCACTAGACCAGATAGCCTGTGCAGCCGGCCATACTCCATGCACAAAAACCAAACGCGCGGCTTCCCGGGTGGTGTGCGTGTAATAGAACGCAGAGTTAGATGCACTGGCGGGTGACGCAAGCGCAGGCGTCCAGGCCGGGTTGGCCGAGAGCTTGTCTTGATCGTCCTGACTCATCAGATAAGGATCGCCTGATGAGATCATGGGCAGATCAGGCCAGTCGGTGATAGCCACGCCAATATTGCTTGCTGGCTGGCCCAGCCAGCGCACACAGGCCAGCGCCTGAGAGGTACTCATGCCTGTGCCGATTTCCGTGCCAGAATGACGTAGCAGTATTTCGCCCTTGGGCGAGATTTCAACCTTGGCAAACGAGCTTTCTGCCCCCGTACCAAAATCCTTTTGCACACAGGCAAAGCCCACGCCGTAAAGTTTGCCTGGGTGATCTGCCTCAAACTCTGCCTTGCGTCGTGCACGGTTCACCCATACTGGGTCATTGCGGGCTTTTTCAAGAATTTCTTCGGCACGAATTTGCCCGGCAGGGATGGCCCCTTGGGTATTTTTCATGCCGCTTTTCAGCACATTTTTAAGCCGAAACTCAATAGGATCCATATCAAGTTCGTGTGCCAGCTCATCCATGAGCATCTCTGTGGCGGCCATGGATTGCAGCGTGCCGTAACCTCGCGCCGAACCACAGTCGACAGCGCGCGAGGCGTCGGCTCTGGACGTCATGTCTGACTTGGGCAGGTAATAAATAGACTGCGCGGCCGTCGCACCCACCATGGCAACCGAAGGCGAAAAATTGGAGCGCCCGCCGCCATTGGCCACCATATCAATCACACAAGACTGAATCAGGCCTGTCTTGCGGTCCACGCCGATGTGGTAATCCATATCAAAGGCATGCCGCTTCAAAGACGTCTGAAACTGCTCATAACGATCATTGGCAATACGCACGGGCTTGCCATCACCATACAGCGCGCAGACCAGCCCGTAAAAAGGCATGTTGCAATGGTCTTTGGAACCGTAACCCACGGTATAACAGGGGTGCATGACCAGCGTTTTGGTCTTGAAATTGCTTTTGGCCAGCATGCCTGCCGCTGTCGCTGCCACCTCAGTGGGCGACTGGGTGGGTACCACCATGTGCATGGTGGCGTTTGGTTCGTCATACCAGCAGTTGGCGTTATCGGGTTCGAGCGCAGCCGTATCCACCGACTGAGTTTGATACCGACGGTTAAGCACAAGCCAATTTTCAGGCGGGTTGCTCATTTCATCTCGCAACTGGCCCGCATGGTACATGCCCTCCTCACCCAACTTGCCATGGTTCTTGCCGTCTGGCCAGACTGGCAGTTGTTTACGCATTTGGCTGGGAAAAACCGGCGCATCTTTCAGGCTGGAGAACACATCCTCGTCATAGCCGCTCTTGCCGCCGACACGCACATAACGAAACGTACCCCACGGGTCACGAACCAGCGGGCCAGTATGCTCGCCGTATTTGACGACATCATCCTGAAACTGCAGCGCGTCCTTGGCAAGCCGAAAGCGCGCAAAATCATGAAAGATCAAAATGGCGACGGCATGCCCCAGATAGGCAGGCGTTTGGCCTTCCGGCAGCAGCATGTCTTCACCATAAAAATCAGAAAACGCCACGCCGTCGCGCGCGAGATCTGCGGCCGTGACCACGCGATCGGGTTTTGTAGTTTCATCCAGGCGTGAAAGGTCAAGGCCGGTATAGCGTGCATCAGCGCGCGCGGTGCGCAAAATCAGGGCATGGCTTTGTTGGTCTGGCCAGTTGGGTAAATCGCGAGCACGAATATCACGTGCGAAAATCTTGCTGCCTGTTACTTTGGCGATGCCATCGACCCGAAACCTGGCCAGGCCGGTGGCAGGATCCCACTGCATGGGCGTCAGGAGCTTCTGCTCCATGAACGCGGCATAGGCAGGTGAACCGAAGGGGGCAATGTAGGTTGTGATGCCGGCAATAGTTGCGGCTTTGAGAAACTGACGTCTTGATAACGTGGGGCGGGCCATTGTTTGAAACTCCTGCAAATCTGTAAGAGTGGCCAGCAACTAGCATTCCCGCCTGCCACAGACCTTTTATTCTTCAATAATACGCCAGTACAGACTTGTACAGATTAAAAGTGCCTTAAGACGAGATGGCACGCCTTAACAGCGCCCCGCTCAGCGTCGGCGTTTCAGCAAGTGCTCCAAGACTCGGCCAATCTGGTATTTGCTTATCCACTTTAATAAGCCATAAGAAAGACGGGCCTTTTCCTGCCCAAGTGGCTGGTCTGGCGGCAACTGCATCCAGGTAGATTTTGAGTACGCAATCAACTGATCAGGATAAACGCTGCGATGACCAATCACCAGGTAAGCCGCAATGCTGGCACCCGCTACATAGACTGTTCCTGTAGGCCCCCCAAATAGCTCTACACCCATAAGTATGGCTGCTACAGGCGTATTGGACGCCGCCGCCACAACAGATACTAGCCCTACTGCTGCACCCAGCGCAGGGCTTAACCCCAGCATCGGCGCACACGCGCTGCCCACCAGTGCACCAATGACAAACTGTGGTGTCACAATACCGCCATAAAACCCCGAGCCTAACGTAATGGCAACGAGCAACGTCTTCCAGAAGAAGCCCATATAGGGCATGATTTGCCCTTCGAGTGCATGATCCATGAGTGGCAGGCTCAGCCCCAGGTAATCGGTGGGTATGAACAGCACAAGCACCGTAAGCAAACAGCCGCCTATGAAAGGCATAAGCGGCGGCCAGATATTGAATCGTGAACGCAGCAGGTCAAACATGCTGCGGGAAAAACGAATGAGGTCCACGAACAGCCAGGCAGCAAGACCGCACGCGATGCCGATTAGTATGGTCTTGAGAAAAATAATTTCTGAAAAATCAGGCAACCCTGGTATTACGTAATACTGATAAGGAATGCCCCAAAGCTTGCTAATCTCGAACGACGCCACGCCCGCAATAATGGCCGGGAACAGAAAATCATGACGAATGCGGCCTATGGCCAGCACTTCTACGCCATAAATAGCACCTGCGATAGGTGTGCCAAACACACTGGCAAAACCTGCGCTAATACCACAGGCAACAATACGCTTTTGCAGCTCTGGGTTTAAACCAAGCACGCGCCCCAAGCCTGCGGCCAGCGACCCGCCAATATGGGAACAAGGGCCTTCCTTACCTGCAGAGCCGCCGCACGAAAGCGTGATAATAGCGGCCAAGGGCTTAATAGCCATGGTCTTGAACGGCATGCGCCCTGCCTGCTGATGCACGGCTGTAATGACCGAATCTTTAAGCCCCGTTTTATTACGACGATAACCGTAGTAAAGCAGCAAGCCATTAAGCAAACCACCCAAGGGAAGCAATATGACCTGCGCCCACAACGGCACCAACGTGGCACGATCGGTAAAAAAGAATAGCCCGTGCAGGAACAGACTCGTGCCGGTTCCGACAATGGTTCCGGTTACCGTCGCGAGCACCACCCACTGCAGCACGGTGGCCAGCATTACCAGGGGTTCGATGTAATTGAAGCGGAAACGAGGCATTGTTAGGCTTAAAGTAGGAATACCGCATTATCGCGCATTCTTGTTTAACCTTTAACCAAAAGTATGCTCGTACTACTCGTCGCCCTGCCATTCACCGCATAATAAAAACACTTCTTTCAGCGCAGCGCCACTGCCAATCCACAACAAAGAACGCAGTCACGTCTTAACTGCTACGCTACCAAAAAACGCCTATGACGACGGTTCCATCGAATACATCGATTCCATTTCTCTTCGCAGCTTATAGGCAGGTGTCGACACATCCATGTCTACATCGTCCCAGCAAAGGCTTTGCCCCTTTTTAACTGGCCGCAGCAGCTTCACGCCATGCGCCAGACCCAAAGGCACCCCGCCCAGTTCTAACGAGCGCTCGGCTGGAAGGAGCTTGCCCCACACCGTATACCCGCCTTCACCATCAAGCATTTCTCCGGCTTGAAGATCACGCTTGGCCGTTGCCACGACATCCGCTTGCCAGCTAAGAGCGACACCGGTCGATTCGCCACGCAGCGCGACACTGGCGACCGACATGCCTACTTCCAGCCCAATTAAATGCCAGCGCTTATAAAGCGTGAAATAACGCCCCGAGGGATCCGTGTGTGCGTTGTACTCTTCAAAGCAGTTGCGGATGTACTCTGTTTCGCCCTCGACCGTAACCCATACCCCCATGCGGATGTCATAGTCGATGACGCGCCCGTCGGGCTCCAGTGAAGACACCACCTCGACCATACCCTTGCGCTCCAGCACACCGCCTTCGCTGATCGGCCGGGTGACGTACGGAATATCTTTTACGCTTGCTGGCGGATACAGCAATCCGTTGGACGGCACGGTCAAGCCCGTCGCGTTAGCCACCGCAGCACTTTCAATCGATGGCTTGGAGCCATCAAGAAAACTGTTGAACATCTTGGGGTTTAGCCCGCCCCGGGCAGCTTGCTCAGGCGTGAGGCCGTAGTTTGCCCATACGGTTTCGGGGGTTGACTCAGAAAAATGAGGCAGCCACTTATGGCCCCGCCCCGCTGCCACCACCGGAAACCCACAGGTGCGTGCCCAATCAACCAGATCACAGATCAAGGCAGGCTGATCACCAAAGGCCAGCGAATAAACAACCCCTGCCTCGGCTGCACGGCTTGCCAACAACGGACCGCAAAAAGCATCTGCCTCGACCGTTACGTTTACAACGTGCTTGCCGTGCTCGAAGGCCGCCAATATATGCGTGACGGCGGCGATGGGGTTGCCTGTGCATTCGATAATAATATCGATGGCATCTTCGCGCATCAGCGCTTGCCAATCGTCAGTAATCCAGGTGGTGCCCTGCGCCAGTGCCTGCTGCATTGAGCTTGCCTGAGCGCGTTCAGCCTCCCACCCCACACGTTGCAGGTTGGCACGTGCAGCGACAGGCGAAAGATCGGCAATGGCCACCACATGCACGCCCGGTGTACGCGGAACCTGGGCAAGATACATGGCGCCGAACTTACCGGCACCAATTAAGGCCACACGAACCGGGCGTCCCTCTTCGGCGCGCTGCAACAACTTCTGATAAAGGCTCATAACTTAGGTCTCCACCCAAGCAGGCCTGGGATAGTGTCGGTGCACCGAGCTCGCATAAGATCGGCACAATAAATGAATAATGTCCGATACGGTATTCTGCATTCCCCTATTTGGTAACTAGGGGTTTGCTCTAGCCTGATATAAAAAGCGGCAGCCCGCGCTAGCCAGAATATTTTCCGTGGTGGTTTTGATTTGCTGAGGTAGTGAGGTTACCCGGTTTGATAAATGAGCGAGACTTTATCAACCAGCGCGAAAACGCCAAGGAGTAACCTTATGAACAGTGTTTCTCAGAACCTAATCAAACACACGACCAAACCGGTGTCCTACAAAGGAATAACCTTTACCGATCAACGCCCGCCATCCAGGCCTCTAAACCGTCAACCCACGACTCAGCCTTCAGGCCATATTTTTTTTCGATGCAATGTGCTCGCCAGTACAAATCGCTGAAATCTATTGACGGAGCGCTCTTGAAGGCAATGCCTACAATATTGCCGTCGTGAACCTCAGGCAGATTGGCTGTGGCATGAAAAACATCACCGATGACATTCAGGTGATCGAGATGTTCGGGGTAATCACAGAAAAGATTGATAGTGAGTATGCCTTCAGGCGTCAGACAGTCAGCACACGCCTGATAAAACTCGGCAGAACCTAACACCGGGCCAACGGCTAGGGCATCGTAAAGGTCTACCTGCAGTATGTCGATGGTGCCATGCCGGGCCGGGTCTCGAACAAAGTCCAGAGCGTCCATGGCCAACACGGTCAGCCGCTCATCATCACTGGGCAGGCCAAAGTGTGTGCGACAGGTTTCAATGACAGCCGGGTCGAGCTCAACGGCCGTTACCCGGCTTTTTGGAAACTGCTTCCAGCAAAACTTGGTAAGACTAGCCGCCCCCAAACCCAGTTGCACGATATGCCTGGGCTGATCCATAAACAGCATCCACATCATCATTTGCTGGATGTATTCAATTTCGAGGGCGTACGGGGCATCAAGACGCATCGCGCCCTGAACCCAGGGCGTCCCAAAATGCAGATAGCGCACGCCCTCCTCTTCGAGCAGCTTAATGCTGCCCGCGCTGGTTGCACTTGGCTGGGCAACAGGGTTAAAGACGTGCTGCATGATATAGGTGAGTTTTTGGTCTTCAGTCAACTAACCAAGGCTTGATCCATCCTAGCCCCTCCATGGTTCCTGTGGTCGGTCGATACTCGCATCCTAGCCAACCATCATAGCCAAGCTCTTCTAGCTGCCTGAAAATATAAGGGTAGTTCAGCTCGCCCACATCTGGTTCGGCCCTATCGGGGACGCCGGCAAACTGAATGTGATCAATCTGCGCGAAATGTTTGCGCAGATTCATGGTGATGTCGCCTTGGATAACCTGCACGTGGTAGATGTCCAACTGCAATTTAACGTTATCGCTGCCGATGTCCTGACGGATCTTCTCCGCGTCAGACAGGTAGTTTAAAAAATAGCCGGGAGTGTCACGCGTATTAACGGTTTCCAACATAAGTTTAAAGCCGTACTTACCGATTTCAGCGGCAGCGTATCGCAAATTTTCTAGGTAGACAGCTTCGTATTTGGCACGATCAGCGCCATCGGGCATTCGTCCGGCCATCGCGTGCAGACGCGGCGTGCCTATGATCGAAGCGTATTCGATTGCCAGGCTAACGCTATCCATGAACTCAACCTGCCGCCCGGGCAGGCAGGCGATCCCGCGTTCACCGGCGTCGAAATCACCCGGAGGCATGTTGAACAGCACACACGACAACCCATTAGCATCAAGCGCCGCTTTGATCTCTTCTGGGGTATGCGCATAGGGGAACCAGAACTCTACTGCCTTGAAACCAGCGTTGGCGGCTGCCTCGAAACGTTCAATAAAAGGAAGATGCGTAAACATCATGGTGAGGTTGGCAGAAAACTTCAGCATAGAAAATCCAAGTGAGAGGGGTCAGTTTTTTAATTTTTTGTAGCTTGACGCTGACGTATCAACGCGTGTCGCCGGGTATTATCAACCGTTGCGCCACCTTGCCCATGTCGGGGGTCCAGAACGTGGCATCGGCCGCCTTAATACGGATAGCGGCGTTTTCCATGTGATGCAGGGCGGCCGCACGCGCCGCAGCAGGGTCCTTGCGCGAAATCGCCTTCATGATCGCGGCATGCTCACTATGAACCTGTCGACTGAAGTCTTGGCGCTGCGCTTCGTTGGTGCGCGTCACATGCATCGCGGTCCGCAAATACTGACTTAAAAAAGAAAGCAATGAGGTGTACAGCGGGTTTCCGCTAGCCTGTGAAATGGCGGTATGAAAAGCTACGTCTTCATCCACGCCGTCACGGCCTTCGATTTCTGCCTTCCTTATATTGTCGAACGCTTTTTTTATACGCGAGTTTTGCGCAGAAGTACGACGTTCGGCCGCCAGCGCAGCCATTTCAGCTTCAACGCCACGGCGTAGTTCGATGACGCGCAACACAGCCAGAACAGAGTCTTGAAGATTCACGTCAAGCCGAAACGGCTTGGCAATATTTGCTTCGAGTACGCGTGTACCGCTGCCTCTGCGGGAACCGACCAAACCTTCTGACTTTAGGCGCGAAACAGCCTCACGAATAACCGTGCGGCTTACCCCAAAGCGCTTGGTCAGCTCGGCCTCGGAAGGAAGACGCGAGTGCACAGGAAACTTATTCTCTTGAATTTCGTGCAGCAGCACATCAGTTACCTGGTCTGCAAGCGTGCCTGATTTTTGCACCTTTTCGATTCCAGGTCCGTGCATATCACCCATGAAAAAGCCCTTATGTATCAGTTAATTAGAGGGCCCGCCACAGACCATTTACACATGGTTTTATAACGAATTCCCGCTAGATAAAACAGTTTTTTTGGTGTTGACATCATACAGATTAATCCATAAACTGCGTATTAATTTGTATGACAACTTTCAGGAAAACACGCAGATGCATATCGTCATCGCAGGGGCAGCGGGCTTTTTAGGCAATAAGCTTGCCCGAACATTATTGGATGTCGGCACGCTGATCGGGCCCAGTGGCCAACCTGAAAAAATCACCCGTATGACTCTGGTAGACGTTGTCGCACCCGTCGGCTTTTCAGATTCGCGCGTCGAGATCATTGAAGGCGACATCTCTGATCCAAAAATCGTTGACGCAATAATCATTCCCTCAATTGACAGCATCTTTCACCTGGCCGCAATCGTCAGTGGCCATGCCGAGGTCGATTTCGATCTGGGCATGAAGATCAATTTCGATGCCACACGTCAAATTCTGGACAGAGCGCGAGCCCTGGGTACGCAACCGCGCATGGTATTTACAAGTTCCGTCGCGGTGTTTGGCGGCGATCTTCCCGCAAAGGTGCCAGACAACATGGGTCTGATGCCTCAGAGTTCTTATGGCGCGCAAAAAGCCATGTGTGAACTACTGGTCAACGACTACAGCCGCAGGGGTTACATCGACGGTCGTGTTCTGCGTATGCCCACTATTTCCGTACGCCCAGGTGTGCCTAACAAGGCGGCATCCAGCTTTGCCAGTGGCATTCTGCGCGAACCGATAAATGGCCAGAATGCGGTATGTCCGGTCAGCAGCGATACACGCTTATGGTTAATGTCGCCGCGCCAGGCTGTACAAAACCTGATTTATGGACACAATGTGGATGCGACACAATTTGCAAATTCACGCATCGTCAGCCTGCCCGGGTTGTCAGTCACTGTACGCGAAATGGTCGACGCGCTCGAAAGCGTAGCAGGTACCGAAGTGACGCAGCGTATTCAGTGGATTGAAGATGACGCAGTCAAACGCATCGTCAATTCCTGGCCTGGCGATTTCGAAGCAACCCGAGCCAAAGCCATGGGCTTCACTGCCGACACCGACTTCATCAGCGTTATCCGTGCCCACATTCAGGACGAGTCAGCAGCATGACCATTATGCTGGGGTGCATTGCCGATGATTTCACTGGCGCGACCGACTTGGCAGGTATGCTGGTGCAAGCCGGTATGCGAACCGTACAAATTATTGGTGTGCCATCGCAGCCATTGTCCAACGATGTTGACGCGGTGGTTATTGCGCTTAAGTCTCGTACAAATCCGGCGTCCGAAGCAGTCATCGACTCGTTGGCTGCACTGCATTGGCTACGCGATGTCGGCTGTCGACAAATTTATTTCAAATACTGCTCTACGTTTGATTCGACTGATCAAGGAAATATCGGGCCGGTAATTGATGCGCTCATGGACGCGCTCAAAACTACCTTTACCATCGCCTGCCCCGCATTTCCCGAAAACAAACGCACGATATTTAAGGGCCACCTGTTCGTGGGGGACACGTTGCTATCCGAAAGCGGAATGCGCGAGCACCCGTTAACCCCCATGACAGATTCAAACCTGGTCCGTGTCCTGCAACGACAAACGAAGAAAACGGTGGGGCTGATTGAGCACAGTACCGTGGCCGCGGGCACCTCCGCCATTCGTGACCGCATCCAGCAACTGCAGGCTGAAGAAACACACATCGCCATCGTCGATGCTATTTCAAACCACGACTTACTGCAGATCGGTGCAGCATGTTCCGAACTGCCCCTGGTCACAGCCGGTTCGGGCATTGCGCTGGGGTTGCCTCAAAACTTTCGCGCACAAGGCGTGCTGGAGTCTCAGGATGCCACGCAAAATCTGCCGCAAACCAGCGGGCTACGTGCCGTTATCTGCGGCAGTTGCTCGCAGGCGACGCAGGCTCAACTCGCCGATCTAATCGCGCGCGGCACACCAGCCTACGCCATTGACCCCATGCGCCTGGCCGCCGGCCAAAGCGCTGTGGCCGATGCATTGGCATGGGCCGAGCCTTTGCTACAAAAAGGCCCTGTGGTGGTTTACGCAACTGCTACTGCCCATGATGTAAGGCACGCTCAAAAGCAATTGGGTGTTGAACAGGCCGGCGCGCTGGTTGAAGACGCTCTCGCCAGGATCGCTCAGGGTTTAGTCACGCTAGGCGTACGTCAGCTGATCATAGCGGGTGGCGAGACATCAGGCGCGGTGGTAACTAAACTGAACATCCACAGCTTGCGCATCGGGCCACAAATTGATCCCGGGGTACCTTGGACAGTTAGCTTGGGCGAAACATCGATCGCGCTAGCCTTAAAATCGGGCAACTTCGGCAGCGTGGATTTTTTCAGCAAGGCATGGAAGCTTCTACCATGAGTGAAGCACGTCTACGTGAACAAATCTGCAGCTTCGGCGCCTCCCTGCATCAGCGCGGCCTGACCGCCGGTAGCAGCGGCAATATTAGCGTGCGCACCGACGATGGTTGGCTACTGACGCCAACCAATAGTTCCCTGGGCACACTGGATCCCGCACGTCTTTCTAAATTAGACTGGAACGGCAAACTTTTGGCAGGAGACCCTCCTTCCAAAGAAGCTTTCCTGCATCGGGCCATGTACGATGAGCGCAAGGGGGCGGGGGCGATTGTGCACTTGCACTCAACGCATTCTGCAGCCGTTTCTTGTATGTCCGGCCTAGACCACCATAGTTGTATCCCACCTCTTACGCCCTATTTCGTCATGAAGATAGGCCAGCTCCCGCTGATTCCTTATCACCGGCCCGGTGACCCAAATCTGGGCGATGCCATACGCGGCCTGGCCGGGAAGCACAGCGCCGTCCTGTTAGCCAATCATGGTCCTGTGGTGTCCGGCAATACACTCGAATCAGCTGTTTACGCTATCGAAGAACTCGAAGAAACCGCCAAACTCTTCCTGCTATTGCAAGGGCACAACCCTAGGGTGCTGACCGAAGAACAGATCGCCGAGCTTAAAGCCGTATTCAAGCTCTAAGCT
The DNA here is from genome assembly GCF_008369125.1 of Pusillimonas sp. ANT_WB101. Classification (NCBI taxonomy): domain Bacteria; kingdom Pseudomonadati; phylum Pseudomonadota; class Betaproteobacteria; order Burkholderiales; family Alcaligenaceae; genus Pusillimonas; species Pusillimonas sp. ANT_WB101. The sequence continues at coordinate 239,040 of NZ_VOAY01000001.1, read as the reverse complement.
TCGTGAAGGTTTACGATATCAATCACCGTGGAAAACAATGCCAAAGCTTGCTGCAAACATAAGCATGATGTTCACCGAGCAGCCTTTTCTGGATCGCATCCAGGCTGCTGCCAACGCTGGCTTTGCCGCCGTTGAGTTCTTATTTCCCTACGAACATACGACGCAAGAGATCTCGGCGCAATTGAGTGCCCATAAGATCAAGAACGTTCTGTTCAACATGCCGCCTGGAGACTGGGCTGCAGGCGAGCGCGGCATAGCCGCACTGCCTAGCCGCCAAGATGAGTTTCGAGCTGGGTTAGCCAAGGCCATCGCCTATGCCAAAGTGCTAGGCACTCCCAATATTCACGCCATGGCAGGCCTGCTGTCTGCCGCCTCAGACGTAGCAGAATGCCGCGCCATCTTCATTGAAAATCTGAAGTATGCATGTGCAGAATGCGCCCCGCACAATATCACCGTATTAATAGAGCCTATCAATACCCGCGATATGCCTGGGTATTTTCTTAACTATCAAGATCAGGCCCATGCCATCCGCGCAGAGGTCGGAGCATTCAACCTCAAAGTCCAGATGGACTTCTATCATGTTCAAATCATGGAAGGCGACATTGCCACTACCTTCCGGAAATACCAGCCTCATATTGGCCATGTTCAGATCGCAGGCGTACCCGACCGCCACGAACCCGATCTGGGAGAGGTCAATTACGCTTATTTGTTCTCATTGCTAGACGAGTTGGGCTATGACGGTTGGGTCGGCTGTGAATACAGGCCTGCCAAAGAGACAGCAGACGGCCTGGGTTGGGTGAAAACGCTCCAGCTCTAAATACACAAAGAGCAGTCCAAATGCCTGTACGGCTGCTCAGCGCCGTTACAGGCATTTTTTTTACCCAAGCCAGCCTCAAGCGCTGAGACAAAAATGCAAAAAGTCTTAACGCGCGTCTAACTGAATCTGCAACATTGATGTGGGTACGGCACCAGCGCGGCAGAGTGTTGCGTGAGGGATGCCCCAGCTCCCGAATCACTGGCGCCGTGCGTTTGTCGTGCTTGATGCACAGCCGCATCGCCGTATGCGATCTTCATACGAATACATGAACTACTCTTCCACGTAGTCCAAGATTATTTCCGTACCTACCTAGAACGTGCGGTCAAAAATAATGGCCACTGACACGCCTTGTCGTTCTATTAAACCAAGTTATTCTGTCTTGTGTAAGGCAGGTTAAATGGTTTAGCTGCGCCTTGGGTTATTTGTGATACACAATATCGCGCAATAATAACGAGATTGACGGGAAGTAGGTAATTATTAGCACACAGCTCATCACCACCAGAACAAAGGGTAAAAGCTTGGGGACGATCTGGTCGAGCGATATTTTTGCGACGGCGCAAGCAGCATACAGATTAACACCGAACGGCGGTGTAATCATGCCCATAGCCAGATTTACCACCATGATCAGGCCGAAATGAACCGGATCAACACCAAACAACATTGCGACCGGAGCGAGAATAGGAGCCAGAACGATGATGGATGCGGATGTTTCGATGAACATGCCGATAACGAATAACGCGGCATTTACGCCTAGCAGAAACAAGGTTGGGCTGGTCAAATGCTCCGCCAGATACCGCCCTATCATGTCAGGTATACCCGCCCGAGTGAGCATGAAGCTAAACAAGCCCGCATTTGCAATGATAAACATGATCACTGCGGAAGACAGCACTGATTTTTTCAGCACTAATTTTAATTTGGGTAAATCAATTTCGCGGTAAACGAAATAACCAACGATCAAGGCATAGAACACTGCCACCACAGACGCTTCTGTGGGAGTGAAAATTCCGCCATAAATCCCGCCCAAAATGATGACAGGCATTAGAAGCGCGAACCCAGCATGTTTTGTTGCCGCCAGCACATTCAGTTTGCCCACGCCGTCGTTCTTGCCATAGCCGTAAATTCGCGCATAGATCAAGGTAAAAGCCATCAGCGCGACGCCGATCAAGATACCTGGACCGATCCCGGCAATGAACAATTCACCAATAGAGACTTCGGCGGATACGCCATAAAGAATCAATGGAATCGACGGAGGAATAATGCCGCCGAGCTCTGCTGAGGTGGCTTGTAGTGCGGCAGCATAACTGACTGGATAGCCATGCTTGATTAAAGCCGGTATCAAAATTGCGCCGATGGCAAAAGTCGTCGCAACCGATGAGCCTGAAACGGCTGCAAAAATCATGCATGTGAGAACACATGTGGCAGATAGCCCGCCTTGAACACCACCGACCAATGATTTTGCAAACTCAACCAATCGTCGGGATATGCCACCCGTCTCCATGAGGTTGCCGGCCAAGATGAAAAAAGGAATAGCGGCCAAGGGAAACTTATTTATTGAATTAAATATTTCCTTAACGACCAACAACATGTTGGCTTCGGCTACCAGCACACCTACTACGCTGGCAAGTCCGATTGATACCGCAATTGACACCGAGATCGCGAAGCAGGCGATCATCGTAAAAAGCATGGCTGTGGACATGAACGCTCTGAGTTTAGATGTTTCTTATGAAGGGCTATAGGGCCGTAGACAGCTCATCGTGTCGCGGTTCGAGGAAATTACCGACAACACCAAACATGGCAAATATTGCCCCCACAGGCAGGGCCAAGAACGCCCAAAACATGGAAAAATACTCCAGACCTATGATTGTTTGTACGGCGCCGCGTTGAGCGTAGTCCCAGCCATACCAGGCAATAATGCCCAGCATAGTTAGAGATAACACTGCGATTACGCCTTCCAAGAAGCGTTGAAACCGAGGAGGAGCCAGCCGATGCATCAAATCAACTGACATCATGGAGCCAAAACGAAAGGCAGCTGGGATGCCTAAAAACACCATCCACACCAAGGATATGCGCACGCTAACTTCGCTCCACTCTGAAGGGAGTTCGAACACAAAACGCATTAGTACTTGCACCATGCCCATGCATACCGCAATTACCATCATTAGGCATGCAAGACTGAGGGATAACGAGGTCAAACGGCGTTCTAAACTTAGGAATGCGGATTTCACGTCTGGCCGATAGAAAAAATGTTGGAAAAATGCCCCGAACAAGGGGCACTTTATACTTCTCAGCTTATTGCACGGCTCGGATAGCGTCCATGTTGTCCTTGCCGAACTGCTTCTCAAAGCTCGCCATGACGGGCTTTAAAGCCTCCTGAAACTGGGCTTTGTCTATCGTCTCAACGATCTCCATACCCTTGCTAGTCAAATCGGCCACCGCGTTCTTTTCGTCCGAATCAATGCGGTCACGGTTGGCTTGAACCCCAACCTTCGCAGCTTGAATAAACGCCTTCTTGTCAGCGTCAGACAGTTTGTCGAATGAAGCTTTGTTCATTAAGTACATACCGGGAGAATAAACATGGCCGGTAAGCGTTAAGTATTTTTGCACTTGGTCGAACTTGGAAGCCGTAATTACCGAAATGGGGTTCTCTTGCCCATCAACTGTACCTTGCTGCAAAGCAGTAAACACTTCGCTGAAGGCCATCGGCGTGGGGATAATACCAAATGCCTTGTACGCCTCAATGTGCACGGGGTTTTCGACGGTGCGCATCTTCAGACCCTGCATGTCGGTCGGCACTTTAATCGGGTGCTTGTTGTTTGTCATGTGACGAAAGCCATTTTCGCCCCAGGCAAGAGCCTTGAACCCCCTGGCATCAAATTTCTTCAATAGATCGTCGCCAATGGGGCCGTCCAGTACAGCGCGCGCATGGGCGTAATCACGGAACAAAAAAGGCACATCTAGTATCTTTACTTCAGGGACAAAATTTGGCACTGGACCGCTAGATGTCCAAGTCAACTCTTGCGTGCCCATCTGAACCGATTCCATCGCTTCACGTTCGGCTCCCAGCGAGCTGGCATAGAAAGTTTTGATGACATAGCGACCATCGGTAAGCTTTTCTACTTCTTTCGCAAAGGTGTCGATTGCGACGCCTTGATGGGAATTTTGTGGTGAAGAAATACTGATACGCATAACCGTCTGTGCCGATGCTACACCTACGGCAAAACTAGTAGTCAATAACGACAATGCAATAACCATCGTGCTGCGGTGAAACGATTTCATAGATGCCCCCTGAATAACCCGGAATAGATTCGCGGAATAATTATCACACTTAAGCTGTATTACAACTTGAGTAATTACAACATATGTATTACAACTTTTGCAAACTTGATGATGCTAAAAACACAGGGGTAAACCCTTGATTTCTTGAGCATGCAAGGTGGTCTGCATCGCTCAAGGCTACTAGGCTGCATGCTCAGTGCCGCCGAACTACTTACTCATGGTTCACCGCAGGACTGCCCTTGGCTATTCTTTGGTCTTTACAGTGCGCGATGTTTTCACAACTGACTCTCCCTTGCGACCTTTCACAAGCCGCTCATAAAGCGCCTGCGCGGCGACCGAAAGGCCTTTATCTCGCCGTTTAATCAAGTAAATAGATCGACGCAGGCCAGGCCACCGTAGCAGGCGCGTTTCGATTTCGGGGTGTTGAAAATGAAATAGCGTCAGTGCCGGCACCACGCTAATGCCGAGCCCCGCGCGCACCATGCCCATGACTGTTGCCAACTGATCAACTTCAATCAGCGTACGCATCTTTAGCGGCAACGTGGCCGCATCAAGATACTGCCGCACGCTGCTGTCACGCGACAAATGAATAAAGTCGAAGGCCTGAAGGTCTCGGGGTTTGAGATTAGCGCGATCGAGCAATGGGTGCCCGCGTCGCGCAACCAGATAGAACTCATCCGTCTGAAACGGTTCCGCGCGCAACTCTGGCGTATCCACCCGTGTCGCGGCAATCGCAATGTCTGCCCGCCCCGAGCGCACACTCTCGATACAGTTTTCTGACAGAACATCGAATACTTCTAGCTCAATATCGGGAAACTGTGCATGGAAAGCAGCCAGCACATCCGGCAACCAGCCCGCAGCCAGGGAAGGCAACAACGCAAGGGCTACACGCCCACGCTTGAGCTCCACCCGCTCGCGTACACTGGCCAGGGCAGCCTCTATTTCAGCGAGGACGCGCTGAGCGCCATCAAAGAAGTCTCGCCCCTCGACCGTCAGGTCCACGTGCCGAGTACTACGATCGAACAGCCGTGCACCAACCTCTGTTTCGAGCGCACGAATCAAAGCGCTGAACGCAGGTTGTGACAAATGGGATGCGGCTGCGGCACGCGTAAAACTTTTAAGCTGGGCCAAGTTAACAAAGGCACGCAATTGGTGCGCAGACAGTCTGGCGCTATTTATTTGCATTATCTATAAATGAATTCAAATATTCAACTTTACAACATATACCCGGTACCCTAATCTTGATGTCAAACGTGCACAGCTTCGATTCAAAGCACGAGCGCTCGCCGAGCGCATATATTTGGAGACCTTCCCTTTGCCTCAACCCATAGCCACCGGGCGCAGCGACGTGCTTTATGTAGGTAGTGCCGCCGGGTTCTCGGGCGATCGCACTGATGCGACCGGCCCGGTCGTCGATGCGCTCATCGAGGCCGCCGGGCCCGCCGTGTTAATTTTCGAGACCTTGGCCGAACGCACGCTAGCCCTCGCTCAACTGGCCAGACGTCAGGACGCTTCAGCCGGCTATGAGCCGCTGCTCGACGATCTGCTCGAACCCATCCTCGGGCGCTGCCTAAAGCATGGCATTCGGATCGTGAGCAACTTCGGCGCCGCCAATCCGCAAGGGGCTGCGCGTCACATTCTGGCTATGGCTGCACGGCTAGGGCTTCGAAATCCGCGCGTGGCTGTGGTCCTCGGCGACGACCTGCTCGCGGAAGACGAGTCGCTATGGCGCGCTCGCCTACCTGATCGCAGCGTGGTCAGCGCCAACGCCTACCTAGGTGCAGAGGCGATTGCCGATGCATTACGCGCCGGGGCAGACATCGTGGTCTGCGGCCGGGTCGCCGATCCATCACTGGTGTTGGGCCCGGCGCTCGCACATTTTGGATGGGCCATGAATGATTGGGACAGACTAGCCGGGGGCACTATGACTGGCCATCTGCTCGAATGCGGAGCACAGGTTAGCGGTGGCTATTACGCTGACCCCGGATTCAAGGATGTGCCTGGTTTGGCAAACATCGGTTTCCCGGTGGCTGAGATCCATGCCGATGGCAGCTGTATTATCGGCAAACCGTCTGGCACGGGCGGGCGTATCGATACGCACTCCGTAAAGGAGCAATTGCTCTATGAAATACACGATCCCAAAGCCTATCTGACACCCGATGTCGTTGCTGACATTGGTTCGGCAACTGTCACCGAAGTCGGGCCAGACCGGGTCCGCCTCACGGGCGTGCGAGGGCATCCTCGCCCCGATGAACTCAAGGTCAATATTTGCTACGAAAATGGGTGGCTGGCTGAAGGAGAAATCTCCTACGCCGGTGCAAGAGCCGAGGCCAGAGCCCGGCTGGCCGCAGATATCTTGCGCGAGCGCCTCAAAGGGTTAGGCCTGCTACGCGTAGACCTGATCGGTGTATTCAGTGTATTTGCGGATGACAGCGGGAAAAGCTATTCACAACGCCAGCCGGGCCATGGACGCGACGTGCGTCTGCGCGTGGCGCTTAGCCATCAAGACCGGACAGCGGCAGAACGTCTGACACGAGAAGTCAACGCCCTATATACCTGCGGCCCCGCGGGCGGCGGTGGCGTGCGCACAAGCATACGGGCACGCCTGGGCTTGGAAAGCTGCACCGTAACGCGTGACCATATTCACATGCGGTATGCCTTCATCGAGGACGAAACCTAATGATTACAGTACCTCTGTATCGTGCAGCTCATGGCCGCACAGGTGACAAAGGTGATCGCTCTAATATAAGCATCATCGCCTGGCGACCTGAATTCTGGGATGTGTTGGTGGAACAGGTGACTGAAACAGCTGTGGCTGAACTATTTGCTTATCGATCCCCCACCCGTGTTCAGCGCTACCTGTTACCCCAGCTGCAGGCCATGAACCTGGTACTTGACGGTGTATTGGACGGGGGTGTTAACAGTTCTTTGAACCTGGATAGCCATGGCAAAAGCCTGTCTTACCTGTTGCTCGATCTGCCTATCCACATCCCCGATGAACTGGCTGCAATACTGATCGGCGAAAACGACACTGACTGACCCGGGGCTTGAAGGCATTCAGGCTACCCTATTTTTATAACGGCCCACAAAGGCTGAAAACCGCAAGGAGACCAACATGAAACGAACTCACTCTGCATGGCGACGTGCCCTACTGGTGGCAGCTGCCACCACCACCTGCCTGAGCCTGCTTCCGCTGGCTGCAAATGCACAAAACAAAAAACTGCTGATCGGCACGACCTCGTCGTCATCGAGCCACTATGGATATTTTGTTGCTGTCTCGCAAGTCATTAATAAACAAATAAAAGGCGTGGACACATCCGTGACCGAGACAGGTGCGACCATGGACAACCTGCGGCGCATGGACCGCAACCAAGTCGACTTTGCACTGGTGACAACCAATGTGATCCATCACGCCAACGCAGGCACCGGTGACTTTGCAGGCAAGCCGAATAACAGCAGATTAATGTGGATCTATACCATCGCGCCCCAGAATGCGATTGTCAGAAAGGATGCCAACATTGCCAATCTGGAAGCACTTAACGGCAAAAAACTCAACACAGGGCTCAAGGGTTCAGCCACCGAAAAAACCACCGACGCCGTTTTTGCAGCGCTCAACATCAAACCCGACGTGGTGCGGGGTTCAACCGGTGAGATTGTCGATGCCGTCAAGGACAATCGCGCGATTGGTTACGTAAAATCAGGTGCAGGCATGAAGCTGGATGCCTCGTCGCGCGAGATAGCGACCTTTACGCCAATTCAGATCCTGGGCTTAAACGACACCCAGCGCGACAAGATCAAAGAAGCCATGCCTGAACTGTCGATGGTCGACGTGCCTGTGGACAGCTCCGTAGGAACTGCGGCCTACACAACGTGGGGCTTTGGTGTGGGCGCAGCCGCCTCTACGCAACTGGACGAAGAAACGGCCTACCAAATCGTCAAGGCGGTGTGCGAAGATAAAACCGCACAAGCTGCCGCGTTCGCCGACGTAGCAGGTGTGGATATTGCCGAGATGACATTAAAGTATGCGGCCTCCCCTCTGCATCCAGGTGCAATCCGCTATTTCAAGGAACGCGGCCTGGACATTCCTGATCGACTCATAGCCCACTGATCGCGACAGGAAAGAAACAGCGATGAATCCCTTGCGCTCCCAGGCGGCAACCGCCCTCACCCTCATTTTGAGTCTATTCGTTCTGGGCACTGCGATCTTCGGCGCACGGGACGCACTGGTTCAGCGATCCCTCTTTTTGGGCCTGGTCATTCTCGTCGCGCTGCTCAGGTACCCATTGTTTAAGGGCTCACGATGGTGGGGGCTGGGGGTTGTGATCGATGTAGCGCTAGGACTGATGGCAACGGCAAGCTGTATGTGGGTCACACTTAACGCAAACACCATCATGAACAGCCTGCCCACGGCGGGAACGCTAGAGATCGGCATGACCATTGTGCTCGTCGTGACCGTGCTCGAACTATCGCGGCGGGCGATCGGGTTGATCTTCCCCGCCATGGTTGCCGTGGGTCTGGCTTATGCGCTGCTGGGTCAGTACATTCCGGGGCCATTAGGGCATCGCGGTTTTGATGTGTATTTCATTACCGAAACCCTCCTTCTGAGCGATATCGGCTTATGGGGTTCGTTGCTCGGCGTAGCGGCAACCATTATTGCCATCTTCTCACTGTTCGGTGCTTTTCTGCTGCATTCAGGCGGCGGCGCGACGTTTATGGATCTGGCACTTCGCGTCAGTGGTCGATCCACCGGTGGTGCGGCCAAGATCGCGACAATTGCTTCGGGGCTGTTCGGCATGGTCAGCGGCAGTGCTGTGGGCAACGTCGCAACCACCGGGGCCTTTACCATCCCCTTGATGAAGCGTCTGGGCTACCCCGCCGCCCTTGCTGGAGCCGTCGAAGCCGTAGCCTCGACGGGTGGCCAATTGGCACCACCCATCATGGGGGCCGCCGCATTTATCATGGCGGAAATTATTGGCACTGACTACCTGTCCATCGCCGCAGCCGCCGTATTGCCAGCCGCACTGTTCTATTGGGGCGTGTTTGCCACCGTGCACGTCACGGCGCAGGAAGAACATCTGGGGCATGTACCTGACGATCAAATTCCAAAATGGAAATCCATTTTGCGTGTCGATCGGCTCGCGTCCATTGTTTTATCGATTAGTGGGCTCACCATCGGGATTTTGCAAGGCATGTCGCTGCAGACGGCGGCGTTTTACGGCATAGCCGGAGCAGTGGCCGGCATGTTCGTTGCGGCAGTTGCTCAGCGACTACAGTCATCCTCAGACGAGAAAGAGTCTGCTACGGAAAATCACCCAAGCATACTCAAACCAATACTGCGCCAGGCTCGCACTGCACTGGATGAAGGCGCAACCGGTCTGATCATTGTCGGCATTTTGCTTGCAGGTGCCCAGATTCTGGTTTCCATGATCAATCTGACTGGGGTCGGCGTAACGCTGTCATCGATGATTGTTGGTGATGGCAACGCGCCTGTACTGGTGATCGGGCTGGTCGTAGCTCTGGTTTGCATGGTGATGGGCATGGGCATTCCGACAACTGCTGCCTATGTGCTAGTTGCTGCAACCCTGGCCCCTGCCTTGATCAAAATTGGGGTCAGCCCGATTGCAGCGCACATGTTCGTCTTTTATTACGCCACGTTGTCAGTCATTACGCCACCCGTGTGCGTAGGCGTTTTTGTGGCAGCTGGCCTGGCGGGAGAGCGCTGGGTGGCCGTGGCACGCCGTGCAGTTATGCTGGGCGCTGTCACCTACGTTATTCCGTTTCTATTTCTGTTGTATCCGAATATGCTCAGCCCGGGCTTTAGCATGGGTTACTTTGAGGCTGCGCTCAGTGGCGCCGTGTTTGTGGCTTCGTTTGCGTACCTGTTTGGCGGCGCACGCATCAGCCGCTGGCGGTTCGTGGACATCATCGTCTGGTTGGCCATTGCCATCGTTGCCACCATTCCAAGCGAGGCGGGTCTGGTGTTGTCGGCCTCAGGTCTGATCGCAATGATCTGGTTTCGGCATCGGAGGCGGCCAAGCGCGCTTCAATCGGCAGCATAAGCCTGAATCATGTGCCCTGCCACTCGGTGAGGTTGCAGGCGGGAGGCACAACTCACAGCCGTGTCGGACAGCGACGATACACGCAAGCCAGTATGCACTGGCGAGTCAGCTACGGCTACCACATCAAATCATCAGGGATTTTGTACGCTGCGTATGGATCATCTTCATCAACTTTAGTGCTGGTTTTATTAACACGCACAATCAGCGAAGGATCACGCTCTGCGATTTTATCGGCCACGATACTAGGCACCAGTTCAGTAGCCTCGCCCAGGCGCACAATAACCAGGCGCCCTGCGATTAACTGCTCGCGAATCTCGGCTGACACATACATGCGTTCAACTTTGGTGCCATAGGTAAAGTTGTAGGCGATGTCACCCCTGCCCTTGGGCTGGCGGCTCTGCTGCACCATTTGCGTAATTTGCGCCATAATCGCTTTCTCGTTCGCGGCAGCAACGCGCTGGGCGTTGAGTTCACGAGTACGCTCCGCACTTTTTTGTTGTGCAGCAAGCGCCGCCACGCGTGCCTCATCAACGCTGGCTATGCCAGCCTGGCGGTCAGCCTTCTTCTGGTTTGTTTTTTCGTGGCTAACCCGTTTGGCTTTATTCTTGTTAACCAGACCAGCCTTTAAAAATTGCTCTTGCAACGACACCATCTTTACCACTCCATATATAACAGCAACACGCGTGGCCGACTTACGGCCGTAAAGGCTTGCTGGCCCGTGCCTATTTAGCCAGCCTACCGGCATTAATTGGTATACATCTGCTCAAGCTGCAATTATCCACAATTTATTGAGCCACATTTACATTAAACCCCATCTGCGCACCAAAACGTGGCACGAGGTCGCGCCCAAGTGATAACCTCAACATCAGAATATTGCCATCGTTCATTGAGATAACGTCATCCAACAAAAACAACGTCGATACCATTGAGGGCCAGACATGGGTATTTCACGCATTAGAAATAAAAACTGGCTGGTGTCCATGATTGCGCTCTTGCTCTTCTTAGCAATGCGCTACGCATCTGCCGAGCCAATGTCCAACGCACAGGAACTGATTCTGGCTGAAAAAGTAGGCGCTTACATAGGGGCAGTCATCATGGCAGACGAAATGACGAAAGGCCCGTGCAAGCGCTATCTAGTAAACCACGACGCATGGCCAAGATACCTGCCAGCGGTGAAGAAGGAGCTGATTCAAACCTTCCCGGCAAGAACCACCTCAGAACTCGCGCAACTATTCATGCAACTAGAGGGTGAGCTGACACAAGACATACGGAATACCGTCAATGACCCGGCGATCAGAGTGCCGGAGGATTGCAAAACGGGTAATGATAAGTTGTATGGCTTTATGGGAAAAGCCATCACAGAATGGAAGTACGCCAAAAGCTATTACGGGCTGTAACAAAACGTTGGCACTTGGCGGTTGGAACGGTGTGATTAACCGTGTGTGATGAGTGCCCATCCCCCTTCATTAATGGCGAAGAGCCGCATTTATTGGGTTCATCCGATGCGGCGCAACAGTTTCCGAGCAACCCCGTCAACGGCTAATAGCGTAACGCTGGTGCGCCAATGATAAAACCAGTGACAGTTTAATGAGCAGAAACAAAAAAGCGCCCAAAGGGGCGCATTTTTGCTCGCTGTTTGGCGGAGACGGAGGGATTCGAACCCTCGATACGGGTATAAGCCGTATGCTCCCTTAGCAGGGGAGTACCTTCAACCACTCGGCCACGTCTCCGAAACAGGACGCCATTCTAGCACGATAATTTCATGCTGGCTTGCGACGCCCAAATTTCTGCATAGGCTGGTATCTAGTAGAGACAATTAGCCTATGCCTGGTACTTAAATAACGGCAGGCGTTTCCTGATCAAGACCGAAAGCCTTGTGCAACGCACGCACCGCGAGTTCCATGTACTTGTCGTTGATGATGACCGAGGTTTTGATCTCGCTGGTGCTGATCATTTGTATATTGATGCCCTCTTCGGACAGCGTACGGAACATCAGGCTGGCTACTCCCACGTGGCTGCGCATACCGATACCGACGATAGAAACCTTGCACACATTTTCATCAGGCACGATGTCAGCCGCACCGACTGCCGGCCCTACCTGATTTTTAAGCAGGTCTAGTGCGCGCGCAAAATCATTGCGGTTTACGGTAAACGAGAAATCAGTTGTGCCGCGCACAGACTGGTTTTGCACAATGGTATCGACGTCAATGTTGGCGGCAGCGACAGGCCCCAGAATTGAATACGCAACACCCGGGGTGTCGGGCACGGAAAGCAGGGTAATCTTGGCTTCATCGCGGCTGAAGGCAATACCCGATACGACGGCAGATTCCATCTTTTTATCTTCCTCGAAAGTAATCAGTGTGCCCGAAGCCATTTCTTCTTCGAGCGAAATCAGGGGGTCAGTTAGTGATGACAGTACACGCACTGGCACCTTGAACTTGCCCGCAAATTCGACCGAACGAATCTGCAACACCTTGGAGCCCAACGAGGCCAATTCGAGCATTTCTTCGAACGAGACAACATTAAGGCGCCGGGCCTCTGGCACTACGCGCGGATCAGTGGTGTACACACCATCAACGTCGGTAAAGATGAGGCATTCGTCAGCCTGCATTGCAGCGGCCACGGCCACGGCAGAGGTATCAGAACCACCACGACCCAGTGTAGTGATATTACCTTCGTCGTCAACACCCTGAAAGCCGGTGACAACAACCACCCTGCCTGCGTCAAGGTCGGTGCGGATGCGGACGTCGTCAATGGAGCGGATGCGCGCACGGGTGTAGCTGGAATCTGTGCGTACCGGAACCTGCCACCCTGTGTAGCTGCGGGCTGCAACGCCCTGCGCCATCAAGGCCATGGCTAGGAGCGCACTGCTCGCCTGTTCGCCCGTGCTGGCGAGCATATCGAGCTCGCGGGTATCGGGTTGCGAAGAAAGCTCTTTGGCAAGGCCCAGCAGACGGTTGGTTTCGCCGGACATGGCTGACGGTACCACCACAACCTGGTGCCCGGCGGCATGCCATTTGGCTACGCGACGCGCGACATTTTGAATGCGCTCAACCGAGCCCATCGACGTACCGCCATATTTTTGAACAATCAGGGACATCTTTTACTCTGCGTTAATGGTTGACGTGTTGCCAAGACCAGATCCGCGCATCGTCAACGACAGCGTAAAACGCCAAATCGCTACGCAGACGGGCAAAAACGGACTATTTTAACGTGTTTTAAGAGGACGGGTCAGGAGCCGTGACGTGGTGGGTGCGGCCCACGGTCAATATGATGGGTTACTCGAGAAACACACGCCCACGGGTGCAACACACAAAGTGCCCCCCGTGCTTGACACGCATCTGGCGATCATGGCCCAAGGCATGCAGACCGCGCATCTGTCGCATTAAATCGTGCAGGCGCGCATCGCTGGGCATACGCAACCCCACCTGCGCCAGCCAGTAGCGCAACACCAAGGCCTGGCGAGGTGGCGACAGCCTGCGCCATGCTGCCAATGAAAAGCTCCGTTGTTCACTGTCAGGTTCAAGCCCCGAGAAATCGACGGCGGCCACCTCGTCAAGCACCTGGGCTGTCTCGGCAGTCTGTCGAGCATGCCGTGCAAGTATGCCCTGCCAGCCGGGCCAGCGTTCATTCAAATGAGGCGCAAGGCGTTCGCGTACGGCCGCGCGGGTGTAGGCGTCATCGCTATTAGTTGGGTCATGCACAGGCCGCCAGCCAGTAAGCTGTGAAAAGCGCTCGGCCTGTTCAAGAATACGAGCACGATCAATGTCGAGCAATGGGCGCAGATACCTTACGCCCTGACGCAGCGATTCGGGTGACATGGCAGCAAGCCCAGTAGGGCCAGCCCCACGCAACAGACGCAGCAGCACGGTTTCGGCCTGATCGTCGCGATGATGGGCCAGCATGATGGTGTCAACACCCACATGTTCAGCCAGGCCCGCCAGCGATGCATAGCGTGCGTCACGCGCGGCAGACTCAATGCCGTCGCGGCCTGCACCCTTAACCTCTATGCAAACGCTGTGACAGCCTACTCGCAACAGTTGGCACAGATCATGCACATGCGTCTGCCACACATCGGCATGGCTTTGCAATCCATGGTGAACATGAAAACAATGAAGTTCAATACCGCGCTGCTGCGCAACCAACACGGCGTGTGCAGCCAGCATGGCTGAATCGGCGCCGCCGCTCAACGCAACGGCGAACCGTACCGGCAACCCAGACAAGCCATTGAGCGCCCCGTCAATGGCTTTTAGAATGGATGTGTCACCAAACCCCTTGGAAAGGTTGCCGGTACTCATGGAGTACCTAGTGCGCTTCCTGGAAGCGGCCGTATGACATGAGTCGTTCGAGCCTGTGTTCGATAAGCTCATCGGGCTCCATGCCTGACACCTGTCTTAGGGCATCGGCCAACGCACGATTAAGCTGACGCGCCATCATGGAAGGGTCACGATGCGCGCCGCCTACTGGCTCGTTGACGATGCGGTCAACAAGACCGAACTCTTTAAGACGCGGTGCAGTAATGGCAAGGGCTTCGGCCGCCACTGAGGCCTTATCGGCACTGCGCCACAAAATAGACGCGCAACCCTCAGGTGAAATGACGGCATAGGTTGCATATTGCAGCATCATGACCACATCGCCGACGGCAAGTGCCAGGGCGCCGCCTGATCCGCCTTCACCAATAATAGTAACGATAATGGGCACCTTAAGCTCAGCCATTGCATACAGATTATGGCCAATGGCTTCAGACTGGCCACGTTCTTCGGCACCAATGCCTGGGTATGCACCCGGGGTATCAACAAAAGTAAAAATAGGCAGCCGGAATTTTTCAGCTAGCCTCATAAGACGCAAGGCCTTGCGATAGCCCTCGGGCTTGGGCATGCCAAAGTTGCGCATGGCACGCTCTTTGGTGTCGCGGCCTTTCTGATGCCCGATAACCATGCAGGGCATGCCATTAAAGCGAGCCAGCCCACCCACAATGGACAGGTCATCGGCATACATGCGGTCGCCGTGCAGTTCGTGGAAATCAGTAAAGATTTCACGCACATAATCGAGCGTATAGGGACGCTGCGGGTGTCGCGCTACCAGTGCGGTTTGCCACGGCGTGAGCTTGGCATAAATGCTTTTGGCGAGCGCCTGGTTCTTTTGCTGCAGGCGCCCGACTTCTTCAGAGATATCGACAGCCGAATCGGTCTGAACGAATCGGAGTTCTTCGATCTTGTTTTCAAGCTCGGCCAGCGGCTGTTCGAATTCCAGGTATGTATTACGCATAAGATCCAGGGTTCCAGATAGAGGCTTGCATAGTCAGTAACGCACGCATGCGGGGTCGAGACTGCGCCACAAGTACCAGGTTGCCACCGTGCGCCACGGAGCCCAGGCCTGTGCCACTTCTCGTGCCTCGAAGCGCGAAACGGGCTCGCCACTGAAGTAGTGTAACGAAATTGCCTTTAGCAGACTTGCATCGTCAAGCGGTAGGATGTCAGGTCGCTGCAGGTTGAAAATGAGAAACATCTCGGCAGTCCAGCGCCCTATTCCACGAATTGAGCACAGCTCTGCAACGACAGCCTCGTCTTCCATAGTTTGCCAGCGCGAGGGCACGACCTTTTTTTCAGAAAAATGCACTGCAAGATCGAGAATGTACTCTGCTTTGCGTTTAGAGAGCCCAGTATGGCTGATATCGGTTTCGGCCGCCTCAATGACGCTGCGCGGCGATGGGTGGCGCCCACAGGCCTCTGTGAAACGCTTCCACATGGTGTCAGCCGACTTCACGGAGATTTGATGCCCCACAATAGCCCGCGCCAGAGTAACGAACGGCGTGGTAGAAGGCCCCAGCCACTCACTTTCATGACGCGGTATTAATTTTTTGAGAATACGGTCGCGACCTTTCAGTTGGGTGGTTGCTTCGTCCCAAAAACCTGGTTTTTCGCGAGCATCTAGACTTTGCGACATTACCTCCCCCATTTTCATGCCCGACGCCATTGCGTAATGCCGCCCGGTTTATCTTCAAGCTCTATGCCTTCAGCATGGAGTACGTCGCGAATGCGGTCAGCCTCGGCAAAATCACGCGCCTTTTTGGCTACGCTACGAGCTACCACAAGCGCGTCAACGTCTTCGGCCGACAGCGAAGAAGCGGCGGCCACGCCCCGTTGATACCGGCTGGCCGACCTGAGATAGGCTGCTGGGTCGCTTTGCAGCAAACCAAGAAGGCCACCAAGCGCGCGTAGCAAGCCAGACACCTCAGCCGAACCGCTGCGGTTGGCTTCTGACGCCAACTCAAACAGCACAGCAATCGCGCCAGAACTGTTGAAGTCGTCGTCCATGGCCTGCCGGAAGGCTTTGGCCGAAGGGTGATCCCAGTTGATCTCTACCTGAGCCGGTGGCACGTTTTGCAGTGCCTGATACAGACGGTCGAGCGCGTTCTGCGCATCGAGCAGATTATCTGGCGTGTAGTTTTGCGGGCTGCGGTAATGGTTGCGGACAATGAAAAAACGCAGCATTTCAGCTTCGCGCGGGTTTGCGTTGTAGTTTGCCTGATCGTCGGGCAAGCTGGCTTCGGCCGAAATAGTGGCGCGTATGGTGCGAAAGTTGCCAAGTGACTTCGACATTTTGTCGGCATCGACCATGAGCGGGCCACAATGCATCCAGATGGACGCCAGTGCGCCCCCGAAAGCCCCTTCAGACTGGGCAATCTCGTTTTCGTGATGCGGAAACTTCAGATCTGGGCCACCGCCATGAATATCAAGCGGCAGGCCCAGCAGGGCTTTACTCATGGCTGAGCATTCAATATGCCAGCCGGGACGGCCTTGTCCGTAGTCGGAATCCCATTTTGACTCGGGTGGCTCATCGACCTTGGCGGCCTTCCAGAGCACAAAATCAAGCGGATCATGCTTGCCCGCCGACACAGCGACGCGTTCGCCTGCCCGCAGGTCATCAAGAGACCGACCAGACAATTTGCCGTAGCCCGGAAAATTGCGCACTGCAAAATTGACGTCACCGTCTTCGGACCGATAGGCCAGGCCTTTATCTTCGAGACGCGAAATAATGGAGAGCATGTCACCCACATGTTCGGTCGCGCGCGGTTCGGCGTCAGGCGGAGCAACCCCAAGTGCCAGTTCGTCAGCATGCATGGCATCGATGTAAAAACGCGTTACTTCGCCTAACCTGCGATTGGTTTCAACTGCACGCCGGATGATCTTGTCATCGATATCAGTGATATTGCGTACGTAAGTCACCGCATACCCACTGGCACGCAGCCAGCGCTGTACCACGTCAAAGCTGACGAGCATACGTGCGTGACCCAGGTGACAGAAGTCGTAGACGGTCATGCCGCATACATACATGCGTACTTTGCCCGGCTCTGCGGTTTTAAGCGGCTCTTTGGTGCGGGAAAGGGTGTTATAAATGTGCAGCATGCGTGAAAATATCTTTATAAAACCAGCCAAGGCAGGCCGGCATCGGCGACGTGCCGCTTGCGTTAAACTCGAAGCGAAACAGCAGACAAGGCTAAAATGGTGGTCGACAAGTATAGCAAGCCGACCAAAGTGGCGCTGTGCCCCCAACGTACCAATCAAGCTGCAGGCTATCAAACCCGGCCTGCCCGCTAACCCTCACTTATAGGTGTGCAAGTCGTGCTTCGGAACTTTTCTCATGTGTTGGCAATAGCCTTATCGATGGGCATAACGCATGCAGGCCATGCCGCTACCCAGGCTGTCAGCCTACAGCAGCACGTTGATCTTAGCGCGTCGATCGAGCACGGTCTAGACCTCTCTTCCTTCGACACCAGCGCGGGAGGCGTATGGCTACCCATCAGGCACGCACCCACCCCAGGCAATGAAAATCTGTTTGACGAATCGTCTCCAAAAGAAGGTGGGTGGAAGGGTTTGGCCGGTTTGCTCGAAGCCCTTACCCCCAACATCGACACCAGCGCTCCGCTGACCTCATCGCAAATTACCGACCGCATCAGCACCATGCTTGATCACGGCCAAAACCACGAAGCACTAAACATCATTGAGCGACGCCAGGCCCAGCTTAATGAACAGGGTTCCATCGGCACCGATGTACAACTGCTGTTTCTGCGTGGGCGTGCTTTATCAGCTCTGGGCCGGCACAATGAAGCCATTTCTACGTATTTGAACATGACAACGCTGTACCCCGAGCTACCCGAGCCCTGGAACAACCTTGCGTCCGAATACGTCAAGCAGGGCAAGCTTGACATGGCTGTCGATGCCCTTACCATGGCACTGAAGGCCGCGCCCAATTACGCAACGGCACAGGCCAACCTGGGCGAGGTGCAGTTAATGCTTGCGCAGCGCTCTTTCGCTGAGGCAGCCCGCCTGGGGGCCCGCAATGCAGCCGCTCGCGCCAGTGAAACCAGCTCGGTTCTCAAGCATTAACCCGGTACGCCGGGCAGCAAGCCCCGCTTGAGGTTCTGCCTTTCGGTATACGTCACCCATTGAAGCACTCTTTTACTTTTTTACCTGGCTACCATCATGTCTTCATTAATCACTATCATTCGTACGCTGAGTCAACCACTACGCGTATTCGGTCTTGTCTGCGCAACCTCCATGGCTCTTTGCGGGCCAGCGCAGGCCGCATCATCAACCCCAACCCAAGGTAATACCATGAGCACATCCCCACGTGTAAACCTGCAAACCAGCAAAGGCGACGTCGTCATCGAGTTGTTTGCAGAAAAATCCCCAAAATCTGTCGAAAACTTTCTCACCTATGTACGGGAAGGCTTTTATGACGGCACGGTTTTCCATCGTGTCATCAATAATTTTATGGTCCAGGGCGGCGGTTTCGAAGTGGGCATGAAACAAAAAACAGTGCATGCCCCCGTCGAAAATGAAGCCAACAATGGCCTTAAAAACGAAAAGTACACGCTGGCCATGGCTCGCACGTCTGACCCACACTCTGCCACGGCGCAGTTTTTCATTAACGTCGCCGACAATGACTTCCTCAACTTTACCGCTCCGACGCCTAATGGTTGGGGCTATACCGTCTTTGGTAAAGTCGTTGAAGGCACTGAAGTGGTCGACAGCATCAAGGGTGTAAAAACCGGCTCTAAAGGCTTCCACCAAGATGTACCCGTCGAAGACGTCATCATCGAGAAAGCCACGGTCGTTGAATAACCTGGCCATCGCGGGCAAGGTGTGGGTCGCCTCTGATATTCATCTGGGGCCCCACGTACCCGCCACCGCCCGCGCTTTTTACCAGTTTCTGGACGAGGCACGTGCCAACGCCGACGCCTTGATGTTGTGTGGCGATATCTTCGACGCCTGGATAGGCGACGATGTGGCAACAACGTGCCCTCCAGACTGGCTGGCCGAAGCACTAAGCAACCTCAGGCAGGTTTCGGCCAGCATACCCTTGTGGCTAGGCCGCGGTAATCGCGACTTTCTGCTCGGAAAGCCATTCGCCGATACCGTCGGCGCACGTATGCTTCCTGATGTTGTCTGTCTGGACACCGACGCAGGGCGCGTGCTGTTGTCTCACGGTGACGAGTACTGCACAGACGACGCTGGCTATCAGCGCTTCCGCCGCCTGGTTCGCAACCCGGTGATCCAGTCAGTATTTCTGAAGCTGAGCCTTGGCGTGCGACGCCGTGTTGCCAACATGGCGAGAAAGCGCAGCAAAGCCTCCAACCAATACAAGTCTGCACACATTATGGATGTGAGCACATCTGCGGTGGAGCAGGCGTTTCGCGATGCGGGTGTTGCCTATATGGTGCACGGGCACACTCACCGCCCCGCTATCCACGCGCTTGATATAGACGGCCAACCATGCCAACGTTTTGTGCTGCCCGACTGGGATTACGACCACAGCGGGGCACCGCGCGGTGGCTGGCTGATTATTGATGAGAATGGCCTGCACCTGCACCAAGCGCCATTGTTTGACCAAGGCCCTAGCGGTATACCAGCCACAGCATAACAACAATACCCAGCGCGATACGATACCAGGCAAACGGCCGGTAAGTGCGTCGTGAGATAAAGCGCAGCACAGCACGCACCAGAATCAGCGCACTGAAAAACGCGGCAATAAACCCAATAACAATTGCGCTAATCTGCGTGTCATTGAGTGCGTCGGCGTTACGGTACAAGTCATAAACCGTGGCCGCCAACATGGTGGGCATGGCAAGAAAAAACGAAAACTCAGTGGCGGTCTTTCGCTGTATGCCGGCCATCATGCCGCTGATAATGGTCGCCCCCGAACGCGAGGTACCTGGCACCATGGCTATGCACTGCGCAAACCCTACGACAAGCGCTTGTTTCCAGGTGATCTGTTCAAGCGCAAAAGCGGTGGCATGTTGGCTTGCTACCGTCTCGGTAGCGGCATCGTTGTGCTCAGAAGGCGCACCATGCTTGGCGTATTGGGGCTTGCGCTCCACCCACAGCATGATTAAACCGCCTCCTACAAGCATGACCACAAAAATAGCCGGGCTGTGGAACAGTGCCTTGATGTACTTGATGAACAGGCCGCCAATAATGGCGGCCGGCAAAAACGCAATGATCAAGTTGCGCGTGAAGGCGACTTCACTGGCCACCCCTCTTAGGGTGCCTTCGATAAGCGTCCATAAACGCTGGCGGTATATCCAGATGACTGCCAGAATAGACCCAAACTGGATCACCACTTCAAACACTTTTCCATTGCCCGAATCAAAATTGATCCAGTCGCCGATTAACAGCAGGTGGGCTGTGCTCGACACGGGAATAAACTCGGTAAAACCTTCAATAAAACCCAAGAATAAAGCCTTGAGCATGTACAGGGTGCCATCAGTCATAACTAGTGTGATTCCATTTCAGCATCGGGAGTAAACCGACGTTCTATCTGCACGGTTGCGATACGCCGGCCATCCAGCCGCAGTACTGTAAACCGGAAGCTGGCATGAGGTTGCTTCAATTCGCAACTTTCGCCAGGGCGCGGCAAATGCCCGAAACGCTCGAGCAAATACCCTGCCAGGGTTGAATAGGCTTCATCATCCTCGACCAGCCCGTCGATATCGAGCAAAAGTTCAAGGTGATGCAGATCAGTGCCCCCGTCTACGCGCCAGCGGTTTTCACCGTCAGCCGTAACGTCAGGCGCTTCGTCTTCATCGGGGAAGTCACCCGCGATGGCCTCAAAAACATCAATGGGCGTAACCACGCCTTCTATGGTGCCAAACTCATCGGTAACCAGCACCAGCTGCCCACGCGAGCGTTTGAGCATGTCCATAAGCCGCAACACACCGATGGACTCATGCACAATGACAGGATCACGCAAACGATTCAGGCGTATTTCTCCCTGACTGATCAGATCGGCGATCATCTCTTTGGCACGGCCTATGCCAATAACCTCGTCAAGCGAGCCGCGGCAGACTGGAAAGAAACTGTGCGGTGACTTAATGATTTGTGCTCGCAGCTGTTCGGCAGTGTCGTCAAGATCAATCCATGAGACCTCAGTGCGCGGCGTCATGATGGAGTGAATTGACCTGTCGGCCAGCGTCAGCACCCCACTGACCATATATCGCTCTTCATCGCCAAACACTTGCATCGGCGGAACAGGCCCGACAGGCTGTCGTTCGGCGCGAACGACTGGCTGCTTGCCCAGCATGCGCAGTACCCCTTCAGCCGTGCGCTCCCGCAATGGACGGCGCGCATCAAGCTTGCGCATGTTACGCCTGGTCATTTGATTGAGCACTTCAATCAGTACCGAGAAGGTAATGGCAGCGTAAAGATAACCTTTGGGCACCGGGAAGCCGAAACCTTCCGCTAACAGTGAAAAACCAATGGTCAGCAGAAAGCCCAGACAAAGAATAACCACGGTGGGGTGAGCATTGACGAACTGCGTTAGCGGCTTGGAGGCAACCAGCATGAGGCCGATGGCGATAACCACGGCGGCCATCATGATGGCAAGATGATCAACCATGCCCACAGCCGTAATAACCGCGTCCATGGAAAATACAGCATCAAGAATGACAATCTGGGTAACGATTACCCCGAAACCGACATGCTGCCGCGCCCCCGACGAGTGTGCGGTGCGCCCCTCGACACGCTCGTGGAGCTCAAGGGTACCTTTGAGCAGCAGAAAAAAGCCGCCCACAATAAGGATGAGATCACGTGCTGAAAACTCAAGCGGCCCAATTACCAGCAGTGGCTTGGTAAGCTTGATCAGCCATGACATGATGGACAACAGGCCCAAGCGCATGAGCAGGGCTAACGAAAGCCCAACCACCCGCGCCCTGTCCTGCTGGTCAGGGGGCAGCTTGTCAACCAGAATGGCGATGAAGATAAGGTTGTCGATACCCAGGACGATTTCAAGAATCACCAGGGTAAGCAGGCCCACCCATGCGGCAGGCTCGAGCATCCACTCCATCAGAAAGCTCCCGACAGAGGCATTAGTTCTGCAGGTGGCCCAGCATTTGCGGGAAGAGCTTTGGCGCAGCCGCCACGACGCTGCCGGTGTTCATCCAGCTTTGTTCACCTTCGAAATCGCCGACCAGGCCGCCAGCCTCAACCACGAGCAGACTGCCCGCAGCCATGTCCCAGGGCTTGAGCTTGTAGCCGCAGAAACCGTCAAGACGGCCTGCCGCGACATAGGCTAGATCGAGCACTGTCGAGCCCAGACGCCGCGCCGCAGCACACTCGGACAACAGGTTTTCGAAGCGGGTGCCCGTGCTGCCCGAGGCAGAACGAGGCACGTGCGCGCCCAGCAGCGCATCGTGATAACGCATTTGGCCCGATACACGTACCCTGCGATCGTTCAAAAACGCACCGCCCCCGCGACTGGCTGTAAACAGCTCGTTGCGCGACGGGTCGTACACCACGGCCTGTGTTACCTGCCCCCGGTGCGCGAGCGCAATGGAGACGGCATAAATGGGCACACCATGAATAAAATTTGTGGTGCCATCGAGAGGGTCAATAATCCACTGAAACTCGGCCTGCTCGCCCTCGCCCTGCCCCTGCGCCAGGCGCAAGCCGGTTTCTTCGCCCAGAAAACCATGGCCGGGATATGCTGTGTGCAAGATTTCAATAATGGCTTCTTCAGCAGCGTGATCCACTTCCGTGACATAATCTTTGGGCCCTTTACGCGATACTTGCACGCGCTCCAGGTCAAGGCTGGCACGATTGATAATTGTGCCGGCACGGCGTGCCGCCTTGATGGCGGTATTGAGCATCGGGTGCATAAGATTCCGTATTTTTAAACAATTTCTGTCATTGCCAGGGCAAAAAAAAGCAAGCCGCAGCAGGCAATTGACACTATAAACCTTCTATTTTAATTTACTTCCGTCTCTCTTTCCTTGTCCTTACTCCGTCAGGCGCAGATTTCTGCAAAAAATGAGCCAAAACACCTCCATCGAGACTTCTTCTTCCTTCCAGCATGTGCGCTTCATCATGGTGCACCCCAGCCATCCAGGCAATGTGGGTGCGGCCGCGCGAGCCATCAAAACCATGGGCTTTCATGACCTTTGCCTGGTGGCGCCCCGCTTTGCCGATGTGCTGCAACAACCTGATGCTATATCGCTGGCCAGCGGCGCCACTGACGTACTGGCCTCTGCACGTATTGTAGATACCTTGCAACAGGCCCTGGCACCAGTAACCATGGCATTTGCCCTGACAGCTCGTGCCCGCATCATCGGCCCGCCCGCCTGCGACATTCGTGAGGCCGCACACCTGAGCAGCGAACACCTGCAGCAGGCTGACCGTAAAATTGCCATTGTGCTGGGCACCGAGCGTTCAGGCCTTACCAATGAAGATATCGCCCTGTGTCAGCGCGTATGCCACATACCTGCCAACCCCGAATACAGTTCGCTAAACGTCGCCCAAGCCTTGCAGCTCTGTGCCTGGGAAATGCGCTACGCGCTGGCCAGCAGCGCCGGTATGGCCTTGCTTCCAACAACTGAAGGTAAGCCCGACGCGGGCAACGAACCGGCGCCCAACGAAAAAATCCAAGCCTTGATGGTGCATTGGGAACAAGCCATTACCGAGGTAGGGTTTTTAGACCCAGCCCACCCGAAAAAACTGGTGCCACGCATGCGCCATATGTTCGGGCGCAACGCCATGAGCAGGGATGAAGTCGACATGATGCGCGGCTTGTGTACCGCCATGATTAAAACTGCCCGAAAAACTCGAACCGATAGCTAACGAGCAGACCAGGTGCATTATCACGCCACCT
The DNA here is from genome assembly GCF_008369125.1 of Pusillimonas sp. ANT_WB101. NCBI lineage: Bacteria > Pseudomonadati > Pseudomonadota > Betaproteobacteria > Burkholderiales > Alcaligenaceae > Pusillimonas > Pusillimonas sp. ANT_WB101. The sequence goes on along the minus strand of NZ_VOAY01000001.1, from coordinate 214,740 downwards.
TACGGTGCACACCGTAATGCAAAAACTCCGGCTCGACTGCCGGAGTTTTTGTGTAACGCTTCAGCTGTGCCTGTGGTAGCGTAAGCTGGCACCCTTGTTTTTACTGGCTGCCTCGCCGCACCTGACTGCCCGCAACCCCAATGGCTGCCCCGTCCAACATAAAAAAGGCAGGTCCATAGGTGCCTGGCCAGGCTGCGGTATACCTATGCGCCGCCAGGCCTGTGCCCAGCGACCCAAGTTCTAGCGACTTATCAATCTACCGTGGCGCCCGATGCTTTTACCACGGGTGCCCACCCTTCAACTTCGCTCTTGATGAACTGGCCGAACTCGGCAGGTGTGGTGTCGGCAGGTACAGCGCCCAGATCAGCAAGACGCGCCTTCACATCATCTTTTTTCAGCGCAGCGCGAATAGCTGCGTTCAATTTTTCAACGACGTCAGCTGGTGTGCCTTTGGGTGCAATCACGCCAAACCACGATGACACATCAAACGTTGGAAACCCGGATTCTTGCATGGTGGGAAGATCAGGCGCGTTCTCGGCACGTGCTTCGGTCGTGACGGCCAGTGCACGTAGTTTGCCTGCTTCGACTTGCGGCCATGCCGACGGCATATTGTCGAACATGAAGTCAACCTGACCACCGATCAGATCGGTAACAGCGGGCGAACTACCTTTGTAAGGGATGTGCTGAACGTCTACGCCGGCCAGCATCTTGAAAAGCTCACCGGCCATATGAATCGAGGTGCCGCTGCCCGACGAAGCAAAATTCAACTTGCCCGGATTGGCTTTAGCGTAGTCGACCAGTTCTTTTACGCTTTTTACTGGCACATTGGGGTTTACAACCAGAATATTCGGTACGCGCACAGCCAGCGCAACAGGGTCAAAGTCAGTATTCAGGTCAAAAGACACATTTTTGTACAGTGTCTGGTTGATAGTGCTGGTTACGGCAACCATCAGCAACGTATAACCGTCAGGTTTTGCGCGCTTGACGTAATCGGTGGCAATATTGCTGCCAGCGCCTGGCTTGTTCTCGACAATAACAGCCTGGCCCAACGCTTCAGTCAATTCTTTGGAAAGAATGCGTGCAGTTACATCAGTGGTACCACCGGCTGAAAAGCCTACCACCAGCCGAACAGGCTTTTCTGGGTAAGCAGCAGATGCGGGTGCGGCCGCGCCAAGTGTCATAAGGCCCAGCGACACGGCTGTAAGATAGCGACTGGCGCAATTGAGTGTTTTCAACATTAGAAAGGTCTCCGGTATTCTGTCCACGATTCGGACGAATCTATAATGGCAGCAGCATTTTTGTTTAGGACCGACTTTTTACCAAGCCGCACGTACGCAGAATGGACACTTCCGAAACCGAAGAGAGCAATGTTGGGCCACGCACGCTGAGGCGGGGTTTGCAGCTTTTGCAAACCTTACAAAGCGGCCCGGATGAGGGCCTGACGATTACCGCTTTATCCAGAGAGACGGGTCTTCAACGCCCTACCATCTATCGCCTGCTCGCCGCACTTCAAGATAGCGGATTCGCGCACCAAGTGGCGGGCTCAAAGCGCTATAGCGCCAATCGGCCGGTTGCCTCCGCCTCCATCATCACCACAGACCGGCGCGTTCAGATCGCCTTGCCTGTTATGCGAAAGCTCGCACAACAAACCGGCGATGCTGTCTTTTTGGTGGTGCGAGAAGGCTACGAGTCAGTAAGCCTGTGGCGCGAGATCGGGCCTTACCCGGTGCAGATACTGGCCACGTATGCGGGAAAAAGACAGCCTCTGGGCGTAGGCTCGGGAGGCATGGCATTACTGGCAAAGCTGGATGACGCCACCGTTGAGGAAATCGTCAACCACAACGCCGACAGCCTAGAGCAGTATGGCGGTATGACCGCGCGTGAAATGCGCCAGCTGGTCAACAACACGCGCAGTCGCGGTTACTCAGTAGTAGGAAACTATGCAGTGCGGGGCGCCCTGGGCGTGGGCTGCGCATTGTGCGATACCCAGGGTGTGCCCATACTTTCCATTAGCGCAACGGCCATCACGGATCGCATGCCGGTAGCACGCCAAAAAGAAATTGCCCGTCTTATATCGCAAGGTCTGGCAGCGATTGCGGGTAAGTTTTAACAACCTGTACTGTCACTCACTGCGACCCGTTTTTGTGACGGGCGCAAGGCAGTGGTCGAGGTCAGCCCAGTTTTTAAACTGGGCCAGCACCGGGCAAGGGAGACACTCGCCGCCCTCAACCACTGCCTTACGTTAAACCGAACGACCGGTAATCAGACGCACGAGCACCATTACTATGGCTACGACTATCAAAATGTGAATAAAGCCACCCACGGTATATGACGTGACCATACCGAGTAGCCACAAAATGAGAAGAATAACTGCAATGGTGTAGAGCATAGAGACTCCCTATGTTGTTGTTGGTAATTTGTATTAATTACTTGCTGGCTTCGTGACCAATTACGCCACCGACAGCAGCACCGCCTAAAGTACCCAGCGCGCTACCGCCGGTTAACACCGCACCGCCCGCCGCACCTACGCCAGCGCCGATCGCGGTATTTTTACCCTGACGCGACATACCACTACATGCGCCCAGGCTCGCTAGCATCATCGCTATAACGGTAGCACTCGCTATTCGTTTGATCGGATTCATATTGAATACCCCTTGCTAGTGTTTAGCTCAAGTTCACACCGGAAAAAACCGGATCGCCAGCCATGTAGCAAGCGGCGTGCCTGACGGGTATTGGGCATTCTGTATCTATCTTGCGCCACAGGCCATAAGCATGATTTATCCGAAGCACCAATACGCATATAGAACATGATGAGCCCCGTGGCGGCCGGGCGGAAGTTGAACATGCCGCGCTCCCGACCTGTACTCGTATTAAATAAGGGATGCTCGGGACCAGTACAGAGGCACTAAACACCGCATGCTCCGGGCCAGGACAGTGGTATTGAAAACGGCATGCTATGTGCAGCAGCATCGCCATTGAAACCTGGCACTACCCAACCGGTGGCACAGTATTTGCTATGACTGAAAAGGACAGATTCTGTCGCCAAATAGGAGAAACTCATGAAAAAGCTTATCGCTATCGCCGCTTGCACAATGCCTATGGTCTTTGCATCTACGCTATACGCGCAAGACAAAGCCGCTGATACCATGAAGACGGATCCTGCTGCTGCGAGCACTAGCGGCACTGCCGATTCGGCAAAGAGTGGCACCTCGGCGTCGGACGTTCCGTCGACGGGCCAGGGAACAGCAGGCTCAAGCGGCCAAGGTGCAGCGGGAGCCACTGCGGCCCCAGCTGCAGCAGCATCCGCACCAGCAGCTTCCACCCCCGCAGCATCGGCCCCTGCGGCACCCGCCCCTGACCCCAGCAGCGATAAAACGCCGCCCTATACTGCACCCGAGCCAATGCCAGGCGCTTCGGCCCCTGCCGCGGCAGCGACAGCGCCGATGAAGGATGAAAAGGCAGATATGGAGAAGCAGTCCATCTCGGGCATAAGCGTCAAAAAGACGATTATGGGTAAGGCGGTATACAACGAAGCCGACGAAAAAATCGGTGACATCAGTGATGTCGTGCTTGCTGCCGATGGCCAGGCTGCTTACTTTATTGTTGGTGCAGGCGGTTTTCTCGGTTTGGGCGAACATAACGTTGCCATCCCCTACGAGAAGATCAAACAGAATGGCGACAAAATGGTTTTGCCAGGGTTTACCAAAGATCAGCTGAAAGCCCTTCCTAAAGTGGAAGTCAAAGGGTAAGTTTGATCCAAACCTTCAATATCCGAGCTTTCAATATTCCGGCCTTCAATAAAGAGCAGATAGGTCTTCTTCAAAGAATGGCCTTTAGTCTGACCTTCTAGGCTGTGGGGCTCATCTCCCAACGTGAAACCGGTCGCCGCAAGCCCAAAGCCAGGTGCTGCCAGCGACCGGTTTGATTTGTGCAGTGACCGTTGTTTTTGCAGTAGCCTTAATTTGTACCGTAGCCGTCGTTTGCGCAGCAGTCTTACAAAGCCCCTATCGACCTGATCACAGCGAGATTTATGCGCGGCTACAAGACGCCGGCCTTATGCCACGAGTATCCGTTAGCACCCCATTTTCTTTAACTCGGATTCCGTCGCTCATGCCCAACTTTCTAGCTCGAATTCCGTAATTCATGCCCAATTTCCTTAACTCGGGTTGCGTATCTCATGACCAGTTTTAGGTGCCAACCACGCTCAGGGCAAAAAGAATAGCCAGGAAGCCTATACTTCCTTACTGATAAACTGGATTATCAAGAAGGTTTTCAGCACGCTTGTCGGCATACGCTGGCACACTGCCTGACCAACCTCTCTACTTCTCCGCCCACCCCATTTGCTTTGGTAGCCATTACGTATCCATGACGCATTTTTCCGTACTTGACCTTGCCCCTATTATTGAGGGCGGTACCGCCGCTGACTCATTTCGCAACACGCTAAGCCTGGCGCAGCATGCCGAACAGTGGGGGTACAAGCGATACTGGATGGCCGAACATCATGGCATGCCTGGTATTGCCAGCGCCGCCACTGCCATTCTAATTTCGCATGTAGCCGCTGGCACCAAAACCATTCGCGTTGGGGCGGGGGGCATTATGTTGCCCAACCACTCTCCTCTTGTTATTGCCGAACAATTCGGCACGCTTGAGTCGCTTTACCCTGGTCGTATCGACTTGGGGCTGGGTCGGGCTCCCGGTTCAGATCAAGTCACTTCACGGGCGATGCGTCGCAATCTCTCCTCCGACCCCGACGCCTTCCCGCGCGATGTGGTCGAACTCATGGACTACATGTCAGACGAGCCGCGTCAGCCTGTACTGGCTGTGCCAGGCAAAGGCCTTAATGTTCCTATATGGATACTCGGCTCCAGCCTATTCGGCGCTCAACTTGCCGCCGCACTCGGGTTGCCTTACGCGTTCGCCTCACATTTTGCCCCCCAACAAATGATGCAGGCCATACAGCTGTACCGCAGCACCTTCAAGCCTTCCTCTCAGCTTGCCAAACCTTACGTCATGCTGGGCTTTAATGTATTTGCCGCAGACACCGACGAGCAGGCGCGCTTTCTGGCCACCTCGTGGCAGCAGTCATTTGTAAATTTGCGCAGTGGCAGACCTTCCCGGCTGCCACCGCCCGTAGACGGCTACCTGGAAAACCTGGGCCCACAGGCACAAGCCCTGCTCGACCACACGCTTTCGTGTTCAGCCGTTGGTGCACCCGATACCGTCGCTTCACAGTTGCAGGCCTTCATCGACCGCACGGGCGCCGACGAGCTCATGATCACGTCAAACACATTCAACTTTGAAGCCAGGCTCAAGTCGTATGAAATCACGGCGAGCCTTCCCACTTTTGCATAAACACCTATAACCATGGCACATCAAGACTCAATCAGCTCGCGATTAGCCGCCATCCGGCAACGCATTGACGACAGCGCACAGCGCGCCGGGCGGGCTGCAGGCTCAGTCACCCTGCTCCCGGTCAGCAAAACCTTTGGCGAAGCACCCATTCGAGAGGCTGTGGCTGCTGGCGTGCGGCGCTTGGGCGAGAACAAGGCGCAAGAGATACGCAGCAAGTTCGAACCGCTGGCAGACTGCGGCATTGACTGGGTCATGATTGGCAATCTGCAAACCAATAAAGCCAAAGACATTGCCCGCATGGCCTCCGAGATCCAGTCGCTTGACCGTCTCGACCTGGCTGTCGCGCTTGAGCGCCGTCTTCAGCATGAAGGGCGTGCCATCGACGCACTGGTACAAATCAAGACATCGACCGAGCCCACCAAGTATGGCTTGCCGCCCGACGAGCTGCTTCCGTTTTTGCGCCAGGTGGCCCGCGACATGCCCACGCTGCGCATACGGGGCCTGATGACACTCGCCATCAATCTGCACGATCAGGACGCCGTACGCGCCTGCTTTCGAACATTGCGTGTGCTGCGCGACCGCATGCGCGAAGAAGCCGTAGACGGGGTTGAAATGGAACGCCTGTCTATGGGAATGAGCGGCGATTTTGAAATCGCCATTGAGGAAGGTTCTACCGAAGTACGCATCGGCACGGCCATCTTTGGCGGGCGTATTTACAACGATGACTACTACTGGCCAGAGACGGAAACCCCACCTGTAAAATAACGGTATACACCACCCACTGACACCACAGGCCAGCTTTCTCATGAACGAACCCATCCGTCTCACCCAATACAGTCACGGCGCGGGCTGTGGCTGCAAAATTTCACCCCGCGTTCTTGACACCATTTTGGCAGGCAGTGGCTCGCAAACTGCCGATCCCAAATTGTGGGTAGGCAATACCTCGCGTGACGACGCCGCCGTTTACGGGCTGGACGATGAGCGTGGCATTGTTTCTACCACTGATTTTTTCATGCCCATTGTCGATGACCCCTACGATTTCGGTCGTATCGCGGGCACGAATGCCATCAGCGACATCTACGCCATGGGCGGCACCCCCATCATGGCCATTGCCATTCTGGGCTGGCCTATTAATGTGCTGCCGCCCGAGGTCGCACGCGACGTTATTCGTGGCGGGCGCGCGGCCTGTGACGCGGCAGGTATCGCCCTGGCCGGCGGCCACTCCATTGATGCGCCTGAGCCTATTTTTGGGCTTGCCGTTACGGGCACGGTCGACCGACGCCATCTGAAGCGCAACGATACCGCCACCGAAGGCAGCATTCTGTTTCTGACCAAACCGCTGGGCATAGGCATACTGACCACGGCCGAAAAAAAGGGCAAGTTACGCCATCAAGACCTGGGCGTGGCATGCGAGTGCATGTGCACACCCAACAGCGCAGGCAGCCACTTTGCCAAGCTGGACGCCGTAACGGCCATGACCGACGTCACAGGTTTTGGTCTGCTCGGTCATTTACTCGAAATGGCCGACGGCAGCAGGCTTACTGCCCGCTTGCACTACGATGCGGTCCCGCGCCTGGCAGGTGTAGATTATTATCTGGCCGAGGGTTGCGTACCGGGTGGCACACTGCGCAATTTCGACAGCTATGGGCATGGTGTAGGCACCATCACAGAGCCTCAAAAACAGTTTCTATGCGACCCGCAAACCAGTGGCGGGCTGCTCGTGGCGGTTGCGCCCGAGGGCGTAGACCAGTTTCTGTCTATGGCCAATGATATCGGGCTCAGCCTCTCGCCCATTGGCGAGATGATGGCCCGACAAGAACACGGAGTGGTCATCGCCTGATGGATAACACCACCAACTGTTATCGCGATCTGTTTCTTGCTGACACACCGATGGCCGATTTGCGCGCACCGGCAGAGTATCTGAAAGGCGCTTTCCCGCACACCATCAACCTGCCCCTCATGGACGACGAAGAGCGCCATCTGGTTGGCACCTGCTACAAGCAGCAGGGCCAGGAAGCAGCCATCGCACTGGGGCACCGTCTGGTATCCGGCGCCAAGCGCGACGAACGCATCCACGCATGGCAGCGCTTCGCCCGCCAGCACCCCAACGGCATGCTGTACTGCTTTCGAGGCGGGTTACGGTCCCGTATCGCCCAGCAGTGGCTGGCCGAATCAGGCGTTGATTATCCTCGTGTCGAGGGGGGCTATAAGGCCTTACGCGGTTTTTTGGTAGAGACCAATGAAGCTGCCGCCGCCGAATGCAGCTTCATCCTCGTTGGCGGGCTAACAGGTTCGGGCAAAACAGAACTGCTTTACCGTCTGGACCACGCCATTGATCTTGAAGGTCATGCTCATCATCGCGGCTCCAGCTTTGGCAAACACGCCACCCCGCAGCCGGCTCAAATTGATTTTGAAAACAGGCTGGCCATTGATTTTCTAAAAAAACGCGCACAAGGCTTTGACGAGTTTGTGCTCGAAGAAGAAAGCCGTACAGTGGGCCGCTGTTTTGTACCGCCCTCTTTGCACGCCGGTATGCAAAACTACCCGCGAGTGTGGCTCGAAGACACACTAGAAAACCGTATCAACCGCATTTTGCGCGACTATGTCATTGACCTTGCTGCAGAATTTACTGCACGTGACGGTGAAGAGGCTGGATTCGAGGCCTTTGCGGAGCAGTTGCGGCAAAGCCTTCTAAAAATCGTCAAACGCTTGGGCCATGAACGATACGAACGCCTGGCGGCAATTATGGATGACGCGCTGGTACGGCAACAACGAGATGGCGATCTCGACCTTCACCGCGAATGGATCAGCGCGTTATTGCTTGAGTACTATGACCCCATGTACGCGTATCAACGCAATACCAAGGCCGACCGCACCGTGTTTAGTGGCAGCCACGAAGAGGTGGTAGAGTATCTCTTAGCGCGCGCGCAGCGGCGCAGGGGCTAACCCCACCGACGCCGCAACGCCGTCTTCCTCATAACCAACCATCGGAGCATGATGCTATGACGAACCCGGAACTTCGCGCGGCCTTTGCGCCAACAGGCAAACTTCGCGCCTCCATCAATACCGGCAATGCCATTCTGGCCGCCGCTGATCCTGCCGGGGCCGGCGCCAAAGGCGTCTCCGTCGACCTGGCTCGTGAACTTGCTGGTCGTTTAGGGGTAGAGCTTGAACTTGTCATCTTCAAAACAGCTCGTGAATCTGTCGATGCTGTCGCCACAGAGCATGCCGACATAGGCTTCTTTGCCATTGACCCCAAACGTGGCGAACAGATAGCCTTTACGGCACCCTACGTGCATATCGAAGGCACGTATTTGGTGCGTCAAGACTCCCCAATCACTCACATGGACCAAGTCGACCGCAAAGACATACGCGTTACTGTGGGCAAAGGCAGCGCTTACGACCTGTTTCTTACTCGAGAACTGAAGCAGGCTATGATTGAACACGCCCCCTCGTCACCGACGGTTGTCGATACATTTATGGCGACACAGTCTGACGTGGCCGCTGGCGTGCGCCAGCAACTGGAGGCCGACGCCAAACGGCTCGGAAGCCTTCGAGTGCTAGACGGACATTTCATGGTGATCCGGCAGGCCATGGGCATGCCGAAAAGCCGCAGCCCCGAAGCTATTGCTTATTTGTGCGATTTTATCGAAGAGATGAAGTCAAACGGCACCGTACAAACAGCCCTGAAAAACCATCAGATACAAGGTGTATTTGCAGCCCCCCCGGCCGCATAGGCCAACTAAAGCCAGGCACGCGCCTTGAATTCTGCAACCGTGTGCTTGTGAGGTTAATGCAGGTCAATGCGCTGCCGCAGGCGTATTCGTATGATTGAGCACCTAACCATAGCGCCCCGAACACTGGCGTGCTGCATCACGCACGCGCCACCGGGCCCCAGGAGCCCACCAGCCATGCAACAGTTTGAAAACATAGCCATTTCACTGGCTCAGCCGCAAGACATTTCCATCGAAGTCTTGATCGAAAAATACGCCAAAAACGGCGAAACTACCATTGACGAAGTACGCGCACGTGTTGCCGCCGCGCTTGCCGAAGCAGAACCGGCCAAACAGCGAAAAATTTATACGGAAGAGTTTTTGTGGGCCATGCGGCATGGGTTTATACCTGCCGGTCGCATCAACAGCGCGGCGGGCACACAATTGCACAGCACGCTGATCAACTGTTTTGTACAGCCGGTGGGCGATTCCATCACCGAAGATGACAACGGCAAACCAGGCATTTATACGGCACTGGCCCAGGCCGCCGAAACCATGCGTCGTGGCGGCGGCGTGGGTTACAACTTTTCTGCCATACGCCCCAAGGGCGCGCTGGTTAAAGGCACGGGCAGCAGTGCTTCTGGCCCTATTTCTTACATGCGGGTTTTTGACCGTTCATGCGAAACCGTTGAATCGGCCGGTGCCCGGCGCGGCGCACAAATGGCGGTGCTTGATGTTACGCACCCTGACATTACCGAGTTCATCGTTGCCAAGCAAGAGCGCGGCCAGCTCAACAATTTTAATGTTTCCGTCGGCGTTACCGACGCTTTCATGAATGCTGTCGAAGCCGACAGCCACTTCGAACTGGTGCACGTCGCCGAACCCAATGAAGATCTGAAAAAGCAGGGTGCATACCTGCGTGACGACGGCTTGTGGGTTTATCGCAGCGTAAGTGCACGTGAAGTGTGGGATCTCATCATGCAAAGCACCTATGCCGCGGCCGAGCCCGGCGTGCTTTACATGGACCGTATCAACGCCGACAACAACCTCGACTATTGCGAGCGTATCGAGTCAACCAACCCTTGCGGAGAACAACCCCTGCCTGACCATGGGTGCTGCTGCCTGGGTAGCCTTAACCTTGCCGTCTACGTCAACAACCCATTTACCGACAAAGCCAGCTTTGACTACGACAGCATGACTAAAGCAGCACGGCTGGCCGTGCGCATGCTCGACAACGTACTCACCGTCACAAACTGGCCGCTGGTCGAGCAAAAGCGCGAGGCCGATGCCAAGCGTCGTCTCGGCCTGGGCTTTACAGGGCTGGGAGATGCCCTGATCATGTTAGGTATACGTTATGACTCCGAGCAAGGGCGCGAGCTGGCAGCCCGTATGGCTCGTGAGCTACGCGACGCAGCCTACGAGGCGTCGGTTGAGCTGGCCAAAGAGCGCGGCCCCTTCCCGCTGTTTGATGCCGAAAAATACCTGGCCAGCGGCTTCGCTTCGCGCCTGCCCGAGGCACTGAAGACTGCCATCCGCGAACATGGCATCCGCAACTCGCACCTTACATCCATCGCACCCACAGGTACGATTTCACTGGCATTTGCCGACAATGCTTCCAACGGAATAGAACCACCTTTTTCGTGGGCCTATACGCGCACCAAACGCATGCATGACGGCAGCAAAAAAGATTACACCGTCGAAGATCATGCCTACCGCGTCTATCGCGCTATGGATGGCGATGTTGACAACCTGCCTGAAGCATTTGTATCAGCACTCAATATTTCAGCCATTAATCATATGCTCATGGTGGCGGCCGTCGCACCCTACGTGGATGCCGCCATTTCCAAAACCGTCAACGTACCCGTCGATTACCCTTATGAAGACTTCAAAAATCTTTATACACAAGCCTGGCATAAAGGTTTGAAGGGCATCACCACCTATAGGCCCAACACTATTCTGGGCGCCGTGCTTTCTACCACTGCCGACCCCGGCGCTCTGGCACCCAAACCCATTACATTGTCCGAACAAGACAAACGTATCGTGCTCACCGAAGTCGCCATGTCACCGCCCCTGGCATCGCTGCGCTGGCCCTCACGGCCCAGCCTGCCCGCTGGCGCGTCAGGATGGGTCAGCGAAACCATTGCCACGCCCCAAGGTGAATTTGCCATTGTGGTGGCCGATCAAGACCAGGTGCCGTTCGAAGTCTGGGTGCTGGGTGGCCAACCCCCGCGCGGGCTGGATGCCATCGCAAAAACACTGTCAAGCGATATGCGTGCCAACGACCGTGGCTGGCTGCGCAAAAAGCTTTCCGTGCTGGCCAGTGCCTATGGCGACGGTTTTAAAATGCCCATGCCGCCAGAAGGCGAACCGGTAGCCGTACCGAGTGCCACCGCGGCCCTGGCACGTCTGGTTGAATGGCGTTACCACAGCCTAGGCGCACTCGAACCCCGCGCCAATGACCCCTCACCTGTTCTAAATGCCCTGTTTGCGCCGCGCGAGCCCAAGACCGGTACCGACGGCACCCTGGCCTGGGTGGCAGACGTGCGCAACCCGGCGACCGACGACGACTTTGTGCTCATGCTGAAAGAACTGCAAATGCCCGACGGCAGCCGTCGCCCCTACAGCATGTGGCTAACCGGCGCACACCCGCGCGCACTCGATGGGTTGTGCAAGCTGCTTAGCCTGGACATGCGCGTTATCGACCCGGCCTGGATCGCCATGAAGTTGCGCAAGCTGCTCAACTACGCCGAGCCGCGCGGCGACTTTCTGGCGCGAGTGCCCGGCAGCGAGAAACAAGCCAACTACCCCTCTACGGTTGCCTATATTGCACAGCTTGTTATCCACCGCTACGCCATGCTGGGCATTCTTACCGAAGAAGGCATGCCCGTAAACGCCATGGGTGTGGTGGCTGAAGACCCCAGACAAGGCCGGCTTGCGCTTGAAACCACCCCCATGAACGGAAAGCGTTGCGCCGAATGCGGCAACCTCGCCGTCATCAAAAAAGATGGCTGCGAATTCTGCACGGCCTGCGGGGCTATAGGCGCATGCGGCTAGGTACTTTTGCGTCTATGGCTGGAAACTCCTGCAAAATATCTGCTGAGAGAAGGTCATCGACACGGCGTGCCAATTAGCTTGCTCTCTTGTTCCAGCAGCAGATTTCGACAAGCGAGTAAACGTACGTGTCGACAAAAAAGGGGTTAATAAACCCTGAATGAAATTCAAACCTTGCCGGAACACCGGCAAATCTTGAAGGCATAAGTAGTTGTTATATAATCATTAATATTGATATAAAAGAGCAAGTTACCATATACTTAAATAGCTCAAAAAAGGAAATATTACTATGAGACTGCAAGAACGAATGCTGCGGTCCATCAAGCAGCGAACTGGCAACATTATTCTTAGGGCGGATGTCGCTAAGATGGGCAGTCCTTCCCAGGTTTCTTGGGCCCTCAAAGAACTCCAAAGCAAGGGTGTACTAGTTCGTATCGGGACGGGGGTGTATGCCAAGACCCGCAAAAGCTCATTCACGGGCTCGACTATCCCTGCAGGTAGTTTAGAAACACTTGCCGCTGAAACTCTCAGAAAACTAGGTATTTCAGTCAGTGCTGGAAGCGCAGCTGCCGCATACAACTCAGGTCAGACAACACAGCTGCCGGGAACATTCGTGGCTAACACTGGGCAACGCCGCATCAGTAGAAAGATTGCAGTTGGAGGCCGCTCGGTCGTATATGAGAATAATTACAGCCGCCCAGAAGCAAGCGCTTGAAGACCTGGCAGCAGAAGGCCTTCTACGAGGACTGCCGGTACAGACTGCTGAAAAAGACATCCACATAACTGAGTTGCTCAAGAAATTGAGCAAACTCCAGGTTCACCACAACCACTTTAGCGATATCGACCCGCGTCGAGCCGAGCATACCCGCCATGATGAGGGTATTCGGCTCATCTTCGCGGGCGGTACATGCCTATCTAAGGCCCACGGTCTAATCAACCGAATGTCTGAAGACATTGACATCAAGGTAGTATTGTCAGCCACCAAAAGTCCTTTAAAGAAAGGCCGGGGAGACCGGGTGCGGCTCAAGTCGCTACATGAGCACATTCCATCGCTCTTAAACGGTCTGGGTTTTCCGCCTCTCGAGTACCTGAACGGAGAGCTTAACCCTAGCATCCGAGATGCGCATCGGTACTATGTCGTCGGGGCCAGATATAAATCCACCTACTCAGAATTTCCAAGCCTTCGTCCCGAACTCAAGCTTGAGCTTATTCAAAGACAACCATTACTGCCGCTGGAGCGGCGTGAATTTGGCTACCTCTACGAGACACTTGCAGGCCTACAAGCGACTTCGACGGTTGCTATTGATTGCGTCTCCGTTGCCGAGACTGCCGCCGAGAAGGTGCTGTCATTGTTGCGCCGCTATGCATACAAATGGGACGGCCACCAAATCAAGGGGGACATTGACCCTACATTGGTTCGCCACGTCTACGACGTTGCGCGCATCTTTGAGCATTCGAGAGACTCACTAGCCAGCGCACGAAGCATTTTTCCACAGCTGGTGCAGAGCGACCAAAACGAATTCCACGGTCAGAACCCCGAGTTTGACTCCGACCCTGTTAGCGTTCTTAAGCGTACTCTGAACGTCGCTAAAACAAATGGAGAACTGCTGAAACAGTACTCTAAACACCTAATACCTCTCGTGTATGATACGAACCGGCCAACTTTCGAGGAATCATTTGCTTCGTTTGAAACCGTGGCAATGGACTTCCTTGCAGCCTGCTAGCGTCCCACCATCGTCCATTGTTATCAGGGACGAAAACGACAAGCGGTTGACTTGTTCAAAAAGCAAAAATGGTTCCAAAAGATATCCGCCCAAAATGGCATCGGAGATGGGTGCCCGCACGAATAACAATGTTGGATCCGTTAGTGGCCTGTGCTGAAACAGGCAGAGAAGTTTAACTTTACGCTTAAACCTACAAAAAAGATGGCTGCGAATTCTGCACGGCCTGCGGGGCTATAGGCGCATGCGGCTAAGTACTTTTGCGTCTATAGCTGTACGGGTAATTTAGTAATGTAGTAAAGTAATAAGGTAGCATTCAGCATAAAAACAGGCGTCTGCGATTCAGAATCGCAGGCGCCTGATCCGTTTCCAGACAGTATTTTTTGGTGCCGCGAGGCACGGCAGCCGAACAGGGCAGGAGAACACCTTGAGTAACGCCAGTAGCGCAAGACAGTGGTATTTTGGCTGGAACATCGTCGCAGCAGCGGCAACACTCACGCTACTTACAGTCGGTCTGCGCATGGGCATCGGGCCCTTCTTTCTGCCCATGATAGAAAGCCTGGGTTTTAGCCGCAGCCTGCTTTCCGGCATTATCGCCATTGGTATGCTGTTTTATGGGCTTGCCATGCCGTTAGCAGGCTATCTGGTCGCACGTATCGGCACACGATCCGTGCTGTTGCTGGGCACCATTATCGTGGTGGCCAGCGCCATCTGGACAGTCAATGCCCATACCCCCTTAAGCTTTTTTATGGCTTTTGGCATATTTCTTTCAATCGGGCTGGCCTTTGTCAGCCCGGTGGCATTGACCCCAATACTGAGCCGTTGGTTTGTAAGACAACGAGGCATGGCCTTGTTTTTTCTATCCACGGGCTCAATGGCAGGCATTGCTGTCGTCACCCCGCTGTTTACCTGGTCGATTGGCATGTTTGGCTGGCAATCTACGCTTATGGGGTATGCCGCCGTTTTCGCGTTAATTGCCATACCCACTACGGTATTTGTCGTGCGTGAAAATGCACCAGAAAATGCCGACCTGCCGCCTAGCCGTCAGAGCGGAGCAACTAGCGGGGCCTCATCGGCCACAAGCCGGGCCGCAGCGCCCAGCCTGAAGTTGCGTGAGGCGCTGGTTACACGCCCCTTCTGGAAAATCACGCTGGGTTTGTTTGCCTGTGGCTATAGCATGAACTTGCTCGGCACGCACGGCGTACCTATGCTTATTGACCACGGCTTTGATGCCACCACAAGCTCGCTGGGCATCGGCCTGATTGGCCTGGTCGCCATTTTCAGTACCCTGATACTAGGCAGAATCTCCGACATTTTGCCCAGAAAGCACATACTTTCCACCATTTACTTCGTTCGGGGTCTGGGCTTTCTCGGCTTGCTGATTGCCGGCACACAGTGGCAACTGTATACGGTTGCAGCGGTTGGCGGCATTGTCTGGGCCGGAAGCGTCGCGCTGTCTTCGGCCATTTTGGCCGATGTGTACGGTGTAAAACTGGTAGGTGTGTTGTATGGCACCTCTTATGTCGGCCATCAGGTGGGCGGCATGATCAGCTCATGGTTGGGCGGATGGGGCTATGAAACCTTTGGCACACACTGGCTTGCGTTTGGCAGTGCGGCATTTTTCCTGTTTGTTGCCGGCGGTGTTGCGCTGATTTTGCCGCGCCAGGGTTATTGCCTGCCAGCCCGCCAGGCGGCTATCGCCTGATTCTTGAAGAACCGACGGCAGTTCAACAATCGACTGTTAAGCGCAGTGAACGTCGGCATACCCACCCAGTGAGGCCTGGCAGGAATGCTTCTGCGATCACTGCGAGTGTGCCGTAGCCGCAGTTATTTGAAGCGACGGGTGGCCAACGTGGCGTTGCGGCCTGCTCTGCCACCCCAATGGCATAAGCAGCCACAGGTGCTTCAGAAAGGACGACGCCTGCCTGTTGGCCTGGCCGTTTCGAAAGCCAGTGCAAAACTTAGCAGAGCGTGTTCTTGACGGGGTCGGCCAATAATCTGGATGCCGACAGGCAGCCCGTCATCCGTAAAACTACAGGGCAGCGATATTGCCGGCAAGCCCAGAACGGTAATACGCGAACTTGAACGCATCCAGCTAATGTAATTTTCCATCTGTACCCCATCGATACTACGGGGGTAATCTTCGCCCACTGCAAAAGGCAGCACCTGCGACACCGGTGCCACCAAGAATTCGTAGGTATCCCAAAAACTACGCGCCGCAGCCAGCAAGCGCGTACGTTCGCGTTCGGCACGGCTTAGTTGCTCGCCCGTCAGGGCCAGCCCCATATCGATATTCCAGCGTACCGACTCCTTCATGCGATCGCCATTGCTTGCACGCAGCGGACCATAACCCGTTGCAAACGACAACGCGCGCATGACATCGAACACATCATCAGCGCCATTAAGATCAGGCTCGGCCTCATCAACAACACACCCCATATCGACCAGGGTGGCCACCCCGTCATCGAGCCCCTTGCGTACCGCAGCCTCAAAGGGCAAACCTCCCAGCGTGCGGCTGACGGCCACCCGCAGACCTTTGCATTGACGCGCGCGCAAGTGAGTAAACGACACCGAATCAGATCCGAAAGATAGCGGATCATACGGATGTTCACCCGCAATGGCACTTAGCAGCAGCCCCACATCCTGCACTGAGCGCCCCATTGGGCCTGCCACGCTCAGCGCGTTGTAGGGCATGGCGGACGGAAAATTAGGCACACGACCCGGAGTTGGACGCAGGCCAACAACATTGCAGAAACTGGCAGGGTTGCGCAATGAACCGCCCATGTCAGTCCCATCGGCCAACGAAACAAAGCCACTGGCGAGCGCCGCTGCCGCCCCACCACTGCTGCCACCTGCCGAACGTGAAGTGTCGTAAGGATTATGTGTTGCACCAAAAACAGGGTTGTAAGTATGCGACCCTGCCGCGAACTCGGGCACATTGGTCTTGCCCAGCGAGATGGCCCCCGCCTTCTTTTGGCGGGCAACGATTGCATGGTCGATGGCAGGCACAGAGTCAGCAAATAGTGGTGAACCAAAGGTGGTGCGCACACCGGCTGTAGGCAGGGTATCCTTATGAGCAACAGCCAGACCGAACAGTGCTCCATCTGCCTCGCCACGCAACCGCTTTTTGTCCGCCGCATCGGCCTGTTCAAGTGCTGTTTCGAATGTGCGCGTGACAACGGCGTTTATCGTTGTATCGTGCGCCTCGATCCGGGCAATATACGCCGAGATCAGTTCACGAACACCGATTTCGCCGTTCAGCATGGCACGCCGCTGGTCCACTGCGTCCCATAATAAAAATTCGCTCATTGTCTCCCGCCTTTAGTATTAACTACGTAGTTACCGCAATATAGCAAACGGCGCCATTACGACGACAGGCCTTTTATCTCGGGCAGCAACAAAGCAGCGTAATATCGGATTGTTCTTCAGGAGTCAGCCTTGAATTTACATATTCACACCCCCTTGATTGAGTCCCGGCCCCTCAGTCTCATTACTGGCAGCCAGATATGGCTCAAGATCGAAGCATTACAGCCAACGGGGTCGTTCAAGATTCGCGGCATCGGCGCTGCATGCCAGGAGTATGCACGGCGTGGCAAGCGGCGCTTCATCTCGTCATCGGGCGGTAATGCCGGTATTGCAGTGGCCTACGCAGGACGCTGCCTGTCTATACCCGTTACGGTAGTCGTGCCCGAAACAACAACTGAACGCGCACGGTCACTCATCAAGGCAGAACATGCGCAGGTTATTGTGCACGGCAAAGCCTGGGATGAGGCCAATACACTGGCGCTGTCGCTAATGGGTGAGGACGATGCTTTCCTTCACCCATTTGATGACCCCCTGCTCTGGAAAGGCCACGCCACATTGGTCGATGAACTTGTCAGCGAAGGCGTCAAGCCTGATGCCATCATGCTGTCAGTGGGCGGTGGTGGCCTGTATGCCGGCGTCGTTGAAGGGCTGCGCCGCAATAATTGGGGCGACATACCCGTTATTACGGCCGAAACCATTGGGACCGACTCTCTGGCACAATCAATACAACAAGGCAAGCGAATAACGCTAGACAGCATTACCAGCATTGCCACTTCGTTGGGTGCAGAGCAAGTGTGTGAGCAGGCCTGGAGGCTGTCACAAACGTATCCCACACTCAGTGCCGTTGTTAACGACCATGCCGCACTAAATGCCTGCGAACACTTTCTCGACGACCATCGCATCTTGGTCGAACCTGCTTGTGGCGCCAGCCTGGCGCTGGCCTATGAACAAGCCACTGTCCTGCAAGGGTTTGGAACCATAGTGATTGTCGTCTGCGGTGGCGTCACTGCCAGCATTGATCAAATACGGAAGTGGAATGCGGCGGTGATGCGGTGATGTGGGCGGGTATTTAGCGTACCTAACGAGCAGTTGCGTAGAAACTTTCGGCCTGCTGGAAAGCGGGAGCTAGTAAACGTCGACGTCGATGATCGTGTTGGACCTAGCGCGCTTCTCTTTAGCACCAACCAGCGCGAGTATTCCAGTCAGGCGGAAACCCTATTTCCGCCCGATCAATTTCTGCATACTTCGCAAACAACGCCGTCAACACGCAACGTGGTGCTTATACGTGCTAGCTGCGGTGTTTTGTTGGCGTAGCCCCCCCCGACAACAACTAGCATCCACTTACTCGAAAATTGTAGTTGGATGGTACATGTATGTCGCCGCTTACTTGACTCCAAAAGATCTGCAGCCAAGCAAAAAGTGCCGCATACTACAATGTTGATTCAAGCGCACGCCAACCACTTGCGTGCCCAGCGCGTCACGACGCCTTGAACGCCCGCAGGCTGCTACAGCCTGCCACCATCAGCCCAAGTAACTCATTGATTTCTTAATGACAAACACCGATCTCAGTGCGCACACCCCCATGATGCAGCAATTCCTCAGGCTCAAGGCCGAGGCTGGCCCGCATCTGCTGTTTTATCGCATGGGTGACTTCTATGAAATGTTTTACGAAGACGCCGAGCGCGGTGCCAAACTGCTTAACCTCACGCTGACCAAGCGAGGTTCTTCGAACAGCGTGCCTATCCCCATGGCCGGGGTGCCAGTGCACTCCATGGAAGGCTACCTGGCCAAGCTGGTTGCGATGGGCGTGTCAGTGGCCATCTGTGAACAAATTGGTGACCCTGCCACCAGCAAAGGGCCTGTTGAGCGCAAAATTGTTCGCATTGTTACCCCCGGCACGCTCACCGACGATGCCCTGCTGCCGGCCAAGGCCGACCGCATCATTGCGGCGCTGTGGGTTACCCGCATTAACCGCACCGAGCGCGCGGGGCTGGCCTGGATGAATCTGGCAAACGGCGACTTCCGCGTGTGTGAATGCACGCCCGACATGCTCGACACCGAACTGCACCGCGTTGATCCTGCTGAACTGGTGTGTGCCGAAAGCGTCCGGCCTGCGTCACACGACGGCTTTGCCCTCAGCCCCGTGCCTGACTGGCACTTTGATACCGATGGCGCACGCGACGTACTGCAAAACCATTTCTCGGTCGATACGCTGGGTAGCTTCGGCTTAACTGATTTGCCTGCAGCCATGTGTGCAGCGGGTGCCCTGCTGCGCTATGTCAGCCGCACGCAAACACAGTCACTAACGCATATTCACACGATACAGGTCGATCATGCCGGTGAGTACGTGGTCATGGACCCCGTCACCCGAAAAAACCTGGAGCTTACCGAGACCATAGGCGGCGAAGCCAGCCCCACGCTGTTTTCCACGCTGGATCACTGTGAAACCCCCATGGGCAGCCGCTTGCTGCGGCGCTGGCTGCATCACCCACTGCGCGACAATCAACCTGCGCGTGAGCGCCAACAGGTTATTGCCGCCTTTCTTTCTGCCCCGCCTGACCGTGATGCGCTAAACGCCGAACCATCGCTCGACGTACTGCGCCGCATGCTTGATCGCTGCCCCGATCTTGAACGCATTGCCACGCGCATGGCCATGCGCACCGTACGACCGCGCGAACTGGCAAGCCTGCGCGACGCACTGGCCCAGTTACCCGAGCTCAGCCAGCATCTGAAACAGGCCTTTCCTTCTACACCGCAATTGGCGGGGTTTATTGAACGCATCGATATCGACCCCGCTATTACAGCGTTAATCCAAGCATCGATCGCCGAAGAACCCGCTCTGCTAATACGCGATGGTGGTGTTGTGGCCACGGGCTACGATGCAGAACTTGATGAGTTACGCCGCCTGGCAAGCGATAGCGGCGACTTCCTGGTCGAACTTGAGGCCCGCGAGCGTGAGCGCACCGGCATAGCCACACTGCGTGTTGAGTACAACCGCGTGCATGGGTTTTTCATCGAAGTGTCGCGTGCCCAGGCCGAAAAAGTACCCGCTGAATATCGCCGTCGCCAAACCCTGAAAAACGCCGAGCGTTTCATTACGCCTGAACTGAAAACCTGGGAAGACAAGGTACTATCCGCCAAAGACCGCAGCCTTAGTCGCGAAAAATGGCTATTCGAGAGCCTGCTTGAACAGTTTGCCGAATATGCCCAGCCTCTTTCGCTGTGTGCTTCGGCGCTGGCATCCATCGATGCTCTGGCTGCGCTTGCCGAGCATGCACGCAGCAATATTTGGGTAGCACCCGAGTTGGTCGACAGCGCAGACATCATGATCGAGGCAGGACGCCACCCGGTGGTTGAACACAGCATTGAGCAGTTCACACCCAACGATTGCGAACTGGGCCCCCAGCGCCGGATGCTGTTAATTACTGGCCCCAATATGGGTGGTAAATCAACCTATATGCGCCAGATTGCGCTCATCGCACTACTGGCTCGTGTGGGCAGCTTTGTGCCCGCCCGCGCTGCGCGCATCGGCCTTATAGATCGCATTTTCACGCGTATAGGGGCTGCTGACGACTTGGCGGGCGGGCGATCCACGTTCATGATGGAAATGACCGAAGCCGCCGCCATCCTTGCCGCCAGCACGCCACAAAGCCTGGTGTTAATGGATGAAATCGGGCGCGGCACGTCTACCTATGACGGGCTGGCGCTGGCATGGTCAATCGCTTACCGCTTGCTTACACATAACCAGGCGCTCACACTATTTGCCACCCATTACTTTGAAATTACACGACTGCCCGCTGAATCACCGGCGGCGGCCAACGTGCATCTGGCAGCGGCCGAGTCTTCAGCGGGCATTGTCTTTTTGCATGAGGTTCAGCCGGGCCCGGCCAGCCGCAGCTATGGCATACAGGTTGCACAGCGTGCAGGTATTCCGCCCGCAGTCATACGCCACGCCAGTCGTGAGTTGTCTCGCCTGGAGGCGCAGGGCGCGCCTACGCCCCAGCTTGACCTGTTTGCGGCACCCGCTGCCGAATCGCCTTCTGAGCCAGAAGCCGATGACGCTCGCATCGACGCCCTCGCCCTGCGTGACGCATTGAGCGATGTAGACCCCGACCAGCTCAGCCCGCGCGAAGCGCTTGAAGTACTGTACCGGCTACGCAACGAGTTTCTTTAACCTGTTGAAGCAACCGCCCATCCGCCCACTTCAGCTGCAAGACGAAGCGGTGCAGAACAACCGTAAATAATCTGGATTCGCCCACGCCATGGATATCAATCAGCCTCTCACCCTGTTGGGTGGCATTACGCCCAGCCAATTCATGCAAAAGTACTGGCAACGCAAGCCGCTGCTGATCCGTCAGGCCATCCCTGATTTCAAGCATACCCTGTCTATTGCTGACATCCGCAAGCTGGTACGGCGCGAAGAGGTCGAGTCACAGCTGGTCTGGCGTGAAGCGAACGTGTGGCAGATGAAGGCAGGCCCACATTCGCGCCTGCCTGCCGCTACCCAATCTGGCTGGACTTTACTTGCACAAAATGTAAGCCTTCACGATGACGCTACGGCCGCGCTAATGCATCAGTTTCGCTTTATTTCAGATGCCAGACTCGACGATGCCACGATTAGCATTGCCACCGACGGCGGTGGCGTGGGCCCGCATTTTGACAGCGCCGATGTTTTCTTGCTGCAAGCGCATGGCACGTGCCGTTGGCGCATCAGCCAGCAAAAGGGCCTATCACTCGAACCCGGTTTGCCTCTCAATATTTTGGCCAATTTCCAGCCCGACGAAGAGTACGTGATCGAGCCCGGCGATATGCTTTACCTGCCACCCCATGTAGCACAAGACGGCGTTGCGCTGGGCGACTCCATGACTATCTCTATCGGCTGTCGTGCACCGACCCAGGCCACACTGGCCTGCGGCTTGCTTGAAGCGGCCAACGACCAGATTATGGCTAACCTGGGAGCCCCAAAGGGCATGTATAGCTACCCCGTCATCAAAGGGCCAGAATTATCGGCCACCTATAAAGACCGTGGCATCGCGGCCACTGATGCTCCCGCATCCATGCCACAATCGTTGATCGACGCCACACTGGCGGCCATTAGCAAAGTACGCTTCGACAGCGCGTTGGCCTCGCGCTTTTTGGGCCAATGGCTAACCGATCTGCCCGAGAATGCCTACTTTGCGCCTGGCGATGACATCCCTGACATTACAGGCGGCTTACCCAAAACCGGCCGGATCACGCTAGACCGCTGCACCCGCATGATGTACCGCGAACGTGAACTGTTTATTAATGGTGAAGTCGCACCCGTCGGGGCCACCAAAACACTGCGTCAGTTGGCAGATGATCGTGAGCTGCCCTGTCATGCCCCGGCGTCGCGGCGGCTTTCTGAAGCAGAGCTGGAGACCCTGTTGGCGTGGCTGGACGATGGCTGGGCTCACTATCACGAAGACTGAAAACTCACCCTCAAACAATCAATAATATTCATATATATAATTAGAATTTCTTATGTATTTTCTCTAAATATACGGCCAGACGCTATATAGAAATAATAAAGCAGTCGTTTCGTCTGGCCCGTGTCATCCCTAGAATGATCAGATACTTATTCTTTATGAGTGTCCGATGCTTGCCCCTTCCTATCTTCCTCAATCCAAACACACGCTGATTTCCCAGCTGACCGACGGCCTCGAGCCCGGTGCGCTCAGCTGGCTCTCCGGCTATTTCGCTGGTGTTGCACAAGGTCAACGTGTTCCGCCCTTAGCCCAGGATCTGACGAGCGTTGCAGTCACGCCCGAAGCCGCAACGAGCCAGCGGCTGACCGTTCTGTACGGCAGCCAGACAGGCAATGCCAAACGTGTCGCCGAGTCGCTGACAGAACGCCTGAGCGATCAGGGCCTGGACGCGCGCCTGGTACGCGCCGACCGATATGCCGCTCGCGAACTCAAAGATGAACGCCTGCTGTACATTGTTATGAGCACGCAAGGCGATGGTGACCCGCCTGATGATGCATTGGCTTTTGTCGAATTTTTGAATAGCCGCCGTGCACCCAAACTGCCCCAACTCAAATACGCGGTGCTTGGCCTGGGTGATTCGAGCTATCCCTTCTTCTGTGGCATTGCGCAAAGCCTTGACCAGCGCCTCACCCAACTGGGCGCACAGCGATTACATGAAACCGGGCTGGCTGATCTGGATATCGACACCGTGGCCTTGCCCTGGCGAGATGCCGCCATCACACTGGCGCGACAAACGCTCACCCAGACTGAACCTCACAAAGCCAGCATTACCGCCCTGCGCCCGAAAACCGCCGTCGCGACACGCGAACATCCCTATCATGCCGAGCTTTTGCTTAACCAACGCGTCACAGGGCGAGACAGCCAAAAAGACATTCGCCACCTGGAGCTTTCACTGGAAGGCAGCCACATCAGCTACCAGCCCGGTGATGCTCTGGGCGTGTGGCCCACACAGTCACTAACGCTGGTTGAGCAGATCATCAAACAGCTTGACTTGGATAAGGACGAAGCCATCACGCTGGGCGACGTCACACACCCGCTTGGGGAGTGGCTACGCCATCACCGTGAACTGACCGTACTGACACGACCATTTCTGACAGTTCACGCACAGCGTTCAGGCAGCACAGAGCTGAGCGCCTTGCTTGAACCGGGCAATGCCGAGGCCTTGCGCAACCTGCTGAAAAACCGGCAATTAATCGATGTGCTGCAAACTTGGCCAGCCGCATGGACCGCCCACGACCTTGTCACCGCGCTGCGCCCGCTAACCCCGCGCATGTACTCCATTGCATCCAGTCGGCAGGCCGTTGACGATGAGGTTCACCTGACGCTGGCCCATGTGCATTACACCCGCGAAGATCAAGCGCGCTGGGGCGTCGCCTCGCATTTTCTGGCTGAGCTCGGCGAAGGCGAGACAGTACCCATATTTGTTGAAGAAAATGATCGCTTTCGGCTGCCCACAGATACTGCACGCGACATCATCATGATTGGCCCAGGAACCGGTATTGCCCCCTTTCGCGCATTCATACAGGAACGCAGTGCGGTGGGCGCGACCGGCCGCAATTGGCTGTTCTTTGGCAACCCCTGCTTCGATAGCGACTTTTTGTACCAAACCGAATGGCAGCGCGCCCTGCAAGAAGGCAGCCTGCACAGGCTAGACGTGGCCTTTTCGCGAGATCAGCCAGAAAAAATCTATGTGCAGCACCGCCTCCAGGAACACGCCCGCGAACTGTATGAATGGATACAGGGTGGTGCACATGTGTACGTTTGTGGCGACGCCACACGCATGGCCAAAGATGTGCAGCAAACACTGCTAAGCATTGCACAAGCGCAAGGCGGGCTTGACGCAGAACAGGCCAAGGCATGGCTGGATCAACTGGCAGCGCAAGGCCGCTATGCCCGTGACGTTTACTGATCAGGAACACAATGAGCAATACACTTTCTCCACTTGAAGACATCAAGCTAAAAAGCCGGCATCTGCGCGGAACCATCGAAGATGGTCTGGCCAACCCCCTGACCGGTGCCATCAGCGATGATGACACCAAGCTGCTTAAATTTCATGGCAGTTATATGCAAGACGATCGCGACATCCGTGACGAGCGTCGTCGACAAAAACTTGAGCCAGCCTACGCGTTCATGATCCGTGCGCGCCTGCCGGGCGGCGTGGTCACCCCGCAGCAGTGGCTGGCCTTCGATGACATAGCACGCACTTATGCATCCAGAGGCCTACGCATTACGACACGCCAGACGTTTCAATGGCATGGCATCATCAAGCGCCGCCTCAAGGCGACCATGCAAGACATCAACAAAACCATGGCCACCACGATAGCGGCCTGCGGCGACATCAACAGGCAGGTTGTTTGCTCGGTAAACCCCTTGCTATCAAACCAGCACGCCTTGGTACAGAAATGGGCGCAAGCACTTTCTGATCACTTTATTCCGCGCACCCGCGCCTATCATGAGATATGGCTCGATGGCGAAAAAATTACCGATGAGCCCGAGCACGAACCTATTTACGGCGACACGTACCTACCGCGCAAATTCAAGATTGGCATCGCCCTGCCCCCCTTTAATGATATTGATGTGTTTGCGCAGGATCTTGGACTTATTGCCATTATCGAAAAGGGTGTGCTGCAAGGCTTTAACGTTACCATCGGTGGCGGCATGGGTGCCACGCACGGCGATCCAAGCACCTACCCGCGCCTGGGTAGCCTGATCGGGTTTGTGCCTCCAGAGCAAGTGATAGCAGTAGCCGAAGCTGTCGTCACGCTACAGCGCGACTACGGCAATCGCGTGGAGCGCCAGCACGCGCGTCTTAAGTACACGATCGACAGCAAAGGGCTGGACTGGTTTGCAGAGCAGATCGAAGCCCGTTCAGGCATTACGTTGCAAGCGCTGCGCCCGTATCACTTCGAGCATAATGGCGATCGCTACGGCTGGCATCAAGGCGAAGATGGCCAGTGGCATCTGGGCCTATATATTGATGCAGGCCGGCTGTGGGACACTGAAGAAAGCCAGCTACAAACAGGGGTGCGCGAGATCGCCAAAATACTCAAGGGCGAGTTTCGCATGACCTGTAATCAAAACCTGGTCATTGCCAATGTGCACGCGCAAGACCGCAACACTATCGACAGCCTGGTGCACGACTATGGGCTGGACGGTTATAAATCTTACAGCGGCATACGTCGCTTTAGCATAGCCTGCGTCGCCCTGCCCACTTGCGGCCTGGCCATGGCAGAAAGTGAGCGCTATGCGCCCGTGTTACTGCCAAAACTCGAATCCATGCTTGATCGCCACGGCCTGCTGCATGAGCCCATTGTGCTGCGCATTTCAGGTTGCCCAAATGGGTGTTCACGCCCTTATCTGGGAGAGATTGCATTGGTGGGCCGCGCAATCGGACGCTACGACCTGCGACTGGGTGCCGACTTTACCGGCGAGCGACTTAATACCTTGTACCGTGAAAACATGGACGAAGTGGGTATTTTGGAGGCACTTGATACGCTGTTTGAAAAATGGGCTTCAGAGCGCGAATCAGACGAAAAATTTGGGGATTTCCTCATCCGCCAGGGCACTCTTGCTGCACCTTCGCAGCAGCTTATACCTATTGTGCTCGACCGTAACGCTACACACATGCCGCGTGTTGTGGCACGAAGTTAAACAAGACATCATGAAACTGTTCCCCCTATTTGCCGATCTACGCGGCCGGCGCGTGCTGGTGGTTGGCGGTGGTGCCGTCGCCGAGCGCAAAGTCAAAAGCCTGCTTTCCTCAGAAGCACGAGTGACTGTGGGTTCACCCACGCTGACCGACACCTTGCGCACCCATGCACAACAGCATCAAATCGATTACGTCCAAGGCTACTTCGAACCAAAATGGCTTGAAGCCGCATGGCTGGTGATTGCGGCCACCGATAATCGTGAGCTTAACCACCACATCGCAGCACTTGCCGCCAACCGCCGACTGTTTATCAATGTGGTCGACGACCCCGCTCTGTCGACATTTCAGGTGCCCTCCATCGTTGACCGCGCACCGCTCACCATTGCCATATCATCAGCAGGCCATGCACCGGTGCTGGCGCGCCGCGTGCGCGAACGCATCGAAAGCCTGTTCGATCACAGCATAGGCTCACTGGTCTCGCTGGCTGCACGTTACCGACCGTCTATCCGCAAAGCCCGGCCCGATCTGCGCCAACGCCGCGAATTTTACGACTGGCTGCTCGATGGGCCTGTAAGTGCAGCCTTGCGCCAGCAGCAACCACAACAGGCAGAGCAGCTGCTTATGACGGCCCTATCTGAACCACTGGCATCACCGCAAGGCCGCGTAATACTGGTAGGCGCCGGCCCCGGTGACCCTGGTCTGTTAACCCTGAACGCCTTGCGCGCGCTCAACGAGGCGGATGTCATTTTGTATGATCGCCTGGTGAGCCCGGCGATTCTGGATCTAGCCAGACGCGACGCCGTACAGATAGAGGTGGGCAAAAACCTTGGCGAAAACCATGATTACACTCAGGCTCGCATTCATGCTTTGATGCTAAGCCATGCCCGCCAAGGCCAGCTCGTGGCCAGGGTAAAAGGTGGCGACGCCTTCGTGTTTGGGCGCGGCGGAGAAGAGCTGGAGTTTTTACGTGAGCACGATGTGCCCTACGAAGTTGTGCCCGGCGTGACTGCCGCGCTGGCTTGTGCAGCCTATGCAGGCATACCTCTGACACATCGCGATTACGCCCAGTCTGTACGGCTGGCCACCGCCCACTGCCGCCAGGACACGTTGCCCGACGAACTGGCTTCAATGCTGCATGAAAAACAGACACTTGCGTTTTACATGGCGGTAAGCCAGCTTGAATGGCTGGAGCAAGAACTGCTAAAGCATGGAAAACCGGGCAACACACCATTTGCCATTATCGAGAATGGCACACGCCCTGAACAACGCGTGTTGCACGGCAAGCTTGAAGGAATGGCCGATGCCGCCCGCGAGCACCACATTGTGTCGCCTGCCATGGTGTTTATAGGAGAAGTTACGGCACTGGCACCAAAACTGGAATGGTTTGGTACCAGTGCCGCAGCAGGTGAAGCGGGTGAAGCAGACCTGCTGCATGAACCGGGTTCACGCAGCGAGGCCGACTGCCTTATTGCATGTGCGTAACCAGCACCGACATAATACGGCGGGCAGTGTCATTAGACTGTGGTTGCCCTTTATCGTCGAGTACTGACACCAGCGTGTTGCCGCCCTGGTCGCCGACGTGAATACGGTAAGTTGCAGCTTCGGCCGTATTTTTGCCGCCAAACAAACGACCGATAAAGTTTTGCTGCTCGATTTTTTCGCCAGAATCGCTGTCGAGATAACGTACGTAGTAGTCACCCGTTGAACGATCACGGTCTGTAACCTGGAAGCGTGCCGAGTCTATAGCCACACCAACACGACGCCACGCACGGTCAAAGGGCTCATTGAGCGAAATGGTGGCCTGATCGCCTGCCAGCTTAACCGCCTGCACCGCGTTAGGATCTTGTTCAGCTTGCGCTACCAGCGTCTGGGCGCGTTTTACATCAGTACCCAGATACACCACCAAACGTGCCAACATGGCGGCATTCAGGCCCGGATCTTCTTTGCCAAACACCCATTTGAATGTTGCACCATCAGGCGTGGGGGTTTCAACCATTTGCTGATGGCTAATGTACACCTCAGTTTTGCCGTTGACGCGCTCAAGACGAGTACGGAAGCGCTCACGCTCACCGCTGTCAAAGACCTGATCCAAAACAAAACCCAGTGCACTTCGAATCCAGCCTTCAGGAATTTTGGCGCGGTTTTCGGCCCAGTCGGTTTCCATCAAGCCAGCTTTTGGATCTTGCGACTGTATGGTAAAGCCCTGATCGCCCCAAAAATCGATCACTTTGGCGTATACCGCTTCGGCTGACTGATCAACGACCAGCCAACGCAGGTCGCCGTCGCGCATAACCGAGATGCCCGAACTTTGTGGCAACACACGGTCGCGATCGCTAATGCCTTGCTGCGCCTGTTGATTTTGTGCGTAATCGCTGAATGTTGCGGTACCTTCTGGTGCCTTGTAGCGTGCATCCTGGTTGGCCTGAGTCAGGTCAGGTGGAATGCTGAGAGGGTCGCCACGAACCGTGCTTTTGTAATCGACCGCTTCTTCACCGCCCGTAAGCTGGTTGAATGTGGAGCAACCTGACATCAACAGGAAGCTTAGCCCCACGGCCATGCTCGCGTAGTGTTTCTTCATGCGCGTAGTCACCATTTAAATTAAGCCTGCATCGTTCAACGAGGCGCGCACCAAGTCATGGTGCTGCTCGCTCAGAGGTGTTAAGGGTAAGCGATAGCCAAGTTGGGTAAGACCTAGCTGGGCCACTGCCCATTTGACGGGTATAGGGTTGGCTTCGACAAAAAGCACTTTGTTCAGCTGCGCCAACTGCGCGTTGAGCTTACGTACCTGCAGCGCATCGCCTGCGATGGCCGCCATGCACATGTCATGCATGAGACGGGGAGCCACGTTGGCAGTTACCGAGATGTTGCCGTGGCCGCCCAACAGCATGAGGGCGGCAGCAGTAGGGTCGTCACCGCTAAATACCTGGAAGCTTTCGGGCAGATCACGCAACAACAATACACAACGGCCCATGTCGCCTGTAGCTTCTTTAATGCCAACAATGCCAGGGACCTGCGCCAGCCTTACAACGGTATCGTGAGCCATGTCGGCAACCGTGCGGCCCGGGACGTTGTACAGAACCATCGGCAGTTCAACTGCTTCGGCAATGGTACGAAAATGCTGATACAGGCCCTCTTGGGTGGGCTTGTTGTAGTAAGGAACCACAGAAAGACCCGCCTGGGCACCCACCTCAAGCGCATGGCGCGAAAGATCTATAGCCTCTGATGTGGAATTGCCGCCCACACCAGCGATAACCGGCAGGCGCCCGGCCGCGTGCTCGACCGCAACGCGGATAAGTTCTGCATGCTCATCGACATCGACCGTAGGCGACTCACCCGTTGTGCCCACAACTACCAGGCCGTCGGTGCCTTCGGCAACATGCCAGTCGATAAGTTTTCGGTAGGCCTCGAAATCCAGGGTGCCATCGGGGTGCATTGGCGTAATGAGCGCCACAAGGCTTCCGCGAAACGTTGGAATGGCCGAATCCGTACTTGTTGACATGATAGGAATAATCTCCGTGAACTCACCGCGTGGGTGACTGCGCCTGAAAGGCCTAAATAATAATGTGAATCGGGTGGTTGGTCAGCTAACATGCAAGTTTACCGGATTCGTGGCCGTATTTATAAAAACCAGCCAACCACCAGCTGCCCGAGAGCCAGGAAAGGCTGCAATATGACCCACAAAGCCCCCGTAACCATAAGAACAATGACGATCAGCAGGCCATAGGGCTCAATACGGGAATACTGCCATGCCATGCGCGCGGGGAGCAGGCTGAACACAATACGGCCACCGTCCAGCGGCGGCAGCGGCACAAGGTTGAGCGCCATAAGAATAAGGTTGACCTGTATGCCGGCGATGCTCATCTGCACCCAGAATTCGCCCTGCATGGCGCCTGCTTCTGAAAGCAGACGCAGGCCGACCGCCCAGATAACAGCCATGATCAAGTTGGACGCAGGGCCCGCCAAGGCAACCCACAGCATATCGCGCTTGGGTCGGCGCAGCCGGCTCCAGTCGACCGGTACCGGCTTGGCCCAACCGAACAGCAAGCCGCCGCCACCCATAAACTTGGTGGCAAACAGCAGCACCAGAGGCACAACAATCGTGCCGACGGGGTCTATATGGCGTATTGGGTTAAGGCTAATGCGGCCAGCCTCGTAGGCCGTGGGGTCGCCAAACATGCGTGCAATATAGCCGTGGGCGGCCTCATGCAGCGTAATACCAAAGAGTACAGGCAGAGCGTAAACGGCAATTGTTTGTATCAGAGAATCCATAGGGGCTCGAAATTGCCACTACGACTGCAGCGGCCAGAAGGATAAGGCTGCAGCCTGGGGAAAAAGTTCGTCAATCGAGCCCTAAAGCGGAGAGATCGCCCAGACCGCGGCGTACGACTTCGGGTGCCGGGCCCGTCAAATCGATAACAGTAGTAGACATGAGTGGACATGCTCCGCCATCGATAACCGCCGCCAGCTCGTTGCCATAGCGTTCGAAAATAGCCTGCGCGTCGTTCAGGGCATCTTCTTCGCCTTGCGGGATAAGCGTGGTGGACATCAAGGGAGACCCAGCCGCCTCGATAAGCGCCAGCGTGACACGATGATTGGGCACGCGGATGCCTATGGTTTTACGAGATGGGTGGGACACGCGGCGAGGCACCTCTTTGGTTGCCTCGAGAATGAAGGTCCAGGGCCCTGGGGTGGCCATTTTGAGAAATCGGTATTGTCGGTTGTCTACCCGCGCGAAATGACCGATTTCGGCCAGATCGCGGCACAGCAGCGTAAGATGATGGCGATCATCAAGACCACGCAGCCTGCGCAACGCGTCGGCTGCCTGCTTGTCGTCAAGACGCGCTACAACGGCATAACTGGAATCGGTAGGCACGGCGACCAGCGCGCCATCGGCTAGCAGCTGACCAGCCTGCTTGAGCAGACGGGATTGCGGGTTTTCGGGATGTACAACGAATAGTTGGGCCATTTAACGTATCCTAACACTTTTATAAGGCAAGTTTACGGGTCAAACATCGCGCAGGCAAATAGAATAAGCTCTGCAACCCGTGCCGACCAGCCTTTGTTAAATGCTGTCGGCGTTCGCTAACCCTTTCATACTACAGCCTGCGAGATCATCATGCGTCTGGACAACTCACGCGAAAGCTCAAACATCGAAGACCGCCGAGGCCGCCGCATGCGCCTGGGTGGGCGCGGCGGAAAGATAGGCCTGGGCACCATCGTGCTGGCACTTGTTGCCATGTACTTTGGCATTGACCCCAGCGTTGTTCTGCAAAATACCACAGATCCCGGCAGCAGCTATGTCAGCGAAGAAGGCCAGCCGCCCCAGGCCACAGCCGAAACTCAGTTTGTTGCCAAGGTACTTGCCGAAACCGAAGACACCTGGACTGCCATCTTTAACGAAAAAGGCTGGGGAACCTACCCAGCACCGAAGCTGGTACTGTTTAACGGCGCCACACCCACCGCCTGTGGCACGGGGCAATCGGCCATGGGCCCATTTTATTGCCCCGCAGACAGCAAGGTATACCTGGACCTCAGCTTCTTCCAGCAAATGGAACAACAACTGAACTCACCGGGCGACTTTGCCCGCGCCTATGTAATAGCCCACGAAGTTGCCCACCACGTACAGCACGTACTCGGCATAACCGATCAAATTGAACACGCCCGCCAGCGCAGCGGTGGTTCAGCAGCCAACCAGCTCTCAGTTCGTACTGAGCTTCAGGCAGATTGCCTGGCAGGCGTATGGGGCAAATATTCTGACTCGCAGCGCAACATTCTCGAAGCCGGCGACATTGAGGAAGCCCTCAACGCCGCCTCCGCCATTGGTGACGATAGGCTTCAAAAAAAGGCACAAGGGTATGTTGTTCCCGACTCATTCACCCATGGCAGCTCTGCCCAGCGCGTTCGCTGGTTCAAGCAAGGCTTTGAGAGCGGCGACCCTGCACGTTGCGATACCTTCGGCGCATCAACCCTCTAATTAGTAAGGGCGGTGCATGCGCCGGGCAACCGCTATTGCGTCCTCATGCCACCCTGGTTTTGCATACCACCCTGGTTTTGCATACCACCTTGGTTTTGCATACCACCTTGGTTTTGCATGCCAGAGTGATTCTCAATGGGCGCACTGCCGGGCATAGACTGATGGTTGCCCATGCCCGGCACGGTATAACCCGATTGCCCTCCCGAGGGCTGCGCGCCCGGCTGGCTATATGAGCCTGGTGCTGAGCTCGCGGGTATCTGGGTTTCCGTAATGGTGAGCGTCGGCTGAATATCAATTTTCTGCGCCCTGATCCATGCTTCATGCTGCGATTCAGTTTCTCGTGCTTGCACGGCCACTATGGGGGTGATGATCAGCACTGAACACAGTAAAGTTTTAGTAAGAATTTTCACGGTAACAGCTCCTTGGTTATTAAGATCGCTGAATAATCATCGTAGATGAAACAAAACAGGCTGTAAGCCGGCAAACGTATCCGTTCGTGACAGGCATACTCCAAGCCAACCAAAATATCCGGGTTATCCCTACGATGAACGATTTCGTCTAAAAACGCCTGTCACAGCTCGTTGCAGTTTTCACGGGCCATCAGCCAATAACAAGCGCGGTTAGCGTTGGAAAAGCCGTGTAACCCGCTTCTTCATGGCTGGCCTACACCCCCGAAAACTCAACAAAACCTGCTCACCAAAGACGGTCAGCAATTTTCGTGCTAGAATTCTGCTCTCAGTTGTTAGCTTAGTGTTCTCCAGAAAAAATGATATACTTTCTGGTTAAAGCTTAACTTCAGTGGTGGCCGTAGCTCAGTTGGTAGAGTCCCGGATTGTGATTCCGGTTGTCGTGGGTTCGAGCCCCATCGGTCACCCCACCAAACACTTAAGTTTTGAGTCTTACTCAAAACCCAAAAATGGTGACATGTCCACATAATGGTGACACGCTCCGCAAACCAGCCCGCCTCGTGCGGGCTTTTTTGTGTCTGCAATATGGTAGCCGAAGCACCGGGCAAATTCAGCGTCCAACTGAGTGCCAGCCACTCAGAAACACATGCAATAGATACATAATGGAAACCCATTTCAACAGTCCCGCCTTGGGACTAAAATCAATCTATGCGTGTGATAGCGATCAGCACTTTACTTGACATCCCCCCCTCCCTTAAGTGAGGGGGTTCCTACCGTGTTCAGTCCGCAAGGACTGACTCACCTCGGCGGGTTCCTGCTGCTGGCGACCTTACTGCATCGCTCACTTCGCAGGCGAACCGGGCGTGTCCCGCCCTTAGAATATTGATCGCGCCGACCAGATCAGCATTTTCCTCGAAACCGCATTCCCCACACGCAAACTGCGCTTGTGTTTGCCGGTTATCCTTGGACACATGCCCACAAGCCGGACAGGTGCGGCTGGTGCTCTGTGGCGGTACGGTAATGAGATAACCGCCGTTCCATGCCAGCTTGTAGTCCAGTTGGCGGCGAAACTCAAACCAGCCCTGATCCAGAATGGCCTTGTTCAGGCCCGATTTGGCCCGGACGTTTGTTCCCGGTTTTTCGGTACTGCCTGCCGCCGACTTGGACATGTTCCGTACCTGCAAGTCCTCGATACACACCATCGCGTGGTTTTGGCTGATCGTGCTCGTGGCTTTATGCAGGTAGTCGCGGCGGGTGTGGCCGATGCGGGAATGGATGCGCTGGACGCGGGCTTGATCTGCCTGGGGTCGGGGTAGCGCAAGCTGTCGGACTGGCCTTTCTTTTTGAAGCGCGGGAAGTCTGCTCGCTTGGCGAAGAAGTTGGCATAGGCGCGCTCAAGGTCTTTGAGCGTCTGCTGTAGCGGATGCACTGGCGCATCCTTGAGCCACGGCGTTTCAGACCCATTGCGCCACGCAGTGAGTTCCTTGCACAACCGGGCATAGCCCAACTTCTTCTCGCGGCGAGAGGTGTTCACAAAGGAAATACTCGACGATCTGCGTGACCTATTTTCCAGCGTCTGCGCCGACTTCGAGGCCGAACTGGTGGAGTTCGACGGCGAGGACGACCACGTTCACCTGTTGGTGAACTACCCACCCAAAGTGGCCGTCTCCAATCTCGTGAACAGCCTCAAGGGTGTGTCCAGCCGGATGATTCGTAAGAAGAGCTACCCGAGCATCCGCAAGAAACTGTGGGGTGGTGCCCTGTGGTCACCGTCCTACTTTACGGGTAGCTGTGGGGCCCTGACCCCACCTATGATTTGGAAATTGCATCAAGAGCTTGGCATCCCGGCCGAAAGCCTGATACGTCCATATACCCTTGCTTAAGCAAAGCATACGTTGGCGCCAACGCGTAGCTGAATCAGCCCAAATTAAATTGCAGCCCTGCAAAGCCAAATATTCTCGTTTAACGTCATGTTCAATAGTTAACACCCCGTCCATCCTCAACGGCGAAACGACTGCTCACCCTTAGCTGTAGCTCCTCGTGGGGGCTTTGTGTATTTACACCACCCTAACCCATATCATTACGGGCATGACAACTAATCAAACTTGCCCATCCTGGTCTGACGCACCACCCGGGTGGAACTGGGTCGCCCAGGATGAAGACGGGCGCTGGTTCTGGTACCGGGTTCAACCCATACTGGGGGCCGGAGGCGGCATATGGCGGTCGCCATCAAGAGCGCAGCAATTCGCCTGCCAAGGCCAGCCCAACAGCCGTTGGTTTGATACATTAAGCGAACGCCCAACTCAGGCATCCTGACGCGTCGTCATCTAACCGATATACTTAGCGCTAACCATCCATCTGACGGGCCTCATAGGCCCGCCCACCCCCCTACTTAAAAATACAAATATGCTCGACATGGGTTCGCTAAAATCGCTGGCTGAAGCGTATTGGCCACACCTGGCCTTTATATTGGGCCTGGCTGCTGGCGGAACCGCCGCCGTGCATGCGGCAATGACTAAACACGATGTACGAGCAGCAATCGGTTGGGTAGGTATTTGCCTGATGTCACCGCTGGTTGGGCCATTTTTTTACCTTATCGCGGGCATTAATCGGGTACGCCAGGAGCACATTTCAGAAGAACGCAACCGCAGCCTGCAAGATTACTTCGCTAACCCTGATCTGCCCGAAGCAGATATCGGCGATTTAGGTGCGCCGCAGTTTACATCCTTGCGGGTATTGGGCGACCGGGTCAGCCGCTTCCCGCTGCGCGACGATAACCGTATACAAATTTTGCGTGGTGGCGACGAGGCCTACCCTGCAATGATCGAAGCCATCGAACAAGCCCAGAAATCGGTCGCGCTGCAAAGTTATATCTTTGACAACGACAGGGCCGGAAGAGCTTTTGTTGACGCGCTAAGCCGCGCCCACGAGCGCGGCGTCGAAATACGTGTACTTATCGACGCTGTCGGCTCAAAGTACTCGCACCCGCCCATTATTCGACTGTTGCGCAAACAAGGCATCCCTTGCGCCCTGTTTATGACCAACCCGCTGGGCTTTATGCGCATGCCGTACGCAAACCTGCGCAGCCACCGAAAAATACTGGTTATTGATGGCTGCACCGCGTTTACGGGCGGGATGAACATTCGCGAAGGCTTTGTCACCGACTACGCCGGCGAAGACACAGCCATTGATACGCATTTTCGGGTTGATGGACCAGTGGTGCTGCAATTGGTGGCTGTTTTTGCACACGACTGGGCCTACACCACCAAAGAAATACTTCCGTACCAAACCTGGTCGTGCGACGCCTGGCGTGTACCAGGCCCCTGCGCACCTGCACGCTGCATACGCTCAGGCCCAGACCGATACCTTGTCGGCACGCACAACATGCTGCTGGGTGCCCTTGCTGTGGCGCAAAAACATATACGTATTCAGTCGCCCTATTTTTTGCCTGATCAAGTGCTAATGGGCGCCATCAATACGGCGGCAAGGCGCGGCATTATCGTTGACATCGTCATACCCGGGCGCAACAACCTGCGTCTTATCAATTACGCCATGACGGCGCAATTAGACCAAATCATACGCACAGGCTGCAGGGTGTGGCGCTCGCGTGGAAACTTCAACCATTCCAAACTCATCACCATCGACGGCGCATGGTCTTACGTAGGCTCTTCAAACCTTGACCCTCGCAGCCTGCGGCTAAACTTTGAGCTTGATATGGAAATCTACAGCCGCGAAACCGCCGGCGAAATCGAGAGGCTGATCGAACACGAAATTGAAAACGCCACACTGGTCTCGCTTGAAAGCCTCGCCGCTACGCCGTTTCGAAAACGTCTGCGCAACCGCATTATCTGGCTGGCCAGCCCCTATCTGTAAAACGGGCTGGCCTCGCCACCTGCTAGCTACTACCTGCTAGCTACTACCTGCTAGCTACTACTTGCTAGCTGGTACTTACTAGCTACTACTTACCAGCTGCTACTGGCTAGTTGCTACCTGCCCTCTGACTTCTGCCTTCTGCCTTCTGGCCTCTGGCCTCTGGCATCCAGCATCCGGCATCCGGCATCTGCAACGATTAAATCGCCGGCCCCATTACCAGCTCGGGCAATCCCGTCACAATCTCGGGAAAGATGCAGAGCAATACAATAGCCAGCATCATTACCAGCACATAGGGCAATGCGCCCAGCAGTATGTCTCGGGTAGGTATGTCGGGCGCTATCGAGTTGATCACAAAAAGGTTGAGCCCCACAGGTGGGGTAATTAGACCGATTTCCATGTTTATGGTTAATACAACAGCAAACCAGTATGGGTCAAAACCTGCCTGCGTAATGATCGGAAACAGCAGAGGTGCGGCCATGACGATGATTGCTACCGGCGGCAAAAACATGCCTGCCACCAGCAAAAACGCGTTTATAACCAGCATGAGCATCCAGGGGTTGATGTCCAGCGCCCCGATCGTCGCCGCCAGGCTTTGCGTGATGTAAAGCGATGACAAGGCAAAGGCGAACAGTTCTGCCGATGCCATAATCATCATGATCATGACGCTCTCGCGCATGGCAGAGCCAAATATGCCGGTAAAGTCGCGGATACGCACAAGACGATAGACCACCACCACAACCAGCAGCGTCAGCATCGCGCCAGCACCTGCCGCCTCAGACGGTGTTGCAACCCCCCCGTACAACACAAACAGCATGCCCATAATAATAAGCAGCAGCGGCAGTACCCGCGGGAGCGTGGCCAGCTTGTCTTTCAGGGTGTAATGCAGCGAATCAACCCTGAAATGAAACCCCTTGCGTTTGGCGTCAAACAGCGACCAAGCCATAAACATTACGACCAGCATAATGCCCGGCACCACACCCGCCAGAAACAATCGGCCTATCGATGTCTGGGTGGCTATGCCATACACAATCATAGTGACAGAAGGAGGAATCAAAATACCCAGCGTACCGCCTGCCGCAATCGAGCCCGTGGCGACAGAGTTCGGATAGCCTCGCTTGACCATCTCGGGGATGCCCATTTTGCCGATGGCTGCGCAGGTAGCAGGACTGGACCCTGTCATGCCTGAAAATATGGCACAGGCGCCAATATTGGACAGCACCAGGCCACCGGGCACCTTGTAAAGCCATCGATCCAGGGCCTTGTACAAATCGCCACCCGCCGGCGTTCCGGCAACTATGGCACCCATCAACACAAACATGGGTATGGCCACATAAGCCAGGTTGGCAATGCCGGCAAACATGGTTTCCGTAAGCACGTAGATCACGTCAAACCCCATGTCAAAAAACAGACCGGTCACGGCCGCCAACCCGAGTGCAAACGCGATGGGCATGCCCGTGCCCAGCAATAGGCACAGACCCACAATCATTGAAATACCCGCAAGAGTTGGGCTCATGTTTGATCTCCAGCCAACTTGGCAAATTCAGCCGTGTATTGCAGGCACAGCAACAGCAGCCCCACAAACATAGGGGAAAGCGGCATCCATAGCGGCACGGCCGCCACACTCGGCGTGGTCCAGCCGCCTTCGATGGCCTCGAGCAGATGAATGGCGGTTGCGACCGACATAATGGCGCAAAATACAAAACCGAATACTGCGCCAATCCATTCCAATTTTCGTCGGATCTTGGGCGTAACCAGCAACTGGATGACGTCAACGCCCACATGGCCTTTTTTCAGCAAGACATACGGCGCACCCAGAAAAATGGCTGCTGTCGCGCTGAACACCACAGCTTCCGTCTGCCATATCGTGGCAGCGCGAAGCACATAGCGCATGACGATCATTTCGCACACAACAACCATGGCAGCAATCAGCAGCAGTGCTGATAACACGCCGCAGGCGCGTGACAACATCTCGACCAACGCGATATATCGTCGAGTCATGAAACATCCTTGTCAGAAAGTGACGGCAAGGCCGGCCGTCCATCATGCAAAACTTCTTGCTGGACGGCCGGGTTTACGGAACCGCGTTATTGAACGGCCAATGCTTTTTTCAGCAGCTCGTCGCCGCCCTTCACCTTCTCGGCAAAGTTCTTGTAAGAAGAAGCCTTGGCGACTTCCATCCATGCATCAAAATCGTCTTTGCTCATGGAAACGACCTCAACGTTCGCCTTCTTGAACGTATCGATCATTTTCTGCTCACCTTTGCGCGACTCACCGACGAAATACGCTTCGGCTTTGCTACCAGCGGCCATAATGGCATCACGCTGTTCGGGGGTGAGCTTGTCAAACACCTTCTTCGACATAATCACGGGTTCGTACATAAACCACAGCGCATTGTCGCCAGGCGCCGTCAGGCACTTCACCTGTTCGTACAGCCGATAAGAAACAAAGCTGTCATTTGAGGTGTTGGTGGCATCAAGTACGCCCGTCTGCATGGCCGTATAGATTTCAGACGAGGGCATGGATGAAATCGACGCGCCAGCTGCCGACAGCATCTGCTCAAAAGCGGGGCCTGCAGCACGGATCACCTGGCCCTTGATGGTGTCAGGGCTGGTAATGCAATGCTCCTTCGATGCAAAGCCACCTGCCAGCCAGGCATCAGCGATCACGACCGCACCTTTGTCCTCAATAATCTGCTTTATCTCCTTCATAAAGTCAGACTTGTTCAGACGTTGGGCATGGTCATAATTTCGTACCAGCCCGGGCATTAGTGTTGCCGAAAACTGAGGCACGCGCCCGGAAGCGTAATCAAGCGGGAACGCTGACATGTCCAATTGGCCACGCGTAATAGCCCCCCATTGCTCGTTCGCCTTGTACAACGAAGAAGAAGGGAACACTTGTATCTTCAGACCGACGTTGGCGGCCCCCACATCGCGCGCGATCATCTGCACCATTTCGTCGCGCGGATCACCCTGCCCGCCCGGAAACTGATGTGAAGCGCGCAGGGTTGTCTCCGCG
Organism: Pusillimonas sp. ANT_WB101; assembly: GCF_008369125.1. Taxonomy (NCBI): domain Bacteria; kingdom Pseudomonadati; phylum Pseudomonadota; class Betaproteobacteria; order Burkholderiales; family Alcaligenaceae; genus Pusillimonas; species Pusillimonas sp. ANT_WB101. Next base: position 175,172 of record NZ_VOAY01000001.1, on the reverse strand, counting down.
CTCGCTACTCCTGATGCCGCTCCCACGGCGATCAACATTGCAGCCGCAACTGCATTACGTAAAAGACTCTGCATGGTTGTCTCCTTGATTTATAAGAATAATGACTGTCTTTACTACTGGTTTAATGCTTTGTCGTTTTTGTTGTACTGAGTTGATTCCTTCCTAGAGTATTAATGGTAAGCGCCTCCGTTAAGGTGTTTAGATGCATGCTTCAGACATTTTTGTAGTGATCACGCAGCACATTCTTCTGAACCTTACCCATGGTGTTGCGCACCAACTGATCAACAAAGTAAATGTGTTTGGGCACCTTAAAATTAGCCAGACTGGCTTTCAAGCTAAGCAACATCGCGTCGGCATCCAGCGTCTGGCCTTCACGCGGCACCACGACCGCCACAACGGCCTCACCAAAATCGGGGTGTGGCACGCCAATAACCGCTGACTCATTAACACCGGGCAACGCGTCAATGACCAGCTCGATTTCCTTGGGGTAAACATTAAAGCCACCCGAAATAATCAAGTCTTTGCTGCGCCCCACGATAGACACATAGTCATCAGGGATGCCGTCACCGCCAAACTTGCCCACGTCGCCAGTTTTAAACCAGCCATCTGCAGTGAACTCTTCACGCGTTTTTTCAGGCATGCGCCAGTAGCCCGAAAAAACATTGGGCCCACGCACCTGCACATTACCAATCTCGCCCACGGCAATGGCCTGCCCCTCGTCATCAACCACGCGCACCGACACACCGGGCAACGCCTTACCTACTGTGCCTCCCCGTCGCTCGCCATCTGCCGGGTGAAAGGGGTTGGACGTGAGCATAATGGTTTCGCTCATGCCATAGCGTTCAAGTATGGTGTGCCCCGTACGCTCACGAAACGCGATAAACGTTTCATCAAGCAAAGGTGCCGACCCCGAAATAAACAGGCGCATGTCTTTGCAGACCTCGCGTGTAAAACGCTGATCGGCCAGCAGACGTACGTAATAGGTAGGCACGCCCATCATCACAGTGCTTTGCGGCAAATACTTTAATGCCTGGTCAATATCAAGCCGAGGCAGCCAGATCATTTTGGCACCAGCCAGCAACGCGCCATGCGATGCGACGAACAGACCGTGCACGTGGAAAATCGGCAACATATGCAGCAGCACATCGTCGGCACGCCACCCCCAATACGTGTGAAGCACTTGCGCATTGGAAGAAAGATTTTGGTGTGTCAGCATGGCCCCCTTGCTGCGCCCTGTTGTACCAGAGGTATACAAAATGGCGGCAAGGTCATCGGGCTGATTTTGTATGGTACTGAACGCCGTACCCTGGCTGGAGGCCGCCACAGCAAGGCTGCCGCTGCCGTCAGCATCCAAGGTAAACACATGAGGGGTGTTTGTTTTGACCGCTAGCTCGCCAACCCACCCCTGGTTTTTGCTGTCACACACCACCACAGAGGGCTCGGCATCCGTCAAAAAGTATTCAACCTCACCCGCCTTATACGCGGTGTTCAGCGGAAGATAAACCAGGCCTGCCCTGATGGTGGCAAGGTACAGCATCAAGGCTTCTGGTGACTTTTCTACCTGCACCGCAACACGCGCACCCGCCGGCAAATTAAGCGCCTGCAGCAGGTTAGCAATTCGGCCGCTCATCTCATCAATGTCTGACCAGCTATATTGCCTGCCAGGCGTTTCGATAGCGACTTTGGCATTATCCTCGGGAAACCCCGTTGCCAGAATGGCGTAAAGGTTGGCATTCGTGCCCACATCAATCTCCTGTAAATACGGGGGGTCGACCAGCAAGAAAGGCTTCCACACCTTCCCGATGATCACTTGTTTCTGCATAATCAAATAATGTGTTCAGCGCAGCCTCGCTGAGCGGATCAGGTGCCGCACTCAAAAGCGCTACCGTTTTTTTGTTGATTCGGGCCGCCTGCGGCGCACCATGTTCAAGACGCCGGGCGCAACGCAATACGTCTGCCGCAACCTCGTCATCAGGCATGATGCGGGTAAGCAAGCCCTTGGCCATGGCTTCATCGGCACCAAACACACGCCCTTCCAGCAAAATTTCCAGCGTGACAGCCCGGCCCACGAGCGCGAGCAACCCGCGCATTTCATCAGGCGCCATCGGGAAACCCAGTCGGTTAATGGGCACACCAAAGCGCGCAGAGCGGCCCGCAATACGCAGATCACACTGGCTGGCCAGCTCAAGCCCGCCCCCAACGCATACCCCTTCAATCTGTGCCACCACAGGATGAGGACAGCGCGCAACGGCTGCCAGCGCTGGCGCCAGAATGCGCGTGTGGTAATTGATGACACCTGCCTTATCAGCACGCTGGTGCGGAAACTCGGAAATATCAGCACCCGCCGCAAAGTTGCCGCCATCACCACGCAAAACAACACAGCGCAAATGGTCTTGCTCTGCCAGTTGCGTAAAGACCTCACCAATTGATTGCCACATGGCCACGGTGATGGCATTGAGGCGGCCGGGGTGAGATAAGGTCACAAACGCGACCGCGCCGTCGACCTCAAGATCCACCTTACTTATGGGAGCTGTTGTAGATAAAGTCATAGCCATCGCATGTTGCGCCCTACTCGAGGTTTGCCTGCGGCAAGCTGCGCCAGGTTGTCATCAAGCTCGTCAAGCTCATAGAGATAATTGGCCATAATTCCACACGACTGAGAGACGCCTTTTAACGAGCTATCTGCCGACCAGTTAAGCCTCTCGATGCGCGCGCCATTGCCCAAGTGAAAGCGCGCAACCGGATCAAGCGGGTGCCCGTCTTTCATGGACTTTAAGTAATGAAATGCCATGCGCAGACCCGAGCGTCGCACAGCGTCAGATGCCCCGTGCCCCGCAGCTGCCTGCAAGCGCTCTACCCACTTCTTGCCAGCCTCTGCATCGTCCAGCGCCTCTTGTCTGTCGCTTTTTTCGTGCAGCAGCGGTTGCAGCGCCTTGCCGTCCTGCTTGGACAGCCACGCCACAAAACCAGGAATGGGCGAAAGCGTGGCAAACGATTTAAGCTTGGGCAGTTCACGCAGCAACTCGTCCACGACACGCTTGAGCAGAAAATTGCCAAAACTGATGCCACGCAAGCCCGGCTGAGTATTCGATATGGAATAAAAAATGGCCCAGCGCGCATTCTGCGGATCGTCGGCCGGCACCAGCGGGTCGAGCAAAACCTGCACATCACCCGCCATGTCAGCCGCAAAAGCGACCTCGACAAAAATTAGCGGCACACCCCGCATACGCGGATGAAAGAACGCATAGCAACGCCTGTCGGCGGCTACGCGGTGCTTGAGCTCTTCCCACGATCGGATCTCGTGAACCGCCTCATACTGGATGAGTTTTTCGAGCAATGAAGCGGGAGAATCCCAGTTAATAGGCTGTAGCTCAAGCATGCCCACATCAAACCAGCTGGACAACAGATTGCCCAGCTCGCTCTCAAGCGTTGTCAACCCGGCCACCTGATTTCGCCAGCGCAGCATGTCAGCCCGCACGTCGACCAACAGACGCAAGTTATCGGCCTGCGCGTAAAGCCGCCGGAACAACCGCAGCCCCTGCTCGCCCCGGGGTTCAATCTCTGCACTGGCTTGAGCCAGCCCCGCCAGCATGGTGCGCCTAAGGTCGCCCTCACCAGCCAGGTAGCGCTCACCCCATTGCTTGGCAAACCTGTTGGCCGCCACATCAGTGAGCCGGGCTGTAAACATGGGCCGAATTTCTGCAATATCGCCACTGTGGTCGCGCTCCAGCCATCGCCCTAGCCGTGCCATCAACCCTTCAGGTGCCTTCTGCTTCGCCTTAACGGCCTGCTTATCCACTTGTTTACCTGCTCGCTTTGTGGCTGCCTCTTCGGCTACCGGGCTCGATTGCGTATCAGATTCAGCCATCGTTACTCTCCTGTGTTCTGGGTTGCCGCCTCGGATACGCCGCCTTGCATCACGGTGCCTGATGGCAGAGGGTCTTGAGCGAGGGCATCGTCTTTTGCAAGCACATGCAAGGCATCGAGCTGGCGCATTAAATGCGCACGCGTGAGCGTGTCAGCGGCTTCGGGGTCACGCGCCTTGATGGCGGCAAAAATGGCCAGATGCTCGGCGCATGACTGAGCTACGCGCCCCGGCAAGGCCAGGCTTTTATGCCGCGACAGACTTAATACCTGGCGCAGACCATCGATAAGATCAGAAAGCCAGCGGTTGTCGGCCAACGCCTGAATGGCTTCGTGAATGACAGCGTTGGCGGCGTAATACTGATCGACCTGACCACCTGCCGCGAATTGGCGCAGGCGATCATGCAAAGGTTCAAGCTGCTGCAGATCAGCGTCGGTGGCCTTACGGGCCGCCTCATAGGCGCAACGGCCTTCAAGCATGGCCATAAGCGGGAAGATATCGTCAAGATCGCGCCCAGAAAGCTCGTTAACGAAACATCCTCGACGCGGCTCAAGCCTGACCAGGCCCTCTGACACCAGCACCTTCAGCGCCTCGCGCAAAGGGGTGCGTGAGATACCCATTTCTTGGGTAAGACGCACTTCGTCTATCCACTCGCCAGCCGCCAGCTCGCCCGCCTGAATCAAGGCACGCAGCCGGTTGGCGACTTCCAGGTAGAGCACTTGTTGAACAATACGTGTAGCCATAATTCATAATTATGACGATTTATGGGGTGAATACAAGCGTTCGATCTGAGGGTTATCCTGAAGATAATAAATAAAGTCTGTCGACTGGGAATAAAGTCTGTCGATTTGTAAAATACGACTTTATCGCTTATTTATTAGTCAAAAACGCTTGAAAATTCGTCAATTTCAGTTAACCGTCGAGACAGCTAAGAATTTTACGTGCTTTGCTTCTCTAAGTTTGCTACGGTCATTTCAAGAAATGCTTTTTAGGCAGACCTAATCTTTTCAGGTCAAACGCTGAGTTATCGACGGTATGTCCAACGAATTGAGTGGCTCGTTGTGGCTGAACGAAGAGCAAAAACTAGGCACGTCGCACTCCAAGTAGAGTTCGGCTCACTTTGCGCTACATCACTTCCAGTATTATCTACAGAAAACTTGGCTGAACACCGACCAGCTTGAAATTCCTGGGGATGCCTTTGGCTAGCGACTCCATTTGACCGAGGCTGTGTGAAAACGCATTTTGAGTTCCCCAGTCCGGCGGTTGGAGCAGGTTTGCGTCATGATTTTCCTGCAACCCAGCTTATATATTGTAGTGGGCTAGGTTAAGGCTTCTGATGGCTAATATAGGTGCTGCACAAAGCTCTAAAACATGTAAAAAAGGGGCCTCATGCCCCCACCAGTCGTATCGCCTTGATAGTCTCGGTAATCCCAAGAATATTTACTACCCGTCGCAGGTTATAGGCCAGCACATGCAGGCTCATTTCTGTACCCACATGGGCGAGCGACTTCATTAAGAAGTGTGTTGATCCCATCCAGAACTTCAGCGTTCTGAAGACATGCTCCACGGTACAGCGCCGTTCTTTCATCTTCCCTGGCGTGCTGTCCAAACGACTTTGCATGGCATCTAGGACGTCCTCATGCTCCCAGCGCCTGACTCGACGCTCCTTGCCCGTTGTGCATTGCATTTTCTGGGGGCACGTTTGGCAGACAGACGTCCAGTAAACATCGATCTTCATGCCTTCTTCGATTGTTGAATGCCGATAAGTGAGTCGTTGCCCAGCCGGACATTGGTACTCATTGTCTTGGGCAACGTAGGTGAAATCCAGTTTGCTGTATCGTCCCTGAGCTTTGCTGTTGGACGTCATGGGCTTGAGGACATACGTCTTGATGCCGCTCTGCTCGCAAGCCAGTATTTCTGTGCCTTTGAAGTAGCCTCGATCGGCAATCACCTCCAAGGTATTTTCCTGCATGGCCTCTCGTGCTTTAAAAGCCATATTCGAGAGCTGTGATCGGTCATGACCAACGTTAGTGACCTCATGTGCAACAATTAAGTGGTGCTCGGAATCGACTGCTGCTTGCACGTTATAACCGACCATGCCGGTACCCCCGCCGCTGGTCGCCATTGATCGCGCATCCGGGTCGGTTAGGGATAACTGTTTATCGGGTTGCTGGCTCAGGCGTTCTTCAACCGCACGCAGTTGTTGCATCTGTTGCTTAAGCTTGATTAATTTCTCTTGCAGTCGTTGTGTTGTAGCCTCGACCTCCATTGGCTGAGTTCGATCGGCGGTTTCCAATGCACCCAGATAGCGTTCGATGCTCTCATCGATTTGCTTTATTCGGTGATCAAGCTTGTGGGGGGTAAAGTTTTTATCCCGGTTATTGACGGCCTTGAACTTGCTGCCGTCAATCGCAACAATGGCTTGTGAGAATAGTTTGAGTTGGCGGCACATCACGATAAATTGCCGACACGCATTTCGAATGCCAACACCGTTATCACGACGAAAGTCGGCAATGGTCTTGAAGTCAGGGGCCAGCCGTCCAATGAGCCACATCAGTTCAATATTGCGCTGAGCCTCACGCTCCAGGCGCCGGCTGGATTGGACACGATTAAGGTATCCATAAAGATAAAGCTTAAGAAGAGCAGACGGGTGATAGGAAGGGCGACCGGTCAATGCGGGTTGCATGCCCTTAAAGCCGAGTTCGCACAGGTCCAGCTCGTCGACGAAGACCTCATTGACGCGAACCGGGTTCTCCTCAGTGACGTAATCATCCAGACGCTCTGGGAGCAAGGCGATCTGACTTCGCTCCTCGCCTTCGATAAATCGCTTCATCGGCCACCTCGCTTAAACGGGTTGGCTTATTTTAATTGGGATCAGGCGACCAGTGAAGCGTTTTCACACAGCCTCGACCCTAAGCGGAAGTTCGAATAATGTTGGACATGAGCAGAATGCAAACGCGTGCAAAGCACGATTTTGGTTTTCTGCTTGATCGAACAATCATGTTTCTTCACTACTTGAGCTGAGCAGTAATCGGTGTGAGATCCGACTCGGGGATGGATGCAAGCTTCATCAGATTGAAGATATCCACGCCAAGCCCCTGAACCGTCAAGCTTCCAGGTTTCACATCTGTGGGGCCAAACGCAACTTCTCCTCCGAAATTGATGAGTCCTCTGTAATAGAGGTCCAGACATTCATACAAAACTTGATAAAGTTCTTTCGCAAAGCCACCGCCGTGGTTACGGTAGTCGTCTGCTCGGAGGGAAAACGACTCCTTTACAGTTGCAAGCTTGAGAATGCATAGTTGGCGGTACGTAAGCTGCTCTGCGACTTTGGTGATTTGATGCGCCAGCTGAGCACTGATCTGCGAGTCAAATGCCACTGCGGCGAATAGATTGCCCATATAAGGGAGCTTCCTTTCCTCAGGTTCCCGCTGACTCTTGAGCAACACGCTCTCTGCAACTTCCTCGGCGTCAGACCGCAATGCCCCCTTCGGCTCGAAGAAATCATCATTGCGGAGCGACTCGCCTTTTTCCAAACGTTGACGAATCTCACTAGCCGCGATAGCTAGGACACCGCCAATACGCACCTGCTCTCGCGGACCGAGAAGGCGTTCGGATGCCTCTTCCCCGATATGCCTGAGCGCTGTTGCAGCGGCCGCGCCGCCGGCTCCGAGGAGCGCAGCGCCGACAGGCCCGCCAGCGAGAAAGCCGAGAGCACCACCTACAGCTCCGCCCGCAATCTCTGCACCGGTATTGATCAGGTGTCGAATACCATTATGTTTGTCTTCCGCAGAATTGGACTTTTTATTCACTCACGTACCTCTCCGACTGCCATAAATGCGAACCACAAAGGGCTACCTGCCAATGACGGCACAGGCTCGGTTCAACCTGTTCCAGCTCATTAACGCGCTGTACTGACCTGCCCCCAAGATTTAGGCACAAGTCGTTGTAGAGTTTGTAGCTAAATTGATGTGACGAGCAGCAAACTCGCACGGGGTTAAATTACTCAGAGAACTATAGGGTCGAGTTTGATTGTAATCTTGACGCCACGATTCAATCAGTACACGCGCTTCACACAAACTCGTGAACCAATTGTCGTTGAGGCATTCGTCGCGGAATTTGCCATTAAAGCTCTCGATGTAGGCATTTTGTGTAGGCTTACCAGGCTGAGTAAAGGCCAGTGTCACGCCTCGCTGCTGGGCCCACGCATCCATCGCCAAACCCGTAAATTCCGGCCCATGGTCAACACGAAGTCGACGAGGCAAGGGGCGGTGCAGGGCAATGCGATCCAGTACGCGCGCCACACGGACGCCCGATAGCGACGTATCCACTTCAATGGCGAGCGTCTCTTTGGTGTAATCGTCCACAATGTTTAAGCAACGAATACGCCGGCCATCGGCCAGACCATCGTGCACAAAGTCCATCGACCACGTATCGTTGGCCTGATCAGGTAAGGTCAGCGCAATCCGCTCCGTTGGGCCGATACGTTTCCGGCTGCGCTGGCGTACAACCAATCCTGCTTGTCGATATATTCGATAGGTACGCTTTACATTCACAGCCCAGCCCTCACGCTCAAGTAGCACGTGAATACGACGATAACCAAAGCGGCGACGCTCCTGAACCAGCGCCGTCATACGCTCGCACAGTTCGCCATTACGGTCAGCCCGCGCTTGATGGCGTAGTACCGACACCGAGATGCTCATCAGCACACAAGCGCGTCGTTCCGACAGCTGCTATGCTTGCTTTAATAGCTGCACAGCGTCACGACGAGCCTGTGGGCTTACCACTTTCGGCTAACGATATCCTTGAGCGCGGCGTTATCGAGCATGCTGTCAGCCAAAAGACGTTTCAATCGACCGTTTTCATCTTCCTGCGCCTTGAGTCGCTTAGCATCGGAGACATCCATGCCGCCAAGCTTGGCTTTCCACTTGTAAAAAGTAGAGCTGCCAAACCCATGCTTGCAGCACAGCGCATCCACAGCTAAGCCCGCTTCGGCTTCCTTGATGAAACCGATGATCTGTTCTTCAGTAAACCGTTTCGTCATGTCTGTATTCCTTCAAACGGACTTTACATGATTTTGTACCTAACTTTGGGGGCAGGTCATTCCACGCACCATACAGTAAACGTAGAATTTCATACCTTTCTAACAGTAGCGAACATCGTGGTTTGATGAAAAAATAAAATACATTACAATCAATAAAAACCATTAAAAATCGCAAAAATCACTAAAGCCACCTATGGATTTTTAGCAAAAGATCTCTTGCATAACAGACAATTCTATCCATCAATGAAAGATTCGCGCTCTACAGATGATCTGCACGCCACGCTTAGCGATATCGCCTATTCCCGAATTCGGGAGTTAATCGTAGGGAATAATTTCCCTGACAATGAGCGTCTTCTCGAAATTGATATAGCCAAGAAATTAGGAATGAGTCGCACGCCAGTAAGAGAGGCTTTACGTAGGCTAATCAGTGAAGGATTGCTTACACACGCTCCCCATCGAGGTGTAACCGTCACTAGTTATGATGACGTAGCATTATCCGAGCTTTATTTCGTGCGGGAAGAAATGGAAGCTATGAATGTTGCACAAGCCGCACGAAATGCTAGTTTGGTACAGCTTGCCCAACTCGAAGAAATTCTTAATGAAGAGCGAGAAGCATTAAGCGCACAGGACGTAGATAATGTAGTTCGCTTAAACGATGAGTTTCATGACATGATTTGTCAAGCAACCCAAAATCGTTTCTTGATCAAGTTAATGGCAGTTGTTCGAGATGCAGTTACAGTATTTAGACGCAGTACTCTCACGGACATCGAGCGAGCACGCTTAGCGCACGAAGAGCATAAAATAATTTTTGAAGCGATTAAAAATAGAGATGCCGAAGGAGCTGCGGCGGCATCTCGCAAGCACACCAAAACCAACTTTGCCGCTCGTTTAAAGCAAATGCGGGCTAAACGATCTCATTCATAGCCGCAAAACCGGACGTCAACTCGCTGTAAATTTGGGAGAACGCTTCTCCGTAAAGGCGGATCTCCCCTCAATATAGTCAGCACTGTTAAAGCAATTAGTGACGGCTTCCGCACAAAGCTCGTGATCAAATCCTAAAAGCGAAGTCGATTGGTCTATTGAAAGCTTACTAGCCAATTGACTTAACGGCGCCAAGGCAATTAAGGAAGCTATTAAATCGTTAAAAGCGTCCGGACCCACGATGTCGTTAATCAAACCCATTTGTTGTGCCTGCTTAACGTTGTAACGACCAGCAGTGAACATCATCTCCTTAGCACGAGCGGGGCCTACAAGCCACGTCAATCGTTGCAGCCAGGCTGGATGATATCCAACCCCTACCTTGGCTGCTGGTATGCAAAACAAAGCGGTCTCGTCAGCGTAGCGTAAGTCACAATGTAAGGCGATACCTACACCGCCTCCAAAACAATAGCCCTTAATATGAGCGATGGTTGGCTTTTTAATGTTGCTTAACGCGTGCACCGCAGCTTCCACAGTCCTATTGTAAACGCCTACATCCTCAACAGAGCTACGACGCTGCTGAAATTGCGAAATATCTGAACCTGACGCGAATGCTTTTTCACCATCACCTTGCAGCACGATCACTCGAATTTGAGGGTCATCAGCGAGCTCCTGTAGCTTAGATGGAATACTAGCCCACATATCAAAATTCAATGAATTATGTTTTGCGATATTGCTGATTTTCAATCGACCGATAAAACCGTCTTTATCTACAATAATTTCTGAAACAGTGTCAGATGACATGACAGTCCTTCAATGCTTGGATCTCTTCGTTTGAAAAGCCAATATTCGATAGAATTTCGTTATTATGTTGACCTGGCGATGGGGCGTAGCTCTTTACACTTGCTCGATGGAGATTGGTTCGAAAAGGTTGACCTACTATGCTGGCGCCAACTAGCTGTGGATGTTGTATTGGCCATCTAATACCCAAGTGCTGCACTTGCTCGTCAGCAAATGCTTCTGCGACATTGTTAACGGCTCCGCAAGCCAAACCGCTTTGGTTAAGCAACTCAATCCAGTGTGTGTTTGTATTCTGAGCGAATATTTCATTTAATTCTGAATTTAATGATTCTCGATTTTTCGAGCGTGCCTTATTAGTAAGATATTTTTCGTCAACTAACCATTCAGGACGGCGCAAAGTCCTACATAGGCGTTCCCACATAACCTGACCTGAGACGCAAATGTTTACTTGACCATCTTGTGTTGTAAATACGCCCGTAGGAATAATAGTTGGGTGATCGTTCCCAGCCTGCTTTGGTATCTCGCCAGCGACCAGCCAGCGCGCAGATTGAAAATCCATCACTGCCAACAGAGATTCCAACAACGATGTTTGAACCCATTGGCCCAATCCAGTATGCTCACGATCTATCAGCGCCATCATTATTCCCATTGCGCCGTATAAACCTGCAGTAGTATCGGCGATGGCGATACCTGCTCGAACTGGGCCTTGCCCTGGAATCCCGGTTACCGACATCATTCCAGTCATACCCTGAATGATTTGATCGTAGCCGGGTCGGTTAGCGTAAGGGCCATCCTGTCCAAAGCCTGATATGCTTGCGTATATCAATTTCGGATTTATAGCCCTAAGAGTTTCATAATCTATGCTCAACCTATGTTTTACGTCCGGTCTATAGTTCTCAACAATCACATCGGCAGTTTTGACCAGCCGGTACAACACCTCTTTGCCTTGAGCTGTTTTCAAATCGACAGTTAAGCTACGTTTATTTCGGTGAAGGTTCTGATAATCGGGTCCTAAGCGAACTCCACCCATTTCAGTTTCGTGGTCGGCATCGACGGGTGCCTCTATTTTGATTACATCTGCCCCCCAGTCAGCCAGTTGACGCACTGCGGTTGGGCCTGCTCGCACGCGTGTCAAATCCAGCACTACAAATGGAGACAGAGGCAAGCGTGATTGGTTACTATCTTTGGTCATATAAAAACCCCTGCAAAATACGATTAAACAAGTCAGGCTCTTCGAGATTTACGGCATGGCCTGTGTCTCCGAATAAATGCAGCTGCGCATTCTCAATGGTATGAGACAAGAATATGCTTGGTTGAATGCAAGGAAGATCCTTATCGCCACAAACAACAAGAGTGGGGAGAGTGATTCTCTTTATCTCCTCATGCATGTGCCAAAGAGAAGGACGTTTCGCTTGTATTTGCGCTAGAGAGTCGGCCGTTCCTTCTGCTGAATTAAGCAAAAATCGATCGCGAAACTCCTGCCAGCCGCGCGGATCTTTCCGCATGAAGGTTTGTCTGTAAGGGCCTGAACCATACTCGTCAACAAAACGTTGCAGCCCTTCGGATCTGATTAAGTTGGACATTGCTACATAGTCTTTCTTACGGCTCTCGTGTATAGCGAGCTCCGAGCCCGAGCCACATCCCACAATAGTTAGGCTCAGGGCTCTTTCTGGATGATCAATACCTAATTGGACCGTTGCAAAGCTGCCCATAGACAGCCCGACGATGTGGGCCTTGCTTATGTCCAAACCATCCAAAACGGTAATCGCGTCAGAAGCAGACTGTCGCTGTGAATAGCTTGACGAATCACACGGGACCGTAGATGGTGGATAACCACGTGCACTATATGTAATACACCGATTACTACGTGCGAATCGACGCATCTGGGGTTCCCAACTGGCGTAATTCCCTGCCATTTCGTGGATGAAGAGAATTGGCTCTCCCTTACCGCACTCCTCGAAATAGAAGTTCATGTCTGGGGTCTGGATATAAGGCATGGTGCGTCCTACAGCTTTAGCTTCGCGAAATTAATTTTCTCAGTCACATTCTTCCAAAACTCGTTTTCTTCCTGCATAAGTGCTGAAAACTCTTCTGGAGTAGATTTGAACGGTTGGACGCCCATACCCTTGTATAAATTGGCCACCGATTCGGAATCCAAGGTTTTGTTCAACGCTGCGTTGAGCTCAAGAATGACGGCATCGGGGGTTTCTGCTCTTGCAATTAGACCGTACCATGTTGGCTTATTAAGTTGCGGTAAACCTAACTCGGCATACGTTGGTATAGAGGGGTATTCTTCCAAGCGCTTATCAGATTGAATGGCTAAAGCACAAATCTTCCCACCTTTTAAATGTGCGCGAGCCGAGCTGATGTTATCAAAGAGCGCGTCTATCGAACCACCTTGCAAATCGATCATTGCTGGACCTAAGCCACGATACGGGATGTGCAACATATCCGTTTCTGTTTCTGCTAGGAAATAGGCGCCAGTCATATGAGCAAGCGTACCAATACCCGCTGAGCCATATTTCATTTCTCCAGGATTTTCTTTTAATTTTTTTATGAAAGTTTCGTATCTACAGTCTGGCACAGCAGCTTTACTTGCGACTAACACCCCGGGCGCCATAACTAAAGTGCCTACCGGGCGGAAATCTTTTGTGGGATTGTATGGAAGATTTTCGTAAATGTTGGGGGCTACGCCATGCGAGCTACCCGTTGCGATACCTAGTGTGTATCCATCAGCGTGGGCACTGAGCACGTTCTTAATGCCAATTAACCCTCCAGCACCTGCCTTGTTTTCAATAATCAAAGCCTGCCCTAACTCCTCCCCCATCTTTTGCTGGATAACCCTAACAATTAAGTCTGTTGGCCCACCCGGAGCCATTTGTATTACGGCCGTGACCGGTTTATTGGGGTAATCCTGCGCTGATGCCGGACCAATAACAAGGGCGCTTGTTACAAGCGCAAACGCTGACGTTCCGATGATTTTTTTCACTATTGTCTCCTTAGTTAGGAAGGTCATTGTATTCAATGTATACATTAGTCGCAAGATACATTTTAGTAAGCAGTAGAAGCAATGAAATTGGCATCATTACTCTTTGTCTTTTCCTCCCCTTCCTGCTCTCTCAGAATCGGATCAGGTTTTGACGAGGCTAAATATGCCCCAAGTCGACCAAGCATCTCACAGTAACGTCGCAGCGCAAACGTGCGATGCTTGTTGAATCGAACCGGGTTTTGAGGAGGCTCCAAATCTTGAGAGAATGGAGGTACGCACAAGACCAACAAATTTTCCCCTGAAGTGCGCGGCGTGCCGTGCGATTGGTGCAGGAACATCGCGGTGAGTATCGATCACCGTGGACGGCGGTAGAACCGATTGCACCGAAGATCGGCTGCACGCCAAGCACCCTGCTCGATTGGGTGAAGCGCACCGAGATCGACCAGGGAGCCCGTTCTGGTGTCACCACCGAGGAGCGTGAGCGCATCAAGGCGCTGGAGAGGGAGAACCGCGTGCTGCGTCGCGCCAACGAGATCCTGAAGACGGCCAGTGCTTTTTTCGCCCAGGCGGCGCTCGACCGCGAACTGAAGAAATAAACGCCTATATCGATCAGTACCGGGACTTGTACGGGGTCGAGCCGATCTACAAGGTTTTGCAGGTTGCCCCGTCAGCCTACAGACGGCATGCCGCCCGGGCTCGACAACCACAGCTACGCAGCCAGCGGGCCCGAAAGGACGACCAGTTGAAGCCGCAGATCTATCGAGTATGGGAGAAGAACTTTCGCGTATACGGTGCGCGCAAAGTCTGGAAGCAGATGAATCGTAAGGGTGCGCTCAAGGTGTCTTCACCGGAACATTACGAATGACGAGCAAAAACTAGCCACGTCGCAGCTCAAGCAGAAGTCAGCTCGCTAGCTGATGCGTCCTGCCGATCTTAACGCCGCAGGGGCTTGGGGTGCGTAAGTGGATCAGCTTGCAATAGGACCAAGTATTTTCATATTGTGCGCAATCCTGTCGATCATCATTTCACGCATAGCATCTGTGAGTAGCGGTTCGATCGACTCAAACGTATCCACCAGGTTCACGAGCAACGCATCAAGGTGCACCTGAGCCAGTTGCTGGCTGTCGAAACCAAACTTCATTGCGTCACTGAGCACACTTTCGCGCGAAATTTCGAAGCAGCCCTGACTGAGCATCATCGACAGCCGCTTAGGAATAAATTGCAGCTCTGGCACCACGTCATACGCCGGGGCCAGGCGCCAAGTGCCCTCTTTCGGAACATACACTGCCGAATGGTTTCTCGGGTGATCGTCATCGTTGCCAATGAGTGCATTAAATACCATACGGTCAAATAGTTCGAGTTGATCCTCAGGGGGCACATTCATCTTTGCGAGAGTGTTAGCCAGGCGCGGATAGCTCCAACGCAGCTGATCTTCGGGCGCGGCGTTCGGGTATTGCGTCTGCAGCATCGTTGCGCCGCTTAAGGTCATTAGCCGGCGCCCATTCTTTCGATCAAAACGCAAAGAGCGCAGCACCGAGATACCCGTTCCCTTCACCTGCGCAACGCTGTCATGGCGTGTTGTGGCAAAGCGTAGACCCGCTACTCTGGCCCACTGCGCCATGGCGTGTTCGAGCATCGGAACGTCTAAAACATCAGACGGTAATACAGGCTTGATCAGCCAGAAATCATTTCCATCCTGTACTGTCGCTTTAGGCCGTGCTCCTCCTAAGCTAGGTGTGGCCATCAATCGACGGCGCAACCTGGCGTCGACCGGCGGCAAACGCTGACTCATTGCCAGCAGTTCAGAGGCCAACACATCAAGCTGCGGTAGCTTGGGGCTTGCCAGATGAGATACTGACGGGGTCTTGGAAGTCCCAATGGCCAGAGCCCCCCAGCGATCTGCGTTGTTCGCCTTCAATAAGAACGACACATGCGGCGACTGATCCGACAGCCCATGCTCTCTTTGCAACAGCGCCCTGCCCCAGGAGTCTGGGCAGGCATCACGTAGCACGTCGTGCAAGCCCCCGTAGCGCTCCGAGGCAAAAGGCATGTTTAATAAAGGCAGATTTACCGGGTCAATGGAGATTGGCGCATCACTTTGCAGATAGCTTTTCGCGTATATGAATTGCCCAACTCGCTGCTCGGCCTCCACGCTATAACGCCCGACGGTGACCCACTTACCTGATTCAGGATGCTCAAGATAAATATAGTATCGATTAGAAGTCATCATCGTCATCCGGTGTGGTACGAACCCTGGACAGGGGATCGCCCTGATACAGACTGGGATCCAAATCAGGAACTGCATGATCGAGCAAGCCCAGCACGTCCAGCGCTGATAGGTAAGCCACGGCGGCCACCCCAGGATCTCCAGCCTCCAAACGGCGCAGCGTCGACTCCGAAATCGAAATTCGCTTACACAGATCCCTGGCGAGCATTCGTTGTCTTACGCGTTGCGCACGTACACACCGACCCCACATGATGGTCTTTTCATGGGCGTTCATGTTGACAATATGGATCGTAGATTTTTTCTTTGGCACACCAATTACCATTCATAGATAACGTATTATGCATTGTAAAACATTATCTATAAATGGTCTATTCTGGCTTTTTAGTCTGTCAACCATTGACGCTGCGGCCCATATGGCTCAGCCACGTGGCCATAATTGTCGGTCTGTTGCTCAAGCCATTCCATGATTTGCCCCGTTGGCGTGGACGTGAAACTACCCCCTGGGACTCATAATTGAATTCGCTGCTGCGACTAGGCTAAAAAAACTGGGCGGACCCCCTTGCTCGCAATCATGTGCAACAGCCACTTGATATTAAAACCAACCGCACTCAGCACAACATGAATCGCATCGCCCCTTTCACCTTTCAAATGACAGCGGCTCATCCCGTGATCGCTTTTCAAGTGTCCTATGATCAGTTTTATCGCAGAACGTTTTTTTAATAACCGACGCTCCTTACTGCTGAGCCGTTTGTATTTGCCTCGATTGTTTGCAACAGGATGCTGGACTGCTCCAGCTGCTCAGCTACGCACCCGCTCTTTCTTTAAGCTACCAAAAAAGGATTCCACTACTGCATCATCCCAGCAATTGCCGCGTCGGCTCATCAGTCTGGGTATCACGCGCTGGCAATTGCTCGCAAGTCTGGACATCATCCGGCCGGCCGAATAGTTTGTGGGCATCGACTTAGCTTCTGCCTTTTTTTTCCGGCTCAGCCCAAGATGGAAAGCCAATGTCTTTGGTATGGGCCATTAGTCAGTAGTCGGCGGATATGTGTTTGTGACTAAAGGGGAGCTGCGATAGGTCTTGGCATGCAGGTCCGGGCGCATCACAATCGATGATCTCAACACATCGGCCTATAAAAGCAGCTCGAAAATGATTCTTAGCTTTAACGCACAGCAAGCGCAGCGTCGTCAGGTCTACGCCGTGCAGATCATAGAAAGCAGGGTCGTCTCCGGCCACCACACGCTCAGTTATGATTACTCGTGCAGCAGGTAAGCCGCTTATACGAAGCAGCGCGGTATTTCCGCACAGGCGTTCAACCCCAGTTTGCATGGGCCCTGTATTAACGAAGCGACCGGGCGTAAGCCGTTCAACAGTTGCCGAGATATTTACTCCTTCTCCGAAGTGCGTACCATACCGACCACCAAGCTTTATGTCGATAGCATTACCCACTCCCACTTCCATTGCCAGGTTGACGGCATCACCGTCGACGAAGCTCGCAAACAAACAGGCAACTTGCGGAGATGAAGCGATCATTTCGCGAAACAGCGTGGGTGTGTCGCCGCCTCCGCCAGACAAAGGGTTGTCTCCGGAGTCCGTGACAGCAATCAACCCCGCCTGACTAATGGCCATCGCCTGCGTGAGCGCCTCGGCAGCGCTTGGAAGTTGTATTCGAAATTCCGATGTAAGTTCACGCACACGGTTCATGAGTTGGAGGGCAGCATCTCGCCCCTGGTCGCCGCTTGGATCTTTTGTTGCATCGCTGCTGACAAATACGGACGCGCCAGTGTACTCAGTGTCGGAATAAGGGAAGCCGCCGAACACAGAGATGTCGAGGATGGACCCCGTGGTCGCCTCACGTGCTGCCTTTTCAAGTTCGTTCATTGGCCCTGCTGCGGTGCGCATATTAATGCTTGGCAAGATAATGCGTTCGTTCAGTACTGTACGTCGCGTCTTCAAATCATTATCTGCGCATTGCACTAAACTTTTTATAACGCGATCGGCGGTCTCAGCCATATCGATGTGAGGATGTGTTCGATAGGCGGAAGCTACGTCTAAAACCTCTGCCCACTGCGGCGGCATATTGCCGTGAAGATCGAAGCTCGCGCCAACAGGGACGTCAGGCAACAGTTCCCGAACCTTACATGCCAAGTCTAGCTCCGGCGTTTCACGGTCTGTCGTGATTGCTGCACCATGGAGTGACAGATAAACCGCATCCCACCCACCCTCTTCAATCCCAACGCGCAACCCATCCAATACTTCTTCCACAAGCTGATCAAATACTTGCGCATTGATGTGACCTGCCGGTAATGCCGCTGCGCATCTCAAAACAACAACCTCCCATTCTGGATGCTCATCGCTAAATTTAGCCACAGCGCCTAGCTCAGTTGCAGTGCCTCGCATGACCTCCAGTACTTGCGGTCCGATTAGCCACTCGTATGACTCGAACGCAGCCAGGTCAACTGGCACTGGACTAAACGCGTTACCTTCGAACCAGAGCCGAGCGACCGCCAGACGTTTTCTTTTCATTTTCCAGCACCTTTCATTTGCTGCAGTACCGTGCCAAAGCGCTCTCGCTCACTCGTCAAATGCGAGGCCAGCTTTTCAGGCTTTCCGCCTACTGGCACAGCTCCGAGTTCCCGAAAGCGCTTAATGGTGGATGGGAGCTTCTCGAACCTGTCGATGGCCTGACTTATGCGTTCAGTAATATCAGCAGGCGTACCTGCAGGTGCGACAATAACGAACCATGAAGGCATGAGATAGCCCGGAATAGTGTCTGCCACCGGTTTTACGCCAGGCAACACTTCCAGTTCGTTTTTGCTGGCGACGCCAATTGCGACAACCTTTCCTGCACGGATGTTCTCCAATGCGGTTGGTACGTTATCACCCGCCAGTTGTATATGTCCGGCAATTAAATCAGTCGTAGCCTGAGCGGCACCTTTATAGGGCACATGCGCGATATCGACGCCAGTCATTTGCTTGAGTAGTTCGAGTTGAATGTGACCAGTGCTGCCAATTCCTGGAGATCCCCAATTGAGGGCTCCGGGTTTCGCCCTGGCGCGTTCCAGCAAGTCTGGAATGCTCTTTATGTTAGCCATGGGATTGGCAAGAATGACATTGGGTACGTCGGCGACATAGGAAACCGCCGTGAAGTCTTTGGCAGGATCAAATGTCATGTCATTGTAAATGTACGGATTGATTGCTAAGGGTCCTGGCGTGCCCATGAGCAAGGTGTATCCGTCGGGGGCGGCACGTGCCACCTCTGCTGCGCCGATATTGGCCCCGGCACCAGGTTTATTTTGCACAATCACGGGCTGTTTGAGTTCTTCGGAGATTCCATTAGCCACTAGCCGTGCGAGCAGGTCCGTTGTGCCTCCAGGGCCGAAAGGCACTATCAAGGAAATTGGTTTTGTCGGCCAACTATCCGCTGCTGCGGCTGGGAGTGCGAGCAGACCTGCAGCCGCCCCTAGGGTGGTCGGGGCGAGAAGGTAAGTAATGGCTAGACGCAAGGCAGTTCGATACGTATTCATGGTCGTTGTTTTCATGATAGGTTTCCTTAGATGAACGGGAGCTTTTTGGTAATTTTCTGCACGCGTGCAGAAAATGGAACTCAAAGACCGGTGTCTGATTCTCTAATCAGCGATTGATAAAGATCAGGCCGCCGGTCGCGTCGCGAGGGATACGCGATGCGGGCACGTTCGACATGGTCACGATCAATATCAGCAATCAGGAAGGTTTCGGTTGTTGTGTCTGCACTTTGCAGTATCGAGCCATCTGGCGCAATGATCAGGCTACCTCCGCCCATATCCCATTCACCCTCCCGTCCCACTTTATTAGCCGCTATAAGATAACAACCGTTCTCGAAAGCGCGCGTTCGTAAAGTCTCCTGGAACATGTTTACACGGGACGTGGCGTATGGCGCAATCAGGAGTTCGGCTCCTGCTAGTGACAAGCAGCGCGCGGTCTCTGGAAACCCCATGTCATAGCAGATGCCGATGCCTACCTTCCAATTGTTTATGGCATACGTGCTGAATTTTGTGCCGTAGCGAAAGTAAAGCTTTTCCAGACTCAACACACCAGCGGGATGAACTTTTCGATATTTGAAAATGATTTCGCCACTAGCCGTAATGTGCATGGCTGTGTCGAAGTACAAACCAGCTTCAACCTTCTCGTAAATAGTAGCGACAATGGCAATGCCATTGCGCTCCGCTGTTTGACGCATTGCCGAGATGGATGGCCCAGCCTCGGTCTCGGCCAGTGAGTAGTACTGGGTATCGCGGTACTGCGCAAAGAAAATCGTATTGAAGAATTCAGGTACTACAACCAGTTCCGCACCCTCTTTTGCGGCCTGTTCGATATAGTTGATAGCCTTTTCCAGGTTCTCGAAAACGTCTTCACTACTGCACATCTGAACACAAGCAACTCTCATCCGGCAGTCTCCTTTGCGCGGTTAGCGCTAATTTTTCAAGTGGACGCCTCAGATACAACATGAGAGAACCAAATGATTTATTTTGGACTATCATAGTCCATATGATTCAAAAATAAAACAAATTGATCTCTTTAGGTGGTAAAAACCCATGTCACACATTTTTCATCGTAACCCCCAGAGCCCGCCAGCATTAGCTATGCGGGGAGAAGGGAGTTTTATCTGGGATGCCGAGGGAAAGCGTTATTTTGATGGTTCTGGCGGAGCGGCTGTGTCCTGCATAGGACATGCCCACCCTGAGGTCATTGATGCTGTCGTGGCGCAGATGCGAAAATTAGAATATGCGCACACAAGCTTTTTCACCTCTGAGCCAGCCGAGCAATTAGCTCAACTGCTGGCACGTCGGTCGCCGCCCGAGCTGAAACACGTGTATTTTGTCTCTAGCGGTTCCGAATCGATCGAAGCCGCTTTAAAAATGGCGCGTCAGTATCATGTAGAGCGTGGCGAATCGATGCGCCGCCACACGCTGGCGCGTTTACTAAGTTATCACGGCAATACATTGGGTGCTCTCGGAATCGGTGGTCACAAGGGTCGCCGTGCCCTTTATCAGCCGCTTCTTGCCGACACGCGGCATGTATCTCCTTGCTTTGCTTTGCATTATCGCCAAGAGGGCGAATCGGATGACACTTATGGCTCCCGATTGGCAACCGAGCTTGAGCAGACGATTCTTTCATTAGGGCCTGAAACAGTCAGCGCGTTTGTTGCAGAGACTGTGGTGGGTGCAACCGCTGGCGCTGTCACGGCGGTGCCTGGCTATTTTAAAAAAATACGTAAGATCTGTGATCGTTATGGGGTGCTGTTGATTCTTGACGAGGTCATGTGCGGTGTTGGTAGAACGGGGACATATCACGCGTTCGAACAGGAAGGCATCGTCCCAGATATTCTGACACTTGCCAAAGGCTTGGGGGGTGGGTACCAGCCGATTGCAGCGATCATGGCTTCTACAAAGATTGTGGGCACTATCACGGACGGCACAGGAGCGTTTCAACACGGTCACACTTACGTAGGACATCCTGCGGCTTGCGCGGCCGCTCTAGCTGTGCAAAGCATTATCGAACGTGACAATCTCGTGGAGCGAAGTGACGTGCTTGGGGGTTATCTCAACGAACTGCTGCGAGCCCGATTTCACGACCATGCACATGTTTCAGACGTTCGTGGACGCGGCTTATTTAGAGCCGTGGAGCTGGTTGTCAGTCGCGACCCTGACATGCCGTTTGACCCAACACTGAAGCTGCATGCCCGCATAAAACATGAAGCATTACAACTGGGGTTGTTGTGTTACCCAGGAGGCGGCACTATTGATGGTGCGAACGGCGATCATGTTCTGCTTGCGCCGTCGTATCTCACCAACCGCACGGAGCTTGAAGCATGCGTTGAACTTTTGGGAGCGGCTATCGATAAAGCAGTTCAAGCTTTACCCGTAAAATGAGCACTTTTGGAAGCTGGTTATATGATGGACAAGCGTGCGGTCGACAAACTAATCAAAGAGCAATATCAGAACCTGCCTCTCAAACTGCGACAAGCAGCGCGCTATGTCATTGATAATCCCAAGGCCGTTGCCATGAGTTCCATGCGGTCAGTTGCCGCAGCCGCAGACTTGTCTCCCAGCGTTATGAATCGTTTGGCGCGACAGTTAGGCTTCGAGGGTTATGAACCGCTGCGTGCTGTTTATCGAAAATGGCTATCGCAAGGAGGTGGCATATTTGCCGAACGCGCGACGGCGCTACAACAACGGGAAGCGGCGGACAAAACAGAGAGTCTAATCCAGGAGATTATCCAAGAAGACAGACAGAACCTTGAGCAGATCTGCGATGAGACAGCATTGAAAGGCCTGAAGATCGCGCACGATGTTCTTGTTGAGACGCGACATATTTTTGTGGCTGGGCTTCGAAGTTTGTTTCCTGCGGCGTTTTACTTCAATTACGCCTGTAATATGTTCATGCACAACACCAGCCTGCTAACGGGCATTGCGGGTGTTTTTGCTGATGACCTTCGCCATGCCCGAAAGGGTGATGCGTTGGTGATATTCAGTTATGACCCGTATGCTCGGGACGCCCTATCTGCTGCGAAGTTTGCACAAGGAAAAGGCATGCGCGTCATAGCCATCACAGACAGCGTTTTGTCACCCATTGCCACCCACGCAACAGTGGCCATAGTGGTGCCGAATGCCACCCCTTCATTTTTTCCCTCTGTGGTGCCTGCTATGGCAGTTGCACAAACAATAGTTGCTCTTCTGATCGCAAGTGGCGGAAAAAAAAGCTTAAGAGAGATAGAAAAAAGTGAAGAACAATTGCGTGACTTTTCGGTTTATACGCAGCAAGGGAAGTAACCTGGCAGGCTGGGCACGGCCTAACTGGGTGATACCAACCACTTATTTTAATGGTGGATTGGTGCTTGTAGGCCGGGTGCGGCCCATGACCTCCTCAAAAATCAGCAAAACGTCACAGGGATCATAGACTTCCTGTTTACCAACAGCCTGGAGAGAGCAACAGATTTAGTACACACCGAGCCAACATAGTTAGCGTGATGGACTATATGCTGCGGCCGGCAATCACGCTGCCTTCGATGTTCATCCCAACAGCCTCGTGCTCGCGCTGTAACTTCAGGTAGCCATGAAGGGCATTTACACTTATCAATCCTAAAACTTTTATAAGCTCCAGGCTCAAATTGCCTTCATGAAAATCCGCCTCAAACATGTCAACTTTATCTTGACCGAAACCCCTAACGGCACGCGCAATCGCATAGGCGAACCTACATGGAACCGCATTACCGATTTGTTTAAAAATCGAACATTGAGAGCCAGAAAAATTATAACCTGTTGGAAATACTGGCAGCGAATCGGTGCGTGACGGAGAGCCCTGTGGGCTTGGATATGGATCCATCTTTTGGCATGGTTACCTCCCCTAGAGTCATACGCAGGAGGGGGCTCGGATTTGATCAATTTCCTAAACGGGGTCGCCCACAGGCGCCACCACAGATGGGTCTACATCCTCCCCTGGGCCAGGTTTTTTTTGACGAGGTCCATACCTCCAAGATGCTAACGGCCACTGTACCTGCGTACATCCAGTGTACGCACCCAGAGTCTCTAGTTATAAGGCAAACGTCGAGCCGTGTGGACCGTTTTTAATAGTACGTCGGTAGATGAGTGGAGCGCGGCGCAGTCGAATGATTAATATAATGTTTCGATTTCGCTGATGCACGCCTTCAGTGATTCCCAATCGCTTCAAATACTCAGCTTCGCATTCGGGTCTTCAGTGGAATAGTCCTGCAAATACTGGATGAAGGCTTTAACGTAGTCAGGTAATGCAGCAAATGACCTGACTACGATCATTTGCTGGCGTAAAGTCCAGTGTTCGTCGAGCCGAACCCAGTCGACCAAACCCTTCTCGACTGCGGGCCTCGCGAGAGTCGCCGGTATCAGCGTGATCCCCACTCCTTCTTGAACACAGCGCAGCGCAGCGCCAAAGTTGGGCACATGCACTCGAACGTTCATGTGACAGCTCAAGCTGTTAGCCATTTGCTGCAAGTACAAAAAGTTACTGCTGTTTCTTCCGATAGACACGATGTCGTACTGCAGCATCATGTCTAGTGTGACTCGTTCTCGTTTCGTCAATGGATGACCAGGCACAGTGATCACCACTAACTCATCATGTCCGTATTCAATCGACTCAAGTCCACGCAAATGAACAACGCTGGCTACCAGCCCGATATCAGCCATATTGTCATGCACTGCTCTGACAGTTTCGTCGCTCAGATGCTCCTCCAAATCAATATTCACATTGGGGTACGCAGCAAGAAAACGGCTTAGTGGAATTGGCAACTGACTTAGGGTGCTGCTGTTGGCAAACACACGGACCTGCCCCACCACTCCCGAGGTGTAGCGCCTCATTTCGCCATGCAATTGGTCGATGTTGGACAAGACGCTCTGGCAGTAGCGATAAACAGTTTCACCGGCCGACGTAAGCGCCATGCCTTTTGGCGTACGGTTGAATAAGGAAGCACCCATAGCGCGTTCTAAATTTTTTAATCTATAGCTGGCGGTGGGAGCCGTCATATGCATGTCAAGCGCACCATTGGTTAGGCTCTTGGCATTGGCAATGGCCATGAATACACGTAGATCTGTGAGTTCGTATCGCACGCCCATCTCCTATCAATGACGCGTAGATGACTCAGCATTATAGGTTCAATTCGAATTTTTCTAATGCTACTGGTGAGTATTTCAACTGGACCGTGTGAAATACTCACGCCTATAGTGAGTCTAATAACTCACTTCTGAATATTCAAAGGACGTAGAAAATGACTTTTCCTGCTCGCCTCGCTATAGCTTCCGGTCTTTTAGCTCTGTTCGCTTCAAGTGTCGCTCTGGCCGCCTACCCTGAGCGCACCGTAAAGCTCGTAGTGCCCTACGCTGCAGGCGGCCCAACCGACACATTCGCACGAGTACTTACCGAGGTGTGGGGGAAAAACCTCGGTGCCACCATGATTGTCGAAAACAAGTCTGGGGCGGGAACAATGCTAGGGACTGAGTTTGTGGCCAAGTCAGCACCCGATGGCTACACCATTTTGCTTTCCACTGTGGCTCACTCAGTTAACCCCAGTCTGCACGAGAGCCTTAGTTACGACCCCATCAAAGACTTTTCATCAGTTGGGCTTGCCGCGCGTGCACCGCTCGTACTAGTGGTTAACAATGACTTGCCTGCTCACACAGTCACTGAGTTCTTTGATTACCTCAAAAGCAACCCAGGCAAAGTGAACTACGCATCTGCAGGAATTGGAAGTGCACCCCATCTAGGTGGTGCGTTGCTCAATCATATAGGCAAATTTCAGACCATTCATGTCCCTTATCGCGGTAGTGCGCCTGCTATGGCCGATGTAATTGGCGGACATGCCGAATTCATGATTGATAGCGCTCCCACTGGGTTAGCCCAAGTCAAAGCGGGTACCGTCAGGCTTCTAGCAACGACAATGAAAGACCGTCTGCCACTGACGCCGGATACTCCCGCAATAGCCGAATACTTGCCTGGATACGAAGCCTACACATGGAATGCGGTTCTTGTGCCTACAGGAACGCCCGCAGAGGTCATCGAACAAATTAGATCCGCCCTGCAGAAGTCATTGCAAGATCCAGCGCTTAAAGAGAAAGCCAATATGATGGGCCTACTCTTGGAAAGTGAGCCCAACCCGGCTGATTTGGATGTTTTCATCAGCGCGGAAATCGATAAATGGCGTGATGTGGTAAAGACATCGGACATGTCAAAAAACTAATTACTATAAATGACACTTGGAGTATGAACATGATTTCACATCAGCTTTGCGAACAACGATACTTTGAAGATTTCCAGCTAGGAGAACGCTTTAACATCCCCTCCCGCACTATGACCGATGCCTTATTCGCAGCGTTTCAAATGGCCAGCGGAGATAACCATCCGGTTCATTATGATGTTGAATACTGCCGTGCACTCGGAATGCCACATATGCTTGCGCATGGATTTCAGGTGCTTATCCAGTCGGCTGCCGGTGCTGGCATGTTTCCCCATATGGTCGAAGCGTCATTAAAGGCGTTCATTGAACAAAGCAGTCGCTTTCTGAAACCGGTATACGTAGGCGATACCCTGTACCCCTCACTCGAGGTGGCTGAGATGACTGCTGGCAATACGACTGGCGTACTAGTTATGCGCTCTGAAATCAAGAATCAGCGTAGCGAGACTGTTATGGATGGTCTGCAAAAATATCTACTGCGCAAACGACCTAATTAACATTTTCATGGATGAATCAGAGCTATGTTGCCTCTCAATGGTGTAAAGGTCCTGGACCTCAGTAAAGTATTGGCTGGCCCGCTGTGCGCGCAGTCACTGGGGGATCTGGGCGCGGACGTTATTAAAATAGAACCGCCAGGAGTGGGTGATGACGCCAGGGCTTGGACCCCAAAATACGGTGATGAATCCGCCAGTTTTCTGGCGGTCAATCACAACAAAAAGAGTCTGGCAATTGACCTGAAGGCAAAGCAGGGGCAAGAGATCTTTCATCGTCTTGCGCGCAACGCCGACGTCATTATTCAGGGCTTCGGATCGGGTACAGCCCGGCGCTTGGGTGTCGATTACGAGACGTTAAAGGCGATTGTTCCCGACGTCGTTTATTGCGAAATTTCCGGGTATGGTCGCGATGGCCCTATGGGCTCAGAGCCCGGCTATGATGTGATGCTCCAGGCGTTCAGCGGCATGATCAGCAGCATAGGTCAAGCGGGTGGCGAGTGCGCACGCGTCAGCTTCTCCCCGGTGGACTTGGGGACGGGCATGCACGCCGTATCGGGCATACTCGCCGCACTTCTTCACAAAAAAAACTCAGGTCAAGGTTCTTATGTAGAGGTATCGCTGCTTGATACAGCAATGGGATACATGGGTTATATGGCGCACAACTATTGGGCGTCTGGGCGGGTCCCAACTCCGATGGGAACGAGCCACCCCTCACTTTGTCCATATCAGACATTTGCCACATTAGATGGCTCGCTCATGCTTGGGGTGGGTAATGATAGGTTATGGCAAAAGTTTTGTAGCAGCGCTGATCTTGGACCGTACATGGCCGATCCGCGATTTGCGACCAACGCCGCCAGAGTAAAGAATTTCGCCCAAACCTGCGCGTTGGTGGAAGAGCGACTTCGCACGCGCGGAACAGAAGAATGGATCAGCATTCTTCGCGCTGCAGGTGTTCCAGTTTCACCAATCCAGACCCTGGCCGAGGCATTGAATCACGAGCAGGTCAAATCACGAAATATTGTTGTGAAAAGCGCTCATGCAACGCTGGGCGAAGTCTCACACATTGCATACCCTGTCACATTTAACAAACAGCCTCGAGGCGTCAAGTCTGCTGCACCCACCTTAGGCCAACACTCTCAAGAGGTGCTGCTGCAGGCTGGGTATGATCAATCCGAGATAGAACGATTCCTCTCCCAAGGAGTCATCGCTCAGTACGAAGGTAAATGAGCGCGGCCCCGTAAGCATGACAAATCGGTCTCCTTGTGGCGGGCACACCCATTGTTTTACAGGGACCCCAGCGACGCTTGGATCGAGCCTACGACGTCCTTGGTATTGCGAAGCGCAGCACCGCCGAGCATATCAGGACAGGCAACGCAGCACTGGCTACCTCACCGCCTTCCAGCCCGGCGTCACTGACGGGACTGCGCTGCGCTCAGCGAGTCCAATACCCCTTGTACATAAGCGTAGAGATCGTCAACTCTCGCGCGCGGCTGCGCGCCGCGCGCTGCACGCCAGAACAGTTCAAATCCAACGGTTTTCTCGAGATGCGAGCACAGTTTGCTCACCACAGATTGGGTCGAACTAAATGCCTCGATGGTACGCGTAAAATTTCTTAACTAATAGACAGCACGCAAGACCCTAAGCTGGCTCAACGAGATGCCCATCACTGTTATCCCTGGGGTTGGAAGGGTCGCGATACTGTCGTTATGTGTTCTAAAGCGAGCTGAATATATAAAAACTGATTGCTTGTTGTGATTAACAAAAGCCCATACCTTACTCGTTCAACTATTGTCGGAGCCTCACTACGATGACCGCAGCCATTCCTATCTTTGCTCACAGCCTGATCGCGCGCGATGAACGCGGCGTTTATACGCTACAAATACGCGATGCCAAAAGTTTAAACATCCTGGCAACACCAGTTACTCAGAGCTTAACTAAGGCCGTACGCTGGATCGCAGCCCAGGATGATGCGCGCGTAGTGGTTATTCGGGGATCGGGTGAGAAAGCTTTCGTGGGAGGAGCCAATATCTATGAAATGGCAAAGCTTGATCCAGAAGGCGCTCGTACGTTCATCACGAATTTGCGCCAGCTCTGCGAAGCAGTAGCCGATATCCCTGTACCTACCATCGCGCGCATCCAGGGGTTCTGCCTGGGGGCTGGCATGGAGCTAGCTGCAGCTTGTGATATTCGTCTGGGCTCGCGCGATACCGTTTTCGGTATGCCGGAGGTTCGGGTGGGGATACCTTCAGTTATCCATGCTTTGCTACTACCCAATCTGATCGGCTCCGGCGCCACTAACTGGCTGCTGCTCACCGGCGAGACCATTGACGCGGAACAAGCGCTGCGCTGGGGTTTCCTACAATTTTCCTGCGAGCCACAGGGTCTCGATTCTCTAATCGAACGCAGCGTTGCGCCCATCATCGCGAGCGGCCCGCGCGCCGTGCGCTCGCAGAAAGCCTTGCTGCGCTACTGGAGCACATCGACGGTAGAGGCAGGGCTGGATCGCAGTGTTGACGCCTTCAGCCACGCTTTCACGACCTCCGAGCCCCATGAGTACATGGCTCCTTTTGTAGCCCGCAAACAACGACCGGAAACGCAATAATCCGCACCGCTGGCATCCTGGATGACGCGCGTGCGGCCGATATAACATCGATGAGATGCCTGTCGGTCACGTCGATTTACGGCAGCACTGCGAAACAGCATTGGGTTAGGTACCTGGTCGGACTGGTGTGGACTCTTGTTTATTGCCTCAATTTCTGACACATCGGTAGGACGTGCGAGCTAGGGCAGCCTCTTAACACTCGGTTTACCGAATACAAAAATGGCAGAACCAGATACTTTATATCCTTTCCTGCCCTGATTCTTACTTGTGAGTACTTTACGCGCCGTCCTGAGGGAAGCTCTCTACTAAGAATTCGGTAAATGCGCGCACCACTAACGATGACTGTCGATGCTGCGGATAAACCGCATATAGGGTGAAACCTTCGGGGCGAAAAGCCTCCAGCACCTCCACCAGTCGTCCCTCGGCCAGCGCACCGGCAACAATGAAGTCAGGCAATATAGTAAGACCCAGGCCGGCGACTGCGGCGTCGCGCAGCATCTCGCCATTGTTCGAGCGCATCGGCCCGCTCACCGAGACCTTGCGCATGCGCTCGCCGATACGAAAGGTCCACTGCGCTTGAGGCGTATGCCCGTAGATGAGACATGTGTGGGCGGCAAGTTGCTGCGGCGCCGTCGGTACGCCATGTTGACGCAAGTAGCCAGGGCTTGCACAGGTAATCAGTTGCACGGCGGTGATCCGTCGTGCGATCAGGCTGGAGTCAGCCAATGTACCAATGCGTAAGGCCATGTCATAGCCCTCGCCGATTACGTCTACGATGCGGTCACTAAGCTCAAGTTCCACTGACACCTCGGGATGGCGTTGCATGAAAGCGGGTATCAATGGGCCCAGATACATGGTGGCAAACGTCATTGGCGCGCTTAACCGCAGCACGCCGCGAGGCGTTGCCGTTTGGTTGGTGATCATCTGTTCGGCGGCATCGACCTCCAGCAGAATGCGCTGAGTGCACTCGTAATAAGCCAGCCCCAGATCGGTGACGCGTAGTTGCCGCGTGGTGCGCTCCAGCAGTCGCGCACCCAGCCGCTTCTCCAGCGCGGCGATGCGCTTGCTGACGAACTGTTTGGACAGGCCCAACCGATCAGCCGCTGCCGTAAAGCTTTGCGCATCCACGGTTTCTGCAAAGATCCGCATGTCTTCGAGCTGGCTCATTGTCTCTCTTTAGTTGACAGTGTTAAGCGTTTGAGCCTATTTATCAAATCGCATAGGGACTTTATGATAACCCTTTATCGATGCAGCAACGACTGCATTTTCTCTCACTTCGGAGCGCTATCATGATAAACGGTCAATCGTCCAACGTTTCTGCCGCAGCCCGTGTGCTACTGGCTTTGCTGTTTGTCGTCAGCGGCTTCGGCAAGTTGGCCGAGCCAGCCGCGACCAAGGCCTACATCGTTTCGACTGGCCTGCCTTTACCAGATCTCGCTTATTTGGCCGCCCTTTTTGTTGAGATCGTGCTGGGCCTGGGTTTGTTAGCCGGTTACCGCACTCGCGTGCTGGCAAGCCTGCTGGCCATGTTTACATTGGTTACCGCATTCGTCTTTCATGCGCAGTTCGCCGACCCGAACCAGATGACTCATTTTTTGAAAAACATTGCTATCGCCGGTGGCTTGTTGCAGGTGGCAGTATATGGCGCCGGCGGCTTAGGGCTAGATGCCCTACGTGTACGTCGCAGCCAGACTGCCTGATCGCTTCGGGTGAGGAAAGCTCCTCCATTTCACATTACCAAGGAGAACCATAATGATGCAAGTACGCAAGGCTTCTGAGCGCGGCGTGGCCGAACACGGCTGGCTCAGCTCGCGCCACACCTTTTCGTTTGCAGACTATAGAGATCCCAGCCAGATTGGGTTTTCGGATCTGCGCGTGATCAATGAAGATCGCGTAACGCCGGGCCAGGGGTTTGGCACGCACCCGCACCGAGACATGGAGATTTTTTCCTACGTGTTGGAAGGCACCCTGGCGCATAGCGACAGCATGGGCACCGGCTCACAGATCAAGCCCGGCGACGTACAGCTTATGAGTGCCGGTACCGGCGTTACCCACAGCGAATTTAACGGCTCCAAAGAGGCACCGGTGCATTTCCTGCAAATCTGGATCGTGCCGGACCACACAGGGGGTGCACCGGCCTACCAGCAGAAGCACTTTGATGAAGCGGACAAGCGTGGGCGTCTGCGCCTGATTATTTCACCCGATGGCCTCGATGGCTCGCTGCGTATTCAGCAGGACACCCGCGTCTTCGCGGGCCTGTTCGACGGCGATGAAAGTGCCACGTTGGCGCTGGACAAGAACCGCCATGCCTATGTGCATGTGGCTCGCGGCAGCATTGAACTGGATGGTGTAAAGCTGGAAGCCGGTGACGGCGTGCGCCTGCGCAATCCGCAGTCACTTCAGCTCACCGGCGGTAAGGGTGCCGAGGTACTCGTGTTCGATCTGCGCTCACAGGAGTTGCCGCAAATGCCGTGAGATGTTGCAAACCGTAGGACGCGTCGACGCACGGCCGATACTCGTCTAAAAGAAGGAACTCCGTCATGAAACACGAAGTAGCACTGGGTACGGCCTAGGTAGAGCATCACCCTTAAATTGGGCTGGAGCAGTATTGGAAAAGGGCTGACACATTAGAATTGAAGGCGATCGTGCACCCGTTTTTAAAAGGATAAAAACGTTATGGGACTTTTAGTCGATGGAACATGGCATGACCAGTGGTATGACACCTCAAGCACCGGGGGACGCTTTGTACGCAGTGATGCACAGTTTCGCAATTGGGTCACACCCGATGGCTCCGCTGGCCCGACGGGCAGCCAGGGTTTTAAAGCCGAGGCAGGTCGCTATCACCTGTACGTCTCGCTCGCGTGTCCGTGGGCCAACCGCACTCTGATCCTTCGTGCCCTCAAAGGTCTGGAAGACGTGATCAGTGTATCCGTGGTCAACCCTTATATGGCAGAAGACGGCTGGACTTTCGAGCCCGGCCCCGGCGTGATCGCCGACCCCGTCGCACGGGCCCGGTACATGTACGAAGTCTATCTACGAGCCAAGCCAGAGTACAGTGGTCGCGTCACGGTCCCGGTGCTTTGGGATTTGGAGCGCGAAACTATCGTTAATAACGAGTCGGCGGAAATAATGCGCATGCTTAACTCAGCCTTTGATGGCTTTGCGACAAAGGACGGCGATTATTCACCCGCCGACTTACTGCCCGAAATCGATGCCATTAACGCCTACACGTACGATGCCATTAACAATGGTGTCTACAAGGCAGGCTTTGCCACCGAACAGAGCGTGTATGAAGACGAAGTGCGTAATCTCTTCGCCGCACTGGACAAACTTGAAGTCAAGCTTGATCAGCAGCGTTATCTGGTGGGCGAGCAGATCACCGAAGCCGACTGGCGTTTATTCACGACCTTGATCCGCTTCGATTCGGTGTATTACGGTCATTTCAAGTGCAACCTGAAGCGTCTGAGCGATTACGAAAACTTGTGGAGCTACACGCGCGAGCTCTACCAATGGCCGGGCGTTGCGGGTACCGTGAATTTCGATCACATCAAGCAGCACTATTACCGCAGCCACGCCACCATCAATCCCAACGGCATAGTCCCCGCAGGCCCTGTTTTAGACTTGGATCGCCCGCCAAGTCGGCGATAGTTCGGGGGGCGTGTCTGCGGTGCAACCAGATAACATTTCCCTGCAGCCCAACAGACACCCAGGCGTCAGGAAACGCATTTATGTACATGCGAAGAACACTCTAGCTAACTACTCAAGAAGGAACACATCATGGCAGTCAAGCTTGCTATTATTTTTTACTCTACCTATGGCACCAACCATCAAATGGCCTCGATTGCGGCCGAAGCAGCAAAAACGACGAACGCGGAAGTACGACTTTTGAAAGTCGCCGAGACGGCACCAGAGGAGGTCGTTGCGGGCCAAGAGGCCTGGAAAGCACAAGCCGACAAGGTTGCCAACATCCCCACTGCCACGGTAGAAGACATGGAATGGGCGAACGCCTACCTGTTCTTGGCTCCGACACGTTTCGGTGTTATGGCAAGCCAGATGCGCGCTTTTATCGATACCCTCGGAGGCGTATGGAGCAAAGGCGGCCTTGCCGACAAAGCCGTATCTGCGATGTCATCCGCTCAAAACCGGCACGGCGGACAGGAAGCGACCCTGCTTTCCTTTTATACATCGATGTTTCACTGGGGTGCAATTGTCGTGACGCCTGGCTATACCGATCCATCAATTTTCAAGGTAGGCGGCAACCCCTATGGCTACAGTCACACACAAGGCGAGGAATTTACCGAAGATGTGAAAACCGCGATTAGCCATCAGACTCGCCGCTTGATTGACGTCGCTGAAAAAATCAGTGGATGAGTAAGCCTGATCGTACAATCTCCTGCCGTAAGCAAGAGTTCCGCCTGTTCCTTGCTTATTCGCAAAAAGTAGCCCGCTCAGCGTAATCTTGACGGTTTCGCCTTTTGAGCACCGAGCTGCCGGGCCCGGCAAGGCCCCGTCCGGTGGCCGGGTCCTGGTTATTGATCAATCAGCATCTGTAAAGCGCTTGATAACGGACTTCGTTTTGGTGGCATTAGAGCAGGCGCTGCACCAGGGGTGTTCTATCCTAACCGATAGGCTGACTGAACATCTGGGCTCCCTCAATGCACCGAAGCTGATATCGAACAGCTTATTACCGGTGGATCCGGTGTATGTGGTGGAAAAGCATGTGTCCGCTTTAGCATCCTACGACTTCGCCAAATCGACGATACGTTTTCCGCCGTCGACTTCCGCACATTTGTCTATTTCATACTGCACTTTTCTCTTGGCGAACGCCAGCACTTCAAGAATATGACTGCGTGGAATAAAGCATACGCCAGCGCCGTCGGCCACAACTAAGTCGCCTGGATGAACCTCGATACCGCATATATTGACCATGCCGTTGATTTCAACGGACTCAACCCGCCACTTGCCTGTTATCGGAGTAATTTCAGTGGACCAAATAGGGTATCCAATGGCGATGAAATCGGGCACATCGCGAACTGCGCCATCAACAATGGCACCAACTTCGCCCTGACGCTTTCCCATACGCCCTCCCACGCTTCCCATATTTGATGCGCCAGCCACTCCCTGAATAACAAGAACGTCGCCCGGTTTGGCAAGGTTGTGACATTCAATTTCAGCCATCCGGCTGTCATTAGCTTGGGCGAGTAAAAATGGATCTTCCTCCCGCGCCACATTCTTAAGCGTTAACGCGGTGCCGACCATACGCCTATTGGGCATAATGCATCTAAGCTTGGACGCACTTATCGCTCCTGGAATACCCAAGGAGTCCAATGCATCGGATACGGCAGATGTTGCGTCTCCTAGTGCCTCAAACTCCGCCAGAATTGTTGGGTCAGTGTGGGGCAGCTCTAGCAGTTTAATCTTCTCCCGAGCAATTCTTCCTGTTAATTCTATAGTCATTCGTGTTCTTCCATGCGCTCTGAGCCGTGCAGTGTCAACAATCCTGCCAGGCTATTAGGAGCTATTGATTCGGCGGAATTAATGGTCGGCGCAATTAAGCCGGTTCACCTAAATGAGGGTTGTTTTTCAGATGTTCGACGAGCATCCCTATTGACCCGCCTTGCTGGATGATCTGCTGAATACTCAACGGTGGCGAGGGATAGAAAAAGACTTCTCCTGTCGTCAGGTTTTGAACTTCCCCATTCTGATAGTTGACCTGTAGATCATCACCATTCTGGATATTCTTGCTGATATCGTTGCAGTCTTTCAGACAAAGCAGTGGCAAGTTGTAAACGCCCTGAGAGGCGCGCACACCCATGGACTCACAGAGTATTCCAACACCCAACGCCTTCAATGCGTACAGACCGTTATTGTGGGCTTTGCCAGCTAAGAAATTTTTTCCAGCAACAATAAAATCCCCTCGCTGAATGCGCTGTGCCAATTCGGGATCGATCTCCCTAAACAACAAGGGCATGAGTTCAGCCGGATCGGTAACCCGCCCAATCACCTTGTCAAAACTAATCACTCCGCCATCGTGCGGAATGTTATCTCCCAGCACGTGCGCATAACCTCGTTGGATCCAGTTCATGATTTATCGGACGCCTTTAATAAAAGTTCAGGAACTTACGTGCGAGGATCGGTTATGCACCCTTCGATCGCAGAGCGCGCAACGGTGATGGGACTGCCTAAATAGCACTTAGCATCTTTGGCGCCCATCCTGCCCGCGCCGTTAGTTGCCGCCGTGGAAATAGACACTTCATTTGGAGCCAGAGGGCCACCCAACCCGCCGGCACAGAGGCCGCAACCAGGAGGCAACTGAATGGCGCCCGCATCGGCAAAAATGTTGGACAAGCCACTGTCGGATAACTGTTTGGCTACGGCGACCGTACCCGGCACAACGAACATCCGCACATGCGGTGCAATTTTCTTATTTTTCAGGATGTCCGCAGCTATCCGAAAGTCGTCATACATGCCAGAGCCACACGCTCCGATAAAGGCATGGTCTATCTTCAAGCCGACCACCTCGTCTATCGATACGCCCTGGTCCGGCGCGCCTGGCAATACGACCTGTGGGCTAACTTCGCCGATATCCAGGGTAATCTTGTTTTCGAAATGGGCATCTTCATCGCTGATTTGCGTTTGCCAACCGCCCGTCAACTGTTGAGACGGAAACAACACGTTGGCTACGCCAATTTCGGTCAGCGTATTGCACAACGCTACTCGAGACGAAAGGGGCATTTCGTCTACAGCATGACCGGAAAACTCGACAACTCTATAGTCAAAATCGATATCCAACCTTTCCGGCGACAACTGCGAAGACAACCAGAAACCCAGATCGCGCGGATGCGCACCGAATGCAAACTGGCCCGTCAATTCAATTCGAATCGTGGCCGGCACGGTTACCCACAATGATCCGGTAGCCAACACAGTAATGATATCGGGCCCTGCCCTATGAGCATACGCACCCACCGCTCCAAAGTTTGTGCAATGCATGTCGTACGAAAACAGAAACATTCCCGGCTTTACCAGCCCGACCTCCATCGGGTAAATGTGACCGTGCCCAGCCTGGCCCGCTCCAAAAAAATATCGGACACCCCATTTTTCCGCAACGTGTCTATGGTTTTTAGCGTCCAAGATTGCTTCGGATGTCAAATGGAGCACTTTGTGGTCCGTAATGATCATTACCTTTTCGGGCGCAGTAATTCTGCGGTAGCCAAGCTGCGACAGTTGCTCGTATGCCATGTTGACATAGCCATCGTGCATGATTACAAGTTCAGGATTTGGCTGGACGATATCGCCCGGCGAAACCTTGTCTTTGCCCGAGGCTCTCGCCAGAATTTTTTCGGCTGATGTCATAGCCATATGCATTCCACCTTTATCGCATCCACCGTCCAAAATGCGTTTAATTGACTTTGACGTTGGCCGACTTAGCAATCGCCGCCCATTTTTTCATTTCACTTCTGATGAATTCGGAAAACTCGTCAGGCGTAGTCGGCGCAGGAGTGAAACCCAGTGAAACCAGCTTGTTCATTGTCGCGGGGTCATTCAACAAGGCTACCATTGCCTTGTTCAGTTTTTCAATGATGGCGGGTGGCGTTCCTTTTGGGGCCAGGATGCCATTCCAATCTTCTATCTCAAAATCCGGAACACCAGCCTCTGCCATTGTGGGCACATCCGGAAATAATGGGCTCCGTTCCATGCTGGTAACGGCTAGGGCATTCAACCGACCCGATTCAACTAACCCTCGCGAAGGTGCCAAGCCCCCAAAAGTAAAAGACACTTCACCACTGACCACTGCAGTTGTGGCGGGCGTCGCACCTTTATAGGGCACATCCAACGCGCTGATTCCCGTCTGGTTATTGAACAATATCGAAGCCATGTATGCGGCACTGCCAACACCTGCCGTACTAAAGGCTAACGACCCAGGGTTCTTCTTGCCCGCCGCAATTAAATCACTAACTGTTTTGAACCCCATTTTGGGTGCTGCACACAAAATTAATGCTGTCTTTGCAGATAAGCTGATAGGCACAAAATCCTTCAAAGTATCGTAAGGCAAGGAAGAGTAGATGTACGGGTTGATCGTCAACGCGCCGATGTGACCCACTAATAACGTATATCCGTCCGCCGCCGCGCGGGCTGCATATTCAGTGCCAACTATGCCGGCAGCTCCGGCCCGGTTTTCAACTACTATGGACTGTTTCAGCCTCTGCCCCAAGCCTTCGGCGACAACGCGGGCTACTACATCGGTATTTCCGCCTGGTGCGAAAGGCACGATAAGCCGAATGGGTTTATCAGGGTACGACGAGGCTGACTGGGCGGTAGCGACAGAGAAAGAACTCAACGCTGCCAAGGCAACCCAAGCATGACACAATAGTTTAAAGAATCTCATAGCTTCCTCGTGTTTAATTGTATGACAAACATTAGTTAATAAGCCTATATTTCTTCTAATTACCGCCTTAAGAACACATATTGTATGACAATTGAAAAAAAGCATCAACGAAAATTGTAAAACAAAGCGTATATTCAGATACCCTCACACGACTTTCCACTCTGATCATCGAAGGCGTTTACAAGCCCGGCGACCGCCTGATCGAACGCGAGTTGTGTGACCGTCTGCAAGTAAGTCGCACCTCTGTTCGCGAAGCTCTACGACGACTAGAAGCTGAGAGGCTGGTTCAAATCATCCCAAATAAGGGTCCAGTGGTACGGCGCCTAAGTACCAAGGAATTCCTAGACCTATGGGATATTCGCACCACCATTGAATGTCTGGCCGCCAGGCGTTTTGCGCTCCACGGTTCCGATGCGCAAATCTTGGCGCTGGAAAAATGCATTCACGCAATGGACCAAGCGCTGGTCAACGAAGACGAGCACCGCATTCGAGTGGCCAAAAATGATTTTTTCGAGTGTTTTATGATGGGTTCGGGCAATTTTGCGTTGCCCGATTTGTTAAGACAGCTAAATGCCCAGCTCAGCTTTATGTGGGCCTCATCATTACGGGTTCCTGGCCGACCTACGGCAAGTATCAAGGATCTTATGGCCTTATTGGAGACAATCAAGGCGCGCAATCCTGAAGCAGCCAACGCCGCAGTCATCCTATACAACGAGCGCGCAAAGATTATTGCGTTGGCCCGATTGGCCGAACTTGAGTCTGAGCCAGCAAAAACACCTACGCGCTCCAAAAGGCGGGTGCAGAGCTCTGCGGAAACATAACGGTTCATCACCACAGCTGCTATGGAGACTGGTTTACGTGTAGCGCGCGTGTTGGATCGCATCGCCTTACTCCGACCCTTACCTCGCCGGCTACGTGTTGATCACGATCCCGAATTTACGGGGTCGGCCATGGATGCCTTGGCTCATCAACGCGGCGTGAAGCTGGCATTTACACAACCGGGCAAGCCCACGCAAAATGCGTATATCGAGATCTTTAATGGGAAATTCCGCGACGAATGCCTCAACGACAATTGGTTCACGAGTTTGTGTGAAGCGCGTGTGCTGATTGAATCTTGGCATCAAGATTACAATCAGACTCGACCCCATAGCTCTCTGAATAATTTAACCCCGTGCGAGTTTGCTGCTCGTCACATCAACTTAGCCACAAACTCTACAACGACTTGTGCCTAAATCTTGGGGGCTCAGAATTGCCTGCTGGCTGGCGGTCTTCACGGGTACTGTGGGCATCTCGGGGCGCGTGGCCGCCTCGCAAATCGCCTCAGCGTCGGCCGCATCGTTCTTATTGCGCTTAACAAAGGGTTTGACATACTGCGGTGCAATGAGCATTACCGTGTGACCCTGAGTGTTAAGATTTCGTGCCCAGTAGTGGGCACTAGAGCACGCCTCCATCGCAACCTTGCACGGCTCAAGCCTGGCAAAGAATGCCAGCATCTGAGCGCGTTTCAATTGCCGACGCAGCACCATCTTCCCGCGCGCGTCAGCACCATGGATTTGAAACACGTTTTTGGCTAAATCGATCCCAATCGTAGTAATTTTCATGACGGTCGCTCCTTGCGTTCAAGTGGAGGTTCATCGTCACTTTCGCACATCTATGCCGTTTCGGGCAGGGGTGACCATCCCATTAGGTCAATCTGGCTGTCTGTGAATCGTGATGTCTTCATTGCGAATTTCCTTGCTATGGAAATTCTACCTTCGATCACTGCGAATTTGCGGGGGGATTACCTATCCACCTGTGCTTTGCATGCGCATAAGTTGTGTAGCTGATCTTTTCAAATTTGAATAAGCCATCAGACTTGCGAGCTAGCACCTCGTTTCGTTCTGCATCAGTTCGGCTCATCTTCATCATCGACCGCCACTGTTTCGCATATACCCGCCATAAGAAAGTGGCCAAAGACATCCCAGGATGACAACCACGCCTCAGCAGAAATCGCCCATGGATTGGTGTAGACCAAAAACATTTTAAATCCGTTTTGATATTTCTATTTTATTCTGTGATATATTTGAACAACGAACAGAAATTTATCAATCCTTGTTTAAAAAACGTATTCAATGATCGATCTCTACTACTGGACTACGCCTAACGGGCACAAGATCACCATTCTTCTCGAAGAGATCGGGATGAACTACCAAATTTGTCCAATACATATAGGCAAAGGTGAACAGTTCGCCCCAAACTTTCTCACCATTTCACCGAACAATCGTATTCCTGCCATCGTGGACCACGAACCAGCCTCAGGAGATGCTCCGTTTTCTTTGTTTGAGTCTGGAGCGATTCTCACCTATCTGGCAGAAAAAGCCGACGCCTTTCTACCGACTGATTTACAAGCCCGCCACACCGTCATGCAATGGCTATTCTGGCAGGTTGGCGGGCTCGGCCCAATGGCCGGCCAAAATCATCATTTCGGCGTTTATGCACCAGAACAGATTCCCTATGCAATCAATCGCTACGTTACAGAAACCGAGCGTCTGTACCGCGTACTAGATCATCAATTGTCAAATCGCCCTTATGTAGCAGGGGAATATTCCATTGCCGACATGGCGATCTACCCCTGGGTATACCTTCACGAGCGTCAGCGTCAGGACTTGGCCAATTTCCCTAACGTGCGTAGGTGGTTCGAATTGCTGGGCACACGAAAGGCGATAAAGCGTGCATATGCTCTGAGTCTCGAGATAAACCCCTCTAGCGCTGCTGCACATACCCGTCGACAAACTTTAACGTCAACAAAGCCGGCATCTCTCCAAGGTTGACAACATTATCTTGTTAAATTTTTAGGATAGAAATTGTGAATAACCCCCAGCCAACAAATTTACCGTTAGATGGCTATTCTGTCCTCGACTTCACAGTGGCTCGAGCCGGCCCGTCAGCAGTACGCCTACTCTCAGATTGGGGGGCCAACGTCATTCGTATCGAAGCTCCGCCCAAACACGATCCGGGGTCTGTCACTGGGAGACGTCGTGCGCCGGATGAACAAAATCTGCATCGCAACAAAGTTAGTCTTTGCCTTAACCTTAAGTCAGACCAAGGGCGCCTAGTACTACGCCGCCTGATTCTCAAGACTGACATTGTGGTGGAGAACTTTCGCGCCTCCGTCAAGGAGAGGCTCGGCCTTACCTATGAGCAACTGAAAGCGGTTAAGCCTGACATCATTCTGGCGAGCATTTCGGGCTTTGGGCAAACAGGTCCATACAGTGCTCGACCGGGCGTGGATCAGATCATGCAAGGTATGTCAGGCCTAATGTCCGTCACGGGACAGCCTGGTGGGCCACCGACGCGCGTTGGCATCGCTATTTCTGATACCACGTCTGGGCTCTTCCTTGGCCAAGGGATATTGCTAGCACTTTTGCATCGAGCAAAGACTGGCCAAGGACAATGGGTCCACACGTCGTTGCTCGAGGCCATGCTAAACAAACTTGATTTCCAGGCGGCCCGTTATACCGTCAACGGTGAAGTCGCAGAAAAAGCTGGGAATTTCCATCCCACCTTAGCGCCGATGGGCACCTTCGATGCGAGCAATGGCTTTATTAACATTGCTGCCAGTACCGACCGGATGTGGGCCAATTTTTGCCAGGCTCTTGGCGCCGAATCACTGAAGAACAATCCAGATTATGCCAACCGCGCTTCAAGGTTTCGCAACCGCCATCAGCTAAACGCAGAAATCAATGCCCTGACAGCTACGTTCTTAATGGATGAATTGGTGACTCGATTAAATGACGTAGGCGTGCCTTGCGGTCCGATCAATACGATAGGAGAAGCATTCGAAGACCCCCAGACCAAGTATCTGCGAATGACTCGGCCAGCACATCACCGCGAGCTTGGGGAACTGCCACTTCTTCGGTCACCAATCAATCTGTCAGCATCTCCACACCCTGAGCGCTTCCACCATGCCGCACCGGATCCAGGCGAGCAAACGGACCAAGTATTAACAGAGCTTGGATATGGCAACGACGAAATCCAGCAGATGCGAAATGGAGGCATTGTCGCTTGACCTTCCAAGAGCAACGAGAACGCACGTTGCCGCTGATTCAACCTCATCCATCCCCAGCAAAAGGAACAGTTATGGGTACACCTCTACTAGAAATTGAGAATGCAATTGCCACCATTACGTTACGACGTCCAGAAAAGGCCAATCGCCTTACCCCAGAGGATCTTATCGCTCTCGCTGATCACATCAATACGGTAAACCAAGACGCATCCGTACTGGTATTACAGTTAAAGGCAAACGGTAAGACATTTTGCGCCGGATACGACATAGCACAGTTGGGGGAGGCTAAGACAGTCGGGTTTGATCAGGTTGCTGATGCCCTTGAGACTGCTCGCCCCGTAACCATGGCGTTAATACAAGGCGGTGTCTATGGTGGGGCTACCGACCTCGCATTAGCGTGTGACTTTCGCATCGGGGCCTCGCACATAGAAATGTTCATGCCTGCGGCAAGATTAGGTTTGCATTATTACCCATCAGGTATGCAGCGTTATGTCTCCCGTCTGGGCGTCAATGCGGCTAAACGCCTATTCCTAACTGCCGAACGTTTGGATGCAAAAGAAATGAAAGCAATCGGCTTTCTTACTCATTTGGTAGAACCCGAAGAATTACCCGACACCGCTGTGGAATTGACAACCAGATTAGTCGGGATGGCACCGATGGCACTTCTCGGCATGAAGCAATACTTGAACCTAATAGCCCAAGGGCGCCCAACGGAACTCGATGCGGTTCATGCCACCATCAAAAAGATCTCGCTTTCATCCGATCTTATAGAGGGTCGAAGTGCGTGGCTAGAGAAACGCAAGCCACTTTTCACTGGCAAGTAAATAAAAACACTTTGCCTAACTGGTCAAATAACAGAGGAGACACCCAATGAAAATCCAAAAGACCTTAACATTATGTTTTAGCGCAATACTACTGACGTCAGCGGCGGTTTCAGCAGCACCAACACAAAAAGATGACTATCCAAATAGGCCTATCCGGCTACTGGTGGGCTACAGCCCATCAGGTGCGGCTGACCTGATCGCACGTGTATTTGGAGAGGCACTAAGCCGCAATTTAAAACAGACAGTAATTGTAGAAAACCGACCTGGAGCAGGTAGCACGTTAGCCTCGCGCGCCTTGGCACGCTCAGATGCCGATGGCTATACGCTGGGATTGGCGACCGCCACGCTATTCGGGATTGATCAATATTTGTATAAAGTGGACTATACGCCCGCCGACTTTACGCCACTAATGCGCCTTACCGTTTCACCATTAATTCTGGCAGTTAATAATGACATTAATGTTTCCACCGTTCCTGAATTAATGGAAAAGGCCAAGAAGAACCCCGGTACGTTGAACTTCTCTTCGTCCGGTATAGGCGGCTCACCACATGTTGCTGGGTCTATGTTTGAGAAATCGGTCGGTGTCCCGATGACACACGTTCCTTATAAAGGCGGAGCACCAGCCCTACAAGCTGTAGCTGCCGGAAC
Organism: Pusillimonas sp. ANT_WB101; assembly: GCF_008369125.1. Lineage (NCBI taxonomy): Bacteria > Pseudomonadati > Pseudomonadota > Betaproteobacteria > Burkholderiales > Alcaligenaceae > Pusillimonas > Pusillimonas sp. ANT_WB101. The sequence continues at coordinate 132,586 of NZ_VOAY01000001.1, read as the reverse complement.
CGTCCAGTTTTCATTTGGAACGGCGTCCTCTGTGCTACCCCTGGTCCACAGTGGCAAGATACGTGCGTTGGGTGTTTCTAGCTCCGAAGTTTCAGCAGTCGCTCCAGACTTGAAGCCATTGGCAAACTTGGGACTGCCAGGATTCGATTATACGTTCTGGTTTGGGCTCTTTGGGCCCGCTGATTTACCAGAAAGTGTCCAAACTAAACTACTTGATGCCACGCACAAAACACTAAATGACCCAAAGGTTAAAGCTTCACTTCTGGCAAGTGGTAACGAAGTTTCCCCGTTTGCCACGCAGGCAGAGTTTAAAGACTGGGCCGAGGAATACGGTGAGTTTGTTCTAGAGCGAGTAAAAGAGGCTGGCATTAAAGTGCAATAATCGATTTCATCTACTGGATTGAGTTGAGGTTGGTTTTTCACTCAATCCAGTAGACAGCAACTTTCTAAGAAATAATAAACATCCGCAGGCCATTCATGGATTTCATCGATGAAACCATGACACTCTAAAACCAAAACTTGCCGGCAAGCGAAGTGGCTAGACCCTGCTGGGTGGCCATCGACAACGCATGCCCATTTAGAGTTCAATTAACACGTCAGATATTGAGAGCCCCAAAACTGTCGGCCGCCTGCTTCAAACTCCCACACAGTTCAAAGACGTTCGGTACAGGCAACGCATACTCGCGATAATACGCACAATTATTAAATGCTCACGAGGATGCATTCAACCCCTAGCTATAAAGCCTCGACCTCTGCATCTGTTGCAGTAAATGCGCAAATACGTGCCTCGGAAAATGAAGGACGCTGACGCACACGATTCCACCACGACTCTACAAAAGGAAAGTTGGCAATAGCCGACGGATTTAACTCGTTAATACGCATCACAAATGGGATCGCCGCAAGATCTGCAATTGATAGTCTTTCACCCACAATCCATGAGTGATCGTTTGCCAGCATAGCCTGCATTTTCTCTAGTAATTTGAGCAACCCCGTCATAGCATCCGCCTTCTCTTCGTCTGAATACGGCTTGCGCGCAACACGCGTCCATGCTTCCTTCCTGGATGCGGATGGCACACGCGCGATTCGCTCAGCAAGCTCACGGTCACTCCATTGGGTCGCTGCAGCCTGCATCGCTTGGCTCCAATTGAATACGATCAACCGCGGCAAGCAGTAGTCATCCACCCATCGAACGAAGTTGCGCATCACCAGCCGGTCGTAAGCGTCGCGAGGCCGAATAGAGGGTTCTGGAAATAACTCATCGAGATACTCTGCAATCGCCGAGCTTTCATAAAGCACTCGATCACCGTGTAGCAACGCTGGAACAACCCCGTTTGGATTGATAGATAGATACTCAGGGCTATGTTGCTCGCCCTTGAGCATATTAACCAGCCGACTCTCATAGCTTAAACCCTTTTCAGCGAGGCAAAGCCGCACGCGCCTGGATGCGCTGGAGCGCCAACCATGGTAAAGAATAAATGGCTGCCCGACGTATGATTTGTTCATCACTTCTGAAGACATACCTTCTCTCTATTAGGGTAATAATATTGCGGAGCCCGTTGTTGCTCTGCTCTCCAATGCAAGATGAGCAGCACGAACATCAGACAAGGCATAGCGATGGCTAACATGAACAGATACCACGCCATCACGAACCGCTTGGGAAAATTTCGCTGCAGACTTACGCAAAGCCTGAGGTGTTGAAATAAACGTCTTTAGCGTAGGTCTACAAACGGAAAGCGATTTGGCATGCAGTAACTGCAAGTCGAAAGCTTGCACGTCTCCCGAGGCTGTGCCAAAGTTAATTGCCATGCCCCCAGGTTCTAGACAGTCTAGCGATTGCAGAAATACATCACGGCCTACTGCGTCGTAAACAACTGCCACACCTTGCTTGCCAGTAATACTAGCTACCTCGCTCACAAAGTCCTGAGTCCGGTAATTGATCACATGATGACAGCCATGCTCTAAGGCTACCTCACGCTTGCTGTCAGAGCCGACAGTCCCAATGACGTTAGCGCCAAGAGCGCGGGCCCAAGAGCAAAGCAGCTGGCCCATACCTCCGGCAGCAGCATGCACTAATATTGAATCCCCCCGTTTCACCACAAACAGGCGATGCAACAAGTACTCTGCGGTCATACCACGGAGCAAGCTGGCCGCCCCCGTTTCCAGAGACAGCCCGTCGGGCAAGGGGACGACCCGTTCAGCAGGCAGAACTTTGGCGGCGGCATAAGCTCCGGGATGTACATACACCACTGGATCTCCCACCTTTATGTCATATACGTTTTCCCCAATCGACTCTACAACACCTGCTCCTTGCGAGCCGAGCACGATCGGAAAACTTTTCGTTTCATGAGGACCTGCGGCTCCTTCTCGTTGATAAATATCTGCATAATTGAGGCCAACGGCCTGCTGTTGAACCCGAACCTCGCCCGGGCCGGGATCAGGAACGTTGATCGAATCGTACTCAAGTACCTCTACGCCGCCGTGACGACGTATAAGAACAGCAGGAACGTGCATAATGGCCATAGTATCTTCCCAATTTCGAGGCCATTGTGTATGAGTCACAAAGCCTCGTGATATATTTGATTTATTTTTTGATATATTAGACTATGGATTCTAGTTTGTCACGCGGACCACTTAGGTCCCAGCCCGCAAGTATGCAGGAACGTATTCGTGTCATTGTGGAGGACGAAATACTAAGTGGAATCAGACAGCCTGGCAGTTTGATTGACGAAAAGGCGCTCGCTGCGGACTTCAACACATCACGAACACCTGTACGTGAGGCCATGCTTGTACTTGCTACTGAAGGTCTGGTTCATATTGCACCGCGCTCGGGAACCTTCGTACGGCGTGCTAGCGCAAGCGAATTAATTGCTAATCTAGAGGCGTTATGCGAGCTTGAATCAGCAGTTGCCCGACTGGCCGCAAAAAGGGCAACCCCTGTGCAACGTCTAGAATTAGAGCAGGCTGTTGCACGAACCACAGCATGTGCTGAAGCTTCAGATCGAAATGGCTATCAAGCGGCCAATACTGTGCTCCATGAAGCGATCTATAAGGCCGCGGGAAACCCCGTCCTTGTCCGTCATGTACGGAGCGTACGCAAAGCGCTGGCCGCATATCGGCAGCGCGGCTTTGACGAGCCTGGGCGGCTGGCCACTTCCGCGATTGAGCACCAACAAGTCGTGGCAGCCATTTGCGCGGGCAGCCCAACAGAGGCTGAGCAAGCGATGCGCTTACATATTAATGTTGGAAGCGAGGCTATGGCGGCACTTGTGCGCGCCGCAGACTCGCTCAATGAATAGGCTATACGGTGAAATATTCCCTCACTATCGACGGCCACCACTTCGGCGTTCATGGCTGTCTGTACAAGTCTGGCCAATTCGGAAGAGAGCTTACAATTTACTCATGAGCATGCAACCCCCGCGCTACGTCCCGCAAAGAACCTGTACCGTCGAGCAGATCATCATCCGGGGTACCGTGCCCTATCGTATACGCCGATGGGCTCCTGAAAGCGGTTCTTCGCTGAATGCGCCCCCGCTCCTCCTTGCTCATGGCTGGATGGATGTTGGCGCCTCTTTTCAACGTTGCGTCGACTATCTTTCCGCTGGTCGCGAAGTTATCGCACTGGACTGGCGGGGTTTCGGCGGAAGCAGAAATCCCCAGCCCGTCGACAGCTACTGGTTCTATGACTACTACGGCGATCTGGATGCCGTAGTCGACTACATATCACCGACACATCCCATTGATTTGCTTGGTCATAGCATGGGCGGCAACATTACGATGACCTACGCAGGCACATGCCCCGCGCGAATTCGCCGGTTAATCAATGTCGAGGGTTTTGGGCTTGCTAAGTCCGATCCGTCCAAGGCACCGACCCGGCTGGCTCAATGGCTGTCAGAGCTAAAATCACCCACGTCATTGCGATCTTTCGCAAGTGAGCAAGATGTCGTTGATCATTTAAAACGCAGAAGCCCGCGGCTGGAGCAAGAGTTTGGAAGCTGGCTCGCGCGTCAATGGACAGAGCCTGGGCAGGACGGCCGCTGGCACATCTCGGCCGATGCCGCGCACAAACGCGTCAATCCCATTCTGTATCGGAGCGATGAAGCAGTTGCCACTTGGGCAGAGATTCAGGCGCCCGTCCTTTGGGTAGAAGGTGAACAGACTGCCCAGGAACGCCGCAGCAGTGGCGCATACCCTCGTTCCGAATTTGAAGACCGCTTAAGCAAGGTGCAGTCCGTTGAACGCACGATTATCAATCAAGCGGGTCATATGATTCATCTTGATCAGCCCGAAGCATTGGCTGTGGCTATAGAGAGCTTCCTTTCCAGATAAAGCCTGCATTCTCATATCAAGCGTGCGCTTTACCGGCTTCGCTTTGAGCGCAAAAATAATGTCAGTGTTTTGGGAAGGTGGCGTCGAGTCACGCGCTTCCGGCGCCATTCGGCTCGACGTAACTCCTTGCTCTCTCGCTCTAACACATTGATGCGCTCACGCTCCTCGGTGGTAGCAGCAAGATGTGTGCGTTTATTTGCCTGCAAATAATGTTGTGAAAAATGCGCATGTATGACACCATTAAATATGTTTTAAAAGGAGTCAACTCATGCCCGCGTTACGTGGACCCAGCAGTACGCTCAAGCGAGCAACTAATGTGTCTCTGACAGAACATCTGCTCTCCGAAGCCAAATTACTGCACATTAATATTTCACATGCCGCTGAAGCTGGACTCGCACAAGCTATTGCACACAAGCGCGCAGAACTCTGGTTGAAGGAAAATAAAGAGGCAATTGATAGCTCTAACGCTTTCGTCGATAAGCACGGGCTGCCACTGGCAAAGTACAGGATGTTCTGATGGCTCGGTTCAGCGTCTATCCTAATCCGTCAGGACCCGGGTATCTTATTAATGTCCAAGCCGACCTTATGCGCCCGTTCAATACGCGAATGGTGGTTCCATTGCTGCCCCTCTCCGAGGCGCCAAAGCCCGCAAAAACACTTAACCCCTTGTTTAACATAGAGGGTGTTCAGTACTCAATGGTGACCCAGTACATGGCTGCGGTTCCCGTCAAAGACCTGAAAGTAGCGGCATTCAGCGTTCAAAATCGCCACGATGATATCGTGGCCGCAATAGACTTCTTGTTTCACGGGTTCTAACGGAAAGCCTCCCGTAAATTAACAAGGTCCAAAGTCGGAAATCACAAATTCAATGTCTTTAATACTAAGCGGTTCAAATGCCGCACGTACCAGATCGGGATGAAATCCTACTGCTTGCCCTTTCGCGTTACGGAAGCCACAGGACGAACGGTTAAACGCGACGAGCATCCCGAGGCTTCTGCAGAGACTTTCACCCTGAAGTGCCGTTGCAACCATGACTGCAAAAGATGCTGAACGAGATGACCTGAAAAATGGTTGAAGAAGCCTGTACCACCTACCGATACCTCTCTTGGGATCTGGCGTGATATTGGGAGCGTAGGCCTTGAACATGGGGGCTTCGATCAGCACCCTTTACCTTCAGCCAATATGAACTTAACGCTTGATAAACCCGGAGCGTCCATTTAGGCGAGAATCATCCCTAAAAGCGGTTACGATGCACACGGTAACACTCTCCAATTGGGACAGAGTTCCAAGTGACAACCCGTCATTGCCTGAAGCTGCTCAAAACCCATTCCTTCAATCATTGCAGTAACGAGCAAGCCGCCTTTCCGCACGTCGATAATGGCCCGATCAGTGTAAATTCGGCTGACTACGGCGGAACCTGTCAGCGGATAACTGCATTCCTGAACTATTTTGGGCTCCTCGTTTTTTGTTACATGCTCCATAATCACGAATAGCTGCTTTGCGCCCGCAACCAAGTCCATGGCACCCCCAACGGCGGGAATAGTACCCGCAAGGCCCGTATCCCAATTGGCAATGTCGCCACGTTCTGAAACCTGAAATGCCCCCAAAACGGCCAGATCCAGGTGGCCGCCACGCATCATCGCAAACGACACAACATGATCTGTAATCGAAGAACCCCGCAGTAATGTTACCGGCTCTTTACTCGCATTGATTAGATCTAAGTCTAGTGGCACTTCAGCGTCGCCCGGACCCATGCCTACGATACCATTTTCCGTATGCAGAATGACATCCTTGTCAGAGGGCAAGTAGCGTGAAATCAATGTCGGCATTCCGATACCCAAGTTGACGTAAAACCCGTCAGGTATATCCTTGGCAAGTAGTTCCGCCATTTGATGTCGGGTTAATTTCTTAGCCATTATTCTGCTTTCCTGTCTGAACCACGCCCTGAACGAATATGCCAGGCGTTGCGACGTGCTCCGGAGCAATATCGCCAAGCTCTACGATCAGATCAACCTGGGCAATCGTTGTCGTCGCTGCCATGGCCATCACTGGCCCAAAGTTCCTACCTGCGTATCGATATGTCAGGTTTCCCCATCGGTCACCGAACTGAGCCTTAACAAATGCGAAATCCCCCTTAAGGGGATTCTCAAGGACATAGCCCACGCCGTCGATGACACGCGTTTCTTTACCAGCAGCCAAAGCAGTCCCGTAAGATGTTGGCGTGAAGAACGGCCCTAGACCAGAACCGGCAGCGCGCATACGCTCTGCCATTGTTCCTTGCGGCACGCATTCAAGCTCAATCTTGCCATCATGATAAAGCTCGGCGAAAGCCACCGCATTAGGCTGAGCCTTATTTGAAGAGCGTGCGAACGAACAAACCATCTTGCGAACCCTTCCGGCAGCCAGCAGTTGGCTCAGGCCCACCGGGCCGTTACCGGCATTGTTGTTTACCACCACGAGCTCTCTTGCACCCTGGTCCAGCAAAGCACAGATTAATTCAGTAGGAACGCCTGACGCGCCAAACCCACCGATCAACAGTGTTGCACCATCATGCACATCGGCAACCGCCGCCTCCAAGCTTGGAACGATTTTATCAAGCATGACAGCTTCCTTGCTGATGACTCATAAAGTAGCCTCGGTACCGAGAATTGCTGTGGATTGGCTAGATAAGGTTCCACCATTCCCATGGACTAACGCCAGCTCTGCCCCATCTACCTGGCGCAAATCACAATCTCCACGAAGCTGGCGGACCGCCTCGATCAACAGAAATATGCCGTACATGCCGGGGTGCAAGCATGACAAGCCACCTCCATTCGTATTAACCGGTAAGCGTCCCCCCGGTGCAATCGCACCATTCTCAACGAAAGCACCACCTTCACCTTTTTTGCAGAAGCCTAAATCCTCAAGGAACAGCAGTGTGTTTATCGTAAATGCGTCATAAAGCTGAACAACATCAATGTCGGCAAGATTAACGCCCGCCATGGCTAATGCACGTTGCCCTGACTCTACCGCAGCAGTGGTTGTAAGATCAGCCATGGAAGAAATTTGCCTGTTCCACACCGCAGTCGCTGAGCCCAACACGTAAACAGGCTTGCGCTTGAGCGTTCTCGCTCTATCGGACCTGACGAGAACGTAGGCACCAGCACCATCAGTAACCAAGCAACAATCACGCGTGGAAAGTGGGTCAGACACCATCCGCGCATTTATGACGTCCTCAATCGAAAGAGGCTCGCGCATGATTGCCTCGGGGTTAAGCTGCGCCCACTGTCGGGCTGCCACCGCGATCTCTGCCAGTTGGGACCGTGTCGTTCCATACTCGTGCATATGCCGCGCCGCTGCAAGTGCATAAGAAGTGATAGGAGCAATGGGGGAGTACGGCTGTTCAAAAGGCTGAGGGTCCAATAGCATACGAGCTTTTACGCCTTCCTTGCGCCCAAACGTCGCACTGCGCTGCGTGCTGCCATAACAAACCAAAACAGCGTTGCATTGACCGGATTCTAGTGCCAAAATTGACGGAAGCAAGTGCGCCAAGAAACTAGAGCCACCCAACATCGTGCTTTCAATGAAACGAGGTCGCAGTCCTAAATATTCCGTTACAGGCATCGCCCACATCGTCGCGGACGAGCTACACGTGGCAAGCCCATCGATGTCCTGCATCGTAAGTCCTGCGTCGGCCACCGCCCTTACTGCCGCCTGAGCAAGAATCTCAGTCTCGGTATAGCCTGAAGCATCGCCCAGGCCAGCCACGCCCACCCCCGCAATCGCGACACTGCCGCGAAAAACCCCCAAAGATTTCATTGCTCAACTCCGGGCAGAAAAACCAACAATCCCTTTTCATGTTCCACTTGCACATGCGCTGACACTTTCATGCCGATCCGAAGATCCTCATTCGAAACGCCGTCAACGCGGCTCATTAATCTGACTCCCTCATCAAGATCGACAAGAACAACGTTGTAGTCTCCGCCCGCCTCCGCCTTACGACGAACCACGCTAAATGAGTAGACAGTCCCCTTCCCGCTAGGCTGGACCCAGTCCAGGTCCACAGATCCGCAATATTGGCAAAGCGTGCGTGGGAAAAATTGATGGCAGGAACAAGCTCGGCATTCCTGAATTTCGAATACCCCTTGATTCAAGCGTTGAAAATACCGCGCCTGCGGGCCTAACGATTCCAGCTCACTACTTAACTTATCCATTTTTATCCTTGTGCTATTGGGACTAGACACCGTAGTGCACAGTGATAGCCGACGCGCTACAGATCAGAAAATTTTCCGCCGTTTTGGGCCAGCTCTTGAAGCAACGGAGCAGGTGTCCATAACTCACCGTGCACTTTATGAAACTGCTCAATCGTGGCCAGCACCTCTGCAAGGCCAACGGTATCGGCATAGAACATAGGCCCACCACGAAAAACAGGAAAGCCATAACCCGACACATAAATCACATCTATGTCAGAGGACCTCTGAGCAATGCCTTCCTGAAGTATCCGTGCGCCTTCATTCACCAACGCATAGATCGTCCGTTGCACGATTTCTATATCAGTCAACACTCGCCGCTCAATTCCAGACTCGCGGGCACATGACTCAATAATCTCGTCGACGGCGGGATCCGAGATAGGATTTCGGCTACCCGCCTCATACCGGTAAAAGCCGGCGAGCGTCTTTTGGCCAAACCGATCCATTTCACAAATCCGATCCGCTACGTGGCTATAGCGAATGTGAGCAGGACGCGTCGGTGCCAGACGTTTTCGTGCTGCCCAACTGATATCCAGGCCAGCCATATCGCCCATCTGCAAAGGTCCCATGGCCATACCAAACTGACGCAACGCACCATCAACCTGCGCGGGCGATGCGCCCTCTTCAAGCAAAAAATGTGCTTCACGCGTGTAAGGGCTTACCATTCTGTTTCCGACGAACCCGTCGCAAATCCCCACCAACACAGGTATTTTTTCGATCCGCTTGGCCAGTTTGAAAAGCGCTGCCACCACTGAGTCAGCTGTGTGTCGACCGTGAACAACTTCCAGCAATCGCATCACATTTGCGGGGCTGAAGAAATGAGTACCAATAACCTGGGAGGGACGCGAGGTCGTTTCAGCAAGCTCATTGATATCAAGACGAGAGGTGTTCGATGCAAGAATCGCCTGAGGCTTGCAAATGGAGTCCAGACGCGCAAAGATTTCTTTCTTTACGTCCATGTCCTCAAAGGCTGCCTCAATGACCAAGTCAACGTTAGCAAGATCAGCATCACGCAACGAGGGCTGAATCAACGCCAAGCGACGATCCATATCCACGTCAGTCAGCTTTCGTCTTTTAACGCTGGCTGCGTAGTTGGATCGTATCGTTTGCATACCCCGATCAAGTGCCGCCTTGTCCCGCTCAAGCATAATGACCGGAATTCCATAGTTCGCCAAGCTCATTGCTATTCCGCCGCCCATCGTGCCCGCACCGACAACGCCTACGGATTCAATCTCAGGCGAACTAGCAGTGATTTTCGGCAACTTCGTCGCAGCACGTTCGGCAAAGAAAATATGCCGCTGCGCTTTGGACTGATCTCCGTCGACCAACAGACGAAATCGTTCCCGCTCAAACTCCAAGCCTTCGTCAAGATCACATACTAAAGACTTCTCTATACATGCAATCGCTTCTAGTGGCGCGATACAACCGCGAAAGCGTTTAGATGCTTGTTTGCGAGCCGCCTCGAAAACATCTGGAGCCACGACTTCCGAGACAGCTCCGCGACTTAACGCAGGAGCGCCCTGAAAGTTGGCTACTGCTTCTAAACCAAGAAGGCCTGCTTCAGTGAGCAAGTCAGCCTCTACCACTTTATCTACCAGGCCCCACTTCAATGCCTGCTCCGTATCGATCATTTCGCCGCTAGCGATCATCTCAAGCGCCGGCTCGACGCCCACGAGTCTGGGCAGGCGCTGAGTACCTCCTGCTCCAGGTAGAACGCCAAGCTTTACCTCAGGCAAACCCATACTAATTCCGCTCAGCGCGATCCGAAAATGGCAACCTAGCGTCAGCTCCAACCCACCTCCCAGCGCGGAACCGTTTAACGCCGCAACAGTCGGCTTTGGTGAGTTTTCAAGCTGACTAATGATATCGGCCAAAACAGGCTTCTGTTTGGCAAAAGGCGTATTGAATTCGCGTATGTCCGCTCCGGCGGAGAAGAATTTCCCTGAGCCCGTCAAGATAATTGCTTGTATGTCCGGATTATTAATAGCTCGATCTAGCGCCTCGGTCAAAGCAATCCGAACTGCGCTGCCGATACTATTGACCGGCGGATTCTGTAACTGAAGTACGACTACTGTGCCTTGCGGAAAGACAATAGAGTGCTGTTCAATCATAGTCAGTCGTCCAACTCAATAATAGGCTGGCCCTCTTCCACCTGTTCATCCACGGTAATGGCAATATTCGAGACAGTACCTTCAAAGTCGGAGCTGACCGGAATCTCCATTTTCATAGACTCAATCTTGGCAACGTCATCACCCACTGCCACCTTATCTCCAACCTTCACCAGTATGGCCAACACGCGACCACTTACGGTAGCCTCTATCTTTTCCATTTATGCTCCCCTTATCTAATCTCTGTATATTGTTTTCGCCTTAGGCGAGTATTCGGTGAACTATTTCGGTAGACACTACCCCGCGCCTGAAATCTGCATCTTTGAGTACACGTTGTATAAACGGAATGTTCGTTTTCACGCCCAATATCGAAAACGCGTCTAACGCTGTCGACAATTTATCGATGGCTGCTATGCGGTCTGGCGCCTTGGCGATGACCTTAGCGACCAAAGGGTCGTAGTAGCTCGAGATTCGGGCTCCTTCTTCATAACCAGTTTCGATTCGAATCCCTTGCATGACAGGCGGTCGAAATTCTTTCAAAATGCCCGGCGATGGAATAAAACGCAGCGGATCCTCGGCGTAGACTCGTGCCTCTATAGCATGTCCCTCCAAAGTAATTCTGTTTGGCAATACCTCCGCGATAGACTCACCTGCGGCCAGGCGAATCTGTGATGTCACCATGTCGATACCAGTGACCTCCTCTGTCACTGCATGCTCGACCTGCAGACGGGTATTCATTTCCAGAAAGGAGAACCCCCGCTCAGGGGTGTAAAGCATTTCCACCGTGCCGATCACATCATAGGCAAGAGCGGCAAGTATCTCTTCGAGCTGCTTCCCCATTTTAGAAACTACGGCACGGTCCAACAGCGGCGCGGGAGCTTCTTCAAGTACCTTTTGATGGCGCCTCTGAGTAGAGCAATCACGTTCAAATATGCACCGCACCCCACCATACTTGTCAGCGAGAAATTGGAACTCTATGTGACGGGGAGCTCGCAGCAACTGTTCCAAGTACAAATCCGTTCGGCCGAAGCTGCGTTCGGCAATAGCTCTCGCGCGCTCCCATTCTGTATCGATCTGACCCGTGTTGTACAGAGGGAGCATTCCTATACCGCCACCGCCAGCTGCTGGTTTGATCAGCAATGGAAACCCCAATGCTTCCGCGACGGCTCGTACTTCGTGGATATCGCCTGAAAGCACGTCGCTACTTTCTACCATCGGCATGCCGGCTTTTCGCATTGCATCACGGGCCTTGGTCTTGTGCCCAAGCATCCTTATCAGTCGCGGGGCTGGCCCAATGAAGCAGATACCGGCATCTTGCACCGCCTGTGCAAAATCGCCGTTCTCCGACAGAAAACCATAACCTGGATGCAGCGCGTCAACTTTATATCTGCGGGCCACGTCGAGGATAATCTCCGAGTTCAGATAGCTCGTCACGGGCGCTGCTGGCCCAATACATTCGGAGAAGTCCGCCTCTTGCAAATAAGATAGGTCTTTATCTGCCTCGGAATAAATGACAACTGACTCCAACCCCAGCGCGCGCGAAGCGCGTATGATTCTGCGAGCGATTGCCCCACGATTTGCCACCAACACGCGGCTAATTTTCTTTACCGATAGCCTCATAATCAAGGCCTGTATCCGAAAGTACGCGCCCCAGCTTTACGCAGCGGAATGACCACGTCAATAAACTCTTCGAGCAAATCTCGTGTGTTGCTTGGATCGATAATGTCTTCCACCACAAACGCTTCAGCACTACGGTAAGGTGAGGTAAGCGACCGTACGCGTTCCTCTATTTCCCGGCGTTTCGCATCGGGATCTTCGGCACTTTCAATTTCACGCTTGTAGGCAACTTCGAGTCCGCCCTCTATCGGCAACGAACCCCACTGTGCCGAAGGCCACGCGTATCGGAAATTGAATCTCGCGTCGCTTTGGTGGCCACCAGCGGCCACCCCAAATGCTTTCCGAACAATGAAGGTGCACCACGGTACCGTCGACTGCGCTACCGCCGTCAAGGCACGGACGCCATAGCGCATAGCTCCTTCTTTTTCAGCACTGAGGCCGATCTGGAACCCTGGAACGTCAACAAGATTCACCACAGGCAAGTGAAATACTTCAGCGAGGTCCAGCATCCGGATAAATTTTTCGGATGCCTGTTTATCCCACGCACCACCATAGTGATACGGGTCACTGGCGAATACAGCGATAGGCCAACCTTTAATTCTGGCCAACCCCACTATCAGTGACCTACCCCACTTGTTGCCGATTTCCATGAACGAACCGTGATCCACAACCGATTCGACAATTGGCCTCATCTTGTAGACCTGGCGAGACTCGGTAGGGATGGCAGTCCGCAACCAACTCTGGTCGCTCGCGGCAGGAGCGACTTGCTCGGAACGCGGGGGCAGTTCATGGACGGAACGCGGCAAGTAAGATAGAAATTTGCGCGCTTTCGCGAATGCTTGTGCCTCGCTCGCCACCTCGTCATCAACTACCCCATTGCGGGCGTGTATGCTACTACCACCCAATTCATTCTTATCGAGGACCTGGCCAATCCGAGCGACAACAGGCGGGCCCGCAATAAATAGCTGAGAGGTGTTCTTGACCATAATCGAATAATGGCTGGTCGCAACACGTGCCGCACCCAATCCGGCCACAGAACCCAACGCCATCGACACGACGGGCACTGTTGCCAGGTTCTCTGCCATTGCTGGCCACATTCGCAGCTTCGGCAGCAAGGTGTAGCCCTGGTTCTCTATATTCTTGACTGAGCCACCGCCGCCGGTCCCGTCCACCATTCGAATCAGTGGTAGCTGCAAATCTCTAGCCATACGCTCAGAAGCCATCAGCTTGTCCCCAACCGCTCCATCGTTGGCCCCACCTCTAACGGTAAAATCGTCAGCGGCCAGGACGACGGGTCGACCGTCAATACGTGCACGGCCCGTAAGGAAGTTTGAGGGCGTGAAATCCGTTAACACACCGTGCTCGTCATACACACTGCTACCGCTTAGCGCTCCCACCTCCTGGAAGGATCCCGCATCGACCAATTGCTCAATGCGTTCACGCACTGGCAACCTGCCCTTCTCTCGATGCCGGGCAAGCTTCTCGTCTCCTCCCATTTTGTAGGCCATTTGCTTACGACGCTCAAGCTCGTCTAGCTCTTTTTGCCAAGACATTCGATACTCCTCAACACACTCTTCACGTCGGCGAGGCCTTGCCATTTCTACGGCAGGGCCTTCGCAGAACAACTTTTATTTTTCAATTTTGATATTGGCACGCTTTATCAGCTCACCGTTTTGCGTCAATTCCGTTTCAATCTTCTTGTAGAACTCCTGTGGGCTCTGCGTCAAAATGTTCCCCTGTGCCATCAGCTTCTTTTGAATCTCAGGATCACGAGCCACCTCGGCGATTTCCTTATTTAGGCGCTCTACTATTTTTTTAGGTGTGCCGTGAGGCGCAAAAGTCCCTACCCAAAATGAAATATCAAAGTCGGGATAACCTTGTTCAGCAACAGTTGGGACGTCGGGCAGATCACGCCACCGCTCCTTGGTGGACGTTGCCAGCGGCTTGAGTGCTCCTGAATTCATCAACGGAACGCCAGACAGGGTGTCAAATCCGAAATCAATGTCTCCCGCCAAAAGTGCGGCTTCCATGGGTGCTGCACCGCGGTAGGGCACATGGACCATATCAGTGCTTGACATAGCAGCAAGCTGCGCCCCTGCAAGATGCATCAGGTTGCCATTACCCGCAGAACCATAGGTTAGTTTTCCGGGTTCTTTACGGGCGATATCAATCAGATCTTTTACACTAGAAACTGATTTGAGCCGGGAATTGTTTGGATTCATTGCAAGCACGAACGGGACCGAAATGACGGTGGTGATAGGCTCAAAATCCTTCAGGGGATGATATTGCAAATCGGCATACAGCAATGGATTGACGGTGATTGAGCTAGAGTTACTGACTAGTAACGTATACCCGTCAGGTTTTGCCTGTGCAACACTGCGAGCTGCAATCATTCCGTTTGCACCCGTCTTGTTATCCACGAGAAACGTGGTTCCCATGCGCTTGGTGAGCCCCTCACCAATGATCCGTGCGACGGTATCAATTGTGCTCCCGGGACTAAACCCAACAATCAGTCTAACTGGTTGGTTTGGGTAGTCTGCCGCAGTCGCCAGCATGGGCGCGAAGCCTATTGCCGCGAAAGCGGCGCCGGCTACAATTTTTTGCAACGATTTCATTGTCCACTCCTGAATTTTTTATATTGGCTTAGCACTTCACATATCGTTCTATTAGATAGAACGTATATTCTATTTTATGGAATAGGCAGTAGGCTGTCAATACGTATTGATCGGCTGGTGGCGTTCAATTGAATCTCCGGATCAAGAGTGCATCGGCGTAACCGCTCTGTCGAACTACACAACAACAAGACTCACACCGACCTGTTCAATCCGGTGGGAAAAATCTGCGCCTGCTGTGAGATGCATGGCATCATGCGGGACAGTGTGTCTGCGAGGACGCGCTGCTAAGCACCATCGATGCGACGATCTTTTGAGGCTATCCAAGAACAGAGAAGAGCGACTGTCACTCAAATCGCGCGCAGTGCTCTTCGAGACGCACTTGCCCGTCGGGGCAAAACGGGACAGTGAAACAACACTGGAGAACAACCACGACTTGTGCGAGAGCATCCAGTTTCTTGAATATGAAGCGCATGCAATTGCCGACCAGATACCCCAGATCACAACAGGGGCACCATAGCAAGGGTATAGCGCTCGCATTTTTATTCATTTTGAATGTATACTTTTGTATTCATTTTAGAACATGCCCTCGATTCTCGGTCTTGGTCATAACAGTCTCACGTCCGTTTTACTCAGGAGGCAGGGTGAAAAACTCGCCAGACTATGATGTTTTAGTGATTGGCGGCGGCAATGCCGCCCTGTGTGCTGCACTAACCGCCCGCGAAGCAGGCGCCTCTGTTCTCATGCTGGAATCCGCCCCTAAAGAATGGCGCGGCGGCAATTCCATTCACACCCGCAATCTGCGCTGCATGCACGACGAGCCTCAAGACGTGCTGGTGGAGGCGTATCCAGAAGAAGAATATTGGCAAGACCTTCTCAAAGTAACTGGCGGCCTTACCAACGAACACCTTGCACGGCTGGTGATACGCAGCACCGCCACTTGCCGCGACTGGATGCGCATACACGGCGTCAATTTCCAGAACCCGCTGTCGGGTGCCTTGCACGTTGCCCGAACCAACGCCTTTTTCATGGGTGGTGGCAAGGCGCTGGTCAACGCGTATTTCCGCAGCGCGCAGAATCTGGGTGTGGACGTGCGGTACAACGCCCCCGTAGACGCCATTGAACTTGACAACGGACGCTTCGTTGCGGCGCGCATTGGCTCAGAGCGCATCACCGCGCGCTCCTGTGTGCTGGCCGCAGGCGGTTTCGAATCTAATCGAGAATGGCTGCGCGAAGCCTGGGGCCAGAACGAGCGAGGCGAGTGGCCAGCAGACAACTTCCTGATTCGGGGCACACGCTTTAACCAAGGCGTGCTGCTGCGCTATATGCTGGACGCCGGCGCAGATGCCATCGGCGATCCATCCCAATCTCACTGCGTCGCCATCGACGCACGAGCCCCCTTATACGATGGGGGCATCTGTACGCGCATAGACTGCGTCTCCCTGGGCGTGGTGGTCAATCTCAACGCCGAACGGTTCTACGACGAGGGTGAAGACTTTTGGCCCAAGCGCTACGCCATCTGGGGCCGGCTGGTGGCGCACCAACCCAGCCAGATCGCCTACTCCATCATTGACAGCCAGGCCGTTGGCAGCTTCATGCCTCCGGTCTTTCCTGGCACGCGCGCCGACTCACTATCAGAACTGGCACAGAAGCTAGGGCTGGACCAAAATCGTTTTGTACAAACGGTGGAGTCGTATAACGCCGCTTGTCATGTTGGCACGTTCGACCACACGATTTTGGATGACTGCCACACTGAAGGTCTGACGATACAGAAAACACATTGGGCGCGCCCTATAGACACCGGGCCTTTCTTTGCTTACCCCTTACGCCCTGGAATCACCTTCACGTATTTGGGGCTTAAGGTCAACGACGATGCTGCGGTGCACTTTAACGGTGAGCCCAGTGACAACCTGTTCGTAGCCGGAGAAATGATGGCGGGCAACGTACTAGGCAAGGGCTATACCGCCGGGGTTGGCATGTCCATCGGCACCGCCTTCGGTCGTATCGCCGGCGACCGTGCCGCAGCAGCCGCCCTCAATAAAGCAAATAATCCTGCAGGAGCACAGCGTGACGTCGCTTGATCAATTGACTCGGGAAGCCCAGTCACTGGCGGTTACGTCAGACTCCAACTCTTCCCCCTCCCCCATCGTTCACGATGCCGCCTGTAATGGCACGGCTACAACTTTAGGGCTCTTGACAGCCAACGAGGCTGAGGTGGATCGTATTTTGCAGATCTGCAATGCCTGCCGCTATTGCGAAGGCTTCTGCGCAGTCTTTCCGGCCATGACGCGCCGACTGGAGTTCGGCAAGGCCGATATCAACTATCTGTCCAACCTGTGCCACAACTGCGGTGACTGCCTGCATGCGTGCCAGTATGCGCCTCCCCACGAGTTTGCCGTTAACGTGCCGCAAGCTATGGCCAAGGTGCGGGCGCAAACCTATACAGACTACGCGTGGCCACCGGCTTTGGGGGTGCTGTACAAAAGAAATGGCCTAACTGTGTCGCTTGCGACCGCAGCCGGTTTGATCTTGTTTTTGGTGCTCGCCCTGGTACTAGCAGGCAGTCTCATACACGAACCACTCGCCGGCAACTTTTACGCCATATTCCCACACAATATGATGGCGCTCATGTTTGGCGCAGTGTTTGGTTTTGCCATCTTCGCACTTGCCATGGGTGTCAGAAAATTCTGGCGCGAAGTGGAGCCGGGACGGGCAAGTGGAACCGCCATTGCGGAAACTACCAGCGACGTCTTGCGCTTGCGTTATCTGGACGGAGGCCATGGCAAGGGTTGCAACAATGAAGACGATGCGTTCACCCTATGGCGTAAGCGCTTTCATCATTTCACGTTCTATGGCTTTATGCTCTGCTTTGCTGCCACCAGTGTGGCAACGCTATACCACTATCTGCTGGATTCCCATGCGCCCTATCCTTTCTTCAGCATCCCGGTCATTCTGGGCACCTTGGGCGGAATTGGTCTGTTGATCGGTCCTGCTGGCCTGCTATGGCTGAACATCAAACGGCATCCTTTGCATGGCGATACAGAACAAAAGCCCATGGACCGCGGCTTTATCGTATTACTGTTCATGATCAGCCTGACTGGCCTGATGCTGCTCGGATGGCGCGATACCCGCTATATGGGTCTGCTGCTGGCCATACACCTGGGGTTTGTTATGGCCTTGTTTCTCACCATGCCTTATGGCAAGTTTGCCCATGGCATATTCCGCAGTGCAGCCCTGCTAAAGTGGGCAATTGAAAAACGGCAACCCTTAAATCTGAAATCAAGTTCAAACTAAGCCTAAAGGAGCACCCACGTGGTGTTCCTTTTTTCCGCGATATCCAGACTGCAAAACCCGACATCCTAGTGTCATCCCCATATTGACACGTTCAATAACATCTCACTAGAATGTTCTATCTCTAAGAATAAGCGTTCTCTCAGAAAGAACTAAAATTAGCGTCACGGAGGAAAAATGGGAGACACAAAGACCGCAAGCAGCGGCACATCATTAGCACAGCACTTTGCGCACGTCGCCGCCGGCCATGCGCGGAACCGATCTGTCAATGCCATCGTGCTCCTCCAGTTTGAACAGGCTCAGCTTCTGGTGCAAATTCAAGACGGACGCGTAACCGAAGTTCTTGACACCTTCCCGCCGCTGGCCTCCTGGGATTTCGCAATCAAGGCCGACGCCGATACCTGGTCACGGCTCTGGCAAGTCATACCCGAGGCCGGCAGTCACGACATTTTTGCGTTGGCCAAAAACGGCCACATGCGCATTGAAGGCAATCTGCATCCGCTTATGGCTCATCTGCAATACATGAAAGACCTGCTGGCATTGGGCCGGAGGGCTGCTGAATGACCGCGCAGATTGAACCTATTACAGGCCGCTACGTGTCGTTCGATGTCGCAGGCAAACGTTGTAGAGTCTATTTTGAAGAAGCGGGCGAAGGCATTCCTTTGGTCTGCCTGCATACGGCGGGAGCCGACAACCGCCAGTATCGCCATATGCTGTGCGACCCGGACATCACCAGCCAATACAGAGTGCTGGCGTTTGACATGCCTTGGCATGGCAAGTCGTATCCACCGGAAGGCTGGCAAGACACAGAATATCGCCTCACAACCGAACTCTACGTAGAAACCATTCTGTCGTTCTGCCGGGCTCTCGATCTCGAGGCTCCAGTCCTTATCGGGTGCTCGATCGGTGGGCGCATCGTCCTTCAGCTCGCCAACAACCATGGCGCTAAATTTCGAGCCCTGATCGGTGTTGAAAGCGCCGACTACCAGCAGCCTTGGTATGACACGTCCTGGCTGCATCGGGGTGACGTGCACGGCGGCGAAGTTTGTGCCGCGCTGGTTTCAGGATTGGTAGCTCCGCAATCCCCTGCCTTGCACCGGCACGAGACGCTGTGGCAGTACATGCAAGGCGGGCCTGGCGTCTTTCGTGGCGATCTGTATTTCTATCGCGTAGACAGCGATCTGCGCGGCAAGCTGAACAACATCGATACGGAACGTTGTCCGCTTTATCTGCTGACTGGCGAATACGATTTTTCCTGCTCGCCTGCCGACACATTACGCACCGCTGACGCCATACCGGGTGCCAAAGTGGCCATCATGCCTGAGGTCGGCCACTTCCCCATGAGCGAAAACCCGCAGCAATTTCGCAAATATCTTATGCCTGTCCTGGAAGAAATCCGTGACAGCGCAGCTGTTCCACCGGTTTGAACCGAACTATTCCTGGAGACTACACATGAAAATCAAAACCACTGTCGTATTGCTGGCCTGTCTGGCCGCCCCGCTTTCCGTCTCTGCCCAAGAGACTCTCAATATTGGAGCGCTCGTGACGCTGTCCGGCGCTGGCGCATCGTGGGGGCAAGGCATGAAAAACGCCGCTGAAATCGCCGCCGATGAAGTCAATGAAAAGGGCGGCCTCGAAGTTGGCGGCAAGAAGTACAAAGTCAATGTCATTGCTTACGACGACAAGTACCAAGCCAATGAAGCAGTCACGGTAGCCAACCGTCTGGTCTTCGAAGACAAGGTTCAGTACATCATTGGCCCTGTGGGTTCAGCCCCAGTCTTAGCTATCCAGCCCATCACGGAAAAGAACAAAGTCATCGTCATGACGCTCGGCTTCACCTCGAAGGCCCTGCAAAAAGAAAAGCCTTTCACCTTCCGTCCTAACGTCACTACCGCCGAGGTATCTCAGCCGCAAATCGACTGGGTCGTCGGGTCTCAAGGGATCAAGAAAGTCGGAGCGCTATTTCCAAATGATGAAACCGGACAGCAGATCGCGATCGACCTTAAGGCCGCCTACAAACATGCAGGTGCCGATCTGGCGGCTGTGGAGTTCTTTGAACGCGACCGAGTGGACTTCGTTCCCTTGCTTACCCGCATGGCCGCTCGCGGCATTAACGCGATCGAACTCGATGGTAATTCGCCCACGACGGCTGGCCTCATTGTGAAGCAAGCACGCGAAATCGGATTCACCGGAAACATTATTCGCACTGGCGGCCCGGCCACTCAGGAAATCGTTAACGTAGCCGGCAAGGAGGCTGCGGAAGGCATGTTTGTGCATACGCCGATTGACGCCGAACTGGATAGCACCAAAGCCTACACCGAAGCCTATGCGACCAAATACAAGACTTCAATGAACGGCTTCAGCCCAGCGTTCTACGACGGCACACGCATGCTGTTTGAAGCCATGAAGCGTGCCGGTACAACCACCGATACTGACAAGGTGCGCGCCGAACTCGAAAAGATCACTGATTTTTCGGGCTCACTGGGCAAGCTGAACTGGACGGGCCAAGAGATGTATGGCAGCAACCACCAGTTGAATGCGCCCTTCTATGTCGCGGAAGTCAAAGACGGAAAAGAAGTCATACGCGCCCGCTGCACAGTAAGCGGCTGCAAGTAAGCTAAAGGACAGATTGTGGATTGGAGTATTCTCATCGTGCAGGCGACGGTCAATGGCTTGATCGTCGGCTTGCTTTACCTGTTGATGGCAGTCGGCTTTACTCTGGTGTTCGGCGTCATGCGTATGGTGAACTTTGCCCACGGCGAGTTCTACATGCTAGGCGCGTTCGGCGCCTACTTTCTGACTGCGGGACTGGGGCTGTCTTTCTTACCCGCCCTAGCCATTACGTTCCTTGGCGCCGTACTGTTTGGTGCCGTCATTGAATGGATGGTGCTCAAACCGTTTCGCAATGACGAGCTGAACGGCATGATTGCGACCATCGGCCTGGCAATGATTCTTCAAAACCTTGCACTGATGTTCTTCGGTCCCGATCCTTTGTCCATGCCCTCCCTCGCACAAGGGGCAACCCGCTTTGGCAAGATCGCCATCCCAACCTCGCGGATTTATGTCGTTATCTTTGCCCTGGTAGTTCTCGCCCTGTTATATGCGTTCCTGAAGCACTCCCGACCGGGGCGCGCGCTGCGCGCCGTGGTCGAAGACTTCGAAATCGCCTCCATACAGGGCATACGTGCGCGCATCTACTATCCCATCGGTTTTGGCATTGGCGTCGGGCTGGCGGCAGTGGCCGGCGCGCTCATGGCACCGCTGTTCTCGGTATCCCCCTTCGTCGGCGCTGCACCTTTGCTAAAAGCCTTCATCGTTGTAATTTTGGGCGGCTTGGGCAGCATACCCGGCGCAGCCGTCGCAGGCTTGGCGCTGGGCCTACTGGAAAGCTACAGCAGCTTGTTTTTCAGCAGCAGCACCGCAGACATGCTTATTTTTATGATTGTTATTGCAATGCTGGTGGTTCGCCCCAAAGGCTTGCTCGGACAAGGAGAAGTCTGACATGAGCACTTCGCTCAGCATCAACACTCAATCCCCAGTCCGTCGCCACGGAATGCTGGCCTTGGGTCTGGCCGTTCTGGCCATTATTGTCATCTTGCCCTGGTTCGCCAGCCAGTTTGTGCTTCACCTGGCAGTCCTGACAGCGCTCAATGTACTCGTGGTCAATGGACTTGCTCTCATCAGCCGGTCGGGCCAACTCTCCTTGGGCCACGCGGCCTTTATAGCTATCGGTGCCTATGTCGGCGTCTTGGCCAGCCAACACTTTGGCCTGGCTTTCTGGAGCTCAGCACTCGTGGGAACAGTGGCCACCGCCATCATCGCACTAGTGCTTGGCTGGATTATTTTACGCCTCAAGGGGGTGTACTTCGTTCTGGTCACCTTCGCTTTTGGCGAGCTGGTCCGCCTGGTCCTGCTGGACTTTTCAGCGTTTACTGGCGGCGCAAACGGCATTACCGGGATTGATCCCGCAGCGCTGCTGGGCTTTACCTTCGATACCCGCGCTTCCTTCTACGCCTTGGCTCTTGTCGTCGCCCTGCTATCCGTCCTGATCATGCACGGTCTGTTCCGCTCGCCGCTCGGGCACGCCATCGACTCCGTCGCTGACAACGCCGGACTCGCCGAATCCACAGGCTTAAGCGTGCATCGTCTACAGGTGTTTGCCTTTGTGTGCGGTTGCGCAATGGCCGCATTTGGTGGCAACTTGCTGGCCCGGTATATTGGCTACATCTCGCCGGAGTCTTTCAATATCAGCATTTCCGTGGGCCTGATCATTATGCTGGTGATAGGAGGGCGGCGCTCAAACTGGGGACCCTTGGTAGGCGCCATTGTTCTTACCCCGTTGCCCGAATTATTCCGGGGAGCAGTCCAGACACAGCATATTTTCTACGGTGCTGCGCTGATTCTCATTCTGCGCTTTTTGCCTGGCGGGTTGGCTGCACTACCGCAGGCTGTACGAAGCCTGGCCACACGGAGAAACCCATGAGTTCTGAATTACTCGCTGTTCGTGGTCTGACCCGTCGATTCGGTGGCTTGATCGCATTAAACAACCTCAGCTTTTCTGTACAAGAAGGCGAAATCATCGGCCTGATTGGCCCCAATGGCGCAGGCAAGACCACGGCATTCAATGCAATCACTGGCACCGTGCCACCTTCGTCAGGTACCGTGCACTTTAACGGCATTAACATTTCGGGTGGGCCGCCCAGCCGCGTGGTCGCCGCCGGACTCGCCCGCACCTTCCAATCGACATCGACTTACCCCAACGAAACCGTTGCAGAAAACGTTTATCGAGGCATGCTGTCACGCATCGCAGGATCTGCTGTCGGCCTGTTGACCGGGCGCCGCAACCGAAATTTAAGCCCAACTTCTATCCCGGCGGAGATCGATCAGATACTCGGCGTAACCGACCTGCAGTCCTGGCGCAATGCAGCAGCCGGCAGCTTGCCCTATGGCTTGCAGAAGAAGCTCGGAATCGCTGTGGCACTGGCCACTCAACCACGCATGCTGCTGCTCGATGAGCCCGCTGCCGGCCTGAACCATGAAGAATGCCGTGACCTGACCCGACTGCTACGTCGGCTGCGCGACGACGGGTTAACGTTGCTGTTGGTCGAACATCATATGGCGCTTGTGATGGATTTATGCCATCGCATCGTCGTACTAGTTCAAGGCGAAAAAATAGCCGAGGGGACGCCGGAACAAATCAGCCAAGACCCCGCCGTTATTGAAGCCTATCTCGGAGCACCCGATTATGCCCATGCTTGATATCCAGAACCTGACGGTATCCTATGGCCCCCTGGAAGCAGTGCGCAGTATTAGTTTCAACGTGGAGGCGGGTCATATCGTTGCCTTGATTGGATCCAACGGCGCAGGAAAGAGCACGACCCTGCGATCTATTATCGGTCTGACGCCGGTCGCTGGCGGCCAGATTCTGCTTGAGGGCAAGGACATCACCCGCGTCGGCGCCGCTACTCGCGTGCAGGCAGGCATCGCCCTTTCGCCGGAAGGCCGACGACTGTTTGGACGCATGTCCGTCCAGGAAAACCTGCTGACCGGCGCGCACGGCGTTCGTTCGCGCAGCATCATCAATCGGACCCTGGATGAAATCTACGCATTATTCCCACGAGTTCTGGAGCGGCGGCGCCAGCTCGCCGGTTCGCTCTCGGGCGGCGAGCAGCAAATGGTAGCCATTGGGCGCGCGCTAATGGCGAACCCCCGACTGCTCATGCTCGACGAACCTTCGTTAGGCATTGCGCCAAAAATCGTTGCCGAGATCGCTGCGGCCATCGAGCGCATCAACCGCGATAAGAAGATGTCCATCATCTTGGTCGAACAGAACGCCCGTCTGGCATTGCGTTTATCGCATTATGCCTTCGCACTCGAACATGGCGAGATCATACGCAGCGGTCCGGGCCATGAGCTTCTGTCGGATCCCATCATACAAAAATCTTACCTGGGAGTCTGATCTTGTCTGACCTAAATGCCAAGCCGATACCCGAGTACGAGGTCTATGCATTGCGGTATGCCCATATGCCTCGCGTCCGGCGGGATAACTTCCTGGGCGGAGATCCCCATGACGGGCCAATGCCCATGGACTTCTTTGTATGGGTGTTGCGTTCGCCTGAGCGCGTCGTACTGGTGGACACGGGCTTCAATGCTCAGACTGCCGCAGTGCGTCAACGCGCACTCATACGCTGTCCCATCGACGCCCTTTCCGACGTCGGAGTTCGGGGAGACGACATTCAAGATGTCATTCTGACCCACCTGCACTACGATCACGCCGGCAATCTGGACAAACTGCCCAATGCGCGTTTTCACGTGCAGGATGGCGAGGTGGAATACGCAACGGGGCGCTGCATGTGTTTCCAGCCTTTGCGCCATGCCTATGCAGTGGAAGACGTCGTCACACTGATCAGGAAGGTGTATGACGATAGGGTAGTGTTTCATGAGGGCGACCAGCCCGTAGTGCCGGGCGTCAGCGTGCTTAAGATCGGCGGTCACACCAAGGGCTTGCAGTCCGTCAGGGTGAATACAGCGAGAGGATGGGTCGTTCTCGCTTCCGATGCCTCGCATTACTACGAAAACATGGAGAAACAACGGCCGTTTCCCATCGTGCACAACGTTGCTGACATGCTTGCAGGCTACGCCCGACTGACGGGCGCGGCCGATAGCATGGACCACATCGTGCCGGGGCATGATCCCATGGTCATGCAACTATACCCGCCCATATGCCAAGAAAACCCCGACACCGTCATGCTACATGTGGCGCCAGGGTTGTCGGTTTAGTCGACCTGGGCGCCGGATGCCTTCACTGCCGTAGCCCATTGGGCTGCCTCGTTCACCACAAGCTTCTGGAAGTCGGCTGGTGCGCTGTTTACCACTTCCGCACCCATAGCCTCCAGACGTTTCGTGAACTCGGGCTCTGCAACCGCTTTATGCGAAGACTTGAAAATTGTCTCAGACACGCTAGCCGGCAAGTTTTTGGGTCCGAACAAGCCAAACCACGTTGCTGCGCTAAAGTCGTTCAGGCCCGCCTCCGTCATTGTGGGCACATCGGGGATGGCTGCAATTCGTGTTGGGTTCGCGACGGCAATAGCGGTGAGCGTGTTGCTCTGAATATATGGCAACGCGGCAGAAAGCGTTACAAAAGCCGATTCCACCTGGCCGCCAAGCAAATCATTAATCATGGGCGCATCGCCGCGGTAAGGAATATGTACCAATTTAGTGCCGGTGCGTTCTTTAAACAACGCCTGCGTCAAATGCTGAGGGGAGCCATTTCCAGGCGAACCTACCGTCACGCCTTCAGGACGGTTCTTCGCGTACTTGATGTACTCGTCCAGTGTTTTTACGTTAAGTTCGGGCGCCGTAACCAGAACAATAGGAATACGGGCAACGAGGGTAATGGGCGTGAAGTCGGCGATAGGATCGTAAGAAAGATTTTTGTAAAGGCTGCCACTAATGGTATGCGCGGCCGTCGTCATGTACAGCTTATACCCATCGCTCTCACTACGCGCGACTTCTGCGGCGGCCACGGTAGTACCCGCGCCAGGCTTATTGACAACGACAATGGTTTGCCCAAGGTCTTTGGAAATATCGGTGGCGACCAGACGCGCGATGACATCCGTCGCCCCGCCCGCAGCATAAGGCACCACCAGATTGATCGGCTGATCCGGGTAGCCGGCTGCATTGGCCAGTGTACTGAACAGAACGCAGCTCAGGCCCGCGAATACGGATAATTTTTTGAACGTCATTGATTTTCCTTGTTGAGTATTCCGATGAGCACACCCCCACGTCATTGCGCAGGTTAGTGGACTTCTCATAAACAGAACATACGTTCTATCAGAAAGAATTCTCGCATATCTTTATCAAACTCGCAAAGAAAATAAATAGTAGCGACACCTGGTCCATTCCATGATTGACATCAGCTGTAGCCAAGCCATAAAATAGAACGATCGTACCGCTAGAAAGAACAACAATGCATACAACCTCAAAGAACACCTGCATTCCTTCGGAGTCACAACACATGTCGCAACAGCCCGACCAAGATCCCAAACCTCTGCTCATCAACGGTGAATGGGTATCAGGCGCGACCGAGTCATTCGATTCGATCAATCCCGCAAACGGGAAAGTCAATTACGCATTGCAAGTGGCTTCGCACGCGCAGGTCGACGCAGCGGTCGCATCCGCCAAGGCTGCGGCTGCCGAGCCTGCCTGGAAAAATATGCTGCCCCATGTACGGGCACAGCTGCTCGTGCGCATGGCAGACCTCATCGTCCAGCATGGAGATGAATTCGCGCGCTTGCAAATGCAAGAGAACGGCAAGGTATGGTCTGAATGCAAGGCACAAGCCAGCAGTGCCGCAGCAACCTTCCGCTACTTTGCGTCCGTCTGCGAAACACTGGGTTCCGAAATTACCCCATCACGCGGCAATTATTTATCCATGACCGCATACGAACCCTACGGTGTCGTTGCAGCGATTACCCCCTGGAACTCGCCCCTGACCATGGAAGCACAAAAGGTCGCGCCCGCTCTGGCCGCCGGAAATGCTGTCATTCTCAAGCCTTCTGAAATCACCCCTTCGCCTGCCTTGCTTCTCGGAGAAATCGGCCTGCAAGCAGGCTTGCCTCCTGGCATCCTGAATGTGCTGACCGGTGACGGTGCAGTAACCGGCAAAGCGCTGGTCCAGCATCGCGACGTGCGTATGGTGTCCTTTACCGGAGGTACGGCAACAGGTCGCAGTATCGGCATGATAGCTGCCGGGCGTTTAATCCCTGTTGCTTTAGAACTGGGAGGAAAATCCCCGCATATCGTGTTTGAAGATGCCAATCTTGACGCAGCAGTCCAGAGCATTATTGGCGGTATTTTCGAAGGTAGCGGGCAGTCTTGCGTTGCAGGTTCACGCCTATTCGTTCAGGCCAGTATTTACGACGAGTTCATCGCTCTGCTGGTAAAGCGCAGTAGCACTATCAAGGTCGATCAACCAGAAGTCGCCGGCGCCCAAATGGGCCCTCTTTCCAGCTTCGGACACCGGGCGCGTATCGAAAAATTCGTCGAATCCGCCAAAGCAGAAGGCGGCCAGATCGCACTTGGAGGAAAACGTCCAGAAGGTTCTCAGTTTGAAAATGGCGCATTTTTTCTACCCACAATCATTACCGGTTTGGACAATCAGGCGATCGCAGTCAGAGATGAAATTTTTGGTCCGGTCTTGTGTGTATTGCGGTTCGAAGATGAGGCTGACCTGATCGCTCAGGCCAATGACAGCGCATTCGGGCTGGCGTCCGGAATCTGGACAGCTAATTATCAACGCGCATGGCGTGTTGCTCGTGCACTGGAAACCGGACTGGTTTGGATCAACACCTACAAACAGTTGTCAATTTCTACGCCCTTTGGTGGCTTCAAAGACAGTGGCATTGGGCGTGAAAAAGGTGTTACTGGCTTGCGTCTTTACCAGCAAAGCAAAGGCATTTACTGGAGCATGGACCCCAACAACATGGGTTGACGCATACATGTCTCATGAACAACCACAGCATCAATTGACAAGCGAGAAAAGGAAATCAATCCATGTCAGTATTTAAAACCATAGGTTTCATTGGCGTCGGTGTCATGGGCGAACCTATCTGTCGCCACCTCGCCACGAAAAGTGGCTTGAAAGTACTCGCGCACGATCATGACTCAGTACCCTTGCAGCGCCTGGCCCAACACGGTGTGCAAATCGCCACAGCAAATGACATTTCAGCCCAGGCCGATATTATTTTCCTGTCTCTTCCGTCCGGTCAAATCGTCGAGAAAGTCATTTTGGGTAGCCAGGAAAACGGCTTGCTGCACAATGGCCGCAAGAACCAACTAATCGTCGACCTCAGCACCTCACCTGTCGACCTCAGTCGCGGGGTTGCGGCAGAGCTCGCAAAACATGGCATGCGTTTTGCAGATGCGCCCGTCATGCGCACACGCGCAGCGGCCGAAGCCGGCACGTTGGCGGTACCGGTCGGCGCCGACGACGATGTTTTCCTTAGCATAAAGCCCTTGCTCGATACCTTCGCTTCAGACGTCACGCATGTGGGCGGAATCGGCGCCGGCCAAGTCGTCAAAATCCTGAACAACATGGTTTTGTATGAAACCGTTCTTGCCCTCGCCGAAGCCCGGGCAATCGGTGCACGCGCCGGGGTGAATCCCGACATGCTCTTCTCAGCGATGTCGACGGGTTCGGCAGACAGCTTTGCCCTTCGTAACCACGGCATGAAAGCGATCGCACCTCAGAATTTTCCCGAGAAGGCTTTTCCAGTTTCTTATGCAAGAAAAGACTTACTGTATGCCGTGGGTCTGGCTGAACAAGTCGGTGTCGAAGCAACAGGCGCGAAAAACCTGGTGGCGTGTTTTGATAAAGCCATCGCAGCCGGACACGGCGACAAGTATGCGCCCGCCATCTCACTTGTCTTTGAAGGGAAATAAACGTCAGCTAACAGAGCCCGGCATTCGTCGGACTGCTGTTGCCCTTGCGGGTCGCATGGCATAATCAGAACCTAATGCCATCAATCTCTCAAATACTTACCTCATGAGCACCAACTCTGTTCCGGAAAATGACGGCGTCGCTGCGGTAGATCGCGCCCTGGCTATTGTTGACGTTGTATCGCAGCACCACGAACCCATGACCCTGGCCGACCTGTCGCGCGCAACCGGCTTTTATAAAAGCACGCTCCTGCGCCTGATCTCATCGCTCGAAAGAGCCAGGCTGGTAATTCGGCGCAGCGACGGACGCTATGCGATAGGCTCCTACGCCCATCAACTGGGCCGCGCTTATGAGGCAGCGTACAGACTATCCGAAGTGGTTTTACCCTTGCTGCAAGACATGGTCGACAATGGCAGCGAAAGCGCGTCTTTCCACACCTATCACGACGCTAGCTTGCGCATCTGTTTGCTACGTGTCGACTCTCACCATTCCACGCTTGACCGCATAAGGGTCGGTGAACTCCTTCCTCTGGACCGGGGTGCCGCTGGAAAGCTGATCACCCTGTACAGTGAGAGCATTCCTAAAAAGACCGAGCTCCTTACCTTGTCCATGGGCGAACGCGACCCCATCTGTGCTGCCGTCGCGAGTCCAGTTTTCGGTGCTGACAACGTATTTTGCGGCGCAATATCACTGTCCGGACCAAAAGAGCGATTTACGCCCGCCGCAATAAAGAAAATGTCGAAGATGGCACTACAGGCAGCCGAAAAAGCCACGTTAACCTTGGGCGGGCGCTGGCCCAAACCATAGCCCACCCATTTTTACTTATCCAGATATGTCGGGGCCTACCGGCCCGACATGTCTGGTGACCGCATTCACCACCGCCAGCAATCCGGTGTCTTGCCCGTAGCGACCAATCATTTGCAAACCCAATGGCAAGCCCTTGGGACCAAGATCGATGGGGAACAATACAGATGGCAAGTGAAGTAAAGTCCATAAAACGCCAAACCGAGGGTCTCCTGCCGAGGCAAGGCCTTCATCGGCCTCACCTGCCGCAGCCGGATACAAGACGGCATCCACCCCTATGCTGCGCTTGCGAGCATCGAGCCGGAAAAATTACACGGCCTGCCATTCATAGGCTTTAGCGCCGATGCTGCTCTATATTTCCGTGAACGGATACAAAGTATCTTTGCCCATTTTCAGATTCAACCTCGCATCGTTCACAAAAGCGTCACGCCAACACTTTTGTCGCTGGTCGAAGCAGGTATGGGGTTAGCTCTGGTACCAGCTTCTGGTTCCAGCCTCCGGCCCGGTGGCTTGCGCTACCTGCCACTGGTGGAGGAGGAAAATATAGCTGCCATCGTCCTATATTGCGCACAGCGCTGGAACGACGATAATCCGGCGATAAAGGCCGCATATTCCATACTGAGCAACAATGACTAAGAGTTCGCAAAACACCTTATATAGTAGGCAGCTCCGTGCTCTGGCTTAACGATTTCTTGGGCGTGAAATTGAAATTCTGCCCTGCACGCCAGCGTCTATTTCAGTTGGGTGGCAAACATGATTTGCAGCCGCACCTGGCCGGCATTATAAATATGCTCTCGAGCGGCTTTCTCGGCGGCAGCAGGGTCGTGGCTGGCTATCGCATCGACAATTGCCCGATTCTCTTCAAGCCCGCTTTGCATTCGTCCTGGTTCCAGGTACGTTGTCTTGCCCAGCAAAATCAGTGCATTTGATAACACGTTGAAAGCACTTGTGAGATAAGCGTTATGGGCCGCATCCACAATAGCCATGTGCAGCCGCCGGTTGCCTTCAGCCGCCTCTTCAGCAGTTTGAGCCAATGCCATTCGCTCGACCATATGCTGCATAGACTGAACTTCGAACGCAGACGCCTGGGTCGCCGCAAAGCGCGCCGCCGCTCCTGCCAGAAGCTCCCGCATGGCATACAGTTCCATTACACGAGCAGGCGAAAGCGTAGTGACGCACAGGCCTCTGGCCGAATTCGTTTCTATAAGACCTTCAGCCTCAAGACGTTTCAAGGCTTCGCGTACCGGCGTACGGCTGACCTCCAATCTGTCTGATACCTCGACCTCTCGGAGACGATCTCCCGGCCTTAAAGACTGTTGGCTAATTTCTTCCCGCAGTCGCGAATAAACAAATTCCGCACGGGACACAGAACGGGAGTTGTTAAGTGCAGTGGTGGTTTCATTCCGCTTGGGCAAAACACTCTCCATGGTTCATACTTGTGCGTGATTTCGAGGTACGAATGCGAGTATACACAGGGACGCGGAGAATCCAACCCTACACTATTAGCGCGAGAGTAGAGCTTACAACTTACTCATGAGCATGCAACCCCCGCCCTACGCCCCGCACAGACCCTGTACCGTCGAGCAGATCACCATCCGCGGTACCGTGCCCTATCGTATTCGCCGATGGGCTCCTGAAAACGATTCTTCGCTGAATGCGCTCACGCTCCTCTTTCGTCGGCCTCTGTCTCTTCGTCTTTGTCCTTGGGCTTTCCTTTGCCGAACATCAGACTCAGGCTATCGAGCGCGCTGGCCAGTGCCTCGGGATTGGCTTCGATCAAGACGATATCGCCGTTTCGCAAGGCGTTTGCAGTGTGAGGCGCCGTTAACCGGACTTCATTGCAAACGAGGCTGATGACCTGGGCATCGGTGCCCTTCTGTTCGGTCTCGGTCTCGTACAGCGCCATGCCAATCGCTTTTGAGCTGGGGGCAATACAGGCTTCGGTCAAATACCTGCCCGTATCGAATGATTCGACGCCGAAGCGTTCACGGGCGGGCAATAGCTTGATCCAGCTTGAGAATAGTTTGATATAAGACCTGGCAACCTACCTGCAGTTGATCCGCTGTAACCCACTCTTCCGGACAATGGCTGCGCCCTTTCAAACACGGTATGAAAATCATCCCCGCAGGACCGGCCTTAGCCAGATACGCTGCGTCATGACCCGCACCACTAGGCATTCTTTTGTATTGATGGCCGAGCATGCGAGATGCCTCCTCGATTTGCACCATCACAGATGCGGAGCAATCCGTTGGGTCCGATCGACTGATCTCCGTCCAACTTAAGTGCACGCGCAGCGCATCGACTTGCGGGCGGAATGTTTCAAGCCATGGTTCGCAGAACGTCTGCAACACATCACCGCTATCGCTACGCACCTCCAACATCATTTCAACGCGCCCCGGCACGGCATTGGACGCGTTAGGCGTCAACACAAGATGTCCGATCGTCGCAACAACATAGTGCGGCCCTACTTGCATTGCCAGCGCCTTCGAGCTGACAGCATCGATAATGCGCGCTGCAGCGACAAACGCATCACTACGAACAGTCATGGGAGTCGTGCCAGCATGATCCGGTTGCCCCTTGAGCACCACCCTATAACGGCGAATACCGACAATATTCGTGACCACGCCGATGGGCAACTGCTCGATTTCTAGCACCGGACCTTGTTCGATGTGAAGCTCGACAAACGCAGCAACCGAATCCGCTGCCTCCTTGCTAGTAGTAGGCAAAGCAGACGGATCTCCGCCTATACGTCTTATCCCTTGACGATACTGGTCCCATCCCATGCCGGGCTGCCGCGCACAGATGTCGCCGCAACCTTGAACGTGAACTTTCTATCATCGAAAGATCTCCACGTTACTGCGGACTGGCTGATCGAGGGATAAAAACGATACTTCTCGGGTTTCAAAATCACAATATCCGCGTCAGTACAATCATAGGCCGGAAGTGAGTACGGTTCTCCGGGCAGTCCAAGAATCAACAAGTAGAACTTCACGAAAGATAGCGATGCCAACTTGCCAGATGCTGGACGGCATCAGCACGCCTGCGATACCAGCAAGCGGCTCGTGCGCAATAGCTAACCAAAATGTCATGCCCACATTTTCTCGCCCGCCTTTTTGCCCCAAAGGACAATTCACCGTGGTGGTTTTCTGTGATCAGATTAGTATCTGGATCAGGAGCAATTATCGTGAAAAAGTTCCCCAGTAGCCCCCACACCGCCGTCAGCCTTGCACTGGCAAGTGTGTTTTCAATGACAAAAATCTCTTGGAGACGAAAATGAAAATACGTATGGCTGTTACTATTTGTCTCGGGCTTTTCCTGGTTGGTTGTCAGTCACCTTCACAGGTGGTTTCAGGGAAGGAAGATTTATTATCCGCTGCGGGGTTTGTAGCAAAGTCAGCGACGTCCCCCCAGCAACAAGCCGCACTAAAAAAATTACCGCCGAACAAATTTCTTCAGCAGAATCAAAACAATCAGATTGTCTACCTCTATGCAGATCCTATTGTTTGCCAATGCGTTTACTCTGGCAATCAAGCTGCGTATTCCAAATATAGTCAAATGGTATTCCAGAAAAATCTGGCTAACGAGCAGCAGATGACGGCTACGATGGACGATAACGCTTTCGATTTTGGTCCATGGGGTGGCATGTGGGGTTTTAGATAATAGACAACGTTTAACCAGCATTGTGATAAATGCTGTTTTTCCTGTTATGCGAAGCTTCGCATAACAGGAAAACTTACCTGAGTATTCTGGTACAGATGGGCATCCGCTGCTGTGCTTTATTTGACCAATTTAATTATTTATTCATGGTTTGTCGGACACATACAACGCTATTTAACCCGCCAGTTTCCATTGACAATCACACTGCTTCAGTTGATCTTCTAATGGATTACGGGACCAAGACCTGTCGTCCCACTGCGTTGCCTTTCTCCAAGGTTTCCAGGGCATCGTTCGCTTCTTCCAGCTTCCGTAGTGTTGTGGGAATTTGCGGTATCTTCTTGTCGCGGACAAGTGCAATGAGCTCTTTGGTCTCATCAATACTTCCGACATAACTCCCCTGGTAACCTTTGACGCCCAATGGCATACTCGGCGTGGGCACATCGACGTGCCCGCCGAACAGGCCCACTTGTACCAGCTTGCCGCCCTTCGCAAGCAAATCTAACCCCTGTTGAACCGTGTCACTCGACCCGACGCAATCCAGGATCATATAAACCCTGCCGCCCGCCCCCGTACGGATCTGCTCGGCTGCGTCCTGCCCGCTTGCGCTGACAAACGTGCTTGCCCCCGCATGAAGTGCCGCGTCGCGCTTGCGCACATCAGGATCTACGACCACGATGCAAGCACACCCCATTGCCTTGGCGATGCTTACCGCCATGAGCCCGAGCCCGCCTGCGCCATAGACGACTAACGATTCTCTGGAGAAGATTTCGGCATCGAATTTGCGCATGGCTGAATAGGTTGTGACACCTGAGCATGCATAAGGGGCCGCTTCAGCAGGCTTCATATCGCCAATGTCAATGAGATACCGCGCATCGGTGACAAGGACATGATCCGAGTAACCCCCTTGCTGGTACACACCCATCGAGCGATTTGCATTGGGGCATAAATTTTCGTGCCCTGATGTGCACATTGCACATGACCCACACCCCTGCCACGGGTAAACCAAATAATTGCGGCCCAGCTCGATACCGAGCACCTTTGCGCCTGCCTGTACTGCAGTACCAGCTATTTCGTGCCCAAGGGTTAAAGGCAATGGAAGCCCCCGGTCTGCCATACTCAGCTGCCGCCCATTGCCTAGGTCGTAAGAGCCGTGCCGTATGTGCAAGTCAGAATGACACACGCCGGCTGCTTTGACCTGCAACAGGATTTCGTTCTCACCGACTTCTGGCAAATCGGACTCGATCCGTCGCAGGGATTCACCATATCCAAACAATTTATAACTAATCATCGTGGCTCCTTTTCAACCTAACGTAGCCCGAGAAAATCTTCGCTGACCAACTTAATGTTCAGGTACTCTCGCAAGCCTTCGCTGCCCATTTCCACACCGTAGCCACTCTCTTTGATTCCACCAAAGGGTGCCTCGTTCATAGAAACATAAAAGCTATTAATGCCTATCGCGCCGCTTTCGATTTCGTTCACAACCCTGCGGCGTGTGATGCTGTTCTGCGTGAATACATAAGCAGCCAGACCGTACGGGAGGCGATTCGCCTCGCTGATGGCGTCGTCCAGTGTTTTATATTTCTGCACGAGCATGATGGGCCCGAACGGCTCTTCGTTCATCACACGGGCCTCGTGCGGCACGTCTGCCAGAACCGTCGGCATCCAGAAATAACCACGCTTCTGGGCGTCCGGTGCCTTTCCGCCGCATAGGACCCGAGCACCTTTCGATTGAGCGTCTTCAACAAGCTCCTTCATGATGCTGGCTCGCCTGGGCCCGATCAACGGTCCCATTTCAGACTCTGGATTCAGGCCATCACCCACCCGAACGCGCTCCATCCTCGGTACTATTGCGGCGATGAATTTCTCGTAGAGGGGCTCGGCAACCATAACCCGGGTTGGAGCAATGCATACCTGGCCTGCCGTTCGACATTTAGCCTGTACCAAAGCCTCCACGACACTCTCAAGATCAGCGTCTTCGCAGATGATCGTGGGAGCATGGCCACCTAATTCTAGCGTTGCCTTTTTCAACCCTCGGGCTGCCTTTTCTGCCAGGATCTTCCCCACGGCGGTAGAACCCGTAAATGAGAATTTCCGGATTTCGTCCCTGCTCAGAAGGTAGTCTGATATCTCTGCGGGCGCCCCGAACACAACATTCAATACGCCGGCGGGCAGCCCGGCGTCCATCAGTGCGCGCGCGACTGCGATGGCGGCAGATGGCGTTTCTTCAGCGGGCTTTATAACCAAGCTGCATCCTGCCGCGATCGCTCCTGCGATCTTTCGTGCGCTCAAGGTGGCAGGGAAATTCCACGGAGAAAAAGCCGCACAAACCCCCACGGGCTGCAGCAAGACGGAAAGGGTGTGCTCCGGGTTCTTGCCAGGGATCGTCCTTCCGTAAAGACGCCGACTTTCCTCTGCATACCATTCAAGTGTCGTGCCCGCGGCCATGACTTCACCAGTCGCCTCTTTAAGCGGTTTTCCGGTGTCCAGGGTTAGCCACCGCGCGATGTCTCCGCTGCGCTCCTGAATCAGTTGCCCTGCACGTTTGAGAATAGCCACTCTTTCTGCGAGCGCGCGTGCTCGCCATAGAGGGAGCGCCGCACTCGCCGATTTCACTGCACGATCTAGGTCAGCTTGCGTTGCATGCGGCAACTGAGCAATGGTTTCACCGGTTGCAGGATTGATCACGGGTTCGGAATCTCGCCCCGTGCAATCAAGCCATTGCCCGTCGATAAGCATTTCCAACTTCGGATAGTTCACATGCTGCGACATATTATTTCCCCAACGCTTGAGCTTTCAGGTCGCATTTCCCTTGATCCATGGGTCGAAACGCCTGATCACCCGGCACGGTCGCGATGATGTCGTAATAGTCCCACGGCGCTTTCGATTCAGCCGGAGACTTCACTTTGGCCACGTACATATCGTGCACAAAGCGGCCGTCTTCGCGCAGATGACCATTTTGCGCAAACATGTCATTGATCGGCTTTCCTCGCCAATCGGCGACGATCGCTCGTGCATCGTCCGTACCCAATGCCTTAATCGATTTTAAATATTGATAAACAGCCGAGTACTGGCCTGCATGCTCCTGTGACGGCATCGATGTCTGATTCATCCTCTTGTAGAATTCTTCAGACCACTTGCGTGTTTCCGCGGTTCTGTCCCAATAAAAGGCTGTTCCAAATACCACACCTTGTGCTGTCTCCAGCCCGAGCGCATGCACATCCTGTATGAAGAGAAACTGCGGCGCAACAATCTGGGTCACGCCAAATTCTTTCGCAGCCTTAATCGCATTGACGGTGTCAGCACCGGCACTTACCAGCCCAATTATCGAAGCATTGGAACTTTGCGCCGACAAGATGAAGGACGAGAAGTCGGTCGTATTGAGTGGAAATTTCAGCCCGTCAACCACTTTTCCACCCACTTTGGCTAGCGCAGCCCGGGTGGCTTCTTCACCTGCCTTCCCGAACGCGTAGTCCGCAGCGATCATAAACCAGTCTTTCTTGCCGGTTTGTGCCAAGCCATTTACCGAGCTGTTGGCGAAGGCGAATGTGTCATAGGTGTAATGAATGCCTGTTGGAATGCAGCTGGTATACGTTAGGGCATCGCTTGCAGGGCCGGTTGCCAGCACCAGAGCATTTTTTTCTTTTGCCAAGTTGTAGATGCTTAACGCAACCGCACTGTTGTTGATCTCGGTGATAACGTCAACGTGATCCACGTCTAGCCACTTGCGCGCAGTGCCTGCCGCGATATCAGGCTTGCCCTGGTGGTCAGCAGTAATTATTTCTATTTTCTTGCCATTGATTTCCCCTCCAAACTCGGCTACGGCCATCTCTGTCGCGACTACAGATCCGCGTCCGCCGGTTGCCGAATAGGGCCCGCTCAAGTCGGTCATGACGCCAATTTTTATGACGTCATCTGAAATTCCCGGGGTTGCTGCCAGTGCCGCTCCGGTTCCCATAATCGTCAGTAATCCAGCCATTATCAGATTTAGTCTCATGTCTACTCCTTTGGTTGTTATAAATTTTATTAACAATGTTTTTTAGTTTTTTTTAGTCTATCATTTCCTGACGGTTTCCGTCCAAAAAAAAAAGACCTTCTAATGCAATACGAAAACAGGAGCTCACACATGGAATCAAGACCTGTCGGACGTCCTCGAGCGGGCGGTTTAGAGCAGAGAGTGTTCGTAGCGGCCTGCGC
The DNA here is from genome assembly GCF_008369125.1 of Pusillimonas sp. ANT_WB101. Lineage (NCBI taxonomy): Bacteria > Pseudomonadati > Pseudomonadota > Betaproteobacteria > Burkholderiales > Alcaligenaceae > Pusillimonas > Pusillimonas sp. ANT_WB101. The sequence continues at coordinate 95,307 of NZ_VOAY01000001.1, read as the reverse complement.
GCTTTACGCCAAGCGCGGGTGGGCTGGCTTCAACTTTGATGAGGTCGCCAGGCGATCCAAAGTTGGTAAAGGATCTTTATATCTGCGCTGGCACAACAAGGCTCAGCTACTCTTCGAACTCGTTCAGTCGCGGACAGACTTCATCGCAGGCATTGACACCGGGCATGTACGCACTGATCTCATCGAATTCGCTCGGCGCTGGCATGCGCACCTGGAAACTGACGAAGGGGTACTCACCTACCGACTGACTATAGATGCACGCTTCTACCCTGACTTGCGTAAGGCGCTGGGCGCGAAGCCCTACCCAGACCACTCGCGCAGCACCCGAGCACTCATCCGCCGTGGCATCGAACGTGGCGAACTTCCCTCGAGAACCTCGATTGCGCTTGTCGCAGATTTGATTGCTGGGGCAGTGTCAAATCATGTTCGCAACACCCCCGCCCGTTTGCGTGATCGCTTTGCCGGGCATATGGATGACTACATTCTTACAATAGTGGATACAGTCTTGCAGGGAATAGGCGCCAACCAAAGTCCGTCGTCGCCTCCCTTAAACATTGATTAACGCTTGGTTTTGCAATGTAAGGTTGAGTCGAGTTGGCTTATCTCCATGGTGAGCTGACTTTGATTGTGTCTGGCTAAGGAGCGGCCATGTTTGCCCCACCCTCAGCTCGAAGTATGCATTCAACCTTGAGTCTGGCAGTTATGCCAAGTAATATCTTTACTATTAAAAGGCGCTCTTTGCCATTTTATTATCCCTCCAAACTCTCTCGTTATTCCTCTTTACCGCAGTTGCTGTATATCCACTACTTTAGTTCAGTAATCTTTTCCGTCCTGGCAGAATCTGTTTTACGGAGTGTTATATGAATAAATCTCGGAGCAGCAAACAATCCTTTTCGATAAAAATAAAGCCAGAGTTACTGCAGCAGCAAGAACAACACTTTCTTGAAGTCGAACAACAAGACCCGCAGTCGCCGTACTTTCGGGGGCAATCTGACCAAATCAAAGCGGCGCCACGCAGACGCTTCATGCTAGGGGCTATCGCGAGCATGGGGGTTGCAGGCGCCCAGACCGCGTTTGCCGCCTCTCCTGGTTCCAAAGAGCGCCCGGTTCCAGCTGATGCAACCAAAACACAAGGGGTAGGGGTGGCCACCGACGACGGCGGCTATGGTTTTCGCTCGCAGTTCGAAACCGAAGTCCGTACGCGTTATGCAACCAAAACAACAGAATCCTCCTGGAGCTTTACCCCTCTGCAAACCAGCATGGGCATCATCACGCCATCGGGCCTGCATTATGAGCGGCACCATGGTGGCATTGCAACCATAGATCCCAGCAAACATTTGCTGTATGTGCACGGCATGGTCAAGCAGGCCAAAAAGTTTTCGATGTCCGACATTAAGCGCTATCCCGTTGTGTCACGCATCATGTTTCTGGAATGCTCGGGCAACGGGTTGACCGAATGGGCCAAGCCCACGCTTAAAACCGTTCAAGGAACACATGGGCTGACCTCAACCTCAGAATGGACGGGAGTGCCGCTGTCCACCATTTTGAATGAGGCCGGCCTGCGCCCTGGCGCCAAGTGGCTGTTAGCCGAAGGTGGCGACGCGGCGGTCATGACGCGTAGCATTCCAATTGAAAAAGCCCTTAAAGACTGTATGTTGGCATACGGCCAGAACGGCGAGGCAATACGCCCGGAGCAAGGATATCCCGTGCGTCTGATCGTTCCTGGCTACGAAGGCAATATGTGCATCAAGTGGCTGCGCCGTTTAGAGGTTTCCGACAAGCCTTTCATGACGCGGGAAGAAACAGCTAAATACACTGACCTGCTGCCCGACGGCACAGCCCTGCAGTTTTCGTTCGGCATGCAGCCCAAATCTGTTATTACCTACCCCTCAGGCGAAATGCTGCTGCAAAAACCTGGGTTTTATGAAATTACCGGCTTGGCATGGTCAGGCCAAGGCACGATCACGCGCGTGGAAGTGACGGCCGACGGCGGTAAAACATGGCACGACGCCGTATTGCACGGCCCGGTTCTGCCCATATGCCATACCCGCTTTTCATTGCCTTGGGAATGGGACGGAAAAGAGGCCATTTTACAAAGCCGCTGCACCGACGATACCGGTTATGTTCAGCCCACCATTAAAAAACTTGTCGACGAACGCGGACTGTCATCGGTCTACCACTTGAACGGCATTCAAAGCTGGAAGGTTGCCGCAACCGGGGAGGTGTCAAATGTACATCACTACTAAAACCGGGCTCGCCTGTGCAGCCATGGCGCTGGCCGGCCTTTGGTCGACTGGCGCTGTCGCGCAAGACACCAAAACACAAACGGCCACCAATCACGCTTACGGATTTGGCACCAATATTACCGAAGCCGATCTTAAAGAGTTCACATCGCCCTTGCCTGATGGGCGCGGGATGCCTAAAGGCACCGGCACGGTCATGCAGGGCGAAAAAATTTACATGCAGCAATGTCTGGCCTGTCATGGCGCAAAACTGGAAGGTGGAATCGGCGACCGGCTAATCGGCGGGCGTGGCTCCCTGACTATTAAAGATGGTGTCCAGGCACCCATTAAAACGGTGGAAAGCTACTGGCCTTATGCTACAACGCTGTTCGATTACGTTAAAAGGGCAATGCCATTCACGACGCCAAACAGCATGTCGGACGATGACGTCTACGCCGTCACGGCCTATATTCTTTCTCAGGCACATATCATTCCGGCTGATGCAACACTTGATCAGGACTCCATGCCCAAAGTTCAAATGCCCAACCGCGACGGATTCACTCCCGCCAACCGTTAATAAGAACCTGGCGCGAGCAGTGTGCAGGCAATGATCTTGCCAGCACACTGTATTAAAGACATTTGGGCAAAATAAGAACACGATTGAATTGGCTCACTGGCCGTCACTGCGACACGTCCCACGGATTGATGATAGTGACGCCAGTAGGTTTAAAGTCAGCAACATTGCGAGTAACGACTGCCATGCCGTGCACCAGCGCCGTTGCAGCGATCAGGGCATCACGTTCGCCACGCTTGTCAGGCACATGCAACCGTGCGCAGCGTTGTGCCACGGCCGTATCGATGGGCAGCGTGCGACCGGCAAACTCGGGCAGTACGTGTTGCTCTAGCCATGAGCGCAACACAGCCCCCTGCTTGGCGTCCTTTTGTTCAATCGCCAGCACGCCAAGCTCCAGCTCCATGATGGTGATGGCCGACACAAAAAGCTCTGCAGCATCAACGCTTTCTGCCCACGCTATTACGTTTTTATTGGCATTGCCGTGTCGAACCTTTCGCAGCTCGGACACGACGTTGGTATCAAGCACGTACATCATGACAAGTCAGCCGCCTTGGGGTTGATGCTCACACGCGGCGGTTCGAACTCGATGTCAGCAACGCCCGGCATTGCAAGGGCATCAGCAATATTGCGACGTTGTTTTGTAAGCCGTTGGTATTCTTCAAAGCTCATAAGAACATGAGCCGGGCGGCCTCGATCTGTAATGAATACCAAGCCCTTATTTGCGGCCCGCTTTGCTTCGCTCGCCCCTTGGTTAAACTCACGGCTTGTCAAAGTTGTGATGGTCATAATGGCACCTCTAAAATGTGACTTATGTAGGCATGTTACTACAACACAATAAAGAGGCAAGCTTTTAAAATCGCTGACGGTCTATTGTCGTACGGCATTCCTCCCGTACATTAACCGCCGTAGAAGTAGAGCTTTCTGAAGCAGTATCAGCGGAAATTTCGCACGATGACTTCACGATTTATCAACAGCCAGATCAGTGCCCAGCTTTGAGGGTGCCGTTGACCCACAAACCCTGACCATCAGGCAAGTCCAGATGCGTCAGGTACAAGCGCAGGTCAAATTCATACTGATGGTAATTCGGTTCCATGCGTTCGCACAGGTTGTAAAACGCCTTGTTATGTTCACTTTCCTTTAAATGCGCCAGTTCGTGCACGGTGATCATTTTCAGGAATGCTTCGGGTGCCGAACGAAATACCGTGGCTATGCGTATCTCGCGCTTGGTCTTGAGCTTCATGCCCTGCACCCGAGAAATGGTGGTGTGCGTGCCCAAGGTGTGAGCAACCACCTGCATTTTGCTGTCGAATGCGACCTTGCTGATGGGCGCGCCGTTGCGAATGTATTCGTTTTTCAAGCCTACAACATAGTCGTACAACGCTTTATCGGTACGCACTGAATGGCTGGTCGGATAACGGTTGCGTAATACATCGCCCAGTTGCCCGCGCTCGACCAGCAGCTGCACTTTGGCCTGCAGGTCGGATGGGTAGCCTTTAAGGTATTTCATGCATGCTCCAAATAAATATAGTATCGACTAGAAGTCATGGTCATCATCCGGTGCAGTGCGAACCCTGGCCATAAGATCGCCCTGATAGAGGCCAGGATTCAAATCAGGAGCAGCATGATTGAACAACGCCTACCTGTTCCTGTAATTGACAGGTACGAACCGATAGGCGTCGTGATTATTTGTGTCTACGTGGCCAATACCTGGAAAAGGAAAATGTGCGCCCGCTACCAGCTCACGGCTCTTGGAGAAACTACCGAACTGTTTGATGCGCTGCTTGGCAGCCTCGGCCTGATTCACATCGAACTGTATGGTGACCTTGGGCTTTTCAAACTGAATCGATTCAACGTGAACAAGATCGCCAATAAACGTAATGGATTCTCCTTTGCTCTCCACACGGTAAAAACTATGACCAGGCGTGTGCCCCGGCGTTGGGACTGAACGGATGCCGGGTAGAATTTGTGTGGGGCCTGAAAATGGCTGCAGCTGCCCAGATTTTAAATAAGGCGTAAGGCAGGCAGTTGCCTGTTCAAAGTATTCCTTTGGGTAACCATTGACGCCATTCTGGTTCGCAGTGTCAAGAAAAAAATCGACGTCCGGTTTGCCCACATGAATGACTGCGTTCGAAAAAACAATGTTGCCATTGTGAACCAGGCCGCCGCTGTGGTCGGTGTGAACATGGGTCAATAAGACATCACTGATCTGGCTCGGTTCGTACCCAGCTGCTCTCAAATTAGCAATCAGTTTTCCACCTGCCTCAGGCCCAAAAAAATCACCCGCACCGGTATCCACCAAAACCAACCTTTTCCCTGTATCGATCACGAATGCATTGATCGACTCCTCAACGGGGTTAGCTAGAAAAGCGTGATGCAGATGGCCATCAATAGATCCCTTTTTTACGCCTTGGAGCAAATCGTGCAAATCCAGCGGAACGGTACCGTCGGACAGTGCCGTGATTTGGAAGTCACCAAGACGATAACGATAAACGCCACTTTGCTGAGCCTGCGCTGCAACCCCGGCGCTTGGCGTTTGTACTTCGGAAGCTGTCGCGGCAACGGAAAATGTGCTGGTGATCAAAGCCATCGCTGTCAATGCAGTGGCGAACGGTTGCAAGTAATAACGCATTAGTATTCCTAAGACAATTGAGAATTATTGGTCGCGAACAGGTCGCCAATTGGCCATTTCGGCGAAGGGTGGTAATAAAAGCTAATCATGATGGTGTCCCGTGTTAAAAAAACATGTCCTAATCTACGCTTGATCCGCGCCGACAGTTAGTTGGATTTCCCGATACGAGGTATCACCTATATGGATATAAAGCGTTCTGACCTTCCGCTACTGATCTCACTCGATGTTTTACTTGACGAGCTTAATGTCACTCGGGCGGCCAAGCGTCTGAACATAAGCCAATCCGCGCTTTCAGGGCAGCTCGTACGCCTTCGAGACCTCTTCAATGATCGCCTTCTGGTTCCATCAGAGAGCGGCCGTGGAATGGTGCCTACGCAACGCGCCATTGATCTTCGGCCACGTTTAAGAGATGCATTGGCCCATCTACGCGACGCGGTCTACTCTGTTCCGTTGTTCGACCCAGCCACTGCCAGTCGTACATTCGTCGTCGCTGCACATGACAGCGTCTTCACCATGGTCGGCCTGGGCGCTCTGGAAGCTGTGGTCGCTCAGCATAATCCCAGTTTACGCATTGCAGTCATCCCTGCAACCAGCGCTCAACTGCCCGAGCAAATGGAGCGTGGTGAGGTCGATCTCTTTTTGGGTGATATCGCCAAAGCGCCAGATTCGCTGAAAGTCCGTTTTTTGCTCAGCGACCATTTCCGGATGGCCCAAAAAATCGGACACCCTCGGGGCAATACGTGTGCAACGCTCGACGAATACTGTGCACTACCTCATGTAATGGTGTCACAGACTGCTCAATTCCATAGCCCGGTAGACGACGTTCTCGCGACGCTGCACAAATCCCGAAATGTTATTGTCGTCGTGCCGAATTACAACCAGATAGCGGTGGTGCTCGCTCACAGCGAATGTGTGGCAACGCTTCCTATTCAGTTACTCAAGCGTTATTCGTCGATTATCGACATTCTTGATCTCCCTTTCGATATCCCGCCCTTCAACTTGGGCATGGCTTGGCACGCCCGAGCACAGTTCGACGATGGCCATTGCTGGTTAAGAAAATGTTTTACCGACGCAGCGGCTTTAATCAGCTAATTTCTTGTTGTGTTAATTTCGGTTTCTTTGGACGATGCTTTTTGATTAGCCCATTGAACCTTGGTGAGAATATTTCACAAAACCAAAGCCGTCCCCGAATGCTTATCAAATCCATGACATCATGAACGCTTGTCGGCCCATCACTCGACCATCACGACACAGCACTCACCCACGCTTCACTTTTCACCCATAGCTGTCTGGCTACGTCAGCATCGAGCGCATACGACCTGACGCCGTCAGCAAACGGGTTAGGTGTGTCATTGATCGGCGCGACTGCACAATCTTCAAGATAGTGCCCGCCGATTTCGTCCTTGTTGGCCACGACTGCAGCCCAAACTGAAGTTGCGGCTGCCTGCGGGATTTCTTTCAGCTCTGCGGGCGCAAGACCCGCTTCGGCCCGCGCTTTGCCAATGGTCTGGAAAAGACCCTGCAAATCTTCCTGTGCCAGATGACGTACGAGATCAGTGAAACTATTTCCAGGCATTACTGAGACAGCTCGGATGCCGCGATCTCGATGCCGTTTATCGAATTCGGCACTGAAGAGAGAAATGGCTGTTTTCGACCGTCCATAGGCGACCCACGGGTCGTAGGCCTGCTGTTCGAAATTTGGATCGTTTAGGTCAAGATCGGCGATCCGGTGAGCCTGTGACGACAGCATCACCAGGCGCCCGTTATTGGCAAGCAGCGGCTCGATCCGATTGATCAGGGCGAAATGACCAAGATAGTTCGTCGCAAATTGCACTTCGAAGCCGTCGACTGTCTGCTCGAACGGCGTTGCCATAACGCCAGCGTTGGCGATGATGGCGTCAAACGGCTGGCCATCAGCCAACAGCTTATCCGCACAGTCTAGAACGCTTTGCAATGATGCCAGATCTAGCTTGATCAATTCCAGGCTGCCCCGTCCTTGCGCTGCGGCGTCACGAATCAATGCAGTGGCCAGCTCAGCTTTTGCGAGGTTCCTGACCGTGCCGATCACGTCGGCGCCGTGAGCGACCAGCGAGCGAGCGGTTTCAAGCCCAATGCCAGATGATGCACCTGTAATGAGAAATCGTTTTCCCTTAAGGTCAACGCCGGTGAGCACTTCGTCGGCCGTGGTCTTGGGGCCAAATGGTTGATTCATGATTTCATCTCTGACTAAAAAAAGGATTTAAAACAGACGAGAGGTGCTGGCTCGCCCCAGAAACTTTCGTTCAATTTGGCCGCCATCGCTCACGTCGGGCTTGTCGTCCGTTCTGGCCTGGCTAAAAAACCCGGCATGCAACTTGCGCAACGAATAAGCAACGCCAATGCTTGAAAGGTCAGGCGTTCACAGCGCAGCTGGCTCCCGCAGTTTCGCGATTACCTTTATTTCAAACTGAAAACCAGACAGCCATGTTGCGCCCACACCGGTCAACGCTGGATATGGCGCCTCACCCCAGTATTCCGGAACGATCTGCCAGATCGTTTCAAGGTTTGTCTCGGGATCAACAACAAACACCGTGACATCCACAACATCGTCGAACGAACAATCTGCTGCGACGAGCACTGCATTAAGATTCTCGAAAGCACGCCTGGCCTGAGTCTGCAGATCTGGCTCCGGCGAGCCGTCTGCTCGGCTTCCCACCTGGCCCGACACGAATAGAAAGCCGTTGGCACGAACTGCTGGCGAATATCGATTACGCGTATAAAGCGTGCGGTCCCCGGCTGGAAATACTACGTCGCGGCTTGACATGAAAGCTCCTTATTGAGCGAGCCAAAAACGGGCTCTTAGTTGATGGAGCCCCCACTGTATATATTCCAGGTAACTTAATAAACATGGAAAACATGTCATCACTGTTTATAGAATCAGAACAATCCAGGCATAGCGAGCAGACTTAACAGGTGGTACCGTCCTCACCAGTCTTTGACATAAACCCTATGCCGGGCAGCCGCCGCGAAAGCAAAACGTGGCTGACCGAAGACTCAGGCCCTATTGACAGCCGCAGCATGCTGCTGGAGGCTGCGCAATACTTCAGACTAGATGCAGAACGAGCAACCACGATCTGGAATGAAGTCTCTCAAGCTTTGAATAGCTGGCGCATTCTGGCAAAAAGCTTGGGTTTTCGTGGTACGGATATGCTCGACTTCGAGTCGGCCTTTAAGTGCGCAGACTCATAAAGCCTCAGCCTTGGGGTGATGGCGGCCCGTCGCCTGTTGTATCCAAGGCGCGGAAACTGAGGCGCCGCTGTCACCCCAACGAGCTTTCAGACGTGGCAGGTTCGATCGTGGCGATTCGTCATGTTGAGAACAACACGGGCAAATTCAAGCCGAAGCGATCGACATCCGGATGCGTGGGTGACGATGGAAAAGCACAGCCACAATAGCCGACGTCACGATGACGAACGTGCAGAATATGTACACCGCAACGTCCAAACCCCAATGGTCGGCGATCAATCCGATGCCCATCATGGGCACCATGCTGCCGCAGTAGCCGATGACCAGGTAAGTGGCTAGCAACCCCGAGCCATTGTTGGATGTGGCAAGACGGTTAACCATATTTATGCCAGCGAGCATGCACATACCGTGCCCCATTGCGGTGAACAGCACGCCCAAGGCGAACAAAATAGCTGAACTCGCCCACAGGTTCATCATGAGTACCGCATTACTTAACGCCAGGCTAATCAGCCCGGCCGTACCGCAATAGTGAGCAGGCATGCGCGCCGCCATTACCTGGACAGCCGCTGAGGCAAACAAGATCAATGCAATGGTTGTGCCACTGACAATTGGGCCATGCCAGGGCACCAGTTGATCGAGAAACAAGGGTGCCATGGACGCATACAGGCCGAACACGCCAAATGCCAGAAATGGCAAGCAACACGTCAGCACAAAAGCCATGGAGGTGGTTGATTCCGGCCAGGTCAGCTTGGGCAGGACATCGCGCACACTCAAAGGCTGGGCGGTCTGCGGCCTGGCACTGTGCGGCAGCCGCAGGCGATATAAGGCGGTGAAGCCTAACGCGCCCAACAGCACGGTGGGAACGTACGTGCTTACCAATGGGGCGGGCGCCCACTGGCCAAAGAGGCCACCCACCAAGGGCCCCAGACCAAAACCAAAAGCCATGAGAAAACCTGTCATCATGGCTACGCGCTGCATGTCTCCAGATCGGGACAACTTGGACAGGCCCTGCGTGGCACTGGTCGTCAGCATGCTGGAGGCAACGCCAACAATAACGCGCCCAACACCCAGACTGGCCATGTCCCAGGCAATCAGACTGATGAGCGTGCCCATCACCGCCAGTGCCAGGCCCCATAGCATCATGGGGCGAAATCCCACACGATCAGGCAAGCGCCCCAAAAATAACAAGCCACACAATGCACCGCCCATGTAAAGCACGTAAATGAGCGAGATGTCGCTCGTTTGCAGCTGCCATGTTTCTTTGTATAGCGCATATAGGGGGCTGATGAGCGCAGTGCCCATGACACCGACGATCATGGCAAAACTCACCCAAGCATAGGGCGAAAATCTCAACTTCATTTTTGAACTGTCTTTGATGGCGATAAGCCGAGGAAGGAGGTTAAGGGAGGCTCAGAACTTGATATTGCGAGGTGAAGACTCCCCTGCGCTGAATTGCCGTGAAATCGTGCCTAGTACGCGGTAAGTGGTTTCCAAATCTTGCAGAGAATGACCATCCAGAACGGCCCGCTCGATCTCCATGCTCTTGGCCAGGATCAATTTGGCAGTTTCGCGCCCCGCAGGAGTCAAGGCAATGCATTTGGTGCGCCGGTCGGCGGGGTCACTGGCCCAATCGACTAACTGAGCCTTGCGCAAATGCGCCAGCACACGGACCAGGGATGACGTGTCCAGGTACAAGGCATCGGCCAGATCCTTCTGGCGCAAAGCTTCGCCCTGTACGTACAGTATCAACAGGGGCATGCGCGTGGCATCGGACAAGCCCAGGTCTTTGAAAGCAAAATCGATCTGGCGGCGCCATTGCCTGTATACGCTGCCAAGCAACAACCCAAAACGCGAACGCGCCTCAACAATGTCAGGCGCGGTATAGGGGGCAATCGGGGAGGTTGTTTGCATACAAAGTATTTTATCATGGGCTCAGCCGTTCGCTGTTCTGAGAATGCATATGCCTCCTCCTTACCAATAAGCTTCAGCAATATCAAAGAACGTAACACCATGATCGAAAGCAATCTTATATCCGACCTATTGGTGCACGACGTTAGCGTGCTGGCCCTGAGGAGATCCGCTACGCCAGGGTCTTCATCTGCAGATCGTAGCCTTGGTCATGTTGCTAATCACGTCCGATGATTCACGCAAAAGCACCCGAGATATGGATTTTTTCGTTAAGTCTGCACCCGGCAGCGACCGACTGCATGTCGTGTGTTTATGCAACCAAAGCTGCCAACTTTGATAAAACGTCATCCACGACATAGTCCGGCGCAACCTCGATTTTCTTGGCCCCGCGCTTTTCGACATCGACCGCCCGAACGCCATTGACGAGGACAACGCCTTGTGTGTCCATGCCCGTACCAGACAGAGACACCGTAAACCCAGCCATTCTTGAAAAATCCCCACCTTGCGTGATCGGTGCAATCATCGTCAGGCCCAATGCATTGACCTGACGCTTTGTGAGGACCAGAGCGGGCCGGAAATCACCTTGTAACTCATGCCCAACCGTAGGATTAAGCGTTATACGGATAATGTCGCCTCGGTCGAAACCGCCACGCCTCACCATTTCTCACCGCCTATTACCGGGGCATCGTCCCATTCTGCCAGTGCAGCGGGCATAGGGGCCGCTGGATCGCATTGAGCCAGCAATTCATCCAGCGTATAGCGCCGCTTCGCCTGGCGCAGGATGAAGCCATCCCCAGATTGTTCAATCGTCACCGATTGCCCTTCTACTAAGCCCAGGGTTTCCCGCAATGCCTTCGGGATGACCAGCCCGATGCTGTTTCCGAACTTTCTAAGTGTGGTTTCCATGGTCAACTGCTCTTAGTTTTACATTGTATAACTTTAATCAAAAATGATAATTCAGTCAAACTAAGTTTTATGTTATCAGCCTGTGCAACGAGTGCCTTAGCCGTAAGATCGCCCTGATAGAGAGGCCAAGATCCAAATCAGGAGCCGCATGATGGGGCAAGCCCAGCACATCTAGGGTCGACAGATATGCCTCAGGAAGCGCTGCAGAGCCCCACAACCACTAAGGAGTCAATCTTCCATGCGTTCCCAGCGTCGGCGGCTCATCTGAGAAGGCCGCTTTTGCTATCTTGAATAGTTGAACGAGCTTGCTTTCTTTTACGTTCCAGAACTCAGCCTGTTCGATTTCTACGCGTACGAGCGCTAAATCTGGATCGGTCACGCCTTGTGGAAACCACGCTTCATTCATCTTGGACCACAATCTCTGTTTCAGAGCCATATCCTCCACGAGGCGAGCATGGCCTGATACCGAAACGTATATATCATCGCCAGTATCCGCAAATGACACGTTCACAGAAGGCGATAAGCTAAATTCTGCAACCGTCTCGCTCGTTCGCGACATAAAAAACCACAGGTGTGTGGCGGCTTGGGCATTTTCTTTTTCATCATCAGGATCTTTCTGCACTGTCATGGGTCTGGAGGTGAGTACGCCCTGTGAGTTGACAGTCGTAAACATGGCGAAGCGTATATCTGAAATTAGCTCGTTGAGCTGCTGATGTGCTGGCTGCTGATTGTTGGTCATTTCTCATCCTAAGTTAATGCGCAAAGCTGCGGCTAAAGTTCAAGAGCAACTTTCGTTCCTGGGGTGCAGATGCAATTGGAGACAATTACCGTCGTCAAACACATCGGGAAACACCGCATACTAAGGATATGAGAAGGCTCAAAGATGCTGCAAGATAGAAGTTTGACGCCTTTCCTGGCACTCGCTACAACCAGGAGAACAGATAACCCAGTATGGCAAACCCTAAACAGGGGCGGTCGCGCTGTTGGACCTCGATAGCCACGAATTCGCACTCGAAGGGGGTAATGGCAAAAAAACTACCACTTATTGATGGCATGGCAAAGAAGGTTTTTGACTACGCCAAACAAGAAGATATCTGTTGATTTTCTATTCTTGGCATAACAGCCTTGCAGCGAGGTACAACATGTCTGAAGATCTGATTGCAGCAGTAAGCCAGCTAATGGCGCTCGGTACTGGACGCAAGGTCGCACAGGGAGAATCCAGAAAAACCAGCTTGAACAGGTTCAAGTTAGACTTTAAGAATATCCGTCCAGGCGAAATGCAGCAAAATATCGAGATCGCGACTGTGACCTCGTTGATGCGTCGAGCTTTCGAGGATTGGGCCGACGATCAGCAGCTCGAGAGCGGCAGCTTTGCCGTCCTACGTCGCGGCAACGTCGCGGGCGTTGCTTCCTATGGCGGTGAGTCGGCACGCAGCCGTAACGAGTTCGCCAGTTGCTCAAAGCTGATTACGGGGCTGGCTGTAGCCCAGCTCGTTCGCGCCGGCAAGCTCGGATGGGACACGACGATGGAACAGGTCTTTGGGCGCTTTTTCCGCATCGGGCTGCGACATCTGCGTGAGATCATTCAGCTGCGCGAACCCCGAGTCATTGATATCCTATCTCGATACACCGTGGACGAAAGACAGGTCGGCAAGCAAAAGGTCTTCGACGTCAAGGCAAAGCAAGTTGCCGGCAAGCTCCTGCCTCTTTCACACGTCGTTCCGGTTTTAGTCGCATTTCCAGCTTGGTTTCGCAACCTAACTGTCACGCAAGTAATGACCCACACCAGCGGCATACGCGGCGACCTCGGCGAGGGCAATCCCTACGACATCAGCATCGATGACCGCTTTGCGCTGATCGTCTTTTCTCAGCAGGCTGCGATGACCTACAGCTACGAGAACAACAACATGCTGGTACTCGGTAAGGTCGTCGAACAGCTCACTGCCCAGGGGTTTCGCGAGGCAGTACTCGACCTGGTGATGAAGCCCCTGGGCATCACGGACTTCGATACTGACAATCGCGGGCCGTATGCCGGTTGTTGGCTCTCCACGGCCAACTACGCGAAAATGATGCGCTATCTCGATCAGGATCTCGAACTGATGGGGGCCTTCGGTCCTGCCAGTTGGCCAATGGTATCGGGCTATAGCATCGGCACTCACATGTCGCGGTCAGTCGGCAGTTATGAGACAAGCCACAGCGGCGCCTGGACTTGGGGAGACAGTACCCGTAACGTCTCGTATGGCGCCAATCAGCAATACTGGCACGACGTCCGCACCGGCTATTTTGTGCGTTTCGCGAGGCTAGGGGCGGATACCTGGACGCTTAACAACCGCCTGCGCGCTATCGCCATCGACCCCAACATTCCCTCCTTCGACCTTTTGGAGATACTGGATGTTCTCAAGAAAGCCAGTGGCGGCGGAAGCTGACTCTCCAAGCAAATGCAGCTAACGTGATCAGTGCCCTTATTATCGATGGGACAACATTACCCCGCGATAATAAGGGATGGGCTTATCGGTTGTACGGAGGGTGGAGGTTGTCAGGACTCGATAGAGTCGACAAACAACAAGTCCACCTTTCTTTTTGAAGATGTATTAGCCATTTCGTTGACGTACATTCGCTCGACGACGGCATGCAGCTCAATGTCGTGCAATCGGCAGATGCGGGCATCATCGTGAACAACGACGAGCTTTACTACGACGCCTCGTGTTTTTCAGCTTTGGCTTATCTGACGTCGATTGGGCAATGAGAATCCGCAGGCGTATCATGGCTTACCAAGCTGGCTTCACAATCGTGACCGCCCTTAGTCTACTCATGGCCACCCATAACGTCATAACCCAATCTCTCTGGATTTCTTGAAATGAAAGATGCTGCGTCCTCCCCGTCTAAACCCAACACGCCCGCCTGGCACGAAGAGACAACTGTGCTTCACGGAGACGCGGCGATACTGGAGGGGTCTTCGGTTGTTCCGCCCATTTATTACAGCGCCACCTATCGTGCCGAAAGCGCCGAGGCGTTTTCCGAAATGGCCACAACGCCGCGCCACCACGCCTTTTACAGCCGCTACGGCAACCCCGTGCATGAGCACGTAGAAACCATATTGGCCCAACTTGAAGGCACAGAGACGGCCTTGCTGATGGGCTCGGGCATGGGTGCCATCAGCACCACAATTCTGGCGCTGGTGTCTAAGGGTGACCATGTGATTGCGCAGCAGCGCCACTATATGAGTACGTCCAAGCTGTTCGAAGAAATACTTCCACGCTTTGGCGTCGATTTCACAACCGTGGATCAGACCGACCCGCAAGCCTTCGCTGCCGCAATACGCCCCAACACGCGGCTAATCATGCTCGAAACACCCGTCAACCCGACGCTGTCCATCACTGATCTTGACGCTGTTGCCGCGATTGCCAAAAAGCACAACATCATCACAGTGGCCGACAACACCTTTGCCAATTCACTTAACCAGAAGCCGCACGCGCACGGTGTTGATGTCGTAGTGCACAGCGCCACCAAGTATTTTGGCGGCCACCATGACGTCACAGCGGGTGCTGTCTGCTGCAGCAATGCCCTGGCTGAAAAAATCTGGAGCATGCACACAACCTTGGGCTCGGTGCTCTCACCCATGGACGGGTGGCTGCTGCTGCGTGGCTTGCGCACCCTCTCGCTGCGAATGGAACGCATAAATGCCAACGCGCTGGCAGTGGCGCAATGGCTGGAGCAACAGCCGGGCATTGAGCGGGTTTTATACCCAGGCCTCGAGAGCCACCCACAGCACACGCTGGCCTGCCGTCAGATGAAAGGCTTTGGTGCCGTCATCGCCTTTTCGGTAAAAGGCGATTTTGAAGCGACCAGCCGGTTTGTATCGTCATTAAAGCTGGCAACACAGGCCGTCAGCCTGGGCGGTGTAGAAACACTGGTGGTGCACACCGCCGCTATGTGGGCCGGCACCATGACAGGCGCGCAAATGGAAACCGCCGGCATTGAAAGCAACACGGTGCGGATGTCAGTCGGTGTGGAACACATTGACGATCTGAAAGCGGATCTCGATGCCGGCCTGAGCGCACTGTAACCCTTGCGTTCAAATATCGCGAGCTGGCTGTCACCGCTGCCACTTCGCGAAAGCCTGCAACAGCCACACCAAAAACCGGTGTGGCTGTCGCTTACTTACCCAGCATGTTTTCAGGAAGCTAGGTGACCAGCACCGGCACCGAGACAAAAACTATGCAGGGAAACGGCAAGCGCCGTAATTGCACGCCAGCGCCTCTTCATCGGTGAACAACTCTTCAGCTGCGCTCAAAGAATGACGACGGGCGTTTACCCGCCCTCTTATACAGGCTCCCTGGCCTTTTCCCGCAATACGGTTTTCAACACCTTCCCGTAACTATTCTTTGGAAGTTCGGGGCAAAACAGGTAGCGTTTGGGTTTTTTGAATGAGGCCATTTCCGCCTTGCACCATGCTTCCAGCACCGCACCGTCAAGCTGAGCGCCGCTAGATGCCACTACAAAGGCAACCACTTCTTCCCCCCAGTCTGCGTGTGGACTGCCCACGACAGCAGCCTCGAAAACATGGGGATGGCGCAGCAACACCTCTTCGACTTCGCGTGGATAAATATTGGAGCCACCCGAAATAATCACGTCTTTAGAGCGGTCAGTTAGTGTCAAGAACCCTGCCTCGTCGAGAAAGCCGATATCACCCGTACGCAACCAGCCATCGACCAGCGTATCTTGCGTGGCTTCACTGTTACGCCAGTACCCCTGCATAACAGTAATCCCGCGCACCAACACCTCGCCGTGCGTACCTGTGGGCACATCACACAACGTGTCATTCACAATTCGCACTTCAATACACGCTTGTGGGATACCCACTGATGCAAGACGCTTATGCCACTGTGGATGCGCACGATCAGCAATGATTTCACGTCGCATCGCCGTAATCGTCATCGGGCTTTCACCCTGCCCGTATATCTGCATAAATTTGGGGCCAAAGACGTCGAGGGCCTCGACAAAGTCAGCCGCATACATGGGCGCGCCGCCGCACACAATCGACTTTATGCCTTCTCCATCAGACCCTGCAGCCTTTGCCACACTGATCAGGCGTTTGACCATGGTAGGTGCGGCAAACATCGACAACCCGCCGAGTCGTTTGCCAAGATCAAGTATCTCGACACTATCGAAACCACGTGACTCAGGCACGACATGGCGAGCGCCAAGCCGCACAAAAACAAAGTTATACAAACCCGCGCCATGTGACATGGGCGCTGCATACAAAATGGCGTCGTCGATGCTGACGTTGTCGACATCAACCGTGTAGCACAGCGACATCGCCACCAGATTGTCATGCGTGAGCATCACACCCTTGGGTCGGCCAGTCGTGCCTGATGTATAAAACAGCCAGGCCAGTGTGTGAGGTGCCAGAGCGGCTGGTGCAATCAACATCTTTTTGCATTCAAGCATGGCGCGAACGGTAGACGTGTCAACACCCAGTTCCATACACCCTTCGGGCATTCCAACCTCCGACATGGACTGCCCTTGGTCACTGAACAACAACGAGGCTTGCGCGTTTTCAGCAATCCATGCCGCCTCTTTGGCGTGTAGCTTGTAATTGATAGGGACCACCACAGCACCTGCCCACCAGACTGCATACATGAGTACAAGCAGCTCTATGCGATTAGGCATGTAGAGGGCAATGCGATCCCCCTGTTGTATGCCGTAATCACGCTGCAGGCTTTCGGCCAGACCACTGGCTTGTGCAGCAAACTGACGGTAGTCTGCCTTGAGCTCGCTGCCACTGAACAATGCCGGCGCATCGGGTGTAAGCAGCGCTCGCGCCTGTAACCACTGTGCAATATTCATGGTCGCTTACGCCCGCTCGGCGTTAATAGGTGACCACTGCCTACAATCGATACGGTATGCGGTGCCATGAATGTCTCCTTGCATTTGTTTTTTTTATAATCGCCCGGTAGCATACGTATGTCTATGCGTGCAACTACGTAACCACGTACGTATTATTAGGGAAAACCATGCTTGAATCCAACCTCGAAGAACTCGCCTTTCGAGAATCGCCCGCTCCGCAAATCATCACCCAGAACCGCACCATTCTTCGCTGCAACAAAGCATTTGCCACGCTGTTCGGCTATCAGGTGCAAGATCTGGAAGGCGAGTTGATCCTCAAGCTCTACCCAAGCAGTGCCGACTATTACCAGATCGGCGAGCGATGTCTGCGGGCTCTAAGCACCATGACCACGTATGAAGACGAACGCTTTATGCAGCACAGCGACAGGCAGATTTTCTGGGCACGAGCGCGAGGGGTCACCCTGACCCCCGAAGAACCCTTCAGCTTGATGATATGGAGTTTTGAACGCATCCATCACAACCAGACCAAAACGGCTGATCTCACCAGGCGCGAGCAAGAAATTTCAGGCTATATCGTCAATGGGTTAACGTGCAAAGAGACAGCCCAGGTACTGGGCATTTCGCATAGAACGGTAGAGGTACACCGAGCACGACTCATGAAAAAACTGGGCGCCAAAAATACCGCCGAACTCGTCTCCAAGATTGTCATGGTGACGACGCCCGAGCATTAAGCTGGCAAGCTGAGGCGGTCCTGTACCGCATGGCGCGCATAGGCGCTCGGCGGCTTGCCGGTCTCTTTGCGGAACATCGCCGAAAACGCCGACGAGCTTTCATAACCCATATCCAGTGCAATACGCGTCACGCTATCGCCCAACGTGAGCCGGGAGATGGCGACGAAGACGCAAGCCTTTCGGCGCCACTCCATAAAGCTCAACCCGGTTCCCGCCAGAAACCGCCGGTAAAACGTGCGTTCGCTGACATGCAGTACTTGTGCCCACTGCGACGGGGTAACTGTCTGCATAGGTGCTGCAAAAAACGCATTGCACAGCGCCGCCAGTTGGCTGTCATGCGGCATGGGCAAATGAAACGGTGCGGCCGGCGATTGGCAGGCCTCGAGCAACAGCAAGCGCATGAGCATGCCGTCTCGCTGCCGGGTGTCGTATAACACGGGCACCTGGGCTGCTGCGTCAATCAACGCCCGTAGCAAAGGCGAAACTTCGATCACCTGACAGGCTTGCGGGGCATTGCGCAATGCATTCAAACGAAAATAAAGACTGCGCGTGGTTACCCTGGTCGTACGCAATTGATGCCGTATTCCCGCAGGTATCCACAAAGCGAACCCGGGAGGAACAATCCACGTGCCTGCGTCAGTCTCCAGACGCATGATGCCGCTGATCGCATGCAGCAGTTGTACGCGCTTGTGTGTGTGAGTGGCCACCACATGGCCATCGGGATAACTTGACTCCACAACCACGACATCGCGGTCGGCTTGTTCAAGCAGGTCTATCGTATGAGGCATGGGCTGGCCGAAATTCGCTGATGAATGTCTCATATTCTAACGACAGCCAACTCGTACGCGTCTATATTTTGTGTTTAAGTCTTTGAAATTTAAAATTTCATTGCTACACCCTTTCAGGCCGTCGGCCACCCGCAACATGAATCCAGCCACAGCAACAATCCCCCCTTCCCCCAACTCCGACGCGCAAGACCTGCACGCCCCACTGGTTGAGGCCGGCGCGCCGCTGGCCGATCCGGTAGCGCCCAACATGCCGGCGAGCAGCCAGGACACTGGTGTGGTCTACAAAATCCTGGCAGCCATCAGCGTTTCCCATCTGCTCAATGACATGATGCAATCGGTGCTGCTGGCTCTGTACCCCGTGCTCAAAGGCAGTTTTTCGCTTAGCTTCGCGCAGATTGGCATAATTACCCTAGCTTTCCAGTTTTCATCTTCGCTGCTTCAGCCGCTGATCGGCGCGTTTACAGACAAGAGGCCCAAGCCCTACTCGCTGCCTATCGGCATGGGGT
Organism: Pusillimonas sp. ANT_WB101; assembly: GCF_008369125.1. Lineage (NCBI taxonomy): Bacteria > Pseudomonadati > Pseudomonadota > Betaproteobacteria > Burkholderiales > Alcaligenaceae > Pusillimonas > Pusillimonas sp. ANT_WB101. The sequence goes on along the minus strand of NZ_VOAY01000001.1, from coordinate 75,968 downwards.
TCACCTTTTCAGGCCTGCTGCTTCTTTCACAGGCGTGGAATTTTCCCAGCGTTGTAGCGGCGGCAGCCTTGATTGGCATGGGCTCCTCGGTCTTTCACCCTGAATCTTCACGCGTGGCGCGTATGGCGTCGGCGGGCCAGCACGGTCTGGCCCAATCTATTTTTCAGGTTGGCGGCAATATTGGATCTTCGTTGGGCCCACTGCTGGCAGCGCTCATTATCGTGCCGCTGGGCCAGGGCAGTGTTGCCTGGTTCTCGCTGGCCGCGTTGGTCGCCATGCTAATCCTCATGCGGGTCAGCCGCTGGTATGCCGCCAACGTAAACACGGTGCGTGGCCGTTCCAGCCTTGGTCGCACAGAAACAGGGTTGAGCAGACGGCAGGTCATGGGCGCGCTGGGCGTACTGCTGATTCTGATTTTTTCCAAATACTTCTACTTGGCTGGCCTGAACAGCTACCTGACGTTTTATCTTATGGACCGATTCGGCCTGACCATACAGAACGCACAGTACTGTCTTTTCGTGTTTCTTTTTGCCGTGGCCTTGGGCACCCTGGTTGGTGGGCCTGTGGGCGACCGCATCGGTCGCAAACGCGTAATCTGGGGCTCCATTCTGGGCGCCGCCCCCTTTGCACTCGCCTTACCCTATGCCAACCTGACCTGGACCATTGTGCTTATCTTTATTATCGGCCTGGTCATCGCCTCGGCGTTCTCGGCCATTCTGGTCTATGCGCAAGAACTGGTACCCGGCAAAACCGGCATGATCTCTGGCCTGTTCTTCGGGCTGGCCTTTGGCATGGCCGGTATTGGCGCAGCCGCTCTGGGCAACCTGGCCGACGCAACAAGCATAGAGTTCGTTTACAAGGTGTGTTCCTTCTTGCCGATTCTGGGGTTTGCCGCCTTTCTGTTGCCCGAACGACGACGGGTCAGGCAGTAGCCGGCAGCTGCGGCCATTGCCCTGTCATGATGGCCTGCGCCAGTGATGCTGGACGCAGGCCCAGCACTGGGCCTTGCGCTGCAACCCTGCCCGCCTTGAGGATAACCACACGGTCGGCGACGTGCACAACATCTTCCATGTTGTGGCTTATCAGCAATACGGTCACGCCTTCGCTCTTGAGTTGCTGTATCAAGGCCAGGACTCTTGCCGTTTCCTTGACGCCCAGCGCCGCGGTGGGTTCGTCCATGATGACGATACGGGCCTGCCAGCGCAAAGCACGGGCAATTGCCACTGCCTGTCGCTGCCCGCCGGAAAAATCCGACACCGGACGATCCACATCATCAATATCCTGATTCAACCGCTCAAGATAGTGTGCTGTCTGCGCTCGCATGCAACGCTTATCGAGCACGGACAGCCCTGGCAAGACTCGGCGCCGCAACTCCGCCCCCAGAAATACGTTCTGCCATACAGTCAGGCGAGGTGCCAGGGCCAAATCCTGGTAAATCGTAGCCACGCCGTTGGATAGCGCGTCATGCGGAGAGGCCCAGCGTACCGCACGCCCGGAAAGCAACAACTGGCCTGACGTCATAGGATGAGCGCCAGACACCACCTTGATCAGCGTGCTTTTACCCGCGCCGTTGTCGCCGCAGATAGCTAGCACTTCGCCCTCATAGACATCCACATCAACGCCGCGCAAAGCCTGTACTGCACCGTAGTGCTTGGTAAGCTGCCGCAATTCCAGGATTTTATTCACAACGAGTCAGTTCTTGAGAAAATCTTTCACATTGTCCGCATCGACCAGTTCGGCGTCCAAGTAGAGATATGGACCGTGAACGACCTTGTTCAGCGCGACTTTTTGGACAGCGACTGCATCAATGACATCGACCGCTTTGACGCCCATCTTCTCGAAGGGAATCATTACCGTCGCCATCATGAGCGATGCCGGATCGGCAATTCGACGATAGGTTTCCGGTCCGCCATCTATGCTGACCAGCACCGGCTTGCCTTTCTTGGCGCCCTGCTGCTGAAGAATGTCATCAATGATATAAGCCTGCGCATCAAAAGATGCCCAGATACCATCGACCTTGCCCTGGTTCTTGAGCAGCAAGGCGTTCATGCCAGCCTGAACATCGTCGCGCCAAGAGGCCGTGCGCGCCATGGTATGGGAACCGACCTGCTTGACCGCCGGATTCTCGCTCAGCACAACGTCCAAAATTTTGCCGCGAATTCGGGTGCCAACATTGCCTTCGAAGCGCTGCGTCAGAATGTTGCCCTGATAGTTCAAGTGATCCAGTAGATACAGAGCAGCCTGTGCGCCTGCAGAGTATTCATTGACGGCGACATCTACCAATGCATCAGAACTGGTGCCACTCATGACGGTGACCAGCGCAATGCCAGCCTCTTTGGCCTGCTTAAACTGTTCCTGCGCTTGCAGGGGCTTGCCCATGGCCACAATGATGCCGTCCGGCTTGCTCAAGATCAGGTTGTTCAACTGGTTGATATGTGTCGACATATCTCCCTTGCTGTTTAGCACTTGCACGTCCCAGCCCTTAGCTTCGGCTTGCGCTTTGGCGGCATTGACCACGCGCGCATGGGTTTCGGACGACATCTGGAAGCCGACAATGGCCAGTTTGGTGGCATGGGCTGCACCAGCACAACCTATGGACAGCGCCGTAGCGGCAAGAAGACGGAAAAGAGAAGTGCGCATGGTTTTCCCTGTAATAGGAGGTTGTCTTGATAAGAGTTGGAACAGTCTGACGACACAAGGTCTAGATGGAAAAGGCAGCCTTCTTGAGAACGGATGAAGAAAGCGCGACCGAGACCACAATGATGACACCTAGAAGAATATCCTGAAAGTAATACTGGACACCCATGAGAACCAGCCCATTGCCCAACATACCTATGATCATGGCGCCGAAAAGCGTGCCCGGCACATTGGCACGGCCCGGCTCGAACATGGTCATGCCGAGCAATACAGCCGCGATGGCCGTGAGCATCAGGTCGGCGGCAGAGTTAGGTGCAGCTGACGCCAGACTCGATGTCATGAGTACTGCCGTCAGACCCGCCGCTAGCCCCGACAATGTCAGGCCAATGATTTTGATCGCCCGCACATTCACGCCCGCCAGTCTGGCTGCCTCCGTGGCTTCGCCCACTGCCAACATACGGAATCCAAGCCGCGTTTGTTTGAGCATAAACCAGGCCAGTACATTGACGACCAGCAACCCAACAATCAGCGTCGGTATGCCGAAAAGGAAACCCCGGCCCAGCCACAGGAAACGCGGATCCCACTGGCCGACAAAGGCCACGCCTTCGGTCACCATAAACGAAAAGCCATTGGCCACCGATGCGGTGGCCAGCGTGGCGATCAAAGAGGGAATGCGCAAGAACGTGACGAGCAGACCGTTGAGCAGGCCCGCACCAACACCAACCACCAGCCCCGCCGCCACGGCCACCTCGGGTGAATGCCCATTGTGGATGAACCAGCCAACGCAAACAGCGCAAAGACTGCACACATTGGCAAAGGACAGATCAAGCTCGGACACGAGCAACGCCAGCGAGAACCCCAGCCCAAGGATAGCCATGAAGCTGATCTGTTTGACGATGTTAGAAAGATTGAGGATGGAAAGAAAGTTGGGTGCCGCCAACGCAAAAAAGACGAACAGGGCAATACCTGCAATACAGGTGCCATAACGGCTCAACCAGGTGTGAAACTGCGTGGTGCTCATGATAGAGAAACATCCCTGCTCAACATCGATGAAAAAGCGGCAGCCTTGGATTTAAAATAGGCGGCACGTTCCCTTCGGGGCAAAATGCGGCTGTGGCCCGCCGCCACGACGCTTTGCGCCGCAGCGATGCTATCGTACCGCCCCGTCGCAACGCCTGCCGCTAGCGCGGCGCCGGCCAGCGCCGTTTCTTCAGCCACGCATAATTCTATGGGCATATCGAAACCGTCAGCGCGCGCCTGAACCCATTGCGACAATTGTGCCCCGCCTCCACTCATATGCAGCACTGCATCGGGCCCACGTACTTGCATGACGTCTAGCGCCAGCCTGTGCGCCAACACCAGCCCTTCAACCAACGCCTGCGCCATGTCGGCCCGAACGTGATGAGATTTTACGCCGTGGAAACTGGCAGAAAGTGTATCGTTCCACAAAGGCATGCGTTCGCCCGACAAATAGGGAAGACAGAGCGGCACATCGTTCGCGCTCGAGGCTTGCGCGGCAGCAAGCGTGTCAGCCGGATCATCGCTGCCCAGAAAGGCGCGTGCAAACCAGGCCAGAGAGCCCATGCCCGTCTGGCACGGGCCGCCGGTTTGCCAAAGTGTATCGGTCCAGGGCATGGACACCATGCCTTTAACTGGGCGTGGCCGAACGCTGAACGTGCCCAGCACTTGAGTAGTGCCCGAAATATCGTAGACGCCGCCATCGAGCATGGCACCCATACCCAGACAGGATGACCAAGTATCGAAACTGCCAACGACGACGGGCACACCTTGCAAACCACTGCAAGTGGCCACGCCCAGCACACTGACTGGTGAGGCAGGAGACGGAACCACCGACTTGCGGAGACCAAGTCGACCCAGCACGTCGAACAAACAGGTATCGCCGCCATGCCCGGACACAATGCGGCCGTACGCCACAGTGTCTGTCACGAGCCGCCCGGTGAGACGACTGTTCAGCCAGTCTTTAATCTCGGCCATGGCCTGAGGCAACACACCATCATGATCCTGCGCAAACTGCAGCACGCGCGACAGGGGATGGAAAGCACCATACCCAGCGCTGCTGCCCGCTACGCCATAGGCTTGGGCTACACAGTCGCCATGCTGCGCGCCAGCGGGGTCATTCCAGAGCATGACCGGCCCGCAAGGTTGACCCTGACCATCTAGAAACACATGGGTTCGCGTCGCCCCGGTAATTGCAATGGCCAGTGCCTTACCTTGCCCGGCCTTACCGTGTAGTTGAAGTAGCATGGCGAGTACGGCCTGCCACACAGTTTCGGCATCCAGCGCAGTGGCACCTCGCAAGGGCGACGCAACGCGGTCGATATAAAGAAGGCTACCATCAGCACGCGCAAGGCCGCCCTTGAGCCAGGTCGAGCCCAAGTCCAGCACCAGAATCACTTCATGGTCTCCGTCCCTCACGCCGTCGCTCACGCAGGCCGCTGCATCGCCGGCATTTATCATTGCGGTCTATCCCTCTAATGCCAAAGCTGACGATTTTAACGTCTGCCGCCCACAAGCATTGCAACGGGCCGACGTTACCGCGCCGATCAACCGTCGCCACAGGCCTACACCCCAACCAAGCCACAACCGCTTATATGCCGAACAAAGGCCTCTTCCATCGTAGAGGCCTTCGCCAGCGAAATAAATTCACGCACAGACTTCAGCAGGCTGGCCCAACATCTATCGTTTAAAGATACTCTCTACAATATTGACATCAAATTCGACATCCGCACTCCAGGACTCACAGATGTTCCATATCGAATCACAGCAATACGACAACAAGTCACAGCATTACGCCGACCTGCTGCTGCAAGCTCGCGGCCTGCTGCTTGGCGAACATGACCTGATCGCCAACGCCGCCAACTTTAGTGCATTAATTTTCAACAGCCTACCCAAACTAAATTGGGCTGGCTTTTATCTTTTCGACGGTAAAGAACTCGTGGTCGGCCCCTTCCAGGGCAAACCCGCCTGCGTACGTATCCCGCTCGGTTCAGGCGTGTGCGGTACCGCAGCGAATAAACGTCAGACTCAGGTCGTAGCCGATGTAAACGCCTTTGCCGGCCACATTGCCTGCGATGCCGCATCACAGTCTGAAATCGTCGTGCCGCTGATCAAGACCGACGGCACGCTGCTGGGCGTGTGGGATTGCGACAGCTTCGTTACTGATCGCTTTGATGAAGATGACCGCCAGGGCATGGAGGCGCTATGCGCGTGTTATATGAGCAGCCTTGAGGGTGCGGCAGCCAAGGGCTGAGTACTGGTTAATGAAAAAAGGCGTAACGTTTTAAGAGCGCGTCCAGTCCCCAGGTCATCGCACGCTGACACCTACAACAAACTTTCTTTTGCCCTAACCAGCGCCACCACCACATCATTGACAGGCGTCGGCACATTCAGCTCCGCACCCAAACGGCTAATGGCGCCGTTGATGGCGTCGATCTCGCCATACCGGCCGGCTTGCGAGTCTAACAGCATGGAAGGCTTGGCATTGGGGATTTTGCCACCCAAGTTTTTTACATGCGCTATGGGGTCGTCAAAGCCCAGCACCACGCCCATCGCCTTGGATACCGCCACGGCTTCTTCCGAGCAGGCGCGCGCCACGCTCCAGGCATGCGGGTTATCAATGATCTGTCCGATAGTCAGGCCTGTCACGCACGACGTGCCCGAGTACGCCACATTCATGATCAACTTTTGCCACACCATGCTTTTTACATCGTCGTGGATCTTAACGTCGAAGCCTGAACCACGCCATATATCTGCAGCACCCTCAAACAAATCATTCGCAACATTGCCATACTTGCCGAACCACGTCACCTCAAGCCCATTATGGTGAGCGTGACCCGGCTCGGGTACGGACGCGCCATAGCCGCCGACCACGCCCACCACCATCTGATCAACAGGCAACACCTGTGCCGCCCGCTCGGGCGACCCTACGCCGTTCTGTATAGTTTGAATCACCGTACGCGGACCGACCAGCGGCAACGCCGCTGTAGCGGCAGCCAGCACGTCGAATGCCTTGGTGGAAATGATCACCAGATCGCAATGACCGATGCCGTCTGTGGTGGTGGACACGCTGGCCAGCGCGACAGTTCTGTCGCCGCTCTTACCTGTTACGTGCAGGCCTTTTGCCCGGATCGCCGCCACGTGATCGGGCCACAAGGTAATGCCGTGAACCTCGTGACCGGCAGATGCCATCAAGCCTGCATAAACCGACCCCATCGCACCACAACCCACAATCGCTACCTTGGCCATTTCACTCCTTTGCTTTACAGAATACTGTGTCGCAGATGCCGATGACGCATGCATCATCGGCAACCGGTGTTATTTCAATTGCTGGGGTAAATACGTCGCCAATTCAGGAAATACGCCCACCAGCACCAATACAATCGCCATGATGAGCACATAAGGCATCGTGCCGGCAATAATCTTCGTCAGCGGCACATCCTCCACCACCCCTTGGACGACAAACAGGTTCAGACCCACAGGCGGTGTAATCAATGCCATCTCCATATTAATGACCATGATAATACCGAACCAGAGAGGGTCCCAGCCCAGCGCCATAATGATAGGAATGAGTATGGGCGCGGTGATCACGATGATGGACAGTGTCTCCATGAAGCAGCCCAAGAACACCAGCAACAGGTTGATGGTGATGAAAGCGACCCACGGCGGAACGTCGAGATCGGCCACCACGCGCGAAAGCGTCGGTGCCACGTTGCTTGTCGTCATTGCGTATCCAAAAAGCATCGCACCGGCGATGATCATCAGCACCATGACACTGCCCTTGGCCGACTCTCGACATATCAATACCATCTTGGCCCAGGAAAGCTCCCGATAAATCACCGCTGACAACAACAAGCTTGCGATCACGCCAAGCGCCGCAGCTTCAGTAGGCGTGGCAATACCTTTATAAATAGTACCCAGAATGATCCAAATCAGAACCGCCACCGGCACGATGTGCTTCAACGCATTAAGACGATGACGCAGCGTAACGTGTTCACTCACAACAACGGGAAGACGTTTCAATTCGCGCCGGGCAATCCACACCTGATAGGCAACAAAGGCAAGCGCCATGAGGATGCCCGGAACAATGCCTGCAATGAACAGCGCCCCGATTGATTCCTGGGCGATGATGCCATAGACAATCAACGGAATGCTTGGTGGAATCAGAATACCCAGCGTGCCTCCTGCGGCAACCGCTCCGCAGGCAGTCTCATCTTTGTAGCCAAAACGGCGCATCTCCAGCACGGAAAACCGCCCGATAGCGCCGGCAGTGGCGACACTGGAGCCTGACACGGCAGCCATAATCGTACAGGCCAGCGTAGTGGCCACGGTCAGCCCGCCCGGGACCCCATGCATCAATGTCGCCAGAGCCCCATAAAGACGCGCCCCCATTCCTGATGCCGAGATAATCGCACCCATCAGAATAAAAAGCGGAACAGCAGTCAACGTAAAACTGGCGACGGACGACCATAATGTAGGCGCGACCAACCCAAGCGCATCAAGCCCGCCACCCAGGATAGTAAGAGACCCTAAACCGACGGCGATCAAGGCAAAGGCGACGGGAATCCCAATTAGCAAGGCACCCAGCAGCGCGACAAACATCGCCAGCCCTATCCACAACTCAATCATGCAATGTCCTTGTCATTCTCGCAATGGCAAAACTTCCCGGCTATTTGGACGATCAAAACAAGCAGCAGCCAGGCCATGCCCACGAAAAAGGACAGATAGGGAATCCACAGTTTGATGGAAAAAATCGTATCCGAGACCTCGTTACTAGCCCAGGCTTCCAGAAAAAACCCGAAGCTAAGCCAGGTCAAGGTTGAGATGATCAGCACCATGCATAGATCGGCAATGGCCACTACGATGGCGCGGGGACGCGCGGACAGCTTCTGCACCAGCATGTCGACGCTGACGTGGGCGCCTTCCCTGAGTGCGTACGCTGCACCCATGAAAGCGATATAACCCATCAGGTATACCGTTACCTCAGATATCCACGAATTCGTCATGCGGAACAAGCTTCGCGCAATGACGTCGTAGGCCACAAGCAGGCCAATCAGGAAGGTGGCCACGCCCACCGAGATCCCCGAGATATCAACGAGCCTACCGAAAATGCCGCGTCGCAAGTGGCCTCTGCTGCCCACGCCCATTTATTTGTACAAAGCGAGAATTTCATCCAACAAGGCGGCGTCGGATGGATTGTCTTCCTTAAACTTTGTGAAGGCATATTTCTCGAAGAGAGCGTGCCACTGGTTCCAGTCTTCAAGCGTCATCTGTTGCACGGCTACGCCGTTACTGGCAAACAGCTTGGCAACGCGGGAGTCTTCGTTCTTCGCCCCTTCCAATGCTGACTGCTCCAGGCTTTTTCCAACCTCTGAAAGTATCTGCTGCTGGTCAGGGGTCAGCTTGTTCCAAGTTTTCATGCTGATCGCGATAGGATCAATGGTGTAGTAGATGCTGTATTCTTCCGGCGAAACGTAAAACTTGCTCACTTCATAAAGTCGGTAGGCGCCAAATGAGCTGGACGAAGTCCATACTGCGTCGAGCAGCCCCATTTGCATGGCGCTGTAGTTTTCCGAAGAGGGCATGGACACCGTGCTGGCCTTGGCCTGCTGCAGAGCGTACGACATATACTTGCCCGCCGCACGCACCTTCTCGCCGGCCACATCTGCCGATGACACGATGGGTTTCTTGGTCGACGCCACACCTCCTGAGATCTGTATCCAGGACAATGTTTTGAATCCGTAGGCTTCGGCCTTGGCTTCAATTTTCTGCCACGGCGCCGTCGTCCGGAAGTTGAAGACGTCATCATGTGATTTCCACACGCCAGGCATCAACAGAAGGTTCATCTCGGGGATGGCGCCTGCGGCATAGATATAGGGATAAATAGCGAGGTCCACAGCACCGTTTTTCAGGGCCGTATGCGTATTACTGGCCTTGACCAGCGACTCGGCAGGAAAAAACTGGATCTTGATATCGCCATTGCTACGTTTTTCGACTTCCTGCGCAAACTTGATGGCCGTGGCGATTACGTAATCCGATTCGGCCTGCGGCCACTGATGGGCCAATTTCAAGGTTACTGCCTTGGCCGATGCGGGCGTTGCCATACATACTCCCACGCCGACAGCTACCCCAAGTGCCACAATCCGTTTCTTGCTCGCATCCATGTCTGTCTCCAATTTTATGATTTTTCCGTGCATTTATTCTGCATACGGAATTATTATTGATTTTTATTTTACCTTTAGAATTTTCATACATGCAATATTCTTGGTGACAACTGGAAGAATACGACGAGATCGCCTGTCTGGCTTAATGCCTGCCCATCCGCCCAGACTTCTTGACATGGTTATTTTGAATTCTGTATATTGAATTTTTATCACTTATATTTCTGCATATAGAATTATGGTCCCGACTAGTTTTTTATGTAGAGCACACCATCTGCAACTATGACCACCACACTGAGTCGTTCTGCCTTACGCCCTTTTTACGTGCTGGAAGCATTCCGCAAAGCAAAGCGGCCGCTTTCTTTGTCTGAAATCTCTCAAATGGCCGGCATTCCAATGTCAACCTGCCACAGCGTGATCCGCTCACTCGAGCAGTACGGCTTGCTGTATTTCCTGTCGAACCGCGAGTCGTATCCCACACGCTGGTTATGGGATACGGCAAGCGAAATTAATGCCCACGATCCCATCGCCATCCGATGCCAGCCCGCCCTGATGGCGCTGCGTGACGCCACCAATGAAACCGTCATTCTGGGCACGCGTCAGGACGACCGCGTGCTCTATCTCCTGGTGTTGGAAAGCGGGCAGACGATACGGTACTCGTCCCGCGCGGGCGACTTCAAGCCGCTGCACTCGAGCTCCATCGGAAAAGTAATGCTGGCTTGGGCGACAGACGAACAACGCCAGGCCTGGCTAACAGCGCATGCATTGTTGCAAGCCACGCCACACACCATTACTGATGCCGGACGCTTGCAGGCTGACCTGGATGACAGCCGAAAACGCGGCTACACCATCACAAGGGGAGAAAACGTGGAAGACGTCATGGCGATCGCAGCGCCCATCACTTTTGGTGCCATGACGCTGGGCGTAGCTGTTGCGGGCCCGCGCCAGCGCGTGGAGCAGAACGCCGAAAAAATATCACAGCTATTACTCTCGACCACCGCAGGCCTCAAGCCCTGAGTTTGTCGACACCAATGGTTTGCGCACCGGCGTACGCATATGACAACGACACCCTATGTTTTCAACGGATGACAGTCGGATACAAACCGCGCTGAAGAACAGAGACATAACGAACCAACAGACTGGAGTTCACATGAAAACACGACAAATCGCTGGCGCATTGGGTGCCGAAATTTCCGGCATAGATCTGTCTTCTCCACTTGCTGCGGATCAGGCGCAGGCTGTGCGTCAGGCTCTGCTGGATCACCAGGTCATCTTTCTTCGAAATCAGGATATTTCACCCCAACGCTTTCTCGACTTCGCCAATGCAATGGGGGAGCCCGTCGAATATCCATTCGTCCGGGGCTTAGAGAACTTTCCGCAGATCATCGAAGTCAAGAAACTCGAAACCGAAACAATCAACTTCGGGGGCATATGGCACTCCGACACCACCTACCTGCAGGAGCCGCCAATGGGGTCTATGCTGCTGTCTCGGGAGGTTCCGCCCTATGGCGGCGATACTCTTTTTGCAAATCAGCAATTGGCCTACGACGCCCTGTCCGACACCATGAAAAAATTGCTTGATGGCCTGATCGGCATCAGTACATCGGCCAAGGCCGACGTTTCACGTACACGCGAAGACCGCATCAGAACTGACGGCAAGCATGAAAAGTTGCAAGATTACTTAGCAGAGCACCCTGTCGTACGTACCCATCCCGAAACCGGCCGCAAAAGCCTGTACGTGAACATTGCACACACGGCTGGCATCAAAGGCATGACCAACGAAGAAAGTGCCCCGCTGCTAGAGTTTCTGTTCAAGCATCAGGTAAAACCCGAATTCACCTGTCGCTTTGCCTGGACTCCTCACGCCATTGCCTTTTGGGACAACCGCTGTGCAATGCACAACCCGGTCAACGACTACCACGGATTTCGCCGTTCCATGTACCGCATTACCCTCAAAGGGGATCGTCCTTATTGATGTAGGCGCACCTGTCATGGTCACGCAAGCTGGCGTTAAGTGGCCTGCATGCGTCGTGCAAGAACAATGTCTCCGCAGACCTGTTCGGCGATGCGATTGACGCGTTCAGCGGCACACTCGTCGCTAAGCTTGGCATGGTGTGGTGTGGTGTGGTGTGGTGTGGTGGCCATGCTCGAGCACTAAGGTAGTAATTTAAGGTTGCTGCCCCCAGCCCCTCACGTCACATACTCAAACGCCCGAAAGCGGCGCAGCAACATAATGGCCCCCATCGACACACTGAACACAACAACAGCCGTCACCGGGATGGCCCACCACGACGACGCATCGCCTTCCATAATGCCCGTAGCGGCGTCAAAACGATGCAAAATAAAAATGTGTAGGCAATAAACACCCAGCGTGCAGGCAGACAATTGCTTTAGCCCGGGCACGTCGACACCGACATCCAACGACTTACCCAACCGTATGCCCAAACCATAAAGCACGTTAAACGCGTAGATCGACGACACCAGCACAAACGGCGACAGATAGTCATAAAACAAAGGATCAGGCTCGCCTTCACGGGCAGAATACACATACGTGGCCAACATGGTGAGTACGCTAAAGAGCATAAACAGGCCAAGGCTAAGCAGCCAATACCGGCGCTTCGCAGGATGCTCTACATAAACATCATGCACGTAGGCCCCCAGAAACAGATAACCGACCAGGCCAAAGAAAGGCCCAATGCCATAGACCTCAAGTGCATCTACGTCGATATCGAACAACACTTTGATCGTGGGCCAGCAGGAAGCAACCGCCCACAGCGCCAGATAAAGCTTGCGCTCAGATTGCTTTGTAGCATGCCATATTTTTCGCAAAAATGGCACGAACAGATAGATGCCTACAATGGCGTACAAATACCAGAGATGAAAGGTGACCGGGCCATTGGCCATCGTCGTGATCCACTCATACCAGCGACCATAATGCTCGCCCTGCCAACTGTTCCACGCCATGTAAAACAGCGACCAGAACAGCAAGGGCGGAATAATCCGTACAAACCGTTTCTTGAAAAATTGGGGTAACGACTCTTGCTTACGCATTAAGAGCACACCCGTAATCATCAAAAAAAGCGGCACACAGGTGCGTGTGAGCGAATCATAAAAATTGCTCGCCCACCACTGCCCGTGGTCATCAAACGAATAAAAATTAATGGCGGCCACGTGCAGCACAACGACCATAAAGCAGGCCACCACCCTGGCTGTATCTATCGCAACGCTAAAATTTTTCTTGCTCTGACTCATGTACTCCCTCATGCACGCACCCGGAATATTGGGCACAACAAGCTTGTATATAAGTAACATAGCGGCGCAAGAGGTGTGCGAGTGCAGTTTTCAACGTGTTACGGCCAGTAAGACAAAAAAGCTTTGTGCGCATCAGCCATCACACTGCAACATACGCCACACTCCCCGAGCCCGTTGCGACAAACGTGGCCTGTGGCAGCTACAATTTCGTTGCCCGTTCATACAGACGGTGCCGCGAGGTAGGCAAACGTTTACCATACTGCCAGTTTGTTCTGCCTTGCAGTCTCTGCACAACGAGCCTTGCCAAGCTCCAACCTTTTTTTACCGGTTGCATCCACGGAGTTTTTCACATGATCAGAAAGCTTATTGTTCTTGCTGGGTGTCTTTTTCTGTTTGGCCAATCAATCGGCACAGCCTTAGCTACACCCCTGACAGAACAACAGGTTGAACGCTACCTTAACAGCATGCCAGAAGCACAGGCGCTGTCAGCGAAACACGATGATGGCAAACGGAAAAAGATCGATCGCACCCGCCCACTGGCTTCTGGGATCGAGTTGATGGAAAAGGCAGGGCCTGCCTACGAAGACCTGGGCAATCTAGCCAAAGCGCATGGCTTTTCGAGCCCCGAAGAGTGGGCAGACGTCGGGGATCGCGTCATGAATGGCTATGTGATTCTTAGCTCAAAGTTGACGCTTGCCGAGGTCGAACAGGGCTATCAACAAGGCATCGCCAATGTAAATAAAGACCCTAAGCTATCGGAAGCCAGTAAACGAGCTGTGCTGGCAGGCATGGAAAAAGGCCACGCACGAAACGTTGCACTACGACAGAATGCCGAGCAAGACTTGCCCGCCTTGGCACCGCACCGAGCCGCTCTAGAAGAGAAGTTCGGAAGATAAGGACCGGAATGGACCGAGCTGCAGGGCTCGAACCTGCGACCTACGGATGGGAAGGCCGACTCATCAAAAAATAATCAGGCGACTATCTTCCAGCCAATGTCGGTATCTTCAAACACGGCCTTCTCGTCCCGATAGGGCCGATCCAAGTTGACCAGCCGGTCCACCATGTCTCGCAGCTTTACGTTTCCATCCAAAAATCCCAGGTAGAACGCACGCATCAAGCGGTCATAACCAACCGGCATACGCCCATGCCGCTCCCACAATGAAACGGTTTGCTCAGTCGAGCCAAGCATGTCAGCCAAGCGTTTTTGCGACATGCCCAACAGGCAACGCACCCGGTGGAGTACCGTGTTTCGTACTGAAAGTATTGGGCGACTGGAGAATTATCGAAATGACAAAAAGCCGGGCGAGTTGCCTGTTGGACACGTCGCGCAGCGCGTAAATGCTGCCACGTTCAGGGCACAGCCGTAGCTAGAACAGCTAAAGACTACTGATTGAACCGGCCATAAAACATTGAAACAAAACAAGATTTTATGGTCCGCCCTGCAGGGCTCGAACCTGCGACCTACGGCTTAGAAGGCCGTTGCTCTATCCAGCTGAGCTAAGGGCGGGATGAAAAAACCAGTACAACGCGTAATTATAATGTGCTGCCAAGTTTGCTTGCGCATGCGCCTACGACGGGCACATCATACACAGTCCGCAGGTGCAGCCACAATACGTTTACAAAAAGCCAAGGCCCGCTGGCTAGCCGACTGACTCACTCGCGAACTGGCTGACTGACCGGTTAACGGGTTCACCTGCTAACGGCTAACAGGATACCTAGCTATTTGGCTATATGACTAACCGGCGCCGCAGTTTAACCCGTTAACGCAAAAAAATGGGGCCCCACGCATGCCATGCAGCCCGATTATTCAGAAACCGTCGCTTACCGGGCTCGCTACTTGCTTACAACTTGAGCACTACACACGCTGTGCTGGCTCCCGGGGCAGTGTTCAAACCCCTTTACAATACCCTGCCTTCAACTCCGAAGGCGGATGTTAACGTTTTGCCCACCTAACAAAGCAAAAACCATATGGCGATTTCACTCAAACACTTTTCAGGAATGCTGTTGCTGTCGGCCGCCCTCCTGGGTTCAGGCCCCGCTCTCGGCGGCATTACCTACAAGCTCGAACAGGCACACGCATCGGCGGGAGAAACCGTCGATATTACGGCAGTGCTGTTTAATGACGGCGACAACGCGCTCGAATACACCGCACCCAAAAACCTCGTCGTTCAGTGGCGAAACCAGAATGGTCAGCCTATTCGCAGCCTCGCCTACCTGGCTGGCGGTGGCGGTTCGGTGACGGTGCCCGTCAACACCTTTGTGAAGCTAGCCTGGAAAGCCGTCGTACCCAGCACGGTGCACGGGCTTCAGGCCGTCAACATCGAGGGTACGCCCACCATGCTGGCTTTGGACACCAGCCCGCTTGATAAGAGTGCAATCGCCGGTACGGCGGCTGACGTGCCTGTCGTGGACGCAGGGGCAGCCCGAGTTCAGGGCCAGACCGATCCCGTGCTGCCCACCAATGTTGTCGTGGCAGCAGGTGCGTCGCCCAATCAGGGGCCAGCGCCCAACAATAGCGTGGCCATGGCAAGTTCGTCGTCGGATGGATTCGACCGGTTTCGTAATGCGATCTCACCATATGAGCCCATTTATTTTGACGCGGGCAGAAACCACGGGCGTACCGATGCGCGGTTTCAGATCAGCTTCAAATACCGATTGTTTCAGCCCAAAGACCCGATCAACCCCGACTTCATCGACAACTTCTATTTGGGGTACACACAAACATCGCTGTGGGATTTGTCAGCCGAGTCGCATCCTTTTGTAGACACGTCATTCAAACCAAGCCTGTTCTGGCGCAAAGATGCACTGTTTTTTTCACCAGAAAAAAGTGCCTTTCTTGGCCTGGCCACAGGCGTAGAGCATGAATCTAACGGCAAAGACGGTGACGACTCGCGTGCTATAAATTTTGGCTACATCCAACCTGAGTTCAACTACCGATTTGATGGCGGCGGCACACTTACCTTTGCACCAAAGATCAAGGCTTACTTTGGTAGCGGCGACAAAAACCCCGACTACGCCGACTATGCAGGTCACGTAGACTGGAAGTTGCGCTTTGCTCAAGATAACGGCCTGGTGCTGTCAGGCTTGTATCGCCAGGGCACGGCCGGGCGCAACAGCACCCAGATCGAGGCGGCATGGCCGCTGCGTCGTACCTTTCTGAACATGAATGGCTACTTGCATGTGCAGTACTTCAAGGGATATGGCGAAACCATATTGGGGTATAACCAGAAGGTCGGCTCGCAGTTCAGAGTGGGCCTGGCACTCATACCCTAAGTGCCATTGCCTACCCCCGCAGTCGACGGCTGCGGCCTGTGGGTGAGGCGGCCTGATGGCCCTCACCCATGCCTTCGCAGGCATCGAGCAAAAACTGCCTGAATACATCTGCCAGCCCAACAGGCACATGGTGTTTAGGCCACAGCAGCCCAACGTCCATGGCGGTAACCGGATCAGACACCGGTATCGCCATAATTTTCTTGCCTTCAAGCGACCACGGCCTGTACACCAGATCAGACAGTATCGCCACACCAAACCCGTAAGCAACCAACCCGCGCAACGCCTCGAGTGAACTGGTGCGCATGGCAACGTTAAGGCCTTGTTCACCTTGCGGCCAAAGTTTGCTAATGGCCACGTCTGCGTCGTCGACCGTTAGCAAAACCTGTGGGTGCTGCGCTATATCATCCAAACTGACCACAGCCTGCGAGGCAAGCGGGTGCCCTACACCCGCCCAAAGCCTGCGGCGCGAGCGCACCAGCAGCCGGTGCCCATACTGATCCACGTTTTCAATATTGGACAGCAGCCCAATACCAAGATCAATACTCCCCTCAAGTAGCGCCGCCTCGATCTTGGGCCTGTCCATATCCACAAGATCAATTTCAACCTGAGGGTAACTGCGCTTGAAGCGACTGAGCAGATCGGGCAAAAAATAACCCAGCACCGTGTAGGTTGCCGCGATCCGCAAGGTGCCCTGTGCAGACTGGGGCAACAGACTTGCATGCCGCATGGCATCGTTGACCGAATCCATCACATGGCGAGCATGATGGAAAAAAGCCTGGCCCTCTGCTGTCAGAGCGACGCCATGCGGCAGCCGCTCAAAAAGCCTGACCTTAAGCTGGCGTTCCAGGCTCTGCACCGCGCCTGTAATGGCTGACTGCGACACGTTCTCGGCCACTGACGCAGAGGAAAACTGCCCTGTCGTCGCAGCCGCAATGAAATACCGGAATTGCCGGAGCGTTACTTCGTCCTTCATCTGATTTTCTGATACCTGATAGCTGAAAATTTGATTTTACGATAACACCGCAAACTCATACACTTGGGCCATACTCAAATAGAAATGACCGAACACAGGAGACAGGTCTCATGAACGCCCCTCTTGACCCTGCGGTGCTCAAGGCACTCGCCACGACCAGTCTGGACGACAAATACACCCTCGAACGCGGCAGAGCCTACATGAGCGGAACGCAGGCTCTGGTACGCCTGCCCATGCTGCAAAAAGCCCGGGATCGTGCGGCAGGCCTTAACACCGCCGGTTTTATTTCGGGCTACCGTGGCTCACCGTTGGGTGCCATTGATCAGGCGCTCTGGAAAGCCAAGTCACACCTGAAAGAAAACGACATTGTCTTTCAGCCGGGCCTTAATGAAGACCTGGCTGCCACCTCGGTATGGGGCACACAGCAGGTAACGCTTTACCCCGACGCGACCCGCGACGGCGTGTTTGGCATGTGGTACGGCAAAGGCCCAGGCGTAGACCGCAGCATGGACGTATTCAAACACGCCAATGCCGCAGGTACAGCCCCCCATGGTGGTGTGCTCTTGCTGGCGGGTGACGATCATGGTGCCAAATCATCCACTGTGGCCCACCAGTCAGAACATGACCTGATCGCAGCCGGCATCCCTGTGCTCTACCCCTCCAACGTACAAGAGTATCTCGACTACGGGCTTCATGGCTGGGCCATGAGCCGCTACACCGGCCTGTGGGTTGCCATGAAATGCGTCACTGAGGTGGTTGAATCTACCGCCTCGGTCGACATTGACCCGGATCGGGCACAGATCGTCATCCCCGCTGATTTTCAGATGCCCGAAGGCGGGCTAAATATACGCTGGCCCGACCCTCCGTTAGATCAAGAAGCCCGGCTGGTTGACTATAAGTGGTACGCGGCGCTGGCCTATGTGCGTGCCAACAAATTAAACCGTATCGTCATTGACTCACCCACACCGCGGTTTGGCATCATGACGGCGGGCAAGGCCTATCTTGATACCCGGCAAGCACTTGGCGACCTGGGTCTGGATGACGAAGCCTGTGCGCTGGCTGGCATACGTGTCATGAAGGTGGGTTGCGTCTGGCCACTGAACGCCCAGGATGCGCATGATTTTGCACATGGTCTTGATGAAATCCTGGTCGTCGAAGAAAAGCGCCAGATCATGGAATACGCACTAAAAGAAGAGCTGTACAACTGGAACGACGCTGTTCGCCCCAAGGTGTTCGGCAAGTTCAATGAAAAAGATAATGCAGGCGGTGAATGGTCTGTGCCACGCGGCCAATGGCTGCTGCCTGCCCATGCCGAGTTGTCACCTGCACTCATTGCCAAGGCCATCGCCGCCCGCCTTAAAAAGCTTGATCTTCCGGCGGCGCTAAGAGCGCGCATTGATGCGCGCGTGGCCATTATTGAGGCAAAGGAACGGGAGCAGAGCACACCTTCACAAGTGGGTGAGCGCAAGCCATGGTTCTGTTCAGGCTGTCCGCACAACACGTCGACCAACGTTCCTGAGGGTTCACGGGCCCTGGCAGGCATTGGTTGCCACTACATGACGATCTGGATGGACCGCAAGACGGAAACATTCAGCCATATGGGTGGCGAGGGTGCAGCCTGGATAGGGCAGCATCACTTCACCTCTGAAAAACATGTTTTTGCCAATATTGGCGATGGCACGTATTTTCATTCAGGCTTGCTGGCCATACGCGCGGCCATTGCCTCCAATGCCAATATCACCTACAAAATTCTGTACAACGACGCCGTTGCCATGACGGGTGGTCAGCCCGTCGACGGTGTGCTCAAAGTCACCGACGTTATCGCGCAGGTGCATGCAGAAGGCGCACGCAAAATCGTTGTGGTGACCGACGAGCCCGAAAAATACAAAGGCATGCAACTGACAGGCAACCCGCCCGTCTATCATCGCGATGAACTCGACCGCGTGCAACGCGAGCTGCGCGAAGTCGAGGGCACCTCTATATTGGTCTACGACCAGACCTGTGCCACTGAAAAGCGCCGTCGGCGCAAGCGCGGCACGTATCCAGACCCTGCCCGTCGGGTATTCATCAATGATGCCGTGTGTGAAGGTTGCGGCGACTGCTCAGTAAAATCTAACTGTCTTTCGGTCGAGCCGCTGCAAACGCCTTTCGGTACCAAGCGTCGCATCAACCAGTCGTCCTGCAATAAAGATTTTTCCTGCGTCAACGGTTTTTGTCCGAGCTTTGTGACGGCAGAAGGCGCGCAGGTCAAAAAGCCCGTACGCCAGAAGGCCAGCGCTGACACCTCGCTAACCGCCAACCTGCCCATGCCTGAGCTTCCAAGCATTGACACCACGTACGGTGTGATTGTTACCGGCATAGGCGGCACCGGCGTGGTAACCATAGGCGGCCTGCTGGGCATGGCCTCACACCTTGAAAACAAAGGTGTAACCGTACTCGATATGGCGGGGTTGGCCCAGAAAGGCGGAGCGGTGCTCAGCCATGTGCAGATCGCGGCACGGCCTGAAGATATTCACGCTACGCGCATTGCCACAGGCGAGGCGCAGCTAATCATAGGCTGCGACGCACTGGTCACGACTTCATCCGAAGTGTTGTCCAAAGCCCTCAAAGGCACGACTCATGCAGCCGTGAACAATGCACCTACCCCCACCGCCGAATTCATCAGCAACCCTCACTGGCAGTTTCCGGCACAGTCAGCTGTACGCCAGCTTACTGACGCCATGGGCGATGCGTGCAAGTTTCTGGACGCCAACACCCTGGCGTTGGGGCTGCTGGGTGATGCCATTTACGCCAACCCGTTGTTGCTGGGCTTTGCCTGGCAACAAGGCTGGGTGCCACTGGCTTACGAAAGCCTATTGCGCGCCATTGAGCTTAATGGCGTCAAGGTAGAAGAGAACCTGGCTGCCTTTGAATGGGGCCGTGCGGTTGCCCATCACGGCGCAGCCGCTGTAAGCAGCGGCCTGCCACGCCAGCGCGCCAAGGCCGAAGTAGTAAGCATGCCGGAACCGCTGGCACAAAGCATACAGCGCAATATCGACCACCTCACCGCCTACCAGAACGCCGCTTATGCACGACGATATCAACAGGCTGTCGAACGCATCCAGCAAAAAGAAGCCACCCTGCCCTCGGGCAAAAGCCAGCGGCTTGCCAAGGCTGTGGCGAACAACCTCGCTAAGTTGATGGCCTACAAAGATGAGTATGAGGTTGCCCGTCTTTACACCGATCCGGCTTTTCTTGAGAAGCTACGCAATGAGTTTGAAGGTGAACCTGGTCGCGACTATGCCCTGCACGTTCACCTGGCACCGCCCATGCTCGCCAAGAAAAACGACAAGGGTGAACTGGTCAAAAAAGCCTACGGCCCGTGGATGATGAAAGCCTTTTCCATGCTGACACGCTTCAAAGGGCTGCGAGGCACCCCGTTGGATCTGTTTGGAAAAACAGAAGAAAGACAGCAAGAACGCTTACTGGTGCAGCACTATTTTGAACTGCTGGACGAGTTCGCAGACAGCCTGTCGGAACACAACCTGGCCAGCGCCATCCAGCTCGCTGAACTGCCCGACACCATACGTGGGTTCGGTCATGTAAAAGAGAAAAACATGCAGGCCGCACAAACGCGGCGGGAAGAATTGCTCGACGTTTACCGCAGCGGCAAGCAGCTGGATCGCGTGGCCTGACACGCGAAGCCTCAGCGCCGACGTCGGCAGGCGCTGAGATAGGGCAACGACGTAGGCCGAGGCATCAGCTTAGGTCTGGGTCTGGGTCTGGGTCTGGGTTCGGGTCTGGGTTCGGGTTCGGGTTCGGGTTCGGGTTCGGGTTCGGGTTCGGGTCTGGGTTCCGGCTCGGGCTCGGGCTCGGGCTCGGGCTCGGGCTCGGGCTCGGGCTCGGGTTCGGGTCTGGGTTCGCGCTCGGGGCTTGGGCCTCGATTTCAGCCGTTGCTTGTATCGAGTTCGGGGTGCGAGGAGCCGGCCTGGGTTGAACTCAGGCCGGCCATCTAGACTAAAACCGAAGAAACTAACTCAAGCAGTCCGATTAGTCAGCGCATCATAGATAGCCAGGTGCGCCGAAATAATCTGCTCAATATCAAACTCACGCTCTGCCAAGCGCCGGCCCTCTGCGCCCATTTGTTGCCGCAAGGCATCATCATTTGCCAGGCGCAGTACGGCTTCTGCCAGGCTGTTGGCATCGCGTACAGGCACCAGTAAACCAGACGCGCCAGGCTCGATCGCATCGCGACAACCTGGCACATCCGTGGTAACCACAGCACGACCGCATGCCGCCGCTTCAACCAACGACTTGGGCAAGCCTTCGCGGTAGGAAGGCAACACCGCAATATGAGCGTCTGCATAAAGACTGGCGATATCTGAGCGTTCGCCCAGGCACTCCACCACGCCTTCCTGGCGCCACCGCTCAACATCGTGTGCCAACACACTGGCCGGATTCCCTGGGTCTGGCGCCCCAACCAGCACCCAGCGCAGTCCTCTTCCACCTGCCACATCGCTGCGACGCGATGCAATACGCGCCGCCTCTACAAACTCCATGACGCCCTTGTCACGCAGCAGGCGCGCCACCATAATGGCCACGATCGGGCCTTCGGGCTCAGGCAGGGCGGGGAATGCGTCAAGCGACACCCCCGACCCTCGTATCATTACCGCCTGGCCGGCTCGCACCACGTGCGCATTCTGCAATACATCTCGGTCATTGGTGTTCTGAAATATGACCCGGCTGTTGGGGTGACCCAAAGCCAAGCGGTACAGGCCTATGGCGGCAACCCGCAAGAAGTCAAACCCCTGCTTCTGTCGGGTAAAAACAAACCCCAGGCCCGAAATCGCCGCAACATACGCCTTTACCCCAGCCAGACGGGCGGCTATGCCGCCATACAGCACCGGCTTGATCGTGACAGCATGCACCACATCAGGGCGCAGGCGCCGGAAAAGCCCCCACAGCGCGTAAAGCGTGTGCGCTTCCTCCAGCGGGTTCTTGCCGCTGCGCGACATGGGAATCACATGATGAACAAGCCCATGGCTTACAACATCCGCCACGGCGGAACCATCCATGGTGGCGATATGCACGTCATAGCCTGCCTGTTTTGCATCAAGCGCCAGCTGCAGTCGGTGTGAAAGAAAAAACAAGGGGTTGTTCACCACGATCAACAAGCGCTTTTTGCGTTGCTGCGGCGGCACAGCCGATGCACTCGATGTACCCGACGCATCCCAGGTACTGGATGCACTGGATGCATTTGAGGCATTAGAAGCTCTGGCTGTACTGGTTGTATTTGGAGTACGTGAGGCATCTCGAGCACCTGCAGCCCCAGCCACACCCGACATGCCTGAAGCTGCCTTTTGGCCACTACCAGCAACGCCCCTGCCAGCGGGGTAATCTTGCGCCAGCCTGCGCCATACCACTTGATACGCACTAACCATGGCATCAAGACTGAACAGGTTTTCAACACGGGCACGTCCTCGCTCAGCCCTCTCGCGATGTTCAGACGTACCCAGAACGGCTACCGCCTGCTCGATGCCTTGTGACAAAGCCTTTGCATCTTTAGGGGCAACAACCCAGCCGGCATCGCCCACCATCAGCCTTGCATCGCCCACGTCGGTCGCGACGCACAGCACATCCGTTGCCATGGCCTCGGCCACCACATTGGGAAAGCCCTCTGCCCGGCTGGCGAGCACATGCACGTCGAACGCGTTCATGAGAGCCGGCACATCATCACGCCGACCCAGCAATATAAATTGCTCACGCACACCATAACGATCAAGCATGCTGGTAAGGTCAGCATTGGTGTCAACCAGACCTTCGCCGATCAACACACCCCGCATCTGCGGGTAACGCCGCAGGGCAATAGCAAACGCGGCGATCAGGTTTTCATAATCTTTAAGTGGATTCCAACGCGCTACATTGCCGATTACGGGTGTGCCATCTGCTACGCCAAGCTGCTGCCGCATCGCGGTGCGCGCGTCGGGGTCTGGCCGCCAGCGCGACAAGTCATAGCCGTTAGGAATGACCAGCATGCGATCATCACGATAACCCCACTGCCTATGACGCACACGTGCGTTTTCGGCACACGCCACAATAACCCCCGGCACTAGGCCGGACACCCGCGCGCACGCCCATAGGCACATACGCGCAGACCGGCTGCTCAGGCCAAGGTCAGCACCCGAATTGCGTATACCCCACGACACGGCACGTATGCCGGCCATGCGGGCAACAATGCCACCAATGAGGTCGGCATGGTACATCCACGTTTGCACCACATCGGGATTTAGCTCGCGCAACAGGCGGTGCATGCGCAGCAACCCGGCCGCCATGCCCTTTACACCCTGCATATTGAGCGTGTATAGCGTGATGCCTGCTTCACGCAGCCGAGGACCAAAGAGGCCCTCATCGCCCATGGAAATTACACAATGATGATCAGTTTGGCTAGGTGCCGTCAGCAAACGATGGAGCACCGTTTCTGCACCGCCCTGCCCCAGACCCGAAATTATGTGAACAACATTCAATTTTTTACGGCCAAACTCGCTACTCTGCATTCACCTTCCTCTGCGGCCTTACGCCGGCACGCGTAAACACTTTATCCCAACGTAACATGATATCTGGCAACCCATAACGCTCACGCACCGACGCCGCCGCGCGCCGACCGAGAACATCGCGTAAAACCGCATCCCCCATCAGTCGCGCCAGTGCATCACTCAATGCGGTGTCGTCACCCAAAGGAACCAGCTCTGCATACTCGCCATCCAGCGTCATCTCACGTGGGCCGCTGGGACAGTCCACCGTCACGCAGGCACGCCCGAGCGCCATGGCCTCAAGCAGCACGTTGGGAAAGCCCTCAACCTGCGAAACCATGGTAAACACGTGTGCGGCGCTCAATTCTTCCCATGGCTGAGAAGTGCGTCCCGGCAAGCTAACCCGAGACGCCAAGCCTGCCTCACGCACTTGCGCTTCAAGCTTTTCACGCAAAGGGCCTTCGCCCCATATAACCAGATCCCAATCCGGAAACTGTGGCGCAAGTGTGCCAAACACGCGGATCAGCACATCAAAACGCTTGATGGCAACCAACCGCCCCATGCCCATCAGCCGGAATCGCGTGCTATCGCCCGGGCTGCGCGTACGATAACGGGCATCGGGAAGATCGGGAGGCAAGGGGTTGGGCATGACCTCAAGCACATCCAGGCCGGGCACCATGTCGTGAAAAAGGTCAACGCTGTCTTCAGACTGAAGCACCACAACCGACGCCGAGGGATAGGTTAGTTTGCGCAAACGCTTGAGCACCGCGCCAGAGCTATTGCTAAAAGCCGGATTCGTACGTTCGCACACGACAACCGGCACGTTCAACCCCCGCGCCGCCATCAGAACAGTGACGTTGACATTGGTAAGAAACGATACGATGACATCAGGCCTGAAGTCGCGAACCAGCTTGCGAATGGCAAACCATTTGGCAAAAGGCGCCAGCACACCCGGGCATCGCTTGCTCATTTGATCCGCCAGCCAGGTCAGCTGCACGCCTTCGTCCAGCGTATAGAAGCAGTCACCCCGGCCCGTATACGTAGGCACAAGCATGACGGTATCGCCGCGTTGCGCCCAGCCATTGGCCAAGGTGGCGGCTACCCGCTCCGCACCGCCTGCGTGCATGGAACTGACAAAAAAAAGAATTTTCATGGCTGCACGCCCGGTAAACCGTGAGGCTCAAGCCCGGTTTGGGTCATCAATACACTCCCAAAAAAGAAAGCCCAGTCAGACAACTTAACGCGAGGTTTTTGCATCATCCGAAACAGTACCCACACCCGTCAGGGGCGCGCATTCAGCGGCCTTCAAAAAGCTGCCCCCAAAGCGCCATGACGCGTGTAACCGAAAAGCGATCGCGTACGTCAACAGCCCGACGGGCATAGGCCTCGCGTTGTATTGGATGGGCCATCATGTCAGACAAGTGGGCTGCCAGCGCCTCACTGTCACTGGCCGGGCTAACCAACACACCATCAATGCCATGTCGTATGATTTCGCGCGGACCGGTCTCACAGTCGAACGACACCGGTGCAAGGCCACTGGCCATGGCCTCAATCAGCGTGTTTGACAGCCCTTCAAAGCGCGAGCTCAGCACATACAGGTCAGATTGCAGATACCAGTCGGCAACGTTGCCTACGCGCCCCGGCAAGCTGATGCGGTCAGACAACCCTGCCTCATCAATCTGTTGCTGCAAGCTGTCGCGAAGCCCACCTTCACCCAGAATGACGAGATCCCAGCCGGTAAAATGGCCCGCAATCTCTTGAAAAGCGTGTATGAGCACATCAAAGCCCTTAAGCTCATGAAGTCGGCCCACGGCCAGGAGCCTAAACCGCCCGCGGCGCGGTGGCGGCTCGACAATCGGGTCGACACGCTCCAACGGCCAGCGTACGGCATTGGGTATGACAGTGAGCCTGCAGCCCGGCACGTGCTGCTCCAGCCACGATGCCGTGCCCGACGTCAATGCCACAACAGCAGTCGCCTTGGGGTAGGCCCAACGCCGAAGCCGCTGCCAGATCTGCGGCAGTTTTTGAGCCGGTGGATGGGTATGCTCTGTGGCCAGCACCCGGCACTTCAAGCCACGCGCTGCAATAATCGCCAGCACTGACGACGTCGTCATCATGCCCAACACAATCGTGGGCCGTTCTTTGCGCATTAAACGTCGCAAACGCCAGATGCGGCGCAAGTTCGACCATGCTGCACTGACGGGGCCGGCACTATCGCCCGCCGTCCCCAATACAAAACGGTGCACTTTGGGGTGTAAGGTATACGCATCGGTATTTTCAGCTTCTTGTGTAACCACAGTAAGCCGATAGCCCCGCTGCACCCAGTAGGCGCTTAGATCAGCAGCAACCCGTTCAGCGCCACCACCCGCAAGCGAGTGAATCACGATCATCAGATGCGGTTGAATACGGGAGTAACTCAAGACAAATACCTATAGATGGAATTCTTTAACAGAAAAAAATCGTAGAAAAAAACCCTGGCGCGGCGGCGATGTTATGGCACGGCCGAGCTTGGCGGAGGCTTGCGCAACGCCACCAGCACATAGCAGGTATATGACGAGACATACATAAGACTGGTCGCCAGCATAATGCCCTCAGGCCCCATTACGGGAGCGAGCACGGGGTTCAAGATGGCCTTGACACCGAAATTGGCCACTGCAATAGCTGCCATGATGCGATAGCGGTTCTGGCTGGCGAGCAATTGCACCAGAATAAGCACGCCAAAATAAAAGGGCAGTTGCAGCATACCCCAGCGCAGCACATCGGCCACAATGAGTGTGTCTCGCGATGTAAATGCGCCCCGCTCAAACAGAAACGCAACGCCCCACGGGGCCAGCACCCATCCCACCACTGTCACGCCAACGCCGGCCGCCACCATCAACACAGACCACTTCAACGCCGTGCTGCGGGCCCTTAAGGCATCACCGCGTTCCTGAATATCGGCCAGCACCGGCAAGGCAGCGCGCCCCACCGAGGCAGCGCCAACGCCCAATAGCAGCGATAGCAGGCGACTGGCATAGCCCAGCGTGGCATTGGCATTGTTGCCCAGATTGGCGGCCGTATACTGATCGATTGGCCCGACAAAGCTCATGGCTATCTGCCCCACAAGCATAACGCCTGCGGCCTTGACCAAAGCAGGCCATTGCTCGGCACTAAAGCTAAAACGGGGCCTGCCCCACATGCCGTCTGCACGCGCGGCCAGCTTGAGCAACCACACCGACTGGATAAAATAACCCACCAGTGTGCCCCAAAGCAGCGGCCCCACCCCATCAACAGTCGTGGCCAACATGACCCAGACAAGAATAACAACTGCCGGCACACTATCGAGCAAGGTATTGATATGACGCTCATGGGAGCGCAGCCGGGCCGCACTAATGCCCGTCATCAAGGTAAACACAGCGGCAGGCGCAAAGGCCAGCATCAACTGGCTACTCATCTGGCGCACATCGGCCGAAAGCTCTCGCCCTGCCAGTTCAAGCACCCAGGGCCAGGCCACGTACAAGGCGACGGCGAACAGCGTGCCAAAGAGAATAATCCAGGCCTGCAGCTCACCCAGAAAATGCGCCCTGCTAGGCCGGCTTTGGTAGCGCATGCGCACCAGCACCGGTATCAACACCACAGACAGCGCACCAACTACCGTTGCCGGGATCCAGTTGGCCATGACCATGGTGAACTGATAGGCATCCACGACATCACTGACGCCATAGCGATACGCCACTGCCATCTCTTTGAAGGCACCGGCCGCTTTGCCCAGCAGCAAAAAGAAAGCAACCCGCATGGCCCCTTGGGCGATGCGCCTGTGATCAGAATGCAGGCTGGCGAGTCGCTGTTTAAGCGGCTTCAAGTTAACGCAAAAATTGCGTGTACCAAGGCATGGAGACTTCCAGCCCCTCCACAATGTCATGCAGAGGGTCGTAGCCCAGAAGACGCTGCGCCTTGCTGATGTCTGCCTGCGAATGCCGTACGTCGCCCGCGCGAAACTCTGCATACACCGGCTGCTTGTCATAGACAATGCCGTTATTGGCCAAAGACTTTGCCAGGTACTCAAAGAGCTCGTTCAGGCTGGTGCGTGCGTTGTAGGCTACGTTGTAAACCTGGTTGACCCCTTCAGGCTGAGCCAGTGCCGCCAAAATATTGGCCTGCACCACGTTTTCAATAAAGCAGAAGTCGCGGCTGGTTTCGCCATCGCCATTAATGGTGACATCCTCGCCCTTAATCATGGCCGCGATCCACTTGGGGATAACCGCCGCATAGGCACCGTTAGGGTCTTGGCGTTTGCCAAACACATTGAAGTAACGCAGGCCTACGCTGCCAAAACCATAGGCGCGCGCAAACACGTCTGCGTAAAGTTCGTTGACGTACTTGGTAACGGCGTAGGGCGACAAGGGGCGACCGATTAGGTCTTCAACCTTGGGCAGGGCCTCATTATCACCATAGGTCGAGCTGGACGCCGCATAAACAAACGATTTCACTTCAGCATCGCGGGCGGCAACCAGCATGTGCAGGAAGCCATCGACGTTGACATTATTGGTGGTAATGGGGTCATGAATGGAGCGCGGCACAGAGCCCAGCGCTGCCTGATGCAATACGTAATCAACACCCGTCGTAACTTTTTTGCAGGTTTCAAGGTCACGGATATCACCCTCATGAAAGGTGAACTTGGCCCATTGCTCTGGCGTAACAACTCTTTTAACCTCATCCAGATTGTATTGATGGCCGGTGGAGAAATTGTCCAGGCCAACCACGGTCTGGCCAAAGTGCAGCAAAGCCTCAAGCAGGTTGGAGCCAATAAAGCCCGCACAACCTGTTACCAGCCATACCTTGGAATCGGACTGCAGACTGGATGTGATGTCCTGATATCGCGTACTCATATATAAACCTTTTGTATAAGCCATTCTGGTTAAACCGCCCGCGCTATGCGCAGGCGCGCTATGTATGTATTGCGGTGCGCCTCTTACAGGCGCAGATCAGACTCGTCAGGCGCCAGCGAATACTTCAGGTCATACAACACATGCTCAGGTTTGCCGAGTGCGCGGATGGCTTTGGCGCCCATCTTGAGAAACTGCCCATGGCCCACCGCCAGAATAATGGCATCGTAGGCGCCATCAGCCGGCTTATCGACGGGCCGGATGCCGTATTCGTGAACGGCCTCATCTGCGTCGACCCACGGGTCGTAAACATCTACATCAATACTGTACTCGCCCAGCTCACGCACAATATCAACCACACGCGTATTACGAAGATCAGGACAGTTCTCTTTGAAAGCCAGCCCCATGACCAGCACTTTGGAGCCTTGCACCTGGATGCGTCGTTTGGTCATTGCCTTAACCAGCTGCGAGACCACATAACTGCCCATGGAGTCATTGAGCCTGCGCCCCGCCAGAATGATCTCGGGGTGATACCCAATGGCTTGTGCCTTATGCGTAAGGTAATAAGGATCGACGCCAATACAATGCCCGCCGACCAGGCCCGGACGGAAAGGCAAAAAATTCCATTTTGTTCCGGCGGCGGTCAGAACAGCCTCGGTATCAATGCCCAGCTTGTTGAAAATAAGCGCCAGCTCGTTGATCAAGGCAATGTTGACGTCACGCTGGGTGTTTTCAATAACCTTGGCAGCCTCTGCAACACGAATGGAAGGCGCCTTGTGGGTGCCCGCCACGATAATTTCTTTGTATATGGCATCGACCAGGTCGGCGATTTCGGGCGTTGAGCCAGATGTCACCTTTTTAATATTGGCAACTCTGTGCTCTTTATCACCAGGATTAATGCGCTCAGGGCTATAGCCGGCAAAAAAGTCTTCATTAAAACGCAAGCCTGACATGCGCTCGAGTACAGGAACACACTCTTCTTCGGTCGCACCTGGATAAACCGTGGACTCATAAATTACGATGTCACCACGTTTGAGTACCCGGCCAATGGTCTCACTGGCCCGCACCAGCGGTGTGAGGTCTGGCTTTTTGTATTCATCAATAGGCGTAGGCACTGTCACGATAAACACGTTGGCCTGTGCCAGATGCTCGACCTCATTGGAGAACTCAAGGTGCTTGGCCTCCCCCAGCTCTTCGGTGCTGACCTCAAGCGTGTGATCGCGCCCATCTTTGAGCTCGGCAATACGCCGCGCATTAATGTCAAAACCCAGTACGGACCGTTTTTTACCGAACTCGACAGCCAGCGGCAAGCCCACATAGCCCAAGCCAATAACTGCAAGTTTCACGTCTTGAATCTGCAAAATGTATCTCCCACGCTACAACAAACTGAACAATTGATATGCTGGTTTCTCGATGGCCGTCGCTATTTGCGACCTCGATCACGATCACGTCCCATCGATGGCAGCAATAGCCATGAAGGACGGCGCCACGACACCAGCCTGGAATACAGCCACAAATATACAAATGAGAACACCAAGATACTCGCGCATAGCATCCACGCGTTATCCCACCAAATGGTTGCAGGCACCAGGCCGATAAGTGCCAGCACCCACAAATACGGCGATGTCATGGCATTACACAGTGCCGGTACGGCATGGCGCCGGTCACGACTAAAGGTAACCCGAACCAGCCTGCGAAACACCAGTTGATGCAGATGCAGGGCATCGGGCTGATCAACCGGCGTGCCGCGCTTAAAGCGCCGACGCCATATAGAGAACAGGGTTTCAAACACCGGGTAAAAAAGAACTGCCAGAGCATAGAACGGCGACACACTGGGGTTACGCACTACCAACTGTACTGCCAGCTCTGCCAGCATGAAACCCAGAAAGTAAGCCCCACCATCACCAAGAAACACGCGCCCAAAGGGAAAGTTCCAGACCAGAAACCCGAGCGTTGCCGAAGCCAGCGAGGTAGAAATCAGAAAAATCGGAATGTCTTGTACTTGTATTGCCACTAGCGCCAGCGAAATAGCCATTAACGTGGCAATCATGCCCGCCAGGCCGTTCATGCCGTCGACGATATTAAGTGCGTGCGTGCACCCACCCACTGCGACCATGGTGAACAACAGTGATATGGGCCAGAAAGCGAGTACGGCGTCTACCCATGAAATACCTACACGTGACACCCCACCCAGCAGCCACCATGCAATGGCGGCCGATGCAAAGGCGGCAAGCAGGCGTTTGCCGGCGCCCACGTCTTTGGTAATGTCTTCAAGCAACCCTGCCACAAATACTGGCATTGCTGCGATAAACAGAACAGGCCAAAGCCAGGTTAGCGTCATATTGCTGGGGCCAAGAACCAAAAGCCCAGCCAGACTGCCCGCCACGACCGCTAGCCCGCCTACACGGGGCGTGGAGCGTGTATGACTGGCCTGCGGTTTGCTTAAATCGCTATCGCCGGTAAATACGCCATGCCAACGTTCGGAGGCCACAATTAGGCCACCAATTGTGAACGCCACGACGCAAATGTAAAGCCAGGTGAAAGATTCAGAAAGCTGGGGCAAGATGATGGGTTTCCTATGTAAACCTGTCGTTATAAGCTATTGCCGTTATTATCGGCTGCATTTGCAACAATTTGCCGTAGATGCCTGAAATAAAGGTAACAATACCTAATTGTGGAGAAAAACAAAAAAAAAGCCCGAGATCGTAAGATCTCGGGCTAAATCCACCAAAGGAGGAGGGTGGAGGAGACAACCTTGGCATGCCGGGCTACGAAAGCAGTTGTTTGCTGCCTGAGCCGTGTGACTGGGGTTTACCCGCTGCAATCACGTTGCGACATCCGATAACTGAATTGTATAGCTGACTATTGTGCGATGCAAGATAAAAGAGCTAAAAATGTGTAACAATTTTGCTTTGTTGGGTATTTGCTACAAACCCATCAAAAAAAGCAATAAGGGGTTAACCCTTGAACATGTTACATACTAGCGCGTAGCTAACGCGCCGTCAAATACGGTAGGCCGTTACGGTCATCACTTTGGACATCGCCTTCATTACCAGCCGTGTCGGCCAGGCCAGTTTATGGGCACCGCGCTCCTCAGCCGTGTTGCGATGGTGGATTTCGTCGTCTCGCATTTGCGACACGATATCGCGTGAGCGGGTATCTGTCGGAGGCAGCTCGTGCAAATGCCGGTCAAGATGCTGCTCCACCTGTCTTTCGGTTTCGGCCATGAACCCCAGGTTCTTTCCTGTTCCTGCTCGACTGGCGATCAAGCCCAGCGAGAACGAACCGACATACCACAAGGGGTTAAGCAAGCTAGGACGGCTATGCAGTTCGCCGATGCGATCGGCACACCAGACCAGATGATCGACCTCTTCAGAAGCCGCTGCATACAGCACGTTTTTAATTGCTGCATCGCCGCAAAAAACGGCCTGACCGCGATATAAAGCCTGCGCGCAGATTTCACCCACATGGTTTACCCGCATAAGCCCAGCGGCGTGACGAGCCTCTTGGGGCGTGAGTTCAGCCTGACCGGCTGCAGGGAACTTGCCTGCCGGGTTAGGACGCGTGGCAACCGCCGCTCCGCTCAATACCTGTGCCGCCCTTCCCAACTCGCCCAACATAAGATCAAGTGGATTAAGGCGGCGCTCGAACCGAACCGGAGACTGAGTTGGCGCAGCATTTTCCATGGCCATGTCTGCTTTCCTTGATAAATTAGTTTCACACACGCGGGTGTCGTCTTGCGGTTTGAACCGCTTACGCCAGTACGACGCATACCTGCATTATTGCAAAAAGCGCCAGATGTAGCGACGACGGATCCAGAGCCACACCACGGGCAGAAGAATCGCCAGCACGATAAGGCCTGTACCCGCGATTTCCTGATCACCCAGCAAGTAAAAGTTGCACAGGCGCTGGGGGTTCTCGCGATAAAGCATGCCCACAATGGCACTCATCCAGCAAAAGTTGCCCAGGAAAAAAAGCTGAATCACGTTGTTGGCCCGCAACGCCGAATCTTGCAGCAGCCAGCCGACAGCCAGAACACTGACAAACTTGAACACATCAGCCTGCCCGCTGAGCAAGACATCATCAAGCGCCTTGGGAATCATCCAGTAAGCACCAATAAAGGAACACAGCAACAGCCCGGCAAGACCGTGCTGGTTCAGCTGTGCCCACAGCCCCCCTGCCTGAGGCCCGCTAGCCTGCGATGCATCAGTCGCAGATCTTCGAGACGCACTGAGCAACAAACCTGTAGGCGCCTGTCGCGCTGTTTGCCCTGTTTGCCCTGTTTGCCCTGTTTGCCCTGTTTGCTCCGCCAGGCCTACTTCCGCATCCAGCCTTGCCGCCTCATGCCGTAACAGCTGTCCCTGCCGTCTCTGTGGCTCCTGCTGACCCTGCTGCCCATGCTGACTCTGCTGACTCTGCAGCCCAAGCTGAAACGCCCGTAACGCCCAGCCGCGCCCCAGCATGATGCCGGCTATCAAGATAAGCGGAATATGCACCAGCATATGAAGGGACATTGAACGCGTGAGCCACTGCTTGCCCAGCAGAGCAACAATCAGGACTACGCAACCGCCCCAGAGGAGCACCTTGCTGCGTACCGCTGCATGGTGACTGACGCCGACCGCTATACGCAGCCTGTCGATAAGCTCACACACACTCTGCAACCATTGCCACGCCGGCCGTCTCATTGGCTTCTCTTTTTGAAGTAGCGCTCAATCCAGGTCAGAAGCGCGTCGGTAGTGCCGATATCCACAATCTGCACCAGTTTGCCCTCAGATGTCACCACGTGATAAGCCGCGTTGTGCTCAAACTGACCCATTGCCGCCGGCACAACAATAATACCGAACGCCTTAAGCACAGCCTGGCGTTGCGCAGCATCTGTCAGCGTGGCGAAAGACCAGATTTGTAAATTGGCGCGCTGGCTGGCTTGATAACGGGCAAGATAGTCAGGCGTATCAGCCGGATCAAAACTGAGACTCAGGATACGTACGCGCTTATCCAAGCCTAATGTTTGAAGCTCATCTTGCAACTGCTGGAGCTCCGAACCCATGGCCAGACAAATGGAAAAGCAGCGCGTGTACATGAAGTTGATGACAGTCACTCGCCCATCATCACGCAAGGCCTGCGCCAGGTCAGTATGATTGCCGTCGGCAAAGACCAATGCGGCGTTCGGCACCGGTCGTGGATGGCGTCGAACATCAGCACGACGTGCAGCCTCGGTCGTCAGTACCGAAAAACCGTCTGTCTGGGCATACAGGGCGCCAATACCCATCAGGCACGCCAGCAGCACGGCAATCAACATCTTCATGACATATCCCTGCAAGGTGGTGACACGCAGTGCGTACCACCACCCAAAACCGCCTACTTCATTGCGTCAAGCTCGGCATCGCCGTTCCATGGAGCGTCGTGGCTGGCAGTTTTCTCGCGCTCGGCCTTGACCATATCTGCATCAACCGTATCCGCACTATTGCCGAAACTGGTTCGCACGTGGCTGACGACAGCTGCAATCTCAGCGTCACTGAGTTTATCTTTGAAGGTCGGCATTGTGCCGTTGTACTTAGTACCTTCTACCGTCAACTCACCCGTAATACCGTGCAAGACAATCTGCACCGTTAGCTCGGGCTTGCCGGTGACCCACTCGGAGGCAGTCAGCGGCGGGAACACGCCCGGCAGGCCTTTACCAGTTGCCTGATGACAGGCGACACAGTGCGCCGTGTAGAGTTGGCCACCATCTACCTTGCCGCCGGCCGCTGCCACATGGAAATCAGCTGCGATGCGGTTGTCGCCATACTGTGCCGGCACATTCTGATAGTTAATGGCCAGATAGGAAATCGCCCAGATAAACAGGCCAGACACGATAAGAATAACCACCCATGGAACCGGACGATTGCCCTCGTATGGCTCAGGCATCTCGCGGCGCTGGGCATCAATTTTTTTAGACTTATCAGACATCTTGTTACCCCTTGCTTGCCAGCGGTTTATCGGCAGCTGGCGTGTCCGTGCCTGCCGTCTTCGTGCCGGCTGCATTCGCTGCAGCGGGGCTATGATTCACCGCGCCTTCGGATTGTTGCGCCAGCTTTTTCTGACCCGCCTCGTTCTGCTCGGCGGCACCCTGCGTCTTGCCCGCTTCCGCAGGCTTATCGGCCTTTTCGGCGTCCTCTGCATTATCTGCCGGAGCCTGTTCCATAAGGCCGGGAGGCGGAACAATCGGGTAAGTATGGTCAAGCGATATCAGGTAAGCCACAAGATCCAGCGCCTCTGGCCTGGCTACAACGACCTTACCAGGCGGCTCATAGCCGGGTGGAAGGTTGATGACTTTATCGCCCTTCTCCGCCTTATCTTTGATTTCAAAGAGAAATGGATACGAAGGCATGATGCTGCCTGGCGTATAGGCCCTGGGTTGATACAAGTGGCCAAGATTCCAGTCAACACTGGGCTGGCGAGCTCCGATATTGAACAGATCAGGCCCCGTACGCATGGTACCCATTAAATGAGGATGATCGTAATAGTAGTCACCCGCTACCGGCGCGCGCCCCCATCCCCTCTTGAAGTCAGGCGCCTGCGATTGCGAGCGCGGCTGCTGCGTATGACAGTAAACACAGCCGTTATCAATGTACTGCTGGCGCCCGCGCAACTCTTGCGAGGTGTAGGGCTTGAGGCCCTCGGGCGGTTTAACGTCAGACAATTGCATATACGGCAGCACAACCAGCGTGGCGGTTGCCAGCGCCAATGTCACCATGGCGCCACTAAGAAGTTTGTATTCGCTTTCCATTATCAGGCCTCCCCAGCCACTGTGTGGTCAGAAGATAGTCTGCGTGCATGAAACATTGCAGGGCCAATACGCTTGCGGCCGTATCGCAGTGCCATGGTCGCAAAGTGTACGGCAAACACCAGGTGACCCAACGTCATAATGCTACCGCCCAGCGTGCGCGCTTCCAGATAAGGGATGGTGATTTTGACTGACTCCATAAATGGCAGGGTGGAATCCAGCATGGCCAGGCCTTGCAGCCAGCCGCCTATAGACAGACCCACGAAATAAATGCCAAAACCTAAGACCACAAGCCAGAAATGCAGGGAAATGAGTTTTGGGTAAGGCCATTCCCAGGACATAACGCGTGGCATTACAAAGTAAATCGCCCCAAACATGGTCAGTGAGAAAAACGCGTACAAGCCCAGGTGGGCATGGGCCACCGTAAAGTGCGTAAAGTGGGCTATTGTGCTGACGGCGCGCAGTGCTTCAAAAGAGCCTTCGAGCGAGCTTAGCGTGTACATCATGCCGCCCAGCACAATGAAACGCAGCGTGGGTGAATAAATAAGCGTTTTGAAATGATGCCGCATGGTCATGTGCTGGTTCACCGAAAAAGCCAAAACCGGAACAATCATCATCATGCTCTGTACGATAGACAGCGTGATCAGCCAGCCGGGAACAGGCCCACCCACAAGGTGGTGCCCGCCAACCTGGCCATAGAAAAACGCCAGCGCCCAAAAGCCCAGCAACGACAAGTTATACGACTGTATGGGGCGCCCAATAATTTTTGGCAGAAAATAATAGATGGAGGCCAGCGCGATAGGCGTGTAAAACAGCCCGAGCACATTGTGACCAAACCACCAGTTCATAGTGGCCTGCTCAACGCCAAAATGCACGCCCGGCAAGTTACCCACCAGAAACAGCACCGGAAACCAGAACAGCGCCGCCCCCATGTACCACACCGATACATACAAATGCTTAACCTTGCGGTTGGCCAGCGTAAACACCAACGGCAAGCCAATCATTGCGCCACCGATTACAAACAGAATATCGATCTGCCAAGGGATTTCCAGCCACTCCAGGCCGTCGTTAAAACCGGCGGCAATACTGCCCAGGCCGGCAATAAGTGCCGCATTCCATAGCATGGCACCAAGAAGCGCGAAACGCGCGCCAACCAGCGGGGTCTTGAGCAGGCGAGGAATAATCCACAGCGAGATACCAAACGCCGCCATAGGCGCCCAGCCATACGCCACACCATTTAGATGCAATGTGCGTATACGACCAAACGTCAGCCAAGCGTACTCGGTCAAAAAGTCAGGCGAATGCAGTTTGATCGAGCTGATTAGGCCGGCCGCTGACGCAAAGATCAGCCAAACCACCGCACAGGACAAAAACACAAAAACCACCCAGGCGGATGACTGGTCAGCCTCCACACGCGCGGCCAGCTCCGCCTCGGCTTGCGCCTTTGTCACCGGCTCAATTTCAGCCGTATGCGTGGCATCGACTGTTTTTTGTAGTGCACGATGCTGCTCGGCTGTCGCAGCCGGCTCTTCGATCTGGCCAATTTCCCCTTCCGAGAAAATAACGTTGGCGGCCGCTGGATTGTCATCAAATAGTTGATGCCGCAGCGACCAGATGAAGATGAATAAGCCTGTTACGGACACAATAAAGGTCAGCAACAGTATGGTGATGGTATTCATGTGGAATTCCCGGGCGGAGGCTGAAAAACAAAAGCCGGTGCGCCATGCACGCACATATGGAATTGTTTTGGATTGAAACGTTTAAGATAATACGTTATCAGCTTGATGTACTGAGTGAAAACCCTGATATATATATTGTCTTTCTAGTAATTTTCGGCGTATTCAGTTATTTTCGCGCCCATGCGCGCGGGCTCATTACAAATTAGCACTTTGCAGAGCGCGGTTAACCGAGCGTACTAAAAGGCAACATTGGGGCAGAGAGGTACTGTGGTCAGTATCCAACGCCATGTCAGCGCATGCTTGAGCATGGAGCAGTGAAAAGCACACGTCCATCGCCAACAAACGCTGTGAAATCGACGTCATTGTTCCCCATGCTGCACGGCAAACCCCCACTACACCAGGCAACAGTCAAGCCTTCTTACTCTGCGGCTCAATACTTGTGCCCGTATTCGGTAACATTTATTCGGTATCATTGAGACTTACTTCAATCCAGGAAAAATCATGGAATGCACGATCGACTGGGGTGGCTCCGAAGGCATGCTGTTTGTGGCACGCACGGGAAGCGGCCATGTCACAGCCATGGACGGCGCCCCTGATGGCGGCGGCAACAATCTCGCACCGCGCCCTATGGAAATGATGCTTACCGGAGCAGGTGGCTGCGCGGCGTATGACGTGGTACTCATTCTCAAGCGAGGCCGGCACCAGGTAACGCAGTGCCAAGTAAAGCTTACCAGCGAGCGGGCTGACACCGACCCCAAAGTATTCACCAAGATTCATTTCGCGTTTACCGTCAGCGGCAAAAACCTGCCACAGGCGGCCGTAGAGCGCGCCGTACAACTGTCACACGAAAAATACTGCTCGGCGTCAGCTATGCTGGCCAAAACTGCCGAGATCACTCATTCTGTTACCGTCCTCGAGGGCTGAGCCTTACCTTATGCGTCAATACGAAGATTTCATGCGTCATGTGTATGAGCACGGCGTTCACAAAGCTGATCGCACCGGCACAGGTACGCGTTCGGTATTCGGTTATCAGATGCGGTTCAACCTGGCCGAAGGTTTTCCGCTCATCACCACCAAAAAACTGCACACCAAAAGCATTTTCATTGAACTGCTGTGGTTTTTGCAGGGCGGCTCCAATGTGCGCTGGCTGCAGGAGCGTGGAGTAAGCATCTGGAACGAATGGGCCGCGCCAGACGGCGAACTGGGCCCCGTTTATGGCGTGCAGTGGCGTTCGTGGCCCACGCCCGACGGTGGCCACATTGACCAAATATCTCAGCTGGTCGAGCAGATCCGCCAAAACCCCGATTCGCGACGTCTTATTGTGTCTGCCTGGAATGTCTCCGACATACCGCGCATGGCCCTGCCGCCTTGCCACGCCTTTTTTCAGTTTTATGTTGCCGAAGGCAAGCTGTCATGCCAGCTGTATCAGCGCAGTGCCGACATCTTTCTGGGTGTGCCCTTTAACATTGCCAGCTATGCCCTGCTCACCCACATGATTGCACAGCAGTGCGACCTTGAAGTGGGTGACTTTATCTGGACTGGCGGCGACTGCCATCTTTACAGCAATCATTTCGAACAGGTTGAACAGCAGCTGTCGCGCGAACCGCGCGCTTATCCCAAGCTAGTCATTCATCGCAAACCCGACTCGCTCTTCGATTACCAATACGAAGATTTCGAGATCACTGACTACGACCCGCATCCGCACATCAAAGCGCCTGTAGCCGTCTGATACCCGCCTCACGCCTTACTCTCTCCCGCTGATGCGGGCGGAGAGTGCGGGCGGCTAACCAGCCCTCATGCTTGCGTCAACCCAGGTTTGGCTCGGGCTCGGGCTCGGTGCAGCTATAGCTAGGCCTTGACTTTGGTTTGGCTCTGGCTTTGGTTTGGCTCTGGCTTTGGCCCTGGCTTTGCTTTGGCACTGGCTTTGCTTTGACCCTGGCTTTGCTTTGACCCTGGCTTTGCTTTGACCCTGGCTTTGCTTTGGCTTTGGTTTGGCTTTGGCTCTGGCTTTGCTTTGGCTCGCGAACAGACCCAGACAAATCACTGCTCATACCAAGACTTGGTTTCTCGTTAAATCACTGTGCTTGGATCGTTCTGGTATAAAGAAGCATCCCCAACTTTCACTCTTATACCTACGCCTATGTCCATGCCACTTGTTCAGCTCGTCGTCGCCTACTCTGACAACCGCGTCATCGGACTCGACAATGCCTTGCCCTGGCGTCTGCCCAGCGATCTGGCTCATTTCAAACGCACCACGTTTGGCAACCCCATTATCATGGGGCGCAATACCTGGGAATCACTAGGTCGCCCCTTGCCGGGCCGGCTTAATATCGTCATCAGCCGCAACCCCAATTATCAACCGCCTGGCGCCAGCGTATACACCTCGCTCGACGACGCCCTGGCTGCATGCGCAGAAGCCGCAGTCGAAAAAATCAGTGTGATTGGCGGCGAGCAGATTTTCCGCCCCGCCCTCGACATAGCCGATCGCATTATTGCCACCGAGATCCATGCCAAATTTGAAGGCGACGCCTGGTTTCCGGAGCTAGACTCCAACGAATGGCAAGTCACCGAACGGCTGACTCAACCCGAAGAAAACGATCTTTCCTTCGACTATGTCACCTATGAGCGCAAGATCTAATCTGCGAAACGGCTAGGCATCTGCTGCTTTCTGCCATTTTTGCTATTTTTGCTATTTTTGCTATTTTTGCTATTTTTGTTGTTTTTGCTGGTTTTGCTGTTTTCGGCCAGCATCTGCTATTTCTGGCGCATTCTGTAGCTTCGTAATGGCGCTGCTTCACACTGCTGTGCGCCCGCCACGCAGCATGCCCTATTACGAAACCCGCCCAAGCGCAGGAGTTTGCGCCCGGTTTCAAGCGCTGTCTAGTTTTCGCTGCAAGCACCTGCCTTGCGCATAAACGCCCAGAGCGCTGGGCTTAGGGAATACGCTACGTTAAAGCGTATCCAGCCGGTATCGGGCTGGTCAGGGTAAAAATACGAGCCAGGCGCCAGCCAGATGCCATCTTTCAGCGCCAGCTCTGCCAGTTGCCGGCTACCGCGTTCGCGCCATTTTCCGGCAGGGCGCGCCCAAAGAAACAGGCCCGCCTGGGGTCGCGCAAACACCTCAAAACCGTGCTCATCCAGCAAGCCAGCCAATTCTTCGTGCGCCTGCCGCAGTTTGTCCTGCACACGCTGCAAATGAAGCTGATGCTTACCCTGGCGCAGTACCTGATACACCGTGCGCTCCATCATCTCTGGTGTCGTCAGCCCCAGTGCCATTTTGGTTTTGGCAAACTCTTGCGTCAGCGCCGCGTCGGCAGCCACATAACCGACCCGCATCGACGGCATAATACTTTTTGAAAAGCCCGACACGTACACGACGCGGCCGGCTCCAGACATGGCGGCCAGCATTGGCCCTAACCCCGGCAGCAGAGCACGCGAGACATCATCTTCAATAATGTAAAAATCAAAGCGTTCGGCAAGCTGCAGCAGACGGAAGGCGTTACTCATGCTCAGCGTAGTGCCGGTAGGGTTTTGCAGCGCCGTATTTACAAACAGTGCTTTGACATCACCTTCTTGGGCCAAGGCCTCGAGCGCATAAAGATCAATTCCGTCTTCATTACGCGCAACCCCACGCACCACCAACCCGGCCAGCTTTAGCGCAGGCAACAGGTTGGCATAGCAGGGGATCTCTACTGCAATCGTATCGCCAGGCCGCAACAGTGTGCGTATAACAATATCAAGCGCCTGCGTAGCGCCGTGAGTCAGCAACACCTGTCGGATATCCAACTGCAGACCATGCTGACCCAACGCCTGACGCACATACTCGCGCAGGGGGTGGTAACCGTAAGGATGCCCATACCCGCCCAATTGCGTGACGGGCGTACGTGACACCTGCCGTATTGACTGCTGCAGGCCGGCTTCATTAAGCCATTCTGGCGGCAACCAGCCGCAGCCTGACTTAATGGGTATGGAATGATCGGCAAAAACGTCGGCAAGTAGCCACGCCGCCCCCAGACGTGGAGGCTCCCAATCGGGCGCACGTTCTGGCACCGGTGCCTGCCTGGCCGACGACGGCACGCGGTAGCCAGAACCTGGCCGCGCTACCAGCAGGCCACGTGCAACCAAACGACTGTAGGCTGCCGATACAGTGAAGGTGCTAACGGCATGCGTGCGCGCAAATTGTCGTACCGATGGCACCTGCATGCCGGGCCTGAGTTGCTGTTGACGTATTGCCAGCTCTATCGCTGCAACCACCTGATCTGAAAGCGTTTCGCCCACGGTACGATCACGCACGGGCTCGAAGAATCGCACTGTTGCCTCCTGAACTGTACAGTTTTATGAATAATGCCTATACAGCCATGTCGATATTATCTATCTGTATATTTAAACCTGATCATATACGGACGAGAATAGCTCCACAAGAATCTTTTCTCTCCTGCACAGTTTGCGCCATCACCTCGTAAGGGGCGGCCAGCCACCGGCAGGGAGCCCCAACATGGTTTTATTTCAGTGCAGAGGTGATAATGACCAGCCAAGCCAATCTTCCCGACCTCTCGAATCTGTGGATGCCGTTTACGGCAAACCGCCAATTCAAAGACAAACCGCGCCTGCTGGCAAAAGCCAAGGGCATGTACTACACCTCAACCGAAGGCCAGCAAATTCTGGATGCTACGGCGGGGCTGTGGTGTGTCAATGCCGGGCATGGTCGCCAGGAAATCATTGACGCCATCTCGCAGCAGACGGCTGAGCTCGACTATGCACCAAGCTTCCAGATGGGCCACACAGACTCTTTTCTGGCCGCCACCGCTGTAGCCAAACTGATGCCCAAAGGCCTGGACCGCATTTTCTTTACCAACTCGGGGTCAGAGTCGGTAGACACGTCGCTCAAGATCGCTCTGGCCTACCACCGCGCCCGCGGCGAAGGCCAACGCACGCGTCTTATCGGTCGCGAACGCGGGTACCATGGCGTAGGCTTTGGCGGCATTTCGGTGGGCGGTATTTCACCCAACCGCAAAACCTTCTCAGGTGCCCTACTGCCCAGCGTCGATCACATGCCGCACACGCATGATTTGTCGAAAAATGCCAATTCTCGCGGCCAGCCCGCCTGGGGTGAGCATTTTGCCGATGAACTCGAGCGTATCGTCGCACTGCACGACGCCTCGACTATAGCCGCCGTCATCGTCGAGCCACTGGCGGGTTCGACCGGGGTACTTCTTCCCCCAAAAGGTTATCTTCAAAAGCTGCGGGCCATCACCGAAAAGCACGGCATTTTGCTAATTTTCGACGAAGTCATTACCGCCTTTGGTCGCCTGGGTGCCAATACCGCCAGCGAATTGTTTGGTGTTACGCCTGATCTCATTACCATGGCCAAAGGCATTAGCAACGCCGCCGTGCCAGCCGGTGCCGTCGCCGTCAAGCGCGAGATCCACGACACTATTTTGGCTGCAGCAGCCAACGGCATCGAGTTTTTCCACGGTTACACCTACTCAGCCCACCCCCTCGCCACGGCAGCCATGCTTGCAACGCTGGGAATCTACGAGCGTGACCACCTCTTCAAACGTGCCAAAGATATGTCGCAAACGTTTGAAGACGCCGCACACAGGCTGGAAGACGCGCGTCACGTCATCGACGTGCGTAACCTTGGCCTGGTTGCCGGAATTGAATTAAAGCCGCGTGAAGGCGCGCCGGGTGCCCGTGCAGCTGAAGTGTTTGGGAAGTGCTTTGATGCGGGCGTTATGGTGCGCTATACCGGCGACATCATTGCAATATCACCACCACTCATCATTGAAGAAGAGCAGATCGCGCATATCTTCGACACCATCAAAAAGGTACTTGATACCGTAGCATAGTCCCAGCGGGCAACGGCAGCGCCCCGTACACCCCAAAAATATCTCGAGGTATACGGGG
The DNA here is from genome assembly GCF_008369125.1 of Pusillimonas sp. ANT_WB101. Taxonomy (NCBI): domain Bacteria; kingdom Pseudomonadati; phylum Pseudomonadota; class Betaproteobacteria; order Burkholderiales; family Alcaligenaceae; genus Pusillimonas; species Pusillimonas sp. ANT_WB101. The sequence goes on along the minus strand of NZ_VOAY01000001.1, from coordinate 32,929 downwards.
CGCTTAGGCTTTATGCCGTTGCGACGGAGGCGGCTGCTGTGCTTACGGTCGTGGGGCATGCGGATACGGTCGCGGCGGCTGCGCCCGTAACCACAGCGCCTGCCACAAACGCCCTAAACCACTACTCGACCTTTACAACCGCCTCATCATCAAGATAAGACTCCACCGGGGGGCATGAGCACATAAGGTTGCGATCACCCCAGGCATTGTCCACACGCGATACCGGTGGCCAGTACTTGTTGTGGCGCAGACTGGCAAGCGGATAGGCCGCTTGCTCACGCGTGTAATCATGATGCCACGCTGAAGCCAAGAGCATTTGTGCCGTGTGCGGCGCATTGCGCAACACATTGTCTTCTGCGTCTTTTTCGCCGCGCTCCACCTGTGCAATTTCTTCGCGGATGGCAATCATGGCATCAATAAAGCGGTCAAGCTCCGCCAGCCCTTCCGACTCGGTCGGCTCAACCATGAGCGTACCCGCCACCGGAAAACTCATGGTGGGCGCATGAAAGCCATAATCAACCAGACGCTTGGCAACATCTTCAGCCGAAATACCGCAACGGTCTTTGATGGGACGGATATCCAGAATGCACTCGTGCGCTACGTGCCCGTTGCTGTCTGCATACAAAATCGGATAATGCTCGCGCAGCCGCGCAGCAATGTAGTTGGCATTCAAAATAGCAACTTCTGACGCTTCTCTAAGCCCCTCAGCGCCCATCATCGAGATATACATGTACGAAATAGGCAAAATGCTGGCCGAACCATAGGGTGCCGCAGACACCGGCCCGACTTTCGCGCCTTCGGGCAGCACACCGGTCTCATCGACCAGACCCGGCAAATAGGGCGCCAGGTGCGAACGCACGGCTACCGGACCTACACCCGGCCCACCGCCCCCGTGAGGAATGCAAAATGTTTTATGCAGATTAAGGTGTGACACATCGCCGCCGAACTTGCCAGGCTGGGCAAGGCCCACCATGGCATTCATATTGGCCCCATCGATGTACACCTGCCCGCCCGCATCATGCACCAGCGCGCAGATCTCGCGCACGGCGGTTTCAAACATGCCATGGGTAGACGGGTAGGTAATCATCAAAGCCGCGAGACGGTCGCCCACCTGAGCGATACGAACCTTAAGGTCTTCAACATCAACATTGCCATTGCTGTCAGAAGCCACCACCACCACATCCATGCCTGCCAGCTGCGCCGAGGCTGGATTAGTGCCATGGGCTGACGCGGGGATAAGACACACATTACGCTGTGGCTGACCGTTGGCGTGATGGTAGGCCTGTATGGCCAGAAGGCCAGCATATTCGCCCTGAGCACCCGAGTTAGGCTGCAGGCTGACCGCGTCATACCCTGTAATAACGCAGAGTGCAGATGACAGACGGTCGACAAGCTCTTTATAACCCTGTGCTTGATCAGCGGGCGCAAACGGGTGCATATTGCCGAATTCGGGCCAAGTAACCGGGATCATCTCGGCCGTGGCGTTTAGCTTCATCGTGCATGAACCCAGTGGGATCATGGTGCGATCCAGCGCGAGGTCTTTGTCAGCCAGGCTGCGCAGGTAGCGCAGCATGTCGGTTTCTGACTGAATGCGCGAGAAGATGGCGTGCGACAAAATTGCACCGTGGCGGCGCAAGCCTGCAGGTATGCCCAAGGCGGTAGGTTTGGCTTTTTGTGCGGCGGCGTCCCAGGTTTTACCCAGGCCCTGTGCAAACACGGACAGCAGCACGTCAAGATCTGCCACCGTAACGGTTTCGTCCAGCGACACGGCCAGGCGGCCTGCACCAGGCTGGCGCAGGTTTATGCGTGCAGCCTTTGCTGCGTCAACAATTGCCTGCGTAGCGTCGCCCGTATTGAGCAGCAGCGTATCAAAATACTGTTTATTAACGACGGTAACGCCCAGTTGCTCCAGCGCGCCTTTCAGAAAACTGGTCAGCGTGGCCACGCGTTCGGCAATGCGGGTAAGGCCAGCGGGCCCATGCCATACCGCATACATGCCGGCCATGACAGCCAGCAACACCTGTGCCGTGCAAATATTGGAAGTGGCCTTTTCACGGCGAATATGCTGCTCCCGCGTTTGCAGCGCAAGACGCAAGGCGGGTGCGCCCTGGCTGTCTTTAGACACACCCACCAGACGGCCCGGCATACTACGCTTAAAACTGTCTTTACACGCCATAAAGCCTGCGTGTGGGCCCCCATAGCCCGGGGGCACGCCAAAGCGCTGGGCACAGCCGACAGCAATATCAGCGCCCCACTCACCCGGTGGTGTCAGCAAAGCAAGTGCCAGCAAGTCTGTCGCAACAGAGACCACTGCGCCCATGGCATGGGCCTGCTCAGCCAGCGCACGATAGTCGGCAATATCGCCCAGGCTATGCGGGTACTGCACGAGTACGCCAAAACAAGCGGGCAGGCTGGCAGCCTCGTCACCGACCAACAGATCAATACCCAGCCCACTGGCGCGGGTGCGGAGGATTTCAAGCGTTTGTGGATGACAATGCTGCGAGGCGAAGAACACATTACTTTTTGAACGCGAACTACGACGCGCAAGCGCCATGGCCTCGGCAGCGGCCGTACCCTCGTCCAGCAACGACGCGTTGGCGATATCCAGCCCGGTCAGATCAGCGACCATGGTCTGGTAATTAAGTAGCGCCTCGAGCCGGCCCTGCGAGATCTCGGGCTGGTAAGGCGTGTACGCCGTATACCATGCCGGGTTTTCAAGAATATTGCGCAAAATCACATGCGGCACATGCGTACCGTAGTACCCCTGGCCAATATAGTTGCGATAAACCTGGTTACGCCCTGCAATTTCGCGCAGGCCAGCCAGCGCATCAGTTTCGCTGCGCGAGGCCGGCAGATCAAGCGGCTTGCGGTCGAGAATGCTGGCCGGCACCACCTGTTGCACCAGACTCTCGAGGCTTTGTGCCCCAATGGCTTCCAGCATGCGGGCCTGATCAGCCTGGCCCGGGCCTATATGCCGGGGGATAAAGTCAGAGTGAGGGTCTAAATCTCGCAACATAATCAACCTAAACAGAAAGAAATGCGGGGCATGTGGGCATGATCAGGGCGGTTGGCCCGCTGAGGTCGCGTTACGCCTCAGAGCGCCGACCGCCACAAAAAGACAGACACCAAAAGGCGCCGGCAGGCGCCTTAAGGCACTTAGCTGGCGCCGAGCGCCTCGTAGTCGTCGCCATCCATGAGGTCATCGATGTCGTCAGGATTATTGGGCTTAATCTTGAAGATCCACGTATCAAAGGCTGCCTGGTTGATAAGGTCAGGCTGATCACCCAGCGCCTCATTAAAGGCCACAATCTCGCCATCGACGGGCGCGTAAATGTCAGAAGCGGCCTTGACTGACTCAACCACACCCGCGGTATCGCCAGCAGACAGCTTGGCACCGGGGTTAACATCACCCACAAAAACCAGATCGCCCAGTTGGTCTTGAGCGGCATCGGTAATGCCCACTAGAAAGACGTCGCCTTCAGGCTTGACCCATTCATGGGAAGACGTGTATTTGCGATCAGTTGGAAGACTCATGGTGTACCCCGTGAAAATCAGTATTCGTTATAAGAGTGAGCGCGCGCATCAGACCGAAATTTTGCCGTTGCGCACGAAAGGCATTTTTACCACTTCTGCAGGCATCCATTTGCCGCGCATCTCGACTTCGACGGCATCGCCAGGCTGCAGACCCAGAGGCACACGCGCCATACCGATGGAAACACCCATGGTAGGCGACATGGAGCCACTGGTGAGTTCACCGTCGCCCTGAGCACTGCGCAACTTCATGTGCGCCCGCATAACACCACGCTCGAGCAGTTTGATGCCCACCAGCGTTTGGTCGGGGGTAATGGCTTCAAGGGCGTCTCGGCCAATAAAACGACGATCGGGGTTTTTAAAAGAAACCGTCCATGACAGGCCCGAGATCAGTGGGTTAACCTGCTCGTTCATTTCTTGCCCGTATAGATTCATGCCCGCCTCAAGCCGCAGTGTGTCGCGCGCGCCCAGACCACAAGGCAACACGCCCTGACTGACGAGGTCATCCCAGAAAGCACCCACCTGGGTGGCCGGCAGTACAACTTCAAAGCCGTCTTCACCGGTGTACCCTGTGCGTGCAACCAGCGTATCGGCATCGATGTAAACACCGTTAAAGGCCGCCAGCTGCTCGGTGGGTGCCTTCCAGTGCGGGCGCGCTGCCCAGAGCTTTTCGCGGGCTTGGGGCCCTTGCACCGCAATCATGGCCAGATCACGCCGGGGTTCAATTTGAACCTCAAAGCCCTCATCGCGCGCAACCTGCTGCATCCAGGCAATGTCTTTGTCTGCCGTACCGGCATTTACCACCAGTCGCCAGTTGGTCTCATCAAAAAAGTACACAATCAGGTCGTCAATGACGCCGCCGTCAGGCTTGAGCATGCACGCGTACAGGGCCTTGCCTGGCACCGTAAGCTTGGCCACGTCATTAGCCAGCAAGCGTGACAAAAAGGCACGCACGCCTTGTTCGCCCGTGGCGGCATCCTGAGCCTCGGCTGACGTTGACGCGGCGGCTACTTTGCCACGTACATCAACATTGAGCATGTGCGAAACATCGAACATACCCGCGGCGCGGCGTACGGTGTGATGCTCTTCAATTTGCGAGCCATAGGAAACAGGCATATCCCAGCCACCGAAGTCGACCATTTTGGCGCCGGCCTGAAGATGGGCAGAATGCAGAGGGGTATGTTTTAGTGCTGTAGACATGAGAGAGGCTCCGGAAACGAAACGACGACGCCGAGCCACCTGGCCCTTGCGCCGCCCTTCTGTCCTTTTGCCTGAGAGTTGACCCCATATAGGGGGTTCACCTTCGGCGCCCGATGCCAGGCCTGCGGGCCAATGGAACGAGTCTCTCCAGAATGCTGCCTTGCCAGCCAATTGGCGACAACACACGAGCGGTACGGGGTGCCTGAGCGATTTCGGGCGAATTGCGCCTTCGGCGGTCGAAAAATCGACGCTCTCCCACTGTGTGACGACAGCAAACGAGAGCATACCCCGAAAGCCAGGCAGCCACAAACAGATTTCGGCCCAGCGTTGAAAATATATTAATGTTGGCTCGCGTTTGCCGCTGTGCTGCAACAACGCCTTGCCGCAGACGGCACCTGCGTGCTTTGCACTGAAAGTATATTAATGCCGGCTAGCGTTTGCCGTCGTGCTGTAACAATGCCTTGCCGCGGGCTACACCCTTCTGCCCTGCGTTAAAAGCAGTTTAATGTCGGCTAGCGTTTGCCGCCATGCTGCAGCAATGCCTTGCCGCAGGCCACACCAGAAGCCCACGCCCACTGAAAGTTATAGCCGCCCAGCCAGCCTGTAACATCCACGGCTTCACCTATAAAGTACAAGCCAGAAACCGCACTGGCCTCCATGGTCTTTTGATTCAGGCAGCGTGTATCAACCCCGCCACGCATCACTTCCGCTTTCTTGTAACCCGCCGTGCCGCTGGGGAACAGCTGCCAGGCATTGATGCACGCGCCCAGTTCGCGCAAAGTCTTGTCCGGCACATCGGCCAGGCGTTGCTCGCCCAAACCATCACCAGTAGTTTGCGCATTGGCCAGCCATTGGTCAGCCAGACGCTTGGGCCACATACCGGATAACACCGACCCCAGCTTCTGTCGGCTGCCCTGCTTGCTTTCAAGCAGTTCGCGGGCAAGATCCCGCCCCGGCGCAAGATCAACAGAAATCGCCTCGCCTGGGTTCCAGTAACTGGATATCTGCAAAATAGCTGGGCCAGACAGACCCCTGTGTGTAAAAAGCAGGTCTTCAAGAAACTCAGTCTGTGCCGCCTTGCCACCGGGTTTCTGACGCCCGTTCGCCTTTCTCGCAGCAGCCGCTCCAGCCCCGACAGCGCGCACCAGCACTTCCAGCGCCACACCGCTCAGGGAAGAAAACGGCTTCCAGGCCTCTGCATCAAAAGTAAGCGGAACCAGCGCAGGCCGGGGTTCAATCACCTTCAGCCCAAACTGCCGCGCCACACCCAAGGCGAAATCAGTCGCGCCCAATTGCGGGATGGCCATGCCGCCCGTCGCCATCACAAGCTGGTGCGCCTGCACCTCGCCCTGCGACGTATGCAGCACAAACACGTCGTCATCGACACGCGTAATGCGCTCCACCGCACAGGGCATGCGCCATGACACGCGACCATCATCGCACTCATGCTGCAGCATGGTGATAATGTCTTCACTGGATTCATCACAAAACAGCTGTCCCCGGTGTTTCTCATGCCAGGCTATGCCATGCCTGACGACCATATCGATAAAGTCTTGCGGGGTATAGGCCGCCAGCGCCGAGCGACAAAAATGCGGGTTTTGCGAAATAAAATTGGCAGGGCTGGTGTTGATGTTCGTAAAATTGCAGCGGCCACCACCAGAGATGCGAATTTTTTCAGCCAGCTTTTTGGCATGGTCAATGAGCACCACACGCAGCCCCCGCTGCCCTGCCACGGCCGCAGCCATCATTCCGGCCGCGCCAGCACCCACCACTGCCACATCAAACACCTGATTAAGCGAACCGCCCGACGCCGAACCGCGAGCGCCCCGATTGCCGGTTTTTTTCGCGCTCGCCCGTACGCCCCCAGAGGCGGGGTCGTGGGTGGTGGCCTGCACCACCCCACCTTGCCTGATCGCCACGGCCGTTAGTCTTCTTTGATGCAGTCGACGTAGTAGCGCTCTTCACCATCTGGCTGCACGTCACGTGCCAGCCCGTGCACATCGGTTTCAAACCCTGGGAAGGTGGCGTTGAACTCGCGTGCAAACTGCAGATAGCTGACGATGCGCTGGTTAAAGCGCTCGCCCGGTATCAGCAGCGGGATGCCCGGCGGGTACGGCGTGAGCAGCACGCCAGTGACACGCCCTTCAAGGGCATCAATGCTAACGCGCTCAGACTCGCGGTGCGCCATCTTGGCATACGCCACCGACGGCTTCATGGCAGGCACCATATCGCTGAGGTACACCTCAGTGGTAAGGCGTGCCAAGTCATATTTGCGATACGCCTCGTGAATCTGCTGGCACAGATCGCGCAGACCCAGCTTTTCGTAGCGACGATGCTGTTTGCAGAAGTCAGGCAGTATGCGCCACAGCGGGTTGTTGCGGTCGTAGTCGTCTTTAAACTGCTGAAGCGCTGTCAGCAGCGTGTTCCAGCGGCCTTTGGTAATGCCGATGGTAAACAGAATAAAAAACGAATAAAGCCCGGTTTTCTCAACCACCACGCCGTGTTCCGTCAGGTATTTGGAAACCAGCGCCGCCGGGATGCCCGTGTCGGCAAACGTGCCAGAGATATCAAGACCCGGCGTTACCACCGTTGCCTTGATGGGATCAAGCATGTTAAAGCCTTCGGCCAGGTCACCAAAGCCGTGCCACTTGTCGCCCGATTTGAGCAGCCAGTCGTCACGCTCGCCTATGCCGTCAGCCACCAAACGGTTGGGGCCCCATACCTTGAACCACCAGTCGTCTTTGCCGAACTCAGACTCGACCTTGCGCATGGCACGGCGAAAATCCAGGGCTTCGGTAATGCTTTCTTCGACCAGCGCGGTACCGCCGGGCGGCTCCATCATGGCAGCGGCCACGTCACAAGACGCAATAATGGCGTACTGTGGCGAGGTCGACATGTGCATTAAATAGGCTTCGTTAAACACGTTGCGATCAAGCTGCCGCGTTTCAGAATCTTGCACCGTAATTTGCGACGCCTGTGACAGGCCGGCCAGCAGCTTGTGTGTGGAGTGCGTGGCGAACACCATGGCGTCTTTGGAACGTGGGCGGTTCTCGCCAATGGCGTGCATGTCTTTGTAGTACTCGTGAAACGACGCATGCGGCAGCCAGGCTTCGTCAAAGTGCAGGGTGTCAATTTCTGAACCCAGCTTTTCCTTGATCATTTCGACGTTGTAAATAACGCCGTCATACGTGCTTTGCGTAAGCGTAAGAATGCGCGGCTTCTTGTCGGGCGCCTGACTGGCAAACGGGTTGGCTTCGATTTTTTTGCGGATATTTTCTGGCTCAAACTCTTCGAGCGGAATCGGCCCAATAATGCCCAGGTGGTTGCGCGTAGGACGCAGAAACACCGGGATCGCACCCGTCATGGTAATGGCGTGCAAAATCGACTTGTGACAGTTTCGATCAACCACGACCACGTCGTCGTTGGCGACGTTGGCATGCCACACAATCTTGTTCGACGTAGAGGTGCCATTGGTAACGAAAAAGCAGTGATCGGCATGAAAAATGCGCGCGGCGTTCAGTTCAGACTCGGCGATGGGGCCGGTATGGTCAAGCAACTGGCCCAGTTCGTCTACCGCGTTACAGACGTCGGCACGCAGCATGTTTTCACCAAAAAACTGGTGAAACATTTGCCCGACCGGGCTTTTCAAAAAGGCCACCCCACCGCTGTGCCCGGGGCAATGCCACGAGTACGAGCCGTCAGAGGCATATTTGACCAGTTCGCGGAAAAACGGCGGCGCCAGGCTATCAAGATACGAACGCGCTTCACGGATGATATGCCGGGCCACGAACTCGGGCGTGTCTTCGAACATATGAATAAAGCCGTGCAGCTCTTTCAGGATGTCATTGGGTATGTGCTGCGAGGTACGCGTTTCGCCATACAGGTAGATGGGGATATCGGCGTTACGAAAACGCAGTTCGCCAATAAACGAGCGCAAATTCTTGATGGCATTGGCTACGTCTTCAGGCGACGCCACCACGAACTCCTCATCATCTATCGACAAAATGAACGCACTGGCACGACTTTGTTGCTGGGCAAACGAGCTGAGGTCACCATAACTGGTAACACCCAGCACTTCAACGCCCTCGGCCTCGATGGCCGACGCCAGGGCGCGAATGCCAAACCCGGATGCATTTTCCGAGCGGTAATCTTCATCGATAATTACGATGGGGAAGCGAAATTTCATCAGTACTGCTCCAGCTATGTGCGAGGCAGGGTAACCCCAGTCTGCCCCTGGTATTTACCGCCACGATCTTTATACGAGGTTTCGCATTCTTCATCGCTTTCCAGGAACAACATTTGTGCGCAGCCTTCACCCGCATAAATTTTGGCGGGCAAGGGCGTGGTATTGGAAAACTCCAGCGTTACATGGCCTTCCCACTCGGGTTCAAGGGGCGTAACGTTGACGATGATGCCGCAGCGGGCGTATGTGCTTTTGCCCAGGCATATGGTAAGCACAGTGCGCGGAATACGAAAATATTCTATGGTGCGGGCCAGGGCAAATGAATTGGGCGGAATGATGCAGACATCGCCTTTGAAATCGACGAACGATTTTTCATCAAAAGCCTTGGGGTCGACAATCGTTGAATTGATATTGGTAAATATCTTGAATTCATTTGCACAACGTACATCATACCCGTAACTGCTGGTTCCGTAGCTGACAATACGCTTGCCATCGACAGAGCGCACCTGGCCCGGCTCGAAGGGTTCGATCATACCGTTGGCGGCGGCTTGCCGGATCCAGCGATCATTCTTAATGCTCATAACCTTACCTTTTATATGTTGGCGCGTATTTTAGCCCCTTATAAGGCCACCCACGCATAGCTCTCACTACAGAGCGCGCAGACCTGCCTGGCTAATCGCGCGAGAACCAGCGATACACCAAAGCAAGACCATTAACTGTACCCACGCTGAGCTCAGCCGTGAGACCGCGCGCCAAGCGATAACTGATATGACCTACCGTACCTGTATCGGACAAAGCCTGACGCACACTGACGGTAAAGCCGGACGACAACGCCTTGCTGGCCACAACAAAACGCTGCTCAATATTACTGTTACCTGAGTCCATACCTTTGACCACGCTGTCGGCGGGCAAAATGCTGCCGGCGCCGCCAAGCTCGCCCGAGCGCATCGTGACCTCATCAATACCAAAACGACGATAAAACGGCTCACCGTCACTGAGGAAGGAGCTGCCCACCGAGAATAACAGCGCGGCGTCGCCCCCCGAGTCATCGGGGCCATGCCCCATCAGCAGCCAGGACAGCTTTTCGATCTCGCTGACCGCCGGGTAAGACACCAGATCAATACGGGGTCGCCGCGCAGTGCCTGCGACCCGCACTCCGGCTTCGACGGCCAGCCCTGTGCGCAACGCTTCGATATCGAGCACGGGGCTGGTAATGTCGCCCTGAAAGGTAATAGTCCCTCGCCGCAGCTGCAAGCGTTGGCCATAGGCCTCGACTGCCCCACCACGCGTATGCAACGCACCTATTGCCGTGAGCTTGTCACCTATCATGGTGATGTGCAGCTTGCCGACCAAACCCGAGTTGACGCCATAGCCCGTAATGTAAAAACGCGGCCCCAGGTCGACATCAATATCCAGAGAAACCTGAACGGGTGAGGCCGACTCTTTTTTATTTCTGTCATCACCCGCCCGAATCACCACGACGTCAGAATCCAACGTGGGGATTGAGCTGAGCATATCCAGGTCTACCCAGCCGGCATCAGCCACCAGCGAGCCCGTGACGTCAATTTTGGGAATGGCGAGGGCGACTTTGAGATCGCCGGTAATCATGGCGTAGCGGTCTGAGCGCTGCAGCAGTGGGTAGCGATGAAATGCCACGTCAATATCGCCGGTAGACTCGAACAGATTCCAGTCGCCCGTAATTGTCAGGCTGCCGTCTTTGGCATCGGGATCGCTACTGACCCATTTGGCCGTACGCCATTCTTTAGGCGTTGTACGCAGGCGTGCAGGAAATTTCAGCGACTCAAGCACCAATTTGTCATCAGTGACCCTGGCCAGCAACGTACCATCGAGCAGCCGAATGCCGTCATCGATTCGAACAACGCGCAACTTGTCACCCCGAATGGTGCCGTTACTCGCCCATTTTCCGTCAGGCTTGCTATCCATCTGCACATCGGCAGTAAGGGTGCCGCCAAACTCCATGGCGTCACCGGTGAACAGGCTAAGCCAGCCCAGATCATTGACGTTGGCCTTGAGCTGCACCGCCTTGGGATCTTTGGGTTCCAGATAAAGCCGCATGCCATCAGCATGCAGCAAGGTCTTGGCCTTGGCAGAAATGCTGCCCATCTTCTTGGTGTCAACGTCAAGGTCAAGAAGAATTTGACTGGTTGAGTTGTTGGTACGGCTGGCCTCAATGCCTAGTGTAAGTGTTTTGAGGCCTAACGGGAAAGGAGGTTCAGCGGGCACAATCACGTCGCCCGCAACACGCTTGACGTGAGCACTGCCTTCGAGCGCGCCGGCAAATTTCAGATCCCAATCCAGTGCAAGATCGATTTCAGTCGTGCTGGCCTTGGCTGCGCCGCGTATTTTGATGCCGCCTTTGGTTTCAGCTGTTTCCACCAAAGTACCCAAGGCCTGCTGCACTTCTTCCACAAGCTTACGCGACACAACCAAATGGTTAACATCGCCACGGGTTTCCCAGCGCCCGGCGCCACCGCGCGAGCCAGCATGGTCCACAGTAACCAGCTTGCGGGAGCCCATAAACAGCTCCAGCGTTGTAGCGCCCACTTCCCATTCCCATGCTGGCGGTTGTGTACCGGGATAAAAGCTGACAGCAACAGGCGCCTTCAGATCAGCCGCAAACTTGGCATGCTTGATGTCGAGCTTGCTGAGGGTGCCACGCCAACCCTCCAGAGCTGACGCCGCCGTTTTCGACGGCAATCGTGCCTCACTGGCGCTATTTGACGCGGCCACAACTTTTTCTGCCTTATTAGCCTTGGCACTTGGAGCAGGCGAAGTGCCGCCGCCCCCTGAGACCGCGGCAGGGGCGCGATCCGAGCCTGGCCGCTTGCCCCAATGACCATCCAGCACAACGTGCACATCGGCGGGTGCCGTACCGAGCTCATTCGCCTTGCTGTCTTTGGGCGTATATACGATCTTTAAATCAGCCTTATGGTCGGCGAGCGTACCTGCCACCACGCCTTTTGCCGTAACGCCGCCCGGTATATCGGGCCAGAAAGCGTCAAGCTGGGGAGCCACCACATCCAGATCAAGACTGTTGTCGGCAACGCCGAGGGCGCCTTTGGCCTTCACGTGGTTTTTGCCCAGTGTCAGATCCATGTCGAGCGCGGCCAGTTGCAGCCCGTCAAGCATTGCCGTCAGCTCAAGGCCTTGAGATGCCTGCCCGGCAGACGCAGGGGTTTTGCCAGCCGTCGTTGCCGTAAACGGCGTCTTTGCTTCTGCCTGCGCAGGGTTGATCGGCTGAGCACGGGTGGGCGGCGCGGCGGGCTGAGATGGCGCTGTCTTGGCTGTCCGGGATGGACCAGCCGTCTCCGCTGCCGTGGCCCCATTAGACGCCTCAGCGGTTTCAGCCGTTGTAGCTGTCTGGGATAGCGCGCCTGTCTCGGCTGACGCGGCTGTCTGGGAGGGTGACGTCTTTTTATTGCTGATTATTTGAGTATTCAGGTGGCCACTTAAGGCCTGTTTGTTCCAGCGTGAGCCTTGTGCAATGTTCATCGCCACTTTGGCAGACTGCACCGCACTGCGGTTCTGAAGCAGGAGGTCAAAATCAGCATCGACCGTAAGCAGGGCGTCGGGGATGACGGGGCCAACCAGCTGGCCCACGTTGAGATTGAGCGTATTCAGTGAGCCAAACAGGCGGTCTAGCGTGGCATCGCCCTGCACGCCTGCCTCCCAGTCGACCTTACCGCGCAGCGTCGAGCCGTCGGCCAGCTCAAGATCGGCCACCGCGTGTTTCAGCGGAAACGCGGCTTGAGGCGTTATATGGGCGTCAGCATTGACATGCATGCCTTGGCCACTGCCACGCAGCGTGATATCAAGCGCGTTCAGGTCGCCCTTTATTTCTGTGTGCAAGTCAAGGACGCAAGGTGTAAAGCTTTGCGTCACCTCCCCCGCAGCGGCCTTTGTTTTCCCGTCCACCTTCGGTGCAGCGGAATCGACAATACGCTTGTCCTCGACTGAACCATTACCCTGCCCACTACCCGCCAATGGTTTAGTGCCTGCCGACGGTTTGCTTTCTACAGCTGGCTTCTCGCCGGTGGATTTCTTGCTGCCTGCGACTGGCTTCTCGCCAGGAGAATTCTTGCTGCCTGCAGCTGGCTTCTCGTTTATTGAAGCTTTGCTGTCTGCAGCGGATCTGGCAGGTTGCGCCGTCTTGTTACTTACTGCTCGCTGTTCTTCAGCGACCCGTTTGCTGTCGTTCGCCTGTTTGCCGTCATTGATCTGCTTTCCGTTGGAGGCCGAGTGTCCGTTGGAGGCCGAGTGTCCGTTGGAGTCTTGTTTTCCGTTAGTGACCTGCTTCCCGATGGAGCCTGGCTTCCCACCGTTTGCCCGCTTGTCATCAGGCTTGGACGCTGCACTTTTGGTCTGCTCTACAGGCAGCGTAGCAAGATAGTTTCGGGCACATAGTGGTGAGTCTTGCGTACGGCCGGTGGCCTGCACATCGAGATCTACCTGCATGGGCCATGGCGCATGCAGGCTCAAAACGCGGGCCTCACCCTCAAAGGATGTGGCCAATTGTTCATGGGTAACGTCAAGGCTGCGAAGTGAGAGTTGAGCGCCTTCTTGGTCCAGGTAAAGTGCGGTCGCAATCTTTGAAAGCTCGACGGGCAGCAGAGGCTCTCCGTTCTGGCTAACGCGCACTTGCCCAACCGCGACATTGTCGGCGATTATTTTTACAGGAAGCTCGGGCATGCTAAAGGGTTGCTTGGGCTGGTCTGGTTCAGCCTGGCCGGTGAGGTCAACATCAACCACGCCCGCCGAAAGCTCAAGCACATGCAGACGGCGATTAAGCAAATCATGCCAGTCGACTTGCAGATGAAACCCTTCTAGTTTCACCACTACATCAGGCAACGTTGCAGAAAAACTGCCCACGCTCACCCCATCCCATAACGTGCCGGAGACCTGGCTGGCTTGCCCGTCGAACTGCTGTGCCGCAGTGACGAGTGCCCAGCGCGTACCGGAAGGCGAGGCAATAACCCAATAAAGGAAACCGCACAGCACCATGGTAAACAACACGATGAGGGGCCCAAGCCAGATAACGACTGTGCGCAGCCAACGTGACACTACATTCAAAACGCAATACCCAGGGAAAAATGCACTCGCAGCTTTTTATCACGCTGCCCATACGCGAGGTCAACAAAAAACGGACCGGCCGGTGTACGCACCGCCAAACCCACGCCATACCCAAATGCCCAATGCATGTCGCGGAAGCTTTGCGCCGCATCACCCACGTCAAGAAATACATTCATACCGAGCTGCTCGGTGTAATAGTGGGTGTACTCAATACTGCCAACCGCCAGCGCATTTGCCCCAATCACCGCATCACCACGATCCAGACCTATGCTCTTGTAACGATAACCGCGTATGCTGCGCGCGCCACCAGTACGATAGCCAAAATCTTGCGGCAGGCGATCGGTTTGAGTCCAGACATGGCCGACTTCAGCCCTTACGGTCAGCACATCGCGTGGCCCCACGGGCCACCACTTCTGGCCGCGAACACCCGCACGATAAAAGGTTTCTCCTTTGTCGAGGGTGACACCCGCGCCCAAGCCCACTTCGATCAGGTTACCCTCACGCGGATCGTACTTGGCATCAACATCGCGTCGCATCCAGCGCGCGGTTCCGACCATGGTGGGTACGTCGTAACCGTCAGCGCCGCTGATCCGGGTGCGGTCGTGCGCGGCCACTACGCCATATTCTGTTTCATAATCAACGCGACTGCCATCCTTCGCCTTCCACGCGTGCGTGCGGTTCCAGCCCATACCGACACGTCGGTTATCCAGGCCTTCGATGTCGGAGTGCTCGAACAGCACACCCACACTGTCTACATAACCTTTTCGGGTGGGCGGCAGGTGTACATCAAAGAATGCACGCTGCCGGTCTTTGTCGACCCCGGCCCCGGTTTCGATCCAGACCGGCTGCCCGAATACGACGTTTTGCCGATACAAACCTTCGGCACGTATGCCGTAATCGCTGTCGACCCCGAGGGAGGCCGTGACGCGCCGGGCGGGTGCCTCGGATACCTGCACCTGAACGGGCAACTGCACCTCGCCATCTGCCCCTACTTTCTGCGCTTCATCGCTGGCATCAAGCGTAACAAACGCGCCGCGAAAAAAAGCCGTTGACTGCAAGGCTTGCTGCCAATCATCTAGCGTATCTTGGTTGTACGGGTCACCCACGTGGTACTGCAAATAGCGGTCTATAAGCTTTCGCGGAACCCGTTTCAACCCATTAACCTTCACGGGGCCCAAGGTTACACGCGGGCCGCTGTCGACTTCGACAAACAGGTCGGCCTGCGCCACCTCGGCGTCAACAGTCGCCTGGCTATTGCCAATACGTGCAAAGTAAAAATCTTTGCGACTTACGCCATCGAGCAACTCAACCTTGGCATTGCGCCACTCCTGGTTGATAAAAGGCATTTCTTTATCTAGCGGCCAATCGTTTTTCAGGGTTTTGACTCGGGATTCAAATTGAGGCTGATTGATCTGCCCTTTGAACACCAGTTGCACATCTTTGACTTTGGTGCGCTCCCCAGGCTCGATGGTGATGTCCCAGGTTTCACCGCCCACGTCCTCGCCCACCTCTAAGGTAACAACGGGCGAAAAATAGCCCTGGGTTTCCAGGGCCGAGAGGGTGGCCTGATAGGCGCGCCTGCGCAACCGCGTTACCTCCCCGCCATCCTGATCAGCCGCCAGGCGCGTGATGGCATCCACCGCATTCTGTATAGATTGCAGTGCCTTCGGAGGTACACCACCAGGGTCGATGATTACCTCAGGAACGTCAGCGCGGGCGACTTGCAGTACGCCCGCGAACACCAGCAAACTAGCGGCTACCTCTTTCTGCATGCAATCAGGTCTTCCGTGATATGACGGTGGGCCCACTGGATGCCGTATCGGGCGGCAATGCCGCTACATTGGCAGCCAGCTTTTGTGCAATTTCAACATAGGCACGGGCGGCTTCACCTTCAGGTTCGGCCACTACACTGGGTGTGCCTGAGTCGGTCTGCTCGCGAATGCGCATTTGCAGCGGCAATGCTCCCAACCAGGGTAGGTTAAATTCGGCTGCCATGTTACGCCCACCGTGCTCGCCAAATATGGCTTCGACATGCCCGCATTGCGTACATATATGCGTAGACATGTTTTCGACCACGCCCAGAACCGGCACGTTAACCTTTTGGAACATGCGCAACCCCTTGCGGGCATCGGCCAGCGCCAGATCTTGCGGGGTAGTCACAATGACAGCGCCGGTTAGTGGCACTTTTTGTGCCATGGTCAGTGCAATATCACCTGTTCCTGGGGGCATGTCAATAATCAGATAATCAAGATCATGCCAGTTGGTCTGCGTAAGCAACTGCGTCAGCGCTTGCGTGACCATAGGGCCGCGCCAGATGGCAGGGGCGTCCTGGTCGATCAGAAAGCCAATGGAGTTTGCCTGCAAGCCATGGCCAACAAGCGGTTCCATGAATTTGCCGTCCACACTCTTGGGTTTGCCAGACAGGCCCAACATCATGGGTACGCTGGGGCCGTATATGTCGGCATCCAGCAGCCCGACGCGCGCACCCGAGCGCGCCAGCGCCAGAGCGATGTTGACGGCGGTTGTGCTTTTGCCCACACCACCCTTGCCCGAGGCAATGGCAATAATATTGCGCACATTAGGCATGGGTCTGAGGCCGGGTTGCACCGCGTGGCTGATAATCTGCATAACTGCTCCAAATCAATAAACAAGCGTAACGCCACTTGGGCGCCAAAATCGTTTCAGTACGTTTCTGTAGTGGTCACTGGCTGTTGTAGAACTAGAAGCCGGGATGTACAGTGGAAGAAACCACGAATTTACCCTGAGTTCGACAGACCCCGCCCTGAAGAATACACTGAGAGGTCAAGAATTACGGATTGAAGGAATCTTTTTCCACAATCATGGTCAACATAAATACGATGAATACATTTAACCAAATTATCCGCGGCATCTTGTTTTTTGCACTCGCCCTATTCGGAATGGCGATGGCATTTATATTCATGATATCCACCGCTATTGCAGTGGGCATCCTGTATATCGTCGCCCGCGTTAAGGGCCGCCCTTTCGGTGCCCGTGCTTACTGGGAGCAACGGCGCCAGGCTGCGCCAGCCGCGCGCAAACCCATATTCCCGACCAAAGATGTCACTGACATCGAAATGCGCGAAATACCTTAGCGCAAAACCAGTACGGCGTCCCGCCTAGCGGAGCGGGCCACAAGACCCAACCGCCAAAATTCACATTTCCTGACCTTGCCTCGGCCACGAGCGCACACCGTTGCGCACGTGGCCGAGGCAAAGTTGTATATGAAAGCAATACGAACGCGTCCGGTTTCATGGCGCGCCCAAGCACAATCTGAGGGAAAGCCCTAAAATCCAGCTTTACCCTCTCTTCACCCTCAAAAAGCTGAAATCACAAACATGTCGCGTACGATTTTTGTAACCACTGCCCTGCCCTACGCCAACGGTTCCTTTCATATCGGCCATATCATGGAATATATCCAGGCCGACATCTGGGTGCGTGCGATGCGAATGGCAGGCCATACGGTACATTTCGTAGGCGCTGATGACGTGCACGGTGCGCCCATCATGCTCAAGGCGGAAGCCGAAAACATTACCCCGCAAGAACTGGTCAAGCGCTACGCCAGCGAGCGCCCACAGTATCTGAACGGTTTTCACATTAAGTTCGATCACTGGCACTCGACCGACACCCCCGAAAACGTGACGTTGTCGCAAGACATTTACCGTGCCCTCAAAGCGACAGACCTGATCGAAACCCGCGAAATTGAGCAGTTTTTCGACCCGGTAAAAGGCATGTTTCTGCCTGACCGTTACATTAAGGGCGAGTGTCCGCGCTGCCATGCCAAAGACCAGTACGGTGATTCATGTGAGTCGTGTGGCGCCGTGTACACGCCCACCGAACTCATAGAGCCTTACTCCACGCTCACCAACGCCCGCCCCATACTGAAAACATCTGAGCACTTTTTCTTCAGGCTGTCCGACCCGCGCTGTGTTGAATTCTTGCAACAATGGACTACCGGCAGCAACGCACAAGGCCGCAAACACCTGCAGCCCGAAGTGCTGGCCAAAACCCGCGAGTGGCTGGGCACCGGCGATGCAGACAGCGAAGCCAACCTGGCCGACTGGGATATCTCTCGTGACGAGCCATATTTTGGTATTCCCATTCCTGATGCGCCCGGCAAGTATTTTTATGTCTGGCTTGACGCGCCCGTAGGCTACCTGGCATCGCTCAAAGCGTATTGCGCCCTGCAAGGCATTGACTATGACGCCTTGCTCGACCCCAACGGCAACACCGAGCAATACCATTTCATCGGCAAAGACATTGTCTATTTCCACGCCTTGTTCTGGCCTGCCATGCTTAAGTTTTCGGGTCGTAAAACGCCTGACGGCCTGCATGTTCACGGTTTCATTACTGTCAGCGGCGAAAAAATGTCCAAAAGCCGTGGCACGGGTATTTCGCCCCTGCGCTACCTGGAAATCGGCATGAACGCCGAATGGATGCGCTATTACATCGCTGCCAAGCTCAATTCGCATGTCGAAGACATCGATTTCAACCCCGATGACTTCATCGCCCGCGTCAACAGCGACCTTATTGGCAAGTACGTAAATATTGCCAGCCGCGCTGCAAGCTTCATCAGCCGCCATTTCGATGGCAAGCTGGCCTATACAGGCGACGTGCAGGCCCTGCAAAACGAGTGCCAGCAAGTGGCCGACAACGTTCGCGAAGAGCTTGAAAGCCGCGAGTACGGCAAAGCCGTACGCCGCATCATGGCCTTGGCTGACCAGATTAACCAGGCGTTTGATGCCGCTCAGCCGTGGGTAATGGCCAAAGGCATCGCTACCGCCAGCGATGAGCAAAAGGCCGCGCTGCAAAACGTGTGTTCGCGCGCCCTGGCAGGCTTCAAAGCACTTTCAGTCATGCTAACGCCAGTGCTTCCCGTTCTTACCGAGCGCGTAGCCAAAGAGCTGTTTGGTGGGCCGCGCAGCTTTCTGTGGGCTGACGCAAGCGTTCTGCCCACACATATTGACGCATTCAAGCACCTTATGACGCGTGTAGAGCCCAAGCTGCTTGATGACCTGTTTGAGCCACCCGCCGACGCAACGCCTGCCATTGTGCCGGGTGGTGAGCCCATTGCCGACACCATAGACATCAAAGATTTTGGCAAGGTCGACCTACGCATCGCGCGTATTGTGCAATGTGAAGAAGTTGAAGGCTCCACCAAACTGCTAAAACTCACACTTGATGTGGGCGAAGGCCGCCATCGCCAGGTTTTCTCGGGCATTAAGTCTTCGTATGCACCGGCTGATCTGGCCGGCAAGCTGACCGTACTGGTGGCCAACTTGGCACCGCGCAAGATGCGGTTTGGCGTTTCTGAGGGCATGGTACTGGCCGCCAGCCATGCCGATGACAAGACCGATGCAGGTATTTATGTACTTGAGCCATGGCCTGGTGCGCAACCCGGTATGCGCATCAATTAACTAAGAGGCAGGTGTCATTTATGAATGCGCACAACAGTCTGGATCGCCAGGCTGCAGGGCGTGTAAGCACCCTGGTCAGCGTCGCCGTCAACATCGTTTTATCGGTGTTGCAGCTTCTCATCGGCATATTTGCGCACTCTCAGGCGCTTATCGCCGATGCCCTGCACTCGTTCTCTGACTTGGTCTCTGACGGCGTGGTGCTGGTCGCCAACAAGCACAGCCAGAAAGCGCCTGACGCCGATCACCCCCACGGGCATTTGCGTTTTGAAACCGCTGCCTCACTGTCTATTGGCTTAATTTTGCTGGCCGTGGGCATTGGTCTGCTCTGGAACAGCTTAACCAAACTGCAAAACCCCGAGGCCATACCCGAAGTGCATGGTATTGCCCTGGCTGTCGCGCTGGTCGCGCTGGTCGCCAAAGAGGGGTTGTTTCGCTACATGTTGCGTGTAGCAAAGCGCGTTCGCTCATCAATGCTGGCCGCCAACGCCTGGCATGCCCGCTCAGATGCCGCCTCTTCCTTGGTCGTCGCAGTGGGCATTGTGGCCAACCTGGCAGGCCTGCACCTGGCCGACCCGCTCGCCGCCCTTATTGTCGGGCTCATGGTTGCCCGCATGGGGTGGAAGTTTACCTACGCGTCGTTTCATGATCTGGTGGACGGCTCCGTCGACCAGGAAACCGTCGAACGTATCCATGAGCAGTTGGTAGGCACGCCCGGCGTACAGGGTATTCATGACCTGAAAACCCGTCGTAGCGGCGATATGATTCTGGTTGAAGTAGACCTTGAAATGGATGGGCAGCTAACCATTGCCCAAGGCCATGCTATTGCGGTGCGCGCCCGTGAGCGTGTTATGGCGCACGAACATGTGCTGGATGTAATGACGCACTTTGACCCCGTCAAGCCCCCCTGTACCACCGATCCGGCGAAGGCAGAGTCGCCGGAGTGAACACAGTGGCATGTATACAGGCTCTGTGTAAACCGTAGACGGTTGCAAACCAAGAGGCGTTAACGTTTAAAGCGCTTGCGCCGGGCGCCGCCAAACGCTGGCCAGCCAGGGCTGCTGGTCTCTTGGTAACCCTGGCGGGCGATAGTAGTGCTCAATAGGCTGGAACCCGGCCTCTATCAATAATGCGCTCCATCTGGGCCAATCATGGTACGCACCATAACGGTCACCGTTCCAGCCTTCCTGATTTTGACCACGCGGGTTGGAACAGAACAAAACGCCCTCTGGCTTGAGGGTGGCGTGCAGCTCAAGCAGCACACGCGGTAACACCTGTGCCGGCACATGAAATAGCACGGCGTTGGCAAACACGCCATCAAAATAGCCGGCGGGCAGATCAAGCGTAAACAAGTTTTGATGCCAGACCTCACAGCCTGAATCAGCCCGCGCCATCTCTACAAACCGTGGGCAGCCATCCAGGCCAATGGCCTTGTGCCCCAGAGACGAGAACGTTTTCAGATCGCGCCCAGGCCCGCAACCAAGATCAAGCACGGTATATGGGGCGGCAGCAGTAATGTGGCGCAACAGCGCGTCGATATTCTGGCTGACATCATGACCAAGCGTGCCTGCACGAAAACTTTCTGCATTATCGCCATAGTGGCCCAGCGTCTGTGTGCTTATCTGACGCAGACTGTCATCGATGATCATTAAAAACTCCGTTCATATAGATTAAGAAAACAGACTCAGCTAGTAATTGTTATGTTATAACATCACGTAGATGCTGAAAAAACGAGCATGCTTAGTTATAACCCCAGCCGCAGTGTTTCTCTTTCAGTTTCGCCCAAGCTCCTTGCAACGTCCTTTTCTTCTTACACATACTCGCCATGAAGGTTCTCTCCTCCCTCAAAGACGCCAAAACACGCCACCGCGACTGCCAAGTTGTAAAACGGCGCGGTCGCATTTATGTTATATGCAAATCCAACCCCCGCTTCAAAGCCCGCCAAGGCGGCGCGCGTAACAAAAAATCGTAAAGCCCGTTCACTTACCTCCGGCCCGCATACGTGGCCTGAAACCACAATACAGACCGCGTATGTCTATGTATTACACAAAGAAGGCCTACGCGGGCACGGCTACCACCAAAGCAGTGCTAGACTTTCATATTGTCTAATTTGGTGGTCCGTACCGTGTCTTCGCCCGCATTTTCTACCCTGCCGTTATCTCCGGCTCAACTCGCCAACCTGACGCAAATGGGTTACGAGGCTATGACACCCATACAGGCCGAAAGCCTGCCGGCCATTCTCGAGGGCCGCGACCTCATTGCACAGGCCAAAACAGGCAGTGGCAAAACAGCTGCGTTTGGGCTTGGGGTACTGCACAGGCTGAACCCCGCCAGGTTTTCGATTCAAGCACTGGTTATTTGCCCTACTCGCGAGCTTGCCGAACAGGTTGCCATAGAGCTGCGCCGTCTGGCTCGCGCCCACGGCAACGTCAAAGTACTGACCTTAACGGGTGGCGCCTCGGCCCGGCCTCAAATTGAATCGCTGGCACATGGCGCCCACATTATCGTTGGCACGCCAGGCCGTATTCTTGACCTGCTCGACCGGCAAATCCTGGACTTGTCTGGCGTACACACCCTGGTGCTGGACGAAGCCGACCGCATGGTTGACATGGGCTTTTTCCCCGACGTGGTCGACATTGTTAACGCCTGCCCCGTAAAGCGCCAAACCCTGTTGTTCTCGGCCACCTACCCTGCCACCATTCGCGACGATGCCGACCGTTTTCTTAACGACCCCGTGCGTGTCACAGTCGACACGCAACACACCGAAGTACAAATCGAACAGCATTTTTTCGAAGTTGACGACGAGTACCGCTACCAGGCCACCGCGCAACTGCTTGGCCACTACCGGCCAGAGTCGGCCCTGGCATTTTGCAATACCAAGGCTCAGTGCGCGCAGCTTACCGACTACCTGCGGGCGCAAGGCTTTAGCGCGCTTGCCCTGCACGGCGACAAAGACCAGCGTGACCGCGATGACGTGCTCATGCAGTTTTCCAACCAGAGCTGTAACGTGCTGGTTGCCACCGATGTCGCCGCGCGCGGGCTTGATATCCCCTTGCTGGGCGCCGTCATCAACGTTGAACTGGCCCGCGATCCACAGGTACATGTACATCGCATAGGGCGCACTGGCCGCGTCAACGAAAACGGTCTGGCCCTTAGCCTGTGTGCACCGCAAGAAAAACATGTGGCCGAAAAAATTGAGGCATACCAAGGCATGCCACTGCGTTGGAGCAAGCTTAGTGCGCTAAAGCGTACAAGTGACCATGCTGTGCAAGCCCCCATGGCAACCCTGCTGGTACTGGGTGGCAAGAAAGCAAAGCTGCGCCCGGGTGACCTATTGGGTGCGCTTACCGGAGAAGGCGGCGTTGATCCCAGCAAAATCGGCAAAATCAATGTTACCGAACAAGTCAGCTACGTGGCGCTCGACCGCAAAATCGCCCACGCAACGGTTCGCCGCCTGGGCATGCTGACAGTAAAGGGCAAGAACCAGCGTATCAAGCTGCTTTAATTAAGGCCAAGGGCGAGTTGCAGGCGGCTTGCACCATGTGCTGAATGCCCAATGCCCGTGGAGCGCCACCGCCGGCGATCAGAGTTAGCATCAGTGGTTGCGACCATGTTGTCGATCCCCCACACTGACGCATACGCCGCCCCTTACCCAGCCGCTCTCAAGGCACTTACACGGGCTGCCTGCGGTGGCCTACTCCTCCAAAGCAACATGCCAGCATATACTGATCAACTTCGCCCACATTAATCACGTTGTAGCCCATGTCATCAGCAGCCTCTTCTTCCCCTCCTCAATCTCTAAACCATGATGACATCCGCTCCATCATCATTGGCTTAATGCTGGCGATTTTGCTGGGTGCGCTGGATCAGACAATTATTTCGGTCGCCTTACCCAAAATGGCTGCCGATCTGGATGGCATCAGCCTGCTGGCGTGGGTGGTATCGGGTTATTTGATCGCCATGGCAGTTGCTACGCCCATTTACGGCAAACTGGGCGACCTTTATGGACGACGTATCGTACTGTCCAGCGCCATTGTGCTTTTTCTGGTGGCCTCTGTAGCCTGCGCGCTGGCACCCACCATGCCAGTTCTGGTTGGGGCCCGCATTCTGCAGGGCCTGGGCGGAGGCGGCTTGATATCAGTGGCTCAGGCTACGATTGCTGATGTAGTCAGCCCGCGCGACCGGGGTCGTTACCAGGCGTATATAAGCGGTGCGTTTGCGGTGGCCAGCGTTTCCGGGCCCGTTCTTGGTGGGGTATTAACCACCTATCTGTCGTGGCGCTGGGTATTCTGGATCAACTTGCCCATAGGCCTGGTAGCGCTGCTGATTTCACGTCGCGCCTTGGCCAAACTGCATGTGCCCCACGTTAAACGCGCGGTTGATTACCTGGGTGCCGGCTTGCTCACGGCAGGGCTAAGCGCCATGCTGCTGGCGATCACACGCACCGGTCAGGGTACGCCGTGGTTCGATAATATCAACACATGGCTGATCGTCATCACGCTTGTCAGCCTGTCTGCCTTTGTCTGGCATGCACGACGCACGGCCGAACCTATTATCCCGCTGGGCCTTTTCCGCATCAGAACAGTTACCATTTCCTGCCTTATTCTGTTTATCGCGTTTGTGCAGCTAGTCGCGCTAACTGTGCTGGTGCCACTGGAGCTTCAAATGCTGACCTCAGTCGGGGCTGACGGTGCCGCCCTGCGTCTTATACCTTTGTCGCTTTCTGTGCCTCTGGGCGCCTTAATCGGCGGCAGGCTCATGACGCGCTGGGGTACGTTCAAGCATATCCAACTAACGGGCGCACTGATGGCACCGGTAGCGACCTTTTTGTTGGCCCTCTCATCGCCAAGCTCCACCTTCTTCACGGCACTATGCTTGACCTTTATTGGTCTAGGCATAGGCCTGCAACTACCCACATCAACCGTTGCCATACAAAACGCCGTGCCTTTCCGCCATGTAGGCGTGGCGACGGGGGTATCCGCATTTTGCCGTTCGCTGGGCGCCGCAATGGGTATTGCGCTGTTGATGGCCTTTTTACTGGGCTGGCTGCGCGCCGGCGCAAACGCGTTTGGCGACAAGCTGAACGGCGCCGATATCATCAACTCGTTGATCACTCATGCGGGCGCAGACAACAGCAACATTGACAGCACCGGCCTGTTGCAGATCGCCGAACAGTCATTTCAAAATGTGTACATGCTTGCTGCTGCCATCGCCTTGCTGTCGATTGTTCTTACGCTGCTTCTGAAGAACGAGTCGTTGAGCGAGAAAGTGCCTGAGTCAGCGCAAAAAGCCTGACAGTTTGAAAATATTTTGATATTGATTTGATAAACAATTGATATCTATTGGTATATAACTGCGAGAGGCCACGTCTTAAGTTCGCACCCGGGCTTGGTCTTTCTTCACCTGACGCCCCCATCACCCAGAAAACTTATTCATGTCTCTAAAGCACTCTATACGCATGCTCATCGTAGAAGACCATGCCGGCCTGGCAGCCAACCTGCTGGAGTATTTTGACGACAACCAATACATACTTGATTTTGCCTCAGATGGTTTGACGGCGATACATTTAATCGCCACAAACGAATACGACGTCATCATTCTCGATGTCATGCTGCCTGGCGTCTCGGGCTTTGAGGTATGCCGCCGCATCCGCAGCGACATGCACTGCTCTACCCCCATCATCATGATGACCGCCAAAGACCAGATGCAGGATAAAGAGCAGGGGTTTACGGTGGGTGCCGATGATTATTTGGTCAAACCGTTCAATTTGCGCGAACTGCAATTAAGGGTGGATGCGCTTTACCGGCGCAAAGCGGGTTTTTCCAAGACACCAGAAATTGGCATACCCGGCATTCACTTTAACCCCGGTTCGTTCGCGGTGCGCACCGACAATGGTATTAAAATCGAGCTATCCGGCACAGCTGCCCGTATTTTCGAAGTGCTGATCAAGACGTATCCTGATTTTGTTTCCTACACCCAACTTCAGGACAGCGTATGGGGTGAGCGCGAGGTCGACATGAATACACTGCGCACACATGTGTACTCGCTTCGTAAATTGCTGCAAGAGACGTTCAACTACCCCATGATCAAAACCTTGCATGGCCGGGGCTACAGGCTTATTGCGCCGGGCACAGAAAGCTGATGACTCGAAAATCGATTTCGCTCAGAATTTATCGCGCCATCTTAACGGTAAGCGTAATCAGCATGATTGCTATGGTTGTGACCGTGATGCTGGTCAACGAAGACCTTGAAAGCACCATGCTAGAGGTAGAGTTTGCACAAGAACGCGACTTCATATTAATGAACCACACAGGCGATGACGTGCTGCAGTGGGAATCGCCCAATCTTGCAGTTGTTTTTGTGCCCAACGACAAGCCCCGCCCTGCTGTGTTGCCGCGTGTATTTCGTGGTCTTCCAGACAATTACTCAGAAGAAATCGAACTTGAGGGTGAAACCTACCTGATCACTATACGCACGGTCGACACCGGTCTGTTGTATGTTGCAAAAAACATTACGCACTTTGAAAAGCGCGAGACGCTATTCCAACTGGCGCTAGTTTTTATTGCACTGATCATTATTGCGCTGAGCTTCTTACTCGCATTATTAAGCAGCCGCCGCATTGTCAGACCTCTGACGCTGCTCTCAGAAAGAATAAGCAGGATTCCAGTCGGGGCCAACATGCCACGGATGGAAACCGATTACGTTGATGCCGAGTTGAACTCCATCGCCACGACGTTTAACCGTTTTCTTGATGAACTGGAGTCTTACGTACGCCGCGAACAGTCGCTGCTAAGCTTGGCCAGCCATGAGCTGCGCACGCCTATTGCCGTCATGTCAGGCGCACTGGATATTCTGGAAGTACGCGATCAGTTAAACCCAAACGACCGCGCGACACTGACGCGGGTACGCAGGTCGTGCGACGAAATGAGAGACAACGTCGATATTTTGCTCAAGTTGGCTCGCCGTGAGCAGGGCAACCAGGTACGCGAAATATTTGACATAATTACCACCGCGCAACAGGTTATTGACGATCTGAAGGTCAGCCTTCATGCGGCAGACCGTGTAACACTTGATGCCAGGGGTGCGCTTACGGTGAACAGCGACCCCACCATGGTGCGCATGCTGCTGCGTAACCTCATACAAAATGCCATCCAGCACACGAAAGGGAATATCCGGGTCACGATATCGGCAGGCATTGTTGAAATTGAAGACCAAGGAACAGGGCTGACCACCACGCAGCAAGCAATACTTCGCGGAGAAAAAAACCTCTCTGCTGACGGTTTAATGCTTAGCGGCCTGGGTCTTTATATTGTGACCTTGATGGCTGAAAGATTGGGTTGGGGGCTAGAAATCGCGCAAACTGACACCATCGGAACAAGAATACGGCTGACACCCGAAGGTGCAGTGACTGACTGGCAGTCTTGATAGCCGTCAGAGACTAATTTCGTTGATCAACGGGCGATCGCACACCAGCTGACTCAGTGCCTGGCATGCGTTGCCGCTTAACGGCGGAAGGCTCACGACCATCGACCACACTTATTCGCCACCCACGCCAAACAAGCGAATCAAATACGCATTCCATCTGCGCGATGATGCAGCACGATAGCTGCGCGTAACGCGCCCGCTTGCCGGGCGGGCGGGCGGGCGGCCAGCAAGCGCGCACACGCAATTGCTCGCCTTCCAGCCTGCCACCAGACGGGCAGCGATAGCTGCAACGCCCAATGTTGCACCAATCCATATGTTGCGCCTATCTAGCCTTTCAAAGATACGCACAGTTAAGGGCCATAGACAAAAAATGTTGTGCGCCATCGGATTTTGACAAAATCTTGATAATTTATTGACACTTTCTTGTTGCCCGTATTCGTATTCTTGCATCAACGCATTAATAAAAGAAATGAATGTCGGCATTGAAACCTGTTTCGCCTTCCGCGTACTCGGCGCACAGCGACACACAGAAACAACCCGGTCTGACCACGACCGAGGGCGCATCACTTGCAACCCAAGTACTTAACTTCCTGATATCGGGCGGTTTCGCGACGCTGCTGCACTGGGCAGTCATGGCTGCACTGGCCAAAGCAGGCATGCAGCCTGTCTGGGCGACCTCCATCGGTGCCGTTGCAGGCTCATTCTTGAACTACGTACTTCAGTTTTATTGGACGTTTCGCGGCAACGGCATGCACGGCAAGGCCATCCCCGCGTATGTCTGTGCCGTGATCTTGGGTTGGTGTGTCAATGCAGGCATTTTCTATCTTTTGATTTCGTTTGCTCATTTTGGCCTGTATATGGCGCAAATCTGCGCGACTGCTGTCGTCGCAATCATCAATTTCATCATTTATAAGAGGATGGTGTTCCATGAATGCATTAATTGAGAACTGGCGCACCGGGTTTCACATTGATCGCAAGGTAGAAGTATCAATTGTGGTGCCGCTCTACAACGAACACGAAGTCATTATGATGATGCACGAGCGATTAACCGGCGTGCTTATCAGCCTTGGCGTCTGCTATGAGCTGGTGCTTGTGGATGACGGCAGTCGCGACGGCACACCTCATATGATGAACAGCCTGGCCAAAAAAGACCCAGCCGTTACGGCTGTGTTTCTGAGCAGAAACTTTGGCAAGGAAGCTGCGCTTACCGCAGGGCTGGAGCATGCTACGGGGGAGGCGGTCATTATCATGGACGCCGACTTGCAAGACCCGCCTGAGCTCATCCCAAAAATGCTGAAGGCATGGAAAGATGGCGCAGACGTGGTATGCATGCGTCGCCGGTCAAGAGCAGGTGAGACCTGGTTCAAGCGATACAGTGCGCACCAATTTTATCGGGTGCTCAATGCCATCAGTGACGTGGACATTCCAGCAGACACCGGAGACTTTCGCTTGCTCAGCCGCAAGGCGGTCAACATGCTTAAGCAGTTGAACGAGCGCAATCGCTACATGAAAGGTTTGTTTGCCTGGATCGGTTTGCCAACCACGGTTATTGAATATGACCGCATGCCGCGAGCGGCAGGCACCACCAAATGGGATTACCTCAGCCTGTTTAACCTGGCCTTTCAGGGTATTACATCATTTTCCACTGTCCCCCTGCGCATCGCGATGGGTGTCGGGTTGCTGACGGCGTTGTTCGGAGTGCTGTTTACACTTTGGATAGTGATCAAAACACTGGTACTGGGCGACCCTGTGCAGGGCTATCCATCATTAATTTCCATGATCACAATACTTGGCGGCGCCCAGCTGCTGTCCATCGGCTTGCTGGGTGAATACATAGGAAAAACGTATTACGAGGCCAAGCAACGCCCTGTTTACCTTGTGCGTGACATCGTGAGCCGACGCCACGCAGCACGCGCTGCAGCCTCGGCAAACGCCGAAGCGCAAACAGCAGCAACGGCCGCCGCTGCCGTCGCCGCAGCAGCCGCAGCCATAACAGCAAAAGCAAGCACAGCAGGAACAAAGTCGTATGCCACGTACAAATAAAACAGCGTGGCTTTTGCTGACGGCCGTGTTGCTGCTGCCACTGCTTTCCATGACCATTGTGCCGCTTTATGACACCAGCGAGCCACGCTATGCGGAGATAGCCCGCATCATGGCGCAGACCGGAGACTGGATCACACCGTGGTTCAGCCCCGGTGTACCCTTCTGGGGCAAGCCACCGCTTTCATTCTGGGCACAGGCCCTGTCCATGAAGGCGTTCGGCTACACCGAGTTTGCCGCGCGCTTCCCATCATGGCTATGTCTGCTTTTATCCAACGCCATCATTATTGCTGGATTGCGCACACTGCAAACACCGCGTGTTGCCCTACTGGCCGCCATTATCTACAGCACGTTTGGGCTTGTATACGTAAGCTCGGGCGCCGTGCTTACCGACCCGTTTCTGGCACTTGGAACCACGCTGTCACTGATTTCGTTTGCCATGGCGGTGCACAATCACACCCTGATAGCAGCGGGCACAGGCAATCAGCCCGCGCAAGCCAGCAGTGCGTTCAAGAAATGGGGCGCACTGTGGTGGCAATATGGCTTCTTCTTAGGCCTAGTCATCGGCCTCTTGTCCAAAGGGCCTCTGGCCGTCGTGGTGAGCTTTGCGCCCATCGTGGTCTGGTATGCCTTCACCCGCAAAACCGCCACACTATGGGCGGCGCTACCTTGGGTAAAAGGGCTGGTGCTAACCGCCGCACTTAGCCTGCCCTGGTACATCTTGGCCGAAATCAAAACTCCCGGCTTTCTCGATTACTTTATTGTGGGCGAACACTTTCGCCGCTTTCTGGACGCAGGCTGGAAAGGCGACCTGTATGGTACGGCCCACAGGCGTCCCTACGGCGAGATATGGCTGTTCTGGTTGCAGGCTTCGTTTCCGTGGGGTATTGCTTTGTTGGCAGGGTTGCTGGGCGCGCTGCGCAATATGCGCCTGCGTTCGGCCACCAAGGCTGTGGGCAACGATCCATTTTTATGCTATTGGCTGGCCAGTGTGCTGTTCACGCCCTTATTCTTTACCTTTTCTGCCAACATTCTCTGGACATATTTACTGCCTTCGCTGGCCGGGCTTAGTGTAATTGCTGCGATTTTTGCAGACCAATTAAGCCAACAAGTTGTTGTGTCTCGGCGGAATCTGTTCGGTGTTGCAGCGATTGTGCCAACTGTAGTGTTGATTTTTAGTGTGGTCGTGTGGGTTAAACCTGATTTGCGCAACTCTGAGCGCGGCCTGGTTCACTACGTAAAGCAACACGACACGTCTGAAGCACCTTTGCTTTACCTGTCGAAGCCGCCATTTTCTGCCGAATTTTATTCGGCGGGAAAAGTACACGAAATAAAGAAAAACGAACTGAAGCTGGCCTCTGAGTGTGCTGCACCATTTTACTTGGCGATTCCAAAGAAAACCCAAATGGAAGCCGCAGGCATCATCGGCAAGCCGCTTGAACAGCTGTACGCCAATAAGCGATATGTACTCGTTAAGGTCACAGGAGACCAGCATAATTGCCAGTTATCGCAACAGGCAACCAGGACGGTCTCATCGCGGTAACGTTGCGCGCACTGCATGACAGCGACGTATAGGTTTTAGTATCCGAAAACAGATACGGCATGGCTTCATGCAGTATCTGTTGATACCGGGCCAGTTCCGTCTGCAACGCGTTAAGCTCCAAAACCCCGAAACCCGCCGTTTACGGATACCGGCCTATGCGGCATTGCGGAAACCGTACTTCATGGCTACAGACTTAACTCTGATACTTCGATCAGGTTCAGATCGGGATCGCGCAAATAGATAGACCGGATGGGGCCGGTAGCACCTGTGCGCATCACAGGCCCCTCGATAATAGTGGCCCCGCGCTGCTGTAATGCCGCGATAACGTCATCAAGAGGCTGGCTGGCAATAAAACACAGATCAAGCGCGCCCGGAACTGGCGTATGCGCTTTGGGCTCGAACTCCCGGCCTTTGACATGAATATTGATTTTTTGATTGCCAAAGCACAGCGCCTTTCGCCCATTGCCAAACTCCTCAAGCCGCATGCCCAAAAGCTCGGTGTAAAACTTAATACACGCCTGCTCATCGCAAGTGGTCAGTACGAGATGGTCCAGGTGGTCGATCATGATGTTGCCCGCTGCAAAAACCAAATAACGATAACAAGGAGTGACACCCAGCAGCACTCGCTGCCAGGCCACGCTTTATAAACAGCCCGAGTTTATTGCATAAACCAGCCGTGGCTCACCACCAGCGACTGGCCGGTGAGCGCATTGCTCGGGAACGATGCAAACAACAACGCCACCTCAGCCACATCCTGCACTGTGGTGAACTCACCATCGACGGTTTCTTTCAGCATTACGTCTTTAATAACTTCGGCTTCGCTAATACCCAGGGTTTTGGCCTGCTCGGGAATCTGCTTTTCCACCAGCGCGGTGCGCACAAAGCCTGGGCAGATTACGTTGGCACGCACACCATGCTCGGCACCCTCCTTGGCGATGACCTTGCATAGCCCGATCAACCCGTGCTTGGCGGTGACATAAGGTGCCTTGAGCATGGACGCTTCTTTGGAGTGCACCGAGCCCATAAAGATTACGCTGCCACCGCGGCCGCTTTTGTACATATGCGGCAGGCAGGCTTTGGAAGTAAGAAAGGCACCATCAAGATGAATAGCCAGCAGTTTTTTCCACTCAGCCAGCGTGAAATCTTGCAGAGGATGCACGATCTGGATACCTGCATTGCTCACCAGCACATCGACCCCACCCCAGGCCTTAACAACTTCGTCCACACCTGCATTGACGGCCGCCTCGTCTGTTACGTCCATGGCCACGCTCATGGCCTGTCCGCCGCCATCGCGCAACTCTTGAGCAGTGGCTTCGGCAGCCGCCTTGTTCATGTCGGCGATTACCACCTTGGCACCTTCACGCGCGTAAGTGATGGCGATTTCCTTACCGATGCCGGCAGCCGAACCGGTAATAATGGCGACCTTGTCTTGCATTTTCATGGTGTTCCCTCGGTAAAATTTAGTCTTTAGGGGTCAGTGCGGTAGGTGATGATCAGAAACCTGCAGTTGACGAAACGGTATGGCCGGGCAGATAGCTCGCAGAAGCCTTTAAACAAGACCTTAGTCATATAGCACACGCTCATGGTCAAGTGTATCTGACAAACTCGCCGCCACAGCAACAGTCTCAAGGCGGTTCATTATTTGTATTTAAGCACTCTAAATGGAACTCTTAAACTATAATAAGACTCTTACGAGAGTTATTATTATGAAATCATTCACGCCACTACCTGTCGAACGCGCAATCGCTAAACTAGGCAGCGACATTTCCCTCGCCCGTAGACGACGTCACATCTCCCAGGCTTCGCTGGCCGAGCGCATGGGAGCCTCCCTGTCCACCGTACGCCGCATGGAGAAAGGCGACATGCGCGTACCCATTCACTTCTTCGCCCGTGCGTTACATGTATTTGGCGAAATCCAGGCACTCGAGCATCTGCTAGATACGCCCAACGACGAGATCGGGCTAACGCTGATGGACGAGCACTTGCCCAAGCGAGTGCGCAATAAGTCAGGCGGCTCTTCAGGAGCAATGTGATGGCAACCGCCGCACCTACCCGCCAACAAGTTCGAGTATGTATCGGCAACGCTGGCTTGCCGCTCGGATCGCTCGTGTACGTACGCCATGGCCGGCGTGATAGCAGTGCTTTCGCCTTTGAGGAAACCTGGCTGGCCGTCTTGAACGAGGTCTATGCCACTATTGTGAACTGGCGGGAGGTGGCTCTTGGCAAAGAGGTGGGGCTTAATGCGTTTGAGCTGGATGATTTTGCGGCAGCTTTCGAACATGCGCAGATGGATGCGACTGCTGCGTTGCTTGGGCGGTAACAGGGTTACGCCATGTGATGAATGCCCATCCCCTTTATGAACTGCACCCCAAAAGTTGGACACCCATCCAACCTTCGGGGTGTTTTTTATGGCGCAATATGACGAGGAATTTAAGCAGGCAATAGTTGAGGAGTACTTGAAAGGAGTCTCAGGTTACAAGGTTC